>JBBQWQ010000030.1:0-89460 GCA_038210445.1 Polyangiales bacterium
CGGCCACAGGTCGTAGATAGATATTTCGGTTTCATGAGTGACATCGTTATAGACCGAAGTGACCCGATATCGATCGACGACTTCGACGTCCGTGAACGTCTCCAATCCGAACGGATCGGTGGCGTGGGAGAGGCGGCCGCCTACGTATGCGTAGGGGTTGGAGTCGCCGCCGCGGGCATGGATCCAGAGCGGATCAGCGCTCATGAAGCGGCCGAGGTAGGGGCTGTAGTAGCGGGCGCCGAAGTACGTCGCGCCTACCTCGATGTCCTCCTCCTTGCCGGTGAAGCGGTAGTCCTCGCGGTACCCCGCCCAGCGGGCTGGGCGATAGTCCGACTCGGTTCTCCCAAAACCGTCTTGCGTCACCTTCTCCACGAGCTCGCTGGCCTTCTGGTCGAACACCACGTTGGTGGAGCCAAGATGATCGCCAGCAGAGAAGAACACGTGGGTCGTGTCGCCCGCTGCTCGAACGGGCACGCCACTGGCGATGTACTGTGCTCGCGCGAGGCCGGCGAGATATGCCGTCTCGTTCGCGTTCGTTCGCAAGTAGTCCGAGGTGCCCGCATCGTACGTCGCTTGATTCACCCGAAGCGAATCGAATACCTCGAGCGTGTGACGCTCGACGCCCGCGGAATTTCGGTCCGTCTTTCGCACCCGACTCATGCCGCTGTAGGCGTAGTTGTCCTCCCAGTCCGCGGTCCGCGTGGGGAGCAGCGGGTACGTGGGCTCGCCGCCAGGCAGGGTGGTGTAGTCCCATCGGCGCGCTCGCGCCAGACTGCCGTCCTCGTCCCACTCGTACGCGAAGCGTTGAATGCAGTTTCCGCCCGTGCAGGTGCCCGTGCGGCGGAGCAAGAGATCCTCGAGGTTTCCGGCCTCGTCGTAGTGGGCATCGATGGCGCCCGCGCCCGCCGACGTGAGTTGGTTCGGATGGCCACCGGCGCCGTCGCCATTGACAACGTCGCTGCGAGCCGTTCGACCACGGCATCTTCGAGATACGGGAAGAGAACATCGAACCGGCGAACCAGAAGGACGACCCATGAGAGCAAAGCTGCGTGCATGCCTGGAGTGCGGACGGCACATCCGAATCGTCGAGGGCGGATTCCCGTTCTGCGGAGCCGCGCTCCCCGCGTCGTTCGCCGAGCCACCCGCACCGGGTCGCCCCATCGGCGTGCTGGGGCGCGCCGCGGTGGTCATGGTGGGCGCAGCGGCGGCCGCCAGCGGCGCTTCGCTGGCTGGTTGCAGCGCCGGCGTTTCCGGGGGCGGCGACGGCGGGGACCTTCCGCCCATCAGCGCCGGCGACGCCTACGGTTTGCCCGCCGACGGCGGCCGCGACTGACTACTTGAGACAGTGGCGGGCGAGGATGCTCGCGCCGGAGTAGTCGCCCAGCGGCTCCCAGCCGGGCTCCAGGCTCATGGCTTCGAGCGCGGGAAATCGCACGTTCTGGGTCTTGCCGTCGGTGTCCACGTAGCTGAACGGGGCATAGCCGAACTTCACCGGCGCGAAGGTGCGCACCTCCCACTGGGCGCACGCAGGGGCGTCGGTGGTGCCCGCGTAGGCCGACTTCTCGCCGGGCGCGCCGGAACCCGAGCTGCCTGCCGAGCACGCCGCGAGAGCACCGTGAAGGGCGAGCGCGCCGACCAGACTGGCAACGATGAGCTGAATCTTCGACTTCATGGGGAAGAGAGCCGCGCCGGGCGCCCACGTCGCACACTCTTTTGCAGAACCGTACTTCACGCACGGCGCGACGCGCGCTTCTCTCGGCGCTTCCACCAGTCGTGCATGGACGTGAACATGGGGACGAGATCCATGGCGTCTTCGGTCGCCGTGTACTCGACGCGCGGGGGTACCTCGGCAAAGACCTCGCGAGCGACCAGCCCATCCTCTTCCAGTGCGCGCAGCTGGCTGGTGAGCATGGTCTGGGTGATGCCCGCGACGGCGCGCTTGAGCGAGCCGAAGCGCTGCGTGCCCTCGAAGATCAGGATCTGCAGGATCCAGAGCTTCCACTTTCCGCCCAGCATGGTGAACGCGAGGGGGGCCGGGCACTCCGGTGCAGGAGCGTGTTTGGGTTGGGGTCGAGCCATGGGAAATAGCGCAATAGTATGTTTTTCGTACCTAGCTAAGAAATTGTTGCCTACTTGGATCCCGAGACCAATCTCTCTAGGTTTTCGCGCACCATGAAGCACTCGAGGTCCGCCAGCTGCCACTGCGGCGCGTTCACGCTCCGCACCGAGGGTGCGCCCATCGTCGTCACCGCTTGTTACTGCAAGAGCTGCCAGGCCGCGGCGCCCGGGCTCCCGGCGAGCGACGCGCCTCCGCTCCTGGAGGCCGACGGCGGCACGCGGTGCGCCCTCTACCGGAAGGACCGCGTGCACTGGACCCATGAGCCCAGCGCGCTCCGCGAGCATCGCCTCACGCCGACCAGCAAGACCCGGCGCGTGGTGGCGACCTGTTGCGACACACCGATGTTCATGGAATTCACCAACGGCCACTGGCTCAGCCTGTACACCGGGCGATTCCCGCCCGCCGATCAGCCGCCGCTGGAAACGCGCGTCATGACCCGCGACGCACCGGAGGGAACACGCTTCACGGGCGACGTGCCCGCCGCCGCCGGCCACTCCGGCGGATTCTTCGTTCGGCTACTCTGGGCCTGGGCCTGCATGGGCTTTCGCGCACCGAACTTCGACATTGCAAGGAGCACGTACGATGCCGTCTGACCCCGCCAAGATCGAGATCGAGAACTTCACGTCGCCGGGCCGCACCGTGCGCGTGGATCGCGCCAAGTACGAGGCGATGCGAAAGGCGCTCCTCGCCGTGCTCCCCAAGACCTCGCCGGGCCTCACCGTGGCCGAGGCCAAGGCAAAGCTCCTGCCGCTTCTGCCGGAGGCGCTCTTTCCTGGCGGCGACAAGGCCGGCTGGTGGCTCAAGGCCGCGCAGCTCGATCTCGAGGCGAAGGGCGTGATTCAGCGCGAGGCCGGAAAGCCGCTGCGCTTGCGGCGATCCTGAGCGCTACCAGATCTTCGAGAGCGATTCTCGGAGCGTGAGCAAGGCCGGCGGATCGAGCGACTTCAAGACGGGCTCGGACACCGAGACGTAGGGCGCCAGCTTCTCGATGCGCTGCGCCACCTTCGGGCGATCGCCCTCGGGCACCCGCTGGAGCACGTGCCACAGCGAGAGTGTATCCGGCGTGTCGGCCTCACGCAGCACCGGCTCGAGCGGGCCATGCTCCCAGTCGAAGGCGACGAGCGCCGCGTGAAAGGCCGGCGTGCTGTCGGTCCAGCTGGGCGTGCCCGGTCCCAGCCCCCTGCGCGTCATGCAGTCGGCGCCGGCGGGGACCCACGCCTCGCGCCCCTTGCCCTCGAGCGAGACCTGCCCGCTGTCGACGTGCAGGAGCGAAGAGCCGTCGTCCTTCACCACCAGGTGATACGCGCATCCGAGGTCCACCGCCGACACCGAAGGCGTGTCGACCACGAAGAGCCGCGGCGGCGCATTGACGACCGCGTCGATGCGTCCGCGATCGAGGGCCAGCCGGTGCTCGTGCTCGCCGGTGCGCACGATGCGAACCTTGGAGTCGGGCGACACCCGCACGTTGCCGATGTCGGCCACGCGAATGATCGCGCGGGAGCTGGAGTCGGTCTCGAGCCACGCGCCCTGGTGCAAGTCGCCACTGCCGGCGAATCGCGCGCCGCCGATGGTCGGAGCGCCGGTCTCGCGAACCACCAGGAACGACGGCCCGCTCACGCCCGCGACCGGCGCCTGCGGGGCACGCCAATGGTACACCATGAGCGCCACCGCTGCCGCCAGCGCCAGAATCGCTGCCGCGCGGATGGGCCAGCTCGCCTTCGCGCGCGTCTTCGTTGCGACCGCGTGCTCCCGCTCTCGGTAGGCGAGCGGGCGAAGCGCCTTTTCGAGCGCCTCCACCTCGCGGTCGACGGCGCCGCTGCCATCGAAGAGATAGTCCTGTTCGTCGTTCATAGCGCTTCCCTCAGGAGCTTCATGCCTCGGTGCAAGTTGACCCGCACGGAGTCGGGGGTGAGCCCCACTTGCTCGGCAATCTCCGGCCCGGTCAGGCCCTCTACCAGGCGGAGCACGAGCGTCTCCCGGTAGGCCTCCGGGAGCGCCTGGATCTTCGCGAGGATCCGCCGCGCCTCGGCGGCGTCCTCGGGACCGCATGCGCTCCCGGACGGGCCCACGTCGCTCTCCGGCGGCGCCCGCTTTCTTCGCCGAAGCACGTCGTGGGCGCGATTGCGGGCGATCTGCGCGAGCCAACCGCCGACGGCCTCGACGTGGGCGAGCGCGTGCAGGTTCTCCATGGCGGCAAGGAACACGTCCTGCACCAGATCGTCGGCCTCCGCGGGCGTCACACGCGACAGACCGATTCCGTGCACCATGCGCGCATATTTTCGGAACACGAGGGCGAACGCCGCGGCGTCGAGCGGTGCGGCTGCGCTGCCTTGCAAAGGCGCCACCGCAACGAGCTCGCCACCGCGCCGCGTCACGCGTTCTCGCCGGCGTTCTGGGGTCGCATCCCCGGAGTCTCGCACGAGCACGGAGGCGGCGGGAAAATGCCAAAGGTCGAGAGCGGCTCCCACACCCGTTGCTCCATGGCGCGGTCGAGGGTGGCCACGTAGCGGGCCGGCTCGGCGAACCCCGCGTCGGACATCTCCTGCGCGATCTCCTGCGGCACGTGCTGTGCGGCGACCCGCGCGCGGTCGACCCGGTACGAGACCATCGATGCCTCTGCGGCCACCGCGAGACGCGCGCGATCGGCTTCCGTGAGGCGATCATCGGCCCACTCCAGCACCAGGAGCCCCAACGCCGCGTGCGGCCCCTCGTCGCGGGCGAGCTTCGCGAGGACCGCATGGGTCAAGGGGTGGCGCGAGGCGCGGGAGACCTCGGCGAGGATGGGCACGGTCAGTGCCTCGGCGACCCCGATGCGCAGCGCGAGCTCCACCGCCGTGTGAAACGGCGAGAGGCCGGGCGTGCAGGCGGGCACCAGGTCCGCGAGATCGACGAGCCTCGGCGCGGCGCCTCCGAACGCCATGGCCATGCGCGCGTTGAGCTCCACATGCAGCATCTCGTCGGCCACGAAGTCGCCCACCATGCCCACCAGATCGATGGGCGCGCCGGCCTCCAGGAGCGCCCGAGACACCGCCGCGAAGGTGGCGCCCGAGCAGTACTCGAAGAACGCACCCTCGGTCCACGAGGCCTGCGCCGCCTCGACGACCTCCGGGCGGTAGGCCGCCACGTCCACGCCATCCCACGGGAAGTCGTCCACGTGCTGACGCTTCCGCCGCGCGCGAAAGTGCCGCTCGGCGGTGCCGCCGGCCCACGAGAGCTCGAACGGCGTCACGACGCGGTCTTCCGGTCTCCCTTGCCGGAGGGCTCGTGCCGCTTCTCCTTGGGGGTGCACACCTTCACGTCTTTGCTGGCCTTTCCGTTCCCCACCCGCTTCACCAGGCACACGTAGCCGGGCGGGTCCGGCTTGTCGGCGTCGATGGTGATGGCCGAGTCGGCCCGGGCCAGGCCGGTCGCCAGGGTGAGCGACAGCGACGTACAGAACAGCAGCGCTTTTCTCATGGCCCAAAGACGCGCGAGGCCCCGCGACCGTTAGCGCACGCCGCGGATTTTTCCGATCCGGACCTCAATCGAACGGAGGCCGCCCACTCTTTCCGTACCGCGTTGCGTCAGCGAGCCTTCGAATGGCAGCCACGTCGACCTTGGGGTTGATCTTTGCCAACGCCGCGTCCTGCAGCACGCCGTGAGCGAAGAGCGTGGCGATGGGCTCATGGGGAATCGGTCGCCCGTAGTAGTCGACCGCCCAATCCACGAACTGCCGAGGGCCCGCGGCGAGGGACGCAAGCAGCCAACGCGAGCCGTCACCCGGCATCTCGTCATAGTCGGCGGGGAACTTGGTGACACCGACGACCCACTTGGCGAGGCCATAGCCGTGGGCAATGCAGAACGTGACGTCGCGGGGGTCGGGCAAGACGCGAGGATCGTCCACGAGGTCGCGCATCGAGCGCGGGACGGCATCGAACATTCCCGGCCACGACGTCTTCTCGTCGTCGGACTGGTACGGGCTCATGCGGGAAGTATGATCGAACCCGCGGATCAGCACGCCGGCCTTGACGAACGCGATGGCGTAGTTGTCCCCCGCGCCGTTGTCGCGTGTGAAGAGGGCTCCCTTCTCCCACGACGCATCGAGCCGGTAGTGCGGATACTCGGAGCCAATCGCCAGTTCCGCCAGCGCCAGGCTCACGCAGCGCTTCCACAGGGTCTCGGGGTCGGGCATCGCGCGCAGGCTCTTGGTAGACGGTGTGCCGCTCATCGCCGTCCATTCTAGCCCGAAGAGCCCGTCCTACAGGAACTGCACCGGGTCGATGTCGACGGTGGCGTGCACTTTTCGCGGCAGATCGGCCATCGCCGCGTACACCGCGCGCGCCACATCGCGCAGGTGCTTGCGGCTCTGCCCCCGAAGCATAAGCCGGAAGCGAAAGCGCGCCTTGAGGCGGGTAAGCGGCGCCGGCGCCGGGCCCACTACTTCGACCGCGTTGCCGGCCACGCGCCGGGCGACCTCGGCCAGCAGGCGCGCGGCGCCGAGTGTTTCTGCCTCATCCGGTCCGTCGACCCGCACCAGCACCAGGCGCGCGTAGGGCGGATAGAGAAGCTCTTTGCGGGCCAGCATCTCGCGCTCGGTGAAGGCGCGCACGTCGTGGCGCACCGCGGCCTTGATGGCCGGGTGATCGGGATCGTAGGTCTGGATGAGCACGCGGCCCTTGGCGTCGCCGCGGCCTGCGCGGCCTGCCACCTGCACCATCAGGTGAAACGCCCGCTCGGCGGCGCGAAAGTCGGGGATGGAGAGCGCTGCGTCGGCGTTGATGACGCCCACCAAGGTGACCGCGGGCAGGTCGTGCCCCTTGGTCACCATCTGGGTGCCCACCAGGATGTCGACCTCGCGGTTGCGCACGCGCGTGAGGATCTTCTCCACCTCTTTTCCGCTCGCCACGTCGCGATCGAGGCGCGCCACCCGGGCGCTGGGAAAGGCCGCCGATAGCGTCTCTTCCAAGCGCTCGGTGCCAATGCCTTCGAGGGCGATCTCCGCGCTGCCGCAGTGCGTGCAGTTTGCAAGCATCGGAATCTCGTAATCGCAGTAGTGGCAGCGTAGGGTGCTGCCTCGGCGCTTGTGATAGGTGAGCGCCACCGAGCAGTTGGGGCACTCGGCGTGCTTGCCGCACTTCTCGCAACGGGCGCTCGGCGAGAAACCGCGGCGATTGAGGAAGAGGATGCTCTGCTCGCCGCGAGAGAGCGCGTCTTCCAGGGCGCGATGGAGGGGCAGCGAGATGCGCTTGTCGCCGGTGGGGCCGGGGCCGGTCTTGCGGAGATCGATCACCCGCACCTCGGGGAGCTCCTGGGCGCGAGCGCGGGTGGGCAATTCGAGCACCCGCGCCTTGCCCTCCAGCACCAGGTACTCGGTCTCGAGCGAGGGCGTCGCGCTGCCCAAGATGGCCACCGCGCTGGCGCGATGTGCGCGCAGAATGGCCATGTCGCGCGCTTGATAGCGCACCCCCTCTTCTTGCTTGAAGGAAGGGTCGTGCTCCTCGTCGACCACCAGCAGGCCGAGCTTGGCCACCGGCGCGAAGAGCGCGCTGCGAGCGCCGATGACCACGTCGACCTGGCCGCTGCGAAGGCGGCTCCACATGCCGAGGCGCTCCTTGGGGGTGAGCCCCGAGTGGAGCACCGCCACGGCGTCGCCGAAGCGCCCGCGAAAGCGCGCCACCAGCTGCGGCGTGAGGGCAATCTCCGGCACCAGTACGATGGTGCTGCGGCCGCGGGCCTTGGTGTCTTCGATGGCGCGAAAATACACCTCGGTCTTGCCGGAGCCGGTGACCCCCCGCAGGAGAAAGGTGTGGCCCTTGCCGTCGGCTATCGCCTCACGAATGGTCTGCGCCGCGGCGTCTTGCGCCTCGGTGAGGGTGGGCACCGGCTCCTTCTCGGCGCCCTCGCGGAAGAACGGATCGTCGGGGCGTTCGCGCTCTTCGAAGCGCAGGAGGCCCAGCTCCACCAGCTTGGCGGTGGCGGCGCGCGCGCTCTTCCAGGTTTGCTCGAGGCGCGCCACCTGCGAAGCGCCGACGCTGCGCACGTGGGCCAACACGCCTGCCTGTTGCGCCGAGAGCTTGAGGTCCGAAGGCAGCGCGCCGTCGGTGGGCAGCACCCACTGAACCTTGCGCGGCGCCACGCCGCGGGTCGCATCGGGAAAGAGCGACGGCTCCTGCAGCGCCTGCTCGGTCACGCGGTCCATGGGCGGAAGCGCCAGCCGCACTACCTCGCCAATGGGCGCCAGGTAGTAGCCGGCGATGTCGCGGAGAAAGTCCACGAGATCCTCCGGGAGCGAAGGCTCGCCCAGCACCTGCGCGATCGACTTCAGCTTGGGGTCCGGCGCCTCTTCTTCGCGCAAGGCCACCACCACGCCCACCAGCTTCTTGGAGCGGAACGGGCACACGCATCGCGCGCCCTTGAGCGCCTGCGCCACCAGCTTGGGTGGCACCACGTAGCTAAAGGTGTGCGCGAGCGGAACCGGCAGCGCCAGCTCGGCGACGAGGCTCATGGTTTGAGCGCGAAGTATCCGGCGGCGAGGAGCGCAAGCACGCCGATGGCGATGAACATCCAGGCGCGGCTCGGCGCCGCGGGGTCGGCGACGGTGGCCGTGTTCTCGGTCGGCGCGCCCACGATCTCGACCTGCGGCTCGGGTGCATCTATCGGCGCCTTGGGCTCGGCACGGGCCAGCTCCTTGAAGGCGCGCATGGCGCCGGGCGAGGGAATCATGGCGCCCACCAAAGGAGCCTTGCGCGCCTTGGGCGGCGGTGTCGGCGCGGAGGGGAGCGGCGCGGTGACCTCGACCACCGGCGGCGGCTCCGCGGTGTTGTCTGCGCGCGGGAGCGGCAGGGTCGTCTCTTCGGTCGGCAAATCGCGCACCACGATGGGCGCCACGCCCCGGCTCAGGTCCTTGGCGATGGCCACGTGCCCACTCGGGGTGAGCACCTGCTCGCGGGCACGACGGTCGTCGATGGTGACGGTGCCGAAGCTCGAGACCAGCCACTCGCCGAACTTGATGGAGCTGGCCAAGAGCCGCTGCTCGTCGAACCAACCCTCCAGCTCCCGCAGCATGCCCGCCGCAGACTCGAAGCGATCGGTCTTCTCCCTCGCCAGCGCCTTGGCGACGATGGCGTGCAGGCGCTCCTCGCCCGCAACGCCGCGCTTGGGGAGCTCGGGTACTTCGGCCCGCCGCGCTTGCTCCAGCAGCGGTACGTCGCCGCCCGACTTGTACATGCGCCGGCCGGCCAAGAGCTCCCACAGCACGATGCCCGCGGCAAACACATCGGCGCGCGCATCGAGCGCCTCGCCCCGCGCGTGCTCCGGGCTCATGTAGCCAGCCTTGCCCTTGATGGCTTCGTCGACCTTGGTGTCGGGCTTTTGCACCACGTCGTTGGCGTGGGCGATGCCGAAGTCGCAAACCTTCACCTCGCCCTCGAGGGAGACGAGCAGGTTCGAAGGCGACACGTCGCGGTGCACGATGCCCAGCCGGTGCCCGGCGTCGTCTTCACGACGGTGGGCGTAGTCGAGGCCGCGCAGGGCCTCCATGACGATGTGCACCGCGAACTCCAGCGGCATCGCCACCTTGCGCTTGGTGCACTCGCGCAGGAGCGCGTTGAGGTCGTAGCCCTCCACGTATTCCATGGCGATGTAGAGGCGGTCTTCGGCGCGGCCCAGGTCGAACACTTGCACGATGTTCGCGTGCGAGAGCCGCGCCGCGAGCTTGGCCTCGAAGATGAGCATGTCGGCGAACTCGGCGTCGTTGGCCAGGTGCGGAAGAATCTCCTTCACCACGCACAAACGCGTCGCCCCCAGCTCGGTCTCGGCGCGCGCCAGGAAGATCTCCGCCATGCCGCCCTTCCCGATGAAGTCGAACAAGGCGTAGCGGCCAAAGCGCCGCGGGAGGTCGTTTACTTCGGCGGCCATGTGGGCAGCGTCGTGGGGATACTGGTGGGAATCTTGAGCCCCGTAGGAAGGGTGGTGGGAAAGCCGGTGGGCACCGGAAGAGGCTTGATGGTCGGCGTGGGTACCGCAGCGGCGTCGATCTTGGGGGCGCCGGCGTCGGTGAACACCAGACCGCCGTCGACCACCAGCGGCTTGCCGGCATCGGTGAGCACCACGCGCGGCACCGGCACCACCGCCCTCGTGCTGGAGAGGCCGGTCGGCGCGGGGCCCGGATCCGGCTGCGTCGCCGGATCGGTGGGTGCCGCTGTGGTGACCACTGCCACCGTGGGCGCGGCCCCGGCGTCCTCGGTTTTCTTCCCCAGCAGGTTGCACCCGAGGGGTAGCGCAAGAGGAGCGATGACGAGAGCCGTGAAGGCAAGAGCGCGTGTCATGGGGGGCGCAGTGTACCCCAACCCGGCATGCCCCGACGCGGATTCGCCCGATTCTCCGGCCATCCGGTAGTGCTATGCTCGCGGCCATGAGCCCGCCCAAGCCTCCGCTGCCAGAATCGCCGGGGAGGGAGCCGGGTGACGTGGCTCTCGGCGACGCCGGAGCGCGCCCTGACGCGCCGCCCACATCGCGCTGGGGTCGCCTCGCGCGGCTCGGCGCGCTGGCGCCCAAAGCTCTTCCGCTGGCGGGCGCCGCCATGAAGCGCGCCATGGGCTTCAAGCCCACGGAAGACGACGACCGCAAGATCCGCGAAGCGGCCATGCAGAACGCCAAGAGCACCGCCGAGGCGATGCTCAAGACCTTGGGCGAGATGAAGGGATTGCCGCTGAAGTTCGGTCAGATGGCCTCGTACATCGATGGTCTCGCGCCGCCCGGCTACGAAGAAAAGTTCCAGGAGGTTTTGAAGAAGCTCCAGGCCAAAGCTCCGCCGCTTTCGCGCGAGGCGGCCGACCAGGTAGTTCGCGAGGAGCTGGGCGCGGCGCCGGAGGAGATCTTCGGCACCTGGGAGGCCGATCCGTTCGCCGCTGCCAGCATCGGTCAGGTGCACCGGGCGACCACCCAGGGCGGGGTGCGTCTGGCCGTGAAGGTGCAGTATCCCGGCATCGACAAGGCCATCCAGAACGACCTGAAGAGCCTGGGCATGCTCGAACAGATGATCGCGCCCATCGGCCGCCGCTACCACACCAAGGAGACCCTCGACGAAGTGCGCGCGGTCTTCTTGGCCGAGCTCGACTACGCCCGGGAGGCCACGCGGCTCGAGGCGTTTCGCGTCATTCACGCAGGCGATCCGCAGGTCGTCATTCCCCGGGTGCATCACTCGCTCACCACCCGGCGGGTCATCACTATGGATTTTCAGGAGGGCGACGACTACGCGACCTTCTGCGCGAATGCCTCGCAAGAGGCCCGCAACGCCGCCGCCGAGACCATCTGGCGATTCATGTTTCGCTCGCTCTACCGGCACGGCGTCCTCTACGCCGATCCGCACCCGGGCAACTATCGCTTCCTCCGCGATGGCCAGGTGGCGTTCCTCGACTTCGGCTGCGTCAAGGTGCTGCCGGCTCACCTGGTGGCGGGTATGAAGAGCCTGGTGACGAGCACCATCGACCACGACGAGCCAGAGTTCTTCCGGGTGTGCACCGAGGTGCTGGGCTACGACCCCAGCGACGAGCAGGCGTTCGCGATCTATGTAGAGTACACGCGCATGTTGATGCAGCCGTTCCTGCAAGTCCCCTACCGGCACACCCACAAGGCGGCCCGCGAGGCAGTGGCGTTTTTGGTGCGCAACGGCAAGAAGGTCATGTTCAAGGAGGGCGAGACCATGCCCAACCTGCCCAAGCCCATTCACATGCCCACCGACCACACCTTCGTGAACCGGCTGCAGTGGGGCCTCTCCAGCGTGATGGCCGGCCTCGATGCCGAAGGCGACTACCGCGCCATCACCGAACCCTTCGTGCGCGGGCCCTACGAGGCGCCCCCGCTGGACCTCTGAGTGCTCGCGAGCCACGGCATCACGCGCGCGGCCGCCTGCGTGGTGCTCTTGTGGGCTGCGCTCGCCTGCAAGCGCGACGCAGCCCGGAACCTGGCGGGCGACGCCGGCGACGGCACCCATGCGGAAGGTGGCCCTCCCCCCCCTGCCGCGACCGGAATCGGGGGTCCCGACGCCGGCCCCGGGGAGAGCTCGCGCGAGGCCCTGCGACGGTCCGTTTCCTCGGGTGATTGGGCGAGCGCGGGCAGGCTCTTTGCAGCGCTCCCGCCCGACACCAAGGGGCGGCCCGAGCTCCGCTACCTGGGCGCGCGCATCGCCGTGGAGCAGAGCAAGGACGCAGAGGCGCTCGGCCTGCTCGAAGGGCTGGAAGCAACGTTGCCGCTCCTCTCCGACGCCATCGCCACCCTGCGCGCCGAGGTGCAGTCGCGCATCGGGCCCTTCGCGGCGGCGGCCGAGGTCCTCGCCCGCCAGCGCGACGCGCGCGGGCTCTTGAAGGCCGCGCTGGCCTTCGAACGCGCCGGGAAGACCGACGAAGTGCTGCGCGTCACCAGTCAGCTCCTGCGCGACGCCAGGCGCACGCGGGCGGAAGAGATTCAGGCGCGCTCGCTTCGGTTGCAGTATACACCGACATCGGCGGCGCAAGACGACGCCCGCTGGCTCTACGTTCATGCGCCAGAGACCCCGGGCGGAACCGCTGCGGCGTCGCGCCTCGGCCCCAAGCCCGATCTCGACGGCGACGCCTGGCTCGCGCGGGCGCTCGCCTTCGCCGAGGCCGGCAAGCTCGACGAGGCCCGCAGCGCCGCCGACCGCGTGCCGCAGGACCACAAAAAACGCGCCAGCTGCCCCCGCGGCGAGGTGCTCTACAAGGCCAAAACAGCCTACACTGAGGCGTTCCAGGCCTATGGCGCCTGCGCCGCCGACCCCGGCCCCAACCAGGCGGAGTACGCGTTTCTCGCGGCGCGCGCCCTCTCTCGCGCCGACCAAGACGACAAGGCCATCGCTGCCTTCGCGCGGGTCGAGTCGCGTTTTCCCCGGTCGCCCTTCGCCGAGCAAGCGAGCTTTCTCGCGGCGCGCTTGCACCTGCTTCACGGCAAGTGGAAGGAGGCCGCGCGCGCCTTCGACGAGGCCTATCGCCGCTACCCGCGCCCGAAGAACCCGGAAGAGCGGACCCGCGATCGCGCGCTCGCCCACCTGCTCGACAAGGACCCGCGCACCGCACGCAGGCTCTTCGAAGACCTCGCCGGCAGCCGCGACCCACTGGAGAGCGCCCGCGCCGCCATGATGGCCGCCCTCGCCGCGCTGGAGGACGGTGAGCGGCTCTTCGCCATCGGGCGCTGGACCGACATCGCGCGCAACTATCCGCTCACCTGGCCGGCGCTGGTGGCCCGCGCGCACCTCACGGCCCTGAAGGCGCCGCTGCCGCCCACCATCGAGTACGGCGATCCGCGTGCGCTCCCCGACCCGCCCCTCACGGTGCGTCTCCCCAGCCCGGTGGACCTGCTCCACGATCTGGGCCTCGACGACGACGCCGAGCGCGCGCTCGTTTCGCGCGAGTCGCTCCTGGTTGCCGACGCGGCCGCACGCGCCCGCTCCACCGAGCTCACCTGCCAGGCCTACGGCGCGCTCGATCGCGGCGAGCGCCGGCACGAGCTTGTTCCGCAACTGCCCAAAGACATGCTGGCCACGGCGCCGGGGCCGCGCAACGGCTGGGCCTGGCACTGCGCCTACCCGGAGCCCTTCGCGCCCATCGTGGCCCAAGCCGGGCAGGAGTACGGCGTGGCGCCCGCCCTTACCTACGCGATCATGCGCGCCGAGAGCAGCTACCGTCCGGCGGTGCTCTCGCCGGTGGGCGCGGTGGGGCTCTTGCAGCTCATGCCCGACACCGCGCGCAAGGTCTCGAAGGACGCCCCGCTCGACGGCGACGTGGTGGCCAAGCTCAAAAACCCGCGACTCAACATCCAGCTCGGCGTGCGCTTTCTGCACGACTTGCAGCGCACCCTCAAGAGCGACGCGCTGGCGGCGGCGGCCTACAACGCCGGCTCCGAGGCGGTGGGGCGCTGGGCCAAGCGCCTGCACGGCATCGACCTCGATGTGTTCGTGGAGCTCATTCCCTACGGAGAGACACGCGTGTATGTTGCACGCGTCATGGGCAACCTGGCCCGCTACGGCTACCTGCAAGCGGGCGAGAGCGGCGTGCCGGCCCTGTCGCTCCCCTTGCCCGACGTCGACGACTGACCGCGCGCGCAGCGGCACAAAACGCCGGAACCACAAGGGTGCTGCACGTCCCTTTGCCTCGGCGGCTTCTGCGCGGTGGCCGCGCCGCGGTGACGCACTTGCCGGCGCGGCCGGCCCAACTTGTGCCACGCATGGCGGGCACGTCCGGGCGAGACGCGCACGCAGACCCGACGAACGCCCGAATTCTCGCAGCTTGGGCGAGGCGCAAGGCCACGGGCACTGCTCTTGCTTCCTCGAAGCCATGGCGCTTTCGTCACTCTCGCCGCGAGTCGTCGCGCTCGCAATCGCTGCCTTCGCAACGCTCGGGGGATGTGGCGCGGCCGAGCCCACCCCGATTCAGAGTGAGGTCACTGCGTGGCCCGCTGAGGCAACGGGGTTCTCGTTCACGGTGAATGGCACCGTCCTCCCTACGGGTGGCCCTTGCATCCCCCGCTCGCCGGTGGAGCCGTTCTCCGACGAGCCCGTCCGATTTACCTACGACGTGGCGACACGCACGCTCGCGCGGTTCGACTGCGGCGCACCGTTTACGCCACGCGCACGCACCTTGAGCAACGCGGACGCGGCAACCCTGGACTCGTTCCTATCTACCTTGCGCGTAGCGCGCGGCCCCTTTTCGTGCAGCAGCGACACCACCGACGTCTCGATAACAATCTCGTCGTCCGCGGGCTCCACGACGTACCAGGATGACTCCTTTGCCGGGTGCAGCAGCAGCCGGGGACCCTTTCTCGCGGGCTCCCTTCTGGGCAACCTGTCGGTCCTCATCCACCAGCTACTCGGGTACCTGCCGCGCGATCGTTGGGCGGAGCGAACGCGGGCTCGTTAGCGCTCGCTGACGCGTCGCGACAGCGAACGACGCGTTTTGCTCGCGGGTGTGATATCCACGTACCCGAACGCTGTGCTCGGACTCCTCGTCGCCTTTTTCTTCATCGTCCTGAACGGCTTCTTCGTTGCCGCGGAGTTCGCGCTCGTCAAGGTGAGCGCCACATCGCTTTCGACGCGCATGAAGCGCGGCGACAAGAAGGCCAAGCTGGCCCACGAGGTGGTGTCGCGCCTCGATCGCTATCTCTCGGCCACCCAGTTCGGCATCACGCTCGCGAGCCTCGGACTCGGCTGGCTGGGGGAGCCCGCCATCGAGAAGCTGGTCGACGACGCCACGCGCTCTATCCTGGGCCACGAGCCCGGCAAGGTGTTGCATGCGACCGCCGTCGCCATCGCCTTCAGCATCCTCACCTTCGGCCATGTGCTGTTCGGCGAGCTGGTGCCCAAGCTCATCGCCATCCAGCGCTCGGAGGCCACCGCCATTCGCGTGGCGATGCCCCTCAAGGTCATCTACATCGCCTTCAAGCCCCTGCTGTTCGTCCTCGAGAAGGCCACCGGCGTCATCCTGCGCTCCATGGGCATGAAGCCCGACGCCGCCAGCGAGGGCGCCCTCTCCGAAGAAGAGATCTTGGGCATCTTGGTGGCGAACACCGCCAAGACCCAGGACGGCAAAGCCAAGAGCGAGCTGGTGGAGCGGGTCGTCCGCTTCGCCCAGCGCACCGCGCGCAACGCCATGGTGCCCCGCGTCGACGTCACGTCGCTGCCGCTGGAGACCCCCGGCCGTGAAGCCCGCGACAAGATTCGTTCGGTGCAGTATTCACGCATCGTGCTCACCCGCGGCCGGAGCCTCGACGAGGTGGCCGGGTACCTCTACGCCAAGGACTTCTTCCTCAAAGACGGCGCGGAAGACCTGCCCAACCTGGAGACCTTGAACCGCGAGGTGCTCTTCGTGCCCGAGACGCAGAGCCTGCTCGACGTGCTGCGGTCGATGCAAAAGGCCCAGGTTCCGTTCGCGGTGGTGGTCGACGAGTACGGCGGCTCGAGCGGCATTCTCACCATGGAAGACCTGCTCGAGGAGATCGTCGGAGAGATTCGCGACGAGTTCGACGAGGAGCCGGCCCGCGTCGTCTCGGTGCAGAACCAACCCAAGACCTGGGACGTCGACGCCCGCGCCACCCTGGACGAGCTGCGCAGCCTGGGCGTGCACGTGGAGAACGACCGCGGCGCCGAGGCCATCGGGGCGGTGGTGCTCTCCGAGCTGGGGCGCCTTCCGCGGCGCGGCGATCGCGTGGACATTGCACCCAACGCCACCGCCGACGTGACGGCCATCAGCCGACGGCGCATCACCTCGGTGCGCGTGCGCATCAAGGGTCCCGCCGGCGAAGAGAGCTCGCCCTAGCAATACAGAGGATAGGTGTGGGCACCATCGTTCCGACGGCTGCCGACGAGCCAGTGCAGTTCATCGAAGAAGTCGACAAGCGCCTGTACCCGGCGAAGCAGATGGGAGGAAACTCACGGGCGGTGGGCAGGAAGTAGCGCCGCAGCCCGCCTCGATGGGCTTTCGCACGGGGAGATGCCGATCATGGGCTAGCCGTGCTACGAGGCTTCGCACCGATGGAGACCGCCGACGCACTCGACCCGATGCCGTCGATCTTGCCGGACGGCGACGCGCCCATCGCGCCCATCGCCGCGGTTGCCGCCCGGGTGCTCGCAGGCGAGCCCACCTCGGTGTCGGGCGCGTTCGGCTCCGCCGGCGCCTTCGTGGTGGCCCGCATCGCCAAGTCGCGACCGGTAGTGGTCATCACCGCCGACGCCGAAGGGGCGCGTCGCTTCGGCGACGACGTGGCGTTCCTGGGTGTGGTGGGCGACGTCGCGGTGATGCCTGGGTACGAGAGCACTCCCTACGCCGACGTGAGCCCCGACCGCCGCGGCGCCATGTCGCGCCTGTCCATCCTCTCGACCCTCGACGCGCTCGCTTCCTACGGCGAGCGACTCGGCGTGTTGGTGGTCCCGGTGAGCGCGCTGGTGCGGCGCACTGTGCCGCGGCGGGTGGTGGGCGCCCACACCGCGCACGTGGTGGCCGAAGAAGAGCTGGCGCGCGATCGCTTCCTGGCCGACCTTTCCGAGGCTGGTTACCTGCGGGTGCCGGTGGTGGAAGACCCCGGGAGCTTCGCGGTCCGCGGCTCGGTCATCGACGTGTGGCCGGGTGGCCAGGAGCTGCCGACGCGGGTCGAGCTCTACGGCGACATGGTGGTCTCGCTCAAGGACTTCGACCCCTACGAGCAGAAGACCCAGGGCAGCACAAGGCCGAGCCTCGCCTGCGCGCCGGTGCGCGAAGCCATTCTCGCCAAGGAATACGTGGGCGCGGCCAAGAGCCGGGTCGCCCATCTGTGCGACGCCCTCGACTACCCCACCACCAAGGCGCGCGGCCTTGCCGACGACGTGGCTTCAGCCCGAGCCTTCTTCGGCGCCGACGGCTTTTTGCCTGCATATTACACCAAGCTCGATACCCTCTTCGACTACCTGCCGAAGGACGCGGTGTTCGCGGTAGAGGAGCCCGACGCGGTGATCCGCGCGGTGCGCGAGGAGCTCGACCACGCGCTGCGCGACCAGACCGCCAAGGGCAAGGCCCCGCATTTCCCTTGGGAAGACCTGTACGTCGGCGAAGCATTTTTGCGCGACGCGCTTTGGGCGGCGCCCCGGGTGGGCCTCGCGCACACGGTCATCGTGGGCGGCGAAGCGGGCGGCCTCGGCGATCTCTTCTCCGCGGCCCCTGCCCTGGAGCTCGGCGCTCGCGATCACGAAGACCTCACCCGCGCCACCAAGCGCGCGCGCTCCTCAGGAAAAACCGGCAGCCTCGCGCCGCTGGTGCGACGCATTCGCCACTTCAAAGACAGCGGCATGCGGGTGTTCGTCACGGCGCGCACCGAGGTGCAAGGCGAACGCATCGCCGGCCTTCTCGGCCACCAAAAAGTGCGCTGCGAGACGCGCTTCGAGGGCGAGGTGTCGCATCACCTAGACGCTGCCATCGCCCGCGACGTCGAGTGCACCATCGTCACCGGCAGCCTGGCCCGCGGCGTACTGCTCCCGGCCGAGGGGCTGGCGATCATCACCGAAGAAGAGATCTTCGGCACCCGCGCCAAGCGCACGCGCGAGCGCAAGTCCGATGGCAACACCCGGCCCTTCCTGGAAGACCTTCGCTCGCTGACCACCGGCGACTTCGTGGTGCACGCGGAGCACGGTATCGGCCGCTATCACGGGCTCATCCACCGCGACGTGGGCGGCACCAAGGTCGACCTGCTGGTGGTGGAGTACGCTGGCGGCGACAAGCTCTACCTGCCAGTTTACCGGCTGAATCAGGTTCAGAAGTACTCCGGCGGCGAGCACGCCGAGCCGAAGATCGATCGCCTGGGCGGGCAAACCTTCGCCAAGACCAAGGGCCGCGTCAAGAAGGCGGTCCGCGAGATGGCCGACGAGCTCCTGCGCCTGTACGCCGAGCGCGAGAGCGCCGTCGCCGAGCGCCTGCCCGAGCCCTCGGACGAGTACTACGCCTTCGAGGCCACCTTCCCCTTCGACGAGACGCCCGACCAGGCCAAGGCCATCCACGAAGTGAACAAGGACTTCGAGCGCGGCCGCCCGATGGACCGCTTGGTGTGCGGCGACGTGGGCTTCGGCAAGACCGAGGTCGCCCTGCGCGCGGCCTTCCGCGCGGCCATGGAGGGAAAGCAGGTGTGCGTGCTGTGCCCCACCACGGTGTTGGCGCAGCAGCACTTTCGCGTCTTCGAACAGCGGATGCAGAGCTACCCCATCCGCATTCGTTCCATGAGCCGCTTCCAGACCAAGAAGGAGCACGACGAGACGCTGGGCATGCTCAAAGACGGCTCCTGCGACATCGTGGTGGGCACCCACCGCCTGCTCTCGAAGGACGTGCACTTCAAGAACCTGGGCTTCTTGGTGGTCGACGAAGAGCAGCGCTTCGGCGTCACCCACAAGGAGCGCATCAAGCAGATGAAGGCCCAGGTGCACGTGCTCACGCTCTCGGCCACGCCCATTCCGCGCACCTTGCAGATGGCCGTGAGCGGCCTGCGCGATCTCTCGCTCATCACCACGCCGCCGGTCGACCGGCGCGCCGTGCGCACCGTGGTCACCCGCTACGACGACGCGGTGCTGCGCGAAGCGGTGGAGCGCGAGCTGAGCCGCGGCGGCCAAATCTTCTACGTCTACAACCGCATCGAGGGCATCTACGAACGCGCGCAGAAGCTGCAAGAGCTGGTGCCGAGCGCCCGCATCGCGGTGGGTCACGGGCAGATGGCCAAGGCCGGGAGCCGCGGCGGGTCGAGCGGCCACGACAAGACCGAGAGCGCCCTCGAGAAGACCATGCTCGACTTCGTCGACGGCCGCTACGACATCCTGGTGGCCACCGCCATCGTGGAGAGCGGCCTCGACATTCCCCGGGCCAACACCATTCTCATCGATCGCGCCGACATGTTCGGCCTCTCGCAGCTCTACCAGCTGCGCGGGCGCGTGGGCCGCTCCAAGGAGCGCGCATATTGCTACCTCATCGTGCCGCCGGTCGACGCGCTGAAGGAAGAGGCGCGAGCCCGCATCGAGGCGCTGGAGCGCCACACCGAGCTGGGCAGCGGCTTCAAAATCGCCTCGCTCGATCTCGAGCTGCGCGGCGCCGGCGATCTGCTGGGCGCCGAGCAATCGGGCAACGTGGCCAGCGTGGGGTTCGATCTCTTCGTACAAATGCTGGAGGACGCGGTCTCCGAGCTGCGCGGCGACGAGGTCGTCCACGAGGTCGACACCGAGCTCTCCTTCGACGTGGAGGCGATTCTTCCGGAGGAGTACATCGCCGACGTGGGCGTGCGGCTCTCGTTCTACAAGCGCTTGGCCAGCGCCCAGGACGAGGCCCACGTCACGGAGATCGGCGAGGAGCTGGAAGACCGCTTCGGCGCGCCGCCCGAGGCGGCCAAGCGCCTGCTCGCGCTCATGGCCCTCAAGACCGAGCTCCGGCGCCTGCGCGTGCTCGGCTGCGAGGCGACGGCCACGCGGGTCACGCTGCACCTGCGCGAAGACACACCGCTCGACCCGCAGAAGATCCTCAACCTGGTGCGCGCCCCCAAGAGCCCCTACAAGCTCACCCCCGACATGCGCCTCACCCGTCGCTTCGAGGGCCCCGCCGAGACGCGGCAGGGCACCAGCATTGCGCACTGCGAGGCGCTCCTCGGCGAGCTCGCCAAATGCATGAAGACCGGATGACCATGAAGACCGTACCGCTGAAGCGCAAGATCGCCGCCGTGCTCGTTTTGGTGCTGGCAGGCATGCAGCTGGTGCGGTGCGAGCACACGAACCCGCCGGTCACCGCCGACATCCAAGCCACGCCGGAGGTGAAGGCGATTCTGCGCCGCGCTTGCTACGACTGTCACTCGAACGAGACGAAGTGGCCCTGGTACAGCCAGGTAGCGCCGGTCTCGTGGCTGGTGGCGCGCGACGTGCGCGACGGTCGCCGGCACCTGAATTTTTCTGAGTGGGGCAAGAAGTCCGAGACGGTGCGCGGCAAGAAGCAGCTGGAAGCGGGCCAGCAAATCGCCATCGGCGAGATGCCCATGAGCATCTACGTTCCCCTTCACGGCGAGGCCAAGCTGAGCGACGCCGACAAGGCTGCGCTGCGCGCCTGGGCCAGCGGCCCGGTGACTCAGTAAGCGACTGCGAGCGACGCGCGCGATGCGCTTCACGGAGCGCACCGTGAAGATACGATCCCGACGTGGCCGATGCGCGTTACTCCGCTGACGTTCTTCGAGGCGCGAAGCTCGATTCTGCGCGAGCGCTGCGTGGCACGCGGCGTGCGTATGGCGCTGCATGCCCCGCCCGACTTGGTTCCTTGTCGTTCTCTTCGCTCCCCTTGCGTGTAGCGCGTCGTCCTCCGCGACGCCGCCCGACGCAGGCGTCACCGACGCCGGCGCGCCGGTGGTGCAGTGCGCCGACCCACGTGCGCTCCCCGAGATGAAGTGCGGATCGCTCACGTGGGCCACCAGCCCGACGACCACGCGCAAGCGCAACCACCACGCCACCCTGCTCGCGACCACCCGCAACGGCAGCTTCCTCTACGCAATCGGCGGGTTCGAGAAGTCCACAGCACTGGCCAGCGTCGTTCGGATCCCACTGACCTCTGATGGGTCGGTCGGCGCGCCCGTCGACGAGCCACCGCTGCCGCTGGCCGTCGGAGGCCTGACCGGCGCGGTCGCATCGAACCTCGTGGTCATCGCGGGCGGCATGGCGGGCGGAAAGGTGAGCGACGCAAGCTATGCCGCAGCGATCCACGACGATGGCTCGCTCGGAGAGTGGAAGCCAAGCGGCTCGGTGAAGCACGCGCGGTTCCACGCAGGCGCGTTTGCCAGCGGGTCAACCGTCTACGTGCTCGGTGGGTTCGATGCGAGCAGCGTCTGGGACGACGTCCTCAAGGCCACCGTGCAACCCGACGGCGCACTCTCCCCCTGGACTGCTGCCGGGAACCTGATGGGCCCGCGCTCCCACTTCAGCGTGTCGCTCGTCGATGGCTACGTCTTCGTGGCCGGTGGTCTCGACAAGCGCGAAGTGTCGGCCGCCGTCCCGCCGCTGGCCGACGTGGCGCGCGCTCGCATCGGCGATGACGGCAGCCTTCAGGATTGGACGGCGATGCCATCCCTTCCGGTGGGCATTTCCACCCACGCGAGCTTCTTCTTCGGCGGATACCTCTACGTCGGCGGCGGCATCACCGGGACCACCAGCCTCCGCGAGGAGAAGCGCGTTTGGCGCGCGCCGATCGATGGGGCGCACGCGCTGGGCACATGGGAAGAGGTGGCGCCGCTCCCGATTGCACGCGGCCACGTTCACCAACTTCCGGTACTGGTCGACCATGTGTACTCGGTCGGCGGCGCCCTCGACTTCGATCTGAGCTCGAGCGACGCGATCCAGGTCGGCCGTTTCGAATAGCCCACTCGCTCGGGCGGATCGTTCTGCGCTAGTGTGGCGCCAATGTTCACGCCCTTCACGCTGAGCGACGCGCTCATCGACGAGATCGCCGCGCTTCGCCCGGTTCAAGCCACATTCTACGGCGTACCCGGGCACGATCACCGCTGGGACGACTTTTCGCCGGCCGGCGCCGCGCACGTGGCCGAGCGCTTGCGGCACTGGCGCGCGCAGGTGGCTGCACTGCCGCCGCAGACGGATCGATGGGGAAAGCTCGCGGTGGCGGTGATGGTCGACTGGCTCGAGCGGGAGCTCGACTCCTTCGCGCACCGCGATCACTTCACCGACCTCAACAGCATTGCCTCAAGCTTTCAGATGATCCGCATGGTGTTCGACACCATGGACACCAAGACCCGCGCCGGCTGGGAGAACGTCGCCGCGCGCCTCGAGGGCCTCCAAGGCGCGCTCGCGGGCTATCGCGCGAGCCTTGCCGCAGGTCTCGCTGCGGGCGAGGTGGTGGCCATAAGGCAGGTGCTCGCGTGCGTGACCCAGGGCCGCGTGCACCAGGGCGAGAGGTCGTACTTTCATGGCCTGGTGAAGGCGTTCGCAGCGAGCGAGGTCGCCGACCCCGAGCTTCGCGCGCGCGTCGAGGCAGGCGCTGCACGCGCACGTGAAGCGTATGGCGCGTTGGCCGATTGGCTCGAGACCACCTACTTGCCGAAGGCCAAGGCGGAGGATGGCGTGGGCCGCGCGCGCTACCTGCGCGAGATGGGCCGTTGGCTCGGCTCGACGCCCGACCCCGACGAAACGTACGGCTGGGGCTGGACCGAGGTGCGGCGCATTCTGCAGCGGGTGAGCGAGCTCGGCGCGAGCATCGCGCCGAGCAAGAACGTGCCCGACCTCATCGAGCACGTGCGCAGCGACCCAAAGCTCGCGGCCCCCGATCGCGAGAGCCTGCTCACCATCATGCGCGAGCGGCAGGCGAGCGCCCTTTTGCAACTCGACCGCGTACACTTCGACGTCCCCGACTGCATTCGCCAGCTCGACGTGAAGGTCGCGCCGCCCGGCGGTCCGCTCGGCGCGTACTACGTGTCGCCCTCGGAAGATTTTTCGCGCCCGGGCGCCGTCTGGTACTCGCTCGAAGGCGACGGTCCGTTCCCGCTCTACGATCAGATCAGCACCGCGTACCACGAGGGGTTTCCGGGGCATCACTTGCAGTGCGGCCTCCAGGTGTCGCTCACCGCGAACCTCTGCCGGCTTCATCGCATCGCCTACGGCTACTCGGGCTACGCCGAGGGCTGGGCCCTGTACGTGGAGCGCTTCATGGGCGAGCTCGGCTACTACGAGCGTCCGGAGTACGAGCTGGGCATGCTGGTGAACCAGCTCCTTCGGGCGTGCCGCGTAGTGTTCGACATCGGCGCGCACCTGGGGCTGCCGATCCCGAACGACGCGCCGTTCCACCCGGGTAAGGCGTGGACCTTCGAGCTGGGGGTCGAGATGATGCACACCCTCGGCGGGCTTACGCCCGAGTATGCCGAGAGCGAGATCACTCGCTACCTCGGCTGGCCGGCGCAGGCCATCTCCTACAAGGTCGGAGAGCGCGCCATGCTTGCGCTGCGCGACGAGCACCGCGTAAAGGGCGGCGAGCTCAAGGAGTTCCACGCCAAGGTCCTGGCCTGTGGCAACGTCGGGCTCGATCTCTTGCGCGATCAGGTCTTTGGCTGAGCCGAAGCGGCCCGCTATTTGCACCCGTCGCCGGAATGTCTTCCCGCCCAACCTCCGCCCTCTATGATGATCGCTCCATGAGCATCACCGCGCCCGCCTCGAGCCTGAGCCGA
This sequence comes from Polyangiales bacterium, assembly GCA_038210445.1. Taxonomy (GTDB): domain Bacteria; phylum Myxococcota_A; class Polyangia; order Polyangiales; family Polyangiaceae; genus JABFRG01. The sequence continues at coordinate 23,813 of JBBQWQ010000030.1, forward strand.
ATTGCCCACGAAACGCTCCCGCGCTTCGGTCGCGTTCTCGGCATCTCCGTGTTGCTCGCGGGGCTCACCATGAGCAGCCTCAATTGCGGCATCATCTTTCACCCGGAACGCAGCGGTCGCGCAGGCGGCCGCGTCGACGTTGCAGCCCTGGTGCTCGACTGCCTCTGGCTCCTCGTGGGCGTGGTGCCCGGCGTGGTTGCGCTGGTGGTCGATTTCGCGACCGGCGGCATCTACGAGGGCGGCGGCCGCAGCGCCCAGGCAGGCCAGCGCATCGATCTGCAATTCAAGGGAGTGGCCCCGCTCTCGGCCAACATGGGCTTCACGCTCGTGGGTCCCGACGGCAGCACCCGCGAGCTCGGCAAGAGCAACGTGCAGATTGGAGAGGCTCGCGCCTCCGGAGCGACGGCAGATGAAGGGCCGCTCATGCTCCCGGAAGACCTCGCGCCCGGCCACTATGCGCTAAACATTTCTGTCAACGGGCGCAAAACCGCCACACTCCCGCTCAATGTTCGCTGACCATCGCTTGGGCCACCAACTCGGTGCATAGTGCACTGAGTTGGGCGCGGTCCGGGGCGCGGGGTAGCGAAGAAGCGCGCGACACTTCGTCGAGCGCGGCGTCCTCCTTCTCGGCGAACTCCACGAGCTGGTCGTAGCTCCAGGCGCCGGCGCGGATGGCGAGCAGCTCCTCGCGATCGGGGCGCTTCACCACCACCTCACCGCGCTCCAGAATCTCGCGACACATGCGCAGGAGCCGCACCAGGTGCATGGCGTGCTTGGTGTCGTAGCCATACTTCTCCTCGAGCGCGGCGCGCGCCGGGTTTCGCGTGGCCTTCCAGGTGTTGAACTGTTCCCACTCCCGTTGCTTGGCGGTGAACTGCCGCTCGCGATCCAGGAGCAAGATGAAGTTCTCGTCGTATCCCACAGTGCGCGCGGCGCCCTTCCAGCGGTCGCTGCTCGACACCTGCGCTTCGGCCAGCACCTCGGCCACCTTGTTCTGCAGCAGAATGCGCGAGGCCGGGTCCACCTCGTGCAAAAAATCGAGCTCGAAGTCGGCCAGCTTTTTCTGGATAGCCGACTGCGCGGCGGCCAGCTGATCGCCCGGGATGAGTGTGCGCTCCGGCAGCCCAAGCTCCGCGCGCAACGGCGCGCGCACGGGCGGCGACTTGATCCACCGATAGTGCGTGCGGATGCGCTTCAGCTGCGCCAGCGCGTAGCCGGAGAACGTGTGCTTGGCCTTGCGCGAGAGAAACAGATGCCGCGCCGCCTGAAGCCGCTCGCCGGCGGGCGTGATCACCAGCGGCTCTGACCACAGCACCTCGATGATGTTGGGGTTGCAGTCGGCCGCCAGGGCCATGAACTTGCGAATGTCGTAGACCACCATGTCGGGCGTCTTCGACTCGGCTTGCTCGAAGTGCTCCGCGAAGCCGAGAAAGTACTCGCGCGGCGGAATGACCACGCCCTTGAAGTCCTCGTCGCTGCTCGCGATGTTCAGGCCATAGGCGTGGGATCCGTGGCGCGCGAAGAAGATCGTGCGCGCACGGAGCCACGTCAGGTTGCCCGCGTAGGGAATGCGGTCGGCGTGCATGGTCAGCCCTTCACGGACTCGAGGAGCATGCGCTTGTACACGCTCCCCAGGGTCTTGGTGACGGCAGCGCGGAGCTGCTTGTCGTTGGCGCCGAGGGCGATGGCCTCGTCCCACTCGGTTTTGCACTCCTTCTCGAGGTCCGCCACCATGGCGGGGATGAGGAGCGGCATGTCTTGCATGTCGCGGGCGAGCTTCTTGCCGGCGTCGCGCAGGCGCCCGAGCGCATTGGTGACGCGACCGGGTACCACGAAGGTGGCGGCGAAGTCCTCGGCCGGACCGCCCGCGGCCTTGGGCTTGCTCGGATCGCGCTTGGCCACTTCGGAGAACTTCTCGGACTTGTGCTTGATGATGAGCCACTGCCCGAATACGTCGCGCAGGAGCGGGTTCGCGCGGATGACCACGCCTTCGGAGAAGTTCTCGGCGTCGTCGACTCCGTTCTTCTTCCCCTCTTCGGAGACCTGCTCCAGCAAGGCGTCGAAGTTGGCCAGCGTGGGCTCACCGCGCCAGATCTCCGGCACCCTGGGCAGCGCCATCTTCTCGCACAGCTCCACGAACAGATCGTACGTGACGAAGTTCTCGCCCACCATGATGTCGAACGCGCGAAACAGCACCTCGCCGGGCGCCCCGTAGCGCACGCCCTTCTGGATGGAGCTGCCAAAGGCCTCGCCGAACACCGTCACGTCACCGAAGCCGTAGGAGGCGAAGGTGTCGTGCATGCGCGTGACGAGCGCCGCGTCGTCTTTGAAGAAGCGCACCGGACGGCCGCCGTAGAAGCCGTCGTCGCCGGGCTCGAATACCTCGTTGCGACCGCCGAAGCGAATGTCCGCAGGAGACGTCATGCCGGTGGGAAAGTGGACGCGAAAGTTGGTGCCGTGAATCTTTTCGGTGGCCACCACCTGGCGCACGCTCAGAATCTCCGGGCGTTTGTCCAGGCGAACGAGCTCCGGATACTTGGGAATGACTGCGCTCATGACGAATCTCGTTTCGTGAATGCGGAAAGGCCGCCTGGTTGCCCGGGCGGCCTTCGATGGGTCTCCGTGAGGAGTGCTCCGATCGCGCGCCCTTAGGGGTTTGCTCCTGCTGCGTTCTGGACGCACGACGATGCTGCTGCGGCGGGGGCCGCAGAGAGCACTGGCATGAGGAAGAACAGGGAGCGCATGGGGGAGCTGCCGTTGGACGGAGAAGGCAAGCCTACATTCAAACCGCGCATCGTCAATACGCCTTCAGGGCGGAACACGGCCGGTGTCGCGACAGAGCTGCGCGTAGCGGTTGTAGAGGGTCGGGTTGTTCTTGGCCTTGTACTCTGCAGCCTTCTGGCAAGGATCGACGCCGGTAGGGCGCGGCACGACGGGGGTCGGAATGGGCGCGGGCGGGGTTACCGGAGTCGGCACCGGCGTCGGCGGGGTCACCGGAGTCGGCTGCGGCGTCGGCGGCGTCGGCTGCGGCGTCGGCGGCTTCAGCGTGGGCTGCGGCGTCGGTTTGTTATTCGTGGGCTGCGGCGTTGGCGGCCGCACGGTGGGCGAGGCCAGCGTGGGCGTTCCGGTCGGAGGGTCGGGCGTGGTCGGACCGCTCGTCGTGGGCGTGTCGGGCGTCGGCGTCGGGGTTTGCGGCACCACCACCGGCACGTTGCCGCCAGAGGAAGACGGCTCGTAGTACGACACGAGGCCCCACACCACGCCGCCCACCAGCAGCACGGCGACGAGGGAGAGCAGCGCCAGGAGCGGCGCGCGCGACGAGCGCTCTTCTTGCGGCGCCACGTGATACGGCTGCATCGCCGGCTGCGGCGCAGCGTAGCCAACGCTGTAGGGCTCTGGCGGATGGTGCTGCGGCGTGGCCTGCACTGGGGGCGACGGGAGGCGCGATGCGGGCGGCGCCGTGAACACCGCCGGGTCTACCGGCTCGCCCATGAGCGTGCCACCGGGCCGCGCCGCGAGGACCGAGGCCGGTTCGGCGACCGCCACGTCGGTGGCGGTCTTGGCGGTGCGCTGCGCCACCGGCGTGGTGAGCGCCGCGGCGAACTCGGTGATGCTCGAGAAGCGCTCCGAGGGAATCTTGCGGAGCGCGCGATGCACCGCCTCGCGCATGACCACCGGCACCCGCGAGCCCATGGGCTGCTCTTCGATGGGGCGCGGCTGCGCGGTCATGTGGAGCGTGGCCCACTCGAACGCGCTCGCGGCCTCGAACGGCAGGCGTCCGGTGAGCATCTCGTACGCCACCACGCCGAGGGAATAGATGTCGGAGCGCACGTCGAGCGCCGCGCCGGTGAACTGCTCGGGGCTCATGTACGGCGGCGTACCGAGCACGGTGCCCTGTTGGGTGAGCTTGGCGCCTCGGTTTTCTTCGTCGCGATTTTTGGCGATGCCGAAGTCGAGGACCTTCACCACGTCCTTCTGCCCCAGCCGCTCCACGAGCATGATGTTCTCGGGCTTGAGGTCGCGGTGGACGATGCCGTGGGCGTGAGCCTCTTCGAGGGAGCCGCACACCTGGATCAGGATCTTGGCGGCGCGGTCGGGGTCGAGTGCCCCCTCTTTCTCGATAAGGTCGGCGAGCGTGCGCCCCACCGCGAGCTCCATGACGATGTAGAGCATGCCGCCGTCGGCGGTGCCGGAGTCGAACACCTTGATGGTGTTCGGGTGCTCGAGGTGCGCGACGGTCGCCACCTCACGCTCGAAGCGCGCGCGAATCTTGGGGTCCGACGACAGCTCGAGGTGCAGCGTCTTGAGCGCCACCTTGCGGGTGGTGGTGCCCATCGACTGCTCGGCCACGTAAACGCAGCCCATGCCGCCTTCGCCGAGGAGCTTGACCACCTTGTACTTGCCGGCAATCGTGCGGCCCACCAGGCCCTGCGCCACGTTGTCCGTCGGCGGCCCCACGCTGGCTGCGCCCACGCCACCGTTTTCGGGCAGCGGCGTACCGCACTGCTCGCAAAACTTCTGACCTGGGTGGGCAACCGACCCACAGCGGGGGCACTGCATAACGTTTCGTAGCCTAGTCGACGAATCGGCACTTGAACACGGCAACGCGGCAGCAGACATATCGGTTGGACGGACCAGCTCCCGCAAATGGTCTGCGCCCACGTTTCCCGAGCCCCTCGAAATCGCTGGGGATTCGCCGACGCCAGGGCAAAGATTCGTAAACCAACCGGCGCATCGGGTCGCCTTGCCGCAGCACGTTCATTTTCGCCCCAGTCCGCGAGACATGGACGGAGGGAAAAACGCACTCGGCTACGGGGGAGTGCCACCGCCGGCGCGACAGAGCGTGGCATAGCGCTCGTACATGGTCGGGCTGCTGGTCTTGTATCGGGCCGCGAGGGCGCACGCGGGCGGGGCCGGCGCAGGGCCGGATGTGGCCTTCCCCGGCGTCGGGATGGCGCTGGCTTTGCCCGTCGGCTTGGGGCCGACGGCTCCACCGCCGCCGCCGCCACCATTGGCCTTCGAGGTGTTGAGCTCTGCGAGGTTGCCATCGTCGTGATGCTCCTCGGTGGTCGCCGCCGAAGCCGAAGCAGAGGCCGTCGGCGGGGGCGAAGAGAAGGTCAGCGCGCCCGTGGGCTGCGTGGACGTGGTGCTTCCGCTGCTCATCGACACGGCGACCGCGATACCGCCACCGAGGAGGACGAGGGCGCCCAAGCCAAGGCCGATGAACAGACCCGCGCCGCTGCCCCTGCGAGCCGACGAGTGCGCGGGGCCTGCGGGTACCGCAGCGTACACGGGCGGACCACCCATCGGCGGACCACCCATCGGCGGACCGTATGCGCCAGGCCCCATGCCCGGCGGCGACACAGCGGGCGCCGCCATTTCGGTCTTCGCGCGGCCGCCGCCCCCGGAGGGAGGCTGCGCCACAGGCGCCGACATGGGGCCGCCCTTGAGCGCTTCGAGGTAGTCGGTCACGTTGGCAAATCGCGCTTCCGGCGCCTTCTCGAGCGCGCGCATGACCGCCGCGCGCATGGCCGGCGGGAGCAGGTTTCCGTTGGGCTGCACCTCGAACGGCTGCGGCTGCGCGGTCATGTGCTGCGACGCCCACTCCCATGCGGTGTTGCCGTTGAAGGGCAGCTTGCCAGTGAGCATCTCGTAGGTCATGACGCCGAGCGAGTAGATGTCGCTGGTGGCGTTGATGGGCTGCCCGGTGAATTGCTCGGGGCTCATGTACGGCGGCGTACCGAGGACCATGCCCTGTTGCGTGAGCTTCTGCTCATTGGGGTCGCTCTCGGAGCTGCGCTTGGCGATGCCGAAGTCGAGGACCTCGACCCAGTCCTTCTTGCCGGCCTTCTCGCACAGAACGATGTTGTCGGGCTTGAGATCGCGGTGCACGATGCCGCGGTGGTGTGCCTCTTCGAGGGAGCCGCACACCTGGGTGAGAATGTTGAGCACCCGATCGGCGGGCATGGGCCCGTCCTTCTCGAGGATGTCGGCGAGGCTGCGCCCCTGCACGAACTCCATGACGATGTACAACAGGCCATCGTCGGTGGTCCCGAAGTCGTAGACCTGGATGGTGTTGGGGTGCTCGAGCTCCGAGACGGTGCCGCACTCGCGAGAGAAGCGCGCGCGAATCTGCGGGTCCATCGAGAGGTGCTTGTGAAGCGTCTTGACGGCCACCTTGCGGACCGCCGAGCCCATCTGCTGCTCGCCAAGGTAGACGCAGCCCATCCCGCCCTCCCCGAGCAGCTTCACGATCCTGTACTTGCCACCGATGTTCGCCCCGATGAGGGGATCCGGGCCGTCCTGGCTTGCGTCGTTCATTTGCCCGGCAAGGGTCGCACAAATTCTGCGGGAACGCGATCGCAGCGTTCAGGGCAGAAAGCACGGTGCGGGTCCGGCGTTTCCCGATGTGGCGGCGGGCGGGCGAGGGAATGAATCGGAAGAGCTGGCCGCCGTCCAACCTACATGCGCAGTACCCTTATCTTGATTTGTGCAGCACTTTCCGCGGTGGGCGGCTGCGCCGCAGCAGCGGCGCCGCGGGTGGCCGAGGCGCCGCACGCGCCAACCGTTCAGCAAGCCCCGGCTACCTCGCAGGCGCTCGCGGTGGGCGAGACCGCGCGGGTGCCGTACCACGCCGTGGCGCGCTACACGCTGAGCGCCCCCGACCTGCTGGAGGTCTCGGTGGATCGCGAAACGCTGCGGGTGGTCGGCGTGCTCCCCGGAATTTGTTCAATGCAGGTGACCCACCTCGACGGCACCATCGAGACCCGCACGTTCCGGGTAGAGGGCCTCGACTGGCGCAGCCAGGATTCCGGCGAGACGGTCGAGCTTCGGGTCGGAGAAATGCACAAGCGCGACGCACCGCAGCGCGTGGTGGCGATTCGCACCGAGAAGCCATTGCGTGCACTCTACAGTCGACAGGGCCGCGAGCTGATGGTCATCGCCGACCGCGCGGGCACCGGCCGCGTGCTCGCCATCGCGGCCGATGGCACCCGGTCTATCGTCACCTACGTGGTCAAGGACGACGAGGGAGAGGCCCCCTCGCTCGTCGGCAATCGTTGATCAGTCGGCGCCGGCGTCGCGTGCCGGCGGCGAAGTCGCCTCACCCACCACCGGCGGCCACGCCAACGGAAACCGCTTCTCGCGCGCGCGGTCGACGAGCTCGAGCCGGGTGCCCTTGTTGGTCTTGGGAAAGAACACGCCGATGCGCGTGGTGAGCTTGGCGCCAAAGTCGGTGCCGCCGTCGGGGCCGGTTCCCACGCCCGCTCCCAGCAGCGGAAAGTCGAAGCGCACGCGTTCGACCAGCGCCGGCCCGTCGTACAGCTCCAGCGCGAAGCGGCCGAAGGCGCGCGGCGTCGTCATGGGTGAGCCCATGTCGGTTTCGCGGACGCTCACCAGAAACACGTCGCCGCGCACGTAGCGAAGATCGAACACGTATTGAATGCGCTCCCGCAAGGGCGCGGGATCCGGAGGGGCCTTCCCGATGCCCGGCCCGGCGTCGCTCCCGGCCGCGAAGGAAGGTCCGGCCGCGGAGAGCAGCGGCAGCGCGAGGGGCGCTACGAAGGCGAAGAGGAGCGCGAGACGTCGCATTGCAGAGCGGTATCCCACGCTTCGCTCTCTCCGCCAAGGGCCGACCACAGTTCGCGGAGCGCTTCGGGCACGGGCGCCGCGAGCTCGCGCGCCGGCGCGTTCGGGCGATCGAAGTCCACCGGCACCGTCACCCGCGCTGCGTGGAGCGCGATTCGCGCGATGCCCAGCACCTTGCCGCCGCCAAGGGTCCACCGCACCGGGCCTCCGTACGCGCGATCGCCCAGCAGCGGCAAGCCGGCGTGGCTCGCGTGGAGCCGAATCTGGTGCGTGCGCCCGGTTTCTGGCGAGACGGCGAGCAGACTCACCGGCGCGGACCCCGGTGCGGTGGCCACGATGCGCGCCACCGTCGACGCCTGTTCGGGATCGCGACCGAAAGCTACCCGGCGGAGCGGATCGCGCCCGCGACCGATGGGCACCTCCCACACGTGCAGCGGCGGGTCCTTGCTTCCCAGCGCAAGCGCCACGTAGCGGCGAAGGTAGCGTCCTTCGGCGCGCGCCCGCGAGAGCCCCTCGCGCGCCCGCGGGGAGAGCGCGAAGGTGACGACGCCGCTCACCTCGCGATCGAGGCGCGAAGTGGCGTGTACGCGCTCGAGCGGAACCCCCAGGTGGCGGGCGATCTGTCCCTGGAGCGAAGCCGCGTCGCCGCGATGGTCGGGGATCGTCGAGAGGCCTGCGGGTTTGGCGGCCACGAAGACATCGTCACTCGCGAAGAGGGTCACGAGCGGCTCACGCTCACGCGCACCTGCCGCGGCCCCGGCGGCGATGGATATCTCGCTCCCCGCGGCCACCTGGGCGGCGGGGTTGCGCGTGCGCACGCCGGAGACGAACACGCGACCGTCGATCACCGCCGTTGCGTCGTCGACCGCGACCTCAGCGAGAATCTCGGAGAGGGCGCCGTCGCGGGGCGCGCGCCAGGTACGGGAAGATGCGCGGGAAGAGGACATGGGAAGATTCCAGAGGCGCGGGCGGTACTACCTGCGGAGGACCCATGAACTATCTCCAAACCGCTGATGCGCCACGCCTATTCGGTGACCGCGCCGCAACCGTCGACACCGCAGTGTCCCATGCTACATCTGGGGTTCCCTCCGCTCCGGAGGGCAGCGCTCTTCTTCTGCGGAGGTCTCGATGAACTCGCCCTACGGCCCGCCCCCCGGTGGCTACGGTTACGCTCCCCCACCGACCGGCGGCTTCGGCGGCGGCAACCCGTACGCCCCGCCGGCGTACGGCGGTTACACTGGCTTCGGCGGCGGCTACGGCGCACCGTTGGGGCCGCAAGCGCCCGCCGGCGCAGGTGGCCTGAAGCTGCGGTTCTACATGCTCGCGTGCTTCATCGCGATGATGGTGCTGCCGATGATCGGCTTGATCTTCAGCGCCATCTCGTCGGAGACCGAAGAGCCCGCGTTCGCCGGCATCGCGGTGGGTCTCATGTTCCTGGCGCTTCCGGCGTTCGTCGCCTACCTCGCCATGGTTTTCGTGTGGGTCTTCAAGTCGTGGGAAATGCTGCCGCAAGCGTACCGCGTCACCTCTGCGGGCAAGACCATCAGCCCCGGCGAAGCGGTGGGCTACATGTTCATTCCGTTCTTCAATCAGTTCTACTGGAACTTCGTGATGCCGCAGGGCCTGTGCGACGGCTTGAACCACGCGCTGGCGGCCTACGGCTCGCCGCGGCGGGCGCCCAAGGGCTTCGCCATCGCGTGCGCGGTGCTCCACCTCATTCCGTACATCAACATCGGCCTCGCGCCCTTCTTCTGGCTCGCGTTCGTGTTCATGGTCGACGGCGCCAAGGCCGAGTACCTGCGCCTCGCGCAACAGCAGCAAACGGCGACGCAGCAGCCGGTCGCCGCCTACTGATACGGGGGCCGGGGCTTCGGCCCGGCGTGAAACGGAGAAAGGCTTCAGCGCACGGGCGCTGAAGCCTTTTTCATTGGCGAGGTCGGTCAGGTCAGAGCGAGTTGCCGATGGCAGCATTGGCTGCGTCGCGAACCTTCTGCGACTGGGCGACTTCCGCGTCGTTCTTGGGGGCCTTCTCGGGCTTGGCCTTGGGGGCCGCAGGAACGGGCGCGGGGGCAGGCCTGGGGGCCGCGGCAACCGGCGCGGGAGCAGCCTTGGGGGCCGCGGCAACCGCCGCAGGGGCAGCGTGGTGGGCCGGGCGGGCAACTTTCGGCTCCGGCGCGGCAACAGCGACCGGAGGCGCTACCGGCGCGGAGCCGATGTTGATGGCGGGCGGCGCCGCGAGGGCAGCCGCCATGGCAGGGTCGACGGTCTTGGGCGGAGCAACCGGCATCGGCGGGAGCGGCGCCGCTTCCAGCTTCGGTGCGGCAACGGCGGCGGCGAGCGGCTGGGGGGCGGCGGGCGCATTGCGGAAGGCGAGGAATCCCACCGCCGCGCAGGCAACCGCCGCAGCGGTACCAATGGCGTAGACCCAACCCGCGCGGCTCGCGGCGGGCGCCGGGGGACGCACGGTGATGGTCTGGCCGGGTGCCGACGGGGCCATGCTGCGCACCGAACCGGTCTGGTCGGCGTACATCTGGAGCGACACCGGCGGGCACGAGTCGTTGGGGTTGGGAACGAATGCGCCGTAGGGCGCGTACGGCGGCGGGGTCACCGCGTTCATGCGATTGAACGGCGTGGGCGCGGGCGGCGGCGGTGCGATGGTCTGCGGGCGCATCGGGCGAAACGCCGCGGGCGGGGTGGGGTTCATCATCAGCGGGTGCGACTGCGGAACCACCGGGCGCTGGGCCGAGACACTGCCGGAGTCGAAGATGCAGGTCACATCGTCGTCGTCGGAGAGGGACGGGAGCTGGGGACGGGAGTGCGACACCGGCGCCACCATCGCGTCCCGGGAGCTGACGGGTGCCCCCGGGGTCGTGGGCCCACGCTGCGTGCGGGGCCGGGCAAGGGGGGCGTTGGAACGGTGCTGCGCCATACTTCCAGTGTCTGCATACGGCGCGCCATGGTCGATGGAGCGAAACCACCGGCATTTTGCCACGTATACGGACGCAAATCGCGCCTCCATGGACCATGCCGCTGGGTGCCTCGCGATCCATCGATGGCGCGTGCCCTCAGGTCAGGGCGAACGCCCCCACGGGAAGACCGAGGCTCGCGCCAGCGCGAGGGTCAGCGCAAGACCACTGGGAACGCCTCCCGGTAGTCGTGCATTGTCCGGAGCTCGTCGATGTCGTGGACGAAACCGGTGGCTTTGCGAAACGCCGACGCGTCGATGGTGATGGGATACTTGATGTGCTGCAGGGCGCCCGCCGGCAGCCGGGGCAGGCCGAAGCGGCCGAGCGCCGCGCTGAACACGAACTCTGGAAGCGCCACCGCACTTCGGCCGGTCTCTTTGATGATGATGGAGAGCGGCACCGGCTGCGGGCCAGCTACGTTGAACACGCCCACCGGGCGCTTCTCGACGGTGACCGCGATGGCCCGCGCCACGTCGAGCTCGTGCATGAACTGAAACAGCGGGTCGTGCCCCAAAATGGTGGGCACGCGGGGCCCGCGCACGAAGGTTCCGAGGGTGCCGTGACCGGCCGGGCCGAGCGTGTAGCAAAGGCGCAAGACGGAGGTGGCAAACTCACGGTGGCGCCAGAGCGCACTGCCGGCGTACAGGTCGGAAGCCACGAGATCGGCCAGCTCTGGAAACGACGCGAGGCCCATCGGGGGCTCGTCTTCGGTGTGGTAGAGGGGCGAGTCTGGGGCGGCGCCGTAGTACGTGTGCCGGCCCACGAAGATGACGTGCTCGACGCCGTATTTCTTGGCGTGCTCGACGACCGCGCGGGTTCCGCCGAGGTTGATGCGGTAGCGCTCGTCGCTCTTTTCGAGGAGGTGCGTAACGGTGGCCATGTGCACCACCACCTGCGGGCGAATCTTGCGGAACACATCTTCGGCGGCGCGCTTGCGGAGGTCGACCTCGAAGATCTCGATGCCCTTGGGCGCGTCGGGCCAGGGTCGCCGGTCGATGCCGTAGACTTCGTGGCCTTCGTCGCGGAGCAAGAGCGCCACGCCCTGGCCGATCATGCCGGAGATGCCGGGAATGAGGACGCGCATCAGGCTTCTCCCTTGCGGCGGCGTCGGCCGACCTCGAGCATGGCCGCAATGCGTTCTTTCACCTGCTCCACGTAGCCGTTCACCACATCGTCTTCCTCGGAGCCGTCGCCTTCGAAGTGAATCGGCTCGCCGTAGTAGACGTCGAGCTGTACCGGCAGCGGAATGGCCAGGAGCCATGGAGTGACGGGGATGTACGGAACGCCCAGCAGCTTGCCCAGCGAAACCGCGTTGAACACCGTCGGCACCGCCTCGCCGCCGCCGAGGAAGGCCATCGGGACCACTGGCGATCGGGTTCGGAGCGCCAGCCGCATGAAGCCGGTGCCGAAGTTGACCAGCGAGTAGCGCTCCTTGAACAGCTTGGCAGTGCCGCGCGCACCTTCCGGAAACACCATGAGCAGGCGATCGTCCTCGAGGAGCCGCGCGGCGTTTTCGGGAAGGCCGGTGAGCTGGCCGGCGCGGGTGGCCCACATGGCGGCGATGGGGAACTTGGCGATGAACTTTTCGGCCATGCCCTGGGCGAGCCGCGGCGGGTTCATCTCGAAGAAGGTCGATGCAATGACGCAACCGGCGTCGAGCGCGAAGCCGCCCGAGTGATTGCCGACGATCATGGCGCGCCCGCGGGCGGGAACGTTCTCCATGCCGTGAACCTCGACCTTGAAGTAGTGGCGATAGGCGAGCTTGAGGAGGGTCATGCTCTGCGCGAGGTGGGCGCGCGAGAGTCCGTACAGGTCGACGCCGCTTTCGTTGAACGGGACTTCGAGCTCCATCACACGCCGCTGAACCTCGGCATCCACGGGAATTTGCAAGCCACGACCTCCGCACCGCAGGCTACCCAAGGTGAACGACGACGGGTCGGAAAATTCGCTCTATTCTGCGACTCCCATGGCGACTCCCACGACCGGCACGGGCACGCGCATCGTCTGCGGCACCAGCGGCTTCTCGTTCGCCGGGTGGAAGGGCACGTTCTACCCGGAGGGCTTGGCGGAGGGCGCCATGCTGTCGTTCTACGGCCGGGAGCTGCCCGTGGTGGAGATCAACAACACCTTCTACCGGCTCCCCTCCCCGCGCATTCTCGGCGAGTGGGCGGCCTCGGTTCCCGAGCACTTCCGCTTCTGCTTGAAGGCTTCGCAGCGCATCACCCACTACGCCCGGCTTTTGGGCGCGAAGGAGCTGGTGGAACGCTTCTTCTTCGCCAAGCAAGCACTCGGCCCCAAGGCCGGCCCTTCGCTCTTTCAGCTGCCGCCCCAGATGAAGAAGGACGTGGGGCGCCTGCGGGCGTTCCTGGGCGAAGTGCCAGAAGGCGAGCGGCTGGTCTTCGAGGTCGGTTCACGCTCGTGGTTCGACGACGAGGTGTACGAGGTGCTGGCAAGCCGCAGCGCTACCGCCTGCATCGTCGACGACGAGAAGCGACCCATGACGCTGGTACGCACCGCGCCTTTCGCCTACCTGCGCTTGCGGCGACCGGAGTACACCGACGCCGAGCTCCGGAGCTGGCTCGCCGCTCTCAACGACGCGGGCTACGAGGAAGCCTTCGTGTTCTTCAAGCACGAAGAGGCCGGCGCCGGTCCACGCCTGGCCCAGCGCATGCTCGCTCTGGCCGCCCAAGCTTCGCCCTGACGACGCGCCAGGTGTTTTTCGTCGGCTACGTGGCTCTTCCGGTCCGGGAGGCTGCGCGGCGGCGGAGAGCGCCGAGCAGTAGACTGAGGGCTTTTGGCCGAGACCGAGGGAGGCCAAGGAGGCTCTCTTCTCGTGAGGACGCAAGGCGCCGGCATCCCGAAGGGTTCGACCAAAAACACCAGTCTCCTAGCTGGAGGCGCGTCGCGCGCGAGCCGCCTTGGCCTGGCACTCCGGGCACACGCCGTACATCTCGTGCTTGTGGCTGCGCAGAAGGAAGCCGTACTTGCTGGCGATGGACTCTTGCAGGGCCTCGATCTTCGGTTCCTCGAACTCGGTGATCTTCCCGCAGTCGACGCAGATGAGATGATCGTGGTGGGCCTCTTCGTCGGCCAGCTCGTAGCGCGTGAGGCCATCGCCGAAGCGCCGCTCGAAGGCCACACCGCACTCGGTGAGGAGCTTGAGCGTGCGGTACACGGTGGCGTAGCCGACCTTCGGATCCTGCGCGCGCACGTCGGAGAGAAGCTCCTCGATGCTGATGTGATTGGGCGCGCGGAAGAACGTCTCGACGATGAGGCGTCGCTGGTCCGTGGAGCGCAGCCCTTTCTTGGCCATGTGCGCGGAGAGACGCTCACGAAAGTGATTCAGATCGGTGCTTTCGTGTTTGTGGTGTTCCATGCGTCTCCCCTGTCATCTGAAGCGTGAGTTGGCGCTGCCGTCAACACAGGTCGCGCAACAAATGCGCTCCATGCCCGGTTTTATTGCGGAATCGAGGGGGCCGGCGCAAAGAAAGCGCAAGCCGGGCGCCTCACCCCCGTTGAATCGGCAGCCCTTCGGCCTCCCAGGCCAGCAGACCGCCTTCCATGAAGGCCGCCTCCACGCCATCGGCCGCCAGCTCTGCCACCAGGTCTTTGGTCTTGTCGCCAGAGCGGCAATAGAGCACCGGTTGGCCGGGCAGCATGTAGAGCTCGGCAATGCGGCCCTTCACTTCCTCGAGAGGAATGTGGGTGGCCTTCGGCAGGTGCGCGCGCCCGAAGGCGCCTGCGTCGCGGGTATCGACCATGGCGATGGCGCCCTTCTGCAGAAGCTGCGCCACTTCCGGAACCTTCAGCGCGCCGGCTTGGCGCGGCAAGAAGGGCTCGACCATGGCCTGAAGATCGCGCTTTCGCAGCGGCCCCACCTGGGCGTCGGCCACGCGCTGCTCGGCGAAGACCATAAAGGTGGGAATCTGCTGCACCCGGAGCTGCCGCACGATGATGGGCGACTTGTCGGCGTCGACGCGGTAGACGGCGACCTTGCCGGTCATGTCCTTGGCGAAGGCGGCCACCTCGGTGGCCACCTGCTTGCTCACCGCGGAGCGCGCGCTGAAGAACTCGAGCAGCACCGGGAGCTCGCTTCGCAGGACCTTCGCCTCGAAATCGCGCTCGGTGACGACGGGTACTTCGGGGGGTTTGCCGTCCCCGCCACGGGGGCCGAAGCCAGAGGAGCCACCTAGAATCGTCATGGACAAGGGGTTAGTGGACCTTGTCCGCGATGTCGAGGGGTCACGACGTACGGATCACGGAGAAGGCGACGCTGTTCCTTGGCCCGGCGCCTCGTCTACCGGACGCTCGGCCGCCGCATGGCCGCGTGGGTCGAGCGCATCGCGCAGGGCCTCGCCCACCACGTTCTGCGACACCACAGTGCCGAGCAGCGCCAGCGCCGGAAAGGCCAGCAGCCACCAGGCTGCGGGGTGGTGGCGGGCCTGGGCCATGAGGTGACCCCAGGTGGGCGAGCTCTCCTCGATGCCCAGACCGAGAAAGTCGCAAGAGGCCTCGACCAAGATGACCGTGGCGAGGGCAAATGTGGCCGACACCAGCGCCTGGGCCCGCGCGTTGGGAAACACGTAGCGCACGAGAATGCGCAGCGGCGAAGCGCCGAGCGCGCGGGCCGCCAGAACGTAGTCTTGCCCGGATACGGCGATGACCTCGGCCCGCACCAGGCGCGCCACCTCGGCCCAGCGGGTGAGACTGATGGCGAGCAGCAACGTTAAGGTCGACGCCTTGGGCATCATGGCCTGGAACGCAAGCACCAGCACGATGGTGGGGAAGGCGGTCATGGTCTCCACGCTGCGCGCCACGATGGCGTCGAAAACGCCGCCGAAGAAGCCGCCCAGGGCCCCCACCAGGGCGCCGAAGGCCACCAAAAGCGCCACGCAGAGGAGCGCGAACGAGACCACGACGCGCGCCCCGTGCGCGAGCACCGCGAGCACGTCGCGCCCGTCGGAGTCGGTCCCCAGCACGTGCCCGGAGGCTGAGAGCGGCGGACGCAGCACGGCGTCGGACGTCTCGGCCGGCCCCCACCGCACCAAGGCGCGCAGCGCAAAGCCTCGCGAGAGCTCTTGCTCCAGCTCGCCATGCGCCATGCTCTGGAGCTCGGGCGGGCGGGTCACGTTGGCGAGCACGTACGTGTGCCCGCGCACGGCTCCGTAAATGGGCAGCGGACTGGCGAGAAAATCGGCAAAAATCGCCACCAGCAGCAGCGTCGCGAAGGCGGTAATGCCCAGCGATGCGCCGCGCTGGCGCCGCACCTCGGAGAGAGCCCGACGCAAGGTGCCCGGTACCGCGCGCTCGGGCTTCATGCGCCCCTCCGTCGCAGCGTCTCGCGCACGCGCGGATCGAGCAGGCCGTGGACGACGTCGGATGCGAGGAGCGTGAAGGTGGCGAGGAGCGCCGTGACCAGCACCGCCACCACGATCCACGCGGAGTCGTGGCGCTCGATGGCGCGCAAGGTTTCCCAGCCCATGCCGCGGAGCGAGAACACCTCTTCCACCACGAAGGCGCCCCCGATGAGGGTTGGAATCTGCACTCCGGCCAAGGTGACCATGGGCATGAGGGCATTGCGAAGCGCGTGCACCACCAGGAGCCGCACCCCGTACACGCCCTTGGCGCGAGCCGCGCGCACGTAGTCGGAGCCCAGCACCTCGAGCACCGCAGCGCGCTGAAAGCGGCTCAGCGTAGCCACCGAGCCGGCCGCCAGGGTGAGCACCGCGAAGAAGGCGGCGTGGCCCAGCCCGAAGACATTCACGCAGATCTCGCCGAGCACGAACGAGGGGAGCGCGTAGATGACGAAGAGCCCAAAGGCCAGCGCGCGGTCGACCGGGCGATTCTTGCGATAGGCCGAGATCACCCCCAGCGGCACCGCCAGTCCGTACGAGAGGAGCATCGCCAGGAACGTAAGGCTCAGGGTCAAGAGCCCGCGGCGCTTCAGGCGATCGCCCAGCGAGAGGTCTTCGCCGCTCCCGCTGGTGAGCTGGCCGAGAATGGCGCCCAGCATCCACTTGGCGTAGCGCGTCTGCGAAACGCTGGCGGCCACGCGTTCAGCGCCGGTGAAGGGCACGAAATCGCCCTCGTGAACGAACCACCAGGCGCCCCAATCGGCCTGGCGCGCGCGCACCGTCGAAGCCTGGGCATCGTCGGGTATGCTCCCGTCGCGATCGGTCGCGTGCGCAGCGACGCGCGCCAACTGCGCCAGCGCGTCGCGGCGATCGGTGCGCTGCATGGCCGCCATGAGGTACGGCAGCGCAAAGGTATCGAGGAGGTAGAGGTCCTGCTCGCGCTCCTCGCCGCCGTGCTCCACCAGGCGATCCACCGCGCGCTTCGCAGCGGGCTCCGTGAAGTCGATGGAATGGTCGTCCCAGAATCGCGACCAGAACAGCGTCGCATCGCCTTCCGTCTCGAAGGCTCCCTCGTCGAAGCGGCGCATGCGACGCGCCACCGGCACCAGCGCCAGGGCCACGCGCTTTCGCCCGGCCGCCGGCAGGTTGTCGAAGCGCGGGAGCAGGTGGGGAAGCGCGGCCCCGCCCAGCGCCGCCAGACGGCGCGACGACACCGTGGCGTCGTCGTCGTCGGCCACGATGTGCCCCACGTACTCGTCGGTGAGGATGCGAACGTCGCGGGGGTCGGTGTTGACGAAGCGCGGCAGGTCCAAAAATCGGCTCCGGCGCTCCTCGGTCAGTTTGTCGAAGGTCGACGGATCGATGCTCGAGGCGGAAGTGCCGCCGGTCGGGTACGGCGCAAGCGGGTCCGGCAGGAGCGTGGTCATCAGGAACACGACCAAGCTCACCCCGATGAGGGTGGGAATTGCCCAAAGCGCTCGTCGAAGCGCGTACCGGAACACGGTGAAACTATCCCACGAAGGGGCCGCCGCCGGCGGGGAAAAGCGCGCTCTCGCATCCGCCCACCGGCGCGTCTTCGGTGAAAGGGTGGGGTGCACCGGTTGCGCGCGCCTGGGGAAAGGGCGGGCGCGTTCGATAGGAGCGCGCGCAAGGGCCGGTGGAGTGTTAACCTCTTCGGCCCATGACAGCCGACCTTCGTAGCCGCGTAGAAGCGTGGATCGCCGCCGACCCCGACCCGACCACCCAGGAAGAGCTGCGGGCTCTCTTGCGGGAGGCCGATCTTGCGAAGACAGACCTCGGCGATCGCTTCGCAGGCGCGCTGGAGTTTGGCACCGCAGGCCTGCGCGGCGTGCTCGGCGGCGGCCCCAACCGCATGAACCTCGCGGTCGTGCTGCGGACCACCTATGGCCTGGCGCGCGCGCTGCTCGCCGAGGTCCCGAACGCTGCGCAGCGCGGGGTCGTGGTGGGCTACGACGGGCGCCGGCTCAGCCGCGAGCTCGCGGCCGCCACCGCCGAGGTGCTCGCCGCCCACGGGATCCGGAGCTTCGTATTTCGCGAGGTGGGTCCCACCCCGCTCGCCGCCTTCGCGGTGTCGCACCTGGGCGCCGCCGCCGGCGTCATGGTCACCGCCAGCCACAACCCGCCCGAGTACAACGGATACAAAGTGTACTGGGGAAACGGCGCGCAGATCATCCCGCCGGTCGACAGCGCGATTGCCCGCGCCATCGAAGAGGCGCCCCGGGCTCGCGACGTACAGCGGCACAAGGACGACGCGCTCGCCGCGTTCCTCGACCCTTCGGTGGAGCGCGCCTACCTCGATGGCGTCCGCGCGCTGTCTCTCACCAAGGGCGGCGATCGCGCCTTCCCCATCGTGTACACGCCGCTTCACGGAGTGGGGGCAAAGCTGGCAGAGATGGCGCTGGCCGAGGCCGGCTTCACCCACGTCACCTCGGTGGCCGAGCAGCGGGAGCCCGACGGCGCGTTCCCCACAGTGCGCTTTCCGAACCCGGAAGAAGCCGGCGCCATGGACCTCTCGTTCGCGCTCGCCCGCAAGCTCTCGGCGCAGCTGGTGCTGGCCAACGACCCCGACGCCGATCGCCTGGCGGTGGCGGTGCCCGACCCCAGCTCGGCCACGGGATACTTGCAGCTTACAGGCAATCAGGTGGGTGTGCTGCTGGGCCACGAGGCCATCGAAGTGACCGGAGGCGGCAAGGGCGCGGTGCTCGCTTCGTGCGTTTCGTCGCCCATGCTCGGCGCCATCGCCAAGGCCCGCGGCGTGCACTACGAAGAGACGCTCACCGGCTTCAAGTGGATCGCCAACCGGGCGTTGGAGCTCCTGGCCCAGAGTGGCACGCACTTTCTCTTCGGGTACGAAGAGGCGCTCGGCTACACCGTGGGCGAGCTGGTGCGCGACAAAGACGGCATCAGCGCGGCGGTCGCGTTCGCCGAGCTCACCGCCCGGCTCCGGGCCGAGGGCGCAACGGTGCTCGGGCACCTCGAGGCCATTTACCGAAAGTACGGGCTCTTCGTGAGCGGACAGGTGAACGTCACGCGCAAGGGCCAGCAAGGCGCGCAGGAGCTCCGCGACATCATGAACCGGCTACGCGCTGCGCCGCCGGCCGAGGTGGGCGGGGTGGAGGTCACCGCGGTGATCGACGTAGAAGCCGGCACCCGGCGCGATGCGGCAACCGGCGCGACGTCTGCGCTGTCGCTCCCCAAGAGCAACGTGCTCATCTTCGAGCTCGCGGGGCACAATCGCATCATCGCGCGCCCCAGCGGCACCGAGCCCAAGGCGAAGTTCTACTTCGACGTGTGCGAGACCTTGGGCGAGGGCGAGCCCATGGCCAAGGCCGCGCAGCGGGCCGACCAGACCATGATACGCCTGCAGAAGGCATTCACCGCCATCGCCGGTACCGGCTGATGCCGACCTTCACGGCGGCGACCCTCAACATCTGGCAGAAGTTCGGTCCGT
Organism: Polyangiales bacterium; assembly: GCA_038210445.1. Taxonomy (GTDB): domain Bacteria; phylum Myxococcota_A; class Polyangia; order Polyangiales; family Polyangiaceae; genus JABFRG01. The sequence continues at coordinate 43,192 of JBBQWQ010000030.1, forward strand.
GGGAGGAGCGGATGCCGCGGCTCCGCTCTGCGCTAGCCGCCGAGATGCCCGACGTCATCGGCCTGCAGGAGGTGCGCGTCGAGCCAGACTTCGATCAGCTCGCTTCGCTGAACCAGGAGCTTGGGTACAACGCGGTGTTCGGCGCGACCTTCGACGACGGCTACGGCAAGACCGGCAACGGCATTCTCTCGCGCTGGGACGTGGTGCGCTCGGAGGTCATCGCGCTCCCCACCGCCCAGGAAGAGTGGCGCTGCCTGGTCTTCGCGCTGCTCGACAGCCCTTACGGCAAGCTCCCATTCTTCACCACCCACCTCAACTGGCAGCTCGACGACGGCGCGTCGCGGCGGCTCCAGGTGCGGGCCATTGCGGGTGCGGTGGCAGAGCTCTCGCGAGGCGCAGACTTTCCCGCGGTGCTGGTGGGCGACTTCAATGCTGAGCCCGACGCAGACGAGATGCGTTACCTGCGCGGGCTCACCCACCTCGACGGAAACCACGTGTACTATGCAGATTCATGGGTGTTCGCCGGCGATGGCTCGCCGGGCACCACCTATTCGAAGCGCAACCCGTGCGGCGAGGTGCACCGGGAGGCCGAGCGCCGCATCGACTACGTCTACGTGCGGGCGCCTGAGCGGGGCCGGGGCGAGCCCATTGCGTGCCGTGTAGCCTTCGATCAGCCGGTCCTTGGCATGTTCCCGACGGATCACTTCGGCGTCATCGCCACGCTTTCTACCGGCGCGTCTACCGGCGCGTGAGCCAGCGCTTGCGCTCCGCGGCCGGCAGGTGCTCGATGGCATAGCGGAGCGCCGTACGCGGCATTCGCGGTGCGTGTCGCTCCAAGAAGGAGCGAAGCACGTCGACATCCACGCGCTTGCCCACCTCGCGGAGCATCCACCCCACAGCCTTGTGGATGAGATCGTGCGGGTCTTCGAGCAGCGCCTCGGCGATGGCCAGCGCGTCGTCGGCCTCGCCCGCACGAATGAACGCGAAGGTCGCCACGATGGCCACGCGCCGCTCCCAGAGCACCTTCGAGCACGACAGCCGACGCAGGACCTTGCGGTCCCGTGGGAGAAGCCACGTGCCGAGAATTTGCGGCGAGCTCGAATCCACCAGATCCCAGTTGTCGACCCAGCGCAGGTGCGCGAGGTAGGCCTTGGCGATGGCCGTGCGGGCGGCCGCGTCGCCGCGCTCGAAGGCGCGCACCATGGTGAGCAGCGCCACGAGGCGTTCCTCGTGGGCGCCCGACGCGAGCAAGAGGAGCGACTCCGCGAGCGACACTGCCCCCGCCGCGCGAACCAGCCGCCGCTGCTCCGGCACGGTCACGCCAAGAAAGACGTCGCCCTCTGCGTACTCGCCCTTGCCGGTTTTGAAGAAGCGGGCCGAAGCGGCGGCCCGCACCGGGTCGGCCGCCGCACGCAACGCAGCTCGCAGGGCCTTCGCGGTGGGTTCCACCGGACGCGCTACCGCAGGCGAGAAAGGAGACGCGGCTCGCGGCTCTGCGCTTCGTACACACCGAGCACCCTGCCCGAGAGGTACGGCTGCCCGTACGCTTCCACGCGGCCGTCGTCGCGCGACACCAGGAGCACCGGCAGCGCTCCCGTGGTCTCGAAGGACCACTTGCCGCCGCCGCTGGGCGTCAGCACCGCCCCGCCGCTGTACACGAGCATGGTCTTGTCGCCGCGCAAGAGCACCCCGTCGCCGGTGCGGCAAACGAGCCAAGCTCCTTCGACGTCGGCCTCGGTGGCAAGGTCTTCGGGGGCCCAGGGCTCACCGCAGCGCTTCTGCGCGTTCGCGACCTCGGAGGCCGTGAAGGCCGTCTCGGTGGCACCGCTGGAGCCCGACGACGACGCGCCGCTGCTTCCGCCACTCGACGAGCTGGTGCTCCCGCTGGCTCCGCTCGAGCTCGAGGAAGACGAGCTTGAAAGCACCCCGGAGCTGCCGCCCGAAGACGTGGCCTCGCTGCCGGGCGCGATGCGGCCCCCACAAGCAACCAGAGCAGCAACTGCGAGCAAGCCGTACTTCATGTTGCGCCTTTCGTTTTGCAGCGCGCCGGAACGCTCAGCGAAGCATCGCCGCGCACTCGTTCTTGGGTCCGCGGGTGCCGAGCTTCAGGCACTTGCCGTAGGCTTCGCGCGCGCCGGGCGTGTTGCCCTTCTCTTGCCGCGCCGCACCGAGAATGAGCCAGGCCTCGCCATCGGTCGGGTCGAGCTCCACCGAACGCTCGCCGTGGGCGATCGCGTCTGCCAGCTTGCCCCGCTCCAGGGCGCGCTGCGCCGCCTTCTTCTCGGCCTTGGCATCGCCGTCGGTGGGCGCCGCCACAGAGGCGGCAGGCGCGGGCAAGGGCGCAGTCGAGAGTGCCGCCGGAGCCGCCGATGCCGAGGGTGCCGAGGATGCCGAGGGTGCCGAGGGTGCCGGAGCGTCGGCGACGGGATGCGCTTCGGGCACCTCGGCGGGCGCGGGCACTTCGTCGCCTTTAACCGGCGCCGGCGAAGCTGCGGCCGCTGCGCCACTGCGCGGGGCGCGCACGTCGAAGTTGGAGAGCGCCATGGCGCTGCCGCTGATGCTGGTGTGGGGGTCGGCCGCCGCGCGAGAGGCGAAGCCGGCCGCCGCCACCAGGCCGCAGAAGGCAAGCACACCGCTCACATACTGGGCAGCCCGCCGGCGCCGACGTTCGTTGCCCACATAAGGCCGCGCTGCGGGGCGGGTGGCGTCGTCGTCTTCGGCGTCGGTCTCTTCGGCAGACGCGACGCTGAAGAAGCCGCTCTCGTGATGCTCCAGCTCGAAGGTCACCGGGCGCTCCGAAGGCATCTCGGCGAGGCGAACCTCGTCGGCGTCGCGCGCGCTCGCGAGAGCGAACTTCGGCGTGGCGGGCGGAGGCGGCAACGGTTCGCTCGCTTGGACCACCGGCGGCGGCGCGTCGCTCCCGGTTTCGGCGAGCCGAAGAAGCTCTTCGCGGGCTAGCTCGGAATCGGTCGCCAAGGCGGCGGCTGCGACCTCGGGCTCGGCCTCGCGCAGATCGAACGGCTCGTCGACGGTGGCAAGGGCGGCAACCACGTGCGGGGAGCTGGAGACCGCGGGAGGCGGTTGCGTGACCCGCTCCGAGCGTGCTCGTACCCGCGAATAGAGCTTCCGCGTCCGCGACCCCATGTACTTCGTTGATTCACCGCGGCGAGCCATACCAACCTCCGACGAGCGGGTGTGCCGAGGATGCTAGTGGACGGTTGCCACTCGCGCGATCACCTTTTTTGGAACGTCTGCGTGGCCCCACCGGAAAGCCACATTGCACACTTCAGGGCGAAGCAGGTTTTGCGGGTCGGCGCTTGGCCGCGCGGCCGGAGAGTTGCTTGCCGCCGTCGACCACTTTGGGAGGCATCGACACCCCCCAGACGACATCGCCTCCGAGCGCGCACACTTCGTCCTGGAGCTGGCGCATGCAGGCCGCGTCGTCGATGTCGGCGCTGCAGCGCGCCACCGCCGTCCCGATGTTCTGCGTGGGGAATGTGGGCGAGCTGTCCAGCACCTCCACCGGGCAATTGCGCGGACGCGGCGGAAAATCGGCCTGGGAGCGGCTCGCGCGCCCGCCGCCGCAGGCGAAAAGCAGCGCGGCCAAGGGCACGAGGAGGACGACGCGGATCACGACGGCCATGATACACCGCACGCATGATCTCCGCGCGCGAGGAAATCCGGTCGCTCGCGCGCCTCGCTGCCCCCATCGCATTGGCGCAGGTGGGACTGAACGCGCTTGCACTGGTCGACACTGCCATTGTCGGCAACGATTCGACCCTCGACTTCGAGGCCGCCACCCTGGGCCGCTCGGTGTTCTTCACGGTTGCTGCGGTGGGGCTTGGCGTGGCGATGGCCCTCGAGCCCATCGCGTCGCAGGCGGTCGCTTCGGGCGAGCATGGGCGCGCCTGGGTGGCATTTCGACGCACCCTGCGGGCGGTGGCGTATCAGTGGCCGGTGGCGGCTGCGTTCGCCTTCGGCCTGACGTTCCTCTTGCCCCTGCTGCGGGTGGGCGAGGCCGAGGTGCGCGGCGCGCGGCTCTTCATGCTCGGCAACCTGCCGGGTCTCTACTTCTTCGTGGCGTTCATCGCCGGCAAGACCTTCTTGCAGGCGCACGGACGCACCCGGCCGCTCTTGGTGGGCGCGGTGGTGGCCAACATCGTCAACTGGGTCGTGTGCAACATTCTGGTGCGCGGCGACGCGTGCCTGCACGACTGGCACCTGCCCCCCATGGGCCTGCCGCACCTGGGCGCCTTTGGGGCTGGCCTCTCCAGCTCGGTGGCGAGCGGCGTGCTCTTCTTCTGGACGCTCGTCGCGGCGCGCAAGCACCGCGGCGACGACCCCACGAGCGAGGACGGCCCGTCGGTGAAGCGCATCCTCGAGCTGGGCATTCCCATGGGCTTGCAGCTGCTGGCCGAGATCGGCGCGTTCACGTTCGCGGCGCTACTGGCCGCCTGGTTCGGTCCGTCGCAGGTGGGCGCCTACCAGGTGGCGCTCATGCTCGCGAGCGTCACGTTCATGGGCGCCATGGGCGTCAGCGGCGCCACCGCGGTCCGCGTGGGGCGCGCCATCGGCGAAGGCCGCAACGCGCGCAACGCTGGTCTCTCGGGCATCGGCATGGGCGCCGCCGTCATGCTGGTGGGGGTGGCCGCCTTCACGCTCGTGCCGCGCACGCTGGTCGGCTTTTTCACCCACGACGAGGCCGTGCTCGACCTCGGCTCCAAGCTCCTGCGCATCGCCGCCGTGTTCCAGCTATTCGACGGCGTGCAGGTGGTGGCGGCCGGCGCGTTGCGCGGCGCCGGCGACGTGCGCTACCCGTTCGTGGCCAACGTGGTGGCGCACTGGGGCATGGGCCTACCGGTGGCGCTGGGGCTCGCCTTCGGCTTGCACTGGGGCGCGCTCGGCCTCTTCTGCGGCCTCACCGTGGGCCTGGTGGCGGTCTCCTTCGGCCTGGGATTCCGCTTCTTCCACGTGTCGAAGAAGCTCATCGCACGCGTGTAGCTTACAGCCACTTCTCCTTGCGATACCAGCCGAGGGCGCGCTCCACGCCCTCCTTGCAGCCCACCTGCGGCGCGTAGCCGGTGTCGGCCGAGAGCGCGGCGCTGGTGCAGGTCCAGGCTTCTTGCGCGCCCATGATGGCCTTCTGTCGGTTGAAGAGGCGCGGCTTCTTGTCCATCTTGGTGGCCAGCTCGCCGAAGAACGCCGCTCCGCTCACCAGCACCTCCGGAAGGTTCATGGTGAGCACCGGGCGGCCGGCGGCGTCGACAATGGCCTTCTGGAACTGGCCCCAGGTGAGCGGCTTTTGGTCGCACACGAAGTACGCCTTGCGAATGGCGGCTTCCTTGTCGGCCACCAAAAGCGAGGCGGTGAGCAGGTCGTCCACGTACACGGCAGAGAACCAGCGGTCCTTGTTCCCGAAGAACACGTTGCGGCCCTTGGCCACCTCGCGAAACAGGTTGAAGTAGTCGACGTCGCCCGGGCCGTACACGCCGCCCGGCCGCAGGATGGTCCAGGGAAGGTTGCCGAAGCTCTCCACGGCTTCCTCCGCCTCGAGCTTGCTCTTGCCGTAGTGCTCGATGGGCTTGCGCGGGGCGCCCTCGGAGAGCGGATGCGACGCGGTCGAGGGACCAAAGCACGCCAGCGACGAGTAATGCACGAAGCGCCGCAGACCCGGGTGCTCGTCGGCGATGGCGCGGAGCAAGTTCTTGGTGGGCAGCACATTGCCGGCCTGGAAATCTTGGTAGGTCACGCCCTTGGTGACGCCCGCAACGTGGAACACGTAGTCAGGCTTCTCTTTGGCAATCAGCGACCGGAGTGCGGCGAGGTCGTCGTAGTTGGCCTCGACGCTGCGCCCCTTCTTGGAGGGCGGCGAGCCCCGACGCCGGATGGCCACCACGTCGACGCCCTGATCGAGCAGGAGATCGCGCAGGCGACCGCCGATGAAACCGCTGGCACCGGTGAGGAGGGCTTTGCCCGAGAGCTTGGGAGTTTCCACGCCGGAAGCTATGCCGCGATGCTCGGGCGCCTGCAAGCGCCATTCTCCTTGCCCCGCCGTTCGCATGCGGTTCAGCGCACTTGCTGCTCCAGCGCCCGCGCCGCCGCGGCCAGGTCGACCCGATCGGTGAGGAGTGCATGCATCGGGTCGCCCGCCTGGGCCAGCAGCCCGGGGGCCGAGGTAAGGGTGTAGGCCTTCGGGTCCAGCGCCAGCGTCACCGCGTCCCACGAGATGGGCATGGAGACCGTGGCCTCGGCGGTGGCGCGGGCGGCGTAGGGCGCGGCGATGGATCGCGAGACGCCGGTCTGGCCGGTATCGACGAACACCTTGTCGCCGCGATCGGCAATGACCCGAGCCACGGTGGCGTCGTCGGGGTGGGCGCGCACGAGCAGGTGACCCAGGAGCTGCGCGAGCATGCGCGCCACTTTGTCGGGCGCGCCCAGGCCGCTCTCGGCGCTGCGCAGGGGCACCAGCACGTGGAGGCCGCTCTGCCCGGAGGTTTTGGGGTACGAGGGCAGCCCGGCGCTGTCGAGAATGGCGCGCAAGGTGTGGGCGATGGGGATGGCGCGCGCCAGACCGCTCGCCTTCACGTCGAAGTCGATGGTGAGAAAGTCGCACGCCGAGCGATCGTCCACCCGAAACGGCAGCACGTGAATGGGAATGCACCCGAGATTGACCACGTAGAGCAAGCTCTCGGTCTCCTGGATGACGAACACGCGCTTGGTGCGGCCTTCGTCCGAGGGTACGACGTACGTCTCCAGGTAGTCGGGCTTGCCGGGCGGCACGTTCCACTGGAAGAAGCTCTTCTTGCCCACACCATCGGGAAAGCGCGTGAGGATGACCGGCCGGTCGCGCAGATAGGGCAACAGAAACGGCGCCACCGCGGCGTAGTAGTCGACCAGGTGGCCCTTGGTGAGACCCGACGCAGGCCAGAAGATCTTGTCACGGTTGCTGATGCGCACCGACCGTGCGCCGCGCGCGCCCCCGCCCCGTACGCTCTCGGGTGCTGCGGCCCGGGCATGCGCCGGCGCCGGCTTGGGCTCCTTCATGGCGCCCACCGGCAAGAACACCCCGGCGCTCACCTCGCCCACGGCATGCGCCACCAGCCCCGAGAGCCCTTGCTCCTCGGCAAAAGCCCGCAGCTCGGCCAAGTGGTTGCGAAACGGCGAAAGCGCACGGAACAGGCCTCGCCCGCGCACCAGCTTTCCCAGGAGCGCCCGCCGCGCCTCCACCTTTACAGTGCGCACGTCCACGTCGCCCACGCTGCGCACGTCGGTGGCGGCGAACTGCACCGGAAACTCCAGCAGGGCGCGGTTCTCGTCGCCATCGGCCACCGCCTGAATGCGCTGGGCCAGCCGCGTGACGCTGGGCCTCCCCGTTTGGTCTACCGATGTAAGTGTACCTTCCACGCAAAATGCGTCGGGGCTCATGCTCAGCGCGGCGCGCACGATGTCTGGGTAGAAGCTGGTGACTTCCTCGGCGCTCTCGGTCTGCAGGCGCACCACGTCGCCCTCGCGGACGCACATCATGCGCACGCCGTCGAGGCAGGGATCGAGGAGCGCATCGTCGGGGCACGGGCCGGCTCGCAGCGGCGAAAGAAGCTCCAAAGCGGGCTCTGCGCTCCGGGCTCGACTACCGGGCAGCGCGCGGGCCTCCGCCACGAGCGCGGCGCCGTGGGCTTCGCGCCCTTCCAGCTCGCCCACCCGGAACCCGGAGAGCACGCTCTCGGGCTGCTCGTCGCCGATGCAGGTGCCAGGGAGCGCGAAGAGATCTTGCTTCTTGAGGAGGAGGAACGCCTTGTCCTCCTTCTTGATGCGCACGAGCGAGAAACGACCGCGCAGCTTCCACCCGTGGAGCATGAAGTCGACCTTGTCGGTATCGACCTGGGCTTCGAGGGGCGTCCCGCCGAGCGGACGGATGCTCCCGCGATCCCATACGATCATGGGGCCTGCGCCATAGTTACCCGGGGGAATGACGTCCTCGAAATCGAGGTACTCGAGCGGGTGGTCCTCGGTGTGAATCGCCAGGTGCTTCGCGGCGGGGTCGAGGGTGGGCCCCTTGGGAACGGCGAAGCTGGCGAGCCGGCCGCCGATCTCGATGCGCACGTCGAAGTGCCTTCGCGTGGCGTCGTGAAGGTGCACCACGAACGCGCCGAAGCCGCTGGTCGCATCGGGTACCGGAGCGTCGGAGCCGAGCGGCTCGGGGGTCTGCTCGGGCTTTCGCTTCTTCCGGTATTCGGAGAGGCTCACAGCAAGAGCGAGCCGCGAAGGGTCATCACCGCGTGGCCGGCAATGCGAACCCGATCGTGGACGTGCTCGAGCCAAATCTCTCCGCCGCGCTTGCTCACCTGCCGAGCGCGCAGCGTGGACTTGCCCAGCACCTTGGCCCAGTAGGGCGCGAGCGAGCAATGCGCCGACCCGGTCACCGGATCTTCGGGAATTCCCGACCCCGGCGAGAAGAAGCGCAGCACGTAGTCGACGTCGGTGTCGTGCCCGGTTCCCGGCGCCGTCACCGCCACCGCGAAGGTGGGGAGCGCTGCGATGGCCTGAAAGTTCGGTTGCAGGGTGCGCACGATCTCCGCCGACTTCACCACCACCACCGTGTCCCGCGCTTGCAGCACCTCGCTGGCCGCCACGCCGAGCGCCGCGAGCACCGGCCCCGAAGAGGCGATGGGCCGGGCGATGCGCTCGGGAAAGTCGAGAACCAGGCGTCCGTTCTCGCGCTCCACCGAGAGCGGGCCGCTCTGCGAGTGGAACACAATGTGGTCCTTCGCGGCGCCGAGCTCGTCGAAGACCACCAGCGCCGCCGCCAGCGTAGCGTGGCCACACAGGTCGATCTCGACCGTCGGTGTGAACCAGCGAATGTGGTAATCCCTGCGACGAGGGACGATGAAGGCGGTCTCCGACAGGGCCATCTCCGAAGCAATGGCCTGCAGCTCCTGGTCCGAGGGCCACGCGTCGAGAGGGCACACCGCCGCCGGATTCCCCTTGAAAGGCTGATGGGTGAAGGCATCCACCACGTAAACCGGAAGCGCCATGGTGCGTCATCGAGACTAGCATCTTTCCGGCGCAGAACCGCGGAAGGTGCGCACTGCGCACGGATCGACCGCGTAAGCGTGTGCGCGCGACCACAGCTTCCCCACAGTTCGCGCCGCTTTTTTGACGGCACGCCGATTGCTCCGGTTTGCTGTAGTCCCATGAAGAACACCAGCAAAGAAGCAGTCCCCTCGCCGCACCGCGCCAAACACGTGGAGACCGAAGAGTCGCGCAGCGCCCGCCACCGCGTGCGCCTGCCTTCGCACACGCGCTTTCAGGACGACCCCACGGAGGCCGCCGACCTCCCCTGCACCGACTGAGGTTGCACCGAGGCGGCCGCTCGCCCGTGATAGCATCACCGCATGGTTTCGGACGAAAGTGCAGCCGCGGAAGAGCGAGAAAAGACCGACGAGAGCCTGCGCGCCGAGCGTGAAAAGGCCGATCGCGTCGCGGCCGAGCTCGCCCAAGCCCAGGCCGACGCCGATGCGCAGGTGATCCGCGCGCGCGAAGAGGCCGATGCCGGCATTCAGGCGGCGCGCGAAGAGGCCGACCGCATGCTGGCGGCCGCACGCGGCCCCGACGCGCCCCGCGCCGTGGTGAACGGCGAGCGTGCGCTGGAGGACCAGGCGCTCGACGACGAGCGGCGGGCTGCCGACGAGAGCATTCGCCGGGAGCGCGAGGAGAACGTTCGCATGCTGGCCAAGCTCCTTCCGCTCGAACGCGATCGCACCGACCGTCACCTGCTAACGGAACGCGAGCGCGCCGACGACGCCATCGCAAACCGCGACGATTTTCTCGGCATCGTGAGCCACGACCTGCGCAACCTGCTGGGGGCAATCCTCATGAGCGCGTCGTTGGTGGCCGCCGAGGCTGGCAGCGCCGACGCGGAAAAACAGCGCGCGCTGGCCGAGCGCATCCGGCGCTACGGCGCACGCATGAACCGGCTCATCGGCGATCTGGTCGACGTTTCGAGCATCGACGCCGGCAAGCTGGCGATGCTGCCGACCCGCGCCGACGTATGGGCCGTGGTGGTCGAGGCGCACGAGATGTTCCGCGGTGCAGCCGAGGCCAAAAGTCTGGAGCTGCTGCTCGAGGAGCCGGCTCCCGGAGAGAGCCTCTTCGCTTCGTTCGATCACGAGCGCGCGCTCCAGGTGCTGGCCAACTTGCTCGCGAACGCGGTGAAGTTCACGGAGAAGGGCGGGCGCATCTGGATTCGTGGACGCCGCAAGGAAGGTCACGTCGAGGTCTCGGTGCGAGACACCGGCGCAGGAATCCCGGAGAATTTGCTGGAGGTGGTGTTCGAGCGGTTCTGGCAGGTCGGCAAGCAAGACCGCCGCGGCCTCGGTCTGGGCCTGTACATCTCGAGGTGCATCGTCGAGGCGCAGGGAGGCCGAATCTGGGCCGAGCGCAACGAGGGCCGAGGCACGACGTTCGTGTTCACGCTCCCCGACGTGGACGGCGGCGCCTAGAGCACGCTGCGGCGCACGAAGAACACGGTGTGCGGGCCCAGCGTCGTGCGGTCCTCGATGGTGCCCAGTTGCGCGGCGGTAGACTCCGCGTCGGCCAGGGTCTCGCGCGAGCGAAAGCGATCGTGCACATAGGCAATGCGAGGAGCCGCGTCGAAGGCGACGCGATAGGGGCGGTAGCGGTCCTCACCGGGGTTCTTGGGCACGACGATGACGTCTTCGCGAAACAGGAACGTGAGCCGGTACGAGGCCCAGTAGTCAGCGGTGGCGTAGCGAATGCCGCGAGCGCGGAGCAAGTCGCCCAGCGCGAAGTCGTCCGTTGCCAGGCCTGCTTCGCTGCGTACCGGCAAGGGGCCATCGACGTAAGGCCGAAAGCTCACCCACCCGCCGATGCCGGTGGCCAGCAAGTGCGCCGCCAGCGCCGGCATCACCCAGCGCCGCGGTAGCTTGGCCAGCGCCGGGGCCATGGCGAACGGTGCCACCAGCGTGAGGGTCGCCAGGTAGCGCATGGAGAACTGGTCCATGACCATCACCGAGCAGAGGAACGATGCCACGGTGCCCACCGTCATCATGGCCCCCACCAGGCCCACGGTACGAAGCGGCCACGGGGTCGATCGCCGCAGCGACACCCCGAGGCTCACCGCACACAAGCCGAGATAGCCGGCGAAGCCCGCCCACTGCACCCCGCGAATCCAGAGCGGCGCCTCCCACGGCACGTAGTCCATCACCGCGTTGGCCGCGCGAATCTGGAGCCCCACTGCCCAGGGTCCGCAGGTTTGGGTGAGGAGGTCCCAGTTGTGGCCGAGCACGCGCAGGTCGAGGCCCATGGGTCCGTTGGCTGCGCCGGCGCTGTGCCGGAGAAGCCAATCGGGAACCATGCCTGCTACCGCGCCTGCGCACGCGGAGCCAACCAGGCGACCCAGCTCCGCCCAGCTCTCGCCGCGGGCCGCGCGGCGCTCCAGAAGCGCCCCCAGCGCGAACGCGATCCATGCAGGATACATGAGCTTCGCGTAGGGGTCGGCGTAGCACGCCACGCCGGCGAGCACGCCCGACGCGGCCATGGGGAGCCAGGGCCGGCGGCTCGGTGCCACCCGCGAGGCCGCATAGAGCGCCGCCATGGCCAGCGTGAGCGACGCTTCTCGCGGGGGATTCACCGCATAGGAGTGCACCGCGGCCGTGGTGAACACCAGCGTGCACGAAAGCAGGAGGACAGCGCCGCGCCGCTCCGGCAGCCGCGCACGCAAGATGCCGAAGGCCAGCAGCGTGAGCCCGATGTGGAGCGCCAGCGCGGAGAAGATCAGCACCCAGGGCCGGGCGCCGAGCACCGCGAAGAACACCGCTGCCACCACCGAATCGGTGGAGCTCTGGTACCCAGAGCCCCAGAGGAACGGCGACACCTCGCCTCGGAGCACGTGCATGCCTTGCAGGCCCACCACCGCCACGTCGGCGTTGAGGCCATTCGCGTTGAGGAGCGGCGGCAACCGGAAGAGGATCGACAGCGCCACCAGGAGCGCGCCGTCGACCCACGCAGCCTTCCGCTCCTCGGTCATCGGCGCCGAAGCTACCACAAGCGTTCCCAGGGAAGGTTCGGCGCGAAGGAGCGTATCCGTGCCCCATCATGCGAAGGCAGCTCCTGGTCGCGATTCTGGTCGCTCCGCCGACGGCGCTGGGCATGGCGTGCGCGTCGACCCCGGCCTCGCGCGAGCCGGCCGCGACTCCCACGACCTCGTCGGCGCCTCCCACGACCGATGCCGCAGAGCGGGTCGAAGCACCGACGCCGTTTGCGTGGCAAGGTGAGCCCTATGCGGGGAAGGGTGGTCCGCCTGGCTTGCGCGAGCCGGCGTGCGCGTTCGTGGAGGCCGAGGTGAACAACGCAAAGGCCGCCGGGCTGCGGGGCGAAGCGTTCCTCCAGCGGCTCAACCAGGCGGCGACGAGCCGCGGTGAGGCGGGCGCGAGGTGTCTCGGACTGTTCAAGGAAGCGATGGTGGCCTACGTCGACACCAGCAAGAACGTGGAGGGCGTGGTGGCGCTCAAGGCCCTTGCCAAGGGCGCCCGTGCGGCAGCCAGCGCGCACAAGACGTGCCTGGCTTCGACGCCACCGGTGCCGAGCGAGGCCGCCGCCGCCCCGTACGCGGTGCAGGCGGCCGACTGGCTCGATCCTGGCTGGCAGTGTTTGGATGCACAATACACGCTCGGCTCTACACCGCGCAGCTACTTCCGCTTCGTATTTTTTCTCGACCCGAAGGAGCAGGTGTTCGTCGCGGCGGCGGAGCGCCTCGACGCGCCGGGTACCGTGCTCTTCGTGCGCGGCCCGCTCGACGCGACCGACGAGCCGGTGGTGCAGCGTCGAACCAGCGGCCCGGGGGTTCTACCGCTGCTGGAGACGTATCGCGCGCAGGGTGGCGCCCCGGCGCAGTCCGGCTCGAGGGGCACGGACCCGGGCGCCATCGTCCTCGAGGGGTTCGGGACGCGCATTTCGCTCCCGGCTGGCTGGACCGTGAAACATCGGGGACGGGTCGCAACGGCCCTGGCCCCCGGCGGCAAGAGCGGGTTCGTGTTCTACGCGACGCGCGACTTCGGCGAAGGACCGACCTTCTTGCACATGGCCGACGAGGCCTTCCACGTGCAGATGCCCTTCACCGTTGGCAAGGCGTGGGTCTCTGCCGGCGGAGTGCGCTTCGCCCGAAGCGAGAAGGAGATCCGCACCGAGGACGGTCGCCAGGCGCACAGCGTGACCCTGCTCGGCGCCGTGCCGGAAGTCCAGGGCTCGGCGCTCGGCGTGCTCGCAGTGATCGATGCGACCGATGCCGAAGCCAAGGTGGCTCTGGAGCGGGCGCTCGACTCGCTGGCGCCTCGCTAACGCACGCCCCCTTCAAGTGGGGTCTTTGCAGCAGCGAAAACCCACCTCGTAGAAGCGAAATGCCGGCTCGTGCGCGTCGTTGGTGCCGCGACAGCCGGTCCACGGCTTGGCCCAGAACCCGCCCATGAGCGCCAGTCGAAAGGTTCGCCCCTTGCGCGCGGTCACCCACTCCTCGACGTTGCCCACCAGATCGTAGACGCCGTCCTGTGACACGCACGCCGCGCGCGTGCCGCTGGCCTCACCCTGCCACAGGCGCTCCATTTCCTTCTCCATGGCGGCGCCGCCGGCGTACAGCGCGACGGCATCGAACGGACGCCAGCTCTTGCCCGAGTTGCAGGTCTTTCCGTCGGCGGTCCACCCGTACACCCACGGGCGCAGCTCCGGCCCCTCGCACGCGGTCTCCCATTCGTGCTCGCTGCACAGGCGCTTGCCGCGCGCGGCGCAGTAGGCCTCGGCATCGATGCCCGATTTCATGACGATCGGGAGCGCCCCGCGCACGTTGGGCGCTTCGTATACGTCCATGCACGTGCGAATTTGCCGTACCTCGCCCCGCGGCCGGCTCACGTTGGGCGCGAACGCGAAGCAGTATTTCCCGCGCTGGTCGGTGCAGGTGTGGTCCATCGCCTCGGCATGCGGATGGTCGACCAGCCGCATGTCCACAGGGCACGCCGGAGCCGCCGCGGCACCGCCAGCGGAGGGGCTGGGAGGCTCGGAAGCGGGTGCGCTTCCGGTCGGCGCCGGCGGAGCTGCGAGCACCGCCACCGCGAGAGAGACGCAAAAAAGGCAGGCCGCGAGGCCATGGGCGACGAGCCGGCGCATCCACACCCAAGGTACTCCGGAAAGAAGGCCCGCGCTGCGCCAACCTGGTATAGTCCTGGGTGGTGGATTCCTCGCAACCGGACGGGCGATTCGTCGCTCTCGTGCTACGCGACCTGAAGGCTGATCACGTGCGGTTTTTGCCGGCGCACACGCCGCTGAGCGACGCCGAGAACACCCTCTCGGCCCGGCTCCCCGACGGCCGCACGGTGGTGGTCACCTTCGCCGAGAAACCCGACGACCGCGACGCCCTCAGCCGGCGCCTGGGCATGCTGGCGCAGTCGTTCGCCCAGTCGTTCGTGGCCGAGGGTGAGGCGCGGGTGAGCCAGTCTGCGCACCCCCGCTCGCTCCACGAAGAGCTGCGCGCGCTCGCGGCCCGGGCCATCGCCAAGGACGCGCTGGTCATCGACGCGCACTCGCCGGTGGTGTGGGGCTCGGCCTCGGGCCTCGCCGCGCAAACCCAGGCCGAGCTCGAGGAAGTCTCCCACGACGTGTCGGCGCCCGTGCTGGCCTCCGGTCCGTCGTCGCACGACTGGAGCGAAGAGTCGGGCCCCTTGCCCGACGATCCCGAGACCGAGCTCTCGGTGCGCGCGGCGACCGCGGTGCGCGCACTGGTCGACGAGAACCACGTGAAGAACGGCAAGCCCTTCGGCCACACCTTCGCGTCCGACGACCTGGGCTACGTGGCCCACGGCTTCTCGGGCATCTACATTCTTATTTTGGTGTACCCTACACTCTTCGACGAGATGCGCGCACACCGCTCCATTTCGGAGTCGATGGCGCGCATCGAGCGTCTGGTGATGGCGTTGCCCCCGCTCGACCCCTCACCCTCGGCCGGTGCCGGCGTGGTGCGGCTCCGGCGCCGTCGCTAGCGCAGCTGTCACCAGGGAAAGAAGTTGCGCGGAACGTTCTGCCACGCGGTGGGGCGCAGGCGATCGTTGTCCGGTAGCACCAGCGAGCCCACAAAGTCGGCGTGCTCGTACACGCCGCCGATGCTGCGCGAGACGCCGTCGAGGTCGGCATCGCTCACCACGCCGTTGCTGGTGGCCTTGTAGAACTGCACGGTGATGCGCACCGGAAAGCGAGCGTCGCGCACCAGACGGCCGCCGTAGCCCTCGCTGTATCGGCCGAGGTTGGGTCCGTGCCCGAGCACGGCCTGCTCCACATCGCTTTTGTCTTTCGCGTCCGAAGGGGCCGACGCGCTCTTGGCCGACGCGCCGGCGCTCGGGGCCGCCGGCATGGGAGCGGCCGACTCGAGGTCCATGGCCCGACGCGGACGCGGGGCTTGCATGAGAGGCACTTGCACCAGGAAGAGCACGTCGGCGCCGCGAGCGAGCGCGCTCCGGTCGTCGTCGGTGCGCGGACCACCTTGGGTGGCGATGCGCGCTTCCACGTCGCTCTTGCGCTCCGCCGTGAACGCGGTTCGCTGGCCCTTGGCGTTGAAGTAGAGCTCCTGGCCCCAGCCCACCGAGGCGGCGCCGTCTTCCGGGCGGTTCTCGACGACGCGCATGCTGGTGCCCTGACGGGTGACCAGAATCGAGAGCACCGCCGGCGAGCCCGGAAACGACTGGTAGTTGAAGAGAACCGGGTTGAACTCCGCCTTGCCGGTGGTGGGAATGGGCAGGAACACCGCCTGCGCGCTCACCAGAAAGTGCGAGTCGCGGGGCGCCAGCAGGTTGCCGTCGCCACCGAGCGTGCCCGGTAGCGTGGCGTAGCTGCGAATGTTGCGGAGCACGTCGGTGAGCGGCACGGTGGTGAGCGCGTCGGTCTTCTCGTTGCCCACGCGTACGAAGAACTTGTCGGCGGCGACGTCGCCGGTGCGGTCGGAAAAGTTGGGCGGACGGATGACCGGCATGAGCGACGACTCGAAGCGACCGCTTTCGCCGCGACGACGAACTTGCAAGGTGAGGTCGGAGATGTTGGGGCCCACCGAAGAGCCTACCGAGCGGCCGGTGTCTTCCCAAGTGACGTTCACGAGCGACATGCCGCGACGAGCCACGCGGCCCTGGAGATCGGCGTCGGACACCATGCCGGCGACCTTGGCAACGACCTTGCCGTATTCCTGCGAAGGCGAGCGCTCGCGAATGCCCCACTCGGAGTCTTCGGTGGCCACCGGCGCAGCGAGCGCCCCGGAGGCGACCGGGGCCGAGGTGGTCTCGCCGGTGCCGGGCGGAAGGCCTTGGGCGGGCGCGGGGCTGCGGCCGTGCGTGGCGCACGCCGCTTGGGCCATGGTGACTACCGCGATCATCCCGCTCAACATGAAACGTCGCATGGGCTTCGTTGCCTCCGGAGGGTTGGTACGGATGGACAACGGGAACGATCTTTCGTGCTTACAGCGAGGGCGCACGGCGCAGGCATTTCTCGGAAAAGCGCGCCCGGCGTAAGCCTTGACGCGCGATGACGCGGTGGGCAGAGTGGCGGTCCCATGGCGAGCACCCTCAAAGGCAAGACCCTCTTCATCACCGGCGCGAGCCGGGGCATCGGCAAGGCCATCGCGATTCGCGCTGCCCAAGACGGCGCCAACGTGATCATCGCGGCCAAGACCGCGGAGCCGCACCCCAAGCTCGCCGGCACCATCTACACCGCGGCCGACGAGATTCGCGCGGCCGGTGGCCAGGCGCTGGCGCTGGTGGTCGACGTGCGGTCCGAGGACCAGATTGCCGAGGCGGTGAAGAAGGGCGTGGAGACGTTCGGGGGCATCGACATCCTGGTGAACAACGCCAGCGCCATCAGCCTCACCAGCACGCTCAC
The DNA here is from genome assembly GCA_038210445.1 of Polyangiales bacterium. Taxonomy (GTDB): domain Bacteria; phylum Myxococcota_A; class Polyangia; order Polyangiales; family Polyangiaceae; genus JABFRG01. The sequence goes on from JBBQWQ010000030.1 coordinate 60,115, forward strand.
CACCACGATGAAGCGCTACGACCTGATGCACAACGTGAACACGCGCGGTACATTCGCCTGCTCGCAAGCGTGTATTCCGCACCTTTTGAAGGCGGAGAACCCGCACATTCTCAACCTCTCGCCCCCGCTCAACATGGACGCGAAGTGGTTCGGGCCGCACGTGGCCTACACTATGGCGAAGTTCGGCATGAGCATGTGCGTGCTGGGCATGGCCGAAGAATTCAAATCTGAAGGCATCGCCGTCAACGCGCTGTGGCCGCGCACCGTCATCGCCACCGCCGCGGTGGAGAACCTGCTCGGCGGCGACGCCGTCATCAAGGGCAGCCGCAAGCCCGAGATCATGGCCGACGCGGCGCACGTCATCCTCACCAAGAAGAGCCGCGAGTACACCGGGCACTTCGCGGTAGACGACGAGGTGCTGCGCGAGGCAGGAATCACCAACCTCGACCACTACGCCGTCACCCCCGGCCACGAGCTCTACCCCGACTTCTTCGTGTAGCCGTTCGCCGCTTCACCGGAGCGCGCGCACCACGTTTACCCACATGGTGCGCTGGGCATGTGCGTACGTCGATGCCGGTGACATTGCGTCAATCGCTCCGTCGTCCCTGGCCCTCCGGGAAGAACGTGATAAGCCGCGGTGTTCCTGCTTCATACCGCGGCGGCCCCGCCCTCACTTTGGGCTAAAGCTTGCGGGTTTCTTTGCCGTTCCCAGGCATACAGGCTTGCCTGGGACGAGGAGGCTTTTAGAACACCATGCATCGCGAACTTGATTCACGCGCGCTCCCGGAGCGTCGAGGTACGACGACGAGGCGCACGACGCTGCGCGCCGGAGACGATCGCCGACAGCCGGAAGAACGCCTCGGAATGGCCCAGGCGATGGCCGACGCCCTCGCCGACATCTTGAAGGCCGAAGCCCGCTCCCCGAAGAGCCGCCCGAGCGTGAGCATCGGCGACGCCGAGTAGCTGCGTGCCTGAGTGCCTGCGTGCCTGCGTGCCTGCGTGCCTGCGTGCCTGCGTGCCTGAGTGCGTGCGTGTGACACATCGTCTGCGCGAGCCGCAGCGTTCCCACGTCGTTTCAGGGGCGGACTTCACGCGAGAAGCGTTGTGAGAGAAATCGTCGCTGGACGGGCTCGTTTTCAGGGGTAGAGTCCGCTTTAATGCGCGAGGTAACAAGCGATGAGTCGCCCCGGTTTCGGCGGGGTCTGTGGGTGGTTGTTTCGTGTCTGCTCGCGGCCTGCGCGACCGGTACGGCGTTCGACGACGGGCCCTCCCCGACGACGTCTTCGTCCTCTTCGTCGAGCTCCTCAGGCGGGTCGAGCAGCAGCAGTGGCGGCAGCTCGAGCGGCTCCAGCGGAAGCGACGCGGGCAACGACGCCGTCGCGCCGACCGTCGACGCCGGCACCTGTAGCCTCACCATCAACGAGGTCCAGAGCGAAGGCACGGCGGCCACGCAGGAGTTCATCGAGGTGTACAATGCCGGCGTCGGTACGTGCCCCGCGGGGTGGAAGCTCGTGTACCGCTCCTTCAACGGCACCTCGGACAACCCGATGTACGCGAGCGGCAAGGCCATTGGCCCCAAGGGCTACAGCGTGGTCGGGGGCACCGGGTACACCGGCACCAAAGAAGGCAACATCATCGGCGGTCTGGCCGCTGTGGGCGCCCAGCTGCAGCTCCGCGACAGCGCCGACAAGGTTCTCGACAGCATGGGCTACGGCAACGCCAGCGGCGCGTTCGTACGCGGTACTCCCGCGGCGGCGCCCCCTGCTTCGCAGTCGGTGGGTCGGAAGCCCGACGGCACCAACACCAACAACAACTCGGCCGACTTCAAGATGATGACGACGCCCACGCCGAACGCGGCGAACTGAGCGCAGCGCGAGGGGCTTTCGATCCTCGCGATGCGCCGCGTGAACGCTCACTTCGCTTTGGCGGCTTCGATCTTGTCTTGGGTTTTGGTGTCGAAGTCGCTGGCGTCGTGGCGCTCGCGGAGCTGCGATTCTAGGGGCCCCATGGCGCGGTTCACCATGCGGCCGCGCTTCACTGCGGGCCGCTCTGCGATCTTCTCGGTCCAGCGGTTCACGTGCGCGTAGCTCTTCACTTCGAGGAACTCGCCGGCTCCGTAGACCTGCCCCGAAACCAGCGCGCCGTACCAGGGCCACACTGCCATGTCGGCGATGGTGTAGGTGTCGCCGCCAAGGTATTCGCTTTCGGCCAGGCGGCGATCGAGCACGTCGAGCTGCCGCTTCACTTCCATGGCGAAGCGGTCGATGGCGTATTCGATCTTGATGGGCGCATAGGCGTAGAAATGGCCGAAGCCGCCGCCCAGATACGGCGCGCTGCCCATCTGCCAGAAGAGCCACGAGAGGCACTCCGCACGCGCGCGGTGCTCTTTCGGTAGGAACGCACCGAACTTCTCCGCCAGGTAAAGCAGGATGGCCCCTGACTCGAACACGCGCACCGGCGGGTTCTCGCTGTGGTCCATGAGGGCGGGGATCTTCGAGTTGGGGTTCACGTCGACGAACCCGCTCCCGAACTGATCGCCCTCACCGATGTTGATGAGCCAGGCGTCGTACTCGGCCCCAGCGTGCCCGGCTGCGAGCAGCTCTTCGAGCATCACCGTGACCTTGACGCCGTTGGGGGTGGCCAAAGAATGGAGCTGCAGCGGGTGCTTACCCACTGGCAGCGCTTTTTCGTGCGTGGAGCCGGCGATGGGCCGGTTGATCTTGGCGAACTGCCCGCCATTGTCCTTGTTCCAGGTCCAGACCTTCGGCGGCACGTAACCCGCGGAGTCACTCATCGTTGTCGTTCCCTTCGTTGGTGGGCCAGTGTTGTAGCGCTTCTTTCGCGACCTGCCGAGATGCGCCGCATCCTTTCGACCGGCCGGCTCGTCGAGTGCGCAGAGGTGTACATGTCCAGTCTCGAATCTCAGCGCATTCTCGTCACCGGTGGCAGTCGCGGTCTCGGCCTTGCCATGGTCGAAGCGTTCGTCGCGCAGAAGGCGAAGGTCACGGTCTTGGCGCGCGATCGCGGACGCCTCGATGCGCTCGCCGCACGTTTGCCAGTTTCCGTGGTGGCCGGCGACATCGCCGACGCCGACCTCGCCAGGCGCCTCGTCGCCGATGTACGTCCCAACGTGCTGGTGCTCAATGCGGGCGCGTCGCCCGCCGTGGGGCCCATTCACGAGGCCACCTGGGAGGCCTTCAGCGAGCCTTGGAACAGCGACGTGCGCGGCGCCTTCCACTGGGTGCAAGCGGCCATGAAGCTGCCGTTGCCGGCTGGAAGTCGCGTGCTCCTGGGCTCGAGCGGCGCCGCGGTGCAAGGCTCGCCGCTCTCGGGCGGCTACGCGGGGGCCAAGCGCATGCTGTGGCTGATGGCGAGCTACGCCAACCGGGCCGCCGAGCGCGCCGGCATGGGCATCAAGTTTCAGGCCATCCTGCCGCGGCAGATCATCGCCGAGACCGATCTGGGCCGCGCCGCCTCCGAGATGTACGCCAAGGCCCAGGGCGTCTCGGTCGCAGCGTTCTCCGCCGGTTTCGGTAAACCCCTGCCACCGGCGCGCTTCGCGCAGTACGTGCTGGAGATCCTCACCGACCCCCAATACGCCGACGGCACCGCGTGGGGCATCAAGGGCGACACCGGCATCCAGTCGCTCGACGCGTGAGCCTACTTGCCAGCTCCGCCCGCGCACGCAGGCGACGGCACCACTTCCGGCGACGCCTCCCACTCGGCGGGCGTCTTCGGGGTGACGGTGAGCGCATGCAGCCCCTGGCGCAGCTCGTCGCCGAGTGCGGCGTACACCAGCCGATGGCGCGCCACCGGGTTCTTGGCCTCGAAGGCGGGCGACACCACCACCACCTTGAAGTGCGTCTCGGCGCCCTTGGGAACACTGTGCATGTAGCTCTCGTCGATGACCTCGAGGCGTTCGGGAGATAGAGCGAGCGTGAGCTTTTCGCGAATGACGTCGGCGCGGGACATGGCTGCGTGCAGCCTAGCAGACTCACTTCTTGGTGAAGAGCGCCAGGGCGCGGTCGACCGCAGATGCGACCGGATAGCGATCGCCCAGGTGTTGCGAAGTGTGGAACACCCAGACCACGCGGTCGGCGTCGGTGAGCAGTGTGCCGCCGTGCTGGTGAAAGTCGCCCTGCCCCCACGAGTTTTCGTGGCCGCGCGCCATGGCGCCGAGGAGGTTCACGGTGGCGCGTGGGCCCATGGTGGCCCAGGCGGAGCGCACCAGCCCGATGCGCCGATGGAGCGCCAAGCTGGGGTCGGTCACCAGCTCCACCCCGCGCCCCGAGAGCCCGTGGCGCTGCGCGTAGCCGCGCGCATGCTCGGGGGTGCCGCAGCCCACCAGCACCATGCCGAGGCCGGTTTCTTCCATGGGCGCCAGGTGGTCGAGAATCTCCGAGGTGTGCTCGGCGCACGCGGCGCAGCCGAACTGCCGAAGGAAGACGCACAGCGTAGGGCGCGCGCCGAAGAGATGGCCAATGCGTTGCACGGAGCCATCGGGGCGTAGCACCTCGAGCTCGGACACCGGGTCGGGCAGCTTCATTCCCACCATCAGCGACATGGCGATCCATCGAATAGCCGCTTTGCGCGGGCCCGTCACGTCCGATGCCGTGACGGCTCGACGCTTCGCGTTCATACTGGGGCCCATGACGGCACTCCGCGTTCACCACCGAAGCTGCAACCTGTGCGAGGCGATGTGTGGCATCCGCATCGAGGCGGAAGGCTCGCGGGTGATCCGCATCAGCGGCGACGACCACGATCCGCTCAGCCGCGGGTACATTTGCCCGAAGGCCGCGGCGCTCAAGGAGCTGCACGAGGACCCGGATCGCTTGCGCACCCCCATGCGGCGCACCGGCAGTGAATGGAAGGCCCTATCGTGGGAAGCGGCCTTCGACGAAGTCGCCGAGCGCCTGCATCGCATCCAGGCCGACCACGGCCGCGACGCCATGGGCTTTTACATCGGCAATCCGGTGGCGCACAACACCGGGCTCTTGCTCATGGGGCCCATGTTCCTGCGGCTCGTTCGCACCAAAAACCGCTTCTCGGCCACTTCGGTGGACCAGCTGCCGCACATGCTGACTGCCTTCTGGATGTTCGGGCACCAGCTGCTCCTGCCGATACCCGATGTAGATCGCACGGATTACTTTCTGGTGCTGGGCGCCAATCCGCTGGCCTCCAACGGCAGCCTGATGAGCGCGCCCGGCATGCGCCATCGGCTCGAGGCGCTGCGGGCCCGAGGCGGCAAGGTTGTCGTCGTCGACCCTCGGCGCACCGAGACGGCGGCGGCGGCCGATCGCCACCTGTTCGTTCGCCCCGGCACCGACGCGCTGCTCCTGGCGGCGCTCCTGCGGGAAGTGCTGAAGGGCGGCGCCAACATGGGTCGCCTCGCCGACTTCACCGATGGTCTAGAGCTGCTGCGCGCCGCGGTGGCGCCGTTCGACGTGGAGCTGGCGGCCCACCACACCGGCATCGCAGCGGACGAGATTCGCACGCTCGCTCGGGAGCTCCTGGCGGCCCGCACCGCTGCCGTCTACGGGCGGGTCGGCACCTCGATGCACGCCTTCGGTGGCCTCTGCCAGTGGCTCATCAACGCCCTCAACATCGTCACTGGCAACCTCGACCGGCCGGGCGGCGTCATGTTCCCGTTGCCCGCGCTCGACCCCCTCACCCTCCCCCGCGGCGTTGGGCTGGGCCGGGGCAGCTTCGGGCGTTTCAAGAGCCGGGTTCGTGGCCTGCCCGAGTTCGGGGGCGAGCTCCCGGTTGCCGCCCTGGCCGAAGACATCCTCACCGAGGGCGAAGGGCGCATTCGTGGCCTCGTGACGCTGGCCGGCAATCCCGTGCTGTCTACACCCAATGGAAAGCAGGTCGACAAGGCGCTGGCCTCGCTGGACTTCATGGTGTCGATCGACCCCTACCTGAATGAAACAACGCGGCACGCGCACATTATCCTGCCGCCACCAACCCCGCTGGAGCGCTCGCACTACGACGTGGTCTTCCACCTCTTGGCAGTGCGCAACACCGCACGCTACGGGGCGCCGCTCTTTCCCAAGCCAGAGGGCGCATTCCACGACTGGCAGATTCTCCTCGAGCTCGGCGAGCGCATCGAGGCCCACCGCGATGGAAAGAAGAAGCTCGGCACGTGGCTGAAGTACGCCGCCCTCGGGCGTTTGGGCGTCGAGGGCATGCTGGAGCTCGGTTTGCGGGCGGGCCCGTACGGCATCCGCAAGGGGCTCGAGGGCGTGAGCCTGAAGAAGCTCAAGGCCACCGACCACGGCCTCGACTTCGGTCCGCTACAGCCCGCCTTGCCCGGGCGCCTGTTTCACCGCGACAAACGCGTGCAGCTTGCACCCAAGGGCATGGTGGAGGACCTTCCCCGGCTCCTCGCCGCGTTTTCGCGCCCCAGCGCGACCCTCTCGAGCGACGAGCGCAAACCGCTGCTCCTGGTGGGCCGGCGGCATACCCGCGACAACAACTCCTGGATGCACAACCTGCCCAAGCTGGTGGCGGGCAAGCCGCGCTGCACGCTCATGGTGCACCCCGAAGACGCGCGGGCCCTCGGGCTCGAGTCGGCCACGGAAGTGTGGGTCGCCTCCCGGGTGGGCGAGATTCGCGTGCCCATGGTGCTCACCGATGAGGTGATGCCCGGCGTCGTGAGCCTTCCCCACGGCTATGGGCACAACCGAGGCGGCGTGCGCATGAAGGTCGCCACAGAGCACGCCGGCGCCAGCATCAACGACCTTACCGATGAGCTCGCGCTCGACGCGTTGTGCGGCACCGCTGCCTTTAGCGGCGTTCCCGTGACGCTCCGTTCCGCCGTATAGCAGCGCGCCAGGTCAAGGCACGAGGGTGCCGCCGCCGCGCGTGAGGTATGGCCCCTCGACCACGCAGTCGTTCTCCACTCGCGAAACGAAGAGGCCGATGCCCAGCGCCGAATCGCCCTTGAGCTTGTCCCACGTCGATGCTGTCAGCGTGTAGCTCGTCTCGCGAGTGTAGATGGATACGCCCTTGGAGAGGCTCAGTCCGTAGAGCCAGCCGCTCCCCGCAGGGGCAGTCCATGAGATCGTGGGCGGCGATCCACGAGGGATGGTGGCTCCCTCGGCGGGCGCAGTGATGGTGGCCGGTCCGCCCTCCTTGTAGGGCGTATTGTAGGCCGCGGCGAGGGCGTTGCGCGAGATGTCACCGACCACAATCACGTCTGCCGGCACGTTGGTTGCCGTAGCGGCCACACAGCCCCCCTTGGACGTCGGCGCATCGCTGCTGCTGCACGCAGGAGCCACGGCAACGAGCAGCAGCAAGGCAGCCGCGCCAAACGCGCAGGCTCGCAACTTGGATTGGGTGTCGCGTATCGCCGTCAACCTCATGGATGCACCTCTCGTGGAATGGGCACCGCGCGCCCCGTGGAAACCAATCAAGCGCGGGCCTGGCTCCGCTGTCTATGCGCCGCCCCCAAGAGCGTTCGGCGTGTATCTTCGAGGGGTGCGCTATCGTGTTCTTGCCCTCGCGTTGCTTCTCAACGGCTGCGGCTCGCCCGCCCGCCAGGCCTCGGCGCCGGCGCCGGCGGAAAACGCTTCGCCAACGCCGAAGCCGGCGACCACCGCAAGCCCGCAAGCAACCGGCCCTGCTGCGGTGGTTGCCGCACCTCCGCAGAAACGCCTCGATTGGCCGTCGGCGATTCGCGATCCCCGCCCTCGCATCGACCAAGGACGCGACGAGCTCGCCCAAGAAGCGAAGCGGCTCGACGCGCTGTTGGAGACCACGCCCCGAGAGAGCGCAGACCGCAGCGATCTCCTCGGCCGGCACGCGGAGACCCTGGAACGGTTGGCGCGCACGGACGGCACCAAGGAGTCGTACGAGCAGGCCGCCCGCGGTCTCGAGAAGTTCATCGCCGAGAGCATCAAGGCGCCCGGCCGCGACGAAGCCATGTACGCGCTCGCGCTGGTGTACGACGTTCTCGATCGACCCGACGAGGTGCGACGCATCGCGTACGCGCTCATCCAGCAGTACCCGGCGTCCCGTTGGGTGCATTATGCATACTTCGCATTCGCTGAGCTCTTTGCGCGCGCAGCCGTCACCGAGCCAGACCGCTGGCAAATGGCAGCGCTCACCTACGAGCGCGCCGCAGCGAGCAGCGCAGCCGCCGACGCTCCGATGACTGCGGAATCGCTGGTGCGCGCCATCGAGGCCTACCAAACAGCGGGCAACGCTGCGAGGGCGGGCGAGCTGCGAAAGCGGTTGCGCGCACGCTTTCCCAAGCTCGACCGTACCAAGAGCGCGGCGCAATAGACGCCGCAATGTCCCGCACACGCCCTTTCGCCCCAGTGGCAGACGCAATTCGGGGGCGATAGCCGAGGGCGGCCCAGCGGCACGCCCGATGCACCGGCATCGATCATGCATCATTCGTCTTTGCTTCGCGTCGCTTCGCTTTCACTTCTTCTTCGCTGGCGCTCGCCGCCGGCGCGTGCAGCTCCAGCAGCGTCGTGGTGGCCCCGCAGAGCGACGCCGGCTCCGAGAGCGGCGCGAGTTCCGACGGCGGGACCGCCGCCGACGCCGACGCGAGCAACAACCCCCGCAACCCCACCGGCCTCGGCCCCGCAGCGGTGGGTCTGGGCACGGCCGCCAGCCCTGGTTCTGCCGGCTCCTATGTGGTTCTGGCGCAGACCGCCGTCACCAACGTAACCGGCTCCTCGGTCAGTGGCGGCGACGTCGGCATCAGCCCCGCGGCAGCCAGCTTCATCACCGGCTTCGGGCTGGTCATGGACAACACGAACGTCTTCGCGACGTCGGTATCGGTGGTCGCGCCCGGCAAGGTCTACGCGGCCGACTACGCGCCGCCCACGCCCAGCTCGCTCACCACGGCGGTGGCCGCTATGGGCGCCGCTTACAACGACGCCGCGGGCCGCACCAACCCCGACTTCACCAACCTCGCGAGCGGTAACCTCGGTGGCCGCACGCTCGCGCCCGGGCTCTACACCTGGGACGGCGACGTCACGATTCCCAACGACGTCACGGTGGCCGGCGCCGCCGGCGACGTGTGGATCTTCCAGATTGCCAACACCCTCGACCTCGCGTCCGCACGGAACGTGGTCCTCTCGGGCGGCGCGCTCGCCAAGAACATCTTCTGGCAAGTCGCCGGCAGCGTGACCATCCACGCCAACGCGCACTTCGAAGGCATCATCCTCGCCAAGACCGACATCGTGCTGCAAACGAGCGCCTCGATGCACGGGCGCGCGCTCGCGCAAACCCAGGTCGCCCTCGACAACAACGCGCTCACCGCCCCGTAGCTACGCGCTCCACCCCGCGAGCGCCGCATACACCTCGCCGGCGGCAGGACGTGCCGCCGGCTCGAGCTGCAGCATACGCATCACCAGTGCCGCGAATGGCTCCGGCACCTCGGGCGCCACGTCGCGAAGCGGATGTATGTTCCCGTCGGCGACGGCTCGGAAGATTTGCCCGAACGACTTGCCGTCTACCGGACGCGTGGCGGAGACGCACTCGTACAGCACCACGCCGAGCGCCCACAGGTCGGCGGCGGGCCCCACTGAGGCCTCACCGAAAAGCTGCTCCGGCGCCATGTAGTGGGGCGTTCCCAGCACCATGTTGCTGGCGGTGAGCGTGCCCGCGGTGGAAGCAAGCCCCAGCTCGCCCATGAGCTTGGTCATGCCGAAGTCGAGCAGCCGCACGCCATTGGTTGCAAGATACACATTGTGCGGCTTGATGTCGCGGTGCACCAGCCCGGCGCTGTGCGCCGCAGCGAGCGCCGAAGCCACCGGCGCCAGGATCGTCGAAGCTCTTTCCACCGAGAGGCGCCCGAGCCGCAGCAGATGCGCGGCCAGGTCTTCTCCCGCCAGCAGCTCCATCACCAGCGCAAGATCGCCGTCGAGGGTCTCGAAGCATTCCTGCACCGCGACCACGGCGGGGTGCGAGAGCACGTCGCCGACCCGGGCCTCGCGCAACGTGCGGCGCCGCAGGGTCGGGTTGTCGCAGCGGACGACCTTCACCGCCACGCGGCGGTCCACTGCCAGGTCTTGCGCTTCCCAGACCACCCCCACGCCACCCTTGCCGATGACGTGCAGCAGCTCGTAGCGCCCTTCGACCGCGGGAAACTGCGACGGCATATGCGCCCGGGCCGCGCCTTCGCGCAGCGGCGTATCGAGGACCGTCGCCATGGTGGCGAGCAGCTCCCGACACGCATCGCAACCCTCGATGTGCCGCTCGAACGACTCGTCTTCCTTGGGCACGTTCGTCCCCTGGAGGAAATCCACGACCTGGTTCTCGTCCAAGCACCCGGGCACCGGGCAATGCTACAGTGGTTTCATGCAGCCGGAGTGGTTGCGTTCGATGGTGGATCGAGCGCTCGAGGAAATCCCCGAGATCCGTGTGGATCGCGACGCTTTCTCGGCGTTCGTGGCCGGCAAGGCGCAGGCGGCGACCGACCCCGCGGCCCTCCACGGTACCGACTTGCTCCTGGCGTTCGCCGCAGTGCAGCAAGAGCCGCACGCGCTGGTGCGCCTCGAGAAGCAGCTCCGTGAGCTGCCGCAGATGCTGACCAAGCTGCGCCTGGACGATGCGGCGCTGGCCGACACCGTGCAAGACGTGCGGGCCAAGCTCCTCCTCAGCGACCGCGAGCGCACGCCCAAGCTCCTGGAGTACAGCGGCCGCGGCGCCCTCGGCGCGTGGCTCCGCACGGTGGCGGTCCGCACCGCCATCTCTTCCATGCGCACCCAAACCCGGCGCCGCGAGTCTTCGTTCGAAGACCTGGCGATCCGCGCCAGCGCCGACGATCCCGAGCTCACGGCCGCCAAGGATCGCTACCGCGAGCCCTTTCAGACGGCCTTTCGCGGCGCGCTCCAGGCGCTCTCCAGCCGCGAGCGCAACGTGCTCCGCATGTATCTCCTCGATGGGCGCAACATCGAGGAGATCGGCAAGGTGTACGGGGTGCATCGGGCCACCGTGGCGCGCTGGATCGCCGACACCCGTCAGGCGCTGGCCAAGAGCACCCGCAATGCCATGACCGGCACCGTAGACGCCACCTCTGCCGAGTTCCGCAGCATCACGCGCCTCTGCTTTAGCCAGGTCGACGTGAGCCTGCACACGCTCCTCCAGAGTGCAGAGCGCCCGGTCTCTTCGCGCTGAGCCGCAGGCGGGCCCTTAGGGCGGCGTGACGACCCAGCCGATGGTGCCGCCGTTGGGGGCCGGGCTGTCGTTGGCACGGACGATGGCGTAGGTGGTCGCTGCGCCGGCCGCGGCCACCCCGGCGATGATGGCGTAGAACCACCACTTCTTGGTGATGGGCGTGGGCGCGACGCGCAGCGAGGCGGTGAGCTCGGTGCGCTCGCCCGGGCGCAAGATGGCGGTGGTCTCGAACGGGGCGTAGCCGTCTTTTCGCACCGAGACGCGGTAGCTGCCCTTCACCCGGTCCACCGAGATGGGCGAGGGACCGATGGATGTACCTTCCACGTAAACCGCGGCGATGGGCGACGAGCTCACGCGCAGCGTTCCTTGGAGCTCCAGGAGCGCGATGGCCAGCTGCTTGTGGGTGGCAGGCCGAAAATTCTCGCGGAACACCGACTCGGTGTGACCGGGGGCGGTGAACGTCAGCACATGGGCGCCGGGGTCGAGGGTCACCGTGAAGCGCGCGTGGCCGGCCGAAACCGCGGAGAAGGCCACCGGCTCGGCGGGGCCAGGTGGCAACGTGCCGCCCACGTAGCGCTCGCCTTCGCGTTCCAGCGGTCGCGAGTCGACCGTGACCGCGGCCGAGCCGGGGGCCAAGTCTACGTCGACCTGCACCAGAGATTTTTCGATCTCCGAGACGATGGCCCGGGCGTCCTCGGCGGTGGAGGGTGGCAAGAGGGTGCCACCGGACAGCGCGTTCTTGGCCAGCGCATCGTCGAAGGCGCGCTTGGCGAGCACGTACTGGCCGAGTGCGCGGCGACAGAGGCCGATGTTGTAGGTGGTCACCGGGTGGGCCTTCTTGGCCGCCGAGCGCTCGAAGGCATCGAGGGCGCCCGCCCAGTTGGTGGCCTTCACCAGCTCAACGCCTTGAACAAAATCGGCGCGCGCCGAGTCGGCGGCGTCTTGGGCGCGCGCCGGTGGCACCGGCCCCAAGCCAAGGAGCAACGCCAGGAGCACGGCTCCCGGAAGGCGACTATTGCGGAATCCGGCGCGCACAGCGAAATCCTACCGAGGTTCCGAGGTTGGTATCGGGTTGGTTCACGAACTCGCGAACCGCCGACTGAGAAAAGGCCGTGGGATCGGCATAGCCGCCGCCGCGGATGACCCGAGCGGTGGGCATGTCGCGGGTTGGTGTAGTACACACCGGGTTGAAGAAGAAGCCACTTCCCCAGCACGGGCCGGTCTCGGGGTTCCACAGGTCTTTGGCAAACTCGTGGACGTTGCCGATGAGATCTAGGATGGGCAGCGCGCTCCCCACAAGGAGCGCGTCGCGGGGAGCGCTCCCCACCGGCTGGGGCAGCTCGGCGCTGCAGCCGTCGCCGGCCACGATGGCATCGCCGCAGCGGGGCAACTCCTCGCCCCACACGTAGCGGTACGAGCGCATGGCGCCCTGTACGTACTCGAGCTCGGCCTCGGTGGGCAGGTCTTTGCCGAGCGCTGCGCAGTACGCTGCCGCAAAGCGATACCCCACGCAGTTCACCGGGCGCGGGTCGAAGTTGGCGCCCTGGGGATCGCCTGCATCGGCGTAGGTGCAGCGCGCGACCACGTCGTGGCGCCGAGGGAGCGCGTCGGTGGCGAGGCCCGAGGCGCGAAATGCGCGCACGGTGACCTCGGTGCGGTCGAGCAAGAAGGCGTCGAGAGCCACCAAGCGCTCGTGACGCCCATCGACCCGCGGCTCATTTCCGGGGTCGAACGTGGGGTCTCCCATCCAAAAGTAGCCCGCCGGAATGCACACTTCGTCGGGAGAGGCGGGGCGTGGGCAGGTGCCGCGCGGAGCGGGCACCGAGGAGGCCAGCGCCGTGGGCTCACCACCGAGGCGCAGCGCAGTGGCCTCCGGAGGCGCCTTTCCCACCGAAGCCATGGGCAGGTCGACCACCTGGTTCGTTCCGTCGAGCACCACGCGCGTGGTCACGTCGATGGTCGACTCGGCGCGCGGGTCGGTGTTGCCGCGTACCCGGAAGAGCCGCGCCCGCACCCTCACCTCGCCGCTACCGCCCACGTCGAAGGAGGCGATGCCCGAGGGGAAGGTCCGCGCGTCGACCGCCACCTCGCGGAAGCACCCTTCGCACGGCGCGGCCCCTCGGTAGATCTCCAGGCGCAACCGCTGGAAGATCGGCGCGACCGAGGTCGCTGCGTCGGTCCGCAGGTAGATGCGTGTGTTCTCGGTGGCTCCGCCGCACGAGCCGGAGCCGAACATCGCGAGCGCCATGGTCGCGGTTACTCTTTTGCAGAGTACACGCATCGAGCACCGTAGAAAGGAGCGGCCAGGGGCGCCTTCTGTCGCGCAGTGGACCGCGAAACCAAGGGCGGCGAGGTCCACGAGCCTCCGCGCGCCACCCGCCGAATATCGGGGCTGTCGCCGTCGGCCGGCGAAGGATACACGTCGCCACAGTGCACGTTGTCGAGCGGCGAGCCGGCGAAGCAGGTCTCGTCGTACTCCGCCGGGTTGTCGAGCACGTACTCGCTGAGCCCGCCCGCGAGATCGTAAACCCCCAGCGGCGTGGCGTCGCTCGGGTGGGCCGGTTTGCCAGCGCCATCCACCACCGCGAGCGCGTCGGCGGTCATCTTGACGGCGTCACAGCCGCCGTTCTTGAGGCGCCCGAGCACCACGTCGTCGCAGACCGGCTCGTCGTCGCCCCAGGGAAAGCGCCGCTCCACGTCGCCACCGGCCTGACGCGCCACGTACTCCCACTGCGCTTCGGTGGCCAGCTCGCCCTTGTGATAGTTGCAGAATTCACGGAATGTGATCCACGAGGCGCATGAGAGCCCGTAGCTCTCGCGGCCCAGGTCTGCCGCGCTGTAGGTGCACGCGGTGCGATCGGTGGGTCGCGCAACCCAGCCGCCATCGTTCTCCGCGGGCGAAAAGCGGGCGGGTTTGAAGCCGGAGGCTGCGGCCTTGCGATAGCGGCCCACGGTGATCTCGTGCCGGTCGACGAAGAAGCGGTGCACGCGCACCACGCGCTCGGCGCGCACCTGGAGAAACGAGTCGCCGGGGTAGTCGAGGGTGTTCTTGGCCTCGCCCATGACGAAGGCGCCCCCCGGCACGCACGCCCGCTCCGCTGTGCTGTCGGCCTCGGCGCAGGGCTCGCGCATGCTCTTGCTCTGCGACTCGATGCCTGCGCCGCCTCCATCGGATGGCGCGGTGCCCAGCGGCTCCCGCCGGCGCGCGGTCTCGGCGCACGACTCGAGCGTTTGCAGGTTCGCCATCATGCCAGCGCACGCGCCGCGCAGCCGCACCACCGCGCGTGAGCCCTGCCCGGTGTCGACGCGCACCAGGCGATCGACGGTGACCGAGGGCAACGGTTCCACCTCGGGCGTGCGGTCGACGCCATCCACGGCCAAGCGCGCCCCGGCGCCTGCCACGTCGGGCGCGGCCTTGGCCAGCACGTCGGGCCAATCCTGAAAGCGCTCGCCGCGGTACTCACGGGTGTGCCCGGCGGGAAACACGCGAAGGCGCAGGCGCACTGGCCCGCGCTTGGCCACGCCGAAGCTCACTGGAAAGCTCTCGGGCCGCGCGGTGTCGACTTCGCGGCTGTCGAACCACACGCCGGCCTCGGTGTATGCGTCTACCCGCAGCCGCGAAGCAACCTCGGGGGTCGGCAGGTCGGTGTCGACGATGACCAGGAACGACGCGTCGTCGCTGGCGCCGCACGCCGGAACCAACGCGGCCAGCGAGAGAGGGAGCAAGAAGCTGAAGAGAAAAGAGCGCATCGAAGAATCTCTCGAGAAAAGAGGCGGTGGAGCGCGCAGAACGGGTCAGAAGGGAGGCTTGTCGACGATGGCCGGATGGTGTTGCCCGGCGTCGGGCATCGCCATCGCCGAGGGCCGAGGAGCCGGCTCCGCGGGCGCCGGTTTGCGCAGCCACGGCGCGGCGGCCGCGGGCACGGCGGTAGCGCGGGTCGACGCCGAAGGCGCGGCGGCCACCGAAGAAGCCGGCGCGGCGGCGGGCGCCGAGGCCGACGCAGGGAACACGCGGGCCGTGGCGCTGGGAGCAAGCGGTAGCGCGGCTGCGGAGCCCGCAATGCGCAGCGAAGCCAGGTAGCCTCCGGCGGCCAGTAGAAGGAGCACCGGCGCAATGGCCCAGGGCACTCGCCGCGATGGCGCGGGCGCCGAGGCCGGGCCCGGCACGCTGCTGGCCACCCCGCGGATGACGGTATCGTCGGGCGCCATCAACGCCTCTTCCACTTCGCGGAGCGAGGGCCGCGCCGCGCGCTCCTTGGAGAGCATGCGGTCGACGACCTCGGCCAGCGCCGGCGGAGTCTCCGGAGCCAGCGAATGCAGCCGCGGAAGCGCCCCCGAGCTCATGAGCTTGAGCACCTGCCCCAGGTTCGCGCCTTGGGTGGGCCGCGCGCCCGCCAAGCACTCGAAGAGCACGACGCCCAGCGACCAAACGTCGGCCCGCGAATCGATGCAGTCTTCACCGAACGCTTGCTCGGGGGCCATGTAGTAGGGCGTGCCCAGCATGGCGCCGGTGCTGGTGAGACCCGACGCGTCGTCGGTATCGACCTTGGCCACGCCGAAGTCGAGGATGCGCATCTCTTTGCCGTCCACCACAAACAGGTTGTCGGGTTTGAGATCGCGATGCACCACGCCGGCGGCGTGCGCTGCTTCGAGGGCCTCCACCACCGGCGCAAAGAGCGCGCGCACGGTCGCCGGCGCCATGCGACCGTCGCGCTCCAGCCGCGCCCGGAGCGACTCGCCGGAGAGGAGATCCATCACCAGGGCATGACTTCCGTCCTCCAGCTCGATGACGTCGTCGATGGGAAGAATGGCCGGGTGCTTGGTGGCGCAGGCCGCCTTGGCCTCGCGCAAGAGGCGCTTCTTGGCCGAGTCGTCGCGCGATCGCCGCTCTGCCAATACCTTGAGCGCGAAGGCGCGGCCGGTCATCGCATGGGTGGCGGCCCACACCGTGCCCATGCCGCCGGCGCCCAGCACCCGGTCCAGACGAAACCGTCCGGCCACCAGATCGCCAGGCTTTAGCGCGTTGTCGCTCACGGAAAAACCATAGTCGGAGGCGCCTCGGGGTGCCAGCCACAGACAGAAAACCCGAGGGCCTTGACGACCCCCGGGTCTCCGGGTTTCCGCCGCCTTCTGCGGCTGGCTACCCCGAGATGTAGCTTCGGAGCTTGCGGTGCTGGGAGGGAAGCCGGAGCTTGCGCAGAGCCTTGGTCTCGATCTGACGAATGCGCTCGCGCGTGAGGTGGAAGGTTTGGCCCACCTCCTCGAGGGTCATGTCGCCCGGTTCGTCGATGCCGAATCGCATGCGCAAGATGCGCTCTTCCCGGGGCGTCAGCGTCTTGAGGAGCTGGCGCGTTTGCTCACTGAAGCGCGTCTGCGCAAAGGCCTCGTCGGGGGCCACGCCGTGGTCGTCGGGCACGAACTCGCCAAGCGAGGCGTCGCCATCGGCGCCCATGGGGGTTTCCAGGCTCACCGGCTCGCGGGCGATGCGAAGCACTGCGCGGACCTTTTCCAGCGGAATGCCGGTCTTCGCGGCCAGCTCCTCGGGAGTGGGCTCACGGCCGTACTCTTGAAGGAGCGCGCGCGACGTACGGACGAGCTTCTGCAGGCTCTCGAACATGTGCACCGGAACGCGAATGGTGCGCCCTTGGTCGGCGATGGCCCGGGAAATGGCCTGCCGCACCCACCACGTGGCGTAGGTGCTGAACTTGTAGCCGCGGCGCCAATCGAACTTATCGACAGCACGCATGAGGCCGATGTTGCCCTCTTGCACCAGGTCGAGCAGCTGGAGACCACGATTGGTGTGTTTTTTGGCCAGCGAGACCACCAGGCGCAGGTTGGCCTCGATGAGCTCGCCCTTGGCGCGGTCGGCCTCGCGGCGGCCCACGTGCACCTGGAGCAGGGTGCGCTGGATGGGCTCGCGCAGCTCCGGCTGCGCTTTGAGCGTGAGGCGAAGGCGCTTGGTGATGCGGTCGATGATCGGGCGGTCGACGCGGTAGGCTTCGAGGTCGTGGATGACCTTGGCGCGCTCGACGTCGAGCTCGGCGCGGCGCGCCTTGGTGGTGCGAACCGGGAGCGTAGCCATGGTTTCGCCGTAGCGGCCGGCTCGGGCGAAGGCGCGCCCCACGCGGGCGATGGTCGCGGCGTCCTGCGCCTCTTCGTCGTCGACGTTGCGGACGAGATCGCGGACGCGAACCTTGCCCTTCTTCAGCTCGTCGGCAATGCGAGCAAACTCGCCGCACCCCAGGGTGCTATCGACCAGGGCCTCGAGCACGGTGCGTTCGCCCAGCTCGATACGCTTGGCCAGCGCCACCTCACCCTCGCGGGTGAGCAGCTGAACCCGCGACATGCGCTGAAAATATGCATCCACCGACTCGAGAGGCTCGGCGTTTTCAGTGGCTGCCGGGGGAGTGGAGGGTGCAATCGACTTCATGATGTGCCTTTGGGGTTCGCCAGCGCCTTTTGGCGAGGGCGAAAGAGGTTTCCGTGCAACGAATCCGCGAGGATTCGGAACCGGAGAGGGTCGGTCAGCTTGGGGGATGTGCGAGATACTCTTTCTGGAACCTGTCAATAGCTTTAGTCACGAATTCGCCCGACGCCCGTCCATTCGATGGACAAAATGAACTTCCGGTTGCAGGAGCGAAGCCTGGAGAGGCGAAACGTCGCTTCGGACCCGAGACTCTCTATGTACGGATGAAGTGCGCGGGGGTTCTGTTCCGAAGGGAACGGATGACGCGGGCCGTTTCTTCCCGAAAGAAACGCCGCTGGGAGGCTTCGCCGCGGCCCCCGTTCACGCGCCTGAACCTTTTGGAATGTCAGTCTTTTTTCAGCTGCGTCAAGGTCAGCTGGGGAGACTTTTTTTGCGCGTGCTGAAGGAGGAGCATGTAGGTGGGCCTGGGGATCTCGACGCACCCCAGCGAGAGCAGGTGGGGGTTCTCGACTTGAACGTCGAAGACCACGAACCCGCTGGCCCGAAGCGACACGGCCAGGTGGGCGAAGGCGACCTTCGAGGCGTCGGTTCGGGTGTGGAACATCGACTCACCCGCAAACGCGCCCCCGATGGCCATGCCGTAGATGCCGCCCACCAGCTCGCCGTCCTCCCACACCTCGACGCTGTGCGCGAAGCCGCGGCGGTGCAGGTCTTCGTAGCCGCGAATGAGCGCGGGGATGATCCACGTGCCTTCGGCGCGGGTTTTTCCGCAGAGGCGAATGACCTCACCGAAGGCCTGGTTCAGGGTCACGCGAAAGCGCCCACTGCGAAGCGTGCGCCGAAGGCTCCGCGACCAGTGCGGCTCGCGCTCGAGCGGGAAGATCGCCCGAGGATCGGGCGTGCACCAGAGCACGACGTGCCCGCGGCGACCTTCGTCGCGATGCGGCCAGGGAAAGATGCCCTGCCGGTAGGCGCGCAGCACGGTGCCCGGGCGAAAGTCCTCGCCCACCGCCACGACGCCGTACTCGTTGGCGTCGGCCGGGTCCGGAAACTCGATGCCGGTGTCGTCTGGTTCGAGCGGAGGGAACACGCTGCACGAGTCATATCACGCATGCCGCAGGCCTCGAACGTCGCGTGGGATGGTACGCTGCTGGTCATGCGGCAGACGGGAGCGGTGAGGGCTTTGCTGATGGTGGCCGTGGGGGCCGCGTGCAGCTCCAGCGCGCCGACGCAGAAGCCGACGGCGGGCGCCGATGCCGGGCCTGAAGCGGCGAGCAGCTTCGACTCCGGCCCCGCGCCGGAGCGGGACGCGGAAGCCCTGGACGCCGCCAACCAGCCCTCGGCCGCGTTGCGCGTATTCGGTCGCAAGGGCGACCTCACCGACGACGCGCTGCCACCATCCGGGCCCGGCATCGTCCTCGACGGTGGCTTCGAAGGCGCAGTGGTCCGCGCCTGGGTTCACGCGACGGTGGGCGACGGCGCACCGAGCCGCGGCGACGTGGTAGTGCTCACGCCCCAAGCGAGCGACGCGGCCGGGTCATGGGTGCAAGTTGCATCTTTTCGGTCGGCGCAGACGGTAGCGCTGCTCGACGGCGCCACGGCGGCCGACTACCGAGCGGCGGCGGCCATCGTGGGCGGCGCCGAGGTGGTGTGGTTCACCGGCGGCGATCAGGCAAAGTACGTGGCGTGGAAGGGCACACCGCTCATGGCTGCGGTGCAAGCGGTGTTCGATCGCGGCGGCGTGGTGGGCGGCTCGAGCGCCGGGATGATCATCCTCGGTAGCTCGGTGAACGACGCCACCAAGACCCTCTCCGAGAACATCACCACCAAGGTCGCGGTGGCCGATCCGTACGATCCAGTGATTCACTTCACGCACAACATCTTGCAGCTGGGGCCTTTGGGGCGATGCGTCACCGACCCGCACTTCATCGCGCGCGATCGCATGGGGCGGCTGGGCATGTTCATGGCGCGGCAGGTGAAAGATGGCTTCGCAGCACCCGACGTTCTGGGCATTGGCGTAGACGACGGCGCCGCTCTGGCCATCGACAAGAGCGGCATCGGGCGCCGGCTGGCCGATGCCGCAGCCCCCGGGGTGTACGTGGTCAAGGGCGCCGCGCCCGACGTAGCGCTGAGCGGACAACCCCTGGTGTATGGCGGGCTCCGGGTGGTGAAGCTCGCCCGCAGCAGCGACAGCTACGACTTCAAGCGGCGCTGCGGCAATGGCCCCGCGCAAACCTTCGGCATCGACGGCAACGCGGCGCCCCCCTACGCCCCCGGCGTGTACGCCGCGGGCGCCGAGACCGAGGCGTGTCCGCCATGATCGGAGAAGGATAGCAACTCATGTCGATGGATCCCGATGGCTACTCCACGCGTCCGACCGCAGCATCGCGCGCGGGCGATTGGGGCGAGCGATGGAGCGCCGAGCGAGGCGCCATAGGCCGCCTCATCATCCTCGTCGCGGTGGTGGTGGCGGCCTTCGCGGCCTACCGATGGCTCAATGCATCGTACGAGGCGCGCCGGGCACCGCGCACCGGCGCCTCCGCGCGCGCATCCAGCGCAGCTCCTGGTCCGAGCGCACGCCCCGAGCCCAAGGGCCGCGGCGGCCGCTAGCGAGTCGCACGATTGTGCGGCTTTCAAGGTCTGACTGCGCGCGCGTCAGTCGAACTTGACCGAATAGACGAAGCTGGGCTTGGGGGCCCGGAGCACGCGCTCGCGGATGCGATCGAGGTGCGCCTTCTTGTCGCCTTGCACGTCGACGAAATCGGCAACTAGCTTCTCGGCGCCCTTCTTGTCGCCGCGGCCCTTGATGCCTGCCACGACCTTCATGAGCTTCTTCACCGAGGCCGGGAGCTTGCCTAGGTTCACCGTGTAGCAGCCCACGTCGGCGCCGTTGGCGGCCTTCTCTGCGGCGTTCCAGGTGATGGCGCCATCGGCCATGAAGGAGCCGAACTGGATGGCCGCGAGCTGGCTGTAGTTCTTGGGGTGGTGATCCTCGTCGTACATGCCGCGCGAGATGTGCCCGAAGCCCCAGAAGACGTCGCGGATGTGGGCCTTGTCGGCGTAGGCCCGCTCGATGTCTTTCTTCTCCACAAGCCACTCGGCGTAGAACATGGCGGCGGTCTGCGCCTTGAGCTCCTCGAAGGTGCTGGCGAGCGGGCCACCGAAGACCTCGCGGTCGGTCTTGCCGTCGACCTTGTACTGGTGCGCCGGGCCCAGGTTGTGGGCGGCTTCGTGAAGCACGGTGCTCATGAGCTGCGGCTCGGGATCGAGCGTGAAGTCCTTCATGGTTGCGGCGCAGAACATGGACTCGGCGGTGGACTTGGTGGCGGCCAGGCTGTCGGGGTCGGTGTAGAAGTTGGTCATGGCCACTGTGCGGCCGCGGCCCTCGTTGGCGACCGGGCCGAAGTTGGGGAGCGACTGCCCGATGGTGGCGCCGAAGGGCGGCCGCGAGTCGCCGGCGTTCACCGCGATGTCGACGAAGTCCGGGAGCTTGAAGCTCACCGCGCGGGCCTTGTACGGCGCGCCCGCCAGGGTCGCGAGGGCCTTCTCCATGTCGGTCTTCCGCGGGTCGAGCTTCTGTTGCCACTTGAGCGAGGCCTGGTTGATGAGGCCGAAGCTCACGTGGAAGAGCGCCTTGGTGCTGCAGGGCTCGGAGTACACCTCGTCGGGCGCGATGCGCAGGTAAAACTTGCTGTTGTCTACACCCATCTTGGCCCAGGCCTCGTCGGCCGGAACCCAGGCGTTGTCGGTGAACGACTTGGAGGCCGCCAGCAGGTAGGCCTTGAGGGCGGCTTCTGCCGGGCTCTTGATCTCGCTGGCCGCGGCCGCGAGCTCGGCGCTCACGGCGCTCATGTCCTTGGCGTACTCGGTGGTGTAGGGCACGGCTTTGGGGGCCATGGCGTCGCCGCGCACCACCGTGAAGGGGTCCATGATCTGCTTGTCGGCCAGCTTGCTCAGCGACTCGCAGAAGTGATCCTGCTTCATGATGCTCTCGGCATACAGACCCGAGAGCTTCTTGTTGATGGGCTCGACGCTGGTGCGGCAGTTGGCGTCGTTCTGGGTGAGCGGCGCCGCGCACTTGGGGCTCTGGTTGCGGAAGAAGAGCGACTTGCTGGCCGGATCGTCGAACCGGCGCACCTCGGTGTTGCCCGCCTGCGTCGCGTACAGGCGCTCGATGATCTCGGCGGCGCGGAGCACGTGCTTGACGATGTTCTTCTGCTCCTCGGTGGCCTTGGTGAGGTCGGTCGCCACCAGCGTTTGCCGGCCCTGCGAGAGCTCTTTTTCCACGGCGGCGAGGCGCAAGATTTCCGAGGGGCTGCCCATCTTTTCCGTCTTGGGGCCGCTCTCCGACCGGTGGACCATGGCCTCGTAGGTGGTGCGGAAGGCGCTCGTGAAATGGCCGCCACTCACCCAGTCACCAAGCTTGGCGCCGGCCCTGGTATCGGGAATGAGCCCCCAGAAGACCGCGAGCTCGTCGGGATCGAGGGCGCCGTTGCCGTTGGCATCGGAGGTCCAGAAAAGAGGCTGGTTCACCAGCATGGCCAGGCGGTTGAAGTCCGCGCGCGGGAGCCGCTTGGTGTCGAGCGGGCCCGAGGGCACAGGCTCGGCGGTGGCCGTCGCGGCGGCAATGGCAGTGGCGGTGGTGGCGGGCAACACCGGAACCGGCGTGGCTTCGTTCCCTCCTCCGCAGGCCGCCAGCGGCAGCGGCGCGAATGCAAGTGCGAGTGCGGGACCAAGGACCGTGCGAGAGGAGATGCGCTTCACGCGATGGGTGTAGTCCATGGTCGCAGAAGGCGTCAATCGGGCCCCGCGCGCGGCGGATGCTGCAACGCGCCAGGAGGCGGGATACGCTGTAGGCGATGTACTACGTGGGGATCACCGCCGTGGCCGCCGCCGCCGACCCTGCCGCCGCGGGAACTGCGCTGGGCGCGACCGCCTACGACGTGCGGCGCTGGTCTACCGGAACGCTGCCTACGCTGGCGTATCAGGGCACGATCTACGACGCCGCGCGGGCTCGCTACGACGCCCTGGCGCGCAACGGCTACAGCGTGCTCATGGTCGACAGCGCAACCGTGCCCCGGCGCGCCGACATGGTCGATGTACACCGCATCGATTTCGGGGAAGACGGACTGGGCGCTCGCGGCGCCGAGGGACCACGGCTGCGCTACGGGGCCATCTCGCTCTTCTTGCACGTGACAGTGAAGGGCTCCATCAACCGGGTGGTACGCGACAAAGACATCCTGCCCACCGGCATGCGCAATACGCCCATGGTGGAGCGGCAGCACGTGGAGCGCTCGCTGCAGAGCGAGCAGCTGCTGTTCATCGTGCCCTACGGCGACGACGCGCCATGGGTGCTCTCGGAGAAGACTGCCCAGTTTCTCGGGCTCGGCGCCGCGATGCAGCGGGCCGCAGCGCAGAACTTCGTGGCCACACTCAACCTGCTGCGACAGCGCGCACCGGGCGCCACCTTCGATGCGCGCTTCGCCTCGCAGCCGATCCTGCTCGCCCCAGCGCCCCCCACGCTGGCGGGCGCCACCCCGGAATCGTCGCGGGTCGAGGTGCTGGTGCACCTGCTCCGCCTGGCGCATCGGGGAACCGCGCGAACGCCCTACCGGCAGTCGGGCCTGCGGGGCGACGAGGGAGAACCGTGAAGTATACACTCACTACGGAGCGGCAGCATCTGCGGCGCTTCCTACCCGACGACGCTGCGGCCCTCTTCGAGCTGAACGCCGACGCAGACGTATTGCGCTTCACCGGCGATGGGCCCTTTGCGTCGGTGGAAGCCGCGCGAACGTTCCTCGATGGGTACAACCCGTACGACGTCGAGGGCTTCGGCCGGTGGGCGTGCATCGAGCGCGAGACCGGCGCGTTTCTCGGGTGGTGCGGGCTTCGGGTGCAGGAAGGCGGCGAGGTAGACGTGGGGTACCGCTACCTCCCGCGCGCGCGGCGCCGGGGGTTCGCAACCGAGGCGTCGCTCGCGTGTCTGGCGTTCGGCTTCGACGAGCGCGGCCTGCCGGCCATCATCGGGCGCGCGCACGTGGAGAACGCAGCGTCGATTCGCGTGTTCCAGAAGCTCGGCATGCGGCTCGAAGAGGCGATGGACTTCGAGGGGATGCCCTCGGTGCAGTACCGGATAGATGCGGCGATGTGGCAGTCGCTTCGGTAGCTCGCACACTCACGGGGCGATCGAAGTATTCTTGCGCCATGCTGCGAATGGCTTTGGTCTTGTTGGCGGGCGGCTGGTGGTGTGGATGCGAGCCGGCGCGCCGCGCGTCTCCCGCCGCGAGCGGGGCGCCCTGCAGCGGCGTCCACCGGCGCGGGCGCGCAAACTGCGGCCGTTCCCGAGACCTGGCAACGATGCGGGAATGATGCAGAATGCACGTTCGTGGCGCTCGGATGCTGCAGCACCACCCCGGTTCGGCGCGAGCGGGCGCAGGCGGCCAAAGCGCTTCTTCAAAGCTCGGGACGTCGGGAGTGTCCGGTGAAGGCGGCGTGCGGTCCGTCGGGCGACGGAACCTGGAATGGCGCACCCGGGCGCTGCATCGGGGGGACCTGCGCTTGCGATCCCGCGGGGCCCTTCGCGTCGAGCTGCCTCGGTGAATAGTCAGCGAAACGAGCCCGCCACCTGGCGGGTCGGCACGTTCAGTCGATTCCACAGGTTTACCAGCGCGATGTTGGTGAGGAGCGCGGCAAGCGCGGGCTCGTCGAAGTGCCGCGCGGCCTCGTTCCAGATGTCGTCGGGCACGGGGTCTGCGCGATCGCTCAGCCGCGTGACCGCCTCGGTGAGGGCCAGCGCCGCGCGCTCGGCGTCGGTGAAGTAGGGCGCCTCGCGCCAGGCCGCGACCGCATGGGTGCGCACGCCCTTTTCGCCGGACTTCTCCAGGGCTCTCGCATGCATGTCGACGCAGAAACCGCAGCCGTTGATCTGGCTCGCGCGGAGGTGCACCAGCTCGAGGGTGCCCGCGGGAACGCCCGCCTTGGTCGTGGATGCCGCGAGCGCCAGGAGCGCCGGCAGGGCCTCCGGGAGGATCATGACGGGGCTCTTCATTCGTGCTTGCATGGGGCGTATCTCTGGGTGGATGGTCACATCGAGCCGTGCTCGTTCGTCATGAAGACGGACCTCGACCCCGCGATGTGACCGATGGACGAAAAAGAGCTCGCAGCACAGTTCGAAAACCTCCGCCCCCACCTACGCTCGGTGGCCTACCGCATGCTCGGCTCGGTGAGCGAGGCCGACGACGCAGTACAAGAAGCGTGGTTTCGGCTGCATCGGTCCGACGCCGCTGAGATTACCAACCTGAAGGGGTGGCTCACCACGGTGGTCGCGCACATGTGCATCGACGTGCTCCGGACGCGACAAGGACGGCCAGAGGCGCCTACCGGCACGCGCCTTCCGGACCCCATCGTGGGCACCGAAGACTCGCCGGAGGCGGATCTCCTGCACCTCGACTCCATCGGCATGGCGCTCCTGGTGGTGCTCGAGACGCTCCCGGCGGCGGAGCGCCTGGCTTTCGTGCTCCACGACATGTTCGCCGTACCGTTCGAGGACATCGCCCCCATCGTGCAGCGAACGCCCACCGCGGCGCGGCAGCTCGCGAGCCGCGCGCGCAAACGCGTGCAGGATACAGAGAAGGTTCAAGACCCCGATATCTCGCAGCAGCGAAGCGCGGTCGATGCCTTTCTGGCGGCTTCGCGCAATGGCGACTTCGCAGCGCTGGTGGCGCTGCTCGACCCACAGGTGGTGCTCCACGCCGAGCGCCCGGCGCAGATTGGCGCATCGATTCGCCAGGTCACGGTGCGCGGCGCCGAGACCGTCGCCAAGCAATCGCTCTTCTTCTCGCGCCAGCTCGGCGGCGAGCGCGTGGTGCGCGTCGTCCGCGTCAACCGCGGGCCCGGCATCGTCACCTACCTGGGGAGCGAAGTGTACTCGGTCATGGCCTTCACCCTCACCGGCGGCAAAATCGCCGAGATCCACGTGCTCGCCGACCCCGCCCGCCTGAAGCGCCTCGGTTTGCCGGCGTTGGAGAGCTAGAACCCGCGCCAGCCGCCATAGGGCGCGCAGAAAGCGTCGCACGCCTGCTTGTTGCCCGTGCACCGCGACTGCACGCACGGCGCTCGCGCGCCGCCGCTCGTTCCGTTCAGGCACCTACACTGGTAGAACTCGCAGTCGGGCCGACCCTGGGTGCAGGCTGCACCTTCCTGACCGGGCTGCGTCGCGTCCACGCCGGTGTCGATGCCGGAATCATTCAGCGCCGTACACGATACGGTGCCCACACTGCCACCACCGCCTCCCCGGTTCCGACAGTGCGACGTGCACTCGCCTTCCTGCCGGTGTTTGCAGCTTGCACCCGTGGCCTTGCACCCCACATTCGACACTTCGCCCAACTTCCATCACCTCGAAGCCGTCCGGGTCGACGGAGTTGATAAGGCCGCCTGCCACGTAGGCATACGGGTTGAGATCGCCGCCTCCCTGCGCGATAGCAAGAGGGTCTAGGCTGAGCCAGCGATCACGTCCTCCTCTTTGCTGGTGAATCGAAGGTCCTCGCGGGCGCCGACCCATCGAGCTGGACGGTAGTCGCTCTCGGTTCGCCCCCAGGCGTCGTAGGTGACGCGTTCCACGAGCTCGCTCGTGGCTTTGTCAATCACGATGCTGGTAGACCCCTGATGATCAGGGCGGAACCAAGACCTGCACCCTGGAGGGCGCGGCGCGAAGGGAGAGCGCTCATGCGAAAGACTCCTTGTTCGGAAAGAGCAATAGCGAGCCTTCTCGTGCAGGCCTGGACCGCTTCGATTGGGAAGTTCCCCGCGCCAAACTTCGACGGATCCGCACCGAAACGCCGGTGTGGGCGCCCTGCCTACCCATCAATTTTGCGTGCGGCATCCGTCTCAGCGGATGGCGCGGACGTCCCAGCGGATGCGCCGCGGCACCGGGCCGTCGGAGGTGAGCGTGATGCCGCGAAAGCGCACCTGCGTCTTGGTGGCGAGGTTCGAGGAGACGCGCAGGCGGTCGACGTCGCCCTGCGCGGTGGCCAGGGTGCAGCGCTCACAGGTGCCGATGCGCGCCTCGTCGACGGCGTCGAGCGCATCGCTCTCGTCCGGGCTTCCGGTGCGCGTCGCCGTAAGCTTGGTGCCGTCGAAGAGGACGAACGAAGCGGTGGAGCCGGGCGCGAGCGCGGTCACGACGTCCAGCCGATCCTTCACCGTCTCGGGCGTGACCACCGACGGCTCGGTGGCCGGCGCCAGCGTGTCGATGCTGGGGTCGAGGAGCGGGAGCAGTTGCCCCTCCACCAGGAACACCGGCAGCTTTTGCAGAGGCACCGGCACGGTGGTCTCGCTGGGACCCACGTAGAGCGTGCCGTCGTCCAGATCTACATAGCGCCCCAGCGGGAAGAACACCTTGCGGGCGGTGAGCCCGCGCCGCACGACCGGTGTAGTGTACAGAGAAGGTCCGAGGAAGAACGCATCTTCGATGCCCCACACCCGGGGCTCCTTGGGAAACATGAGGAACGGGTGGCGCATCATGGGAATACCGCTCTGGTGCGCGTCGCGCGAGAGCGCCATGAAGTACGGCTGCATGCGCGTATGAAAGCGCGTCATAGCGGCGTAGATGCGGGTGGTCTCTTCGTCCTTGAAGGTGTTCCACTTGTTCTTGTCGGCGCCGGTGGGGTTGGCGCAGGCGGTCTCTTCTTCCATGAACGGCGAGACGGCGCCCACCTCGACCCAGCGGAGGTATACCTCCTTGTCGTTGGGAAAGTCGGTGAGGCACTTGAAGCCACTGATGTCGCTTCCCCACATGGGAACACCGGTCATGCCCAGATTGAGGCCTCCGCGGAGCAGCGCCGGGAGACCCTGGGTCTCGTCGAAGGTGCCCTCCGGATCGCCGCCCCACACCGCGGGCACGTACTGCGCGGTACCCACGTAGCCGGCGCGCACGAAGAATAGGAAGTTGTCCGGGCGCTCTTTGACCAGCAGATCGTGAGCCGCCTTGGCAGATAGCACCGGAAACGCGTTGTGGAGCTCGGCGCCGGTGCGGCCGTCGTGGGCCTTCCATGTGGGTTGCACGTATTCGCCAAAGTCGTGCATCCAGCCATCGTAGCCAAGGTTCAGCGCGCGCCGCATGAGGTCCTGAAACCAGCTCACGCCTTCGGGGTTGGTCAGATCGATGGTGGCCACTGCCTGAAAGCCGCCGGAGCCGAGGAACGCGCTGCCCACGTTGCCCTTGTCGTCCTTGAGGAAGAGATTGTGGGCGATGCCGTACTCGCGATCGCCCTTGGCGCCGTCGAGCGTGAGCGACACGTAGGGGTTGTAGTAGCCCACAAGCTTGTAGCCCCAGTTGTGGAGGAGCTGCGCAAAGCCTTTCAGGTCTTCTTCGCGCCCCACTTCGAAGCGCGCCGGGAGAAAGTGCGCGGCGTCGTCGATGACCGTGAGGGGAACCTTCTTGTCGCGGAACGCGCGGAACTCGGGCACACCATCCACCAGCGTGAGGCCGCCAGAGATCTTCTTGGGCCCGAAGACCCACGGCGCGGGCACGAAGGGGCGACCGGTGTCGCGGCTGAAGTCGTCGAGCGATGCCTTGGGATCGTCGTGCACGTAGATCACGGTGGTGAGCTCCGGCGCGTAGGCCTCGAGGCGAAACGCGTCTTCACGCTCGCTACCAAGGTGAACCTGGGTGCGGCGGGTGGTGTTCATCCACGCGGCGTAGCCCTTGCTCGAGAGGAAGAACGGCACCGGAAAGTAGGTCATCGACGGGCCGTTGGGTACCGGGTTCAGGGGACCGCGCGGCGTGTTCTCGCCCTTGCCCAGGCCCCCCTCTTCGGGCCACGCGTAGAGCGAGAGGCCGCGGTGGTCGACGCTGGTGAAGCGCTCGCCCAGCCCGAAGAAGTGCTCGTCGGCCGGAAGATCGAAGGCGAGCGACACCTTGTTCCAGGGCTGGCCGCCGTCGGTCCAGGTGCCTTGCGCCTTGGTGACCATGGTGACCTTGGTGCCTTCGAGGGCCACCGAGAAGCGCACGTCGCCCGACACCCCCGGGATGTCGAAGACCATGGTGGTGGCGGTCCGCTCCACCACGGTGGCGTTGATACCGCCGCGCCAGCCTTCTGCGAGGCCGCCGTAGGTATCCCATCCCGGGAGCACCTGCACGCGGTAGTACGGCTCCTCGTAGGTGGCATTCACGCTGCGGTGCGACTCGTCCTTGGCGCCCGCCGACTGCAGCACCGTGCGGCCATCCTTGTTCTCGATGCTGAATCGAAAGGGCGACAGCTCGGCGATGAACTTTACCTCACCATTGGTGAGCGTCACCACCTCGCGGTCTTCGCCGCAGGCCTGCGAAAGAATGACCATCGAAGCGAGCACGAGAGGAATGGCAGCGCGCATATCTAAGGGCTAACACCGGCCGCAGGCGAGCGCGAGCGCAGACGTAAAACCCGAGTCGGCCCTCTCGCTCTCCCT
Organism: Polyangiales bacterium; assembly: GCA_038210445.1. Taxonomy (GTDB): domain Bacteria; phylum Myxococcota_A; class Polyangia; order Polyangiales; family Polyangiaceae; genus JABFRG01. The sequence goes on from JBBQWQ010000030.1 coordinate 89,126, forward strand.
CTCGCTCTCCCTCTCGCTCTCCCTCTCGCTCTCCCTCTCGCTCTCCCTCTCGCTCTCCCTCTCGCTCTCGCTCTCCCTCTCGCTCTCCCTCTCGCTCTCGCTCTCGCTCTCCCTCTCGCTCTCCCTCTCGCTCTCGCTCTCGCTCTCCCTCTCCCTCTCCCTCTCCCTCTCGCTCTCGCTCTCCCTCTCCCTCTCCCTCTCCCTCTCCCTCTCCCTCTCGCTCTCCCTCACGCTCTCCCTCACCCTCTAACTCACCCTCTCACTCTCCCACTGCCTCTCGCTGTCACTCTCGCTCTCGCTAGAGCAATCACTCACGCGATCCCGCGCGGTGTCGG
>JBBQWQ010000031.1:0-85360 GCA_038210445.1 Polyangiales bacterium
GCCGCGTGACTGGTGTTCAGCGGTGTGCTCTTCCGATCTCGCCGAAGCCTACCGGCGACCAACGCGCGCCCGCGACGCGCGAGACCACGCCTGAACCGAGCGAAATTCGGGCGAGACCGAGCTCTGGCCAGGAGGGACGCGCGGAACGACCTCCTGGTCGTGAGCACGCCCGACGCCGCCAGAGCGAAGGTATCGCCCGAATTTCGCCGGTTCAGGGGATGGGGGCGGGCCGGACGCCATGCTTCACGGCGTTGTCGCAGCCGAGCTTGGGCGCAGGGCCGCCGTCTTTGCTCTTCACGATCTTGAACTCGACGCGGCGGTTCTTTTCCCAGGCCTCTTCGTTGTGGCCCAGATCGTCGGGGCAGTACTCGCCGTAGCCTTTGCTGCGAAGGCGCGAGCGGTCGATGCCGCGCTGGATGAGCGCTGCCACCACCGAGTCGACGCGCCTCTGCGTGAGGACCAGGTTGTACTGGTCGGGGGCGCGCTCGTCGGCGTGACCGGCCACCTCCATGAGGAGGAACTCCGGGTGCGCCTTGATGGTGCCGGCGATCTGATCGACGATCTCGTTGGACTCCGGCAGGATGTCGGCCGAGTTGGTGGCGAACTTAATCTTCTTCAGCAAGATGAGCCCACCGTCGCCGACCTCGACGTCTCCCTTGTCGGGGCAGCCGTCCTCGTCCTTGTAGCCGTTGAAGGTCTCCGGCTGGTCGGGGCACTGGTCTTCGGCGTTGGGGATGCCGTCGCCGTCACGGTCGTTGTTCACCGGCGGCGGCGGCTTCTTCGCGGGCGGCGGCGGGTCGGGAATGTGGACCACCGGGTTCGGCTCGGGGCAGCCGTCCTCGTCTTGATACCCGTCGAAGTCCTCGGGATCGTCGGGACACTTGTCGACGTCGTCCTTGTAGCCGTCGCCATCGCGATCGCCGATGGATGGCTCGTAGATGAAGCCCAGGAAGCCGCGAATGGTCGCGGCTTCGAAGCCCGGCGTGTAGCGGGTGCCGGCGCCAAGCATGAAGTACGAGTTGCGCTCGACGTAGAGCTTGATGCCGCCGACCACCTCGTTGGAAGGCTTCACCTTCGCCGAGGCGTCGCTGAGCAGGTACGTGCCGTAGGTGTCGGCGACGATCTCGAGTGGCTCTGCTACGCGGACCGACATGCCGAGACCGTAGGTGACGCGCTGGCCGTCCTTGAAGGTGCCGTCTTCGAGGTTGAGCGTGGTGGAGCTGGCGGGGTGCAAGCGCATGCCGGCGTTGGCGCCGATCTTGAACCACCCCGTGCTCCCCAGGCGCTTCTCGGCGATGAGCTGAGGCCACGCATACAAAACCGGATCAGCGCCGGCGTTCTTGGGCGCGTCGGTGAGGGTAACTCCGGCCTGCACCGAGGCCGCGAGGCCGAATCCTTGCTCCACCCGAAGCAGCCGCACCTTGGCGTGCAGCGCCGGCGCGCCGATGGTCTGCGAGTTGAGCTCTGCGGTGGACCACTGGTTCGGCAGCAGCGGTTGCCCGTTGGCGTCGGCCTGCGGTCCGCTCAGCATGAGGTTGATGGGGAGCGAGATGCCGATGATGGCGCGGTTGGCGATGCCGTAGTTGAAGTGGAGCGTGCCCTGGAACGAGTGCATTGCCAGAGCTGCGTTGCGCTGGCCCTTATCGGGCACGCGCAGGAGCGAGTTGCCGTAGTCGAGCACCAGCCCGAAGCTGATGTCGTTGGCGCTGAGGACGCTGGTGCCGTTGGTGGCAAAGAACCCCTTCGAGTCCAGCGCAGGCCGGAAAAGATGGGTATCGAGACCGTCGCCGTTGGCGTCCACCACACCGTTCGTGCTCTGGGCAAGGGCAGGCGCAGAGGCCAAGACCACGCCAGTGGCCACGAGCACGGAGGTACAGAGGCACCGCTTCTTCCGGAGCATGGGCCCAAGCTACCGCCGACGCGCAAAATAGGCGAGTTTGTGATCGCGTGCGGGTTCTGAGATACTGACCTCCGGCCGTGTCCAACGCTTCCTTCGCCCCCATTCCCTCCCCGTCGTGGCTTTCCGCTACAGCCGTAGCGCTGGGCGCTCTTCTGGCACTGTTGATCACGGGGCACAGTCCATCGGCCGCAGCCCAGCCGGCTCCGGTCGCGACGTCGGGCGCCGCCGCCATCGATGGCAAGTGGCGACAATCTGCGCTTCGCGAGGACTACACGGTGCAGCAGTGGCAAGCCGCGTGTGGGCCCGCACCCACCAGCACCTCGAGCGGCGGGGGCGACGTGGCCACCGTGAAGCTCGAAGGCGACGAGCTGGTGATCCTCGGCGGCGGCCGGGTATTTCGTTCCAACCAGTGTTACGATCCGATGCCCACGCTGGCCCGCGACGCGCACTCGCGCGACCCTTCCGGGCGCTCCTGGCGCACCCGCTGCAGCACGCCGGCTGCAGACCCACGGCGAGCCACGCTGCAAACGCTGGTGACGGTGAGCAGCACGCGAATCGAGATCGCCGAGACCGGCCGCTACGAGGTCACGGTCAACGATGGCCACTGCGTCGCCGACGTGAAGCGCAACCGTAGCCTCGCCCTCGTATCCCTCGATTCTGCGCCCCCGGCGCCCACCGCGAGCGCGACAGCAACGGCCGCGCCGAGCGAGACGGTCGCGCCGCCGGATCCGCCCGCGCCGGCCAAGTGCGCCTCGCCGGGCGCCCCCAGCAGGCTCGAAGTGCGCCCCTCGCGAAAGCTCCTTCGGCTCGGCGACACCTTCGCGTTTCGTGCGCAGGTCACCGACGACAAGGGCTGCGCCACCGGCACCGAGCCGGTGTGGACGGTGGACAAGGAGCGCGGCATCGAGGTCGACCCCCGGGGCAAGGTGCGGGTCGGCGAGGGCGCCAAAGAGGGCGAGACCGAGATCACCGTGTCGGCTGCCGGCCAGAAGGTGAAGGTCGTGGTCGAGGTGACCTCGCCGCAAAAGTACGACGATCTGCTGAAGCAGTCGGGCCTCAATGCCGAGGGCGAGTCGGATCAAGCGTCGTCGGTGAACATTCCCGGGACGGCCATCGATAGCCGCGAGGTCCAGGCGCAAGATGCCTCGCGACGCCGGCGCCTGGTGTTCGGCGCCGTGGTCTTCGGGCTCGCGCTGTCGCTGGCGGCCGCCTACGTCTTGCTCTCGCGCCGAACCCGCGCCCGCACAAAAGCCGCCGAACACGAAGCCGAGGCGCTCTTCGAGGAGCGCAGGCGAGAGGCCGACCTTCGACGGAGCGAGCGCCTGCAGTCGCACGAGACGCAGCAGCGCGCCCACGAAGAGAGCAAGCGCCACGCGGCCGAGCGCGCCGCCGCCCGCGCTGCGCAACCGCGTGCCGCAGTTGCTGGAGGTGCTGGCGCCGTGGTGGGTGCGGGCCGGGCCGATACCGGCGAGCCCCTCGTTTGCCCCATCTGCGAGCGAGAGTTCGCGCGTCCTTTCCAGCATTGCCCTCACGATGGAGCCATATTGGTGGTGCGAAGTCCCGCCGGGCGGAGCGGCAAAGGGGGCGTCTGCCCGGTGTGCAACCGGGGCTTCGACGGGGTCCGTGTGTGCCCGGAGCACGGCGAAGAGCTTCTTCCCGCGGCCCTTGCCGCTGGCCATGGCGCCGCGCAGATGGGCGCCAAGCGCGGAAAGATCTGCCCAACGTGCGGCGATCGCTTTGAGGGAAACGCCACCTTCTGCGGCAAAGACGGCACGGCCTTGGTGCTCGTCAACTGAATCACCGATGACCCGGCCACATCGGGGGCAAGGTGCGACGTAGGAGGTGCGAGGTGCGACCCCGGCCGCAACGTGCGGGCGCGGAAAATTCTCTTCCGGCGGAGCGAGCGGAAGCAGAAAGTCCAAACACCTCGGCCCGCGCCATCGTCTCATGTGCAGGGACCAACCGGCGCCCCGCGGGGCCAGAATGGTACGTCTGCTTGATTACAGTGATACCGACCCCGTATACTTGAACAAGAACCCATTGCTGCGGCGGACGACGACGTCCCCAGCTATCCACCCTGAAGACGCAGCGCAGAGGAACGGTACCGCGATGAAGATCTCGTGTCAGTCTTGCCCGGCCAAATACACCATTGCGGATGAGAAGGTCCTCGGCAAGATCGTCAAGATCCGCTGCAAGAAGTGCGGCGCGACCATCGTCGTCAACGGCAACGAGATGTCGCCGAGCAACGACGCCGACGCGGGCGCCGACGGCGACTCCTGGACCGTGAACGTCTCCGACGGCGATCAGCGGACCATGTCGCTCGCCGAGGTGCAGACGGAGTACGCCGCCGGAACGCTCACCGACGACACATACTGCTGGAAAGACGGCATGACCGACTGGCTGCCGATCCGTGACATTCCGGAGCTCTCCAGTTCGCTCCGCGCCAGCGCGCCGCCGCCCGCCTACGACGCCTCGTTCGCCCCCGCGGCGCCCAACTACTCAGCCTCCATGGGCAACTTCGAGGAAGACACGTCGGCTACGCAAGCCATGTCGCGAAACGGCAACGGCGGGTACGGCAACAACAATGGCGGCTTCGCGCCAGGTCCGGTGGCCGCTCCGGCGCCGGCGCCCCTCAACCTGTCGACGCCCTTCTCTCCTCCGGTGGCCGCAGCGCCCATGGGCGCTGCTTCTCCGGCGGCTCGGCGCGCAGGTGGCCGCGGCGGCTCCGGCGACCTCTTCGGCGGCCTCGAATCTGCAGGCGGCGAAGACGTGCTCACCAGCGCGCCGCTCTCGAGCCCGCCGGGCGAGTCCAAGCTCACCGGCCAGCGCAACGAGAACAGCGTGCTCTTCTCGCTCAACGCGCTCACGGCAAAGTCCGGGGCCCCGGAGTCGGAGAACCGCACCACCGCGGGCGACGACGGCTCGGGTCTCATCGACATCCGTGCGCTCAGCGCGAGCATGGGCTCCTCCACGTCCGACAGGAACAACCGCGTCGACGACATCATGAACCTCAGCGGCGGCGGCGCGTTCGGCGCGGCCCTTACGGCGCCGGCGCTGGCGCCTCCAATGATGATGATGGCGTCGCCGTCTGCCTATCCTGAGGCGAACCAGAAGGGCGGTGGCAACCGTGGCCTGATGATCGGCCTCATCGCGCTGGGCGTCTGCATCCTCCTCGCCGTCGGCGGGGTCGGCGCCATGTTCGCCTTCCGGGGCGACAGCACCAGCGCGAAGACCGAGCCCACCTCTGTGGGCATGACCCAGCCGGTCGCTACTGGCCCCATCGCCATGAACGATCCGCCCCCCGCCATGACCGGACCGGCAGCGGTCGCGCCCGGCGTTGGCGCAGCGACGTCGGTCCCCACGGCGATGGCCCCCAACGGTGGACCGAAGCCGGTTGTGAAGCCGGGCGTGGCCGACAACACGCCGCCTGCAGTGAAGCCCGCGGCGGATCCCCCGCCGGCCGCCAGCAGCAAGCCCAAGAGCCTGCAAGAAGCGCTCGATCAGGCCGGTGGCGGGAGCAAACCCGCCGCCGCGGCCCCGGCCGAGGCCAGCGCGCCCTTCGACCGTGGCGCCGCCGCGGCTGCTCTCGGCGCGGTGAACGTGCAGTCCTGCAAGAAGCCCGATGGCCCCACGGGCTCCGGCCACGTGAAGGTCACCTTCGGTCCCAGCGGCGCCGTCTCGTCGGCTACCGCCGATGCGCCTCCCTTCGCCGGCACGCCGGTGGGCGGTTGCGTAGCTGCCAAGTTCCGCGGCGTGAAGATCCCCGCGTTTAGCGGCGGCTCGGTCAGCGTCGGCAAGAGCTTCACGATCAATTGAACCCCGTGAGCAGCCTCGGTATCGCGTTAGCGCTCGGGGCTGCTTTCATCTTCGGTGTGCGGGTCGGTTTTTCGCTCGCCCGACGCTGGGCCGAGAAGCCCACCAAGAAGGTGACGCGGGGCGCGCCGTAGGCGAAACTCTCGCGGTGCGATTTCCCCTCCTGCCGCTCGGTCTCGTGGTTGCGGCTTGCGGAGCGGGAGCAAGCCGAGCCCGCGACGTTCCCGACGACGCGCAGCCGGCCTCCATGGTGAGCGACGAGGCGCCCGCAGCGGAGGCGCCTCCTTCCGCCTGGGCGGAGCAGACCGAGGGGCCGACAGTGGCTGCGCCGGCCGATCTCCCCTGGCTGGCCTGCCGGAGAGATCCGAGCCTGGAGCGCGCCGCGGCCTACCTCGCGGCGCGGCGAGCGCAAGGTAAGAAGGCGCCCACCGCCCGCGGCCTCGAGCTCACGTTGCGTCGCTTCGGCAGCCCCCTTCCCTCTCCCCAGGCGAGCGTCCTCTCGGGAAAAGCCTTGGGCGACGACGACCTTCGCGCCCGCATCCACATCTCGCCGCAGGCACGCTGCGGCGTGCGCGATGCAACGGGGCCCGATGGCGTGCGCACGGTCGTGCTGGTGGCCGCCGAGTCGCACGCGGTGCTCGAGGCCATTCCCACGCGAGCCCGCGTCGGGCAGTTTCTCACGCTACGCGCCACGACCGATCCCGGTATTCGCAGCGTGCGCGTGTATCTCACTGCGGCGGGCGGCAATGTGCACACTACACCCGTATCGACCGACTCCACCGGCGCCTTCGTGGCGCGCTTCGCGGTTGACGCCCCGGGCATGGTGACGGCCCAGGTGGTGGCCGACCTGGCCGACGGCCCGCGCCCGGTGTTGGAGGCCCTGGTGTTCGCGGGGCTCGAGCCACAGGACCCGAGCGAGCAGGAGGCCGAAGCGCCGACCGCTGGCGACGACCATGGCAACGCATCGCTCTACGAGTGGCTGGGCCAGGCCCGCGGAGGCTCCCCTGCGCTCGCCCGCGACGATCGTTTGGAGGCCATCGCCAAGGCCCACTCCGAGCGCATGCGTGCGCGGCACGTCGCGGCCCACGACGCGGGCGACGGCCTTCCCACCGATCGCGTGGTGCGGCTGGGCGTACGGGAGGTGGGCGAAAACGTGGCCCACGCGCGCTCCCTGCGCGAGGCCCACGGGGCGCTCCTGGAGAGCCCTTCGCACCGCGCCAACGTGCTCTCCGGACGCTTCACCCACGTGGGTATCGGCGTGGCGCAAGACGGCGACGGTTCTTTCTGGGTCACCCAGCTGTTCACTTCGCCGCTGGAGCGCCCGTGAAGCGCTACCTGCTCCTGGCGCTCGGCCTCGCCGGCGGCGTCCTTTCCTGTGCAAAGTGCAACGATTCGTCGGACGGGCGCCCCACGGTGGCCGAAGACGCCGCCAAGGCGCGCGATGCCGGTGGCCGAGACGGTGGACGCGACGGTGGACGCGACGGTGGACGCGACGCGGCGAAAACGGACGACGACGACGACGAGCCGCATGCCGACGCCGGAGCGCCAGTGGCTCCTCGTACGGAAGTGCACACCGACGACGATCTCGACGAGCCGGAGTTCAAAGGGCGCGGCTTTCCCGCGCTCTCCGAGGACAAGAAGACCCTGGCCTACTTCTTTGTCGACGGTGACCTAGGCCCTACCGCCGGCCACGCGGTGGTCTTCATCGACACGACAAAAGGGAAAGTCGAGACCACCTTCACGTTGGTCCGCGCTGGCGAGCTGCTCTCGTACGTCGAGCGCGGGAAGGCCTATGGCAAGGAGCCGTGGCAAGGCCGCGTCGACGCCGCCAACGCCGCCCTCGGCAAGCGCAAGTGGACCGCCGTCGCCTACGCGCCGGGCATCGACTGGAACGACGACACCGACGAGGGCTACCAAGGGCCGTCACCGGTGGACGGGCTGCTCATCGGCATCGCCGACCGCAAGAAGCCCACCACGCTGGTGGTGAAGGACGTGGCCTCGAGCAAGGTGCTCTTGGAGCGCGACGTGAAGAGCTGGCAGAAGAACGCCCGCGGCAGCCTCGGCTTCTTCGACTACGCCGCGAGCCGCGAGCTCTCCCTCTGCGTCATGAAGAGCCGAGTGGTGGACGAGCCCTACGTGCTGCGCATCGTGACCTTTGGCCCCGACGCGAAGGACGCGGGGAACTAACACTACAGAGAGAGAGTCGCGGTGGACTCGCAGCTAGGCCAAGCCATTGCCGCGTGGCGTGAACGTATCCGTCGACACGACGGGAATTCCTCGAGGTCTCGCCGTAGTGTTGAGTGTTCGCGCGGCGCACGTTCGCGAAAACTTGGCCCGCCGCGCGCGGCTCTGCGATGTGCGTAAACCATGAAGGCAACGCTCCGCACCCAAGTCTCCCTGTGCTCGCTGACTTCCCTCGCCGCGGTCGTCGCGCTCGGCCTTGGAGGCTGCGCCGCCGCCAAGCCGCACGCGCAGACGCCCATGACCTCGGCCGGCGTCGCGGCGAACGCTAGCCGCGCTGCGAGCAGCGCCGACGTCGCTGCGCCCGCCTTCGAGAGCGCGAGCAGCGCCGCGATGGGCAAGAACGCCGGCGACTTCGTGGTCACCGAGATCGCCCTCGGGGCGCAGAAGAAGATGACGCTGACCCAGAAGGCGCTCTTTGACGGCAGCTTCGAGTACAGCCTGAAGGACAGCGCCAAGGTCGAGACCTACCGCGTGCGCATGCACGGTGACGACGTGGTCTCGGCGGTCAAGGTGGACGGCGGCATCGAACGCCCCTCTACGGTGGCCGCCTACGATGCGATGATGCAGCGGACGGTTCCCGCGGTGGACCGCAACGACGGCGAGATCGACAGCCGCCCGGTGGTGGTGGAATGGGCGGGCAAGACCGAAGGCGCAACCCTCACCCGCTACAAGGTGTCGGTGGGCGGCAAGGACGCCACCATGAGCGTCACCCGCTGCGACCGCTTCGCCTTCGGCGACGTGGCAGGCGAGATCACCGGCGCCGGCGGCAAGCTCATGTATCGTGCACGCATCGTCGACGTGGGGACCGCCGACGGCAGCACCGTAAGCGCGTCGAAGTAGCCAGCCAATCGAGCAAAACCAAGAAAGGCTGCCGAGAACCCTCGGCAGCCTTCTTTGCGTGGGGAACGCCCGAGCTCACTCCTCCTTGAGGATCTTGAACTCAACGCGCCGGTTCTTCTGGCGCCCTTCGTCGGTGGCGTTGTCGGCCACTGGCTTCTCCATGCCGTAGCCGTGGGCCTCGAGGCGGCCGCCCTCGATGCCATGCTGGATGAGCCACGCCATGACCGAGTCGGAGCGCTTCTGCGACAGGTTCTTGTTGAGCGCGGCGCTGCCCTTGTTGTCGGTGTGCCCCTCGACTGCCATCCGCTTGACGCCGGGGTTGGCCTTGAGAAGGTCGACGATCTCCTGGAGCATCGGGAAGCTCTCCGGGAGAATCTGCGCCGAGCCGAAGGCGAACTGCACCTGCTTGAACGTGCGGATGACGCTGCCTTCGCGGGCAATGCTGTCGGGGCAGCCGTTCTTGTTGGGCTCGGTGGAGCGCTTGCCTGGCTCCTTGGGGCAGAAGTCTTCGGTGTCGACGATGCCGTCGTTGTCGGTGTCGACCACCTTGGGCGCCGGCGGCGGCTCCTTCGGCTTGGGGCAACCATCTTCCGGGTCCGGCTGCTCGTGGTCTTCCGGATCGTTCGGACACGCATCGAAGTCGTCGATGATGCCGTCGTGATCGGTGTCGATGTTCTGGTGCTCTTTCTTCCACTTTTCGCGGAGCTCGAGCTTGGGGTCTTTCTGAATGCCTTCGGAAGGGTTCAGCGGAACCTGGATGCCGAACACCGCCAGCATGCGCAAGTCGGGGGCGCCGTAGCCCTGCAGGATGAACGAGCCGCCGGAGACGCCCAGCCACATGCGGTCGGCAGTGCCAAGGCGCATGCGCCCCTCGACGTTCCACTCGAGCGGCGAGTTGCGCTTGGAGAAGAAGGTGTTGCCGATGACCGTGTCGTTGTCTTCGAAGCCGGTCTGCCCGAACACCGTGGCGCCGATGCGGTATTTGCCGCCCTTGATGTTGGCGAAGCCGCCCAGCGAGTAGCGCCACTCGTTGCCGATGCCGAGACCGTAGTTGTTCACCGGATCGTTGATGGAGTTGAGGTGGCGAACGTGGAAGCCGGTATTGGCCACGAAGGTGAACATGCCCGCGTTGGCTTCGCCGGTGAGCAGGAACAGACCGCCCGCGCCGCCGTCGCCGCCGAAGTTGCCGGAGCCGGTGGGGAAGAAGATGTTGATCTGCCCGCCCAGCGCGAAGCGGCGGTTCTCCGAGCGCGCGATGATGGCGCGGAGATCGAGGCGCAGGTCGCCGGCCGACGGGCCCTTGGCGTCGTAGGGGGTGGTCTTTCCGGAAGCGAACACCGTGTTGGTGGGCTCGTAGTCGGGAACCTGCCCGGTCTGCACCGGCGTGAACGGGAAGGCCAGCGCGACGATGAAGCGGTCGAGGAAGGAGAAACCTGCGTTGGCGTACACCGCCAGCTGGTCGTCTACCGCGCCGCCGCCGGTGCGGGGAATGGTGGTGCGGTCGGTGTCGCCGATGATGGTCTTGGTGCGCAGCGGGCGCCGCGAGTAGCCGAGGCCGATCTGCCCGAAGACTTCCGGGCGCGGCGAGGTCACCGGACGAAACTGCGTCATGGTGTCGTCGGGAGAGCCGGGCATCTCCAGACGGTCGAGCTTGAAGGTGCTCGCCTGCGCGAACGCGTCGCGCCCCAGGAGGAGCACCAAAAGCCCCGCCGCCCCCGCTCCGAGTCGGCGGAAAGGAGTGGAAAAAACGCTGCCCGAACCCAGCTTGGTCGCCTTCATGCGCCTTCTGGTTTACACCGATTCGCATGGCCCCTGGCACAGGAAAGCGACAGGAAACGCGACGCGAGCGGGAGACCACATTGCTGCGTGCAGACGCCGCCCGCCACCGCACCCTTGACGCTCCTCGGGGACTATGCTTCTTTACGCGACCCCGCAGCACCTGCGGACCCACCACGGATTGAAATCATGAAGCGCACTTACCAACCCAGCAACGTTCGCCGCCTCCGTACCCACGGCTTCCGCGCCCGCATGTCCACCTCCGGTGGCGCCAAGGTGCTCGCGAACCGCCGCCGCAAGGGCCGCGCTCGCCTCACGGTCAGCATCTACAAGAAGTGATCTTCGGCCGCGAGCGCCGCATCCGGCGCCACGGCGAGTTCGTGCACGCCCAGCGTACGGGCGCGCGCGTCGTTCTTCGAAACTTCGTGGTGTTGCTTTCTCGGCGCGCGGATGCACTTCCCGCGCGCCTTGGGCTCGTGGTGACGCGGAAGGTGGGCAACGCAGTGGTGCGCAATCGCATCAAGCGACTGTGCCGCGAGGCCTTCCGCCGCAGCGCGCTGTTTCCCGTGGGCGCCGATGTCGTGGTCATCGCGCGCGACAGCGTGGTGGGGCTGCGCGACGTGGACGTCATCGCGGAGTGGACGCAGGCGCAGTCGCGCTTCGCCAAGACGCTGTCGACGATTCCGCTGCCCGGCGCCCGGTGAGCCCCCGTGTGACGCGTGTGACGATGCGCGCCTGCGCAAACGTGCACCATCTGCCGTCACACATGCGCATTTGCCGCCCAAACAGTGGCGCCGCCGAGGCCCCCGCCGCATGATGCCGCCGACACCTTGCTGAAGCAGGCATCCCTCGACCTTTTGCGTCTCTATCGCAGCATCCTCTCGCCGATGCTGGGAAACGTGTGCCGTTTCGAGCCTTCGTGCTCCCGCTACGCCAGCGCATGCATCGAGCGACACGGGGTCTTCCTCGGCAGCTTGCTTTCGGCCGTACGCCTGTGTAAGTGCCACCCATTCCATCCTGGCGGCTTCGACCCGCCCCCATCCCGCTTCGTCCTTCGCTGGAAGAACAATCCCGCCGAAGAACTGCCGCAAACCCCGCCCCGAGAGCTGGCGTCGCCAAACCATGGATCGTAACACTGTCGTTCGCTGGGCCCTCATCGCAGCCGCGCTCCTCCTCTTCTGGAAGTTCGGCATGCCGCTCATCACCGGCGGCAACAAGAAGCCGCAGACGCTCGCGGCGGAGGTCTTCAAGAACGCGCCGGACTTCGTGCCGGACAAGATCGATCCCAAGGTAGACGGAAAGCCCAACGAGCCCAAAGAGGGCGAGCTCTGCGAGCTCAAAGGCGAGCGCTTCAAGGCGCAGCTATCGAGTCGTGGCGCCGCGCTGGTGCATCTGCGCCTGACCGACGGCCAGTACGCGGACGACAACGGGCAGATCGACATGTCGACCACGCCCGACCATGAACAGTGGCGCTCGCTCCGCACCGGATTCCGCGCGACCGGCGCCGAAGACCAGGTCGACTACGACCGCTTCAACTGGAAGCTGCAGCCGCAGGAGAGCCCGTCGGCCTGCACGTTCACCTACACCGACGCCAAGGTGGAGATCACCAAGACCATCCACGCCACCTCTCGAGCCTTCGAGCTGGAGATGACGACCCAGGTGAAGAACCTGACCGATGGCCCCAAGAAGCACGCGCTCAGCACCTCCATCCACGCCTTCCGCTACAACAAGGAGATCAAGGGCAAGCTCGGGCGCGTCTCGCCGTTCATGACCGATCTCGCTTGCGCCGGAACCGACGAGGTGGTGCGCAAGGGCAAGGACGACTTCAAGGAAGGCTGGGTCGACAAACCCAGCGTCGACCGCTTCGCCGCCATCTCCAACTACTACTTCGGTCAGGCGATCATCCCCGCCGCGGGCGACAAGCCCAACTGCCGCATGGTGGCCGACCTTCTCGCCGACAAGTGGGCCGGCGCGGGCATTCCCCACGACGACGAGAACGCGGGCGCCGTCTACCACGCCGTCCTCAACTACCCAACGCGCGAGCTGAAGCCGCAAGAGGCTGTAACCTACACGCAAATCGCCTTCTTCGGTCCCAAGGAGCGCGACGCGCTGGCGGCCGCGGCGGGCGGGCGCCCCAAGCTGGGCGAGCTCATCAACCTGGGCTTCTTCTCGCCGGTGGCGAAGGTGCTGGTCTCCATCCTGCTCTTCTTCCACGGCAAGCTCGGCAACTGGGGCTTCGCCATCATCCTGATGACGATCTGCGTGCGCCTGGTGCTCTTCCCGCTGGCCATTCCCGGCATCAAGAGCTCTATCGCGATGCGCAAGCTGCGCCCGCAGATCGAGGCGATTCACGCCAAGTTCAAGGACGATCCGGAGGCCCGTGGCCTCGCCACCCTGGAGCTCCAGAAGAAGAACGGCGGCAACATGCTGGCCGGTTGCCTTCCCCAGCTGGCGCAGATGCCGGTGTGGTGGGCGATGTACACCACGCTGCAAACCGCCGTGGAGATGTACCACACGAAATTCGCGTGGTTTCAGGACCTCTCGGCGCCCGACAAGTACTTCATCCTGCCCATCGTGCTGGGCGGCCTCGGCCTGCTCCAGGCGCGCATCATGCCGCAGCAACCCGGCCAAGACCCGGCGCAGCAGAAGATGATGATGTACATGATGCCGGCCATCTTCACCGTGATGATGTTGTTCTTGCCCGCCGCCCTCGGCGTATACATGACCACCAACAGCATCCTCGGCATTGGCCAGGCGAAGCTCATCGAATACTTCGCCACCAAGGCGATGCAAAAGTCCCAAAAGGGAGAAATCGGCGTGACCGAGGTCTCATCGACTTCGGCTTTGGAAAAAGGGAAAGCCCGTGTCTGAGACGACTGAAAACCTAAATCCGGAAGACGACCGTCAAGCCCAACGGGCCCTCGGCTTCGTCCGCACGCTACTCACCCACATGCAGCTCGACGCCGAGGCGACCTTCGCCCCGGACGACGGCGACGGCGACGAGGATGAGATCCGCATCGAGATCGAAGGCCCCGATGCGGGTCGCATCATCGGCAAGCGAGGCCTGGTGCTCGAGGCCGTGCAGTACCTCACCAGCCGCGTCGCGCAGAAGAAGGACGAGCCGCGCCGCCACATCTCGGTCGACGCCGAGGGCTACCGCGCCCGCCACGAGGACCAGCTCGCGGACATGGCCGAGAAGCTCGGCCAGCGCGTCGCGCAGGAGGGCAAGATCATCACCTTCGACCCGATGAACGCCCGCGACCGACGCGTCGTCCACATGGCCATCAAGGAGATGCCGGGCGTTCGCACCGAGAGCAACGGCCAGGGTCCGGACCGCCGGGTCCAGATCATCCCCGACAAGAACAAGGTCGTCGGCGTCACCACCGACGACAGCTGATTCGCTCGCGAACAGAAGCGACGACGCCGATCGGGTGCCCCGATCGGCGTCTCGTCATTTCAGCGAGCGGGTCTCGCCGATGTCGGGGATCCACACCCGGTGCTCGGGCATGGTCCGCGCGTGGAAGAGCGAGCGGAGAAGCGCCGGCGGCTCACCCACCGGCTCGTCCGTGAGCTTGAAGGTGCCCCAGTGCATCGCCACGAAGTTTTTGGCGCCGAGGTCCTCGAAGGCCTGCACCGCGTCTTCGGGACCCATGTGCTGCGGCTTCATGAACCACGCCGGCTCGTAGGCGCCAATGGGCAGCATGGCCCAATCGATCGAGGGAAAGCGCGCGCCGATCTCCCGGAACACCTCGGGCGCGTACGCGGTGTCGCCTGCGTGGTAGGCCACCCCTTCGGGTGAAGAATACACGAATCCTCCCCACAGGCGCCGGTTCTTGTCCCACGGCATGCGCATCGACCAGTGTTGCGCGGGCACCAGCGTCACCGTGAGATCGCCCACGGTGTGGCTCTCCCACCAGCCGAGCTCGACCACGTTGGTGAGGCCTTCTTCGGCGAGGAGCTCACCCACGTCGCGTGGCACGATGTACGTCGGCTTGCGCCCGATACGGCGCAGGGATGGCATGTCGAGGTGGTCGAAGTGCGAGTGCGAGATGGTGACCACGTCGATGGACGGCATGTCTTCGAACCGTACGCCGGGGTCGACCCGCCGCTTGATGGCCGCCTGGATGCGGGGCGACCAGATGGGGTCGGTGACCACCAGCTTGCCCCCGAGCCGCAGTGCGAACGTCGCGTGCCCGACCCACGTGAGATGAGCCCCCGCCGCGGCGAGCGCCTTGCCGTCGTTCTCGACGCTCGGTGTCACGAAGACGTCTTCGCGTCGCCCGCCGGACCGCAGGCGCTCCCACTGCCACTTGAGGATGTCCAGCGGCCCCTTGTCGGGCGTAGTGCCGTCGAGGTTGGTGTAGATCGGCATGCGCGCGCCTACTTCTTCTTCGCCTTGGGCTTCACGAACTTGATGGTCATGCGGTCGCTCTCGCCGATGGCCTTGTACTTGTCCCTGTCCTTCTCGCCGAGGGTCAGGGTGGGCGGCAGAGTCCACACGCCCTCGGCGTAGTCCTTCGTGTCTTTGGGGTTGGCGTTCACGTCGCTCTTGCCGCCGAGCTCGAAGCCGGCCGCCTTGCAGCGCTCGATGACCACGTCCTCGGGCACGTAGCCCTTCTCGGCCCAGGTCTTGGCGTCGCTGCCGGCACCTGCGCGGTGCTCTTCGATGCCGAACACGCCGCCCGGCTTGAGCGCCTTGAAGACCGCCGCCAGGCGTGCTTCGAGCTCGCCGCTGCGCTCCCAGTTGTGAAAGTCGCGAAAGCCGAGGACGAGATCGTAGGTTCCATCGCCCAGGTCCCACGGAGTTTTGCCGAGCGGAAGCAGGGTGGCCTTGGCGCCAACCTCGGGCGCCTTCTCGAGCGCCGCTTTGGTGCGCAAGCCGACCAGCGTGCGGTACTCGGTGCGGGGGCCGTTGGGGTCGCCCGAGGTGACGGTGAGCTTGCCCTTCTTGAACAGCAGCGGAGCGAGAATCTCGGTGTACCAGCCGGCGCCGGCGTCGAGCTCGAGCACCGTCTGGTTCTGCTTGAAGCCCAGGAACTTCAGCGTCTCTTTGGGGTGCCGCTGGCCGTCGCGGTCGGCATTGCCCGGCGTACGGTGCGCGCTCTTGAGGGCCGCGTCGAGGGCAGCGTCGACGCTTGCGTAGTCCTTGTTGGCGAGGGCGGCGATGTCCTTGCCCATGGGCGCCACGCGCGCCTTCTCCTTGGCGGAAGCGGCCTCGAAGTCGGCGAAGTCCTGGGCGAGCTTCTTCTGGGCCTCGGCCTTCTTCACCTCCTCGGGGCTGGGCGCCTGTGCAACCGGTACG
Source organism: Polyangiales bacterium (assembly GCA_038210445.1). Lineage (GTDB taxonomy): Bacteria > Myxococcota_A > Polyangia > Polyangiales > Polyangiaceae > JABFRG01. The sequence continues at coordinate 15,876 of JBBQWQ010000031.1, forward strand.
GTCACGGTGGGAGCGGGTGGGTTCGCGGCGGCGGTGGTCGAGACCGGGCCCGGCGGGTTGGCCTCCGGCGCGGGATTGCTCGCGCAGGCGGCGAGAGTAAGCACGAAGGGCGCGATGGCCGCGGAACAGAGGAGGTGTCGCATGGCGCGCAGTCTACCCCCAAGCGCGCCGCCAGGTGCTTGCCAACCGGCATCGATCGGGGCGCTCACCGCATTTTAATCGGGTCGTTGGTCCACAGGTCCATCCAGCGGCGGCCGCTGCATTCTTCCGAGCGCCGCGATCCGGGCGTGCGGGAGCGAAAGACCGGGCGCGGCGGCATCGGTCCCCAGCGCGGTGACGAACGCCGCCGAGGCCTCCACGGCGCGCTTCGCTGCGTCGTCGAACGGTGCAACATGCACGCACCTGCCCACCGGCGGGAGCACGAAGCCGGTGGAGGCGCCCACGAGATGCCCCTGGCCTTCCCACGCATCGCCCACCACCACCATGGTGTCGCGGTAGCGCACCGCCGCGGCGCGCTCCTCCGCGCTCACCTGGCCCCGCGGAATCTGCATGCCGCGGACGCCCAGCTCCCGGTGCAGTGCGAGGGCGAGCTCCCGAGCGCGTCGCACACCGCCGTGCACCAGCACCACCCGCGGGCTCAGGCACCCGCGCTGATCGAACGGGATGACGTCGCCGACGATGGCGCAGGCAGCGCCGTCGAGATCATCTCCCGCCACCTCGACCACGCCGAAGCCGGATCCATGTGCCCGCACCGGAACGTGGCTGGCGGCGCGCACCGCGGCGATGGTCTCGTCGCGGCCGTACACGTGAATCTCTCCCGCGCGGACGCCCGCGACGTCGAGCGAAAGACCAAAACCCACGCCGAGCTCGGGCGCCCGGTCGAGGAGCGCTCGGACGAACCGATGTTCGCGCCGCGACGCCTTGACGTAGACCCGCGGCGTCGATGCCAGCGCCAGCGCGACCGCCCGAAGCGCGCCCACAAAAGCATTGGCAGAGAGCACGACGGTCACCGCCTCGACCCGGGCGGCGCCGTCCAAGAGTCGCGCGACATCGCGAGGATGGGGGTCCGTCTCCAGGTGCTCGGTGAGGGCGAGCTCCACGCCGGCGAGCGACAACCCCGTCTCCTCGGCGATCGGCGCCAAGAGATCGCCGCGGTCGGCGACCAGCGCGCGCGCCGCGTCGACCAGGCAGGAGACCCGCGCAAGGGCCGCGCCCCTTTGCTCAGCGGCCGAGGAGCTCATCGATCGACAGCGAGCAGCCGCGAGGCGGAGCCCCTTCGGCGCGGCCCAGGAGCTCGAAGCCGCCGGCGACTCGGCGCACGCGGTCCTGGGTGAGGATGGCGAAGGCGCTGTCGACGTTGAGCAGATCCTCGATGCGGGCGATGCCCACTTCGCCTTCCGGGAGCGGCGCCAGCGTCTCCGGATGCACCGGCACCACCCGGGCCCAGGGCGGCTCGTGGAGCACGCCGAGGCGAGCGGTGGCGTCGACCGCGGTGCGTTCGTAGAACTGGCTCGAGAGCTCGGTCATGCCGTACTCGGAGACGATGGCGCGCTCCGGGAGCCCGAAGGTCTGGGCGAGGCTCGTGCGGAGCACGGCGCCGTCTACCACCCGAGAGCGGCCCTTGAAGCCTCCGGTTTGCATGACGCGGCTACCTTGCGGCAGCCGAAAGCTATGGTCGCCCAGTTCGTCGAGCAGGTGCACGAATGCGAACGAGGTGCCGAGGAGCAAGAGGGGGTAGCCGCCGACGATGGCGCGCGCGATTCGCTCGTCGAAGCGCGGCAGATCGAGCACCCCGTCTTCCAGCAAGAACGCCGGCCCCCGGCTACCGAAACGCTCCACGAAGAGCGCGTTCATGTGGGTGAGCGACGAGTCCGGCAGCTCCGCCGGCGAAGGGCCTAGCACCAGTACGTCGGCCGGGGGCGCGGACGCCGGCAGATCACCGATGAGGCTGGCGCGGCCGAAGGCCAAAGCGCCAAGATCGTAGGTTCCGAGGTCGCGAAACGCGTGCGCGCCGCGAGCGCCCACGGTGGTGCCGCTGGTGCGGAACACCTGCGTCTCGAGCGCCTCGGGAAAGGATGCATACCGCACCATTTTGAAGACGTCGGTGGGTACCGCAGGCGCGCTGCTGCCGGTCATCGACGAAGGGTCTTGCCCGCGCGCGACGACCAGCGCGGGGTACCGAGGGTTGGTGCGCGCCTGAAAGCGAACGAGGTCAGTGGCCAGGGCGAGGAAGGGCTCCGGCATCGGCGTTCCCGCCTCGAAGGCAGCCACGAAGGCGCGCCCGCGCGCGTGAAGGGCGTCGCTCTCGGCCGGAGAGAAAGATTCCGCGCTCACGATAGCGGACCGTAGCACCACTCAGAGAGTTCGAACCATTCCCCGTCGCTTCCCATGCTCAGAAGCCGCCGCGCAAGAGCAGCACGCCGCCATCGCGGGTGAGCGCCAGCGACGGGGCCGCGCCGCGCGAGGCCTGCGTCTTCTCCTTACCGCCGCCGAGATTCGCGAGCACCGTGGAGACCACCGCGAAGCCAAGGCCGGCGATGCCCACGCCCATGGAAACGTTGGCGAGCACCACCTTGGTCTGCACGCCGCTCTTGTCGCCTTCGCTGCAAGCCGGAGCGCAGGTGCTGCGATAGCCATCTTCATCGCTCTTGGCCGAGAGCGCGAAGGCGACGGTGCCAACGCCGCCCGCTGCGCCCACGCCCACGCCCACCCATGCGTACCAGGGCACGTGAAAACCGGCGCTCTGGGCCTGCGGCTTGGGGGGCGGCGCGACCAGCGCTGGCGGAGGCGGGGTCTCGGGGCGCGCTGCCGGAAAGGCCAGCTCGACGATGCGATCCTTTTCGCTGGCGCGTACGAGGATGGTGTCTTCCAGCGACTTTCCGTCCTTGCGGACGACGCGAACGTTGTGCGAGCCCGGGTCGATGGGCGCCGCCTTGGACTGGATGGCGCCGGCGAAAGGCGCGCCGTCCACAAACACCTGCGCGTCGAGAATCTCTCGGCCGGTCTCGTCTTTCGCCCGAAACGACAAGGTGGGCATCTCGCGATCGACCTCTTCGACCCAACTCGCGCACTGCTTCGAGACCGCGCCCGGGCAGGCCTTGTCGGCGCAGGAGATGAACTTCTCGCGCGCGCTGGCAAGCTTGGCTTCGTCGCGGAGCTTCTGGCCGTCGTCGGCAGCGGCGATGCAAGCCTTGCGATCGGGCGCGGCGGCCGCCGGGCGCGCGGCGAAGCCAACGAGCACGAAGACCGCGAGCGATACCAAGAGTCGGCGACTCACTTCACGCACTCCGGGATGAAGTGTTTGTGGCCATTCTTGTCGAGCGTATACGGGGGGTCGCAGCGAGGCGTGGGACGCACCACGATGGCGTGCGATGCGGTGGGGACCGCCGTAGGCGCGGCGGTGGTGGCTGCCTGTCGGCTCATCGAGGGCATGGAGACCGGATCGCCGGTGGCCGCGGTAGGCGGCGCGACGGCGGACACCGAGGGCAAGAGTGGCGCGGAGGGAGCGGCCGACGCCGGCGGCGCGGGAGGACCGTCGTTGTGGTTCTTTCCGAGCAGGTACGCGATGGTCAACGCCGCGCCGACGAGCATGAGCACCAGGAGCCCGACGCCGGCGTACACCGCCTTGTTGGCGGAGCGGCGGTGCGCCGCCGGCTGCACCCGAGAAGCCTCCGAGGCTGGCGGCACCGAGGGCTGCCGCGCGAGCGTGGTGGTGCTTTCGATCTCGGCCACGCGGCGCGCGCGGTCGTCGAGCACCGCGCCGGCGAGGCGCTCGACCCACGTGCCTACCTCCGCGGGCGAGCAAGCGGCGATGCACTTTTCGAGCTCGGCCGACATCTCTCGGGCGCTCGGGAAGCGATGCTGCGGATCGGCAGCCACCGCACGCCGCACCACGGCATCGAAGGGATGAAGCTCTGCGGCAATCTCGCTGGGCAAGCGAATCTGGTTGCGCATGATGCGCGTGACCGAAGCTCCTTCGTTCTCACCCGCGAACATGCGCGTACCGGTGAGCGCCTCGAAGAGCACCACACCCATTGCGTAGATGTCTGCGGTGCGTGTTACCGACTGCGCCGAGAGCTGCTCCGGCGGCATGTACAGGAGCTTGCCCTTGACCTGCCCCTCGCGCGTGGTCTGCATCCGCCCCTCGGCCTTGGCGACGCCGAAGTCGAGGACCCGCGCGGTGCCGTCGACGCCCACCAGGATGTTCTGCGGCGACATGTCGCGGTGCACGAGGCCCAGCGGCTGCCCCTTTTCGTTGACCGCCTCGTGTGCGGCGTGAAGGCCCTGCAACGCTCCGGACAGAATGGCGGCAGCGACGCGGGGCGGTATTTTCTCACCCAAGAGCTTCGACGCGCGGACGAGCTTGGAGAGTGACTCGCCGCGCACGTACTCCATCACCAACAAGAGCTCGGCGTCGCTCTGCAGCACGTCGATGGTCGGGATTACGTTCGGGTGCTGCACCCGCGCCGCGAGCCGCGCCTCGTCCAGGAACATGGTCGTGAACTCGGGATCGTGCGCGTACTGTGGATGCAGGCGCTTGATGGCCACCGTGCGCGAGAAACCGACCGGCCCGATGAGCCGCCCAAGATGGACCGTGGCCATACCGCCGGAGGCGATGGCATCGAAGATCGCATAGCGCCCGACCACCAAGGGTGATTGTGCGCTTGGACCGCTTCGACTCTGCGCGGTTTGCATCGACTCATCATCGTACCGCGCAGCCGGGCGGCTTTCAAAGTGCAACGCGTCTTCGCCTGCGCACCCGACGTGGGGCCCACCACCACCGGCCACCACATAGAGGGTAACTACCCGCATCGGCGCACGGTCCCGCCCCGCGCACTCGCGATCGCGGAGTCTGCTATCGTAGAAGCATGCGTTTTCGCGCCGTGGTTCCGGTGTTGGCGATGGGGCTGTCGGTGACCGTCGCGTGCAGCTTCGGCGTGGACCTCGATGGCATATTCGGCGGCGCGCGCGACGGCGGCGGCGATGGCCAGGCGCTCGGTGACGCCGGCGGCGACGTGGTGGGCCCGCCTCGGGTCGAAGCTTCGCACATTGCCTCGGGCGACGCGTTTTCCTGCGCGCTCCGCATCGACGGCACGGTGACGTGCTGGGGCTGGAACGACGTGGGTCAGCTGGGCGACGGCACACAGCTTCTCTCGAGCAGTCCGGTGCTGGTGCAAGGCCTGGGCGACGTCACGCAGCTCGCGGCGGGTGGACGCCACGCGTGCGCGGTACGCAAGGGCGGCTCGGTGGTCTGCTGGGGAAGCAACGAGAGCCGCCAGCTGGGCGACGGCTCCAACAAGAGCTCGGCGGTCCCGGTAGCGGTGGTGCAGCTCACCGACGTCGAAGAGGTGTCGGCGAGCTACAACGCCACCTGCGCGCGCCGGAAAGACGGTTCGGTATGGTGCTGGGGCGACAACACCAGCGGCCAGCTGGGCGACAACTCGGTCACCGCGCGCTCGCAACCGGCGCCCGCCACGGGGTTGGCCGACGCCACGCAGCTCGCCTCGCAGAGCGACCAATCCTGTGCGCTCGTGAAGAGCGGCGAGGTGTACTGCTGGGGGCTCAACAGCCGCGGTCAGGTGGGAAACGGCACCACCGGCACCAACGCGCTGGTGCCGGGCAAGGTGGTAAAGCTCTCTGGCGTGGCATCGATCGGGAGCGGTCCGACGTCGCAGCACACGTGCGCGGTCCTCCAGACTGGCGAGGTTCGATGCTGGGGCCTTGGCGATTCTGGCGGTCTCGGCAACGGCGGGGGCGGCGACGCGCCGGAGCCGGTGGCGGTGGTGGCGGTCAGCGATGCCGTCGCCGTCACCACCGGGACCCGATTCGCCTGCGCGGCGCGCAAGAGCGGCGTCTCGTGCTGGGGCAACAACTTCACGAGGCAGCTGGGCGTGGGCGACTCTGCGCCGCCCGGATCGGTGTCGAGCCCGGTCCCGGTCGCCGGTCTCACCGCCGCCACCCGACTGGCGGCCGGCGACAGCCACGTATGCGCCCTGCAACCGGGCGGCAAGATCTCCTGCTGGGGCGCCGACGTCGACGGGCGCCTGGGCCGCGCCACGCGGGTTTACGCGGTGAGCCCGGTGAAGATGGTCAAGCTCAGCGGCATCACCCAGCTCGCGCTCGGCAGCTATCACGGGTGCGCCATCGCAGGCGGGGCCGGCAGCTGCTGGGGCAGCAACTACGACGGGCAGCTTGGCGGCGAGCCCATCGCGGCTACCGGAACACCGGTGTCGGTGGTGGGCGGCGCCACCGGCGCCGTGCGGGTGAGCGCCGGAACGCAGCACAGCTGCGCCATCGCCACCGGCGGCGTGGTCGGATGCTGGGGCGGAGGATACTACGGCAACCTGGGCCAGGGCCGATTCGAGAGCTCCGACACGCCGGTGATCTTCCAGGCTCCCGCCGCCACCGACGTAAGCGCGGGCGCCTACTTCTCGTGCGCGCTCCTGGCGAGCGGCGAGGTCACCTGCGCCGGCAACAACAACGAAGGACGCCTGGGGCAACCGGGCGGCAACATCAACGTGCCCGCGAAGGTGCAGCAAGGCGCCGCCGACGGCGGGGGGCCGGCCTTTCTCTCGGGCGTCACCAAGCTCGCGGCCAACGGCGGTCACACCTGCGTGATGGTCGGCACCTCCGTGCGCTGCTGGGGAACCAACTACGGCGGCGAGTGCGGAACCACGGGCAACGCCGTGCCCACCCCGTTTCAAGTGCCGCTCGGCCCCGCCAAAGACGTGGCCGCAGGCGGCGGTCATAGCTGCGCCATCCTCGCCGATGGCGGGGTCCGCTGCTGGGGCAGCGGCGACTTCGGGCAGCTCGGCGCAGCGGCTTCCGGTGGCCCCAGCCCGCAAGCGGTGGACCTGGGCGGCAAAACCGTGAAGGCCCTGGCGCTCGGCGAAAACCACAGCTGCGCGCTCACCGACGAAGGCAACGTGCTGTGCTGGGGCCGCGGCAACTACGGGCAGCTCGGCAACGGCGTGCGCGCCGATGCGCCCCGCCCCACCGCCGTGCCCGGTCTCTCCGGCGTCACCGCCATTGCCGCCCACGGCGACAGCACCTGCGCGGTGGGCGAAGGCGGCGTCGCATCGTGCTGGGGATTCAACGCCATCGGCCAGCTGGGCGACGGCAGCGTGTTCGTCTCCGGAACCCCCGCCAACGTGGTGGGCTACTGAGCGGTCGCGGCCGCCAGCGCGCCGACGAAGCCTTCGAGGAGCGACTCGTTCACGGTGAGCGCCGGAGACAGCGTGAGGACGTCGCCGGAGCTTCCGCCGGTGAGAACAATGTATCCTGCACGTAAAAGCCGACGCGCGACCGCGAGCGCTCCGGGCCCCACTCGCACGCCGACCATGAGGCCCCTGCCCTGCACCTCGAAGCCTGCTGCGCGAAGCTTGGCCATAAAGGCATTGCCCACCCGGAGCGCGCGCGAAGGCAGGTCGTGCTCGGCGATCTGCTCCAGGGTTTTGAGTGCGGCCACCGCAGCGAGCGGCGATCCGAAGTGGGTGGCCGTGTGAATCAGCGTGCCACCGTGAGCGCCCCACGCCGCCATAACGTCGGCCCTTCCCACGCACGCGGAGACCGGGAAGCCGCCGCCCAGCGCCTTGCCGAAGCAGATCACGTCGGCCGCCACGGGCGCGCTGGCGAGCCAGGCGCCGGAGCGACCGAGGCCGGTCCATATCTCGTCGACCACCAGCAGCGCGCCCGCCTCGTCGCACAGCCGACGCAGCTCGGGCAGGAACGCCGCCGGAGGCGCAACGCAGCCACCTCGCCCCAGGAGCGGCTCCACCAGCACCCCGCCCACGGCGCCCGCCGCGAGCATGCTGCGCACGGCGCTGAGCGATGCATCGAGGTGCGAGTCCGAAGCGGGAAAAGGTGCAAACTGCACGTGCTTCGAGAGCGAAGCGGCGAACGGCTCTCGGAACGCCGGGCTGAGGCCGCACGCCGCCAGCGGTCCGTGGCTCAGGCCGTGGTAGGCGCCGCGAAAGGCCACGAGCCCAGCGCGGCCGCTATGGAGCTCCACGGTCTTCATGGCGGCGGTCACCGCGTCGGCGCCCGAGGAGCCGAGCATGACCCGGGCGCCTGGCTGCGGAAACAGCTGCGCGATGCGCTCGCAGGCCAGCACCTTGGACTCGGCCGCGTACACGTCGCCGAGCGCCAAAGGTAGCCGCGCGAGCTCGCGCACCAGCGCCGCCCCCAGAACCTCGGGGGTGTGCCCCAGGGCGAGGGCGCCGAAGCCCGCGGTGAGGTCGACGAAGACGTTGCCGTCGGCGTCGCGGACGTTGTCGCCGTGGGCCTCGTCGTAGACGATGGCGCCTTGGTCTTCGCCGCTACGCGCCTCGCGCGCCTCGCGCCGGGCTTCGAAGGCAGGCGACTCCACCGCTGCCAAACGCAGGGTGAGGGCGCGCGACCGAGGACCGGGGACCTGTGCCACCCGCGGAGGCAGCGCGCCCAGCGAGCTCATCCGATGACGCGATTGCGGCCGCCGCGCTTGGCTTCGTAGAGGCGCGTATCCGCGGCCTTGATGAAGTCCATGCTGTTGCGCTCTTCGTCGGTGAGCTCGGCAACGCCGATGGAAACGGTGGCGGAGATCTTCTCCGACTGGAAGACGAACTCGCTGGCCTCCACTCGCGCGCGGAGCCCTTCGGCCAGCTGGCGGCTCCCGTCGAGCGGCGTCTCCGGCAGCACGATGGCGAACTCTTCGCCGCCGTAGCGGGCGAAGATTTCGTCGCGACGGATGCGACCGTGGACGATGCGCGCCAGCTCCTTGAGCACGTAGTCGCCCGCCAGGTGACCGTGAAAGTCGTTGATCTTCTTGAAGTGGTCGATGTCGAACATCATGAACGACAAGGGCCGCTCATGACGCCGCGCGCGCAAGATCTCCTTCTCGAGAGACTCGAGCAGGTAGCGCTTATTGTAGGCGCCGGTGAGCCCGTCGATGATGCTCATCCGGTAGATTTCTTCGTGGTACTGCGCTTCCACGTCCTCGCCGGCGAGGTACTTGAAGATGGTGGGGCCTACCTTGATGCGATCGCCGTTGGTGAGGGCAACCTCTCGGGGAATCTGCTCGTCGTTGACGAAGGTGCCGTTGGTGGAGCCGTCGTCGACCGCCCACCAGACGCGACCGCGCTGCTCGATGTGCGCGTGCCGCCGCGATACCGAGTCGCCCTCGAGGACGATGTGGTTCTCGGAACCGCGGCCGATGCGTGTGACCTTCGAGTCGAGCACGAAGCGCTTGCCGAGAAGCGTCGGCTCCTTCGTGTAGATCACGACGATGCAATCCGTCGCCCCCTCGCCCACTTTCGGGTTGGGGTTCTGTACGACGGCAGTTACTCGGGTCTTTTCGTCTTGGCCGCTCAAGGGGGTCCGGAACGAAGAGCGTACCGACGACGCGTCGTTCTGGTCAAGGAACCCTGCACTGTAGCCACTGTAGGCGAGCGTGGATTTCCATCGGGAGGTCCAAGCTCTGGCGGAGAACTACGTGGTTCTCTCCAAAGATGGCATGGGCCGCCAAATTTCCACCGAGGCCCGCCAGACACTTCTCCGTGAGGATCCACTGCAGCGGCCGCGTTTTGCCGATGGCCCGAGCGCAGGCGCGCTCAATGGCCAACCGGGCGTGGCCCGCCCGGTGATCCGGCGCCCGGACCACCACCTCCGGGACGATCCCCAGCGCTGCGAGCGCACGCAGGACCCGCTCCGGCCGGGCCACGGAGACGAAGAGCGCCGGGCAATGGTCCGGCGCCATCGACCCCGAGAGCCGATGGCGCGTGGGCGCGTCGAAGCATGGCGCGGCGACGGGCGTCGTCATGGGCTGCGCATGCAGCGACCGAGCGCCCACCCGCAGCACGCAGTCGGCGGCGCCGAGGAGCGCCTGCGGCGGCGCCCGGAGATCGCCGAGCGGCGGGCACGCGCCCGACCCCCAGGGGCGCTCGGCGTCCACCGCGAGAATTGAGAGGGCGAGCCGTTCCGGCGCCGCTTGGAGCAGGCCGTCGATGACCACCGTGTCGCCCAGCGTCGATGCGAGATTCACCGCGAGCTGGCGCGAGGAGCCCACAATCACCGGCACCCCGGGCAAGGCGCTGGCGAGGAGCCGTGCCTCGTCGCCCACCTCGTCGCATGTATCCTTCACAGAAACCACGCGCGGAGGCGCGGGCCGCGCGCCGTACCCGTGCCCCACCAGCACCACGCGAGCGCCAAGGGCCGCCAGCGCCTCGGCCACCGCGCACGCCACCGGGGTCCGGCCCGAGCCTCCCAGAGTGGCGCCGCCCACGCCGACCACCCGGCACCCGGCGGGAATGCGCAGCGGGCGTGTGGGCGCGGCGAACCGCGCCCACACATGGCTCAGGCCGGCGCGCAGCAACCCCGGCGAAGGCGACGGCGCCTCGAGGCCCGCGGCCACCGCCACGCGCAGGCGTGCCTCGAGATGATGCCGCGAGTCGGTAAACCGCACGCCGGCATGGTACCTCCGATCGTGCGTGCGGAGGACAGGACAGCGCAGGACAGGACGGGGGCACCGCGCGCGGGCGAGAATTTTCCAGGTGCCGTGCGCCCGAAAGGCGTCGCGACGCCCTACGTCGAGTTGCGCCGCCGATCCCCGCACGGTACGCTTCGCACGAGCGTGCGCACCCTTCTCTCGCCCGTCGTCGCCGGGATCGCGATCGCATCGGCGAGCGTGGTCGTCGGCGCGCCCGCGATGGCCGCGAGCGCCACCGAGAAGCAAGCAGCGAAGGCGTTCCACGACGGCGAGAAGGCCTTCGCGGCGGGCGACTACCGAAAGGCCGCAGAGTCGTTCGAGGCAGCCTACAAGGCGAAGCCGCACCACGCGCCCCTGTGGAACGCGGCGCGGTCGTGGGAGAAGGCCGGCGAGCCCGTGCGCGCGGCAAACCTGCTGGAGAAGTACCTTCAGGAGGCGCCCGCCGGCGCCCGCGACCGCGACCAGGCCACCGCCGCCCTGGCCGGCCTGGAAAAGCGCCTGGGCCGCCTGGAGGTCCGCGCCAGCGGCGTATCGAACCTGCGCGTCGACGACGCCGAGCCCACTGCGATAAAGCTGTATGTTACACCGGGTGACCACGTGGTCAGCGGCAGCGCCGACGGCAAGACCGTGCGCAAGGTGCTGAACGTCGAGCCCGGCCAGGTGGTGAGCGTGACCCTGACGCCGCCCAAGGAGGAGACGCCCAAGGAAGAGACGCCCAAGCCCAAGCCCAAAGGCGGCCTTTCCCCCTGGTTCGTGGTGGGCGGAGCCGCGGCCACCGCCGCGGCGGGTGGCCTCACCGTGGCTTCCGGCTTCGACACGGTCGCCAAGAAAGAAGCCTTCCTGGGCGACGCCACCCAGCCCAACCTCGACTCGGCGTTCTCGGCGCAGACGCGCACCAACGTGCTCCTCGGCGTGACGGTGGGCCTCGCGGTGATCACCTCGGTGGTGGCGATCTTCGTGGACTGGAAGGGCAAGGACAAGGAAGCGCCGCCGGAGCTCGACGCGCGCTCGCCCTTTCCGCGCGGCTTTTTGTGGCCCGCGCCGCCATTGGTTCGGCGGTGACCCCGCTCTCTCGCGCCGCAGCCGTCGCACTGCTCGCAGCGCTCGCAGCCTGCTTCGCGGCGGCGCTCCACGCATGCGCCATCGTCGACGGCCTCGAGGTTCCCAAGCCGAGCGCGTTCGCTCCTTGCGCCGACGCGGCGGCCACCTCCGATCGCGTGTTCGCGGTGCGCTCCATCGCCTTCGACATCAACGGCTTCGACGCGCGCGACCCGCGCACCTGCCCGCCCGTGGGCGCGGCGTGCACAGGCGCCCGACCCGGGTCCACCTCGCTGTGCGGCAACCGCGGCGGCGAGGCCATCAGCGATATCCGCGACACCTACCCGCTGGCCGATCGCCTGAACCAAGATATTGAGGGCGGACGGGGCGGCGTGCTGATTCGCGTGCAAGGGTACAACGGATGCGCCGACGACCCCAGCGTGGTGGTCTCGGTGTATCCAACGGTCGGCGTCTTCGCCGGCGGGGTGGCCGCCCCCGCGCAGTGGAAGGGGGACGACGTCTGGGACATCGACCGCAACGGCCTCGCCAACGTCGAGCGCAAGGTATCGCGCTACTTCGGACCGGGCGCTGCGGTGGGCGGCGTGGTGGTCGCAAAGATGGATGGCGCGGCTACCCGGGTCTCCCGCGACTTCCAGCTGAGCATCGCCGACGCCAGCCTGTCGGTGCGCTTCGAAGGCGACGGCGGCGTGGCAGGCGCGCTCCTGGTGGGGCGCTGGGGCGCAGCCGACGCCTACCACGGCATTCGCAGCGCCACGCTCACGGTGGGCGACGCCAGCGCCCCCATCTGCCAGCAGCCGCTCCTCGACCAGGCGCTCAAAGGTTACGTGTGCAATGCACGCGATCTGCCGCCGCCCGATGCCGGTGCGCTGGCGGCTCCCTGCGAGACCGTTTCACTTGCCTTTCGTATGACGCTCGCCCCGGCCAAGCTCGGTGAAGCCCGCGATCCACCGCCGTTCGGCGCTCCCTGCGAGCCCGACGGCGGAGCTCCGAACCCCATCAATTGCCCGTGATGCCGCGGCGAAGCCCGAGGTCGCCCCTGAAATTACCGTGCCGCTAGAAGTGCAAATGTCGGCGGTGCTTCGCGCGCCCCCATGCGTGCTAGCATAAGGGAAGAGATGCCCTCCGCGCCGCGTCCGCTCTTCGACCGCGTGCCCGTGTCGGACTCCGCCCCACGGCGGGCTTCGTCCAGCGGTGAAGGCAAGGTCTTGCCCGGTGAGTTCGTGGCCGGACGCTACCGCGTGCAGCGCGTGGTGGGCGCCGGCGGCATGGGCGTGGTGGTCGCGGCCTTCGACGAGAAGGAGCAACGCGACGTCGCCATCAAGCTGCTCCTGCCGCGGCGCGTGGACGAAAACGGCGTGCAGCGTTTCTTCCGCGAGGCCCGATCGACGCAGCGAATTCAGAGCTCTCACGTGGTGCGCATCTTCGAGGTGGGGCTCGACGAAGAGCGGCCGTTCATCGTGATGGAGCGCCTCGACGGGCAAGACCTGGCGGCACGCCTCAAGACCGGCGGCCCTCTCTCGCTGCGGGAAGCCGCCGACTGCCTGCTTCAGGCCTGCGAGGCGCTCGCACATGCCCACGGGGCGGGCATCGTGCATCGCGACATCAAGCCTTCGAACCTGTTCCAGCAGCTCCGCGCCGACGGCTGCTTCCGGGTCAAGGTGCTCGACTTCGGCATTTCGAAGTCGCTGGCGCGCGAAGAGTGGGAGTCGACGCTCACCACCTCGGGCGACGGCTCGCTCCTCGGGTCGCCGCCGTACATGTCGCCGGAGCAGGTTCGCAACGCGCGCACGGTCGATCACCGTTCCGACTTCTGGTCGCTGGGCATCGTTGCGTACCGGTTGCTCTCGGGCAACCACCCCTACGACGGCGAGTCGGTGGGCGAGATCTTCGCGCGCATTCTCGAGCGTCGATTCGTGCCGCTCCGGGCGCGCGGCATCGACGTTCCTCCGCAGGTCGACGCCATCATCGCGCGCTGCCTCTCGCACGAGCGCACCGCGCGGTATCCCACGGCGGCCGAGCTCGCCATGGCCTGGGCGCCGTTTGCTTCGGAGCAGCTCCGGCCGCTGGCCGACCGCATCTGCGAGACGGTTCGCACCACGCCGCCGGCGTTTCCCATGAACGACACGTCGGGGTCGTCGCTGCCCGACGCCGGCGACGCGACGGCGCTCGACCCCACGCCGCCGCATTTCGGCATGCCGCTCTCGCACGAGCCGAGCGGCGTCTCTGCGCCCCACGTTCTGGCCACCGACGTGGTGGACTTTCGCGCTTCGCCGGTGCGCCGGATGGCGGTGATGGCAGCGGCGTTCATCATCGCCACCCTCGCCGGCGTCATCCTCATCGTGTCGTTCGATCGCCAGGGAACCAAGGAGCCGCCGGCGGTCGGCGCGCTGCCCGCGCAATCGGCGGCGCCCCCGCCCACGGTCGCCACCAGCGCGGCCTCTCCCTTCGTCCAGGGACCGGCGCCGGTTCCCGCGGCGTCGGCGCGACCTTCGGCCACCGTGTCGACGCGGCCGGGCAACGCGGCAAGCCCCGGCGGCGGTCGCAAGCCGCCCCCGCCGAGCGGCACGCGAACCGAGCTTCAGCCGAGCCCCTACTGACGATGAGGCGTCCGCGGTGAGCGCTCGGCAATGGACGGTCGTTGCGACCGTGATGGCAGTGGCCGCCGCGGCGCCCGACGCCGCGGCCAACGGCCGCATTCCGGCGGCCAATCAGATCGTCGTCTCTCCAGATTTTCCGCAGACGGTGCTGCTGCGCACCACCTTCGGGCTCCTGGTCTCGCGCGACGCGGGCACGAAGTGGGACTGGGTCTGCGAGAGCGGCATGCAATACGGCGGCGCGCAGGATCCCTCGTTCGGGCTCACCAAGAATGGGACGCTCCTGGCCTCCGCCTTCGAAGGGCTCACCATCTCGCGCGACGGGTTCTGCACCTTTGGGCTCCAGGGTGGATTGCTCGGGCGGCGGGTGTTCTCGGACCTCACGGTGCGACCCGACGACCGACGTCAGGTCCTCGCGCTCGCTTCGGACTACGCGAGCACCGGAGACGGCGGCGCGTTCACCTTTGCTTCGCAGGTGTTCCTGAGCCGCGACGACGGTTCGACCTTTGCGCCACTCGGCGCGCCGCTCGACACCAGCCTCCTCTTCGAAACGGTCGAGGTCGCGGAGAGCGATCCGCTGCGGGTCTATCTCTCGGCCACGCGCAGCTCTGGAGGCGCGGTCTCTGGCGTCGTGCTGGTCTCGCGCGACGGCGGAACAACCTACGCGGAGCGCGCGGTGCCGCTCCTTACGCCGCAAGAGCGCGCGCCTTTCGTGTCGGCGGTGGACCCCAAGAACCCCGATCGCCTCTACGTGCGCACCGCAGGTCAACCCGATGCGGCGAGTCGGCTGCTGGTGAGCGACGACGCCGGCGACTCGTTTCGCGAAGTGTTCCGCACCGCGGGGCCAATGCTCGGCCTCGCGCTCTCGGCAGACGGCGCGACGATTTACGCTGGCAGCACCAAGGACGGCGTGTACGCGGCGAGCACGCAGTCGTTCGCGTTCGAGAAGCGCGCAGCGGTACAGGTGCAGTGTCTGACAGCCACCGAGGGCGCGCTCTGGGCGTGCTCCAACGAGGCCTCGGGCTTTATCGCCGGACGCTCCACCGACGGCGGCCGAACCTTTACGCCCATGCTGCGACTCAGCGGGATTCGCGGTCCCTTGGCCTGTCCGGTCGGCACCACCGCGCAGACGTGCGAAGCGGAGTGGCCACGGCTGCGACAAGAGCTCGGCATCGAGACCACCCTGGACGCCGGGCCCGCGGCCCGAGACGCTGGCGCGCCGAACCCCGAAGCGCCGCGCGCAGGCGGAAGCTCGTGCAGCGAGGCCGGCGACGCCGGACCCGGGCTGGCGCTGGCCGTCGCCGTGTGCGTCGTCGCGCTCGGTGGACGCGTGCGCAAGCATCGCGCTCGCCAACGCAGAGCGTAAATTCGTATCTCGAGTGCGCGGCGCAATTGCGGCGATCCGTGGCGCGAAATGGCCGTCTCGGTTGGGAAGTTGCGTCATTTGCGCTGCTAGGTCGCGACGAGGGACGAAGCCCGGCGCACGGCACTGAGCGGCAGGTTCACGCCGCGGCGCATCATTCGTACGCCGCATCTCGGAGAGCACATCGTTTGCCGTGCACCGAGGGCGTCGATATGATTCGTTTCGGGTGAGCCGAGGCTGTCGCGGCGAGGAGACATCAATGGTGGCGCTTCGTCCACGGAGATGGGTTGCAGTACTGGCATTCGCGATCGCCGCGCCCGCGGCGGTGGCGTCGTGCTCGGTCTTGTTCTCCACGAACGATCAGTGCGTCACCACCCAAGACTGCACCACGCGCGGCGTCGCCTTCGAGGATACGCAGTGCGTGGCCAACCTTTGCGTGAAGACGACGCAGGTGCCCGACGCAGGCGGCGTCGACGCGAAGTCCGACGTGGCCACCGATGCCGAAGCTGGGCCCGCAGACCCCTTCGCGTGCGGCCTCTTGCCGCCGCCCGATCCCGACTTCACCAAGCAGGTGCAAACCTCCATCCGCTACATCGATTTTTCGTCGGGCAAGCCAGCCACGCGCATCGACGTACGGTTGTGCGCATCGACCGACCCGCTCTGCACCAACGCCCGCACCACGATTCACGCGACCGATGCCGGCACCGACGCCGCGAACGGGGGCGGCATCGACGGCGGCGACGCTGCGGGCGGCTCCGGATGGGTCGTCCCTGCCGACGACGGCACCCTCATCGCCACCGTGGAGCGCGGCTTCGAGGGCTTCTTCGAGCTGCGCTCTTCGGTATATGCCCCCACGCTCCGCTTCACCTCTCCGCCGCTCCGCAACGACCTGACGGCCTTCGATCAGATTCTGCTTCGCGGCGCGGAGATCGCCTTCTTGGCCGATCAGGCCACCGGCCGCAGCGGCTCGTACGATCCGACGACCCGAGGTCTGGTGTTCACCTTGGCGCGCGACTGCAACCAACAGCCGTTGGCCAATGTGCGCTTCACCACGACGTCGACCGATCCCATGCAGTTCGGCTTCTATATCGTGAACACGACGCCGAGCATCACCGAGACCAAGACCGACGGCACCGGCCGCGGCGGCTTCGCCAACCTGCCACCAGGGCTCCACACCTTCACCGCCGAGTTCGCCGAGACTGGCAAGCGCATCGGCTCGACGCGGGCGCTGGTGCGCGCCGGCACCAACACCACGGTTTCGATTCTACCGACCCCATGAACGGCGAGCGATCCTCAGCCCCGCCGGGCCGCACGGTGGACGAATCGGGCGTCATCCAGGCGCTGGGCCCGCGCGACCTGAGCCTCGCCGAATCGGTCGGCAAGTACCGCTTTCTGGGCGCCCTGGGCCACGGCGGCATGGCCGACGTGTACCTCACCATGGCCGATGGCCCGGAGGGGTTCCGCAAGCTGTGCGTGGTGAAGATGCTCAAAGACGCGATGGCCAACGACGAGGATTTCCGCGCCATGTTCGTCGACGAGGCGCGGCTCGCGGCACGCCTCACGCACCCGAACATCGTGCAGACCTACGAGGTCGAGTCGGTGAACGGTCACCTGATGCTCGCCATGGAGTACGTGGAGGGGCCGACCATGGCGCGGCTCCGGCGGCGCATGTCACGCGAGGCGTTTCCGCTCACCGCCTCGGTGCGCGTCCTGTGCGACGTGCTGGCGGCGCTTTCCTACGCCCACGGCCTGCGCGACTTCGACGGGCGAACGCTCGACATCGTTCACCGCGACGTGAGCCCGCACAACATCATCGTCGGCTACAACGGCAACGCCAAGCTGCTCGACTTCGGCATCGCCAAGAGCACCGCCGCGGTGCAGGCGACCCAAGCCGGGGTGCTCAAGGGCAAGGTCGGCTATATGGCGCCGGAACAAGCGAGCCTGGGCGACGTCGACCATCGAGCCGACATCTTTTCGGTGGGCGTCATTCTCTGGGAGTCCATCGCCGGCCGCCGCCTCGCAGAAGGCAAGTCGGCCCGCGATTCGCTCTCTCGGCGCATGAAAGGCACCGAGCCGCGCATCGAGACGGTGGTACCCGACGTCGACCGAGATCTGGCGCAGATCCTTGGTCAGGCGCTGGCGACGGCCCCCGGCGACAGGTACCCGACCGCCGACGCGTTTCAGGCCGACCTCGAGGCCTGGCTCATGACCCAAGCGGAGATGCCACGCCGGGTGTGGGCCGCGCACGTGAGCAGCACCTTCGACGACGAACGGCGGCAGTTTCAGTCGCTGGTCGGGCTCCGCGCATCGGATGCGAGCATCAACCTTACGAGCTCGGTGAGCGGCGCGCACCGCGCACCCACCTCGCCGTTCGTGATGGAGAGCGCGACCGTAGAACCCTCGGTCGACATTCCAGTGCAGACGAGCCTCGCGGCGCCCACGCTCTCGCTGCCGCCGCCCCAGAACCCTCAGCGCAAGCTGGCGGTCCTTGCGGGTGGCGCCGCGCTGGCCATCGCAGTGGTTTTTGCCGGCGTGTACCTCGCGACCCGCGGCCTGAAGCCGGCTGCAACGAGCGCGAGCACCGCCCCTTCGACGACGACGCAGCCAGACGCTGAACCGTTGCCGCCGCAGGCAAGTACGGTGGGCGATCCCGCGGCGACGTCACCTGCGTCCGGCGTCGCTGCCTCGCCTGGAAGCGCTACGGCTCCGCACCTGCGCCACGGCGGCTTCGCGGGGCCGTTCGTGGCGCCTACCCACTCGGCGCGCCCCAACAACGCAGCCACCCCCAGTGCCACTGCCGCGCCGAAGTCGAGCGCGCGCCCCCTCGACGAACGAGATCCCTACGCACCATGACCCCGCGCATTCTCACGCTCTCGTTGATGTTCAGCCTCGGCATCTTGGCGCCCATCGCCTGGGCGGCGCCCCCCGACAGCGGCAAGGAAGAGGGCCGTACCCGCTTTCAGCGCGGCATCGAGCTCTACAAGGAAGGTAACTTCCACGCCGCGCTCGCCGAGTTTCGCGCCGCCAACGAGGCTGCACCATCGGTGCGCATCCAGTACAACCTGGGGCAAACGCTCTTTCAGCTGCAAGACTACGCCGGCGCCCTCGCGGCCTTCGAAACCTACCTGGGCGACGGACGTGACAAGATCCCGGAAGACCGCCTTCGCGAGGTGGAGGCCGACATCGCCAAGCTGCGCCAGCGCGTCGCAACGCTGAAGATCACCGTGGCCAACGTCGAGGCCGCCTCTGCCGCTAGCGTGAGCGTCACCGTCGACGACGAGGCGCGCACCTCGGGCCAAGGCAGCGTGCGGGTGAGCGCGGGACGACGCAAGGTGGCCGTGACGGCGTCGGGCTACCAGACCGAGACGCGGATCCTCGACGTTGCTGGCAGCGCCGTGGTCGACTTGCGCTTCGAGCTGAAGCCGATCTTCCAGCGCGGCAGTGGCAACGAGGGCGGCCGCGGCGCGGTAACGCCACCTCCCCCCCCTCAAAGCATTCCCAAGAGCCGCGCGCCGTTCTACGTGGGCCTGGGCGCCACTGCTGCGCTGGGCGCCGGCGCGATCACGTTCGCGGTGCTCGCCGGCAACAAGCACAGCACGTGGGACGCGGCGCAGAACCAACCGAACCCCAACAAGGGGGAGCTCGACGATCTGCGGAGCTCCACCAAGACGCTCTCCTTGGTGGCCGACATCTTCACCGGCGCCACCGTCGCGGCCGGGGCCACCAGCCTGGTGCTTCTCTTCGTCACCAGCGGCGACCAAGAGCCCCCGACCACGAGCACCCGCCGGGGGATGGGCCCGAAAGTGCGGCCGCTGGTGGGCCCGCAATCGCTCGGCGTTGGCGGTACGTTTTAAACGAACACGCGCCGACGTACTTGGTACGCGACGCGTGTACTCTACCGCTACTTGCGGCGC
This sequence comes from Polyangiales bacterium, assembly GCA_038210445.1. Classification (GTDB taxonomy): domain Bacteria; phylum Myxococcota_A; class Polyangia; order Polyangiales; family Polyangiaceae; genus JABFRG01. Next base: position 35,268 of record JBBQWQ010000031.1, read on the forward strand.
TTCAGACTTCGAACTCGGCCTTCTCGAGCAGCTCGGTGACCCGCCAGAGGAAGCTATTGGCGGCCACGCCGTCGACGATGCGGTGGTCGTAGGAGAGCGCCATGTACATGACCGGGTGGATGACCATCTGGTCCTCGCCGTCGGCGCCTTCCACCACCACCACGCGTTTTTGGATCTCGCCCATGCGCAAGATGCCCACGTTGGGCTGGTTGATAATGGCGCCGCCGAAGAGGTTGCCCTTGATGCCGGGGTTGGTGACCGAGAACGTGGCACCAGAGAGGTCGTCCATGGTGATCTTCCCGACCCGCGCCCGCTTGGCCAGCTCGTCGACGGTACGGACGATGCCGCGCACGCCGAGCTCGTCGGCCCGGCGCACCACCGGGACCACCAGACCGTCGGGCGAGTCGACCGCGACGCCGATGTTGATGTCCTTGAAGATCACAAACGAGTCTTCGAGAACCCGCGCGTTGATGGAGGGCGTCTCGCGGAGCGCCTTGGCGGTGGCAGTGACGACGAAGGCGAGCATGGTAAGACCCAGCCCTTCCTTCTTGTAGCGGTCCTTGTTCGCCTCGCGCAGCTTGGCCGCCTTGTGAAGGTCGACCTCGGCCACGGTCACCACGTGGGGCGAGGCGAACTTGGAATAGGTCATGTGGTCGGCGGTAATGCGACGCCGACGGGTGAAGGGCACGACCTGATCGCCGTCGTGGGGGCGATACTGCGGCACCTTGAAGGCGCCGTAGCCGACGCCGGGGATGGGCGGAACGAAGCCGCCGCCGGCATTCACCATTTGAGCGATCTGCGCGCTGGGGCGAGCCGCAGACGGCACTGCGGCAGCGGGAGCGGGAGCCTGCGCCGCAGCGGGAGCGGGAGCCTGCGCGGCACCGGCGGCGCGAACGACGTCGTCCTTGCCAATGCGACCCCGCTCGCCCGAGCCCTGAACCTCCGCGAGGTTTACGTTGCTCTCGAGCGCTTCGCGGCGCGCTGCCGGCGTGGCCAGCGCTTCGCCGCTGGCGCTACGGCCCGCAGCAGCCGGAGCCGCAGCGGGAGCAGGTGCCGCGGCGGGCGCCTTCTCGGGCTGGGCAAACGAGCCCTCTTCGAGCTGGCACAGCACGGCCCCCACCAGCACCACGTCGCCCACGTTAACCAGCACCTTGGCGACGCGGCCGGCGGTGGGTGCGGGCAGCTCGCTATCGGCCTTGTCGGTGGCAACCTCGAGGAGCGGCTGGTCCTTCTGGACGACGTCGCCTTCCTTGACGAGCCACTTGGTGATGGTGCCTTCGGAAACGCTCTCGCCCAACTGGGGCATGGTCACGTCGAACATCCGTTTTTTCTCCCGGAACGTAGGGCCGGCACTCTACAAATCTTCGAAAATTTCCGCAATGCTGCATCGCACCATCGGCGCCGGGGTTTGGATGCCCCGAGGGCTGCCTTGGTCTTGCCCTTTCTTCGCAGCAGACCCCTTGCGACCACACGGGCGTCGCCCTTCGGCCGGGCGCCTCAGCCGGAGACGCGCCGCAGACTCGCAACGAAGTACCCGTCGGTATCGTGCACAGAAGGCAAAAGACGGAAAGCCGGCGCGTTGGCCGCCAGCGTGTGGACGTCGATGGCGGTGGCGTCGAAGGGCGCGGGCTCGAGGACGTCGGCCACCTGCGCCAGCACCTCTTCGGCCTCGCGGCCGAGAACGCTGCATACCGCGTACACCAGGTGCCCGCCGGGCGCGAGGAGCCCGACCACCGTGCGGAGAATCGCGGCCTGCGTCGCCGCAAGACTCTCCACGTCGGCCTCGGTGCGGCGGAGCAAGATGTCCGGCCGGCGCCCCACGGTGCCCACGCCGGAGCACGGAGCGTCTACCAGGATGCGATCGTAGGGCCCGGTGCAGTCGCCCGCCCCCTGCGTCCAATCCACCGCGAAGGCGCGCTGCGGAGCCCGCGCCGGGTCGACCATCATGAGGCGCTCGAGCTTGGAAGGGTGCAGATCGGCGGCGTCGACCTGTCCGCTTTCGCCCACCCCGCGGCGGAGGATGGCGGTCTTGTTGCCGCGGCCTGCGCAGGCGTCGAGCACACGGTCGCCGGGACGCGCGCCGAGCGCCAAGGCCACCACCTGCGAGCCTTCTTCTTGCGGCATCCAGCCCACGCCGAAGCCGGTGAGCACCTTGGGATCGCCGGCGTTCTCCACCAAGATGGCGTGCGGCGAGAGCTTGCCCTCGGCGAAGCGCGCGTCCGGGTGGGCCGCCTGCAGGCGATGCATCCACTCGCCGCGGGCATCGGCGTCGAACACGCACATGCCCATGGGCGGCACCCGCGGTTCGAGGAAGCTCGCCGCGCCGTCTGCGCCCAGCGTGAGGCCGAGGCTGCGCCGCAACCAAACCGGCGTCGAGCGCTCCACCGCCTTGCGCGCCCACTCCTCGCGGCGATCGCCACCGCGCTCGCGAACGAAGCGCCGCAGCACAGCGTTGAGGAACCCGGCGAGCTTCGCGCCGCGCTCCACTTTGATGGCATCGACCGCCTCGTCTACCGCCGCGAAGGCCGGGACGCGCGCGAGAAAGAGGATCTGATACGCCGCCAGGAGCAGGTGCGCGCGGGCCAGCGGATCGAGCCCTTCGATCCCGCGCGCGGCGAACGACGAGACCTGCTCGAGGAGCCCCACCCGGACCCGCAGGCTGCCATACGCGAGCTCGGTGGCCAGCGCGCGATCGCGCGGGTCGAGCTGCGGATGGCGCGAGAGCTCCGCGTCGAGGGACGCCGCCGCGAAGGCGCCGTCTCGCTCCACCCGAACCAAGACTCGCGCCGCGATGCTGCGGGCGGAAGCGACGCGCACGTTACTGGAGGCTCACCTTCATGGTGAGCGGCGGCGTGAGCACGGTGCTGGCGGCATCGTAGGGCTGCATGAAGACCACCGCCTTCTCGCACACCCCGAGGGAGATGCCGCCGCCGTTGGCCTTGGTGAGGCCCGGGCACCAGCCACACTCGTTGGCCTCCGGGCTGTCGTAAGCGCCAGCGCCGTTGTAGCCCTCGGAGACCACTGGCGTGCACACCTCGCGCTCGAAGTTGGTGGCCGGGATCTTCGCGCCTCGATACAGGGTGAGGAGCGCGTCGCTTCCGGAGACCGCGTTGCCGCCCGCGTCGCGAACCAGCGTGCACACTGCCCAGGAAGCGAGCGTCGCCGGCGCGCCCGAGGTGTTCTGCACCACCACCGCGCGGTAGGGCTGGCTGGTGGCGATGTCGACCGACATGGGGCAAGCGCCGGCATTGGCGAAGCGGCTCTGCTTCGGCGTGGCCGCGACCTTGAAGTTGGTGGCGAGCGTCACCGGCGCGTTGAGCGCGGCGATGGCCACCTCGACGCCGGTGGGATCGCAACCGATGCTCAGGTTGACCGTGTTGGAGGTGCCGCCGCCGGGCGCCGCATTGACCACGGTGATGGCCACGGTGCCGGGCGACGAGAAGGCGGTGCCGGGCACGGTGGCCGTGAGCTGGGTGGCGCTCACGTAGGTGGCGAGCAGGTTCGACCCGTTGGCCCGGGCCTGGCTGGCCGGGAGAAAGCCGCTGCCATTGATGGTGACGACGGTGTCGGAGGAACCGACATAGATGGCCTTCGCGGGCACCACGGTGGCGATGGTGGGGGTGGGGTTGTTGACGTCGAAGGAGACCGGCGCGGCGGTGCCACCACCGGGCATGGGGTTGACCACGCGCACCGCGATGCTCCCGGCGACCGCCAGCTGCGGGGCAGTGAGCGTGGCACGGAGCTGCGTCGAGCTCACGTAGGTGGTGGCCGAAGCGGCGTTGTTGAAGGTGATCTGCGAGACCGGGAAGAAACCGCTGCCGGTGACGGTGACCATGGTCGGCGCTGCGCCCGTGATGGCGTTTTGCGGGGTGAGGGAGGCGATGCTGGGCGCCGGATAGCGCACCTGAAAGAGCTGCGGCATGCTGACGCCGCCGCCGGGCGCCGGGTTGGTGACCACCACCGGAAAGTCACCGACGGTGACGAGCGAGGTGGCCGGCACCTGGGCGGAGAGCTGGGTTCCGCTGACGAAAGTGACGGTGCCGAGCTTGACGCCGTTGAACGACACCGCGCTCGCGGGAAGGAAGCCGGTACCCCCCAACGTGATGGTGGTGGCGGGCGCGTTGATCTCGGCGCTATTGGGCGAGACCGAGTTGAGCATGACGGTGGGGTTGGTCACCGTGAACACGATGGGCGTCGACGTGCCGCCGCCGGGCGCCGGGTTCTTCACCACCACGTTGTACGTGCCGGCCTTCGTAAGCTTGGCCGCAGGGACCATGGCGTCGAGGGTCGAGTCGGCCTTGAAGGTCGTGACCAGCTCGAGGCCGTCGAAGGAGACCTTGGCGCCGGCAGCGAAGTCGGCGCCGGTGACGGTGATCTTGATGTCGGGAGAACCGAGCAGCGCACTGGGCGGAGCCGGATTCGAGATGGCGGTGAGGATGGGCGCCGGGTTGACCACGTCGAACAGCAGCGACTGGCTTGCGCCGCCGCCCGGAGGCGCGGTGCCCACGGAGAGGCGCAGCTGACCGACGGCAGTGAGCTTTCCGGTGGGGATGGTGGCGCGGAGCTCGGTGGGGCTGATGTACGTGGTGGCCAGCACCGCGCCGTCGAGCTGCACCACCGTGCGCGCCACGAACTTCTTGCCGGTAACGATGACGCTCGGCCCCACCGACCCTACCTTGGCGCTTTGGGGGCTCACGCCGGTGAGCTCTGGCACTTCCGCGAGGTCGGGGTCGATGACGCCGCCGTCGGAGGCGTCGGGCTTGGGGGTCGGCTTTCCGGTGTCGAGACCACCGCCGTCGAACGCCGAAGCGTCGACGGGATCGTCGGGCGTGCCGCTCGAAGCGCAGCCCCCGAGAGCGAGGACGACGGCAGCGAAGCAGCAAGCGAGAGCAGAGCGGGCGGACATGGTGAAGTCTCCCAGTGGAACCGGCTCGTTAGGAAAACAGGCCGCGTATGGAAAAGCACAAGTCGGGCCAGGGTGCCAGTGCCCCCCGGTTGAATTGCATGATCCCTCGCCACGGCGCATTTGCCATAGTTTTCGGCTACCTGCCGGCGCGGCCGGGGGCCAATGCCGGGGTTTGGCGCGTTTCCGCATGGGGTCTACCGAGGAAACACCTGCGTTCTTCCACGGAAACCGCGACTTCACTGTCGCGGCTGCGACTGCCGCACGGCTGCGGCGCCGCAAGCGCACCCTCTCCTTCCGTCCGTCCGTTTCCTAGCTGACCGGGCTCTTCCGGTCCGGGAGGCTCCGCCAAACAGGAGACTGAGTGTTTTTCGTCAAGACCGAGGAAGGCGCGTTCGCTGGGGGCAGCGCCCGGAGCGAACTCCTGTTCGTGAGGACGGGAGGCGCCGGCATACCCGAAGGTATTGACGAAAAACACCAGTCTCCTAAGGGGCGTCGACGCTGGGCGGCGCCATCATGGCGGCATCGGCTGCGCGCAGCTCACCTTCGCCGAACCCGCGAAATGCGACAAGCCGATGGGGCCGGATGACAGAGAGCTCGTAGAGCGTGTTGTAGGCGTCGAACACCTCGGGCTGGGCCTTGAGGCGCGAGAGCGCGTGACCGATGGCCACCGGATACTGCCCCTTGGCCTCGGCCACCAACCCCGAGACGCGCACCTGGGTCTCGGCCTCGAGCTTGGCCACGTGGATGCGTCCGGTCTCCTGGATGTCGGCCTTGGCCCGCTCGAGGCGCGCGGCGATGGACTCGAAGATGAGCTGCGAGACTTCGGGCCGCAGACTCACGTTGCGGATGAACGCGAACTCCACCTTGAGCCCCCAGCGCTCGGTCTCGCCTTCGATGTCGCGCTGCACCAGCTGCGAGAGCTCGGTGCGGTCCTCGAGAATCGAGATGAACTCGCGGTTGCCGAGAATCGACGTGGCGGCGTGCGAGACCAGGTTCACGATAGACCGGTTCCAGTCGGCCACGTTGAAGAGCGCCTTCTCCGGGTCGGCGATGCGAAACTCCACCCACAGGTCTACCAGGAGCGTGGTGCCGCGAGCATCGTTCACGTACACGTTTTCGATGTGGCGGAAGTCGCGGCGGAGCGACACGTGCTGCACCTTCACCCAGGGAAAGAGGCGCGCCGGATGCACGTGCAGGCCGGGCTTCTTCAGCACCTTCTGGAGCTTCCCGAAGTGGGTGACGACCACCGCTTCTTCGTCCTCCACCTCGATGGTGGCGCGGCGGAAGAGGAAGGCCGCGATAGGGAGCAGCAAGGCTCCCGCGAGCAGGCCCAGCACCAGCTGCAGATTGTCGCTCACGAGCGCTCCTCCTTCATGAAGACCGTGCGAGCTTCCGACAGCGCCTCGGCGCGGCGCCGCTGCACGTACGGGGCGAGCGTGCCCTGGTTGGCCAACTGCACCAGGAAGCCGCCGAGGGTGTCGATCTCGGTCTCCACGGCGCGCGCCCGGGCGCGGGCGATCTCCACGCCTTCGCTGGCGCCGAGCACCCGCTGCTGGCACTCGCCTTCGGCGCGGAAGTAGGCCGCCTCGGCCTCGGTGCGGGCGTTGATGACCGCATTGAGCGCCTCGGCCAGCTCGTCGGGCGGCAAGATGTCGACCAGGTCCACCGCGTTGAACCGCACGCCGTAGTGGTCGGCGATGCGATCGCGACAGAAGTCTTCGATGCGCTCGTTGAGCAAGGCGCGCTCCCGGCGGATGAGCGCGTAGGAACCGGCCTCGCTGTCGAAGTCGCGGGCCGAGAGAACCGCACCTTCGGCTCCCGCCGGGGGGAGCGATCGCTTGGGGGCGCGCGCCACCTGAAAGTTGGCGATCTCGTTGCGGAGCAAGCACGAGAACAGGTTCGTGATGTGCTCCAGCGGCTTCTTCATGCCGAACAGGAACTGCCCGAGGCGCGCCTGATCGGGAACGTAGCGCAAGATGGAGTCGAAGCGCAGCATGGTGCCGTCGTGGGCCATGGCGCGCTGCCCGCCGGTCTCGCCCGAGAGCTCCAGGTTTTGCTCCATCATGGAGACCACCAGGACCTTCTGCCACGGCCACTTGAAGTGGATGCCCGGCGGATGGGTCACCACGCGGGCGCTCGCGCCTTTGCCCTCGAAGGCTGCGGCGCCGAAGGTCGTGACCACGCCCAAATGCCCTTCGTCGACGCGAAAAGAACAACGCGTCGACAGGTACGCGAGGTAGCCGAGGAGGCCGATCAAGAATCCCGTAACCATCAGAATCGCTCCTTGTCCGTCTGCGGAATCCACCGTTCGTCCCAGCTCGCGGTGGGTATCGGGCGCGCCCGCGCCTCGAGTGCCCGCTCAGCGCGGGCAGAAGTGCCGTCGTGCTCGTGGTAGGCCGCCGCCAGCCCGCGGTTCACCTCCACCACGTCTTCGTTGAACTCGGCATGGTGTGCGGCGACCGTGGGCAAGAGCGCCACCGCGTCGGCCGAGTCGACGATGCGGCCGTTGGGGATGAGACGCCCCTCCGGAATCTCCACCCCCACCACGATGGCGCCGTGGCCGATAAAGCAGTGGGCGCCCACCACCGAGTCGTGCACCACCGCCTTGAAGCCAATGAAGGTGTCGTCGCCGATGAAGCATGGGCCGTGGACGATGGCGTTGTGGGCCACCGAGACGCGCTTGCCGACGTACACCGCCCAGGGCTCGCCCGCCACGAGCACGTGGCGGTCCTTGAGGGCGTGGACGATGACGCCGTCCTGGAGGTTGGTGTCTTCGCCCAGGAAGAAGGGCGTGCCCTCGTCGGCGCGCACCGAGCTACCGGCGGCAACGTGAACGTGGTCGCGCATGACCACCTGGCCCACCACCGAGGCATTCTCGTGGACGAAGGCGCTCTTGGCGCGCAGCGAGCGCCCCTGGATGTTGGTGAGCCACTTGTGGTGTTGCGGGAGCGCCTGCCAATGACCGGGCTTGCGACCCTCGCTCTCTTGCGGCTGGACGACCGCGCGCGTGCCCTTGGACTTTGCCTCGGCCAGCTCGCGCTGCTGCGCGGCCTCGTGGCGGTTGACGAAGCGATGCACCAGGTGAACCAGCCCTGCGAGCGCGAGCCCAGTGATGAGGTGCCCCGAGAGCGTGCCCGCCGCCGCGACCACGAAGGCCACCGCCTCGATGCGATGATGCTTGGCGAAGTGCAGCAGCTCGCGCCACTCGATGAGCCGGGCACCGACCACGCTGAGCAGACCCGCCAGCGCGGCGATGGGTACCTGGGCGATGAACCGCGACAGGTACAGCACCGCCATCACCAGCAGCACGCCGTGGAAGGTGGCCGAGAGGCGGGTGCGCCCACCGCTCTGCACGTTGACGCCCGAGCGCGCGACGACGCCGGACACCGGCATGCCGCCGAAGAGCCCCACGCCCAGGTTGGCGATGCCCTGCCCGAAGATCTCGAGGTTCGGGTGGTGGCGTCGGACGTCGGGCGCGAGGCGTTCGATGGCGCGGGCGCTGAGCAGCGACTCCACCGCGGCCAGGAGCCCGAGCGGCAGTGCCTTGGCCGCGAGATCGAACCAGCGTTCGTCTTCTACCAGCGGCAGCGAGGGCCGGGGAAAGCTCGCGGGAACCTCCCCCACGCGCTCCACGTCCCAGTGCAAGTACACCGAGACGAAGGTCATGAGGGCGATGCCGATGATGGCTGCGGGGAAGCGCTTGAACGCCTTGAGGCGGGTGACCATGAAGGCCACCACCAGGCCGCAGACCGCGGCGTGCCAGCTCACGTGATGGAGCCACTGCGGCTGGTGCATCATGCCGGCAAGGTCGATGAGCTTGTAGTGGTAGATCTCATCGAACCCCAGCAGCTCGGGGATCTTCTGGTCGAGCAGCTTGAGGCCCACGCCGGTGGTGAAACCCGCGAGGATGGACTCGGGTACGAACTTCGCGACGCGACCGGCTCCCACCAGCGCGAGGACGATCTGCACGACGCCTATCATCAGGCACGCAGCGGCCACGCCGGTCGCACCGAACTCGAACGCCACCGCAGCCACCATGGTGGAGAGCGCCGCCGCGGGCCCCGTCACCTGCAGCGCGGTACCGCCGAACACCCCCGCGATGATGCCGCCGATGGCCCCTGCGACTAGACCGGCCGACGCAGGGAGGCCCGAGGTCTTCGCGAGCGCGACGTTGAGGGGCAACGCGACCGCGGCGACCGTGAGCCCCGCAAGTAGGTCGGCCACCAGGGTCTTGCCGGTGAAGACGTCTCGCCAGCCGGCGACCCAGCGCGTGGCCATGGAGCGCGCGTTGGCGCGCAAATCGGTCGACTCGGGATCGGATTTTTCGATGGCTGCTTCGCGCATGCGGAGGCGGCATGTTAAGCAAACATGACGATTACGCAATCATTACATACCCGTTAACCGCAGAAAATTCCGACACTTGTGCCCCCAGTGTCGCAAAATACGTCGCAATTACAGCCATATGCAATATGCATCACGGGCGCACTTTTTGCGCAAAGCCGGCATGTCCTAACGCCACCGTTAGAATCGAACGCCTTGGTGATGCGGTGCGCCGGGCGCTCTACACGAGCGCGTGGGGGTTGGCGCCGAACGGATTGCCGGGCACCTTGAGCGCCGCGGCCAGTCCGGCCCAGAGCGCGTCGACGCCGGGGGTGGCGCCGCTGAAGCGTGAGTTGCCGTCGCAGGCGAAGCTGACGCCTTGCTTGACGTACTTGCCGAAGACCGCGGTCATGACGCCGTCGCCGTGGTCGCCGTTGGGGACGCGCACGAAGTCGCCGGTGATGGCCACCACGACGTTGCGGTCTGGCAGGTTGAGCATGCGGCTCATGAACGCCTTGAGCGGCGTCAGGCGGTCGTCGAAGCTGCCGGCGCCGAGGAGGCGATTGCGCGAGAAGAGCATGTTCTGCGATACGCCCCCCGCGACCTGGTGGAAGTCCCAGCCCACGAAGCCGCTGTCGAACACCGACACCACGTTGGAATCGGCGGCGCGGATCATGACCTCGGCGCCCGCCAGCTGCGAGGCGAAGCCAGTGACGCCGGTGGCGCCACCGAGTCCGTAGGCTGTGGAGATCTCGCTGAAGGTCACCGGCTTGGGGGCCGGCTTGCGGAAGGTGGCGATGCTGGCGTCGTAGGCCTCGTTGACGCTGAGGAGGCTCTCGGCATTGGCGTCGATCTGCTGCTTCGAGATGGCTTGCGCTGCGGCCACGCCGTCGCCGGCGATGGCACGATCCGGCGCGTTGGGGTCGGCCGCGCCGGCTCCCAGGGCCTTGATGGCGGTGCCGAGATCGCTGATGCGCTGGAGCGAGACGCCGCCGGTGGCCGGCTGGGTGCGGTACGCCGGGTAGTCGCCGAGGTGCACCGCCTTGAGCGCAGAGTCGCCGCCCATGACGCTGGCCAGGCGGGTGAGGTAGCTGGTGGTGCCCTTGCGGGTGAGGGCGCGCTCGCCGCCGCCGTTGCTGTTGTCGGGCGTGGTGTGGCTGGAGACGCCGTGGCGCGTGCCCACCGAGAACCAGTGCTGCTGCGCGAACGCAGGCAGCGTGCCCATGGTGGCCTTGTCGGTGGTGACGCCGCTACCCACGGTCATGATGTTGGTGGCGGTGAGGCCGAACTTGTTGCCGGTGACGAACGGCGCCGCCACGCCGCCGAGCGCCGCGTTGAAGCCGCCCGGCAAGTAGATGAAGACGAGGTGCGACGGCTCACCGGCCGCCCACGCGTTGCGCAGTAGCGGGCCGCCCAGCCGCGACCCCGCCATGAGCCCGGCTGCACCGGCAAAACCCTTGAGAAGACCGCGTCGCGAGAGATTCTTCATGGGGGAGCCTCAGTACGTCAGAAAGCCGGTGGAGGTGAGTACGTTGGCGAAGACGTAGGCCCACTTGCGTTGGGGGTTCGTTTCCTTGGCCAGCTTGGTGGTGGCGAAGGTCGCGCAGTTGTCGATTTCTTGGGTGTCGGGCGTGCGGCTGAAGGCCTTGCCGAGGAACGCGGCGCACTCTGCCGGCGCGGTGGTAGCGTCGGGCGCGGCGGCGTATTTGCCGCCGGCCTTGGCCACGATCAGAGCGCCCTCGAAGCTCACCCCGTACATGGCGCTGATGCCGACGCCGGTGGCGCGCGGCTCTTCGAAGTAGCGCGGCGCGGGCACGTCGAAGGACCCGGCCTGCGCGGCGAGGCTCGCCGGTGCGGCGCCCAGAACCCGGGTGTACTCGCCTGCGAGCACCGCGTAGGGCTTGATGCGCCCGCGGTTGACGCCAATGTTCTCGTTGATGCGGGTGGTCGCGAGGTCGACCCCGCCGAAGTCGACGTAGGTTCGCCCTTGCGGCTTCTGGGTGCACTCGAGGGTTTGGGGGTCGACGGTGCCGCCGGAGCTGCTGGATGCGCCAGGTTGCGGCGTCTCCAGGGCGTCTTCCTCCGCGGCGCATGCCAGCAGCGACGACGCGAGCAAGGCTGCGAGGGAAACGGTCGTGAGCGAGGTCTTCATGGTGTTTCTCACTGGCAGAAGGAGGCGTCTTTCACGACGACGGCGAGGGCTGCGTTGATGGTCCCATCCTTCTCGAGCGCGGCAACGCACTGGTCGAAGAGCGGGGCTTCGCACTGGTTCTCCGGGCGCCCGTAGAGGAAGTTGAAGACCATGCGGCACTGCGTGAACTTCCACGCTTCGGAGCTCACCAGCGTGGTGACCAGGTCCTTGTCGCTGGCCAGGTTCTTGTTCAAGAGCGCGGTGGCGGTGATGCTGGTCGGGTCGAAGCTCACGGTGCCATCGGCGGCCACCTTCTTGCGCGAGAGGACCGCGGCGGCCTTGTCGAGCGCGAACCACGAATCGTAGTGGCAGTTCTTGCAGGCGTCGGCCTTGCGGCCGGTGGCGGTGCGGTCTTCACCGGGCTTGGCCACAGAAGCGGGCACCTGGAAGCCGGTGGTGTCGTGGATCATGTGATAGGCCGCCGAGATGCGCACGCCTTCGGACTCGTTGCCGGCGTAGCGCACCATCCAAGGAGCGGTGCGGAAGTAGCCGAGGCCGTTTGCGTCCTCGATGATGTCGAGGCTCTTGCCATCGGCGGCGGCCCGCACGTTGTACGCGCCGATGTAGAGATCGCGCCAGGGCTTGCGCTGCTCGATCATGTGCCGCGCCAGGAAGTACACCGGGTCTTGCAAGGGGCTCGCGGCGGGGGCGCCGTTCGACTGCGCATTCACGAAGCTCGCGAAGCGGTCGTAGAAGGCCGGCGACGTGAGCATGGAATCGATGGAGTCTTCCGGCTTCGCCGAAGCGAGCAGCGCGGCGTCGGCGCTCTTGCCGAGCAGCGTGATCGAGAGGCGGGTTGCGCAGCGCTCGCTACGTCCCTTGGGATCGGGATCGTCGGCTTTCGCCGAGCGACCTCGAAGGGCAACCGCACCGGCGGCGAGGAGAACCAGGAGTGGGGCAATTCGGCGGAGGTTCACGAACCGGCGAAGCTGCAAGGCACAAGCCAGCGCCGCGAAGGTGCCCGCGCACGCGTCGGGAGCGTGGAAACTGCTGAGAGATCCATGGGGTGGAAGGGCCTGGGCGACGCGCTCGCGGGCTCGCGAGGGGTCGCGAAGGGCGCGAGCCATGGCGACGTGGATCGCCGTTCGGACCGACGTGCGGCCTCAAACCCTCATCTGATTTCGCGGAGTTGCAGCGCGGCTTGACACACTGACGCGGCGCGTTACATGGTGGAGCCATGGGGTCTGCGGTCCTTGCGTTCTTCCTGGTGTGGGCGCTCACGACCGCCGCCGACGTCCTCGTGCGCGCGTTCGTGCGATGGCGTGGCGGTCGAAGGGAGCTTGCGCGGGGGGCGGCGGAAGAAGCCCGCGACGTTCCCTCCCCCAAGCCCCTGCCACACCTTCCGCAAGGGGACCGGGAGACAGAGCGCGAGGCAACGGGAGGCGCCGGCGACATTCCCGCGCAGGCTGCTTCGCGGCTCCCGGTGCGGGTCGGCCCGACCCGGCTGCCGATCCTGTTCGCGCACGGGTACTTTGGCTTCGATGCGCTGGGGGTACCGAGACGGCCAGCGTACTTCCGCGGCATACGCGCGGCGCTGGAGGCTGCCGGCCACGTGGTGCACGTGGCCCGGGTTTCGCCGACCGCGAGTGTGGCCATGCGAGCTGCCGAGCTCGAGGCCCAGGTACGGCGGCTGAACGGCCGGGTGAACATCATCGCCCACAGCATGGGAGGCCTCGACGCACGCTACGCCATCGCCGAGCTGGGCCTCGCGGACGCCGTGGCGTCGCTCGTCACCGTCGGCACCCCGCATTTCGGCACGCCGCTGGCCGACCGCGGCGCGAGCGTGCTCGGCGATCTCCAGACCACCCGGCGGCTCCTCGCCAACCTGGGCTTGAATCTCGACGGGCTCTACGACCTCACGACGCCGCACATGGCCGCGTTCAATCGCAGGGTGGTCGATCACCCGAGCGTGCTCTACGCGAGCGTGGTGGGCTCGGTGAACCACCGGCTCTTGCCGGTCAACGCGCTGCTAGCGCCGGGGTACGCGTTCCTCTGGCGTCGCGCCGGCGCCAACGACGGCGTGGTCCCCGCGGCGTCGCAGCGCTGGGGCGAGGTGCTCGACGAGATCGACGCCGACCACTGGGCGCAAATCGGCTGGTCGACGGGGTTCGACGCGCGGGCGCTCTACGCAACCGTGGCGCGCACGCTCGCGGCTCGGGGTCTCTAAAGAGCGAAAAGGCTGCGGCACGCGCCCGGTGGGCCTCGCACGATTCACGCGCTTGGCGTCCGCGATCGAGCCAATTTGCCCAGAAACGTCGGGGCTCGGCTCTTGCACGCTACGTGCGGCAAAGAGGCGACACATGTTCGAACACGCGTACCGCTCACCGACCTTCGTCGAAGCGCGCCATGCAGAGCTCTCGGAGATGCGGCAACGACTCGCGCCGGTGGCTTCGCCGCTGCGCCGCATCCACGCGGCCCGCTGGTCGCGGGTGGTGAGCGGCTCGTTCGGGATCGCGACCGCGCTGACCATGGCCGCGCTCTCCTTTGCGAGCGGGTGCTCCGAAGGCGAGGCGTCGGCCCGCTACCAAAGTGCGTCGGTGGTGACCCTGGAGTGGGCGATTCCGCTCATGGTGGTGACGCTCGTCGCGGCGCGCCTGTTGGTCGCTGCGCTGCCTGCCTACCGAAAGGCGCCGGCGCTGGAGACCTTGGGCGAGGCCGATCCGGCGCGGGCGCTCGCCGCGCTGGAGTCGAGCCACCCCTACCGCGCAATGCACGCGCGGCTCGCTGCGCTGGAGCTGCCCAGCCTGGCGCTGCCGATGGTCGCGGCCTGCCTCCTCCTTCCGCTCACGCTGCATGGGCTTTTGGCCAGCACCCACGACTCCAACGCAGACTTCGGGAAATGGATTCTCACGAGCCTCTTGATCGTCGGGCACGTACACCTGGTGCTTGCTGCGCTGGTGGTTCGGCGCGTGCTCGAGTACCGCAAGATGTCGCTCGACGAGCTCGCGCACGCACCGAGCGGGTGGGTCCATGCGTGGGGCATCTCGATTCTGGCAGCGGCAATCCCCGGCGCCATTCTCCTGCTCTTGCCACCGCTGCTCACGGCGTTCACGGGTCTCGCGTTCTTGCCGCCGCTCTTTCTGGGGATGCGCGCCGTCTATCGGCGTGAACGCGCTGTCGTAGAGCGAGCAGCCGCGCTCGCGCTACGCGGTGGAGCCTATGCTCCGCTCACACCGGTCACGTGAACACGTCTTTGACCGAGACGACGATGTCGTCCCAGCGACGGGTGACGTCGTTCTTGAAGGCGACCATCATGAGCGCCAGGAGTATGCCCATACCGATGAGGCTGGCGCGCTCGCGAATCTTCACCGACATCTTTCGGCGGGAGATCCCCTCGATGACGAAGAAGAGCAAGTGACCGCCGTCGAGCACCGGGATGGGCAGCAAGTTCACGAGCCCGAGGTTCACCGATACCAGCGCCATGGCCCACAGGAAGTCGGCAGTGCCCTTGGCCCCGGCCTCGCCCGCCACGTCGTACATGGTGATGGGACCGCTGACGGTGGCTAAGCTCACCCTCCCCTGCGCGATGCGGAGAAAGCCCACCAAGATAAAGCGAACCACGTCGCCGGTCTGACCGACGCCCCGCCGCACCGCGTACAGGAAGGGGTGTGGGTTTGGCACCGTCCGCGACGGCGCCTCGGGCAGCCAATGGGTGGTGCGGAATACGTACTGCTCGTGGGGCTGCCCGGCATCGTCTTTCCAGCTCTCTTTGCGAATCTGGAAGCGGCCGGAGAGGGTTTGACCGTCGCGGCTCCAGCTGAGCGCGTGCACGTCGTTGGGCTTGCGCTCGAGCTCGTCGATGAAGGCCTTCCATCGGCGCTGCTCCAGGTTGTTCAAGGTGACGATGCGGTCGCCTGGCCGAAGCCCAGCCTGCCACTCGCTAGAACCGTTGGGCACGAAAGAAACGTACATCTCCGAGCTCTCGATACCCATGCGCGCCAGGACGTCGCGCTCCCGGAGCGCAAAATCGTCGGTCTTGGCTTCGGGATCTTTCGGGGTGGGCGTGAGGTCGATTTCTCCGGCGTCGACCACCGCGATGTCGGCGAGGCCGCCGAGGACGGTGACGCCGGTGGGCCTCATGTATTCTACACGCACGGAGTCGCCCCGGTTCTGCGCCAGGATGGCCACCAGGTCGACGTAGCGCTCGACCCGGCGGCCGTTGATGGCCACTACGCGATCGAAGGTGCGGAGCCCCGCCTTGTGGGCTCGGGAATCGGAGCGCACGCCGATGACCGGCGCGGCGAAGCGGGGCGAGATGCCGACCCGGCCGGCGTGCACCACCAGATCGAGCTCCCGCGGCTCGCGGTAGTGCACCTCGTCGTTGGGGGTGACCCATACGTCGAGCTTCTTCTCGTCGCGGAGCACCGCGAACTTGAGCGGTACGCCCGCTTTGCTCGAGACGATGGCCTCGATCTCCGGAAAGCTGGTGACCGGCGTTCCGTCGATGGACTCCACCACGTCGCCCGGCATGAGCTTGCCATCGGCGGCCTTGCCCGACTCCACTGTGCCCACCGCCGGTGGCGAGAACGTGCGGTCCTCGAGAAACACCGTGGTGTAGAGGAGAATCGGGAAAAGCAGGTTCATGGCCGGCCCGGCCAGGACGATGAGAATGCGCTTCCATACCGCCTGGGCCTCGAAGGATCGGGCGCGCTCTTCCGGGAGCAGCGGGCCCTCCTGCTTCGACTCCTCGAGCATCTTCACGAAGCCGCCGAAGGGCAGAATGCCCAGGCAGTATTCGGTCTCTTTCCCCCGAAAACGCAGGAGCTTGGGCCCGAAGCCGATGCTGAAAGTGAGCACCTTGACGCCGAAAAACTTCGCCACCACGAAGTGCCCGAACTCGTGGACGAAGATGAGGGCGGAGGTGAGGATGACGAAGTAGACGAAATCCACGGAGACGCTCGGGCTCCGACCTTAGCACTCCTGAGAGACCTCGAGGAATTCCCGTCCTTTCGACGGAAACGTTTTGACCTTCGGGACCCGCCGCTCGCACGCAGGTACGTGGGCACCTCGGGCGAGCGCGCGCACCGCGCGATGTGCCCAGATTTACGCCGACTTTTGCGGTAGACTGCGGAGCTGTATGAGCGTGACCTTCGGCTACTTCTCGCAAGACTCCGGCACGCGCGATGCGGCTGAACGGCTGCGCGTCTGGATGAGCGACCGCATCGGCACGCCGATGGTGCTGCGGTACGCCGGCGGCTACGAGGCGCTCGCGCGCGAGGTCGATGCGGCCACGGTAGACGTCGCCTGGCTGCCGCCGGTGGTCTACGTGCGCGTGCCGAAAGGCCGCGCCGAGCCGCTGGTCTCGGTGGTTCGCGGCGAGCACACGGGCTACGAGTCTGTGCTGCTGGTGCGCGCTGACTCGCCCATTCACACGCTCGCCGACCTCCGTCAGAGTCGTGCAGCCTGGGTCGACGCCTGGAGCGCCAGCGGCTTCGTGGTGCCCCGTGTGGGGCTCAAGTCGCTCGGCGTGGACCCGCGCACGCTGTTCCGCGTCGAAGCGTTTCACGGCTCGCACCGGGCGGCCATCCGCGCGGTGGTCGACGGCGCCGCCGACGTGACAGGCACCCACGCACGCCCCCGCGAGGGCAAGGACAGCGACGAGGAATGGACCGTGGTCACCGGTGTGGCCATGCGCGTATTGCACAGCTTCGGTGCGGTTCCGTCCGACCTCATCGCCGTGGGAACCGCGCTCGCCGAACCGGAGCGCAGCGCCCTGCGCGAGGCCTTCGTGGCCGCCGGCGAGGGGGCGATGAAGGAAGAGATCCGGCAGATCTTCGGCGCGGATGCGTTTCGCGTCGATGGGGGCAGCGACTACGACGGCCTCCGCACCGACCTCGCCAAGGCCGACGCCGACGGCCTCTTTCGGTAGCCGAGACGCCGAAAGGCCTAAAACTTCGAAGCAGGGCGCGCGTCGGGATTCGGCATCGAGCGCGCTTTGGATATCCCGATGGGCTGCGAAACGGGTACGCTTCAGCCTATGGGCACGCAGGTCGGGGACCTCCTCGGCGGCAAATATGTCTTGGAAGCGGAGCTCGGCAGCGGCGGCATGGGCGTCGTCTACCGCGCTCGCAACACCAAGCTGAACCTGCCTGTGGCGGTCAAGGTGCTGCACGACGAGCTGGCCAAGCGGCCGGGGTTCGTCGCCCGCTTCCTGCGCGAAGCAAGGGCCGCCACCATGGTGCGCCACCCCAACGTGGTGGAGGTGCTCGACGTGGACGCGGCGTCCGGCGTTCCGTACATCGTGATGGAGCTGCTCGAAGGCGTGAGCCTGGCGGAGTACCACGTCACCAAGGGCGGCCTGCTGAGCGTCGCCGACGTGCTCGAGTTCCTGGGGCCGGTGATGGAGGCGCTGGGCGAGGCCCACGAAAAGGGCGTGGTGCACCGCGATCTCAAGCCCGACAACGTGTTCCTCGCCACCGAGCGCGAGCGCCTGGTCCCCAAGCTCCTCGACTTCGGCATCTCGGCGATTCGCAACGACGAACAGCGGGTCACCGTCACCGGCAGCACGTTGGGCACGCCACGCTACATGGCG
Source organism: Polyangiales bacterium (assembly GCA_038210445.1). Taxonomy (GTDB): domain Bacteria; phylum Myxococcota_A; class Polyangia; order Polyangiales; family Polyangiaceae; genus JABFRG01. Next base: position 53,217 of record JBBQWQ010000031.1, read on the forward strand.
CCGGAGCAGGTGCGGCTCACGCGCGACGCCGACGCGCGCAGCGACGTGTGGTCGCTGGGCATCATGATGTACGAGCTGCTGTCGGGCACGCATCCCTTCGACGGAGAATCGGCGGGCGCCATCTACGTGGCCATCGCCACCCACGAGCCGCCGCCGCTCGAGAAGATCGTCCGCGACATTCCTCGGAGCGTTTCGCGCATCGTCGCCCGGTGCATGCGCCGCGACCCCACCGAGCGGTACACGTCGACCCGGCACTTGCTCCGCGATCTGGAGCTGGCGAAGCTCGACGACGAGATCGCGCCCCTCTCCTCGCCACCTCCGGTGGTGCCCGATCTGGAGCTGCCGGGCTTGGCCTCGGCGCCGCCGCGGTCTCCGGTTCCGCGCGCATCGCCCATGCCGCCGGCTCCGCCCCTGGGCCTCGAGGTGCCGAGCCTCGGCCTTCCGCCCTCGCATCCGTCGGTCCGTATGGCCGCGGTCGGCGCCGCGCCGGTTCGCCACTCATCCGGGCAGATCGCCGCCGCCATTCCCATCTCGGCCATCGCCGGTGCGGGGCCGAGCTCGGGCCGTGGCGCCTCACCAGTTCCGCCGCCGCCCTCGGGCTCGGGGTCGCGCCGCCCCCTGGAGATCGAGCTCGAGGCGGCGCCGGAATCGCTCCGGCAGATCCAGCCTCGGGCAGCGATGGCCTATGGTCGCCAGCTTCGGGGCGAACCGCCGCTGCGGGAGTTCAACCACCGCTCGCACGACGGCGGAGGGAGCGGCGTGGTGCCCACCTTGGTGGTCGGCTTCTTCAGCGTAGCTTGTGCCGGTGGCCTCTTTCGACGGCTGCACGAGCCCGAAGGGTGGCCCGTCATCTCCAATCTGGCGCCCGAGACGTATCCCGGCTCGGTGCAGGCCATCGTGGGCGGCACCATCGGCGCCGCAGGTCTGGCGAGCGCGCTGCTGGGCCTTCGCGAGAAACAGATGACCGTGGCCTTGGGCGGAGCCGGTGCGCTGCTGCTGGGCGCGCTCATCGGGGGCGAGGTGCTCGACCTCACCTTCTCGCGCTACGGCGGGTTCGGTCTCGCCATCATCGTGCTCGCCATCTGGGCGCGCATCGTCTTCGAAGGGCGGCGCGTTTGGTCGCGCGACTCGATCGTGGCCAAGGGCGTGGCCATCGTTATCGGGCTCGTAGCCGGCGGCGCGCTGTTCGCGACCGCCGAGCTGGTGTTCGGCGTGGTCGGCTGACCGGCGTTATCGCGGCAAAAAGCCTGCCTTTACGCACGTTGTCACCGGGCCTGCGGAATTTCGCGCAACCAACCGGAGGCTGCCTCGTAGTGATGCGCGAGGAGGTCACGGGACATGATGAAGAAAACCAGGCGTGCCGACACGTCCAAGCGCGCGAGCTCGGGTAGAACGCGTGGACGATGGGCCGCCAGCTTCAAAGGAGCCGCGCTGCTCAGCGTCGCGGTGGTCGTAGCTTGCAGTAGCGACGGCGACGCGGAGCCCAAGAAGCTCACGGTGACGCCCGCCGCCAACTCGGCGGACTTCGTTTCACCGCTCGATGCCACACCCGACGCCAAAGGCGACAAGGTGTATTTTACAGCCATTGCAGCCGACGGCACCCCCGCGGTGTTCGTGTCGGCTGCCACCGGCGGCGGCGTGACCAAGCTCGCCTCCGGCGCTCCTTTGGTGGCGCCCTTCGGCATCGCCATCTCGGGCGACGGACAGACCTTGTTCGTGGCCGACTCCGGCGCCGACAACGGCGAGGACGAAGACAAGGGCGCCATCTTCACCCTGCCCATTTCCGGCGGCACGCCGGCGCTGCTCGCAGGCAGCGAGAAGACGCAGCCGCGCGGCCTGGAGGTACTGGGCAGCACCGTGTACTTCACGGGTCGGGAGGCCGACGACCGGGTCGGCGTCATGAAGATCGGCGTGGCTGGTGGAGGTCGCAGCGCGGTCGCCATGGGCGAGCCGTTCGAAGCGCCGAGCGGCATCACTCTGGCCGACGACGGAACCATCTTCGTCGCCGACGCGCGCAGCCAGGCCGGCTCCGCGGTGTACCGCATCGCCAATGGCGGCGCCCCCGAGGTGTTCAAAGACAGCATCGGCCTCGGCTATCCGGCCGGCGTCGCGCTCTCGCAAGACGGCAAGACGCTCTTCATCTCCGGCCGCGAGCCGGGCAAGGGCACCGACGCCGTGTATCAAGTGAAGGTGTCGGACCGCAGCACCACCCTGCTCACCGACGTTTTCGGCAACTTCGAAGAAGCCGCTGGCCTCCACCGCGCAAAGGGCGCGGACGTGTTCGCCTGGGCCGATCGCTCCGCCAACAACTCCGGCACCGTCTACGTGCTCGGCAAGTGAAAGAGGAAGACTCATGAAAGCTCGTCATCTGTTTGCCGGTTCCGTGGCCGCCGTGGCCCTCTCCTCGCTCGCCGCCGTGGCCAGCGCCTCCAGCCACCGCGAGGCGCCTTCGATCTCCTTCGACCCGGCCGCCGACAACACCGACCTCTGGGCCTGGGTTACGCCCGGCACCCACGACAAGCTGTACGTGGTGGCCTCGTACAACCCTCTGGAAGAGCCCTCGGGCGGCCCCAACTTCCACAAGTTCTCCGACGACGTGCTCTACGAGGTTCACGTGGCGCGCGGCAACAAGAGCCTCGACGACGTGGTCACCTACGAGATCAAGTTCAAGACCAGCCGCGTGGGTCGCGTCGACCCGGCCGACCTCGGCGCGCCCCTGGGCGGCGGCAAGGAGTTCTTCTCCCAGCTCTCTGGGCAGAAGCAGACCTACAACGTGGTCAAGGTGCTCGCCAGCGGCAAGCGCCAGGTGGTGGCCCGAGACGTGCCGGTGGCTCCGGTGAACATCGGCCCGCGCACCAACGCCGTGGCCTACCAGCTCAAGGCCGGGTACACCGACGCATTCGCCAGCACGTTCATCACCCCCATGGGCGCAGGCCGCGTGTGGGCCGGCCCCCGTGACGACGGATTTTACGTGGATCTTGCACGCACATTCGACCTCGCGAACCTGCTCGAGGGCAAGGCCACCGACGGCGTCTCCGGCTTCAACTGCCACACCATCGCGCTCGAAATCCCCACCAGCGAGCTCACCGCCGACGGGCAGCCGCCGGCCGCTGGCGCCAACGTCGACAACACCCTCGGCGTGTGGGCCTCGGCCAGCCGCCCCCGCGCGACCATCCGCGGAAACAACGGCGTGGACTACGATCTCGGCGACTGGGTCCAGGTGTCGCGCCTCGGCCTGCCGCTGGTGAACGAAGCCCTCATCGGCATCCAGGACAAGGACAAGTTCAACCGCACCCGCCCCAACCGCGACGTGCAGCGCTTCGGCTCGTACTTCCTGAGCCCGGTCATCGTTCGCGACGCAGAGGCGGTCGGCATCTACACCGCCCTGGGCGTGCCGCAGGCTACCGTCGACGCGCTGAAGAACAACCGCCTCGACATCATCGACACCATCAACCTGCGCGCGAGCGGCCACGACATTCCGCTCGCTGCCACGGGCGACGTGTTGCGCGTCGACATGGGCCTCGATTCGAGCTTTCCCAACGGCCGCTCGATTCCCGGCGGCAAGGACGCCACCAAGGAACAAGCCGACGTGACCGACGTGCTGCTGTCGGTCATCCTCGCCAAAGGCACGCTCACCGTGAGCGACGGCGTGAACAGCAACGACAAGCCGTACCTGGCGAGCTTCCCCTACCTCGCACTTCCCTGGGAAGGCTACAGCCAGGGTCACGGCAAGGCCGCTCCCTGAAACAAAGGCCGCGTAGCAAAGCGCGGGTGTGTGATGGCCGATCCTGGTAGCAGGATCGGCCATCGCCGTTTGTCCGCGCCCGCTCTCAGGACGGCCGACAACGTGGCAAAGACGCCTCACCTGGGTGCCAAAGCGCCCCGCGACGCTTCGCCTCATTGTGGAATGCATCGGGCCAGGCTCTGTTTTGCCAGTGGCACGGCCTTCGCTCAGTAGTGCCCATGCCGACCGATATGCAACAGCTCGTGACCGCCGCCATGGACGCCCTCTACCCGGACACCGAGACGGGTACGCGTCCTCCTCATCTGGCGAAGCGCTTGCTCCGGGTTGCATGGAAGGCCGCGCCCTGGGTGATCCCGGCGTTGCGCCTGGTGAGCCGTACGCGGAAGACGACGCTCCTGGCGACCTTCGCCTGCGGGGTGGCGGCAGGCGTGGTGGGTGTGGGCGTCGTCGAGACCCTGCGACCGGGAAGCCTGGAGCGCGCCGCCCGCAAGGCCCGCGAGCTTCTCGAGGGGAAGGACGCGGATGCATCCGCGCTGGCGACGACACACTGACGCCATCGACGCGGCGCAAACGGGTCCCTGACGCAACCGTCCGCGAGGGATAGCACCGTCTGGGTCCCTCTCTTGGCCGGGCTGGCGTATAGTTCGTGCGGACTTTGCAGAGCGCTCCACTGCGCTCGCGAACGCGTGCACGATGCACCCGTGCGCCGGAGAACGCCCATGAACGACCAAAGCCGTAGCCGTGTGAGATGGATGCAACGAGCGGTTCCGCTGTGGGCAGCCCTGGGCGCGGGGCTGGTAGCCGGCCTCGCCTCCTGCGACACCTCCACCGCCGAGCTGCAGTCGGTGTTCCCGGACGCCGGCGTCGAGGCCGAGCCGCCCATCCCGCCCACCATCGACCGCGATGACTTTGAGCTGCCGGTGCTCGACGTGGACGTTCCGGCCAACGCCCCTGCGCTCTTCGAAGGCAAAGACGCGGCCAGCACCGGGCCTTGCCTGCACGAGCCGGAGCTCGGGTCGCTCATTCCGCGAAACTGGATCCGCCCGCGCTTTCGCTTCACCGCGCCGAACCAAGAGAACCTGTTCGAGATTCGTCTCGATATTCCCGGCGAGAAGTCGCCCCTTCGCATCTACACCCGGCAGAGCGGCTACACACTGGTGAGCGCGACCTGGAAGACCATCACTGCGGTGGCCGTGGGCCAGACCCTCAAAGTGCGCGTTCGCAGTCTGGTAGTCGACCCCGGGGGCAAGACCACCGCCGGTCCGTTCCTGGGCGCCAACGGCACCATGGAGATTGCGCCAGTGGCCGCCGCGGGAACGGTCGTCTACTGGACCACCAGCGGCGGCTCGGTACTCAAGGGCTTTCGCATGGGCGACGAGACGGTGCAGACGGTCATTACGCCTCCGCAGACCGGAACGGCGTGCGTGGCGTGCCACACTTCGACGCCGGACGGAAAGTACGTCGCCATGACCGTATCGACGGTGGCGGGCGACGGCAGCGGCCCGGCCTTCGTCAACCTGCGCACGCTCGACGGCACGGCTGCGGAGCCCCCGTTTCTCACGGCGAGCGCACGGACCCTTTTGAGCCGACTCGACCAGCACGCGCCGGCGTTCTCGAAGGCGCACTGGCAGGACGGCGATCACACCGCGCTGACGATGCTGCCGATCGCGGGCAAGACCGAAATTGTGTGGACCAACCTGGAGGCGCCCAACACCAATCAAGGCGAGGGATGGGGCATCGTCGCCCGCACCGGCGACACCAACGCTGCCTCCGCTGCCACCTTCAGCCACGACGGAAAGACCATCGTCTACACGTCTTCGCCCGGCTCTGGCGCCGGCACCATCACCGGTTCGGGCGCTCTTTTCAGTGTACCTTACACGAATCGCGCGGGGGGCGCCGCCACCGCCATCAGCGGCGCCAGTGATCCAGCCTTCCACTACTTTTACCCGACGTTCTCCGCCGACGACGCTTTCCTGGCGACCAATCGCATACCGGCCGGGCCCTCGGCCACCAGCTACAACAACCCGGCGGCCGAGGTGTTCGTGATGCCACGAGCTGGCGGCCCCCCCACGCGGCTCGCGGCCAACGATCCGCCTGCATGCCTCGCCACGGTCAAGAGCCCGGGCATCACCAACTCGTGGCCCAAGTGGTCGCCCGAGGTGAAGCGCGCGAACGGGAAGGACTACTACTTCATGGTCTTCTCCTCTACGCGCTACGCCACCGGCCACGGGCCGCAACTCTACGTGGCCCCGATCGTCGTCAGCGGCGGCGTGGTGCAGACCTACCCCGCGCTCTACCTGTGGAACCAACCGGAGACCGAGAACAACCACACCCCAGCGTGGGACGTGTTCGAGCTCGCCGGCCCGAAGTGAGCGCAGGAATTTCCGATTTTCCGCCGTAAAGTCTGGCACTGCTGTCAGTCACTCGCTTGACGGCGCGGCGGATTGGGGTAGGAAAGTACCTAGTTTGCCGCGGTTTTTGCGCGGCGCGCGTTGGCACAACACGTGCCTTGCCGAGGCTTCTACCCCATGCGACACATCCTCATCGGCTCCTCGCTCGTCTTCGCGCTCGGCTGCGCTTCCGACCCCGCAGCGGCGCCTGCGCCCACGCCCAAGGCCCAGGTAGCTCCCGAGCTGGGCGTGGGTGACAAGACCGCGGCGTCGGTCACTCTCACCACCATTATCGGTCCCGAGGCGCGCCTCAAGCGCCCCACCGATCTCGACTTCAATCCGCGCGTAAGCGGCGAGCTCTGGGTGGTCAACGCCACCGACAACAGCATGGTCATCGTGCACGACGCCACCAGCGATGGGCGCACTTCGGAGCGTCGCAACGAGCCGGCCATGGACCACTTCATGGACCGCCCGACCGCCATCGCCTTCGGCGCCGACCCCACCACCTTCGGATCGGTGGGCACCTTCGGCACCTGCGGTGAGTCGCGAAACGAGCATGGGTCGATGGAGGGCAACGCCAACGACTTCATGGGCCCGGTCTTGTGGACCAGCGATCTGGCCATCTTCAGCAAGAAGGACCCGATCGGGCTCGGCTCGCACATCGACATGCTCCACTCGAGCCCGCTGTGCATGGGCATCACCCACGAAGCCGACAATGTGTACTGGGTCTTCGGCGGGCAGTCGGGCGCCATTCAGCGCTACGACTTCGCCAAGGACCACGGCGTGGGCATGGACGACCACTCCGACGGCAGCATTCGCTGGTACGGCGCCGGGCAGTTCAAGCGGGTCGAGGGCGTGCCCAGCCACCTGGCGTTCCGCGCGCAAGACGGCATGGTTTACGCCGCCGACACCGGCAACGGTCGTATCGTGAAGCTCGACACCAAGTCCGGAACGCGCAGCAAGAACGCTCCCAAGAAGGAGGAGCTGGTGGCCAGCGACTTCATGGACGGCGCCGCCATCGAAGAGGTGGTGTCGCAGAGCCAAGGCCTGGTCACGCGGCCCTCGGGCCTGGAGATTCACGGCGAATACCTGTACGTCTCCGACAACGCCAACGGCCGCATCACCGCCTTCGACTTCAAGGGCGAGGCCGTGAACTGGCTCGACACCGGCCTCCCGGAAGGGGCCCTGGGCGGCATGGTCTTCGGGCCCGACGGCAAGCTCTACATCGTCGACATGCTGGGCAACCAAGTGCTGCGCATCGACCCGAAGCCTGCCGCCAAGTAGTGGTAGAGCAGTGCCCATGAGCACGCCGGATCTGGTCGTCCTTTACGAGCACCCCGAGTGGCAGAAGCCCCTGTTCGCCGCGCTGGAGCGGCGGGGGGTGGCCTTCGAGGCGTTCGACCTCAAGGCCGCGGCCTTCGACGTCGATGCTGCGCCGCGCGCGCCGCTGTACTTCAACCAGGCGAGCCCCAGCGCCTACGTGCGCGGCAACACCCGCGCGGTGCCGTTGGCGCTCTCGTTCATGCGCACCCTCGAAACCGCAGGTGCGCGCGTGCTCAACGGCTCGCAGGCATTCGCCCTCGAGCTCTCGAAGAGCGCCCAGGGCTCGCTCTGCCACAAGCTGGGTATCGCACACCCGCAGTCGCTGGCCTTCAACGACGTCGAAACGGCGCTCGCGCGGTGGAGCACCTGGCCGGCACTGGTGAAGCCCGAGCAGGGCGGAAGCGGCGCCCGCATGTACCTGCTCTCGGAGCCGGGCGAGCTAAAAAGGCTCCTCGGAGATCGACCCGACCTGTGGGAGCCCGATCACCTGCTGCTCCTCCAGGAGTACTTTCCGCTGCCGCCGGCGCAGGGCATCGTGCGCATGGAGTACCTGGGCGGCGAGCTGCTCTACGCCATGCGCGTGGTGTCGCACGGCGCGTTCAACCTGTGCCCTTCCGAGGTGTGCAACCCGGACGAGGGCGAGGGCCACTGCGCGGTGCCATCGCTCCAGCCTGCGGCCACCAAGGAGCCGGTGAAGCCGGTGGAGTTCCACCCCTACCCCGAGGTTCCGGCGGAAGCCGTGCGCGATGGCGCCCGCATCCTCCGCGAAGGGGGCATCGACGTGGGCGGCATCGAGTACCTGGAGGCGGAAGGTGGGCGGCGCGTGTTTTATGACGTGAACGCCAACTCCAACCTGCGGCCGGCCATCGCGCAGTCGTTCGGCTTCGACCCCTTCGAGCGGGTGGTGACCTTCCTGCAAGGGCACATCGCGGGCAGCAAGCGCGGCTGCGATCAGGGCGCGTCGCCGCAGCCGAGCACCGCGCGTTTGACCACGTAGCCCTTGGCGCGGTCGAGCGCCAGGTAGACCAGCAGCACGTCGCCCGAGGGCAGCGCCGCGAGCTTCGCCTCCTGAACGGTCTCGTCGTCGGCGCCCACGCGGGTGGTGCCCAGCACATTGCCCTCGGCGTCGAAGCGCCGGAGCTTGGTGAGGCGCTTGCCGCCCACTTGCTCGGCGCTGACCACCAGCGTGTCTGCGGCGCGCGCCAGCGCGAACACCGCGCTGCGCTCGTCGACCCCTGCGCTTTCGCCGATGGCCACCGGCTTGGGCGCATCGGGCTTCCTTCCGAAGACGAAACGCATGGCATACAGCTCCGGCTTGGCCATGAGTGTGGTCCACACTGCGACGTGCTCACCGTCGGGATCGAGCGCCACCGCCGGCGGGTTGGTGGCGGTACCGAGCCAGTAGCCCGCATCGGAAGGCCCGTCGGGCAGGCGCCGGGCAACGATGACGCTGCCGTTGAACCGTGCAACATACACAGATCCGGCGGCGCCGCGAGCCGCCCCCAGCATGGTGAACGCGTAGCGCTCGCTGGGTTTGTCGCCCGCCTTGATGGGTGTCTCACGGCGCGCATACACCACGCCGCCGATGGTCAAGGCCGCGGTCATCTTCTGGCCATCGGTCTCCAAGGTGCTCTCCACCGCGCCGAAGCCATTGTCCGTCTGCACGGTACGGCAGTCGACGGTCTCGTGGGTCGCGCCGTCGGCGCCCGCCGTGAGGCTCGGGCCCTCGAACGAGATGAACGGCGCACCCTCGGGCCCGCAGTGCACGCGGCGCACCTTCTCGGTCGTGGTCTCGACGTAGTCGGCCGATACCCGCACCTTGCCGTCTTTGGCGTCGAGCGGCGTCACCCGCTGGAGCACCCTGCGGACGGAGCTCTCGGGTTTGCGGTCGAGGGCCTCGAAGGGCTCAGAAAGCTCGGCGACGGTCACCGCGCCAGCGTCGTCATACGTTGCCACCTTGGGCGTCCCCTGCCCTTTCGCGTAGCCCACGGCCGAGATGGCCAACCCGAGCGTGATGCCGGTGTCGGCGCGCACGCCCTGGTCGACCAGCGTGACGTCGCCCTTCACCACGCAGGCAGCCGCAGCGGGCTTGGCGGCGGCCGACGATGCGGAGCCGCCGGCGGTGGCGGGGCCCGAGGGAGCTGCGCCGGCGGTGGGCACCACAGCGGAGGAGAGGGCCGGCGCCGCGTCGGGGGCGGCGGTGCTCTTTGCGCACCCCGAGCACCCCGGCGCTGCGGTGGCGAGCACGAGCAGGGCAAGGACCGGGAGCGACGAGGGACGCGGGGCTGCGGACATGGTGCGAGTTTCAACGCGGGAGCCGCCGCTGGCAATCCAAGAAATTCCGCGGCAGACAAAACCGAAGCGCCGCCACCGCCAACGCGGAGAGGCGGCGCCTCGAAGCAACGTGACGTGACGACGCTCAGGGGTTGGAAACGCCCCAGGAGCTCGCGCCCACGGCCCAATCGGCCTTGGCGTTGGTGTCGGTGGCCGCGACGCGCCGGAAGCTGTTGGTGGCGGGCGTAGTGCCCACGTTCTTGAAGTCGGCGCCGATGAGGAGCGCCTCTGCATTGTTGGCGCAGGCCGCGCCGGCGCAGTCGGCCCACTGGGTGGCGGCTGCGAGCGCGTTCACTTCCAGGTACCAGGTGGCCGAGGGCGTGAGCGCCGAGCTGAACCAGGCGACGCCGTCTTGGAGCACCTTGTTGGGGCCGCGGGCGACGATGACGCGGGCGTTGTTGGTCATGCCGACGGTGCCCTTCACGTCCCACGCGCCCGCGAAGCAGAGCGCGCCCGCGCAGCCGGTCTTGCTGGTGGTCTCGTCGGTGACGCCGGTTCCGTCGAGGTGCACCACCACCAGATCGTCGACCGCCACCGCCAGGTTCGGCAACGTGGCGAGGATGACCTTGTTGTTCACCAGATTCTCTTCGAGCGTGATGCCGAGGAGGTTGCCGGCGGTGACGACGCGGAGCTCGATGAGGTCGGCTCCGCCCGCCTGCGCGGGGTTGAGCTCGTCGAGGCGCACCACCGCGGGCGTGACGTAGCCCAGGAAGTTGGCGGTCTTTGCGGTGGCGTCGATGCCCTTGGTGAGCGTGTCTTGCAGCGTTGCCGCGACGGTGACGGTGTACGGCGTGGCCGGGGTTTGGCTCGACGTGGTGAGGGTCACTTCCTTGGGACCGGAGAGCACTGCAGCGCTCACCGTGAGCCCGCCGTTGAGCGTGAACTGCGTTCCGTCGGCCAAAAGCGAGGCCGGCGCGATCTTGCGATCGAACGTTACCACCACCGTGGTGAGGTTGGTGGCCGCCGCCGCGGCGACCTTGGGCGCCTTGCAAACCAGCGCTGAGACGTCGGCATCGACGAAGCCCGACGGCTGCGCCGCGGAGGTGAAGCGCCACATGGGGCCGGTGAGCGTGAACGTGCAGGCGCTGGAGACGTCGAGGGCTTCTTGCACCGTCTGCGGCAAACGCACCCGAAGGTTGGCGCTGGCAGCGGTGATGCCGGTGGTGGTTACCTGCGCGCCGACGGAGCCGGCGCCGGCGGCCACGAAGTCGGTGGCGACGGTGGCCGAGAGCTTCACGTACTCGCTCTCGTAGCGGTCGAGCCCAGTGACCACGTCGGTGGCGGCGGTGAGGTCTTGCAGGAGCGACGAGAGCGCCTTGCCCTGCGATACGCGGGTGAAGTTGGTGAGCGCCACCACCTCGCGAAGGCTCGCTACGTTGAGCACGCCGGTGGCCTTGAACGACACCTCGTCGCCGGCAACCGGGACCGGCGTCAGCGTTGCCGGATCGACGGCCACGAAGATGGCCGGACCGTTCTGCTCGGCCTGGACGAAGAAGCCCGCCGGATCGGCGCCCACCGCGGGCCGCACATAGGTTACGAAGGCGTTGTCGATGGGCAGGTTCACGACGCCGCCGTCGGTGCCCGCGTCGGTCACCGACGTGGCGGCGGTGCGCACGGCTTGAATCTTCTGCGACGCGGGGCTCAGGTTCGCGTCGGGTACGTCGGCGGTCGCGTCGCGGCCGCCGTCGGTGATGGGCGCATCGGCCCGCGCGTCTTGCGGCGGCGTGGTGCGGTCCTTGGCGGCGTCGGCCACCGGCGTGCCGGAGTCGCTCGGGTCCGGAGAGGTGCCGGGATCGTCTCCGCAGGCGTAGAGCACGGAGCCCGCGCAGGCGAGGGCGAGCAGCGAACCGAAAGCGGGACGTCGAGAGAGCTTCATGGCCAGAGGTCTACACCAGCGGCGGCTGAAATCCAGCACACACGCGACTTCGCGCCCGGCCGCCCCAACGGGGCAATTCGTCACACTCGCGTCGCAGAGCAGACACGCAAGTTCGGCGCGCCCCGCGCGGATCTCCGAAGGCACGGCGGTTGCTCCGTGGGCGGCGGAGGACCGATTCCATGGCGACCAAAAAGAACGCAAAACGCCGTCACCCCGCTCCGCATCGTGCGAACCCCGAGGCCAAGGCGACCGAAGGTGGCGGCCGCGCATTGTGGACCGGATCGATCAGCTTCGGGCTGCTGCAAATCCCAGTAGAACTGCACAGTGCCACCAGGAGCGACGACCTTCACTTTCATCAGCTCGACCGTCGCGACGGCAACCCGGTGGGATACACGCGGACCAGTAAGGTCACCGGGAAGCAAGTGGCGTGGGCCGATAGAAGCCTGCACAATACAAGGATACCTACCGCGACGAACTGCGCGCGCGCATCGACGAAAATCTTCGTCGACTACCTGCGCAACGGTCGCGGCGGCCTCTGCCGAAAGAGATGCCGAAGGGCGCCTGAGCGCTCAGAGCGGCTCCGAAGAGCGCCGCGGAAAGATGTCGAGATCGCGGGCGATGCGAAGGTCGTTCTCGACACCGCCAACGCCCACCACCTCGGCGACCGCAGCCGCGATGTCATCGCGAAGGGCGGCGTCGACGATGCCGCGCAGCGTGACGTGACGGCCCCGCACCCGGACCTCCACGCTGCGGTGATCGAAGCCGGTGATGCCGGCGATGCGGGCAAGGACCGCGTCGCGCAAGGCTTCGTCTGCCTCGGCAACTCGAGCGGGCTCGCCTATGACGCGAACGTTCTCGTGCTTCTGCTCCCGGTAGCCGTGCGCGCCCAGGAGCGAGAGGACTACGTCGTCCGGCGCCGGCGTGTTCGCAGACGGCGGGTACGCCTCGGGGGTAGCGAGCGAGGCCGCGTGCGCGGCGCGCGGCCACTCCGCTGTGGCTCCCACGCCCTCGCAATGCGCCCCCTGGGTATCGTCGGTGGTCGGGGCGTGGCCCACCGTGGGCGCGGGCGCGGGCGCGGTCGCGGGCGCGGGCGCCGCGTCCCCTTCCCCGAAGTCGGGCCGCTCGTCGCGCTTCGTCACCATAACCATGCCAGAGGAGCAACAGCCGTGCCGTCGCCAGCGCCGCGTGGTCCGCCCTTTCTCACGGCACCCCATTCAAAGGCGCACGCTCCGCGGCGTGCCGGGGCTCGCAACGTCGAAGCTGCGGCATGTGAAGGCGCGCTTGCGGCTTTGGGTCGTTGAGAAACGCCGCAATTACCCGAGAACTTCACTATTTCGTTCCCGCGCCCGGTCGGCAATCGCCCTTCATCGTACACCGGTTACCCCAGGGCGTGGCTTCCCGCCGGCGGGTCTGCTCCCGTGGGTCCGTCGCGCGCCAAGCGTTGCGAAGTCGCATCTGCGTCTGGCGGCTATAGCGCCCCAGGTGGGGCGCGATGGGCCGCGTCGGTGACCCACGACGCAAGGGCGCTCCGTTGGAGCACGACGCCGCCCGCGCGACGGCCGTCGGGGCACGCTGCGTGCAGCGCATCCCGTCGAGGTGCACCATGGCAGGTATCGTCAAGCGCGGCGGGATCATCGCCGGACCCATGAACGAGGAGAATCAACGGACCAATCCTCCGGCCGCTGCCCCCGCGGCGCGAGAGGACGAAGTACCGGTCACCAAGCCCTCGCGTCGGGACTCCTCACAACAACGCGCCAAGCCCGCAAAGCCCGCGGAGCCGGACGTCGACCCGCGGACCGATTGACACGAGCGTCCGCGACGCCACCGACCAAGTTGACTCGATCGGCTCTCGGAGACGCACGAGCGCACCGAGGCGTTGCTCCTCCTCGCCCAGCATCACTGCGAGACCTCGAGGAATTCCCGCCATTTCGACGGACACGTTCGGACCCTCGCGCCCCGCCGGTCGCCGTGACGCCCTCAAGCCTGGGCTGCGGTGCCGCCGCGTCGGCCATCACGCCACGTGGCAATGCGTTGGCTCGCTGCCGCGGTGCGACGGCGACATACATGCGAATCTGAAGCGCACCTGTCGCAGTAGAACGCGCCGCCGTATGCGTCATCGTCGCGCCTTGCGGTGCGCGCAACGCTAGGAACACCAGCCGCCTAGGGCGCGTTCCCGGTGGTGGTCTCGAGCGCGCGACGGAGCGCCGCGTCGGCCGGCTCCACGCGCGCCGGATACGGTCTGGTCAACGGAGTGGCCAGGCTTGCGCAGCCGACGCCGTGGGCGAGCGGCGCAGTGGAGTCGGGCGTGACCCAGGTGCCGCGCTCGTCGAGCAGGCCGCCCGTCTCGCAGCGGGTCGCGTCGTTGGCCTGCGAGAAGGCGTCGTAGGGGTGGGCATCGCGCCGCACCAGGTTGTTCTCGAAGAGAATGCGCGCGCCGTCTTGCGCCTGCGCGCCGAAGGCCTCGCGGTAGGGCTTTTCGAAGGCGAAGCCGTACATGCGCCAGTCGTCCCAGAAGTTGTCGTAAAAGTCGTACACGCCGTAGCGCGCCTGCGGGTGCCGGCGGCCCGTCTCCTTGGCCCAGTTGTGGTGCACGGTGACGCGGATTTCCGCGTCGACCGCCGCGGCGGCGTCGCCGTTGCCGAAGAGCATGACCTTTTCCCAGCGCACGAAGCGGCAGTAGGCGATGGTGATGAAGCGGCTGCCGAAGACCACCGAGATGGCCTCGTCGACGTTCTTGGAGTCGCCGTTGTCGCCGGTCTCCTCGAAGCGCAGGTGGTCGAGCACCACGTGCTCGCTGGGCCCGTTCGTGGGGTGGCCGATCTGCACGCCGTCCTCGGTGTCGGGCCCCACGTCGAGCAGCGCCAGATGGGTGAGGATGATCTGGTCGGTTCCGGGAATGACGAAGCCCTTCTTGCGGAGCGTGATCAGGTGGCCACGGCCGTCGATGGTGATGTCGCTGGGCAAGACCAGCGGGCTCCCGAGGGAGATGTCGCCGTCCACGTCGAAGAGCACCACCCGTGGTCCCCTCGCCCCACGAATGGCGTCACGCAAGGTGCCAGGTCCGTCGTCGAGGAGCGACGTGACCTTCACCACGTCGTGCCCCGGAGCGAAGCCGCCCACGGTGCCTGCACCGTAGCCCTCGATGCGAAACGGAAGGCCTGGGCCCGAGGGCGGATCGGCCTCGGCGTCTTCGCGCGGCGCAGCCCCGTCGGCCACCGGACGCGCGGCATCGGCGGGCGGAGAGCCGGCCTCCGCCAGGTTCGCAGCACCCGCGGGCGCCGTTCCCCAAGACGCGGCGCCGCTGCTGCAGGCGACGACGACGGCAGCGACCCACACACACGGCAGAGCTCTGGCAGCAAGAAACATGGCTACACCCATAGCTGACAATAAAGTCAGTTCGATAGCTCACGGCACCGAAACACGCCAACGAGAACCGACCGACCTCGGAATTTTTCCCACCGTTCGGGGCGCTACGAGCGTCGCACCTTGGGACAGGCCGCCATACTTTTCGTTCAGTACGCGCGCACCGGGACCTTCATTTGCCGCGTGCGATGGGCTACCCTCTCGGGCCGATGAAGAACGTGAAGGTCCGAGACGCCGACGCGTCGAAGCGACGCATCCTCGACGCCGCCGAGGAAGAGTTCGGACGCGAGGGGTTCGCCGGCGCGCGCCTCACCTCCATCGGCAAGCGCGCACGGGTGCCCACCAGCCTCATCCACTTCCATTTCGAAGACAAAGAGCTGCTCTACCGCGCGGTTATGGGGCGGGCACTCCAGTCGGTGACCCACGACGTGCGCGCGCTCATGGAAGGGCCGGCGGGGCTGTTCACCGGAAGCGGGCCCGTCCGCGAAGAGCAGTTTCGTATGCTGGGCGACGCCCTGGTGAGCCTGACGCAGCGGTTCTTCGCCAAGCACGGCGCGCTGCTCTCGGTGCTTCGTCGGGAGGCCGACAAGAAAGGGCGAGCCGCCTTCGAAGCGGAGATCCTCCCGGCCTTCGAGCTGGTCATCGCCGAGCTCGAGCGCCTTCGCGAAGCGGGCATCATCGCGCCCGACGTGGACGGCCGCACGCTGTTTCTGCAGGTGGTCTCCATGGCCGCCTACCCGGTGGTGGAGCCGCTGCTGGTCGACATGCTCTACCCGGTGGACTCGCGCGATCTGGCGTTCGAGGACAGGCTTCGGGCCGAGATGGTCACCACGGCGCTGGCGCGCATGTTCGCGCATCGGTCGCCCGAGGCCGGACTGAAATCGCCGGAGGCGCCTCGCGCACGGGTCGCCGCACGCGCTCGCTGACGCCATGAGCGGGCGCGCCCGCTGGACCCCGGCGCGCGCCCGCTGCCGGGCAGCCGGAAAATGGGGCTTGGGTCTCCTGTGCAGGGTGGCACGGACGTCGCTAGACTCCTGCCGTGCTATCGGTTGCGAGCGAACGAACTGGACCCGGTACCGTCATCGCACGGCGCTATCGGGTGGACCACATCGTCGGCCAGGGCGGCATGGCTACGGTGTGGGCCGCCACCGACATGGAGAGCGGGGGGCGGGTGGCCCTCAAGTTCATGCGTCCCGAAGACGCGCGCGAGCCCACCGCCCGTGAGCGCTTCTTTCGCGAAGGGCGCACGGTCATGGGCCTGGTTCACCCGAACATCGTGCGGGTGCACGCGGTGGCCGAGACCGAAGTGGGCACGCCGTTTTTGGTCATGGATCTGCTCGCCGGCGAGTCGCTGCGGGCGCGCATCGTGCGCGATCGGCGCCTCGGCATACCCGAGACCTGCCATCTCACGGCGCAGATGGCTTCGGCGCTGGCCACCGCCCACGCGGCTGGCATCACCCACCGGGATCTCAAGCCCGAGAACGTCATCGTCAGCGGCGGGCACGCGCGGGTGTTGGACTTCGGCGTCGCCAAGGTGTCGAGCATCGCCCGCGACGCGGCTCGCGCCGCCGGAGCGACGGAAGAAGCCACGCTGATGTCACTCACCCAGACCGGCTCGCTGGTGGGCACGCCGCTCTACATGGCTCCCGAGCAGGTGTATGGCGATCGCGACGTCGACTCTCGGGCCGACGTGTGGGCGCTGGGCATCATCGTCTATGAGTGCATCACCGGTGGGCGCCCCACCGAAGCCGAAGGGCTCGGCCAGATTATCAAGCGCATCACCCGCGGCCCCCTGCCCTCCCTCTCGGAGGTCGCGTCGGGGTTGCCGCCCGGCCTCGGTCAGTTCGTCATGGCGATGCTTTCGCGGGAGCGCGAGCACCGGCCCCCCATGCACGAGGTGGCGCAAGCCTTCGGACGTCAGCACTTCGCGGTGATGAAGCCGGCCGCCTTCGCACCGACGCTCGCCGAGGCCCCGCAGCGTCCGAGCACCGCGCCGATGCGTGCGATGACGACCCTCGACACCGGTGACAGCGGCTCTTTCGTGGGCTCTTCAACCGGTCCGGTGGGCACCCTGGCCGGCGTGCAGCCAAGTGCGCCCGCGAGCACCAACTTTCGCCCCCCGGCGCTGAAGCGAAGCGCGCCGTTTCCGTGGACGCTGGCGATGGGCCTCCTCGGCCTCGGTGCCCTGGGCGCGGCCGGAGTGGTGGCGGCGCCGCGCATCAAGGGGCTCATCGCGCCCAAGGGCTCGGGCGAGGCTGCGACGGCCACCGCGGTCGCCTCGGCGCCGCCGCAGCCAACGCCATCAACGCCATCAACGCAGGCGCCGCTATCGAGCGCCGCGGGCGGGGGCGAAGAGCCTCGCGCCTACGAGCAACTCGAGGTGGCGCGCGGGTTTCTCAACCGGCGCGACGGCGCGGGCTGCTTGAAAGCCCTCGACGACTACGATCGCATGGGCACCAAGCCCCACTCCACCGACCCTACCCACTGGGCCTCCATGCAGCGGGCGCAGTGTCTCATGCTCTCGGGCGACTGCACCGGCGGACGCGGGCTCTACGAGAAGGCCATGACCGCCCAGAACAGCGCAGGCACCAGCCCGAACGGCATCGCGCAGTCGGTCGATGGCCTGGTGCCCACCTTTTGCGAGGGCAACGCGCTCGCACCGCGCGATCAGCTCTTGCGATCGCAGGGCCACCTTCGCCTGGTGTCGGCGGGGCTCAAGACCATGGACGCCGCCACCTGCCGAAAGAACTACGACGCCGTCGTACGCCTCTCGAGCACCGTCAAGCCCCTGTACACCAACGATCCAATTGTGACCGCGCGCCAGGAGGTGAAGCGCGACGGCCCCGCGTGCCTGGCCCAGGCCCACGACTGCCATGGGGCCTACAAGCTCTACACGAGCGAGAACGCCACCCCTGGGCCGGGCAATGCAGAGATGATCACCATGGTGTTCGACGGCTCCTTTGCCACCTGCAAGGGCCAGCGCTAGCCAGAATCCGCTGACATTTCAAGACCCTACGAATGTTCGCCGGCGCACCGAGGAAGGTTCGAAACCGACCTTGGCGGCAGACGTAAGAAGGGCCATGAACATGAGGCGCATCGCTCCGGTCCTCGCCGTCGTCCTGGCCGCCACCGGCCTCACGGTCGCGTACGGCACGCGCGGGGCACGGGCCTCGGTGGCTCCGCTGGCCGCCCGCGCAACGCCGACGCCCGCAACCGCCGCCGCAGCGACCACCGCCAGGCCGAGCGGCGACTCGGTAGAGCGCGCACGAACGCTGGCGCTCGCGCCCAGCAAGGACGGTACGCCGGTGGATCTTCTGATCGAGCAGTCGCAGAAGGCCATCGAGAAGAACCCGAAGAAAGTCGACTGGTGGATCGTCCTCGGCCGCGCTTGGGTACGCAAGGCCCGTGAGAGCTCGGACCCCGGCTACTACCTCAACGCGACCGCGGCGGTCGACGTGGCGCTCGATCTCTCGCCCGACAACACGGCCGCCCTCGACGTGAAGGGCCTGGCGCTTCTCAACGATCACAAGTTCGAAGAGGCGCGCGACCTCGCGCAGCGCACGGTGGCGAAGAACGCCGAGGACCCGACGGCGTTCGGCACCCTGAGCGACGCGCTCCTGGAGCTCGGAAGGTACGACGAGGCCACGCAGGCGGCGCAGGCGATGATGGACCTCAAGCCCAACCTGCCCTCCTACAGCCGCGCCGCGCACCTGGCCTGGCTTCGCGGCGACGTGGGCGGCGCCAAAGAGTCGCTGCGGCTCGCGCTCGACTCGGGCAAGGATCAGCGCGACAAGGAGCCCTACGCCTGGGTCCTCGCGCAGGCCGCGCAGCTCTTTATGGCGCAGGGCGATCTCGAGGGCGCCGAGGCCGGCTTCGATCGCGCCCTGGACTGGCTCCCCGGCTTCGCCCCGGCCAATGTGGGCAAGGGTCGCGTCGCGCTGGCCCGGCACCAGAGCACGCGCGCGGCCGAGCTCTTTCAGCGGGCCCACGCCACGAGCCCACTCGTGGAGACAGCGTGGCTGCTGGGCGACGCGCGGCAGGCCGCGGGCGACTCCGCGGGCGCCAACGAAGCCTGGGACTTCGTACGCAAGGAGGGCCGACGCACTGATCCCCGCACGCTCGGCGCATTCCTGGCGGAGAAGAACGAGACCCCCGAGGCCGCCCTTGCGCTGGCCGACGCGGAGATGAAGGCTCGCCCCGACATCGTCACCGAAGACGTGCGCGCCTGGGCCCTCTACCGACTGGGACGTATGCAAGATGCACGCAATGCCATCGTCCACGCGCGGCGCCTGGGCACCAAGGACGCGCGCCTCCTGTACCACGAGGGCGCCATTCGCCTGGCCATGACCGACCCGGCGGAGCAGGCGGAAGGTCGGAAGCTCTTGCGGGCGGCGCTCGCCACCGGCGCCCTCGATACGTTCGGCGTCGGCCTCTCGGGCGAGGCGCAAAGGCTCGCGGGCCGATGAGCGCGGGGCGCGCGTTCGCCGTTCTCGCCGCCTTCGCGTGCGTGCTCCTGGTGGGCGCTCGCGCCGAGGCGCACGCGGTGGGATTGTCGCAGGCGACTTACGCCCTGCACGGCGCGTCGGTAGAAGCGCAGATGACACTGGCACGCGGCGAGCTGCTCGGCGCCGTGCCCGAGCTCGATCCCCGTCACACCGGCGTCATCGACGCAGGCGCACTCGAAGCGGCCCGGCCGGCGCTCGCTCGGGTCTTCGCGGCGCGGCTCGCGGTCGCCCGGGGCGGCGCCCGGTGCCCCATGAACCTGGTCGACGCGGCCATGGCCGAGGAAGACGGCTTGCGCCTCACGCTCCGCGGCACGTGCCCGGAAGCGGAGAAGGGCCCGGTGCAGGTGAGCGCAGACTTTCTCGATGCGCTTTCGCACGGGCATCGGCAGATCGCCAAGGTCGGCGACGGCGAACAGGTGCTCTTTCGCGACCACACGCGCTTCGATCTCGTGGCCGACGACGCGCCCGCAGCCACGGGTGGCGCGCAGGTCGCTCCCTCCTTCTTCGCCTTCGTACGCATGGGCATCGAGCACATCTTGAGCGGCTACGATCACCTGCTCTTTCTGTTCGCGCTCATCCTGGTGGGGGGCCGCTTTCGCAGCGTGGCGCTGGTCATCACCGCCTTCACCATTGCCCACTCGGTTTCGCTGGCAGCCGCTGCGTTCGGCCTTCTGGCGCCCAGCCCACGCATCGTCGAGCCGGCCATCGCGCTTTCGATCGCCTACGTGGGCATCGAGAACTTCGTGGTGAAAGACGCCAAGAAGCGCTGGCGCCTCACGCTCTTCTTTGGGCTCATCCACGGCTTCGGCTTCGCGGGCGCCCTGCAAGAGATCGCCTTGCCGCGCGCGCAGATTCCGGCGGCGTTGCTGGGCTTCAACCTGGGGGTCGAAGCGGGGCAACTGGCAGTGCTGGCGGTGGTCCTCCCGGCCGTGCTGTGGCTGCGAAAGCGCCCGGCGTTCCGGGTCCACGGCGTGCGCCTCGCGAGCGCCGCGGTGGTGGTGATGGGCGTGTTTTGGTTCGTGGAGCGCGCCTTCTTCACCGCCTGAGGCGAACGTCGGGTCGAGGCGGCCCATGTAGGGAGAGCGCCCGCAAATCGACCCGCGCGTCGTGGGAACGGCTCGATGAACCGGGCGGAGATGCGGTACCGATTGGCAATGGCCTGCCCGCGGACCGACGGTTGTCCCCTCTTTCCGCTGTTCTCCAGCCGAGAGTTTCTGAAGACCTGGCAGATCACCTACTGCGAGACCGAGGACTACGGGCGGTGCGCGCGGTACCAGGGCGCCATGCGCGGCGACAAGGTGGCGCCCACGCTGCTACCCAACGGCAAGCACTTGCCGTTGGTGAGCACGCGCGTGCCCGCCGATCCGGGCGACGAGTAGCGGAGGGCTGTCGCTACGCGGTGCACGTTCGTGCGCCGCCAGCCAACCATCGCGGCGACCATCGTTGCACCCAACAGCCCCCGCGCTGCCGCCTGAGAACCAGGCGAGGAGACTGGTGTTTTGGCCGATACCTTCGGGATGCCGGCGCCTTGCGTCCTCACGAGAAGAGAGAGTGAGCGACCGGCGAGCCTCCCAGCGAACGCGCCTCCCTCGGTCTCGGTCAAAAACCCTCAGTCTCCTGCTTGGCGCTCTCCGCCGCCACGCAGCCTCCCGGACCGGAATGGCCACGTAGCCGTCGAAAAACACCAGTCAGCTAGCGGATGCCGCATTTCATGGTGCACTTCCCGGCGGTTGCGGCGCCCGCGTCGGCCGCCTTCACGCAGCCGCCCAGGCACTCGAAGTCGGTGGTGCAGCGCTGGCCTTCGGCCCTGCGCGCCACGCATTTGCCCTGGATGCACAAGAGCCCCGCCTCGCACACGCTTCCCGGGCAAGCCTCGCCCTCCTTGCCGGGGTCCTTGGCCACGCACTTCTTGCCGATGCACTGGAGGCCCGCTTCGCAGTCGCGCGACTGCGTGCAAGCTGCATCTTTTTCCGCCCGCACGCCGCACTTGAAGCGCGCGCAGTAGCCGGAGCAGGCCGGATGCTCCTTCTCCAGATCGGTCGCCCGTACGAAGGTTCCCAGCGGGTCTACCGTGCCGCCGCAGCTCTCGCCGGGCTCGCCGGCGGCGGCGCAGGTGCCCAGGGTGGTGGGCCCAACGCCCTTGCAGCGGGCCTTTCCGGCGCACTCGAGGGCGGAGCGACAGCGCTGCCCGAGCGGCAGCGTGCCCTTCACCAGACCGTGGCAGGCGGCAGGAAGGTCTGGCGGAAAGGGGCCCACCCAGTCGCAGCCGGCGTAGGTGCGCGCCAGCGCTGCGGTGCACGCATCGATGTCGGCCTCGAGCACCGTCACCGCCTTGGAGCGCAGCGCGGCGGTGAGCATGCGGGTACACTCGCTGGCCATCACCACGCCCTTGGGCTCGCGGCAGCACTCGGCGCGGCGAGCCTCGGGCGCCTCGTGGAGCGCCGCGCAAAGCCGCAACGCTGCGGGCTCGGGGGCGCCCTCGAGATCGGGATACACCGAGTGCACCTCCTCGCTGGCGTCGGGGCCGGCGTCTGCGGGCCTCGCTTCGGCATCGTGGCTCGCCGAAGCATCGAGCCCCGCGCTCGAACCCGATTTGCAGGCTGCGAGCCCCAGAAGCAGCGCGAACGTGGCAGCAGAGTGACGTCGCATCGACCCGACTACGCTCGCCGCGCCGCGGCGTTTCGCGGCCGTGGCGAGATGCGTCACTTGGTGGCCGCAGGTGCCGCGGGCAGGGTCGGCAGGGCGATCTTGGCGTAGTCCTTGGGCACCTCGAAGAGCGCGTTGTCGAGGGGCATCTTGTTGATCGATACCACCTCGCTTCGGGAGATCTCCTTGCCGCTGGCATCGAACTCCACCGAGCGCAGCGGGAACGACTTCTTCTGCCGCAGCTCGGCCACGCTCTTGGCGCCGCCTCCGCCCCCTGGCTTGAGGCTCGATAGGTCGAAGAATACCAGACCCTCGGTCATGCACACCTCGGTGCGCTTGCCGGTGGCGTCTTTCACCCGGAGCACTTCGCAGGTGCGGCCCGCGATGGTCTCCTTCTGGCCGGTCTTCTCCAGCGTCGCGGTGTCGGGGTTGGTGTTGGGCTGCGCGCTCGGTTTGTCGAAGTCGATGTCCATGTACGCCTTCTCGGCGTCCATGATGATGATCACCTTGTTGGCGGCGGGGTCGAAGACGCCGTGGGAGATCTTCCCATCGGGCGCCGTGGTGTCGAAGCGAAGGCGCTCACCCTTCGCCCGGAGCGTCATCGTGGTTGGCGTGGTGGGCGCCGCGCTCCCGGCGCGTGTGGTCTTCATGACGATCTCGCCCTCGAACGGGCCGGCGTCCTTCTTGGAACAGGCAAGGGCAAAGAAGAGCCCGCAGAAAACGAGAGGTGTGCGCATGGGAACAATCTCCCACGCTCTGCGCCGCGGTTGGACCACAAAACGTGGGAGCGCGAACCGAGGCGGCGAGGATTCACTCTCGCCATCGGGGCGAACTTGAGTACTCTGGAGCGAAGATGAGTCAGTCTCCGCTCGTCGGGTACAACAACAACGTGAGGCACAAAGACCGCGTCTTCCACGTGCAAACGGAAGACTCCGGCGTGCACCACCCGCACATCATCACGCACCTGTTCATGGATGGCGGTCGCATCCTGAAGTCGGTGAAGATCAGCTACGCCGAGCACCTCGGGCAGCACAAGCTCGCAGACCTGGTGCGCAAGCTCATGAAGGAGCAGCACAAGGGCATGTTGCTTCGGCTGCGGGCCGGTGAGTTCGACGCGGTGGCCAGCGGCAACACGGCCCCGGCTCCGAAGGCAGCCGCAGCGCCGCTCCCCTCGCCCTCGGCGCCGGCTGCGTCCAAGCCTGCAGCGCCGCCGATGCCGGTGCGCGCCGCGAGCCCTGGTCTGCCGAGCGCGCATCCGGCGGATCGCTTCGGGGAGCTACCTCCGCTGCCGCCGCCGCCGGAGCGCGTCCTGCGCAATACGCCTTCGCCCAGCGCCAACGGCACCGGGCGCTACGCCGCCACCGAGGTCTCCAGTGTGTTCGGCGAGGCGCCGCTGCCGGTGGTCTCCAGCGAGCCCGACCGCTCGCTCGACGAGGTCATTCTCGGCTACCTTTCGGAAGACCTGGAGTAGACAAAAGAAATCGCGCCCGCGTCCGGTGAGGGAGCGAGCGCGATGGTCGCGCACCTGGCGGAAGTGGGAGGGAGGGGGAAGGCGCGCGACCCATGTCTCCGATGAACTGCGTCAGGCGCCGGTTGCGGCGATCGTGCACGCCGTTCGCGGAGCCGCGCGAACGAGCGCAGATCAGTGCGGATCGGGCGCGGACGGATCGGGGCTGACGGCCGGGGAAACGGTAGACGCCGCCGAAGGGGCGCTGGTGGGGAATGTGCGAATGATGCCGGTGGCGGTCGGAGAGGCGGTGGCGGTCGGAGAAGCGGTGGCGACAGGTCGCGGCTGCCAACGCGGCGGTACGCGAGCACCGGCCCCGGTGTTCGGAAAGTTCAGGCGATGTCCGGTGGGCGAGGGCGGAACGCGCAGCGAAGGGTGCTCGGCCACGGCGCTCGAAGGCGCGGTCGCGGGCGATAGGGGTGGAGCCAGCGGCGCGGCGGTGACGCTCAGCGCGTCGCCGGTGGCTGCGCCCCGCGACGGGGTGTCGAGCATCCGCCAGCCGACGAACGCCATGGCCAGAAGTGTCGCGGCGATGAAGCCCACCGCGAGCAACCGACCGCTGCCAGGACGCGCCGGCGGCGTGAGGAGATCGGTCTCGGTGGAGAGCGGCGTGGCCTTGCTGGTGGCGCGGCCCAGCGGCTCCGGCGAGATGCGCATGGAGTCGGGCCCGGCGGCGATGCCTCCGGAAGGCCGCGGATCCGACAGGGCCGGCGGCGGCGGGGTGTACATCGGCGGAATGCTGGCAAACATGCCGGTCTCGTTCACCGAAGCCGACGAGAGCGGGCGACCCTCGAGGGCCGCGCGGAGCACCGCACGCATCTCGCGGGCCGACTGATAGCGCTTGTCGCGGGCCTTCGACATGGCGGTGAGGCACACGATTTCCAGGGTGGCGTCGGCCTCGGGCACACGTTCCCGCGGCGGCTGCGGATCGTCGGCCAGGTGACGGAGCGCCACGTCGAGCGGCTGCGTACCCTCGAACGGCACCCGCCCCACCAGCATTTGGTAGAGCACGATGCCCAGGGCGTAGACGTCGCTGCGGGGGTCGAGCTTCTCGCCGCGCGCCTGCTCCGGCGACATGTACTCGGGCGTCCCCACCAGAAGGCCGTGCACCGAGAGCTTGCGGCTCTCTTCGTCGGACGCGTCGCGCTCGGTCATCTTGGCGATGCCGAAATCGCAGACCTTGATGAAGTCGACGGACTCGCCGTCGTCGTTGGTGCGCACCGAGATCATCACGTTCTCGGGCTTGAGGTCGCGATGGATGATGCCCACATCGTGGGCGGAGGCGACGGCCGCCAGCGTCTGGCGCATAATCTCGATGGTGCGCGCGCGGGGAAGCGGAAAGTCGTCCTGGATGACTTGGAAGAGATCGCGGCCCTCGAGAAGCTCCATGGCGATGAACAGTCGCCCGTTCATCACCGGATCGTCACTTGTGTCTTCGCCGAAGTCGATGACCCGCACGATGTTCGGGTGATCGAGCCGGGAGGCGGCCTTCGCTTCGCGATGAAAGCGCTCGACGAAGTTGCCGTCGCTGCGCAGGTGCGAGTGGAGAATCTTGAGAGCGATGCGCTTCTCGAGGGAGATTTGCAGCGCGCGGTACACCGACCCCATGGCGCCGGTACCAATTTGGGCCTCGACCCGGTACTTGCCGCCGATCATGCGGCCTACCATCGGGTCGGGAGCCTGCGCGCGCACCAGCGGCATCACGGCGTCTTGCTCGACCTGCGCCTGGGCCACGTGGATACCGCCCACGGGGGTACCGCTGAAGCTCTCGGAAGAGCCCGGATCGCTACCCGGCGTGCGGTCTTCGGGGGCGTCGCTCATGAGCCGTTGTTGTTTATACTCCAGTTTTGGCGCGCCGCGACAACCTCTGCACGGTTCTCGTCAGGAATCTGCGAAGCCGTTTCCGCGATGTCGCGAACCGCCTCACCGGCCAGGATTGCCTCACGCGTAGCAGGACCGCCCAGGAGCAAGTCGAAGGCTGGCACATCGTCGCGAAATTCGTAGCGCTCGGTGCGAAACGCAAAGCGCGCGGGGTCCTGGCGCTGGGCCAGGGCAATGAGCGCCACGTAGGTTGCCACAGGCCGAAAGCTCGGCGTCCGCACATGGACCTGCACCCCGCCACATGGCAGCGCGCGGTGTTTGTGGAACGTCGGAAGGAAGGTGAGCCCGCGCGCCACGAAGCCTGGAAGGCCAAGGCCGTTCAGATCGCGGGCCAGGCGTTCGCCGTCGATCCAGGGCGCGCCGGTGATCTCGAAGGGCCGCGTGGTGCCACGACCGTCGGAGAGGTTGGTCCCCTCGAGCAGGCACCCACCGGGGTACACCTGCGCCGTTTCGTAGGTGGGCATGTTGGGCGAGGGCATGACGAAGGGCCGGTCCCAGGCGGGGGCTTCGGCTGCGCGATCGAGGCCCCGCACGGGTACCACGGTGACGAGCCCCTCGGGAAAGCCCTCCGCCTTTGCGCGCCAGAGCGCGACCTCGCCCAGCGTGAGACCGTGCCGAATCGGGAGCGGCGCAAGGCCCACGAAGGAGAGGTACAGGGGCGACGCCGGAAGCGCGCCTTCGAGCTCCAAGCCGCCCAGCGGATTCGGGCGATCGAGGATCACCACCCGAACCCCCGCGTCGCGCGCCACCCGGGCCGCCAGCACCGCGGTCCAGATGAACGTGTAGTAGCGGGCGCCGACGTCTTGCAGGTCGACCAGGAGCACGTCGAGCCCCTCGAGATCGGCGCGCTTGGGAACCAGATCGTCGAAGGCATCGCCGTACAGGCTTCGCACGACCACGCCGTTGCGATCGCGGGCGTCGGCCACCGTGATCATGTCTTGCGCCTCGCCGCCGTAGCCGTGCTCGGGGCCGAAGATGATGTTCGGCCGAAGGCCCAGGCCCTCGAGCACCTCGCTCACGTGGCGGAGCGAGCGGTCTACCGACGCGGGGTGGGCCAGGAGCCCTATTTTCGAGCCGCGAAGGCGGAGCAGCGCGTCATGCTGGTCGAGTCCCACGAGCATGGCGCAGTGTCATACTACGCTCCTGGCGCGCTGGCATCGGTATTGATCTGCGCGACGCCGGCAGGCGCCATGACCAGGCGCACGGCCTTCTCCGGGCAGGCCACCACGCAGAGGCCACAGGCGCGGCACTGGTCGGCGTGGGGCGTGTAGGCCGTCAGGCGCCGGTGGGCCATGCTCTTCAGTTTGCCGATGAACCGGAGCGCCGCGAAGTCGGCGTCGTCGATGCGCCGAATCTCGAACACGTCGTAGGGGCAGACCGCGGCGCAGTCGGCTTTGCCCTCGCAGCGGTTCTTGTCGACGATGGGAAAGTAATGGCCACCGGGGGCGCGGCATTCGTCGCCGGGGCGATCGGGATGGGCGGCGGCGCGGCGGGCTTTTTCGCGATGCAAAGCAGGTACAGACATGGGCTTCCTCGGGGGCGGAGGCGGAGGTGCAGAGAGAGAGAGCGTGTGGCCCCAGCATCGGCGGCCCGTGTGAAGCCTGTGCGGTGGAGAAGATTAAGAAGTGTGAAGTGCCGCGTTGCGCGGGCTCCGCGAGCCCCGTACGCTTGGCCACTATGCGCGTGCTACCCCGAGCCGGGCGGCTCATCTGTGGAGCTTTCGTGGTGCTCGGCACGGTGGGCGGGGCGACCGCCGTGGGGGCGTGCGACACGTTCGACACGGCGCCAGCGGGCGACGGCGGAGTGCTCTTGGAAGCAGGAGGCCCGGATGGCGCGGGCCCGGACCGCGACGGCGGTGAGGGCGGTGAGGGCGGTGAGGGCGGTGAGGGCGGCGTCTCGTTCAAGCCCTGTAGCAACGGTACGCGGGTGTTCGTCACTTCGACGACGTACCGTGCGGACTTCGGCTTGGGAGCGAACGACTCCAAAACCGAGGCCGACACGCTGTGCACAACCGTGGCCCAAAACGCAGGTCTCGCGCGCCCCTACCGGGCATGGCTGGCCACCGGCCTTGTAACCTCTGGGCCGCGGGCGATGCTCACCTCGGCGAGCGGCGCGTTCGTGAGCACCGACTGCAGTGTGGTCTTCGCCAAGCAGGCGAGCGATTTCACGACAGGGCTCAAGGTCGCCATCGATCGGCTGGAAGACGGCAGGCCCGTCGACAGCTTGGGCGATGCCGGCGACGTCCACACGGTCTGGACCGGCGCGACGGCCGACGGCACGAGCACTGGCGCAAACTGCGGCGACTGGAGCGTGACGGCAGGTGCGGTCGTCACGACGGGCGATTTGAAACAGACGGGCGCCGCGTGGACCACGGGCGGCGGCGGCTCGTGCGGGAGCGCCGGTCGGTTCTATTGCTTCGAAGTCCCACCGTAGAGTTGCGCAATTTTTGCATAGCTCAACCCCGGTAAACCTTCGCGTGGCGCGCGTTCGTGGTACGGTCAGTCGCAACTCTTGCGAGGTCCCATGCGCCGCGTTCTGGTGGTCGACGACGAAGAAAATATCCGCCTCGTTCTGAAGACGTTGCTCACCAAGCACGGCTACGAGGTGGAGGTGGCCGACGGCGGCGAGTCGGCGCTGGCGCAGGTCGACACGTTCGATCCCGACGTCATCCTCACCGACGTGCGCATGCCCAAGATGGGCGGCCTCGATCTGCTCGCCACGCTGCAGGCCAAGGGGCACCACGCCACGGTCATCGTCATGAGCGCCTACGGCAACATCGACCTGGCGCTCGAGGCCATGAAAGCCGGCGCCTACGACTACGTGGGCAAGCCCTTCAAGCCCGACGAGGTGGTGCTCGCCCTGAAGAAGGCCGAGGAGCGCGAGACCCTGCGGCGCGAGAACCGCGCGCTCCGGGCCCAGGTGGAGAAGGACCACCAGTTCGAGTCGATCCTCGCCAAGAGCGAGTCGATGAACCTGGTGTTTCGCACCATCGCCAAAATCGCCGACTTCAAGACCACCGTGCTCATCTCCGGCGAGAGCGGCGTGGGCAAGGAGCTGGTGGCCAAGGCGATTCACAACCGAGGCACCCGCAAGACCCAGCCCTTCGTGGCCATCAACTGCGGCGCCATTCCCGAGAACCTCCTCGAGAGCGAGCTGTTCGGGCACAAGAAAGGCGCCTTCACCGACGCGCATCACGATCGCCGCGGCCTCTTCGAAGAAGCCACCGGCGGCACGCTGTTTCTCGACGAGATCGGCGAGCTGCCGCTGAACCTCCAGGTCAAGCTCTTGCGCGCGCTCCAGGAAGAGTGCATTCGACGCCTGGGCGACACCAAGGACACCAAGATCGACGTGCGCATCATCGCCGCCACGCACCGCGATCTCGCGGCCGAGGCCAAGGCCGGGCGATTCCGCGAAGACCTCTTCTACCGCATCAACGTCCTCTCCATCGCCATCCCACCGCTGCGCGAACGCCGGGAAGACATCGGCCTTTTGGTGGACCACTTCATCGCCCGCAACAACACCCGCATGGGCACGCAGATTCGCGGCATGAACCACGACGCCCGGAAGATCCTCCTCGACTACGCCTGGCCCGGCAACGTGCGCGAGGTGGAGAACACGCTGGAGCGCGCCATGGTGCTCGCCGACACCGATCTGCTCACCGAGAAGGACCTGCCGGAGCGCCTGCGGCAAACCCTCGACCCGGTGCAGCAGCGGCTCGAGAGCGGCGAGCTCTCCATCAAGAAGACCGTCGCCGCAGTGGAGGAAATCCTCATTCGGCGCGCCCTCCAGAAGACCAAGGGCAACCGCACCCGCGCCGCCGAGGTGCTGGAAATCAGCCACCGCGCGCTCTTGTACAAGCTCAAGGACTACAACATCTTCGACCTCTGAAGCGTTGCGCGGAGCGTACCGCAGCGGCATACTTCGCCGCATGAAGGCCTACACTCTCTCGCTTCTGTGCGCCGCGGCCATCGCCTGCGGCGGAGGGCAGAAACCTGCCAACGACGCCACCGAGGGCTCCTCCGGCGAGCCCAGCAGCTCGAGCGGAGGAGACGGCACCGGCGATACCACCGGCTCCTCATCGAGCAGCGGCAGCAGCAGCAGCGGCAGCAGCGGCGGCGCCGCCAACAGCAACTCGCCCAAGGAAGGCGGCACGCGCAGCCAGAACTCCTACGACAAGGAGAGCACCGACGTGGTGCTGAGCCGCGCGGCCCGCCAGGTGAAGGCCAACTGCGGCGCCGCCAAGGACGATCAGGGCAAGGCCACTGGCCCTTGGGGCAAGGTGAATATCAAGATCACCCTCGGTCGCAACGGCCACACCAAAGCGGTTTCGGTGCCGCCTCCGCTCGACGAAAAGCCTGCCGGCAAATGCATCGCCAACGCCTTCGCCATTCTGGTCTTCCCGCCGTGGGCGGGCCAAGACACCGACGTGGACTGGGAAGTGGAGCTGCTGAAGCCCGAAGAGCCGGTGAAAGATCCAAAGGGAAAGAAGTAGCCCATGTCGATTCTGGATCACGTCTCGCTCAACGTTCGCGACTACGCGAAGTCGAAGGCCTTCTACACGCAAGCGCTCGCGCCGCTCGGCATCACTTGCCTGATGGAGTACGGCAAGGCGGGCGGGTTTGGCAAAAGCGGCAAGCCCGAGCTGTGGATCGGCGAAGGCAACACCACCTTCCAGACGCCGGAGCAGGTCGCCACCATCACGCCCATTCACGTAGCCCTCACCGCCCAGAGCCGCGAAGAGGTCGATGCATTCTACAAGGCAGCGATCGAGGCCGGCGCCAAAGACTTCGGCGCGCCCGGCATTCGCGCGCACTATCACCCCGGCTACTATGGAGCCTTCGTGCTCGACCCCGACGGGCACGACCTCGAAGCGGTGTTTCACAAGGGCTAGCCCATGAACCTCGAAGCCCGGCTGTCGCGCGCGGTGGTTCTGGCCTTGTCGCTGCCGGCTGCGCAGCTTTGCGCCTGCGCCGGCGCTTCGGCGCCTCCGCCCGCTCCCGTGGCGGCCGAGCCGGAGGCGCAGTCAAGTACAAGTACCAGTGCAAGTACAAGTGCACAGGTCGTTGCCGTTGCGCCAGCCGACGCGGGCGCAGCGGCGCTACCGGTCGCGGCGACGCCCGATGCACGGGCCCTCTGCACGGCCTACCGCGACGCGCACCAGGAGCCACAGCCCGGCAAAGAGAAGCCCGTGGAAGTCCAGAGCCGCGGGTACCCCGATGCTGTCGCGGGCGCGGTCGCCAGCGACGGACAGGTGCGCTGCCGGATCGCGTGGTCGCGCACGCGCGCCCTTACGCCGGTCAAGCGGCGCATCGCACCGGTGTGCTGTCAGAGCCGGGGGCGGCGAACCGCATGCCCGCCGGCCAGCCTAGAAGCGCTCCCGACCACGCGGGTGATGGTGGAGGAAGTGACGCTCTCGGCCGCCGGCAGCATGATTCGCAGCGAAGCCCACGTGGAGCACGAGTTCGAGGAGCCGGCGCGCAACCATTGTGGCCGACGGTCGGAGGCCGCGCACCTCACGCCGGCCAGCGACGGTGAGTGCGGCGTCTCCATCGCGTTGCGGGCTATGGCCGAGCTCGAGGCGATCTCGGTTGCCGCGTTCGAGCGCTTGGCGCGCGAGCTCACTTCGTTCGGCGCGCCGGCCGCGCTCGTTACCCGGGCCCGCAGCGCAGCCGTCGACGAGCGTCGCCACGCCCGGATGATGGGCTTGCTCGCGCGCGATGCCGGAGCGCCGCCCCAACCCGAAGGGGCCGTGCCGCTGCGCGCTCGCACGCTCTTCGAAGTGGCGCTGGAGAATGCCGTCGAGGGCTGCGTGTACGAGACCTACGGCGCCGCCACCGCCCTCTTTCAGGCCCAGCGTGCCGCATATCCCCACTTGCGCGCGGTCTTCGCCAGCATCGCGCCCGACGAGACCGCCCACGCCGCCCTCGCGTGGGATCTCGACGCATGGTTCGCATCGCAGCTTGCCGAGCCCGACGTCGCGCAGCTGCGTGCGGCCAAGGTTCGCGCGGCACAGCGCCTCGCGGACCGTCTGGCGGAGGCCGAGCCGGCGCCAGGTCTCGGCCTTCCGAATCGCGCGGAAGCGGAGACGCTGCGCCAAGCAACCTTCGCAGACCTGCTGGCTGCGTAGCGTTCCCCGATGCTCCCGTGACCCACAGGCTAGGCGTCGATCATTTCCTCGAGCGTCGTCGCGTTCAGAACTCGCTCGGTCCACCGCTCGAGGTCTGCGAGCGTCGCCTCTCCGAAACGCTCCGTGACTGCAGGAGGAAGCGGGCCGAACTTCAGCGTCGCAAGCTTGCGCAGCACCTCGGCCTTTCCTTCGGCCTTTCCTTCGGCCTTTCCTTCGGCCTTTCCTTCGGCCTTTCCTTCGGCCTTCCCTTCGGCCTTTCCTTCGGCCTTCCCCTTGGCTTCCCCTTCGGCCTTTCCTTCGGCCTTTCCTTCGGCCTTCCACTTTTCTGCGAGGGTCATGAGCTCTTCCTTGGCTTGCGGATCCACCACAGCGGCGGCGTCGACGATGGTAGCACCCACGTCGGTGCTGGCCCCATGGGCGGCGTAGTGCAAGAATACGCGCAGTTCT
>JBBQWQ010000032.1:0-84916 GCA_038210445.1 Polyangiales bacterium
TATCGCGATGAATTCGTTCGCGGGGTTCCTGGGGTCGCTCGGCCACGCGACG
The DNA here is from genome assembly GCA_038210445.1 of Polyangiales bacterium. Lineage (GTDB taxonomy): Bacteria > Myxococcota_A > Polyangia > Polyangiales > Polyangiaceae > JABFRG01. The sequence goes on from JBBQWQ010000032.1 coordinate 53, forward strand.
ATTCCGTGGACGGTCGTGCTGGCCCTGACGACAGCCTCGGTTTTCGGGAGCCTCCTCGGCGCGGCCCTGGCAGGTCGGGTGAAGCCGGAGGCCTGCGCAAAGGATTCGCGTGGTTCGTGCTCGCGATGGCGGCGTTCATGGTGGCAAAAGGGCTCCCTCCGTCTGCCGCGCATGCGATCGCGAGGCATGCGGGTTTGGGCGTGGCAGCGGTCGCGACCGTCGCGGTCGTTCTCGTCATCTTCTGCTCTGCGAACGCAAGCTCGGCGCCATAGGTGCCGAGCTCCTTGTCGAGCTCTGGCAGCATGTCGGCGGCGGTCGTGTCGACGTCGGTGACAGGCTCCGCGGCGACCACGACCCAACGAATCGGCGGGGACCACTCGGCGACGATCGCGACCACGCGCTCACGGAAGCTGTCGGCGTTGGCAAAGAAGAGCGGCGCATCCCAACGAAAAAGGAGGAGCCCGGGGATTTGGCGCGCGTGAGGATACCGCGTCATATCGTGATAGCCCTTTACCCCGCGTCTCCGACGGGTGGGTCGCGGCCTCGCTGAAAGTGAGCGGCTTCACCCGCGCCGAGGTCATGGACTTCGACGATCCGCGCGCGGTCATGGAGGGCTTCGCCGACTGGCTGGCGAGCCTGAAGACCAAGCGCCTGTTGTTCATCTCCGACAACAACGGATTCGATTGGCAGTTCGTGAACTGGTACTTTCACCACTTCCTGGGAAAGAACCCGTTCGGTTTCAGCTCGCAGAACCTGGGCTCGCTCTACAAGGGCCTGGTGAAAGATACCTTCTCGACCTTCAAGCATCTGCGGAAGACCTAGCACACCCACAATCCGGTGGACGACGCCCGCGGCAACGCCGAGGCGCTCCTGCACATGAAGGAGCACATGGGCCTGAAGATCGCCCTCGACTAAATCCTTGCGCGCACGCCTGCTCTGATCCATATTCGCCGAACTATGAAGCGCGTGATCCTCGCATTTACCTACCGCGGAGCGGGTCCCTAAGGGCGAGGAGCGTTTCACGTTCGTCGACCTTCGAGGCCGGCTCCGCTGCAAAGCGAGCCGGCTTCGCTGCGTTCGGGCACTCCTGCACGACGTCACCGCGAAGTCCTCACCACTTCGAAGATTGGCGCGCCGACAGACGGCGCGTCGGAGGACACGTCCATGCCCCGCACCATCCCCACCACACGACTCCGCAACATCGGCATCATGGCCCATATCGACGCCGGAAAGACCACCTGCGCCGAGCGGATTCTCTTCTTCACCGGCCGCGTGCGCGCCCCCGGCGAAGTGCATCGTGGCACCACCCAGCTCGACCACCTCCCGCAGGAGCGGGCCAAGGGAATCACCATCACCTCGGCAGCCACCACCGTTTCGTGGACGCCGCAATCGGGCATTCACGAGGGCGCGGAGCACCGCATTCAGCTCATCGACACCCCTGGCCACATCGACTTCACCATCGAGGTAGAGCGATGTCTGCGGGTGCTCGACGGCGCCGTATTCGTGCTCGACGCCGCCAGCGGTGTCGAGTGCCAATCGGAGACCGTTTGGCATCAGGCAGTGCGCCATGGCATTCCACGGCTCGCCTTCCTCAACAAGGTCGACAAGCCGGGCGCCGACGTGGCCATGTGCCTGGGCGATCTCCGGGAGCGCCTGGGCGCGCGGCCGGTGCTGCTCACCTTCCCGGGCACCGGCGGCCTGCTCCTCGACGCCCTGCGCACCCGAGGCATCGCGTTCGACGACGAGGCCGGACGGCAGTTCCACAGGGTGCCGGCGTCCGACCTCTCGGACGACGATCGGCGAGCCGTCAACCTCGCGCATACGCGCTTGGTGGAAGCCTGCGCGGACTTCGACGACGAGGTCTTCGAGGCCTTCTGTCGCGGAGCCCCGGTATCGCCCATCGCGCTCGAACGCGCGATGCGCGCCGGGACGCTCTCGGGTGGCCTCCTGGTGGTCCTCTGCGGTTCTGCCCTGAAGAACCGCGGCATCCAGCAGCTCCTCGACGCGGTGGTGGCCTATCTGCCTTCGCCGGTCGATCTTCCGCCGGTCTCGGGTACCGAGCCCGGCGACGAAAACGCCATCGTGCTTCGCCCGCCGCGAGACGACGCGCCCTTCACCGGGCTCGCCTTCAAGACGGTGAGCGATCGCAGCGCCGGCGTCGTCACCTTCGTCCGCATCTACTCGGGCACGCTCACCGCGGGCACGGAGGTGCGCGTTCTTCCTCGCGACACTCGGGAACGGGTGAGGCGCATGTTCGTGCTCCACGCCGATTCGCGCGAGGAGATCACCGAAGCCCGCACCGGCGCCATCGTGGCCATCGCGGGGCTCCGCTCGGCGCGCACCGGGGATACCTTGTGCGCGGCGACGAGCGCTCCTCTGGTCCTCGAGCGCATCCTTGCGCCCGAACCGGTCATCCAGATCGCCATCGAGCCGGCCACTGCCGACGATCGCGATCGCTTCGGAGAGGCCATCGGACGCATGCTGGTGGAAGATCCTTCGCTCCAGGTCTCGTCGCACCCGGATACGGGTCAGACGATCCTCTCGGGCATGGGACAGCTACATCTGGAGATCACCGTGGATCGGCTGCGAACCGATCACGGCGTATCCGTCGCCATGGGCAAGCCCGAAGTTGCCTATCGCGAAACCATCGCGGCGCCGGCTCGCGCCGAATACCGGTACATCAAGCAACCGGGTGGCTCGGGTCAGTACGCCGTGGTCACCCTGACGGTGGCGCCGGGCCCGCGCGGATCGGGCATCACGTTCGTCGACGAAACCGTGGGCGGCGTGATTCCCCGAGAGATGATCCCGGGCGTCGAAAAGGGCGTTCGCGGCGCAGCCAGCCGCGGCGTCTTCGCCGGTTTTCCGGTGGTCGACGTCGTGGTGAAGCTGGTCGACGGCGCGTTCCACGCGAAGGACTCCTCGCCCGCGGCTTTCGAGATTGCGGGCTCTCTAGGGTTCCAGCGCGCGGTGCGCGCAGCCGGCGCCATCCTCCTCGAGCCGATGACCGCCGTCGAGGTCACCGTGCCCGAGGACCTCACCGGCGACGTCGTGGGCGATCTCGCATCGCGCCGCGGGGTCGTGAAGAGCATCTCGCCGCGTGGTCACTGCGTCGTCATCGGCGCGCGGGCGCCACTGGGCGCGATGTTCGACTGGATCTCGCGCCTCCGCGGCCTCACCAGTGGCCGCGGCTCCGCGGTGGCCAAGGTCGATGGGTACGACGTGGTGCCCGAGGTCCTTGCCCGAGCGAAGCTCGGCGCAGCGTGACACCACCCGGGGCCCTCGTCTTCTTCGGAAGGCGGGGGCCCGGGCCTTTGTGCGAGTCCTGATTGGGCGGACTACCGCCAGCCCGAGCCTTCGGGAATGGGGTGGCGGTCCTGCCGCGACGCGAGATCGCCCGCATCTGCCGTCGCGCCTTCATGGCGACTCGCAATGTGCTCGCGCTCGAGGGGAAGCTCCTCACCACAGGCGCCGCGGTAGACGATCCAATCGTCGCAGGAGTGCGGCGAGCAGGGCTGAAGCATCACGACGCGGTGTTCCCGATAGCACTTCCAAATCAGGAATCGGTCGGCGAAGGTGCTTCCGATCTCGAACTGCTCGTCGGGCGGCGTTTCCGGCGCTCCCTTGACCTTCGACGGGGCCCGGGAGCACGCGGAGAGGAGCAAGAGGAGGCTCGGCGCGATCGCGATAGTGCAGAGTCGGCGAGCGCGCTTCATGGGCATCTACGATAGCGCCACACGCCGCCTTCGGACGAATGTCCGCGGCATTCGTGGCGCTCAGCGCGGCGACGACGCTTGCGCTCTGAAGGGAGGGGCCGTCGTTGCAAGGGGTGCACGCAAGCGGGCAAGGTTCGGCTCTTGAGCGTGGCGCAGCATGTGACCCACACGGGCCCTCGTACCGGGTGCCCTAAGTTCGTGCGCCTTCCGGCCGATCCATCGCGGCTCAGGCGCGCGCGAAGTCGGCTGCGATGCGCTGGACCAGCTCGTCGAAGTCGCTGCCGGTCCGGAGGCCCGACGCTTCGACAGTGGCGAGCAGCGCGCGCACCCGGCCAACCGACTCGAGGCGCGGCGCGAGCGGGCCGCCCTCGCTCCGATGGCGCGCGAGGAGCACGCAGTCGAAGGCGCGGCAGGCGGCCGGGCGATCGTCGTACGCAGTGCAGGTGCGGCTCTTCTCGGCGTCGAGGACGAGCGCCGCGCACGGTTGCTCCATCGCACTTCCGCTGGGCACCACGTGGAGCCGATGCTTCCGCGCGAGGGGTACCTCGGCTGGGAGCAGTGGCACGCGGCCGAACAGCGAGCCGTCGCAGCAGAGGCCGCAAGACTGGCAGAGTGTGGTGAGCTCGGCGCCGCGCACGAAGCGCGTGCATAGCACGCAGCGCCGCGAGATGCGTGCACGGAGCACGCAGTTGGTATGCATGTCCCCTTCTCCTCCCGCTCGCCATTGGGCTCATCGCACGAGGTGCAGCGCCGGTCGCTCACTCTCGCTTCTCGTGAGGACGGCCGCCCTCAATAGCTCCGCATTCGACAGGCACCACGTTCCCCGTCTCCCCGAAAAAGAGAATCAGCGACACCGAACAGCCGGGCGGCGAGGGGGTCTTCGCAGCGGAGGCGGGCGTACGTGGACGCCGCCTTCCTCACGCGCACCTCAATGCGGCGTTTGATGCTGTCGTCCACGCGGCTCCCGCCTCGAAGCTCACCTTCAAGCACTTGCTCGCCGCTACCTACCCGCATCACAGGCGGCTCGCGTAGCCCGCTCTCCGCGCGATGCCCCCCGACGCACGGCGTTACGTGCAACCTGCACACATACCCCCTCTAGCGCTCCGTGGGCGGCGGGCGGCTCATGTCGAACATGTCGGCGACCATCTCGCATGAACGCTTGCGCGCCTCGTGATCGAACGCCGAGGTCACCACCATGAGCTCGTCGGCCCCGGTGGCGGCCACGAAGCGCTCGAGCCCCGCACGCACCGTCTCGCGAGAGCCCACGATGGAGTGCGAGAGCATGCCGCCGGCGGCAATCTTCTCGGCCGGCGTCCAGTAGGCGTCGATGTCGTCGATTGGCGGCTTTTGCAGGCCGCGCGTGCCGCGGTGGAGATCGGTGAACGCCTGCTGCAGCGTGGTGAACATGCGCCGCGCCTCGGCGTCGGTGTCGGCGGCGATGACGTTCACGCCAACCATTGCGTGGGGCTTCTGCAGCTGCTTCGAAGGCGAGAACTTCTTCCGATAGACGGAAAGCGCCTGCTCGAGGGCCGGCGGCGCGAAATGCGAGGCGAACGCATAGGGCAGGCCGAGGGCCGCCGCGAGCTGCGCGCCGAACAGGCTCGACCCGAGGATCCACAGCGGAACGTGGGTGCCGTAGCCGGGCACCGCGCGGATGCGCTGGCCGGGCGCGTCGTCGCCCAGGAGCATCTGCAGCTCCTGCACGTCTTGCGGAAAGTCGTCGGATGCCCGCGGATCGCGGCGCATGGCCCGGAGCGTCAGCTGATCGGTACCGGGCGCGCGCCCGAGGCCGAGATCGATGCGGCCCGGATAGAGCGACTCCAGCGTGCCGAACTGCTCGGCTATCTGCAGTGGCGAATGGTTCGGCAGCATGATGCCACCGGCGCCCACGCGAATGGTGGTGGTTCCCGAGGCCAGGTACCCGATGACCACCGAGGTGGCCGCGCTCGCGATGCCCACCATGTTGTGGTGCTCGGCCACCCAGTAGCGCGTGTAGCCCAGCTTTTCTGCGTGCTGCGCCAAGTCGAGGCTGCGATGCAGCGCATCGCGCGGCGTCTGGCCCTCTACCACCGGAACGAGATCGAGAATCGAGAGCGGAACCATGGCAGTCTCCCTACCGCAATCGGTGGGGCGGCACTGGGTTACGATGGTTCGGCGCGCACTTTGGTTGCGCTCAGCCGGGGCCGGCGTCGCGGAGCGGCGGCGCGGGGCACTTCACGTCGTCGTTGGCCCGGTTGGGCGTTCCCTTGACGCTGGGCGTGAGCGCCTGCGTCGAGAGGGTCCAGGCGGAGAGATCGACGCGCCGGGTGGGCGCGCAGTCGGAAGGAAACGAGAGGGAGCGGCCATAGGCGTCGCTGCCGATATCGCCGTAGGTGAGCTCGTGAAGCAGCGTCGCGCCGCGCCCGATGCGTACGGTATCGCCGCCGTTGGCAAATACATCCGTGGTGGCCAGAGGCCAGGTGAGCACCAGCCCAGTGAGCCCCTGCGCGGCGACCGCATTTGCGCTGGCCACGACGAAGCGGGCGCCGGGCGCGAGGGTGGTTCCCGCAGGGACGGTGACCGAGTCGACAGACGGACCGCGCGGCGAACTGACGACCACGCCGCCGATCTCGAGGGTGCAGGTGCGCATGTTGCGAATCTCGACCCACTCGCCGTCGTCGCCGAGCCCTCGACGTGAGGCCACGAGGATCTCGTCGATCATCAAGTCGGAAGGCCCCGGAAGCGCAGCGCACAGATCAGACCCATCGGTCGGGACCACGGTTGCGTCGGGTGGCTCCTCGGCATCGGGGAGCGTCGATGCGTCGAGCGGCTCGCCGGCATCGGGGGCCGCGGCAGCGGCATCGGAGCGTGCCCGCAGATCGCTGATGTCGCCCGCGAACGAAGCACCGCTACAGGCCGCGACGCTCGCCAGCCCCGGTGCTGCCAAGGCGCTCCAGAGCGCCCAGGCGCCGACCCGCTTCGAAATGGTGTTGCTCACCAAGCCCAATACGCTGACGCAGAACAATTCTTCCCTCGACAGATTCAGATTGCGGGCGCCCGATCCGGAGCCGCGGGCCGCCGGAACGCGCGGCCGTGGTACCGTGCCGCATGACCGTAGGCTGGAACTTCGAACGACGTCGCGACACCTGCGCTCGATTTCTCATCGGCGTCGCCGACGTGGTCTCGCACCTGGCCGACAAGGACACCAATCTCGAGCGCGTGCGCAATCGCATGCGTCTCTCGCCGGAAGAAGCGCTCTTCGCCGCGCGCAAGCTCGACGAGGAGCACCTCATCGGGTTCGACCCCGGTGGTCCGGTACGCTCCAAGGCCCGGGGCATCGAGCGGGCCGCAACGCTCGCCCAGGCGGTGCGCGACAAGGTTCGGAGCCACGAAGAGGTCGCGCGACTGCTTCGCGACGGAGGCACGCCCCTCGCGGTCGTGGCCGCGGTCATCCGCGCCGATGGAGGTGCCCTACCCTGCGGCGCCCCCGAGGCCGACCCCGCCGCGACGTACCGCCTCGCCCTCGTCGACGAGGAGGTTGTCCTCCAGCGAGAGAGCGAAGGCGGCACGTTCGCCGCCGTCTCCGCGTAGCTATCAGCCCACGCCGCCGGAGAGCGCGCGCTCCAGATCCTTGGGGTTGCGCTGGTACATGGCCACCATGTCGCGCGACATGGGGTCCGGCACGATGTCTTCGATGCCGCCCTCCACGCCTTCGAGAATGGCGGCCGCTACGGCTTCAGGACTGGTCTTCGCCATGGCCATGCCCCGTACCATGTCGGTGTCGATGGCCCCGGCGAACACCCCGTGCACGCCAATGTGCTTCTTGGCGAGGTCGGCGCGCAGCGCCTGGGTGATGGAGTGCGCGGCGGCCTTGGAGGCCGAGTAGGCCCCGAGGCCGGGCATGTTGCCGAGCGACACCACCGAGAGCACGTTGACGATGGCGGCACGCTCGCCGCCGGCACCGGCGGCGCGCTCCAGCGCCGGCAAGAAGGCCTTGGTGGCAGCGAGGAGACCGAAGGTGTTGGTGGCAAAGTCTTGGGCGATGGCCTCGGCGCTGCTCCCGAGCACGTCGAGCGAGGCGAGCACGCCGGCGTTGTTGAAGAGAATCGTGAGATCCGTGGCGCGCGCGGCGGCGGCGGCGAGCGAGCGGGCGTCGGTGATGTCGATGGCCAAGGGCACCACGCGGCTGGGCGCCAGGGCGACCAGGCTTTCGAGCTGCGCCGGGTTGCGCGCGCCCACGTACACCCGCTGGGCGCCGGCTTTCAGGCTGGCTTCGGCCAGGGCGCGCCCCAAGCCACGGTTTGCTCCGGTCACGAGTACGACGGCGTCTTTGATCTTCATGGGAATCACCTCGAGTCCGAATGTGCACCCGCGGCGCTCATGCCACTAGAGCGCACGGCCGCAAGTTATTCTTGCGTGCCAGTAAAGAATCGCCCACCCTCCACGGATGGACCTGCTCGCCCAGATGGCAACCTTCGTACGGGTGGTCGACGGAAAGAGCCTTTCGGCCGCAGCGCGCGCGCAACGTCTATCGCTCCCCGCGGTGAGCCGGCAGCTGCGCGCGCTGGAGAGCGATCTCGGCGCGAGCCTCATCGTTCGCTCGACCCGTAGCCTGCGCATCACCGAGGCAGGGCAGCGCTGGTACGAGCACTGCGTGCGCGTCCTGCGCGACATCGACGAGGCGCGGGCTTCGGTGCGCGAGACCCGGAGCGTGCAGGGCAGCCTGGTGGTGAGCGCGTCGTTGACCTTCGGCTCGCTCATCATTGTGCCCCGCTTGCGGGCGCTCTCGGAAAAGCACCCCCAGCTCAGCGTCGATCTCCGCCTGGAAGACAACCTGGTGGACCTGGTGGGCGAGGGCGTCGACGTGGCAGTGCGCGCCGGCTCGCCGCCGCCCGACAGCACGGCGTTCTTCGCCCAGCCACTGTTCGCCATGGATCGCGTGCTGGTGGCTTCGCCCGCTTGGCTGCGAAAGCACGGTACGCCGCGCGCGCCGCGCGAGCTGAGCCGCTGCGAGTGCCTGGTGCAGGTGACCCCCGCGGGTACCCCGGTTCGCTGGCTCCTGGTGCGCGGCGCCGAGCAGGCCACGCCCGAGGTCCGCGGCCGCTTGCGCACCAACGCGCCGAGCGCCCTGCGCGACCTGGCACTCGACGGCGCCGGCATCGCCTACCTTCCCGACTGGGTGGTCGAGAGCGCGCTGGCAGAAGGGCGCCTGCGTCGGGTCCTTCCCGGGTGGTCTTCGCCGCCCATCTCCGCGTGGGCGGTTCACCGAGCCGAGCTCCGGGGAGCGCCGCGGCTTCGGGCGTTCGTCGAGGCGATGCAAGAAGGCCGGGGCTGACCCTAGGCCGTGAAATGTGGCCCCCTTCGCCGCGAGGCGTGCGAAAAGAAGGGCATGCGCCTCACCTCCTTCGGCCTCCTCTCGCTCCTCGTCCTAGCCTGCGGCGAATCGTCCTCGACCAAGGGTCCCGTCGCTCCGCTGGGCAGCGGCGTGGCGGCGACGCCGGGCACGCCCGCAGAGGAGCACGACACCAAGGTAGAAGTTCCGGCAGCGCTTCAAGCGGTCGTCGACGCAGCCGACCGCGATCCCGCCGACAAGGCGCTCGACGCCGGGCGCAAGCCGGCCGAGACGCTGGCCTTCGCGGGCGTGAAGCCGGGTATGCGGGTGGCCGAGCTGGGCGCTGGCGGAGGTTACACCGCCGAGCTTTTGGCCCGCGCGGTGGGGCCGAGCGGAATCGTGTACGGGCACAACACGGCAATGCTGCTGGAAAAGTTCGCGGAGAAGCCCTGGACCGAGCGCCTTGCCAAGCCGGTGAACAAGAATGTGGTCCGCGTGACGCGCGAGTTCGACGAGCCGCTTCCGCCGGAGGCGAACAACCTCGACGTGGTGATCCTCAACGTTTTTTACCACGACACGTTCTGGATGAAGACCGACCAGGCCAAGCTGAATGCCAACGTGTTGCGTGCACTCAAGCCCCACGGCGTATACTTGATCATCGACCACTCGGGCCGACCCGGCAGCGGCACCAGCGAGGTGCAGTCGCTGCATCGCATCGAGGAAGCAGTGGTGCGAAAGGACCTTGGGGCGGCGGGATTCACCTTGGCCGCCAGCGCCGATTTTCTTCGCAACCCGGCCGACACGCGCGACTGGAGCGCCTCGCCCGGCAAGGCAGCCGAGCGGCGCGGCACGAGCGATCGCTTCGTGCTCAAGTTCGTGAAGCCCTAAGGCGCGCGTAGGCGGTTCAGCGCGCCACCATCGCTCGCGAAACCTCGAGGTAGCGTCGATTTCGCGCCTCGGCGCCGATCCGATGAGGTTACTTCTGACCGAGCCCTTACGGCTGAACCACGTTGGCGCAGCCGAGCGGCTTCTTGAGATCGGCCTCGTACTCGGCGCGTGTGGTGTAAAAGCCCGCCGCGCCGCCCGGGCGGTCCTTGGGAATGCCAATCACCTCGAAGTCGGCAGGCACGATGCCCTCGAGATCGCGGGGTCCCAATGTGCCTTCCCAAGTTTGCTTGGGGTCGGCGTCCTTGTAAATGCGGTCCGACTCGGCCATGAGCGGGATATTGCCGCCGTCGGCGAGGATCATGCCGTAGGTGTGCAGAGCCCGGACGATGGCTTTGGCGCCGGGGCTCTTGAAGCGCGGATCGTCCTCGCGCACCGAGGCCTTGAGGCGAAGGCGCCCACCGTAGGGAATGCCAGTGGCCGCGGCACCGGCGGTGCTCCCGTGGCTGGCCGGGTAGGCCACATTGGGAAAGTTGCGGTCGCCCACCTGCCCCCGAATGAAGTCGTTGCGCATGACGAGACGGAGCGCGTGGGCGATGGTCCCGGCCTTGGTTTCGCGATAGCCAATGAGCCCCGGCGTGATGGCGAGACCGGCCGCGTCGGCGCTGGTGCAGCCCTGTCCACGATTGGAGCGCGGATAGAGCTTGTCGAGCTGCCACATGGCGAGCGATCCCTCCCAGGTGGTTCCGTTGCGACGCATCTGGTAGCCCTCGTAAAGCCGATTGGCGCCGGGTACCAGCACCAGTAGATGGCAGTCTTCGTCGCCCACGGGGCATGCGTCGTAGGCGTGCTCGCCTTCGATGTAGCCCTTGTCGGGCACCGGCATGGGCACCGCATCGACCTCGTCGCCCGGCGGCAGGGTGACGCTCTTGGCGCCGGTGCCGTCGAGCACCACGAACGAGAAGTCTACTTGGAAGACGCCGGTGGTACCCCAGCGCGGCAGCGCGGCGACCATCTGCGCCGAGTGCTCGGCCACCGGCGCCGCAGAGACGTCGCGGTACCACTCGCTGCCGGTGCGCCACACCGAGCCCGCCGGCAAGAGCCCGTTATCGGGCGTCGAAGGGAGCCCGCTGCTGCCGCCGCTGCTACCCCCAGACGAGTTGCCGCCAGACGAGTTGCCACTGCTGCCGCCTCCGGAAGATGCCCCGCCGCTGGAAGACGCGGACGCGGCATCCTTGCCGCAAGCGGCCGCCGAGAGAACGAGCGCGAGGAGAAGCGAGATTCGACGCATGCATCCATTGGGCGCGCCGGATGGCCGCTCGTCAAGTGACGACGCGCGCCGACCACGCTCGCGCCGACGTATTCCCACATGTGTGGAGCGCTATTCGGCCCCCGGAGCCGCGGGCTTCACCTTGATGCTTCGAGACGCCGCGAGCTCCACCAGGCCGGCGGGCGCGCCACGCGGCTTCGAGACCGCGGAAACGGCGCAGTACTCTACTTCGACCTTCGCGGCGCCGCGCGCCTTGGAGAACCACGCTGCCGCCGCCGCCGCGCCTTCGAGGACTTCTTTCGGCACCACCGCGCGCGAGGGATTGCGCACCACCACGTGACTGCCTGGCGTATCGCCGCCCACGTGCATCCATATTTCGTGCGGCTCGGCGATCTCGAAGGTGAGCGCGTCGTTCTCCTCGCTCCCGCGACCGACGAAGACCTCGAAACCGTGAATGCGCAAAGTACGGTAGGGACGACCGCTGCTGGCCATGATGCGACGCGTGTAGGCCATACCACGTGACGAGGCAAGCGCCTCTGTGCGAGCGGTCAGCCCGAGCTCGCTACTTTGTGGGGGCCACGAGCGGGAGCGTTTCGTTGCAGCCCGGGCCCTTGAGGGCGAAGCCTTTGGCGTCGACGGTCACCTGGGTGCGCTCACCGGGCTTGGCCAGCGCGTCCATGCCGTCGTCGTGGGTCACGCGCAGGGTGCGGGTGCCCTTGGCGACGTCGAATACGCTGTACGAGGTGCTCTTGGTGCCGTCGGTGCAGGCGCTCTGCCGCTGCATCTCATCGCCGTCCTTGTCGCTGCACACGTGCCCGTCGCCCTTCTCGGGAAAGCACATGTAGATCATCTCGGGCATTTGCTCTTCGGCGCGCACCACCACCACGCCGCCCTTGGACTCGACAATCTCCGCGGAGGCCGAGGCGGTGCAGCGACCGGAGAACGATTCCGCCACCTTTGCCACCGAGAGGCCGGGCTTGGCGTCGATCACCAGGAACACCTGCCCGTGCGGCCACTCGCCCACCGAGACCGTCCAAGGTCCAGCGCCATCGCACTTCGAGGTGGCGCAAAGTTGCTTCTTGGCAGCGTCGCTGGAGGTCGGCGGCTTGGTGCCCTCGGCCTGGGGGTCGACGTCGACGGCCGCCTTGTAGAAGGCCATCCAGTCCGTGTACTTTACATTGGGCTCGCTCTTCCGGTCGATGTCGACCAGGCAGGCGGGCTTGCCCCCAAGCTTCTTCTGGGCCGCAGAGCTCGCGTGCAGGTGATTGGAGAGCGCGAAAGCCGAGGTCGCCTCCAGACCTTCGGCCTCTCGCACCAGGCCCAGGTTGTAGAAGATCTGCGCGCGCAGCGCCGGATCGTCGGCGCCGGTGGCGGCCTGGTACAGGTCTTCGTTGGCTTGGTCGTAGTCCTTCGCCAGAAACGCCGCGTAGCCGCGCTCACCGAGGGCGCGGGCGTCGCCCGGCTTCGCCGCCAGGGCTGCCGTGAAGGCGTCGTGCGCTTCCTTGTACTTTGCAGCCTTCGTGGCCTTGCGACCTTCGCCCATTCCCTTCTGGTACGCCGCGAGCTGCGCGCGCTGCTTCGCGTCGAGAGGCGCGGGCGCCTTGCCGGTGGAAGGCGCTCCGCTGGCCTTGGCGGTGGTGATCGTCGAGGCAACGGTCGATGCGCTGGGGGCGGCGTCGGTCGCCGGCGTAGGCGGCGTCGCTTCGGTCGCGTCTTTCTTGCAGGCCACCACGCCCAAGAAGGAGAAGGCCAAAGCAAAGGAGCGCGCGCGGGGGTAGTTCATGCCCGGTAGAATGCCGGACGCGGGCCTGCAATTCCACAACGCTCCTTCAGCTGAGGGTCGGGCTCGATTGCAGCTCGATGTCGTACTCGTCGACCACCACCACCGAGTCGGCGAATTCCCGCAAATCGCGGGCGGCCTCGGCGCCTTGGGGCTCCAGGGCGACGCCCACGGTGCCCGCCTGCGTGTCGCGGCGCTTCACCACGCCGGCGAGGCTCACCCGCTCCTCGGTGATCGGGTGCTCCAGCTGGAGCTCCACCGGCGCCCCCAAGACGATGGCCATAGAGGTGGGAACCGAGAGTAGCCCGCCGACCACTGCCGTCTCCACGGCCGCCGCCAGCTCCTCCACCGAGGCGGGCCGGTACCGCAGCGCGAGGCTCGGAATGCCTCGCTGCTGGAAGCGGTCGACGTAGCTCCGCCGGGCGAACACCACGGTGGTGCGCGTGGCATCTGGATGATGCTCGCGAAGCGACTGCACCAGCGCGTCCCAGCGAGCCTTGGGAGGCCCATCGAGGCCGATGAGCCGCGCCAAGAAGCCCGGATAGTGCACGGCATCGGGCGACGCGGGCACGATGGCGTCGACGCAGGCGGAGATGGAGATGGTCGCACCGTCGGGTGGCAGCACGAAGTCGAGGCGCACCAGCGAGCTCGCCGGCGGCGGCGCGTCGGTGCGCACGAACGCGTCGCGGAAGCTCACGTCGGAAGTGAGGAGCTCGAGCGCGCCGGAGCGCTTGCGCAGCGTGACGGGCAGAGCGCAGCGAAAGCGCACGAGGGTGGGTTTTCCGCCCGAGGACATCATCGAGAAGGGACGTAGCACAGCGGGCGCGAGGACGCGAAGGCGGCGCGCCGCGGCGACAGGCCCCTTCAACTCACCTCGGCCACGAGCGGCCACGGGGCTGGCCGCGGACCGACCATCCAGTTGTCGTGGCGACCGTCCCAGTACAGGATGGTCAGCTTCGATACGTCGACGTCGTCGAGGGCGTTGACGTTCACCGACACGAAGTCGCCGCCCAGCTGCTCCATGTGCCCGGCGCCGAAGCAGTGAATGCCGCAGTGCCTGCAGAAGCGACGGGTGCCGACCTTCGACCCCCACACGTAGTCGGAGAGGTCGGCCTCGCCGGCCACCAGGCGGAAGGCCTCGGGCTTGATGACGACGCCGGTCTGCGCGACCTTGGCGCATATAGAGCAGTTGCAGCGGGTGACTGGCTGCGCAAGGTCGAGGTCGGCCTGGAAGCGCACGGCTCCGCAGTGACAGCTGCCGGTGTAACGCTGGGCGCTCTTTTCTTGGCTCATGGGTCTCTCCTCCTCGGTGTCGTGGAAACGAGAAGAACCCTACCGGAGCTGAGTGACAGCTGAATGTCAGTTTTGTTTGCCGCCCTCCGTTGCAGCTCACCGCGGGCGCACTGCCAGTGGGGCTCTGCGTGACGCTGCGCAGGCCTTGCCACCGATGCAGCGGCGCAGTGACTGCGACGCACCCGAGGTGGGGCAGTAGAAGTTGTCGCTTTTTCGGCGCAGGTGAAAGGCGGAGCCTTGACCGCAACGAAACGTCGTGTTCATACCGCCGCTCTGCTGAACGGCAAACCCAGGACCGGCGATACGGTGACCATCGCGCAAGGTGGTGGCGCCCGGCGCTTCATCCCCGAGCAGGGTTGGGTGGTCACGGCACGAGCCAACTTCCTCCGGTTCGGAGCCTGCTCGCGAAGCGCGGTCACCGAGGTGCGCGCGCCGCTGCCAGAGGAGTACCCCTGATGACACCTCGACGCATACATCCGTTGCCGAAGATGCGGACTGCAACACAACGCGCCCGCCGGCCGCTCGACGCAACGGGACACGATGTCGCCTCGATGCACGGCTCACGAGGTGCCCATCCCCGAGCTGCGGCGCGATGCTCGAAGGCTAGCGCGACGGTGCGGATGTCGTCTATCGACCGCGGAGGATGCCGATGACGCGCCACGGCTTCGGCGTTCTCGATGCGCCGCGGAGCGCCACTTCCTACCGCGGCCTGTATTGTGGAACCGCATGGCCGCTGGCCTTATCGGCCAACGCGCAGGCTCGGCTGGGGCTGATGAGCGGGTTGTCACTCGCAGCCAGCCTTGATGGGGTGCGGGACTACGTAGCATCGTGCGCGGCTGCGTACCCGAAACCGCGAGTGGTGCTTGCGGAATGGGGATTCAATCCAGGCAACCAACTGCCATCCATCCCGCTTCTTTCGATGGGATACGACGTGTGTATTCCGTCGTTCTACTCATTGGTCCACCAGTCAGTGCTCCTCGGGGTACCGCAAGGTACGCGAGCGTCGTCGCTACGACCATCGTTGAACCGCTTTGGCCTCTTTGATGGCTGCGAAGACGCCGAGCGCCTACGGGGCCTGTGGAAGGAGCACCCTGACGAATTCGACGCGTGGGACGTCGACGACGTCGAGGTGTTGCGCCTCTACTGGGTGCTATCGCTGCCGGGCTGCGACGTCGAGCTCTCCCAGCCGGAACCACCCCCAGCGGGCTAGCTGAGCCCTGTGCGTCCTGGCAGAGCGCCTCGCACGCGATCGCGGCCGCGGTCCAGCGCGGGAAAAACGACGCGTTCGCGCGTTGCAATCTTTTCATAATCGGCCCGCCGTACAAGAGTGGGCCGATGTTTTCCCTTACGGAGCTGGAGGCGGCCTTGGCCATCGTCCGGCGCGCGTTTCCCGAGACCCTCTCGGCGGCGTGGCCGCTCCTGGCCGAACGCACCGGGGCCGAGGTGTGGGTCAAGCACGAGAACCACACCCCCACCGGCGCGTTCAAGGTTCGCGGAGGGCTCACCTTCGTAGACCGGCTGAAGCGCGAGCGGCCGGACGTGCGGGGCATCATCTGCGCCACCCGCGGCAATCACGGCTGGTCGCTGGCCTACGCGGCGCGGCGGGCAGGCCTCACCGTCACCATCGTCGTTCCCCACGGCAACAGCGTCGAGAAGAACGCCGCCATGCGCGCCAACGGCGCGCGCCTCATCAAGCACGGCGTGGACTTCGACGAGTCGGTGGCCCACGCGCGGGGCCTCGCCGAAGCCGAGGGCCTGGAGTTCGTGCCCTCGTTCCACGACGATCTGGTGGTGGGCGTTGCCACCTGGGCGTGCGAGCTCTTTCGCGCGGCCCCCAAGCTCGACGTGCTCTACGTGCCAGTGGGCCTCGGCTCGGGCATCTGCGGCGCCATCCACGCACGCGACGTGCTCGGGCTCGACACCGAGATCGTCGGCGTCCAGAGCACGGGTGCGCCGGCGTATGCGCTCTCGTTCGCGGCGAAAGAAGTGGTGGAGACCGCCACCGTCGACACCCAGGCCGACGGCGTGGCGACGCGCAGGCCCGACCCGGCGGCGCTCGCCACCATCCTGAAGGGCGCCGCACGCATGATCACGGTGGACGACGACGAGGTCGCAAGGGCCATCCGCGCCTACTGGGCCGATACGCACAACCTCGCCGAAGGTGCCGGCGCCGCGCCGCTCGCGGCCTTGCTGCAGGAGCAAGACCAGGTGGCGGGCAAGCGCGTGGGCCTCGTGCTCTCCGGCGGCAACATCGACCTCGAGCTCTTCCGGCGCTGGGTCTCAGCCTAGTAGGTGGCTGGTGTTTTTCGTGGGCGCGGCGTTGCTGCTGTTCGTGTGCGTCGCGAAGAGGTAGGCCCGCTTCACCGGAGCGTGGCGACGGCCGCGCGCACCTCGGCGACGATGAAGTCCCAGACCGCATCGACGCGCGCGACGCCGCGCATGGTGCGATGCGCGACGAGCCACAGATCGTCGACCGGCAGCTGCGCCACGCTCTCGTTCAAGCGCTTGCTGTGGCGCACCCTCTCGAGGCCGTAGGCGGCGGCGTAGAGATTCGGCACCAACGCAACGCCGCCACCGGCGCGCAAGGCTGCCATTTGCGACCCCGCGTGGCTGGTGCGAAGGGCGATCGGCGCCTTGCCGGCGTGCTGCGCCTGCCAGCGCGACGGCGCGAACGATGCGAGCTCGCGGTCCCACACGATCCAGGCGAGGTCGGCCCACGACTGCACGACGCCCAGCTCCTTCACCCGCGCAGGCGACGCAACCGGCACCCACGTCGCCGACGCTACCTTGGTCATCACCAGCTCGGCCCCTTGCGGCTTGGTAGACCGCAGCGCGAGCTCGGCCTCGTGGCGCGTCAGGTCTACCACCCGCGCCGAGGCATCGAGCTCCAGCGTGAGCCCAGGGTGCCGCGCGCGCAGCCGCACCAGGGCCGGCGCCACGAACGTCTCCATGATGCCCGGCGCGGCGCTCACGCGCACCACGCCCTCGGCGGTGAGCTCTTTTCCCGACGCGTCGCGCGTGAGCCGCGCGTGCGCCGCCTCCATGGCCTCGGCCGATGGCAAGAGGATCTCGGCGGCCCGTCGGGGCACGAGGCCCTCCCGTCCGCGATCGAAGAGCTGCGCGCCGAGAGCGCCCTCCAGCGCCGTGAGGCGGCGACTGACGGTCGAGGTGTCGACGCCCAGACGCACCGCCGCAGCCCCCAGGCTTCGCAGGCGAAATGCGGCCAGGAAGATACGTACGTCGTCCCAGCGCCCCTCGCTGTCATCTTGCTTTTTTGCGACCATTCCTTTCATCTTGTCGTGCCCAGCGGCATTGATGCAAGACCGCAATCACAGCGTATCAATCTGCGTTCGCGCCAGCTCGTCGCTCTCGGTGGGCGCCTCGACCTTCGCGGGCCGCGGCGCGGCGTGGGGCCGCGCGCGGGGCGCCGGAGCCGCTACCTTGAAAACCTGCCGCGCGACGGGCGCCGGGGCGTCGAGCTCGTCGACCGGCGTGGCTGCGGTGCGCGGCAACGACTCGAGCGAAGCGGCGGCCTGCACCGATTTGGCGCTCGCGGCCTGCCGACCGTGGGCAGCGCTGGGCATGGTCCAGACGAAAGCCGAGGCGAGCACCGCGAAGGTGGCGGCGAAGAGCGCGACCGCAGGCCAGATGCGGCGCGGCGCAGGCGGCGCCACTTGTCGCGGGATGGTCACCGTGGGCGCCAGCGCACGCATAGGCGCGGCTGGGGGCGCGGCAGCGGGTGCGGCCATGGGCGCTACCGCGGGCGTGGGCTCCGGCGCGTAGGCATCTACCAGCGAGAACACGAAGGGCGCATGCTCGACGAAGGGCGGCGCGGCGTCGATCATCGTCACGGAAGCCGGCGACTCGTCCATCTCGTCCATCTCGTCCATCTCGTCCATCTCGTCGATCTCGTCCGCAGCGGGCGGCGCGGGCCGCGCGGGCCGCGAGGCGAGGATCAGCGTCGTCTCCATGGCGTGCACTTCATCGGGCGCATACGGTGCGTCGTCGTCCACCGACCCCATGAGGTGGTCTGGAGAGAGCGCGTGGAGCGCGTAGAAATGGGTGGCGTCTTCGTCGCGCCCGCGCGGGTACACGCCGGTGTCGACGCCCCGACCGCGCAGCGAAGGGACCACGTCCGACGACGAAAGCACCTTTCGGGTGGCCTCCAGGTCGGAGGGAGGCACCTGGCTTTTCACCATGCGCAGGGGCCGAGCGCGGAGAGCGGGAGCAGGTGCGGTTGCCGGGGTGAGTCGTCGCATGGTCAGAACCTCCAGCCCGGAGATGCCGGCTCGGCACCCAGGTCGCAGGCCGCACTGTCTTTTTCCTCAGGGCTCCAGATGCTTCATGTATCCGTGCGGATCTCGCTTGAATTGCTCGATCTCCGCCGGGGTCATGGGCACGCTCTTGGGCGTACGGACCTCGGCCATGCGCCTGCCTCCCGGCCGGTGCGGAGCCTCTGCGATCACCACCAGCCGCCCACCGGCCGGACGCACCGAGGCGACGGGCGGCGCTACGGCTGGAGCCTTGGGCTCGGCGGGGGGCGTGGCGACATCGGCGGTGATCACGACCGCGGTGGGAATGGTGAACGCAGGCGGTGGGGGCGCCGCAGCCAGCGCAGGCGCCGCGGGAGCCTGCACCTGGGCGGCCGCCGAAGCGACCGATGCTGGCGCCTTGGGGGCCGCGGCGTGGCGGGTGCCGTGGGGCACAAACAGCGACACCACGAAGAGCGCGCCCAAGGTCAGCAGGAAGCCCGCGGCCCAGCGACCGTAGTGGGCGTCCTGCGCCCGGGCGTCGACCTGCGAATCGCGCACCGTCACCGGCGCCGGCTCCGCCACCAGGGTCCCCGGCTCGAGCGGGCTCGTGACGAAGGCGACGACGCGCGGGGTCACCGGTATCGGTTCTGGGAGCACACGCAAAGACTCGGGCGGAGGCCACGCCGAGGCCGTTGCCGCAGGGGCTGGCATCGATGCCGGCCGCGAAAAACCGATGCGCGTGACGTCGCCCGTATTGTGCGGCGGCAGCATCGGACGCAGGGCGATGCCGGGGGCGGGCGCATGGCCGCGCTTGGCCGCCGGGCTCATTCGGAACGTGAGCTCTGCCGGCGCCAGCATGCCCAGCAGATCGCGGTCGGCCTCGGCAGACGCAGGCGCGGTGGAGCGAGGGATCTCGAGAAATCGCGTGCTCTCCTCCACCTCCGGCGTGCTGCTCGGCTGGCTCGACGCGGGACCCTCGACCGTTCCGTGCACCATGATGCGGAGACCTCCGCCCCGGAGATGCCGGCCGCATCGAGGGGTCGCAGTGCGAGCCTCGCTTTTCCTCCGCCTACCGCGGGGCCGAAACGGGCGATGGCCGCGCTGTCGAGAGACAGGCGGCCATCGAGGGTCGGCGAGAACGGTGAGAAAGGGTTACTTCTTCGCCGCTTCGGCCGCTTGCTGCTCGCGGTACTTCTTGACCATCTCTTCTTGCTCCTGCCGCGGAACCGGGGCGTACTTGGCGAACTCCATGGTGAAGTTACCCTTGCCCTGGGTCGCCGAGCGAAGGTCGGTCGAGTAGCCGAACATGGTGTTCAGCGGAACGAGCGCGGTGACGGTGACGGTCTCCGCGCTGATGGTGTCCTGGATGACGCCGCGGCGCTGGTTCACTTGACCGACGACCGAGCCCTGGAACTCCACCGGAGCCTCGACTTCCACCTTCATGATGGGCTCGAGGATGATCGGCTTGGCGCCGGCGTAGGCTTCGCGGAAGCCCTGGAGGGCCGCCGTCTTGAACGCCATTTCAGAGGAGTCGACCGCGTGGAACTGGCCGTCGTTGATGGTGCAGCGGATGCCGACCACCGGGAAGCCGATGAGGCGACCCTTGCGGATGCCCTCGCGGAAGCCCTTGTCGCAGGCCGGGATGTACTCGCGGGGAATGGAGCCGCCGACGATCTCGTCGACGAACTCGTAGTTCTCCACGGCGTCGTCGGGGAGCGGCTCGATGAAGCCGACGACCCGGGCGAACTGACCGGAACCACCGGTCTGCTTCTTGTGGGTGTAGGCGATCTCGCTGCGCTGCGTGATGGTCTCGCGGTAGGCCACCTGGGGCTTGCCGGCGACGGTCTCGCAGTTGTACTCGCGACGCATGCGCTCCATGTAGATGTCGAGGTGGAGCTCGCCCATGCCGCTGATGATGGTCTGCTGCGACTCCTCATCTTGGTGCACGCGGAAGGTCGGGTCTTCCTTGGTAAAGCGGTTGAGCGCCTTCGAGAAGTTCGCTTCCGCCGCGCGGTCCTTGGGGGCCACCGCGAGGGAGATGACGGCCGCCGGCACGTGCATCGAGGTCAGCGTGATGTTGGTCTTGCCGTCGGTGAAGGTTTCACCGGAGCTCGCCTCGACGCCGTAGAAGGCGACGATGTCGCCGGCCTCGGCCGTCTGTATCTCTTCGCGGTCGTCGGAGTGCATGCGGAACATGCGGGGAACGCGCACCTTGCGGCGCTCGTTGGAGATGTTGAAGATGGTGTCGCCCGCGGTAATGGAGCCCTGGTACACGCGGAAGTACGTGAGCTGGCCGTACTTGTCTTGCTGGAGCTTGAACGCCAGACCGACGAACGGCTTGCTGGGGTCGGACTGGACGACGACCTTCTCTTCGCCCTTGTCCTGGTCGTGCGCCTCGTTGACGACTTCGGTGGGGTTGGGAAGGTAGTAGGTGACCGCGTCGAGGAGCAGCTGCACGCCCTTGTTCTTGAAGGCAGAGCCGCACATGACCGGCGTCATCTTGAGGGCGAGCGTCGCGCGGCGGATGGCGCCGCGGAGGTCTTCGACGGAGATCGGCTCCTCGGCGAGGAACTTCTCGGCGAGCGTGTCGTCGACGTCGGCGACGCGCTGGATGATCTGGTCGTGGGCGGCCTTGGTCTCTTCCACGTACTCGGCGGGAACGTCGACCTGGCGGATGATCTCGCCGTCTTCGCCGTCGAAGAAGAACGCGCGCTGGGTGACGGCGTCGATGATGCCGGCGAACTTGTCCTCGGCGCCCATGGCCACCTGGAGGCAAACCGGGAAGTGGCCGAGCTTCTCCTTGAGCATGTCGGCGACGCGCACGTAGTTGGCGCCCGGGTTGTCCATCTTGTTGACGAAGGCAATGCGCGGAACGTGGTAGCGCTTCATCTGCCGGTCGACGGTGATCGACTGGCTCTGCACGCCCTTGCCCGAGTCGAGCACCAGGATAGCGCCGTCGAGCACGCGGAGCGCGCGCTCCACCTCGATGGTGAAGTCCACGTGGCCGGGGGTGTCGATGATGTTGACGTTGTGCTCGGCGAGCTGCTTCTCGGAGCCGTCCCACACGCAGTAGGTCGCGGCGGACTGGATCGTGATGCCCTTCTCGCGCTCGAGGTCCATCGAGTCCATCTTGGCGCCGACGCCGTCCTTGCCACGAACCTCGTGGATCTCGTGGATCCGGCCCGTGTAGAACAGGATGCGTTCGGTGAGGGTTGTCTTGCCCGAATCGATGTGGGCAGAGATGCCAATATTGCGGATGCGGTCGATGGGGATGCGGGTAGCCATTTGTGCTTCCGCCGCAGTAGCCAAAGAGCCCCCAGAAGGGAAGAGCCTATGGGGTGACAAGTCGAAGAACTTGGGGGTGGCCGGGGGCCGATCTTCGTTTTTCGGGCATTTCCGGGGTCGAGCACGCAGAGACGTGACGGGTGTTCCGGTGTCGGGGGCTTTCCCCTCCGAACCCTCAGAAGTGGGGGTTACAGCTCTTGCCGTCGGTGGTGATGGCGGCGTCGGTGGGCGTAGCCGGGGTGAGGTCGATGAGGTGGAGGTTGTAGCTGTCGCCCTCCCGCAGACAGTAGACGATGGAGGAGGCGTCGGGCGCGACCGCGGCGTTCCGCACGTAGCTATTGGCCGGCGCCACCACCAGGGCCGACGTGGTGCCCTTGGCCACGTCGTACGAGAAGAGCGCGGAGGCGGTCTCGGTAGTGCCGTTGCGCGACACTTGGGTGGTGCCGGTGAACACGAAGCCGCTGCCATCGGACACCCAGCTGGCGGTCTCGAGCGAAGGGTCGACGCCGCCCGCGCCATAGGTCTGGGCCACCAGCTTCTTGGGCTTGGTGCCTCCACCGGCCGGGTACAAGAAGAGACCTTCGTCGGCGGAGGCGATGCACACGCTATGGCGAAAGAGAATCTCGCCCGTGGCGGGGTTGAGCGAAGGATTGAGCACCGAGCAGCTCTGTACCGTGGAGTAGAGCGAGGGCAGCGAGCCGCCGGCAGTGGGCACCGACCAGGGCAACGAGCCGCCCTTGAGCGTAGTGCCCTCGTACCAGTAGTTGCCGAAGCCGTAGACCACCGCGCTGCCGTCGGCCGTGAACGCCGGGTCTTGCACCTCGATGGAGAAGAGCTTGCGGCCTTCACCGGTGTTCTCGAAGACCGGCGTGAGGCGCTTGAAATCGGTGCCGTCGGTGGCGAGGCTCCAAACGCGGCGGGTCGCCAGCTTGGTGTCGTTGTCTTCCTTGGTGGGGCCGTAGTTGGATGCGAGCACGATGCGGGTGCGGTCGGGCGAAAGCGCGTAGCCGCGGATCTTCCAGCCCTCGCTGCCATCGCCTCGAAGATCGGTGATCACGCGCTCGGTGCCGGCGGCCAGATCGCGCGCCACCAGGTGATCGTGGTCGGCGGTCACGGAGCGCACATAGAGGAGCGTGCCGGCCGCAAGCGGAGCCCCCGCACCGCCGGAAGAGCCCGACGAACCGGAAGAGCCCGACGAACCGGAAGAGCTGCCAGCGCTGGGGGAGCAGGCCAGCGTCGAGCCGAGGAGGAGCGCGAGGAGACCAGAGACCAGAGCGACGTTCTTCATGCCTCGAGGGTGAGCAAGGGCTGGGCCAGGCCAATTTGCCGGAAAATCGGGCAAGAACGTGCCCATTGCGCAAGGTCGGCGCAATGCGGCCTGCGCGCGTTGCGCGGCCTTCGCGCACCCGCGACAAAACGAAGCCGCGCTCCTTCGCCAAGCGAGGGGAGCGCGGCCGACGGGCGCATCCGCGGGGGATCAGTCGTTGGGCATGCACATGGGGCCAACGCCGTGGAAGTTGCTGGGGCAGGTGGGATAGCAGAGCAGCCCGCTCTTCTCTTCGCCGGTGGTGCAGGTGGTGGGCACCCGACCCACGCCGCGGTCGTAGCGGGTCTTCACGACCATGTTCGCATCTTGGCGACAGGTGCAGCCGTCGTTGCGAAAGCCCGAGGGACACGTGGAGCAGCCCTTCTTCACGGTGAGGCCGCACTTGTCGTACCAGGGGCACTTCGAGTTGTTGGCGCTGGTGATCTTGGCGTCGCGGAAGCAGGTGAGACCGTCGTCGCGGTAGCCGGCCGGGCACGGGAGCGAGCACACGGTGGGGAATAGCACCGGCGACTCGTAGCCTGCGCGGCACTTGGGGTAGCACAGGCCGGCGCGCTTCTCCTGGGTGGCCGCGTCGCAGGTGAGCGGGGTGCCGGCGCCGCGACCGTACCCGAAGCGTTCGTAGCCGAGGCGCCAGTTGCCCCAGGCGGTCTTGGTGCCGATGCTGCAGCCATCGAGGGAGAAGGCGACGTTGCCGTTGAGCCGCTGGGTGAGACCGTAGATGCAGGTACGGTTGTAAAAGTCCAAGGTGACGATGTTGGCGGCGGTGCCCGACCACTCGTTCTGCAACCAGCCGAGCATCACCGGGTTGGTGTCGTCGGCCATCTCGCCGAGGCTGTGCGGATAGGTGCCCGCCGGGTCCATGGAGTTGGTGATGAGCGTGCCGCCCTCGTCGGGCGTGGCGGCGCCGGAGAACGAGAAAAACGTGGTCGCGGTGGCAGCGGGCAGCGCCACCTCGAGCGAGGTCTTCTTGGCCGCGCGGTCCCAGGTTTCTTTCCACGAGCCGGTCACGGCGCCCTTGGGCCAGTAGTTCGCCGGGCGCGCGTCGTCTTCATAGATGATGATGACGTTCTTGCCCGGGTGGTTGGTCCACAGCTCTTCGGGTGTGGAGGCGGGGCTCACACCGGGCGCGTTGTAGTCGAGGACGCGCGCGCCGAGCTTGGTCTGGTAGAGCGCCAGCAGGTTCTGATGGTCGGCCGCGCCCATGCCGGCGAAGCCCTTGTTGGCGATGATGACGATCTCCTTGGGGTGCGCGTTCACGAAGTCGCTCACCTGGGTGAGGAGATCGCTCATGGTGGGGCCGTACAGGCTGTGGCAGATGCGAAGCGTGCCGCTCTTCTCGCGGCACGGGCGAAAGTCGAGGGCGCGAATGCCGTCGCCGAGCTGCTCGGTGAGGTTCTTCTCCTGGGCCTTCGCCCATTTGTCGCTGACGCCGATGAACTGGCCGAGGCGAACGATCTTGTTGTCGCCATCGGGCGCGAAGGCGTCGTCGACCGGGCGCGCGTACACCGACTGAATGCCGTAGGTGCCCGAGTCGTGGGTGCCGGGGATGAAGATCTTGTTGAGCGGCTTCTTCCAGATGGTCGGCGTGCGCGCCATCCAGTCTTCCGGCTTCACCTCCAGGAACGGCTGCTCGGCCACGCTGTCGGAGAGGGTCGCCTCGGAAGCTTCCGGAACTTCCGCCGCGGCCCCCTGCAGGGTGCCGCCGCGGCTCGTGTCTGCCGCGCCGCTGCTGCCGCTGCTGCTACCGCCGCCGCCGCCCGCGGCGGGGTGCTCGGCGGCGCCTTCGGACGGTGCGTCGTCGGGCGCGAAGGTGCAGGCGGCCAGCGAGAGGAAGGAGAAGGCGAGGGCGAGTCTGCGCATGGGTCTGGTCTCTTTCGTGGGTGCCCTGCCGAAGTGGCGGGCTCGAGGAGACGTAGAGCAAGAGCGAGGCCAAGCGTTCGACCGCAGCCAACCAGCGAATTTGCCGAGAATTCGCATCATTTTTCGATGGGTGTATCACGCACCGAGCAGCGAACGCGGATACACCCGGCGGTACGTCACCCGTTCGTGGATACGTCACCCGTTCCGGTGTCACCCGCTCGGGCGACGCGCCTGCGCAGCTACTTCTTTCGGGCGCGGGCAGCCGCGGCGCGCACCCACTCGCGCACCTTGGCCTTGGGCAAATCTTCTAGCTTGGTGAGCACGAGGCGCCGGCCGGTCTTGCCTTCGCCCGAGAGGAGCTCGTCGGGGTCTGCGAAGGTGTCGGCGGTGCCGGCCAGGATGAAGTTGACGTGCGCCTTGTGGCCCGCGATGGCGCACATCATGGTGCCGCCGATCGAGAAGCACGGCTGCCCCCACTTGAGAGACGATTCGGCGTCCGGCACTTCCTTCTGCACGATGTCGCGGAGGGCCTCGAGGATCGGCCGCGTGTGTGCCGGCGCCTTGCCGAAGTACCCTTCGATGGGCGCGCCGAAATCTGCCCGGGGCGCGAGCTTCTTCATGGCTGCGGCCTTCTTCGCGGGCGCCTTGGCTGCGGCCTTCTTGGGAGCAGACTTCTTGGTGGTGGTCGTTTTCACGGAAGCATCATGCCATGAAGCGAGGGTCCGCTTGCATCGTCTTCTTTCAGCCGCGGAACGACTCGGCAGAGAGACCGAAGCGCTTCATCCATCGATGAATTTGCATGCGCGTGCGGCCCATGCTTCGGGCCACCTCGCTCACGTTGCCGCGCGACTTCGCCAGCGCCGCTTCGAGCACCGGGCGGAGCCGCGCGTCGTCCTCGCTGCGCGGCCGCGCCGAGGGGCTCTCCGGCGACGACCGAGGTGGCGCACTTCCTCCGCTGGGGGGCGCACTCGCCGCTGCAGGCGGGCGCTCCGAGAGGCTCGGCGTACGGAGCGCGTCGCCCAGGTGCTCCGGCCGCAAGAGGTTATCCTGGGCAATCACGGTGGCCACCAACAGCGCCTGCTCGAGCTGCCGCACGTTGAGCGGCCAGTCGTACTTCACGAACAGGGTGGCGAGCTCCGGCGAGAGCCGCACCTCGGAGGCGCGCTCCGGGGCCACGCGCTCGAGCAGCGCGCCCACCAGGATGCCGAGGTCGGGCATGCGCTCGCGAAGGGCTGGGAGCCGGTGCACGTAGGCCGCAATGCGCGCGTACAAATCCAGGCGAAACTGCGGCGACTCGTGAATGGGCTTCAGGGTCGCAGATACCACCCGCAGGTCCACCGGCACCGGCGCGTTGGCACCCACCGGAAGGACCTCATGCTCCTGGAGCACGCGCAAGAGCGTCGCCTGCGCCGCCGGCGGTAGCTCGCCGATCTCGTCGAGAAACAGCGTGCCTCCGGACGACGTGCGCACGAGGCCCGGCTCGTCGCGATTGGCGCCCGAGAAGGCGCCCCGCACGTAGCCGAAGAGCTGGCTCTCCACCAGCGTGGGCGAGAGCGCTCCGCAGTTGATGGCGACGAACGGCCCCTTGCGCCCCGACACCTCGTGAATGGCGCGCGCCAGCACCTCCTTGCCCGCGCCGCTCTCACCCAGGAGCAAGATGGGCAGCTTGGCGAGGGCGATGCGCACGAGACGCTGCACTTGCTCCTCCAGCTGAGGCACGAGCGTCAAGAACCCGCGCGGCACCGACGCGAGCTTCGCCGTATCGAGATTGGCCGATGTACCGACCGGAACCGCCTCCGCTGGGTTGAGGATGAAGCACGTGGCGCCGAGCGTGATCACAGTGGTCTGGTCGATGGCCGCGCTCTCGACCCGCAAGCCCTCGACGAAGGAGCCGTTGGTGGAGCCAGCGTCTTCGAGCAGAAAGCCCCCGTCCTCGTGCACCAGCCGCGCGTGCCGAGACGACATGCGGCGATCGGGGATGTGCAGGGTCGCCACGTCGCCCTCGCGGGTCCAGCTGCGGGTCGCGCCCCGGCCGAGGTGCACCTCGCGCACCCCCGTGAGCGAGAGCCGAAGGCCACCGGAGAGGGGGCGCTCGCCTTCCAGCGCGACATACAGCGTCGGCCCCGTGGCGAGGGTCGCTGAGGCGGCGTCGTCGGAGCGCGTGTTCGAGAGCGTCGATTGCATCGCAGCGGAGCGAGAGCCCGTAGCTTACCCCAGACGCTGCCGGGCGCGCCCGACGATTCGCCGGACGGGCCGCGCGTTGACCGACCC
This sequence comes from Polyangiales bacterium, assembly GCA_038210445.1. Taxonomy (GTDB): domain Bacteria; phylum Myxococcota_A; class Polyangia; order Polyangiales; family Polyangiaceae; genus JABFRG01. The sequence goes on from JBBQWQ010000032.1 coordinate 27,301, forward strand.
GGCGATGCCCCATACGGTGCCGCCCATGGCTCGCTCTCCCCGCCGACTCGCAGCACCGTTTCTCATCACGCTCTCGGCGCTGCCCGCATGCGGGGGCGGACCGGTGTACACCAATCCCCCGCCCTCCCGGGAGCTGCCACCGGTAGACGCCGGCGCGCAAGACGACGCGACCGCGAGCAGCGAGCCGGTGCCCACCGCGTCCACGCCCGCATCCACCGCGCCCACGCCCGCGGCGACCGGCGCGGCGGAGGTCGAGCCGAAGCTGCCGGACCCGAACCCCAGCGCGCGTCACTACAAGAACGCCGATGGGACCTGCTGGGAGAGCTGGATGGGTCGGCCGCCGAAGCCGTGCCCGCCGGAGAAGAAGTGTCCGCCCCAGCCGACCTTCAACCCCCCGCCGCCGCACCAAGTGAAGTGCATCTAGAGACTGCCGCCCTGGGGTATGGGGCTGGATCCGCGGGGGACCAGTTGCCTCGATTTTTCCGGTCCGGTGCGCTCCCAAGCTCGCATCCCACCGAGACCTACAGTGGTGGCACACGGCGTGCTTGAGCCAGGAGCATGAAGCTCTCCCTGCGACGACTCGCGCCGCTCCTCTCGCTCCCGCTGCTGCTGGCCGCCGCCTGCACCGCCGAGGTGGAGTCCGATGGCACCGAGGACGAGCTCAACTACCGCAGCACCGCGGGCCAGGAGTTCTCGCTCTCGACCACCGTGTCGTTCAAGCCCGACGCCGCCACCGCTGCGCTGCAGGGTGAAGCCAAGAACACCGCGCTGCTGGCCCAAGAGAAGAAGCTCCGCGACGTGGTGACCACCGCCATCACCGCCGAGCTCGATCGCTTGTGGCCCGAGGACTACCGCATCAAGGCCTCGTCCGGCGTGGCCATCGAGTTCCGCCAGGCGAGCACCACGGTGAGCGGCCTTACGCCGGTGAATGGCGGCGAGCGCTATACCTTCACGGTGGCCGCCGAGTTCGCGGGCGTGACCGGCCTCGAGCGCAAGCTCCCCATGGTCACCGAGAACGGCAAGACGTTCTTCCCGGTACCGGCCGATCTCGGCGCCGGCCCGGAGAAGCTCGCGATCGTCATCGCGCCGGTAGAGCGCAGCCGCAACGCCTACCCCAAGTACCTCGAGCTGTTCGACGGTGGCCTCGACATCGCCGTGCACGTGGGCGGCGACCACAACACTCCCCCCAAAGACATCGACCACGCGCGCTCGGTATACGACGATCTGGTGGCCTCCGGCTTCTGGTCGCCGGTGGCGCGCTTCGACGACCTCAAGCTCGACTCGGCGCCGCTTACCAGCACCATCAATGTGAAGGGCAAGACCGTGGCCGTGCGCGTGCGCATCGTGCACGTGAACATGAGCACGCCGGAGACGCGCAACACCCTCGTCGACGCCTACAAGAGCAGCATCAAGAACGCCGACGTCATCATCTACGACGGCCACGCGGGTCGTCAGCTCGACTACTCCGGCGTCGTGGTGGCCTACAGCCCAGCGCGGGTGGCGCTCCCCGCCAGCGAATTCAAGAATGTGGAGTCCAGCGACAAGCAACAGGTTTACCTGTTCAACGGCTGTGAGACGTACACCGGCTACGCCGACAAGCTGCTCGAGAACCCCAAGCGCAAGACCACCAACACCGACGTCATCACCACCGGCAACTTCTCGGCCATCCAGTCCAAGGCCAACCAGGTCATCGCCTTCATCCACTCGTTCATCGACCAGACCGCCAGCACCTGGACGCCGCGCGCCTGGGACAGCGTGCTCGGCCGCATGAACGCGGTGGGCGAGCGCTCCTGGGTCCACGTCTACGGCGTGCACGGCATCGACGACAACCCCAAGGTGAGCCCCCTCGCCGACCTCTCCAAGTTGGGTGTATCTTGCACCAAAGACGCCGACTGCGGCGCCGCGGATAGCCGCTGCCTCGCCGTCTCGTCGACCAAGAAGGTGTGCGGCGTGGCCTGCGCCGACAGCGGCGGGTGCCCTGCGGGGACGCGCTGTCTCCTGCCCAAGGGCCGGACGTCGCAGGACGATCTCCAGTGCATCAAGCAATGATCGTTGGCGGTTGCGCCGAGGCACGGAGATCGTAGGCTCGGGGAATGCGCCTATCGCTCCTTGCCTTGTGCTTCGTGGCCGCCGGTTGCTCCAGCAGCAGCACCAGCTCCTCGGAAACGCCCACCTTCACCGCCGCCGAGGTGCGCCCCAGCATCGAGGGCACCTGGAATGGCACCGCGCTGCAAGCGGGTGCGTCGAAGCCGGTAAAGCTGACCCTCACCTATGCGCCCACCGCGGCGTCGACCAAGTGCTCGAACCGGACCTTGAGCGGCGATCTCGACCTCGCGTGCATCGACGTGTCGACGGTGAACCTCACGGCTTCCCTGGTGCGCGAGACCGTCACCACCTCCATGAGTGGCTCGCTCCTCGTCACCGATGCGAAGTACCAGAACCGTGGCGATCTCTCGCTGCAGGCCGGCGCCGACACCTCGGCGTTCAGCGATCGCCTGAACGCGCGCCTCGATCAGGGGAAGCTCACTGGCACCCTGAACCTCGCCGACGGCACCCGCCTCGACCTGACGCTCACCCGCTGAAGCCTCAGAGCGCGCGCACGAAGCCCGGCGCTCCCGCCACGTCGCGGAGCAAGCGGCGTGCTGCGTCGGCATTGCTGCGGTCGAGAAACGCGCCCATCAGCACTCGGTAGATGGGCGCGCCGCCGCCGTCGCGCTCGACGACCACGTGCGCCACCGCGTGGTTCGACGGATAGCCGCCCGCGGTGTAGAAGACGCTCGCCGGCTCGCTGAGCTGCGTCGCCTCGGCCTTGGCCTGGAGCCGCGCGGCGAAGGCATCGGCGGAGCCCTGGCTCCGGGCAGCGAAGAGCTGCACGGTGAGCGCAGTGCCGTCTTGCGCGCTGCCCTGGGCCGCGGCGCGGCGACCGAGGATCTTGGCCGCGAGCTTGAACAGCGCCTCCAGGTGAAGGCCGTCCCATTGGCCGCTCTGGGTGGTGCCGGACGCGTCGGAGAGGGCGAACGAGCCGTGCTCGCTCATCAAACGAGCCCCCGCCGGGAGCATGGCATCGATGCGCCCACCCCACAGCGCGACGTCGCGCGCGGTGGCCGGACTCCACGTCTCGTCGCCGGCCTGCAGAATGTCGACGCGCCCCACGGTGGCCGACCAACCGTCCCAGCATGCGAGCGCCGGGCGGGCGAGCGTGAGAGCGAGGCAGGCCAGCAGGCAGGCAACGAGGTGCTTCATCGTGGCGGTCCTGGAGCATCCTCCGTACCAGCCCAATTTCCCGGAGAATCTCGGCAATTTTGCCCGTGGGCAGTGGGCCGCGGGCCACACCCCGTGGGTCGCGACGCACGGCGGCAACGCGTCTCGGATGCGCGGGGCGCCGGGATGTGGAACAATCCGCGGCTCCCCCTCACACCATCGGCGCCCATGTCCCAAACTCTTCCCACGGTCGGTCATCTCATCCACGGCGAGAACGTTCTCGGCGACGGAAGCCGCTCCCAAGACGTCTTCAACCCTGCCACCGGCGCCGCGGAAAAGCGCGTGCTGCTGGCCGACAAGGGTACCGTAGAGGCCGCCATCGCCTCGGCCGAGCAGGCGTACCCGGCCTGGCGCGCAACGCCGCCGCTGAAGCGCGCGCGGGTCATGAGCAAGCTCAAGAACCTGCTCGAGCAGCACGCCGAGAAGATCACCGCGCTTCTCACCGCCGAGCACGGCAAGGTCAAAGGCGACGCCATGGGCGAGCTGCAGCGCGGCATCGAGAACATCGAATTCGCCTCCTACGCGCCGGAGCTGCTCAAGGGCGAGCACACCCGCAACGTGGGCCCCGGCATCGACTCCTGGAGCGAATTTCAGCCGCTGGGCGTCACCGCCGGCATCACGCCGTTCAACTTCCCGGTCATGGTGCCGCTGTGGATGTGGCCCATGGCGGTGGCGTGCGGCAACACCTTCGTGCTCAAGCCCTCGGAGCGCGACCCGTCGAGCGCGCTCCTGGTGGCGCAACTGGCGCTCGAAGCCGGGTTGCCCCCGGGCGTGCTCAACGTGGTCAACGGCGACAAGGAAGCGGTCGACACCCTCATCGGCGACCCGCGGGTACAGGCCATCAGCTTCGTGGGTTCTACACCCATTGCAGAATACATCTATACCCAGGGCAGCGCCAAGGGCAAGCGGGTGCAGGCGCTAGGCGGCGCCAAGAACCACGCGGTGGTCATGCCCGACGCCGACATCGACAACGCGGTAAGCGCGCTCATGGGCGCGGCCTACGGCTCCTGCGGTGAGCGCTGCATGGCCATTCCCATCGTGGTGGCGGTGGGCGACGCCACCGCCGACGCCATCATCGCCGGTCTCCAAACCGAGATAGCCAAGATGAAGGTGGGCCCGGGCACCGACGGCAGCAACGACATGGGTCCGCTGGTCACCAAACCGCACTTCGAGAAGGTAAAGGCCTACGTCGAGCAAGGGGTCAAAGAGGGCGCCAAGCTGATCGTCGACGGCCGCGGCGTCAAGGTGCCCGGCCACGAGCAAGGCTTCTTCTTGGGCGCATGCCTCTTCGATCACGTGAAGCCGGGCATGGTCGTTTACAACGAAGAGATCTTCGGACCGGTGCTGGGCGTGATGCGGGTGAAGGCGCTGGAAGAGGCGATGCAGCTCATCAACGCCCACGAATACGGCAACGGCACCTGCATCTTCACCCGCGACGGCGAGGCTGCGCGGTACTTCAGCGATCAGATCCTGGTGGGCATGGTCGGCATCAACGTGCCCTTGCCGGTGCCGGTGGCGTATCACTCGTTCGGCGGGTGGAAGCGCTCGATGTTCGGCGATCTCCACGCCTACGGCCCCGATGCGGTGCGCTTCTACACCAAGCGCAAGACCATCACCCAGCGCTGGCCCTCGGCCGGGGTGCGCGAGGGCGCGACCTTCAGCTTCCCTTCCACCAAGTAGCTGCCCCGGGGCCGCGCTCCGAAAGCAGCCGCAGAGGGGCTCCCTCGCTCCGCTCGGGATGACACTGGGGTCGGGGCGACGCGCGCGGCGCCTCGCCTCGCCTCGCCTCCCCTCGCCTCGCCTCGCCTCGCCTCGCCTCCCCTCGCCTCGGAACCTGCGCCGACGCCGGTGGCCTACAAGGGCAGCCCGCAGCTCGGCCCCTGTGACGACGACCGCGGCTGCCAAGTGTACAACCACTGCGGCACCTGTCGGCCGCTCGCCAAGGGCGTGAACCTGGGCGCAATACGCTGCGACGAGATGGTGGCCGAAGACGGCTGCGCCGGGCATCGCGCGGGCTGCAACACCGCCACGCGAACGTGCGTGGTGCGCTGACGCGGGGCCCCGTCGGTGCCGCCTGTGCTAAGTCACGCTCGCCATGTCGGGTGAGTCGAACGAGCCACACGCGCCCAGCGCGCAGCCAGCCTCGATTCCGCAGTTTCCTCCGGAGCTGCCGATCTCGTCGCGCGTCCACGACATCGCCACCGCCATCAATGATCACCCGGTGGTCATCGTGGCCGGCGCCACCGGCTCCGGCAAGACCACCCAGCTCCCGAAGATCGCCCTCGCCATGGGCCGGGGCACCGAGAAGATCATCGGCGTCACCCAGCCCCGCCGCATCGCGGCCACCAGCGTCGCCGCCCGGGTTGCCAGCGAGCTGGGCAGCCCGCTCGGTACCGACGTCGGCTACCAGGTTCGCTTCGACGACCGCACGTCGCCGGCCACCTACGTAAAGTTCATGACCGACGGCATTCTCCTGGCAGAAATCCAGGGCGATCGCCTGCTGCGCAAGTACGACACGTTGATCATCGACGAGGCCCACGAGCGCAGCCTCACCATCGACTTTCTGCTGGGGTGGCTCAAGCGCATCTTGCCGGAGCGGCCCGACCTCAAGGTGGTGGTCAGCTCGGCCACCCTCGAGACCGCGCGCTTCTCCGAGTTCTTCGACGGCGCGCCCATCATCCAGGTGGAGGGCCGCACCTATCCGGTAGAGGTGCTCTACGAGCCGCCCGCCGACGACGTGGACCTCGCCACCGCGGTGGGTGACGCCGTGGCCAACGTCACCACCCTCGATCCCCGCGGCGACATCTTGGTGTTTCTGCCCGGCGAGCGCGAGATTCGTGAGGCCGAAAACGAGCTACGGGCCCGCAATTTGCGGCACACCGTGGTGCAGCCGCTCTACGCGCGGCTCTCCGCCGGCGACCAGAGCAAGGTGTTCACCACCATTCCCCAGCGGCGCGTCATCCTCGCCACCAACGTGGCCGAGACCTCGGTCACCATCCCGGGCATCGTGTACGTCGTCGACGCCGGCATCGCGCGCCTCTCGCGGTACGATCCCCGCTCCGGCACCACCCGCCTGCAGATCGAGGCCATCTCCCAGGCCAGCGCCGACCAGCGCAAGGGGCGCTGCGGCCGCGTGCGCGACGGCATTTGCGTGCGCCTCTACGACGAAGACAGCTTCAAGGCGCGGCCCGGCTTCACCGATCCGGAGATCAAGCGCACCGGCCTCGCCGGCGTCATCCTGCGCATGAAATCGCTGGGGCTGGGCGACGTGGAAAGCTTTCCGTTCCTGGATCCGCCGCACACGAAATCGATCACCGAGGGCTACCGGGTGCTCGAGGAGCTGGGCGCGCTCGACGGCGCGCGTGAGCTCACCCCGCTCGGGCATCGGCTCGCGCGCTTTCCGGTCGATCCGCGCATCGGCCGCATGATCCTCGCCGGCGCCGAGCGCGGCTGCCTGCCGGAGATGCTGGTCATCGCCGCGGCCCTCAACATTCAAGATCCGCGCGAGCGCCCGCGGGAGCTCATGCACCGGGCCGACGAGCTGCATCGCCGGTTCCGCGACGAGCGCTCCGACTTCGTGGGCCTCCTGCGCATGTGGGCCTTCGTCCGTGAGGCCGAGAGCAAGGGCACCGGCAACCTGCGGCGCACCTGCAAGGAGAACTTCCTCTCGTTCCTGCGCGTGCGCGAGTGGGGCGAGATTCACCGGCAATTGGAAGACGTGGTGCGCGAGCTGCGCCTCGAGCCCGACAAGGCAACGGAGAAGCGAGGCCGAGGCGGGGCGCGGCCGGCGGCGTCGACCGAGCACAGCGATGCGCTTCACCTGGCGCTGGTCACCGGGCTTCTCTCCAAGGTCGGCCAGTGGAACCCGGAGCACCGCATTTACCTGGGCGCCAAGCAAACACGCTTCGCGCTCCACCCCTCTTCGGCGCTGGCCAAGAAGCCGCCGGCGTGGGTGATGGCCTTCGAGCTGGTGGAGACCACGCAGCTGTTCGCGCGCACCGCAGCCAAGGTGGAGCCAGAGTGGCTCCTCGAGGCGGCGCCGCACCTGCTCAAGCGCAGCTATTCGGATCCGCACTGGTCGGAGAAGGCCGGCCGCGCCTCGGTGCGTGAGCACGCCACCCTGTTCGGCCTTCCGGTCTCCAAAGATCGCAGCGTCGACTACGCAGCAGTGGCCCCGGCGCAAGCGCGGCGTATGTTCCTCGATCACGCGCTGGTGCGCGGCGAATACAAGACCCGCGGCACCTTCCAAGAGAAGAACCAGCGCCTGCTCCAGGAAGTGGCGCGCCTGCGCGACAAGGCCCGCAAGAGCGACATGCTCGCCGACGACGAGGCGCTCCTCGCCTTCTTCGACGGCCGGGTGCCCGAGAGCGTGGTCAACGGGAAGACCTTCGAGACCTGGCGCGAAGAAGCCGAGCGCGAAAACCCCGACGCGCTGGTGCTGAAGACCGAAGACGTGCTCGCCGGCGAGGGCGATCTGAAGGCGGCCCACTATCCCGACAAGGTGGTTCTCCACGGAGCCACCCTCCCCGTCACCTACCGCTTCGATCCGGCGGCGGAGGACGATGGCATCACGCTCACAGTGCCGCTGGCGCTCTTGCCGCAGCTCGATCCGGGCGAGCTCGACTGGACCATTCCCGGCTGGCACCGGGAGAAGATCACCTCGCTGCTGCACGAGCTCCCCAAGTCTGCGCGTCGGGAGCTGGGGAGCATCGCCGAGATGGCTGCGGAGCTGGCGAGGCGGCTCGTACCGTTTCAGGGGCCGATGATCCCCGCGCTGGCCCGCCTTGCCTCCGAGCTCTGCGGCGCCGACATTCCCGAAGAAGCGTTCCGCCCCGAGGCTGCGCCGGCGTACCTGCGGCTCACGTGCCGCGTGGTGGGCGAGGGCGGCAAGGTGGTTGCCCAGAGCCGCGACATCGACGCGCTCCTGAAAGAGCATGGCGCCAAGGCCCGCGCCGCATGGAAGGCGCCCACCCTCGCCCCGGCCCCGCGCTGGGAGCGCAAGGGTCTCACCAGTTGGGACTTCCCCGAGCTGCCCGAGTTCGTCACGCGCAACGTGCTCGGCACCGAGGTGCGCAGCTACCCCGCCCTTGCCGATCGCGGCGCGGCGGTCGACCTGATCCTCGCCGAATCGTCGGCGGCCGCCGAGAAGGAGACGCGGGCCGGCGTGCGGCGTCTGATCTTGCAAGCGGTGCGCGGCGTCGTGGCCAATATCGCGGCCAAGCTGCCGGCGGCGCTGCCGCGGTCCGACGGCATGCTGGTGTCGCGCGCAGAGACCGAGGCCTTCCGTGCGCTGCTGCTTGCACGCATCGTCGACGAAGCTTTCGGGCTCGCGCCTGGCGCCGGCAAGCTCCCGCGCACCAAGGCCGCGTTCGATGCGATGCTCGGGCAGGGTACGCCGCGGCTCACGCCCATCGCCAAGACCTTCGGCGGCGCCATCACCGCCACCACCGAGGAGCTGCAGAAGACGCTCCTGTCGCTGAAGAGCGCGGCGAAGCATCCGAGCGGCACCGTGGCCAGCCAGGAGATTCGCCAGCAGCTCCAGGGCATGTTCGCGCCCGACGTGCTCGAGACCGTTCCGCTGGTGCGGCTCGCGCATTTTCCGCGCTACCTCCGGGCCATCCAGGCGCGGCTGGCGCGCGCCATCACCGATCCGCGAAAGGACGCCGGCAAGCTCGCGCCGCTCACGCCGCTGTGGAACGCGTTTCTGGCCAAGCACAAGGTGGCGAAGGATCAGGAGACCGCGCGCGACCTCCGGTGGGAGTTCGAGGAGCTGCGGGTGGCCATCTTTGCGCCGGAGCTGAAGACGCCGACGCCCGTTTCGCTGCCGCGCATGACAGCCGCGGTAACGGCACTTCGTTGAGCGCGCCGAAGAAGGCTCAGCCGTAACCCCCGTCGCGCCCGGCCCGCGAGTGCGCCAAGCGCGCGGGCTCCATACCGCTCGCGCCGGCAATTCAGTTCTGAAGGTACGGGGCGAGAGGATCGAGCTCTCGTGCGTCGGTTTTGTAGGACCGATGCTCTCACCAGAGAGCGAGCCCCCCTGCGGGGCCCTGCGGGGTGTCATCGGAGGGAATCGAACCCTCATGCGCCGAAGCGCCACCGGGTTTGGGCCGGCGGTGTATGCCAAGTTCCACCACGATGACGTGCGCGGATTCGTGTCGTGTCGTTTCGAAGCCGAAGCTTCGGTGTCATCGGAGGGAGTTGAACCCTCATGCGCCGAGGCGCGCAGGTTCTCAACCTGCCGTGTATGCCAGTTCCACCACGATGACGCTGCGAGCTCCCCGACAGGGGATGCGAAGCTCGCGCCTTGGGATCGGCGCGAGGGTCTCCCTGCCAGGAATCGAACCTGGACGACCGGCTTCGTAGACCGGAGCTCGGATCCACCGAGACAAGGAGAGAGACGCTGTCACGCGCGTGACGGCGTTGGCGCCCCCGGCGGGATTCGCACCCGGCGTGCTCCGGGTGAAAACCGGAGATCCTGACTTCTAGATGACAGGGGCGTGCAGGCGCGCCTCTTTGTTGGGGCGCAAATGCGTTCAATACTTCTCAAACAATGCTGTTTGATTGTGCGTTTGATATTCACACAATCATCCCATTGATGATGCGACGGAGGGCGGCGGCGCCCGATGGTGGGCATGCCGCTTCGCCTGGCCCTCCGCTGGCCCCCGCTCGCGGGAGCGGAGGCCAGCGACCGCGATGGGTCCGCTGATGGCTTCCCACGCTGCGCGCATCTTGCGGCGCTGCGCGCATCTTGCGGCGCTGCGCGGCGCCGCGAGAAACGGCAAACGGCAAACGAGAAAGGCCGCCTGGGGTGAACCCTAGGCGGCCTTGCCGACGTCGTGGAACGTCAGGAAAACCGCCTCAGCGCGCCTCTCGCAGGAGCCCGCGCAACTCTTCGCGACGTAGGCCGCGCACTTCCGCGACGACGCGGCGCGCCTCGCGAAGCGGTTCGGTGACGACGAAGGATGAGGAGCAGAAGACTTGCGGGTTCATGATGACGACCTACGGACGACGCTCGATGCGGCGTCGACTCACGTTATGCATCCGCTTCGCGTATGCGTCAAGAATAAATCGACCCATACAAACAAAGTTTCAACTCCGTCGAAGCCCACGAGTTCGACGATTCAATCAGGCTAGCACCCAGGTAGGCGTGCCAGACCCAGCCGCAAGGCGGCGATCTCCGCCATCTCTTCGGCCATGGCCAGCACTTTGGCGGAAACGGCGCGGGCGCTCGCTTGGGCGTCTTCGGTGGCGCAAAGCTCGAGCAACAATCCGCGTCCGAGCTCGTGATGGTGACGCTCGTCGGGCTGGATCACGTCGTCGTAGAGGGCAGCGGTCGCGGCGTCGCCCTTGCTGCGACAGAACGCAGCGAAGGCGTCGTTGCGCACCAGCGCCAGCGCCTCGCGCGTGAACGGTCCGGCGGCGATGCGCTCCACCGTGGTCTCCAAGGAGAGCAAGAACGCGAGGAGCGGGCTCCTCCCCTGCGCGAAGGGGTCGAAGCCTCGGAGATCGACGCCGAGCTCACCCAGCCGGCGTGCGATGAGCCCGTAGTGCTTCGCCTCGTCGCCCGCTTGCCGCGCCAGCGCCAGCTTCACCTTCACTTCGGGGCACAGAGGAAGCCACGCAGCCGCGCACTCGGTAGCCTCGAGCTCGTTCTTGAGCGCGAGCTTGAGGAGCGTCGGAACCTCGAGCCACTCACCTACCGGCCGCTCCGACGCAGCGGCGTCGAGGATGGCAAGCGAGGCCGCGTTGGTGCGCTCGAGCTCGGCCACGAAGGCCTCGGGGGTTTGCATGAACGGACGCTACTCTTGCGCCGCACAATTTTCCACGACGCAGCGCATGCAGCCACGCGCACCGTCTGCGCGGCGCGCCCCGTGCGTGTCCGCGGATTTTTTGCGAATTTCCCGGCGACAGAGGTGAGCACAGCCTTTGCACTAGGCCGTTTCATGAGCAAGCCGGTCCCCCCCATCACCAAGTACATGACCACGTCGCCGCACACGATTGGCGCGGAGCAGACCATCGCCAGCGCGGCCCAGCTGATGGCGACCCACAAGATTCGTCACCTCCCGGTGCTGCACGGCGGCAAGGTGGTCGGCGTCCTGAGCCAGCGCGACGTCTCCATGATCGAGTCGCTGAAAGACGTGGACCCGAAGGTCGTCAAGGTAGAAGACGCGATGAGCGCTTCGCCGTACCTCGCCGACGCCGAGACGCCGCTCACAGAGGTCGCCTCCACCATGGCCGAGCACAAGTACGGCTCCGCCATCGTGATGCAGAACAACAAGGTGGTCGGCGTATTCACCACCGTCGACGCATGCCGCGTGCTCGCCGAAGTGTTCGAGACCCGCCTCCGTTAGCCCATGAAGCGCCTCCTCCTGTGCCTCGACCACTCGGATCGCGCGAGCTTCGTCTTCGCGAAGGCGAATGACCTGGCGGAGCGCTATCCGGCGCGGGTGGTGCTCCTTAACGTCGTGGTTCCGGCGGGCGGGCTTACGCTTCCCGGTGCGCCGCGCACGCCGGAAATCGAGGCGCAGGTGGAGGACGCGCGACGCGAGCTGCAAGAGGCGGCCAATCAGCTCCCGCCCGATCGCCTGGAAGCACTGGTGGTGGAGGTGGGCGAGCCCTGGCGGGTCATCTGCACCGTCGCCCGCGCCTATTCGGTGGAGCTGGTGGTGCTCGGCTCCCACAGCCCCAAGGGCATCGAGAAGCTGCTGGGAACCACCGCGTCGAAAGTGGCCGAGAACGCCGACCGCACCGTCGTGATCCTGAGGCCCACGCCGCGGGAATAGCGTAGGCTCGTAGCGCGCGCTGGCGGCTACGGCAGCCCTCGCTGTACACGAGCTTCGCACGCCATGGCCTGACGCTGCGCTTGTTCGCCACCCCGGTCTGGCGCAAGGATGCGTGCGTGAAGAACCAGAAGCGCGAGCCGACATCTAGCTTTTTTCCGCCGCGACCCCGGGGATTGCGGGGGCGCGACGAAGAGATGCGGACGCTGGCCGCCACCGTGCGTGACTCGGCGCCTGCGCGGCTGGCGCTGGTGGGCTCCGGCGGGAGCGGCAAGTCGATGCTGGCCGCTGCGCTGGGGCACCATCTGGCGCCGCTGTTCGGCGACCGCATCCACTGGTTTCGGGTGGGCGCATGGGACTTCACCACACTCACCGAGATGATGGCGCTGCGCTTCGGAACGACCCGCGCGCGAGGGGCGATTGTCAGGGGACTTCGGCGCTTCTTCGCGGCCGACGGCCCTCGCCTGGTGGTGCTCGACAACCATGAGGACGATCGCGCCATGGCGCGGCTGCTCGATGCCTTGAGCGACACGCCGGTCACGTTCGTGATCACCGCGCGCCGGTGCCTTCTGGCCGGGGTTCTGGTGTTCCCCGTCGCAGCCCCCCGGGTCACCGCGGGTCGCCCGGCGTTTCCCCGGGTCGCCAAGCTCACGCGCATGCTTCGCTGGAACCCGCTGGCGCTCGACATCGCCGACTCCATCGTGGCCTCGCGCGGCACCCAGGTTGAAAAGCTATCTGCATACCTCACGGAACACGGTGTGGAACGGGTACGGGCCATCGAGCACGAGGACGACTTGCCCGAGGTGGCCCTCCTGGTGCGGTGGGCCTGGGCGCGCCTCGGCGCCGAGAGCCGCCGGGCGCTCGGCGTGCTGGCGCAGAGCGAAGGCGACCATATGGACGGCGCTGCGCTGGCGAAGCTCGGTCGCTTGAAGGGCGGCGCGGCCGCGGCGCTCCGCCCACTGCTGCGCTTCCACCTGGTGCAGGAGCCGCTGCCACATCGCTTCGCGCTCCACGCGGTGGTGCGCCACGCCGTGCGCAAAATCGCCCCGCTCGATGCTCTGTCGTATGGCCGCCGCGCGTTCGCCTACTACCTGGCCCAGGTAGAGGCCGACCCTTCGCGCTTGGCCACCGAGGAGACCCACCTCTTCGCCGCCATGGACTTCGCCCAGCGGGTGGGCGAGCTCTCGGCCATTCTGCGCATCGACGCGCTCTTTCGCGAGATCGAAACTGCAGCCGAGTCGCGAGCGCCCGGCGAAGGGGCGTGGTAGCTCTGAAGCGCATGGGCCGCTCGATTCGCGCCGCGACCGTTCACGTGCTCACGGCGTTGCTGGTCGTGGCATGCGCAGCCGCGCCCCAAGCACCGAGGCATGGAACCGCCGAAAGGCCGCCGCCGACCGCTGCGCCTCGGGAAACGCCGTCCGCCGAAGCGAGCGCGGGTCCGCCGGTCCTTCCGCCTTTGGCCATCGTGGCCGATGCCGAAGCCGACGTGGATGACGCCCCCGCGCCCCCGCGCCCCCGCGGCTTCGTGCCGGGCGCTCCCGGCGAGCTCGTGCGGTGGGAGACGAACGGCGACGGTCGTCGCTACACGAACATTCCGGCCCGGTTCGATGCCGCGGCACCGGCAGAGACCATCGTCTACGCCACGCCCAACGGCAACACCATCGAGCAGACACTCGGACGGCAGCGAGGGGCCGACGAGTCGTTCCGCTACGACATCCAGCACGTGCTGGCGCAGGTCCGTCTCTATCGCAACGAAGTGCCCGAGCGAACCGTCGCGCTGGTGGTGGTGGAAGCGCCCGAGCTCTCCTGGCCCACCTGGCGGCAGGCCCACCCCGATGCACCGGCGCGCGCCGCCGCCATGATGAAGACCCTTGGCGAGGTCGTGCCGGGCGCCAAGCTCTCGCTGGTGTCGCACAGCGGCGGCGGCGCACTGACGTTCGCGCTGCTCGCTCACGCTCGGGCGCTCCCCGACGCGGTGGAGCGCATCGCCTTCCTCGACAGCCACTATGCGTTCGAAGCGGGCGAGGAGCACGGCAAGAAGCTCGCGGCGTGGATACGTGCATCTCGCACGCATCAACTGGTAGCGCTCGCCTACGACGACCGCAAGATTCGCCTCCATGGCAAGCGGGTGGTCAAACCCGGTGGCGGCTCGTTCAACGCAACCTTTCGCATGATCCAGGCCTTGGAAGCCGAGCGCATGCCGGTGCGCGAGAGCCGCGAGGGCGCCTTTCGACGCTTCGTCGGCGAGGACGGGCGGGTCGAGCTGCGCGTGCACCCGAACCCCAAGAACGTGATCCTGCACTCGGCGCTGGTGAGCGACGACAACGGCCTCCTCTTCGCCCTTGCCCGGGGCAAGGGCGAGCGGCTCGAGGCGCGCTTTCGGCTCGGTCCGCCGCGCCTCTTCACCGCGCGGGTCGACGCGGCCCCCCCCGCAGGTGGCCCGTCGACGAGCGCTGCATCCGCGCCCTGACGCTTTTTTTTGCGACCTGCCCCTCGGGGCGGCATCTCCAGCGCGAACCTGCCGATAGCCCTGGAGAATCCCCATGAAGCGCGCATTTGCCCTGGTCTCTGTCGCTGCCCTCTTCGCCTGCTCGGCCGCCCCCGAGGCCGGCGACAACCAAGGCGAGCTGGCCGTTTCTTCGCAAGACGAGCTCGTCACCCAGCAGACCTTCGCCGAGGTGTCGCGTATCGTGAACGGCATTCGCTACCTGCCCTTCGAGTACAAGGTCGATGGCTGCTACGCGCGCTCGCTGTACATGTCGATGGAGCTCGCAGCCGCCGGCCACGAGTCCAACGCCATCTTCGCCTTCGCCAAACCAGGCACCACCCTGCAAGTGGGCAACGTGCGCTGGGGCTACCACGTGGCGCCGATGCTCTTCGTGGGCGCGAGCTACCAAACGTCGCGCTGGCTGGTCATCGACCCCTCGCTCTCGCCCACCGCGCTCGATGCGACCACCTGGATTGCCCGGATGGGCTATCCGGCCGCCACCACCCCCGCCCCGCTCTACCCGGCCTACTCCATCGTCCCCGGTTCGGCCTACGGCCCCAGCGATCCCGACGCCAACGCGGGCCGCGCCGCGGGCACCAGCGCCGCCGTCACCGACGTGCGAGACTTCGCCTCGATGCCGCCCTTCCAGGTGCACGAGGTGCAGTTCGCCTGCAACGCGATGCACCGCTACCTGGGCAACGAGGCTGCTGCCAACGTCGCCGCCAAGAAGGCCACCCTGGTGGCCCGCACCGTGGAGCTGCTCAACGGCCTGCGCGCCCGCCGCAAGACCACCGAAGACGCGGTATTCTCGGCAGCCCAATGCGCGGCTTCGAACTGAGCGCGGCTTCGAACTGAGCGTCAGCGACGGCGGCGCCAGATCTCGCCGGTATTCGCCGCGGTGCCGCCGCGGGTGAGCCAGTAGATGTAGTCCTTGTCGAGGGCGATCGAGGTGGGGTTGACCACGCCTTCGGCCACCCGGGTGGGGCCGCCAGCGCAGCTGGGAAGCGCGCAACGCATGACGGTTCCGAGGGCCGCGTTGTTGGTGGCCGGGTTCGCCACGCCGGTGGTGCTCCAGTACATCGCCGTTGCGTCGGCGGCGATGTCGGAGACGTACGCCTGATTGGTCGCGAGCACGGTGCCGCCGCCGCCGCACCCCCCGAACGCGCACCCGATGATCGACGCCGTGGCCGTGGGCCCAGACGAAGTGAACGCCGTACGCGCGGCCGTCGCCAGGTGACGCACGGGGGGAGGCAGCAGGCGATTGCGAGTGCCCGCGCAGCCAGCGTACGGGCAGATGAAGAGACCGCCGATGGGGTTCGCCAGGCTGGCGTCGGGGTCGACATACACGAAGTCGGTGCCGTCGGTGTACAGGGCCTGCAGCTGGTCCTGGACGCGGTAGGTGCCGCCCATATACGACGTCAACCCGGTGGTGAGGTCGATGCGCGAGAGCCCTTCGATACCCTGGTAGGTATACGCGCCACCGGCTCCGGCGACGACGAGCGTCGATAGCCGCGTGGCATTGCGGACCGTGTCGAGCTGGGCTCCGCCCGTGAGCTTGCAGCCAGCCAAATCGCACTTGGAGAGGCCGCAGTCATTGCCGCAGTCGGCGTAGTAGAAGTTGGTGGCGTCCACGGCAATCTGCCGGGGCGACAGTCCGTCGACCGCGAACCGCGCGCCGCGCACGTCGACCATGACCGCCTTCGAAGTTCCGCAGTCGGCGGTACGACAGCCCCAGATGGCGGCGCCTCCGCCCTCGTACCAGACCAGACGCGGCCCGGCGACCTGGAGCGAGAACGGCGCGGGCAGGGCTCGCGCGAGCGGCTCGGCGGCGCATTGGCCGCCCTGACACACGGCGCTGCCGCAGCTGCGGCCGCATGCGCCGCAGTGCTCGGTGGTGGTGCGCAGATCGGTCTCGCACACGGTCTCCGGATTGCCATCGCACTCGCCGGTGTTCGCCGCACACTTGCCGGCGTCGGCGCTGGAGGCATCGTTTCCGCCGCCGGTATCGGGTGCGCTTCCGCCGCCATCGGGTATCGCGCTGCCTCCGGTGGGTGCGGTATCTCCGCTCACGCAGGATACGAGAACCAAAAGGCCCCCGGCCAGGCCGACCGCAGCACCGCGACAAAGCTTCTCGAGCATGTTCGCAGCATAACCCGGAACGGCAAATCCGGGGGGCGCCTCGCGCACCCACGGCGCGGCGGCGGCCTATCGCACTCCCGCGGGCGCTGTGCGATGGCTAGCGCGAAAGGGGCTTTGCCGGTAGGCCGAGGGCGGCGCGCGCCAGGGCGTCGGCCTCGGCATTTTTGCGCCGGGGCACCCAGCGCAGCTCGACGGAAACGAACTCGCCAAACCGCGCTCGAATCGCGCCATAGCGCGCCGCCAGCCGCTCGACGCGGGTTCGGTCTTTCCCGGTGGTCTGCTCCACCAGGACGACGCTGTCGGTGTGAACCCGCAGCACCCGCGCCCCCAGTGCGAAGGCGGCGTCGAGGGTGGCGAGGAGCGCCGCTGCTTCGGCCTCGTTGCTGCACCCGCGGTCGCCTGCGGCGCGCGAGAGCAGGTGCCGCTCGCCGGTGGGCGAAACGATGACCGCCCCCATGCCGATGACGCCAGGGTTTGGAACCGCGGTTCCGTCGCAGTGCGCGAGCCAGAGTGTTGGGCTCGCCGTCGTATCCGCCATCGCTACCTCAGCTCGCTCGCGCCTCTTCGAGCCGAGCCTTGAGCGTGCTGTAGTCGTAGTGGCCGTCGTGGAGCGCGTCGCCGAAGAAGAACGAGGGCGTGCTGTGAACGCCGCTGGCGCGGCCGCTCGAGACGTCGCGCTCGATGCGTTTGCTGATGGCGTCGCCGGCGGCGATGTCTTCGCGCACGCGGTCCATGTCGAGCTCGATCTCGCGCGCGTCGCGCATGACGTCGGACTCGTCGATGGCGCGCCGATGCAGCATGAGCCGCGCGTGCATCTCCCAGAACTTGCCCTGCTTCGCCGCGCCCTCGGCGATGCGCGCCAACATCTCGGCGTTGGGGTGAATCTGCCGAAGGGGAAAGTGCCGGAACACCAGGCCCACGTCGGGCTGCTCCCGAAGCAGCTTCTCCAAAATGGGGTACGACGCGCGGGTGTGCGGGCAGTCGTAGTCGCCGTAGAGCACGATGACCACCGCCGGCGACGCGGCTCCCTTGGCGTGGTCGAGCTTGTCGATCGGACTCATTTTCGAGAGCGCCATCAGGTGCCCGGCTCTTCGCGTTTGTGGGCGTTGGCGATAGCCTGGCGGGCCGCCGCCGGCAGCTCCTTGCTCGCGACGAGTACCTTGCCGTCGTGCACCGCAGCCACCGCGCTGGCCGGAAACGTGAAGTCTCCGGCTCCCTCGATGAAGACCACCAGCTCGTGGGCGTACACCTGTCGTACCGCGCCGAAGACCTCACCCCCCTCGTGGAGGAACACCTGGTCGCCGACGTTGACAGCTGCTTTCGTCATGGGATCTCCAATGCACGAGCGCCCGTCGCGCCGTGAGTGTCCCCATAGCTAGCACGAATGCGGGCCGAATGCGGGCGGAACGGCGCCGCGGGCCCTTCCGCGACCGCAGGCGCCACGGCCGGCCAAGGTCCGCCATAAACGTGCACAATGCACACAATGGGACCAAGCGCCCCAGGCGCCGCCGGCAGAAAATCGACCGGATCGGTGAATAGCCAGGGAAGCTCTGCGTCGAACACCGGTACCGACGCTCGGTCGGGCTTTGCCACTCTTGCTTGGAGACTTTCATGAAAAATTTTGCTTTCGCCGTGCTTTCCACCGCGGCACTTCTCGCCGGTTGCAGCGCTTCCAGTGAATC
Organism: Polyangiales bacterium; assembly: GCA_038210445.1. GTDB lineage: Bacteria > Myxococcota_A > Polyangia > Polyangiales > Polyangiaceae > JABFRG01. The sequence goes on from JBBQWQ010000032.1 coordinate 45,651, forward strand.
GAGCGGCGACTCTGGCTCCGCCGTTGCGACTTCGCCGCTGAAGGGCAACATCGACGGCAAAGACTTTCAGGGCAAGAGCGCCATTGCGCGCAAGTCGGGCACCGACGGCAAGCGGAGCATCACGATTTACGACATGGACGTCAAATGCGAGGACTTCTCGCCCAAAGCCGAGCGCGAGCTGCTGACCAGCATCGAGTGGGTCGCCGGCACCAGCAAGAACCTCAAGCTCGACTTCGCCGACCTCAAGGGCAGCCAGACCGTCACCTTCGTCATCAGCAAGGGCGGTAGCCCCACCAACGTCATCTCCAACACCGGCCGCATCGAGGTCATCGAGGCGCCGGCCGACAAGGGCGCAGTGGGCAAGATCCGCATTCGCGCCAGCGCGCAGGCGCACTCGGTCGAGGGCGAGATCGCCGTTCAAGTCTGCGAGTGACGCACCAGTAGCTCGGCCAAAAGGTCGAGATCGAAGGGCCACAGGTAGCGCACCCGCACGTTCGGGTGCGCCGCCCGCAGGGCTTCGATGGCTTCGGGTATTTCCACTTCCGAGTGCACGCCGCCCGGCGTGAGCATGGTCGGCACCACCGTCACGTCGTCTTCGCCGGCCGCCACCCGGACCGCAACAGCCTCTTCCAGCGAGGGACCGCAGAACTCGTTGAAGGCCACCACCAGCTCGGTGGCGACCGGCAGCTTCTTGCGAAGGGCAGCGGCCAGCGCCAGCACGCCCTCTCGGTACGGATCGGTCTCGGCGGTGCGCGGCCAAGCCCGCAGCTTCGCGTCGAGGGTTCGCTCTTCCTCGGTCATGGACGAGCGGGTGGCGCGACGGCGGCCTTCGAGGGCCTTCAGCCGCGACACCATCTCGCCGGGCACGTCCTTCGGCGGTGCCCCATGCCCTACGAGCACCCAGGTCGCCATCAGTCGGCGCCCCCGTCGCGCGGTCCGCCATCGGCTGCGCTGGCGTCGGAAGTGCCAGCGTCGTCCACGAAGGGCGCCGGCGTGCTCGCCTGCCGGCACGCGTCGTCATCGACCGCGGAGCGGAGCCACGAACGCATGCAGCGGTCCATGGGGCTTCCGGCCACCATGCGATTGCCGCCGCGATGCTCGTCGAGGCCGGTCGCCTTGCGCACCAGGCTGAGGCGGTCGAAGCCGGTCTTCTCGCGCGTGACCGAGGCCATCACCTCCGGCTCGAGGCCGATGAGGCTGCGGTAGGTGGCAAGATACTCTGGGTAGGTGGAGCCGCCCTGATCCGGAAGCCCTTCGAGGCGGAGGGCATAACGCCCGTAGATGCGCATGTTGCGATACTTGGACCCATGGCACTCCAGCGTGCCGCAGGTATGGGCGAAGGCCTCGCCGACCTGCCAGATCGGGGTGAGGCCGCCGGCGCCCACGATCGCGTCGGGGCCGGGGGGTCCGGAGGTCTGGTTGCGACCTTCCTCGGGCGTCGAGCACGCGAGCCCGAGCGCGAGCGCGGCCGATGCCACCAACAAGTTTGTTCGCGGAGCAGATCTCATGGGAGGGGCGCCCCCAAGTACACCGACGGCATCTTGCCCACGCTGCCCGAGCCCACGTGGCACTCGGCGCACCCGCCGGTGCCGTTCACGAGCGAGCTCATGGAAATGGGTGCGTGCCCGGGCGCCCGGACGGTCACCGAAAGGGGAAACACCGGCGCGAACTGCGTTTCGTTCACGTAGAAATTGCCAACCCCGTTGGTGGTGCGCTCGATGCTCTTGCCGGTCGCGTCGACGACGGTGACCGTCGCCCCGTCGGCCGGCGCTCCGCTCCCTCTCGCCTGGTAGATGGTTCCGGCGATGGACCACACCGGGCTGCCGGGGCCGGAGCCGCTGTGGCATACGGTGCAGGGTTGGCCCGGACGATGGGTTGGGCCTTCGCGCACGCCGGCGGCCTCGGGGCCGAGCGCCGCCACCGCGTTCGCGTGCACCGGATCGCCACACGACGCGCCGGCCATCGCCACCAGCATCAGGGCCGCGGTCAAGAGGTACGTGGTCTTCAAAACGTTGCCTCCAGGTTCACGACGCCCAGCACGCTATAGCGCTGCGTCACGTAAAGCGCCTCGAAGAACTTGGTGTACACACCATCGACGGTGGCGCTGAGCACCCACGCCTCTTGCTTGCCGCGCGCCCCGAGCGCCCAGCGTACGCCCAAGCCGGCGCCCAGGTTCATGAGCTGCCCGAGCTCGCGATCGCCGGTGCGCAGCTTGGGAATGTCGCCGTTGCCGGCGGTGACGTAAGCCAGCTGCCAAAAGCTCACCGGCGTTTGATAGTGGAAGCGAACGTGCGGCCAAACCGTGATGCGATCGCCGAGGCCCATGAGGTAGCGGAAGTCGGTGGTGGTGGACTTCATACTCCAGGTGTCGGCGTACAGGCGCTCGTCGAGGCGCAGGGTGGCCGAGCCCGGTCGGTACGCCAGGCGACCGGAGATGGCGTAGCGCTCGCGCGCGAGCGGCAGCTGCTCCAAGGGCTTTTCTTGCTGACGAAGATTGGCCACTTGGTCGGGCGACGCGCCGGCGCCGATCTTCGACGCATCGGCGGCGGTGAACAGGGGAATGAAGCGATAGGGCTTCGACTGATCGCCGCGCTCCACCTGGAAATCGAGGCCCACCGAGACCAGCAAGCTCGGGTTCACGACGCGGGTCACGCCCACGCTCATCAGGTGGTACACGAAGTCGCGGGAGAACACCGAGAGCGGCGTACCGGTCTTGCCGATGCGGTCGTACCCGAGCCCGTACGAGGCCGAGAGCGTCAGGTTCTTCTCGTCGAGGTCTTGGGTGAACGTGCCGCCGCCCGACAGCGAGAGATAGTCGGGGGTGTACGACGTGGCGCCATTGATGGCAAAGCCGGTGTTGCCCGGTTTGTATCGTGCACCGATGTTGCCGGCGTGGCGCACTTCCATCCACCGGCGCGACGCGGTGGAGACGATATCGGGCGACGCCGCCGACACCACGTCGACCAGATAGCGGCCGTTGACGCCCCAGCCAGAGGTAGGGCTCTCGACGCCGCCCGCGATGGTGGGCGTGAACACGGTGGTGGCATTGGAATCTTGGAACACCGAGGTCTCCGCCGAGGCGCGACCGGTAAGGTTGCCTTCGGCCCGGGCGACCGCCGGGCAAACCAGGGAGACCGCAACCAACGAAACAGCGAGCGCAACGAAGCGCAACGTCAGTTGCATCCGCAGCCGCCGCCGCCCGCCGTATCACCTCCGGTGGCGCCTTCCTGCACCGAGTACATGTGCTCCTCGCCGGGCCCCACCAGGCTCGCGGGCGCCATCGACGGGTGCGCGAGCTTTCCGCGCTCGTAGGCGCGCACGTGGCTGCAGCCGGAAACGAGCGAGACGAGGAGGAGCGCGAAGGCGAAAGAGAACGACTTGGGCAGCATCGACGCGCGTTTCGATAGCACGCCCAGCTCATGCAGAGAAGCCCGCGTCTTTCTTGGCCTTGGCCCACGTGCTTCGGACTCCGAGATCAAAGCGCTCAAGCAATGGATCGACGACAAGATGTCGGTGGGCTCGTGCGCCGCCCCGGGAGGCGCCGCCACGCCGTCGCCGTGACCCGCTTCGGGTGGCGCACACAAGGCGCCGCCACCGCTCCGCGATCTGGTACCGTGACGGGGTGAGCCTTCCTCTCGAAGCCATTCGACAGGCCGAAGATCGGACGCACTCCGAAGCGTTGGTGCGTGCGCTGGGGGAAGCGAAAACACCGGAGGAGCGCGCCAACATCGTGGCCACCCTCGAGCGCCTGGAAGATCCGCGCACGGTGGAGCCGCTCATGGCGCTGCTCACCAACCGGACCCTGCCCGCTGCGGTGCGCGCCAATGCCGGCGCCGCGCTGCGGCTCGGCCACTGCATGCCCGAAGACCGCGCCCAGCGACGCGCCTTCTGGGCGAGCTCCGACCCGATTCTCATGGAGCACGCACTCCTCTCCATGGACGCCGGCGAGGCCGACATCGTGGTGGGAGTGGCGGGCGATGCGCATCACAAGTTCCAGAGCACCGCCCTCACCTCCATGACCACCGGCTTCGAGACCGAGGCGCAACAGCGCGCGAAGATCCTCGCCCTCGGCCACGCAACCCCGCGCGTCCGCGACGCTGCCGCCAATGCGCTCCACTGGGATAGCCCCATCGCCGCCATCGAGCCGCTGCTCGGTTGCGCCTATGGCAGCGATCCGAAGGTGGCGGTGGCGGCCCTCGGCACGCTTCGCTATTACCCCTCGCGCCGCGTGCTCTCGGAGATGGCGAAAATTCGCGACACCAAGAACCCGGCCATCGCCCGGGCCGCGCGCACCGCCTTCAACGACATTCGCGAAGCGTTCCTCTCGCGCCTGCGCATCGAGGGGCTCACTACCTTTCCGTGGGTGCGCAAGTGGATGGACCCAGTGTGGCCGCTGCTCGACGCCGACGAGGACGATCTCTCGCCGGAGTCGCGCACCGCCTTTCGATCGGCACCGCAGTTTCCCCGGGGTGGCGACGAAGCGGTCGACGCGTTCGTTCGCGAGTTGGGCGATCTCGACGGCCCCTGGGCCGCCAAGAAGGAGCGCCTCCGCACGTTCCCCTGGAGCACCGTCACGCCGCGGAGCCAGCCCCACGTGCGGGCCTTTCTGGTAGACCACCCGGACCCCGCGGTGCGCATCGCGGGCGCGAGCGCCTTTGCCGCCTGGAACGAGTACGACGCGCTCCTTCAGCTGGCCGACGATCCCCTGCCCTCGGTGCGGCGGGCCGCCATCGACCAGCTCGGCGAGGCCGCGCCCCGCGCCGAAGTGGCCGCAGCCATCTGGAAAAACCTCTCGCGCCCTGGCACCTCGGGCACCCACGCGCGGGAGACCGTGAAGAGCTACGTGGTCCATGCGCCGCCAACCGAAGCCGCACGCGCGCTCAGCGAGGCGGCACGCTTCGACGCCCGCGAGTCGGTGCGCTGCGAGGCGATTCGTCAGCTCCAGCGGCTGGGCCGGAAGGCCGAGATGGTGGCCTTGGCCGAGGTCTTGCGCGAGAAGCCCAAGGTCACCTGGGCGCTGCACATTGCGATTCTCGACGCGCTCTACGAGGTAGGCGTCATCGCGAAGCTGCACGATTTGCCCGACGGCGACGACGCGCAGCTGCAAGGCGCACTGGCGCCGCACGCAATTCGGCGGTAAGGGTCTCGCCATGCCCGCGATGACCCGAATCATGGACACGATCGTCACGCTCCAAGGCGGCGATCGCGTCGGAGCACGACAAGCGTTCACGGAGATCTGGAAGGGCTTGGTCCCCGAAGGCGACTCCCTGGCCCGCTGCGTCCTCTCGCACTACATGGCCGACGCGCAGGACGATCCGAACGAAGAGCTCCGGTGGGATCTGCTGGCGCTGGAAGCCTCGGCGGGCCTCACCGACCAGAACATGAAGCGCTTCAACGCCACCCTCACCCGCGCCGAGTTCTTGCCCTCGCTCCACCTCAACGTGGCCGCCGACTACCTGAAGCTCGGCGACCCGGTACGCGCCACCGAGCACGCGATGCAAGCGAACGCGCTGGCGGCGGCCATGCCCAATACCGACCTCGCGCGGCTCACCCGCGGCGCCATCGCCCGCGTGCTCGAAGAGGCGGCGGCGGCACCGATCACGAAGCCGCAGCCAGTCTGAGCTTCAGGCGATCGAAGCGGGCACCCACTTGCCGTGGAAGGTGATGGGGACCGGGTGGTCGAACCACGCCTTGGCAATGGGGCCGTCCTGAAAGCGCGGGCCGTCCCACACCGCGAAGAAGCTCCGCTGTGAAGCGCCGTCCATAACCAGCGCCGCGAGGTACACGTCGTCTTCGCTCTGGGGCACTCCAGGCTTGGGAATGACCACCGCCTCCGAGGCCAGCGTTCCCTCGTCGAAGAAAAAGGCGCGGGTCTCCTTGCCGCGAATGCGCGCGATGCCGCCGGTCTCGCCCTGGAGCGAGACCCAGGTGGCGCTCGATGCGGAGCCCTCGAACCCCGGGTGCACCAGCGGGAACTCGCAGGAGAGCGAGGCCATCTCCTCGGAGCGCAGCCCGGCAGCGTCGATGACCGCGCGGTGCAGGCGCCCCTTCGCCGCCGCGGTGCGCCCAAGTTCGTGGAACGAGTCCATGTTTGCATACCGCACGTAATCGATGACGATCTCGCCTTCGCGCTCGAATGCGTTGGCGAAGTGCCACTGGAAGAACGCCGGCACCTCGAAGCGGCGCACCTCACTCGGCGCGTCGATGGGCATGACGATGACCTCGGTGGCGAGCGAGGCATCCCAGCGAAACAGGCGGTCGAAGGTGGCGAGCCCCAGGGCGAAGCGCGGCAGATCGAGCTTGATGGGCGAGACGAACCACACCAGGTGCCGCTCGGTGGCCACGAAATCGTGGAGCATCACCGGGTGGCGAAGCGTCACCTCGCCCAGCACCCTGGCCTCGCCCTCCCACGGCAAGGCGTAGGCGGTGAGCAGGTTGGTGCGCCCGAGCTTGACGCCGAAGTTGTAGGTGGTGCGCCGCGCCGGCACCGCGTGCGGATGCGCCGAGAACGCCGCCTGAACCACGCCGCCCAGGGTCTCTTCGCCCACCCGCTCCAGCGAGTCGCCATCGAAGCGCGTGGGTTTGCCTGCCTCCCACAGGGCGTAGAGCGCACCCTGGTGGGCGAGGACGCTGGTGTTGGCCACGTTCTTTTGGCGGCCGCGGTAGGTGTTGGCGATGCGGCGGTGCCAAGGGACCGATGTGCCGAAGATGGCCCTCCCTTCGGCCCGTTCCTGGGCGAGGCCCGGCGTCTCGAGGATGCGGTGCGCGCCCAAGGCCCGACCGCCCTCCAGGCGCAGCGCGGTGATGCCGCCGTCGCCCTCGAAGAGGTGATCGTAGCGCACGCCACCGACCTCGAAGAGAGCAGGACCGTTGCGGTAGAGCGTACCCACCAGATCGCGCGGCAGCTCGCCTTCCACCTCGAGCGCCTCGAAGCCGTGGTGGCGCGGCGCGGTGGAGAGGAGCGCCCGGACCGAACGGGCGGCCCGCGAAGAGCCCGATTCCTCGCTGGGCATTGCCGAATCGCGAGCGTGAAGGGGTGCGGAGGTGGTTTGCATGTGATCAATGATTACATTTTGCCGACGAGACGCAAGGGCAAATGTGATCGATGATTACATTTTGTTTTCTGCTAACCTGGCCCCCATGGCGACGAAGGCCCCGCGCCCCGGCTATCACCACGGCGATCTGCGACGAACGCTCATCGAAGTAGCGACCACGGTGGTGGAGACCGAGGGCGAGGAGGCGGTCTCGGTGCGCGAGATCGCCCGGCGCGCGGGCGTATCGGCGGCGGCGCCCTTTCGCCACTTTCGCGACAAAGAGGAGCTCCTCGACGCGGTGGCGGCCGAGGCCATGGTGCGCTTTCGCAAGCTGATGGACGACGCGACGCGCGAGGTGCTGGGCGAGCCGCTCCTGGAGTTCCGCGCGTTGGGGCTCGCCTACGTGCGCCTGGCGGTGCGCCACCCGAAGCTCTTCACGCTGGCCTTTCGACGTGCCGGGGCCGATCCGGCAGGCGTCGAGTCGATGCTCGAGTCGCGGGCACGCATCGAGCGGGCGAGGGCCCAGGGCGCCATCCTGGACGCCGATCCCGACCTCATCGTCCTCGCGGCGGGCGCCATGACCCAGGGGCTGTGCCGCATGATCGTCGAAGGACAGCTGGGCAAGGTCACGGTGAAAGAAGCCGAGCGCCTGTGCGCCGGGGCGCTCGACGTTCTCGGGCACGGTCTCTTGCCGCGGCCGGACGACTGCTGAGCCTGCGCCTTGACGCGGGAGTTTCGAGCCACGAAGTCGAGGAAGGCGTGCGCGCTTCGGCTGCTACGGTTGGCACTCTGCTTGGCAGAAGCCCTGCGCGCAAAGCACGAGATCTTCCACCAGCTTCGGGTTCACCGAGAACTTTTTGTAGCACGCCTCGGTACACGCGGCGCTTCCGTTGCAGGCGGTGCTGCACGTATTGCCGAGAAAGCAGTTTCGGTCGAGAGAGCACGCCATATTTTCCAGCGCGCAGTGGTTCTCGATGCAGTGCGTGCACGCATTTCCGCCGCCGCCACAGGTTGCCTGGCAGTTGTGGAACAAACAGGCGAACTGCTCGCGGTACGCGCCCTCGTACTGCGGTGCTGCCGCAAAGCACGCGGCCTGGCAGTCGTCTTGAGCCGGCTTGCCGTCGCAAGCTGCCATGCAATCGATGAGCGGGTCGACCGCGGCGGGGAGGATCTTCTCCCGGCTGAGGCAGCACTTTTCTTGTTTGCATTGCCCGCACCCGTCGCCCGCATCGGTGGGCGTTGCGCACTGTTGGGTGAGCGGGTAAGGCAGCGCCGGGCCGGCGTCCGCGTCGCCCGCATCGTCGGGAGCGGCGTCGCCGCGCACCGTGGCATCGGCGCCGCCATCGACCGGCCGGGGAGCCACCGGAGACGAGGAGCAGGCGAACGCACCGAGGACCAGGGAGCTGATGAGCGCGTAGCGCATACGCCTAAGGTAGCACGCGGAAGGCGGGAAACCGTAGAATGGCCCTGTGCGAACGAGATGGCTCCCCTGGTGGCTTTGCGCAGCGAGCGTGGCGATGCTCGCGTGCGTACCCAACGCAGAGATCCGACCGCAGCACGTGCTCCTTCTCGACACCGACCTCGAGGCCGTCGGCGACGCGCCCCAGAATTTCGTGGGGGCCATGGACACGCTGCGCGTCGAGCTCTACGACGCTGCGGGTACCCGCCTTCGCGCGCGCCGCGACTTCGTCATGGGGACGCGCGACAACTGGCCCCTGTCGCTGGGACTGGTGGGGGCTGCGCGGATTCGTGTACGGCTCTTTCGAGCGCGCTTCGCCTCGGCAACCACCGACCCGACCTCGCAGGAGCCGGACCCAGCCGTGTCGGTAGACCGCGTCATCGACTTGCCCGACGTCGAGGCGCAGGTGCGCCGCGTGCGCGTCGTGCTCCGCGGCGACTGCATCGGCCACCCGGCTTCGCTCACGAAGGGGCGATCGTGCTTGGATGCCGAACGGGTGGACGCTCCGGCAGACGGAGGCGAAGAAGAAGTTGCGGGGGCGCCGCGCGTGGCAACCTGGGCCGGAACCCAGGCCGCACCCTGCACTCAGCCACCGCCGGGGCCCGCGCAAGTTTGCATTCCCGGCGGCTACGACGTGCTCGGCGACACCACCCTTCTCGGCTTCGACGCGCCGGGTGAGGATCCGCTGCCGCTGCGCCCGGTTCTTGTGCGTGCACTGTACATGGACAAGACCGAGTACACGGTGGGAAGGTTTCGCGCGAAGCTCGCGCAGGGCTTCGTGCCGCCTTCTGGCATGCCAGCAACGCCGGTACCGGGAGGCCTCCTTCGCGACTGCACCTACAGGGGCCGGAGCGTCGCCGGGGCCGACGAACTCCCCTTGAACTGCGTTTCGCTCGGTCAGGCCGCCGAGCTCTGCGCCGCCGATGGCGGATTGCTCCCCACCGAAGCGGAGTGGGAGCATGCTGCGCGGGGGCCGGGCCTCGGCCGAAAGTTTCCGTGGGGCGAAACGAGTCCCGCTTGTTGCACGGCGAGCGTGGCTCGCGATATCACGGCGTCCACGGTGTGCGACCCCGCGGGTCGGGCGCCGGTCGAGCCCGTCGGTTCGCACGTGGGGAGCAACAGCTGCGAAGGCGACGTGTCGAAAGACGGGCTGCTCGACATGGGCGGGAGCCTTTCCGAGTGGACCCGCGATCGCTTCGCGCCGCCGAGCGCCTGCTGGGAGCCCGGCGTGGTCCGCGACCCCATGTGCCTCCCGAAGGCGTGGCTCGGAAGCCACACCACCAAAGGTGGCAACTTCTCAGCCGGGCCCGCGCGCGCCAAACCCGCGTTTCGCAACGGCGCGCGCGCGGATCAGCAGTCGGGTACCGACGGGTTTCGGTGCGTGTACCCGGCGGGCTCGCCGTGACGCGGCCCCGCGCGGTCGAGCTCCGGTTCGCGCTGCTCGCGCCCTTCGTAGTGGGCTCGGCCGCGGCCGCAGGCTGCGTGGGTGACGGCGAAGTACCATCGCAATGGACGATCACCATCGGCACCGACGCGCCCTTGCCGCTGGTGGGCGATCGGCTGCTGGTCGAGGTGCTGACGCCCGGCGGGGATTTGGCGTGCGACGGGTGTCGTCGCCTCCTCGATGGACATGCCGAGGCATTCCCGGTCTCGTTCGGCGTTGCCGCCTCGAACGCCAGCAAGCCGTCGCTGCGTCTTCGCGTTCGGCTCCACCGCGGGCGGGCGGTGTTGGCGGCCGGGACGCCCGACCCCGGCACCACGATCGATACGCGCGTCGCGCTGCCCGACGCCCCGGGCCCCGTTCGCGTCGATCTCCCGATGCAGTGCTTTGGGGCGCCTTCGACGGTAGAGAGCACGTGCGATCCGGCGACCGGCGCGCTCGGGCCGCTCCCCGAAGCCGCTTCCGGTAGCAGCCACCTCGAGGTCGGCTCGTGGTCGTATGCGCGGCCGGGAACGTGCGTGGATGCGCAAGCGCCAGACGGCATGCTCTGCGGTCCGGCCGGCCTCTTCTTCTTCGGCAGCCTCCGCGACCCCGACGAGCCCTTCGAGCACCTTGCGTATCTGTCTCCGTTCTACCTGGATGTCGACGAGCTCTCGGTGGGCCGCGCGCGCGCGCTGATCGCAGCCGGCACCGTGACGGAGGAGCCGCGGTTGCGTGGCGATTCGGGAACTCTAAATGGATTGTGCACGTACCTGGGAAGGACCGACGCCAGCAACGACGCAATGCCGCTCAATTGCGTCGACCGCACCACCGCGGCCAAACTTTGCGACGCGCAGGGCAAGGTGCTCACCACCGAGGCGCAGCTCGCCGCCGCCGCGGGCAACGGTGCCGTGGGCTCGCGGTTTTCCTGGGGCGAGGAGACAGATGTTTGCGCCCGCGCGGTGGTCGCCCGCTCGACGAGCACGATTCCCGGTGCCGCGATCTATTTCGAGTGTCGCCTCGGCTCCGGCATGCCGTTTGGCCCCGTTCGCGTGGGGCCCTCGCGAGACGCTACGTTCTCGCCGGCAGGGTTCCGCAATTTGGCGGGCAACCTCGCGGAGTGGGCAAGCGATGGGTTCCTCGCGCTCGACGCGCCGTTCTGGCAAGCGCGACCGGTGCTGGTAGACCCGCGCGCGCCGGGCACCATCGGGGTCGTGCGCGGCGGAAGTTGGGAGGGCCCCATCGCCTTCGCGCAGTCGTTCTCGCGCTCTCGGATCGATGGCAACGGCCGCGGCCCCGACGTCGGTTTTCGCTGCGCCAAGCCCGCCAACTGACTGCCGCGCGGTGTCTCCTAGCCGCTGGGCCAGACGCCTTCCACGGCGCCCTGCGCGTCCCAGCGGACCGGATTTTCCGATATCCTACCGACGAGGTGCACTTGCACCCTCGACGCCAGATCGCGCGGCACCTCGGTGAGCCACGCCTCGACCCGCAAGCGCACCGGCTCCTTGCCGACCACACCATCGAAGGCCGTTCCCTGCGCCGAGAGCGCCTCCCACCCCTCGCTCTTGGGGGTCCGTGAAAGACGCTTCACCGATATGATCTCGCGCATGGTGGCGAGCGCCTTGCCGCGAGAGTCGGTGAGCTCGATGCCGCCCACGCCGACCTTGGAGAGGCCTTCCTGACCCGCGTGCACCTCGAGTACGAGCACCACGCGCTCGTACTCCCCCTCCGGCGCGTCTGCGGGCATCACCCCCTGGCCGCCGTACGCAGCGAAGGTCACCGTGGTGGCGGTCGGCGCGACCCGAGGAGCAACTACCTCACTCGGCTCGGCGGCGCCCCGGCCCGGAGCACACCCGAAGAGCGCCAGGGCGCAAGCCACCAACGTGAACCGCATGCGGCAGTGTACGCGCGGCCCCGGCGAACGGTCTAACCCGCAGCCCCGTGCGCGCGAAGAAACGCCGCCGCCCGGTCGATGGCCTCGGCCCAGTTCTGCTCGGTGGTGCGGCCGCTGCGCTTGCGCGGGGCGAAATCGTGATCGCCATCCTCCATCCAGGCCATCGCAGGCGCCAGCGCGTCTACCGCCAGCTCCTCCCTGCCCCCGAAGGGATCGCGTGTACCCTGCACGATGAGCCCCGGCGTCTTCATGGCCGTGAGGTGCGCCACCGGTCGCCACACGGTCTTGCCCGGCGGGCGAAACGGATAGCCGAAGGCCACGAACGCCGCCGCTTCAACGTCATCGGCCAGGTGGCTCGCCACGCGGCCACCCATCGACTTTCCTCCGACCGCCACCCGGCCCGCGCCCTCTGCGCGCAGGCCCGCCACCACCGCGGTGAAGCTTGCGACCAGCGCCGGCATGCGGTCGGGCGGGCCCTTCTTGCCGGTGCGGCGCGCCGCCATGTACGGAAACTCGAACCGCACCACGTGGACCCCGCGCGCGCCGAGGCCCTGGGCGACCTCGCGCATGAAGGGAGAGTCCATAGGCGCGCCGGCGCCGTGCGCGAAGACGAACGAGATGGGCGCATCGGGAGGGCCGTCGCGGAGCCAATCGGAGCTCATGGCTACAGGGTACCCCGAATCCGCGAACGTCCAGTGGACGCCGGCGCGTTCAGGGTCAGGCCTCGAATCTCCGCACGATTGTCGCGCGATCGGGCGCCGGCGCGCGGGAACGATTCGTGCTGAGTGGCGCACCGATGTCGAACCATACCGCCGCTTCCTTCTTCGCCTGCCTGGTCGTCGCAACCTCGTCGCTCGCCGCCTGTAGCGGAGCTTCGGTCGACCCCAACGTCGCGCCCGGCTCGTCCGACGCCGGTGTCGATGCCGCCCAAGCCACCGACGCTGCCCAAGCCACCGGCGACGGGGACGCAGCCCCGATTGCGAACGGGACCTACTTTCCCCCGACCGAGGGCGCAGGCGCGTGGGCCACCGTCGACCCCGCCGCTGCGGGATGGGACGCGACCGCCCTCACCGCGGTGAAGGACTGGATAGGCGATACGAGCGGAACCAGCTTCCTCGTGCTCGCCGACGGAAAGATCTTGATCGAAGCGTACTGGGGGTCGGGCGCCAGCACCCTGCGCGACATTGCCTCGGCGCAAAAGAGCGTAGTTTCGCTGCTGGTCGGCATCGCCATCACCAATCGCGCGTTCGCGCCCGACGACACGGTGACCTCGCTGGTGGGGGCGGGCTGGACCAACGACACGCCGGCCAACGAGTCGGCGATCACGGTTCGCCAGCTCCTCACGATGACCAGCGGTCTCGACGACACGCTCATGCGCGTTGCGGCGCCGGGGAGCACGTGGCGCTACAACACCAATGCCTACCACTGCCTCGAAGGCGTCTTGGAAGCGAAGACCGGCAAGACGATGCAGGAGCTCACGCGCAGTGCGCTCTTCGATCGCATCGGCGCCGGCGCCTCGGTGTGGACCACGCGAGCGTTCCAGAAAGACGGCAAAGGCCAGCCGATTCACGCGCTGGAAATGACCGCGCGCGACATGGGGCGCGTGGGCCTTTTGGTGCAAGCGGGCGGCGCCTGGAGCAGCGCGGCCATCGTTCCCCCGGCGTACCTCGGTGTGGCGCTCGACACCTCGCAAGCGCTGAACCCGAGCTACGGGCTCCTCTGGTGGCTCAACGGCAAGGCGAGCTACTTGCTGCCCGGCGGTCAGGGCGCAAGCGGGCCGTTGATCCCCAGCGCGCCGGGCGACGTCGTGGCCGCCCTGGGCGCCCTCGACCAGAAGATCTACGTGGCCAGCGGCAGCAAGCTGGTCGTCATCCGCCAGGGCAAAGCCGCCTCGCAGGGAACGCAAGCCCTCTCCGACTTCGACGACCAGCTCTGGAAGCGGCTTCTGGCGGCCAAGAAAGCTCCGTAGTGGCGACGCCGAGGTACGCTGGCGCCATGCTCGCTGAATCGGTGCTGGCCCTCGAACGACTGCGTATACGTCGGCGAAAAATGACGAGCGCGCTCGTGTACGCCGACGCATTCGAGCACTGGGGTCCCCGGGAAGGCCCAGAGTACGAGCGGATGTCCGCCGAGATCGCCACCGCGATGCGGGAGCACGCCGACGTCACGAGCGAGCTTCTGCGCGCCGCGCGGGCGAGCGAGCGCGCGGTGGTGTCGGCCTGGGCCGAGGCCCACGTCGATCTGCTGCAGCATGTGGCGACCACCACGGCCGACGAAGACGTGAAGCGAACCGCCCAGCAGCAGATCGAGGCGTGGTGCAAGGTCGCCCGCGGCGAGCTCGAATACGTCGACGAGAGCGGCCATGTGGAGGTGGACGCCGCTCGGTACGAGGGGCACTTCGGCGCGCTTTAACCACTTTTTCCTGCGACCCAGGCCATGGGGCAGCATCTCCGAGGCGAACCTAGCGACGCACCGCTGGGCAACCTGAAGGAGCCCCACCATGGACACGCAGATCGTTTTGGACCTCGCCCGCGGCCAGTTTCGCAAGATCGCACGCAAGCTCGTGAAGGATGAGCGGGGCGCCGGACTCCTCGAGTACGTGTTCCTCATCGTCGCCGTCCTCCTCCTCGCCGCGGCGGCCTTCAAGGCCCTCGGTCCCAAGATCGGCGCCGCCGCCACCAAGGGCGCCGCCGAGATCTGATCCGGGCGTCTTAACTCTGCGTGAGGGAGTGCCGGAGCTTGCCGCGCCTCGACTATACTGCTGCCCATGCAGCGCGCGCTTTCGTCTCGGGGCCCTTTGGTGCTCGCTTCGCTGCTCGCCGTGCTGCTGGCGCTCTTTGCCTCGGGGCCCAAGTTCGCGCCGGTAGCCGCGGCGGCGGGCGGTGCTGCACCCCGCACGCTCGAGGAGTACCGCCAGTTCCGTGCACTCTCCATCGATATTCTCGGGCGCTTCCCCACCCGCGCGGAGATCGAAGACTTCGAGCGCCCAGGCTTCGATCGCGAGGCCTGGGTGCAGAAGCACCTGGCAGGGCCCGCGTATGCGGAGCGGCTCACGCGTATTTACATGGACGTGCTGCGGCTCGAGGTGGGCAATGCCGTAAACGTCACGCCGGCCGCCACCACCCTGCGCCGGGAACAGGTGCAAGGCCCCGACGGCAAGCCCATCTACGTGTACTACCGCCGCGGACAGCGGCGCGCGCGCGAGGCCACCGACGGTGAATTCTGTTTGAGCAAGGAGGAGACCGGCCTCGAGCTCCCCCAGAACCAGCCGCCGAGAGGAACGCCCATTCCAGTAAACAAGGCAGTCCTCGACGCCGAGACCACCCTGGTGCGCCCGTGGTGGCTGTATCGGGATTTTCTCCAGGTCTCGCCCCAGCTGCGCTACGGCGCCGGATGGAACGACGCCGATGCCGCCTTCGTGCCGGGCGATCGCCTGCTCAAGGAGCCAGACGGCGCTGAGACGGTGGAAGTGCGCGTGTGCAAGGAAGAAGCGCAGACCCGCGATAGGGGTACACTACACACAACGGGACGGGTTCCGCCGCCGCCCGGTACGCCGCCGCCGCACGGCCGCCTGAAGCCTTTGCCCCTCGACGACGGCTACGCCAAGACCCACAAGGGTGAGGCCCTCTCGTGCCGCGACGCCATGGCGGTCACCAGCAGCATCGACTGCGGCTGCGGCATCGGCCTCCAGTACTGCACCCCCGGCGACGGCAACGGCGATCAGCCGAACGCCTTTGCGCTCCCCTCGCGCACGCCACTGGGCGATAGCGCGCCCTTGCCGCGCACGGTGCAGTCCATCTCCGCCTGGTACAAGCACTGGTGGAGCGAGGAGGTGCTGCACTTCTTCGGGCGAATCTTCGAGGAGGACCGCGACTTTCGCGAGGTGCTCACGGCCCGCGGCACCGAGGTGAACGGTCCCTTGGCGCAGTTCTACCGAGCCACGTCCACCGCCCGTTGCTGCAGTCGCGAGCGCGCCTTCGGCATGAACGACGAGATCGAGCCGCTCTTCGACACCAAGGTGGTGCCGCCGCAGCTCTTCCCGAACGAGACCGGTACCTGGCTCGCCGTCCCGGACCGCAGCGCGCATGCGTCTGGCCTCCTCACCATGCCGGTGTTCTTGGAGAAGTTCGCCTCACGCCGGGCCCGCGCCGCCGCCGTGTACACGGCCTTTCAGTGCAAGAGCTTCGTCTCCACGAGCGCCGAGCTGAAGCCCAGCACCGAGCCGAACCTCATGGTGCGCCCCGGATGCGCTGGGTGCCACGCCACCCTCGAGCCGCTCGCGGCGTACTTTTCGCGCATCGAGGAGACGAGCACGGTGTACCTGCCGGAGAGCAAGTTCCCGCTCAAGAACCCGGCGTGCAAGCTGGGCAAGAACGGCAAGGCGCCGGGCTTCTGCGACGCGTTTTACGATCCCGCCTTCGGCGACGCGAGCGCCGGCCTCTTGCGCGGCGCCTACGCTTCTGCCGAGCACGCCAAGGAGGGCCCGCAGGGGCTCGCCGACATGGTGGTGCGCTCGCCGGAGTTCGCCAGCTGCGCGGTGAGCCGCGTGACCGCGTCGTTCCTCGGGCGCCCGCTCTCGAGCGACGACGACGCGCTGGTGCAGAGCCTCACCGGCACCTTCACCAAGGCCGGCTACCGCATGCGGCCGCTGGTGCTGGCGCTGGTGCGCAGCGACGCCTATCGCAAGGCCAACAACCTGCGCAGCGGAACGCCGCGGCAACTGCCCACCGAGCCGGCGGTCCCCGACGACGCGGTGCACGGAGGAACCAAGTGATGCGCGCGCTGGCCGCCGCGGCTTTTGTGTACACTACACTTGTTGCCTGCGGTCCGCCGAGCGTGGTGCATCCGGAGAGCGCCCCCGCCCTCTCGGCCGCGTCGCGGGTGGCCATGGACACCGCGCCCAAGGAAGATCTGCGCCTGGTGCCACCGGAGGTGTACATGCGCTCGTACCTGCAATGGTTCGGCGGTCTCGCCCCGGCCGACGTGCAGAAGCGCGCCAAAGGCGCCGACGGCAATCAGCTCTTCGACACCTGGGACGACTACCTCTCGGCCTTGGGCTTTCCCGACTACCGAAACGATCTCCCGCGGGCCCAGCAGACCAACGCCATCATGGTGGCCACCTTCGAGCGGCTGGCCATCGCCCTGTGCGATCGCGCGGTGGACCACGACCTGAAATCGCTGCCGGTGACGCCCATGGCGGAGCGCGCGGTGTTCGCCTTCGAGAACCAGGACCCCATGACCGAGGCGGCCTTCGCACCGCGCTTCGACGTGCTGCATCGAACGTTCCTGGGATACCCGGCCACCCTGGCGCCGGGGCCGGTCTCCCGGAGCCACGTCTATTACGGCCTCTTCTCCGAAGTGGTCACGGCTCGGCAAAAGTCCAAAGCCAAGGCGCGATTCACCCCCACGGAAGCGGCATGGGCCGCCGTTTGTTATGGCCTCGCACGGCACCCGGAAACCCACCTTTACTGAGGGCATGCGCATGCAACGACGAACCTTCTTGAAGCTCCTGGGTGCGGCCACCGGCCTCGGCGTCGGGCATTTTTCTCCGCTCCGGCAGGCGCTGGCGGACGAGGCCAACGCCGGTCACTTCTTCGTGTGCATCCACGCCTCCGGCGGGTGGGACGTCACCTTGTGGGCCGATCCGCGGAACGAGAAGCTGGGGCTGGTTTCGCCGGCGTCCACCGAAAACACCGATACCGGCGTCATTCGCCGCTGGGTCGACGCGCCGCTCGAGGGCGACGCGCGCACCTTCGCGCTGGTGAAGCCGGCCGGCTCGAACATCGTATTCGGCCCCGGCATCGGCGAGCTCGGCGACATGGCCTCGCGCCTCACGGTGGTGAACGGCCTGGCCATGAACACCGTCAGCCACCCGGACGGCACGGCGTTCTCGGCCACCGGTCGACACCTGGTGGGCGGGCGGGTGCCGGGCTCCAGCATCGATACCCTGTTTGCCAACGAGCTCGGGCTCACGCAAACGTTCCCGCTGGTATCGGTGCAATTCCCCTCTTCGTACGTGGGCGACAACCTCGACCGCCGGGCGGTGCCGCTCACCATCGGCAGCGTGGGTACGCTGAGCCGCACCCTCACGCGTTCTACTCTTTACGACTCCGACGCCGAGCGCGACAAAGTCACGGCGCTCCTGGGCAAGCAGGCGCGCGAGCTGGCGGCCGAGAGCGCCTATCCCGACGTCATGCAGGGCATGGCGCTCCAGTACGACGCGCTCCGCGCCATGCTGGGCGGCAAGCTGCAAGAGGTGTTCAGCGTGGGTGGCCTGCAGAAGGCCCAACCGCAGTTCAACTACAAGGCGCGCTTCGCCAGCGGCACCGCAGTGAACATGGCCTTCGCCATCGAGGCCATGAAGCGCAACGTGGTGCGCTGCGTGAGCTTCGCCCAGGGCGGCTTCGACACCCACAATGCCAACTACAAGACCCAGGCGCTGGTGCAGCAGGATCTCTTCGACGCGGTGGCGCAGTTCGTCCGCACCCTCGACGAGACGCCCCACCCCACGCTGCGCGGCAAGAAGCTGGCCGACACCACCCACATCCTGGTGATGAGCGACTTTTGCCGCACACCGCAGATCAACACCGGCGGCGGGCGCGATCACTATCCCAACAACTCGGCATTGGTCATCTCGCCGCGCTTCAAAGGCAACTTCGTGTTCGGCAAGAGCGACAAGGAGCAGCTGCTTCCGGCCCACGCCAAGCGCTTCGCAGACGGCGACCGCGCCATCGCCCCGCCGGATTTGCTGGCCACGCTGCTCTCTGCAGTCTCCGTCAATCCTCGCAAGTACCTGCGCGACGGCGAAGTGGTTCCGGAGCTCTTGAAAGCATGAAGCGTCTTCTCTTTCTCCTCGTCGCGGCCTGCGGGCTTCCCGAAGGCGCGCAGTCGCCGGCCACCGCCCGCGCGCTCACGGTGAGCGAGGTGACGTGGAATCCGACCCATGCGCCCACTGGCGCCGTTCTCGACGTGGCCGACGTGGGCTCCGACGTGGTGCTGTTCGGCGACGGCACCGCGACCATTCTCGAGGACGGGAACGTGGTCGCCGTGGACCGCAGCGTGGGCAAGTGGCAAAGCAGCGCCACCATCCCCGCCCCCGACGGCACCGGCTTGTGGATCGTGGGCGTCGATGGCGACGGTACGCTCCGGCGACTCCGGGCGCGCAAATCGTTCGAGAAGGTATCGGAGCGCTACGGCCTGGGCGGTACCCGGGTTCGCGGCGTGGCGGCCCTGGGCGGCCCCTACGTGGCATTCTTGCTCGATGGCGGCGTGGCGGTGGCCGACGGTAGTGCGGTATCGCGCTATCCGCTCACGGCGTTTCCCGCGATCACCGGCGGCGGGTTCCACGGCGCACTCTACGGCGCGGGCGAAGTACGGGTCTTCGACGCAGTGAAGGGCAAGACCGAGCGCTTCGACGTGGAAGGCGCCCGCTGGGTCGCGGTAGACGCCGATGGCCATCTGGTGGTCGCGTCCAGCGCGGCCATCTGGGTAGAGGGCAAAGACGGCGCCCTCGAGCTGCGCTACCGCGCCGCCAGCGACACGGTGCACGGCCTCGCGTTCGCCCGCGATCGCATCTGGTTCGCCGACGGCCCCGAGCTGGGCACCATCGAACCGAACGGCGTGGCCCTCACCCGCGGCCTCGCGCTGGCGCCCACCGCCCGCCTCACCGCCTCGCCCACCGGCGACGTCTGGGCGCTGGCGGCCGGCAATGCCCGACGCTTCTCGATCGGCAGCACCGGAGCCCCTGCGCAGGAAGCCACTTGGCAACAGACCATTGCGCCGGTCTTCGCACGCGCCTGCGCCTCCTGCCACGGCAGCTCCGCGTCCTCGGGTATCGGCCTCGGCGATCGCGGCGCCTGGCAAACCCGCAAGGACCTCATTCGCCAGCGGGTCCTCGTGGAACGCTCCATGCCGCCGGCTGGCGCCTCCCTCACCGACGCCGACCGCGCCGCCGTCGCACGCTGGCTCGACACCGGCGCGAAGTAGCTATTTCTGGATCACGACACCAGCGCCCGCAACGATCGCCTCGGACGCGGCAACGATATCCGCAAATACCTTCGCGGACAATTTCATCGGCCAGGTCGTGCGCTTCGTCAGCGAGCGCCCCATAAAGCATACCCCACCGCACCTCAGCATCATCGCCTGACGAACCTTTGCGACGCCCTTCTCTCGCTCGTCAACTGAGTACACTGGCAGCAGCATAACGAACTGGGCTCTCCGCAAATGGGATAGGTTGTGTTGCCAAGAATTAATATCGACATCTCAACGGCTCCGACTTTGCGGTAAGCGGAGCGACAATCGCTCCCACAGCCACGCTTTCGGGTCCCGCAAAGATCGCGACTGCCACCTTCGTGTCGTCGTGCGGGCTGTACCCGACCTGCTCGGTGCCCTCACCTCCGCACTTCACGCAATATTGGCCCTCGCCTCGCGCTTCAAAAACTGGGTCTTCGTCTTGTGCAGAGGCGTCTCTCAGGGCCTTGACGGACGCGGTCGCTACATCACGCAGCAGAACTGCTGGGCGCCGCAGTCGGCCGCCGGTTGGCTCTTGCAAGCAACGGTGGCCACCAGCGGCGTGCACTTGCCTCCGGCGGCTCCGCACACTTTGCCGACCTCCGCAGCCGAGGAGCTCGACGGCGCGGGCGCTTCGGCCGGTGCGGTCGCGGCGGGCGGCGACGCGCTGCCACAGGCAACGGCGAAGAGGACGAAAAGGAACGAAAGAGGAAGCAGCTTCATCGTGTCTCGCTGGTGTGAAGAGTGTGGATCCGCGGCGCGGACTCGCAGAGTACGCGCGTAGGGCGGTTTCGATCCATCGGGAGCGAGCTTGCGCGCGCCCCACGACGACCACCCCGAGCGTTGCCGAACGAGATGCGTCATGACGCCACCGGCGCGGCGTGCTCGCCCGTCGATGCCCATGGTGCGGCTGGGGTTCGTCGAGACCGAGGACGCCCTCGCGACCTATCTGCGTGCACACACGGGCCCACAGCGCAAAATCACTAGGGAAAAGCCTGTCAAGGTGCGCGCCGGAACAAAGTGAGGGCTCTTTCACATCGGCGGAAACTTGCGCCGACCTGACTCGTCTAACCGGCCCACCATGCGATCTTCCCTCCTCGTCTTTCCCGCCTTGGCCCTCCTCGTGGGCTGTGGCTCTTCCTCCTCTACCTTCGTGAAGAGCGAGACCGCCCTCGGGCGCGTCGTCGTGTACCGCAACGGCGTTGCGTACTTCGAGCGCTCCGCCACGGTCACCGGCGAAACCCTGCGCATGAGCGTGCCGCCCGACAAGGTCGACGATTTCTTGAAGTCGCTCACGGTCACCGACGTGCGCACCGGCCAGCCGGCGCCGGTTTCGTATCCGAGCACCGGCTCCGACGGCACGCTCGAGATGAAGATCTCGCTCCCCGGCGCCGGGCCCCACGAAGTGAAGCTGGCCTACGTCACCGAAGCGCCGGCGTGGAAGCCGAGCTATCGCGTGGTGCTCGGCACCGGCAAGGTGAACCTTCAGGCCTGGGCCATCGTCGACAACACCTCGGGCGAAGACTGGGAGAAGGTGAAGCTCGGCGTCGGCTCGAGCTCCGCCATGAGCTTCCGGTTCAACCTCCGCGGCGTGCGCCTGGTCGACCGGCAAACCCTGCGTGCGGACGATCTCTTCGCGCAAGCTCCGCCCACCGGCGCCGCCACCTACGACGGCCGCGCTCCCGCGCAGCAAGGGCAGGCGCGGGTATGGGGCGACTACGACGACGGCGCCATCGCCAAGAACGAGACGGTGGCGCGCGATGAGCAACAGAAGAGCAAGAAGGTCGCGAGCAACGACGCGGCGCGACCGACCACGCCGGCGGCCACGCGCGCGACCAAGGAGTCCGGCGGAGGCCCGGGCGGCGGTGGCCGGGGAACCACTATCGCTCCCGGCCAGCTGGGCCACGCCTCGGGCGGCTACGGGGGCGGCAAGGGGTACGGCGTGCCCGCCGATCCCTCCGGTGGATACAACGGCAACGCCCCCGCGGAAGCCAAGCTCGACCAAGGGCAGCGACAGTTCCAGAGCGCCGTCGACAACCTGCGGCGTACCAATCAGAACATCGTGGTCGAGGGCTTCGCGCTCGCGAACGACGGCGACAAGAGCGGCGCCTCCCTCGAGCGCGCCAACAAAGTGCGCGACCAGCTGGTGCGCTCGGGCGTCGACCCGAGCAAGGTAGTGGCCATCGGCCGCGGCGAGCAGACCGGCAGGAGCGGCGGCGTCCGCATCATGGAAGTGCCCGCCCCTCCGCCGCCCAGCGGCACCAACGCCAGTACGCCCGCGGGAAAGCCCGAAGCGCCCACCGGCGGCGACCCCATCGGTACCTCACACTTCGAGTCCGGCTCCACCATGACCGTGGCCAAGGGCAGCGCCGCCATGGTGTCCATCTACAAGGGCGACACCGGCGGCGAGGTGGTTTACCTGTATGATGCAGAGAGCCAGCGGGGCAATACCCAGTACCCGTTCCGCGCAGTGCGCTTCAAGAACCCCACCGACTCGCAGCTCGAGCAGGGCCCGGTAACGGTGTTCGGCGAAGGCCGCTTCATCGGCGAAGGTCTCACCGAGCCGATTCCCGCCAAGTCGACCGCCTTCGTGCCCTTCGCCCTCGACCGGCAGATCGTGGTGGAGAAGAAGGAAGCCGAGAAAGACGAGATCGCCCGCATCATCACCGTGCAGCGCGGCGTGTTCTCGACCGAGACCAAGCACACCAAGAAGCGGCAGCTCACGTTCTACAACCGCGGTAACGATCTGGCGACGGTCTACATTCGCCACACCCTCACCGCCGGCTTCAAGTTCACCGAGACGCCGAAGATGGACGAGAAGATCGGCGGCGCGCAGCTGTTCCGGGTCGAGGTTCCCGCCAAGGGGAAGATCGAGGTCTCCATCGAAGAAGCGACGCCCGTCTTCAAGACCACCGACTTGCGCACCAGCGAAGGCCTGGAGCTGGTGAAGGCCTACCTGAACCAGAGCGCCCTCGACAGCGGCCTCAAGAGCTCGGTGAACGAGCTGCTGAAGCTCAACACCGAAATGGCGAACATTGAGCAGCGCATCAACCTGGTGCGCGAGCAACAGGCCGAGTACCGGGCGCGCATGGACGAGCTCCACGTGCAAATCGTCACCCTGAAGGCCGTGCGCACCGCCGGCACCATGATGAACAGCCTGGAAAAGAAGCTCTCGGAGATCAGCGACAAGGTCTCCAAAGCGACCGTGGAGCTTGTGAACCTGCAAGAGAAGCTCATGGTCTCGCGCATCAAGTTTCAAGATGGCGTCGCCGAGCTCACGCTCGAGAAGAAGGACAAAGTCTGAGTCAGCGCACGCAGGCGCAGCTCAGCGACACGATGGTGTTCGTGTGCTGATTCTTCACGAACCGGCTGGGGGCGGTCTCGGCGCAGCCGTACCGCTTCCACTGGTGCGCGCGGAGCTCGTCGACGTACTCCGCCAAGCACGCTGCGGCGCTGCTCGTGCCGTCTCCGGCAGACCACACGTGGGTGGGGTCGCAGGCGGCCTTGCTCACGCTGCAAAGTTGGTCCGCGTTCTTCGAGCCGTCGGTGGGTCCATTCACGACGGTACGCGTGGGCCCTGCGTCGACCGCGGCGTCCTCGCTGGCGGCGTCGCTCTCCGTGCCCGCGTCGGACTCCGAGGTGCCGCCATCCTCCGCAGCCGCGTCGCCGGTGGGCATGGTGGGAACCGGCACGAACGCGGGGTCGGAACATGCACTGAGAAGCAGCAGGGTGCCAAAAGCGATTCGTTTCATGCGGAGACGAACGCAGGCGACGTGCCACGCGCGTCGTGCGCCGAAAATCGGCATTGTGGCACTCGGTGTAAACCTTGTTTCACACGGTCTCGACCGCGCGTTCACGCCTTCTGCGCCATGGCCTTCTCGTAGGCGGCCTGGAGCGCACCGAACACCGAGCGCCGGGGTCGGGGCGCGCCGAGATGCAGGTGACGGAGCTCTTCCATGAACGCGCTCCACAGCCGGGCGCCGCCCTCCTCGAGGAGCTCTGCGCGAACCGAGAGCTCCTTGCTGGCGCGCGTGTGGCGGCGCCCCCACGCCCCCATGTGCGCGAGCAGGGGCACGAGCTGAATCGATGCCTCCGTGAGGCTGTAGATGCCCTTCTGCTGGTGCTGGGGATCGGGTCGGCGGGTCAAGAGGCCAGACGCCGTGAGGCGCTTGAGGCGATCGGCGAGCACGTTGGAAGCGATGCCCTCTTCGCTGGCAGCAAGTAGCTCGCCGTAGGTGCGGCGGTTGCCGAACATGAGATCGCGGACGACGATGAGGCTCCAGCGATCGCCGAGCTGCTCGAGCGTCAGGTTGATGGGGCAGCCGGATCGCCCCTTGGGAGGCATGGGCATGGCTCGAACATACCACTTGCAGGTCGCAAGCGGTACCGGTAGGGTTCGACCACTTGCACTTCGCAAGTGGTATGAACCTCGAGGTGCACCATGTCGCTCGCGCTCTACGGCCACCCCTTCTCGTCGTACACCCAGAAGGCGCTCGTCGCGCTGTGGGAGAACGGCACCGCCTTCGAATTCCGGTCCATCGGGCCCGACACGCCGGAGCACGCGACCGAGTGGCTCCGTCGCTGGCCGCTGCGCAAGTTCCCACTGCTGGTGGACGGCGACCGCACGGTGGTCGAGACCAGCGTGATCATCGAGTACCTGCAGCTCGCGCACCCGGGTCCGGTGCGCCTCTTGCCCGCTGACCCGATGGCCGCGCTCGACGTGCGCTTCCTCGACCGCTTCTTCGACCTGCACATCATGGATGCGATGCAAGTTGCCGTGGACAGCGCCTTGGGGAAGGTGCCCACGAAGCAAGAAGAAGGACTGCGACTCGCCCAGGAAAGACTGGAGCGCGCCTACGCCTGGCTCGAGACCACCCTCGCGGGCAGAACGTGGGCAGCGGGCAGCGAGCTCACGATGGCCGACTGCGCCGCTGCGCCCTCGCTGTTCTATGCCGACTGGGTGCACCGCATCTCCGATGCCTATCCGGTGCTCCGCGCCTACCGTGCGCGGCTCCTGGCGTGGCCGGCCTTCGCGCGCGCAGTGGATGGAGGTCGCCCCTTCCGCTCGCTCTTCCCGCTGGGTGCGCCCGATCGCGACTGACGCCTCGCCGCGGGCCGGAGCCCACCTCGCCTTCCACCCGCACGCTGCCCTCTCACGAGGCCCCGAGAGCATTGATCTCCCGGAGCCGTGAGACTAACACCGGTAGACCGTGTCCGACCGCAATTCCGACGTAGCCGAGCTTGCCAGCGCCAGCGGCGGGAATGCGAACGCCAGCGGCGGGAATGCGAACGCCAGCGGCGGAAACGCCATCGCCATGCTCGCGAGTCGGCGCGTTTCTTTGGACCTGGCGACCCACGATCTCTGCTTCGTGGCGGCGCTGCACTTGCGGGCGCAGCAGGCGGAGATCTCGGCATTCTCGGAGGAGCAGCTGCTCGACGTGTTCGAGCAGTTGATTACCTCGCTCATCACCGAGCCCGGCGCCTCCCGGCCGCGGGCCGCCGCCACCATCCGCAAGCTCCGCACGCAGCGCCTGCTGCTGCGCGTCGACGCGCACGGCGTTGCCCGGGCCGGTGAATATGCGCTCACGCGGCTCGGCACCTCCATCGCCGAGTTTTACCTGGACGACGAAGAAGCGCTCACCCACGAGAGCCTGGCGGTGCTCATGCGCACCCTGGCGGTGAACCTGCGCGAGGTGCGCGAAGCCGCCCGCAGTCAGCCCAAGGAGCGCGAGCGCCACGCCCGCATCGTGCTGCCACTGCGCATCACCGCCGCCGATCTGGTGGGCGGTATTCAGAAGCGACAGCGCAGCTTCGACCTGCAGCAGGAAGAGACCCAGCGCGAGATGGCGGAGCTCATCGCCACCGATTGGTTCGCCGCCGTGGAGCGCTGCGAGCAGCTACTGGAGACCACCAGCATGGCGCTGGCGGAGCTCGGCGCGCTGCTCTTGAAAGACAGCCACGAGATTCTCGGCACGCTTCAAGACATTCAAGATGCCTGCCTCGACCTGGGCTACGACGAGGGCGCCGCGGCCGCCGGTCGGGTGAACGATCAGGTGGTGAAAGCAGTGGCGTGGGGCAGCGCGCGCCAGCGGGCGTTCGGTGATCACTACGAGTACGTGCACCGGTACCTGCGCGACGTGGTGCGCATCGACCCGGCGCGCACCCTGCTGCATCGCCTGCGCGAGCAGCTGCTTCGTCAGGCGCACGGCGCCTCCAAAGGCGGGGGCGAGGTGGCCACCATGGCGCTGGTGGTAGCGCACGCGGCGCCCATGCGCGTGCTGCGCGAGAACACCAGCAAGCGGCCCAAGCCGCCGGTGGTGCGGGAGCGCAAGGAGCGCGAGAAGCCTCCGACGGTGGTGGCCACCCAAGACCCCGAGGCCGCACTTCGGGAGCGGGTGAAAGACGCGCTGGCACAAGGCAGCACCACACTATCGCGGGTGACCGCTCAGCTCACCGCCGACCTCGACGCGGGCGCGCGCTTCGTGGAAGCCGGCCGCGTGGCAGAGGCGGTGGTGCGCGTGCACGCGCCGCTCGCCCGGGCCGAGCGCAACTGGGTCGCGGTGCCCGGCACCTGCGAGCTCGAAGAGTGGGCGCTTCCGGCCGCAGCGGGCGAGGAGCGATCGTGACCGACTTCGTGGATCTGGCAGAGGCCATCGAGGCCGAGCTCTTTCCGGAGGCCGACGTGGCGCTGCGCTCGGGGCGTCACATCGATCGCAACGACGGTGCACTCTACATGTACATCGTCGACGCGGCGGCGCACCTCGAGGGCTTCTATCGCCGCTTCGGCTGCGAGCTCTGCGAGCGGCCGGACGGGTACTACTATCTGGTGCCGCTCACCGACAAGGTCGCGCGGCGGCAGCTGGGCATGGTGGAGATGATCGCTGGCCAGGCTCTGGCGCTTCTGTTTCTCGACCCGCGAACGCTCGCCGGCGACGCGCCGGTGACCGACGGCGGCGAAAGCGGGAGCACCGACGCCGCAGCGACGCCCGAGCCCGCCCAGGCCCGCCCCGGCGTGGTCACGCAGAGCGCACTGGTGGCCCACCTGACGAGCCTGCTCGGGCGCGACGCCCTGCTGCGCCTCTTGAACCCCGGGCGCAAGCGCATCGACGAGCGCGTGGCCGAAGAGCAAGCGCGAAGCCGCATTCGCGACGGCGTGCGCAAGCTCGCGGCGCTGGGCTTCGTGCAGCTCCTCGAAGAAGACGGCATCCTCCTTCGTCCAGCGCTGCTCCGCTTCGCCGATCCGGTGCGCGGCACCAAGGACCCCGCTGCCGCCTTGGAGCAGCTGGTGGCCCAGGGCGAGATTGTTCTCACCTCGCAGGCTGAAGCCGCCGGGGACGACGAGCACGAGCACGAGGCCACCGAGCACGAGCACGAGCCCAGCGAGCACGACCACGAGCCCTCCACGCCGACCCCAATGCCACCGGAGCCCGAGCCCGAGCCCGGCGAGGTTGATCTCGATCGCGAGCCGCCGGAATTCGCGCTCGACGGAGAGCCCCCGGACTTTGCGCTCGGTCGCGATCCCCAAGACTCGCTCGAGATCCCAGACGAAACTGGCCATCCCTTCGACGAGGACGACGGAGCGCGCGAAGGGTGAGCGAACAGAGCGAGCTCTTCGTCCCGACCCTCGATCCCCATGCGAAGGCCGAGGTCCCGGCCGCGCCGGAAGCGCCGGTTGCGGAGCCGGAAGCGGTCGTCGCGCCCGAGCCGCCGAAGGAATCTGCGCCCACGGCGGCCGCCGCAATCCACGGCCGCGCGCGCGCCACGGCGCTCGCGCTGGTGAACTGGAAGGGCGTCTTCTACGAGCGCTATCTTCTCGATCGGCACGTCACCGCCCTCGAAGGTGCCAACGGCGCCGGCAAGACCACGGTCATGGTTGCCGCCTACGTGGTGCTCCTCCCGGACCTCCAGAAGCTGCGCTTCACCAACCTCGGGGAGACCGGCGCTACCGGCGGCGATCGCGGCCTCTACGGTCGCCTGGGAGAGAGCGGTCGCCCCTCCTACGCGGTGATGGAAGTCGCAGTCGCGGGCGAACAGCTGCTCCTCGGCGTGATGCTCGAACGCAAGACCGAGCCGGCCATGGAGCTCACCACCTTTCTCGTCACCGGCCTCGCGCTGCAGGGCACGCTCAAGCCCATCCTTCTGGCCACCGAGGGCGATCGCGACGCCATCCCCGAGCTTGCGGAAATTCGGGCGCGGGTCGAGGCGATGGGCGGAACCTTCCGCGTGTTCGGCTCTGCCAAGGAGTACTTCACCGAGCTCTTCGACCGCGGCATCACCCCGCTGCGACTCTCCACCGAGGAAGAGCGGGGCAAGATGAACGAGATGCTCCGCACCAGCATGACCGGCGGCATCTCGCGGGCGCTCACCACCGATCTGCGCGGCTTTCTGCTGAAGGAAGATCAGGGGCTTTCCTCCACCCTATCGCGCATGCGGCAGAGCCTCGATACCTGCCAGCGCACCCGGGTAGAGGTGCGCGAAGCCTCGGTGCTCGAGCGCGAGGTAAGGGGCATTTACGACGCCGCGTCGGCCATGTTCTTCTCCCACGTGGCTGCGGCGAGGCTGCGGAGCGAGGAGGCGACGCACTCCGTGCATCATACACGGTCAAGGCTGGGCGCCCTGGACGACACGCTGCGCGAGCTGGGGGCCGCGCTGGCCGAGCACGAGCTGCGCGACCGCAACCGGCGGAGCACCGGCGCGGCGCTGGTGGGCGAGCGCGACGCCCAAGCCCAGCGCGTGCGCGCCCTCGAACGCGCATGGGAGGCGGAGCAAGAGCTGGCGCGCCTGCGCGAGACCGAGCAGAAGGCGCGCGAGGAGCGCGAGCTGGCACGCGAAGCACGCGATCGAGCTGCCGCAGCCCGCGAGGCTGGCCGCAGAGAGCAAGCCGCAGCCCAGGAGGAAGTGGCCTCGTCGGCGCTCGGCCTCGCGAGCTTTCAGGATGGTCTCTCGAGCTTGCACCGGCGCGCAGACGTGGAGAGGCAGGCGGCGCTGCGACTGGCAGAAGCGGCAGACGGCCTGGGAATGGCCATAGCAGACATGGCCCGCCTCGACGCCCACCAGCGCGAGCAGCGGCTCGCCAAGGTGGCGGCGGAGCTGCAGGCCGCCGACCGCGCCTACCTGCGCGCCCAGCGCAGGCGCGAAGTGGCAATGCTCGAAGCCGATGAGCGGCGCGCTGCCGAGACGCATTTGGCGACCCTGGAAGAGGCGCTGTTCGAAGTGGTCGGCGAGGGACCACCCTACGCCCGCGCCCGCACCGCGCTCGACCGCGCCTTCGCGCTCGAGGCCGAGGGCGCACGCGCATCGCTGCTCCTGGCCGACGCCGAGCGCGCGAGACAGGAAGCCGCAGACGGCGCGCGCATTCTGGGACGCGTGAGCGAGCTCATCGGCAACGACGAGACCGACGAGCACGAGGATGGCGATCTCGAAGAGGTCTTGCGCTCCGAGGTGCGGAGCGAAGATCGGGAGCTCGCCACCATTCGTGAGCGCACTTTGGGCGCCGAGCACGCGATGGCGCGCGCCCGCGCCGACGAGGTAGAGCTGTCGGCCCGCATCCAGACTGCGGAAGGCGCCGCGCTGCGGCGGAGCGTGGCGCTGCCTGCATGGGAGCGCCTTCGCGCGTGGAGCGGCGAGGTTAGCCCCACCCGCGAGGCCATCGCGCGCATGCGCTCGACCTTGGGCGATCGGCGCGACGAGGTGCTGCGCGCGCTCCGCGAAGCGGAGGCGGCGCGCAAATCGGCGCTGGCCGAGGCCGAGCGCCTGGGCAACGTGGACGGCGGCGTCTCCGAGGAGCTCGAACGGCTCCGCGTCGAGGCGTCGGGCGAGCTGCTCATGCACCGCTTCGACGAGGTGGATGTGGCGCGGGCAGCCGTTCTCGAAGCCGGCCTCGGGCCCCTGATGCAGGCCATCGTGGTGAGCGATCCCCAGGCCGCCGCCCGCGCGCTTCGGGGCCAGCCGCGAGACGCAGCCGAGGTGCGGCTGGTGGCCGAGAGCGCAGTCGATGCGCTCGAAGCCGCGGCGGGCTCGGGGCGCGGCGTAGCGCAGCAGGAGGCGTCGCCCCAAGATCCGTCTGCCGATGCGGCGCCTCCCGATCTCGAGGTGAACGAGCCCTGGGGCGTGCGCATCGTGCGCCTTCCGGCCAGCCCGGCGCTCGGTCGCGCAGCCCGCGCCTCTCGCGCCGAGGCGCTTCGCAGCGAGGCCGACGGCGCGCAGAACAACATGCATCTTGCATCCGTCGAGCGCGATCGACTGGATGCGCTGGTGGCCGACGCCGACGCATGCATCTCGGCCGCCGACGTGCTCCAGGCGGGCGACCCGCGGGCCGAGCAAGAGGCCCTGAGCGCCGCGCGAAAGGCGCGGGAGCGCTCGCTGGTTGAGTACAAGGAGCTCGCCTCCGCCCTGGCAGAAGCCCGCATCACGCACGTTGCGCGCAAAGAGACCCTGGAGGAGCTCGCGCGCGACGTACGGGCGCTGCGCCTGGCGGTGCCCAGCTTCGGGAGCGGGCGCACCTGGCTTCGCGCCCTTGCCGCCCGAGCGCGCAGCGCCGTGGATGCAGCCCATCGCGCCAGCGATGCGCACGCCCGCGCCGAGGTGGCCGCCCCTCTGGCCCGTACGCTGGCGACGGTGGTCGACGCGCTGCGGAGCGCGCCTTCGGCGAGCGACGACGACGAAGACCCGAAGGCACTGGAGACGAAGCGGGAGCGGCTCACCCACACCCGCGACGCCCTGGCGTGGCTCGTCCGCAACCCCGACGCCACCACCGAGTCGGGCGCTGCCGCCGAGCTGGCCGCCGGGAGCGCGCTGGCGCCCGCGCTGGAGAGCCAGATGGTTCGCGCCCGAACGCGGAGCAGCGCAGCCGACGCCGCGATGCGAGAGGCCGAGGCCGCCTGGGAAGCCACCACCGAGACCTACCAGCGAAGAAGTGCGGCCGTACTAACCCTCGAGGCCGAGCACGAACGCCTGCATCTTGCACGCACTTCGGCGACCGCGGAGCCGGTGTCGCTACCCCTGGTGGAGGCCGCGCGGAGCGCACTCCGCACCCTTTCGCGACGCGCCGAAGACGTCGAAGGCGACGCGCTCCGCACCGCCCGCGAGCGCGCGACGCTGGAAGAGCGAAGGGCTCGCTGCGCCGAGGAGCGAGCGCGCGCCGCAGCGAGCCTGGACGCCGCCGAGAAGGCTGCCAGCGAGCCGAAGGAGGCCTGGGAGCGGCTCCGAAGCGAAGCGCAGACGCTGGGCCTCGGCCACCGCATCGACGCCCGCCCCCTGGCGCCGCCACACCCGGTCGACGACCCGCCCGAAGCCGACTCGAGCGTTGCCCACGCCCACGAAGCGCAGGCCAGCCGTGGGCTGCTGCTCGATCGCCTGCGCTCCGCCCGGGGCGGCGAGGAGCTTGCAGCCGAGCTCGAGGAGACCCGCGATATTGCCAAGGCCTACCTGGCAGCGGTGGAGTGGCTCATGCGGCGCCTGCCGGCCTTCGTGGCCGAAGGGCGCGATCCCGCAGCGCGCCTCGACGAGCTGCGGGCCCACCTCTTGCGGCTCGAGGAGCGCCTGGGCTACCAGGAACGCGATTTGCGAGGCTCGTCGGCCGACATCGCAGCCACCATCGAGGTGCGCATACGCAAGGCCTCGACCCAGATCCGGCGCCTCAACCAGCTTCTGGCCGGCGTTGCCTTCGGGAACATCTCGGGCATTCGCGTGCAATCGAAGCGTGTAGAGCGCATGGAACAGGTACTGCGTGCGCTCCGCGAAGGCAAAGGCCAAGACCTTTTGTTTTCCGGGAGGCTGCCGCTGGAAGAGGCCATGAACGAGCTCTTCAAGCGCTACGGCGGCGGCAAGACCGGCGGGGTGAAGCTGCTCGACTACCGCGAGTACATGGACCTCTCGGTGGAGATCCAGCGACAGGGAGAGACCAAAGCCTGGGAAGTGGCGGCCGCCACGCGCCTCTCCACCGGCGAAGCCATCGGGGTGGGCGCTGCGCTCATGATGGTGGTGCTCTCCGAGTGGGAGCGCGACACGGCACTTCTGCGCAGCCGGCGCGCCTTCGGCTCGCTGCGGTTCTTGTTCCTCGACGAGGCCAACCGACTGTCGCGCGACAACCTGGCGGTGCTTTTTTCGCTCTGCGAGTCGCTGGACCTGCAGCTGCTCATCGCTGCGCCGGAGGTGGCCACTGCCACCGGCAACACCACCTATCGGCTGGTCCGCGTGGTCCAAGCCGATGGGAGCGAGGAGGTGGTGGTCAGCGGACGCCGAGCCCTCCCGGAGCTTCCGATCGCGCTGGGCGCCGGCACCGAAGCGGAAACGCCGCCCGAGAAGGCGGCGGAATGCGTGGTCGACGAGTGACGCCGCGCTGCGCGTACCCGCAGGCGCGGGCACGCGAGCGCGCCAACGTTCACTTGGGGGCGGTGGGAAGGCCGGCCATCGACGCCTTCATGACGCAGTTGGCGGCGGCGGAGCTCGCCTTGGTGATGGCCTCGGCCTCGCCGCCCTTGGCGGTGGCCATGTCGCCCGCGCTCTGGGTGTACTTGGTAGTCGCCTCGGTCGCGCACTTCGCGTCCTTGCATGCGCACGCTGCGGTCTCGTAGGCCTCGGCGGCCATGAGCGCCTTGCTCTTGCCGCAACCAGTGGCGAGAGCGAGGAGGGTACCGAGGAGCAGGACGTTGGCGATCTTGATGGTTTTCATGGGTGGTCTCCGTGCGAAACGTTCTCGCTACGTATACGAGGACCGGCGATGGAAGGCCAATTGCGCGTTTGTTGCGTCGCGTCGTGGCCGATCGGCTCGGTCCTTTGGCGCTGGGCGCAGGCCGTGGATCGAGATATCGAGAGAAGTATGTCCAATTCGCTCGTTCGGTACACTCTCGAAGGCACCATCGCCACCGCACGTATGGACGATGGCAAAGCGAACGCTCTGTCGGCCCCGATGATCGACGAGCTACTCGGCGTGCTCCGCATGGCCGAAAACGAAGCCTCTGCGCTCATCCTCACCGGTCGCGAAGACCGCTTCTCCGCGGGCTTCGACCTCAAAGTGATGATGAGCGGGCCCGACCAGGCGCGGGCTCTCTTGGAGAAGGGCACCGAGCTGCTGATGGGTTTGTATGGTGCACGCATTCCGCTGGTGATCGCCGTCTCCGGGCACGCCATGGCCGGCGGCGCGCTCATGGTGCTCACCGGCGACGTGCGCATCGGCGCCGTCGGTCCCTACAAAATCGGCCTCAACGAGGTGCAGATTGGCCTGCCGGTGCCCATCCTGGCCATGGAACTGGCGCGCGATCGGCTGGCGCACCGGGAGCTGGCCCGCGCGACGTTGCAGGCCACCGTGTACAACCCCCACGGCGCCCTGGAGGCCGGCTACGTAGACGAGCTGGTCTCCGTCGAGGAGCTTCAAGGCAGAGCCATGGCCGAGGCGACGCGTCTGTCGGCGCTGCCCAAAGGCCCCTACGTGGCCTCCAAGGAGCGACTGCGCCGCCGCACCATCGCGTACATCCGCGAGACGCTGGCCGACGATCTCGTGAGCCTGCTCCCCAAGGGCTGAGCGTGGTGCGTGTGTGCAGCGAGCTGCACACACAATGCAATGGCGTTCACACGCGCACCAGCCCAAGGCGCAGAGTTTCGCACGGTTTCGCAGCACCCGCCGCGGGGCCCGAACTTGCACGACGGCGATCATGCTTTGCCGTCTTGCTCTTGCTTCGTCACTCCTGCTCGCTCTCGTTAGCGCCGGCTGCGCGTACCAGCCGGGCTCGCTCCTGGCGGCGCCCTCCGACCCGTCCACCACGGTCGCGCGCACGCTCGATTGCCTGGACCTCTCGGTGACGCTCGCCGCCGACGAGCATCTTCCGCCGTCGAGCGCACTCCTCGACTACCGCTTCGGCAACCGCTGTCCGGCGCCCGTGAGCATCGACCTCGGCGCAGCGGTGGTCACCGGCTACGCCGCCGACGGCACCGCCACCGTCCTCAAGCTCAAAGACGGCCAGCACCAGGTTCACCGCGGCGACGTAGACGGCGAGCACGACGGCTCCGAGGCGCTGCGCTACGACGCGCCCAGAGGCGCTGCCGGCAACGTGAGGGTGTGCGTCGAGCTGGGTCGCATCGCCGCCAGCAAGTCGGCAGAGCCCGAGCGCGTGTGCCTCTCCGCCCCCGGCGACGACAGCGCCGTCGACGTGCACAAGCCCGGCTTCGCGCGCGCGCACACCGCCTGCGAGGGTCACTGCGCGGGCCCCCAGATGTGGTCGCCGCCGTTCGGCGCCACATGGGACGTGGAGGGTCTGGTGCGCCTCCGCATGGAGGTGCGCGTGTCGGGTCACGTGATGGACCCAGCCGGCGTGACCATGGCGGGCGACGAGCTTCACGACGTTCCGGTGGGCGGCCTGGGGCGCCTGGGCGCGGCGACCTTCGACCTTCGCTACAGCGCCTTCGTGGCCGGCCCCATCTATGTGGGTGGGGAGCTCGACATCGGCGGCGGCCCGTCGAGCGCGAGCGTGCTGCGCAGATCACCGCGCGCGGTGTCGACCGGTGGCACCGTGGTGCAAGCCCCCATGGGCGGCATGGTGGGTGTGAGCTTTGGACGACTGGGCATCTTCGAGCCGAGCGCCGAGGTCTTCGTGGGCGGGCGCCTGCTGGCGCTCGATGCCGACCAGGGCGACACCGGAGGCCAGGCCAGCGACGGTGCGCCGGCGCAAGCGCGCGCCTCGCGCCTCCTCGGCTGGCGCACCATGCTAGCCCCGCGGGGCGCCCTCGACCTGTGGCTCGGGCCGCACCTCACCATGGGCCTATGGGGCGGCGTCGACGCGCTGCATGCCACAGACCTCTCCGGCGGCATCTCCTTCGCCGTGCACCTGCGAAGCTACGATGGGCATTGATTCAGCGCGGCACGCCGCGGAAGAAGTACCCGTGACCATAGGGCAGGTAGTCGTAGGTGCCGTAGTCCCAGCGCCAGTGCCCGCCAAAGGGAGCCACCATGTCGCGCAGCTCCTCTTCGGACCATACGCGCAGGGTCGACACCAGACCGTCCCACAGCGAAACGCCGAGCGCCACCGGCGAGAGCCAGGTGAGCGCCGCCTTGGCCAGGCGATCTTTGGGGCTCAAGATGGGGTTCAGCACGAGCGCCGGAAGCCCAGCCACCGCGTAGTTGGCGAACAGCAGCGGGTTGCGCTCGAAGCCTTCGGCCACGAAGATGCCCGGTGAGCCGCGCACCGCATCCTCGAACACCGCGGTGGCGAGCTCGCGCGGAAAATGATGAAGCACGTTGACCACGCTGCGAACGCGGCCCCGACTCAGCTCGGGCGGCACATGCGTAGCGTCCACCGACGAGGCCTCGAAGTCGATGCTCTCCGGTTGCGCACGCCGCGCCCGCTCCCACACCTCGACGCGCGGATGAAGGTCGGTAAGGATGAACCGGGGAGAAACGCCGCCGCCGCGCACGATGGCCCGCGAGAGAATGCCCGCCGGCCCGCCGGCGCCGGAGCCGATCTCCAGCACCTCGCGCGCACCGGTGTCGCGAAGAAAGTCCTGGAACGGGGCGACCAGCCCGTCGAGCATGCGCCCCCACGCGAGCGTGCGCGTCAGCGACTCGACCACGGTGTCGCGCACCGCTGCGGGCACCCACGGCAGATCGTTGAACTCGAAGAGCTGGAGGCGGGGCAGGCGGAACGTCATGCGAAGGAGCCTCGCACTCTGGCGCGGCTGCTCGGTTCTCGCAATGGTTTGCTATAGTCGCGCCCATGCGCGCCTACGAGATTCAGAGCTTCGGACTCCCCAACCTGCGGCAAGTGGAGCGAGCGCCGTCGCCCGTGGGCCCGTTCGAGGCCCGGGTGCGCGTGCACGCCGCGTCGCTCAACTTTCGCGATTTGTTGACGGTGAACGGGCTCTACAACCCCAAGCAAAAGCTGCCGCTCGTGCCCTGCTCCGACGGCGCCGGCGAGGTGACCGAGGTCGGGCCCGGCGTCACCCGCGTGAAGGTGGGCGATCGCGTGATGGCCAACTTCGCCCAAGGGTGGGAATCCGGCGCGCCCACGCTGGAGAAGCTCCGCACCACGTTGGGCGGGCCGCGCGATGGCATGCTCCAGGACGAGATAGTGCTCGCCGAGGCGGGGCTGGTGAAGGTGCCGCCGAACCTCTCCTTCGCCGAGGCCGCCACCCTTCCCTGCGCCGCGGTCACCGCGTGGAGCGCTCTCGATCAAGCGAACCTGCAGAGCGGGCAAACGGTGCTCCTGCAGGGAACCGGCGGCGTGTCGCTCTTCGCGCTGCAGTTCGCCAAGCTCCGGGGCGCGCGGGCCATCATCACGTCGAAGAGCGACGAGAAGCTGGCGCGCGCCAGGGCGCTGGGCGCCGACATCGGCATCAACTACGCCACCACCCCAGAGTGGGGCAAAGCCGCGCGCACCCACACCGAAGAAGGGGTCGACCTGGTGGTCGAGGTGGGCGGCGGCGGCACCATGGCGCAGTCGATCCGCGCCACGCGTCCGGGCGGTACCATCGCGCTCATTGGCGTGCTGGCCGGCGTGTCCGCCGAGCTCTTGCTCACGCCGGTGCTCATGCAGAACATCCGCATCCAGGGGGTCATCGTGGGCCACCGAGAGATGTTCGAAGCCATGAACCGCGCCATCGCGGTGGGCGACTTGCATCCGGTCATCGGCGAAACGCACGCCTGGGACGCGGCACCGGAGGCCTTCTCGCACATGGCCGACGGCACGCACTTCGGGAAGATCGTCATCGAGCGGGCCTGAGGACGCTGCGCGGCGTGGGTCAGTCGTCTTCGCCGTCCCAGTAGTCGAGCGGCTCGTGGCGCACGAAGGCCTCGAGCCAGCGATCCTTCTTGGCACCGCCGGGGCCCGCACCGGCCATGACGCCGAGCTTGTTCGAGCGCGGATAGAGCAGGACGTCGACGGGGATCATCGTGGAGATGCACAGGTAGCGGAGCTCCTCGGTGCTCGACGTGTTGTGCATGCGGTGCGCATGCGCCGGCCCCGGTCGGAGCGCCGCGTAGGTGCCGGCGCGCACAGGTACGCGAGCTTCGCCCAGATGGATCTCGCCTTCGCCGGAGAGTACGTAGATGGCCTCTTCGTTGGCCGCGTGCGCGTGGAGGGGCCAGGAAGACTTGCCGGGCGAGAGCGCGACCAGGCTGCAGCCGAGGGCACTTCCGCCGGCCGCGGCGGCCAGCTGTTTCCGGAGAAGATGCACGGATTCGCCGTGGGCCAGCGTGGTCGACGCCACGTCGCCTTCGTGCACCACGTGCGGGCTCACGGCGCTCACGAAAGCGCCTTCCGGCCGAAGAGCACGAACACGCGGTGCGGTACGAGCAGCACCGGCTCGAAGCGCTCCGCGAGCGCGCGGGTCAGGGTGCCCTCGAAAGCGCTGCGCTGGGCCTCGGTCATGATGCGCATGCCGGCGCTCGCGCGAATGCGACCGATCCATCCTTCGTGGGTGTAGGGCACATCGACGTCGAAGGAGAAGCTCTCGAGCTCGACAAAGCCCGCCGCCTCCAGCGGCACCGTCCACTGCGGGTAGAAGCCCAGGTGCCCCACCAGGGCCGCCCGCGGCCACTCGACGCCGGTCGCATCGAAGAGGTCGCGGGTGAGCAGCGAGGCGCTCCCCGGGCGATTGAGCCAGTCGTTGTGCACGACCACCACCCGTCCGGCGGGCCGGAGGATTCGGTGCATCTCGCGCGCCGCGCGCGGCCCATCGAACCAATGAAAGCACTGCGCCGCGAACACAGCGTCGAACGAGTCGCTCGGGAGCCCCGTTTCCTCGGCCGTCGCCTGCACCGTGCGGAGCAATACGCCCTCCCGGCCGGCGAGCTCGTCGGCCTTGGCCAAAAGCTCCGGCGAGGGATCCAGGGCCGTCACCGTGAGGCCGCGGGCGGCCAGGCTGCGCGCCACCGTGCCGGTGCCGGTGCCGACATCGAGGGCCGTTCGCCCCGGCGCGACGATGCCCCGGGCCTCGAGCCGCTGGTAAAGCTCCTCCGGAAAGCCCTGGCGGTGCTTCGCATAATCGTCAGCGGCGGTTCCGAAGTTTGGCGATATATTGACGGTTGATCCATGCATTTTGGACGACCTCCTCGTGATCGCGAACATTGGGCACAAATGCCTGGCCGGGTAGGTGGATTCGACAATCCACCCAATGCGCTGGTGGGCTCGGCCGAGGCGTGCCGCCTGCTGGGCGTGAAGCCCGCCACCCTCTACGCCTACGTGAGCCGCGAGAAGCTTCGCGTGATTCGCACCCCGGGACGCAAGGCCCGCCAGTACCTACTCGCGGACGTGGAGCGGCTGCTCTCGCGGAGCGAAGCGAGACGCGGTCATGCGGCGGCGGCCACCGCTGCACTCCGCTGGGGGGAGCCGGTCCTCGACTCGGCCATCACCTACGCCGGCCCCGAGGGTCTCTTCTACCGCGGCGTATCGGCGCGGGAGCTCGCGGAGCACGGCACGCTGGAAGGCGCCGCCGATCTCCTCTGGCAGGCCGAGGGCACCACCTTCGAGCCCTCCCCCGCCCCCTCGTCACGCGTCTCCCGATGGGTGCAAAGGTTCGTGCGCCTCCTGCCGCGCCTCGCTACCCGCGACGCCACCCGCGGGTGGCTCTCCCCGAAGGCCGAGCTCGCGCGTGCGGCGGGCCTGGTCGGGAAGTTTGCCGAAGCCATGGCCGGCGCACCGCTGCGCGGCGAGGGTGCGCTGGTGCCGAGGCTCGGGCGCGCGCTGGGCCTCACCGCGGCCCACGTCGACGTGCTGGGCGCGGCCCTGGTGCTGTGCGCCGACCACGAGCTCAATGCGTCGACCTTCACCGCGCGCATCGCCGCCTCGGCCGGCGCCGATCTCTACGCGTGCGTGGGCGCAGCGTTGTACACGGTGACCGGCGTTCGCCACGGCGCTTCCTGCGATCGCCTGGAGGCCATGATCACCGGGCTCCCGCGCACCCATCTGGGGGCGGTGGTGCGAAAGCGCGTGGAGCGCGGCGAGGGCCTGCCCGGGTTCGGCCACCCGCTCTATCCCGAGGGCGATCCGCGCGCGCAGCAGGTCTTCCAGATGCTGACCGAGGCCGGCATCGCCGACCCACGCACCCGCGACTGGGTGCGCGCAGTGGGTGACGCGCTCGGGGAAGCGCCGTTGATCGACCTCGCACTGGTGGCATTCACCCGCAGCGCGAGCCTCCCGCCCGGCGCTGCCACCGGCCTCTTCGCCTTCGCGCGCGTGCTCGGCTGGGTCGCCCACGTGATGGAGCAGCGGGCCCAAGGCGGGCTCCTCAGGCCGCGCGCCCGCTACGTGGGTCCACCGCTGCAGACCTAGGAGACTGGTGTTTTTCGTCAATACCTTCGGGTATGCCGGCGTCGGACGTGCTCACGAACAGGAGTTCGCTCCGCGCGCTCCTCCTTGGCCTCCCTCGGTCTTGACGAAAAACACTTAGTCTCCTGCTTGGCGCTTGTCAGCCGCCGTGCACACTGCACAGAAGAATCAAGTAGCGTCACGAAAAACA
>JBBQWQ010000033.1:0-82455 GCA_038210445.1 Polyangiales bacterium
CGTCCGTGACGTGGTGTTCCCGCACGGCACCTACTGGATGGTCGTGCATCATCACGCGCATGTCAGACCGCCGCTCCCGGCGTAGGCGCGCTCGCGAAATCCCGGTGCCGGAGGCGCCGAGGCGAAGGTGCGTCCGGATTGCGGTATTTGGGTGCAGGATGCACGCGTAAGACCGCGAGCCTGGGCCGCTTGACCGCCGCGGCGTGCTCCGCGGGCTCGTGAGGGAACGCATCAGGGCGGACTGGAGCTCCGCTCGGGCCCGGGACGTACGGAAGCGCTCGGAACTTCTACGGTTACCCACGTACCAGGTTCAGGTTCTGCCTGCCGGTTCAGGTTCTGCCTGCCCGGGTTCTGGCGCTGAGGTCGACTACGACGCCGCCGGGCGCCGCGACGGAGCACCACGCCGCAGCGCACTACGACCCCAG
The DNA here is from genome assembly GCA_038210445.1 of Polyangiales bacterium. Lineage (GTDB taxonomy): Bacteria > Myxococcota_A > Polyangia > Polyangiales > Polyangiaceae > JABFRG01. Next base: position 426 of record JBBQWQ010000033.1, read on the forward strand.
GGAGCACGATCTACGATGGCAGTGCGGCCCTCGGGCCTTTCGCCTACGACGCCAAATCGGCCATCGCCTACGATGTCAATTCAGCCGCTAACAGCTTCTCCGCGACGTCAATCAGCCCCTTCAAGGTTGGCTCGACGGACTGCGTCCAGAAATCCGCATCCTCCTCGCGAAGCCGTTCGGAGTCTCGAAGAACCTGGGCACATGCGGTTGCAAGACGCAACAAATCCTCGGAAGAACGAAACTTCGTCGACTCGAACCACTTGGGAACGTTCAGGGGTAACGGCTCCGGCCAGTCCTCCGTCGGAATCGCACCGGCGCGAACGACCTCGCACAGCGCTAGAATTCCTTGTGCCTGGCACAAGGACTCTGTCGCCCATTCGCTTGAATCGTATCCCGCCACGGTACCCGCCAGGAACTTGGTGAACCGCTCACTCAGCAGACCGACCGGATCGGCTGATTCAGCCGCGTCAGAAGCCCGCTCGTGTGCCTCGTCGCTCTGAAAGACACCTGCGCCCCATGTTCCCATTCATTAGACTCCGCTTTTTATGGCTTCGGAACCGTGCTGCCGGCCTTGATGTAATCAGCGTCAGTCATAACTACCTTGGTATTGGAGAGTGGGGTACTGGGATTCATGCTTTGAGCTCCACCGCCCGCCCGCATCCACGATTCTTCCGCCACCTTCAGAGTAACGCCCTTCAGCCCGGTCAAGAATACTAAACTCAAACTTGGACCCACGGAAATCTCTAGCGTGCTCCCCAACACGCTCGGCGAACCTGCTCCAGGACTCCGCCTGTCCAACATAGTCGCCAAGCTTGCCCAAAGTATCTCTGCGCAGATAGACCACCCCACCTGGGCCTCCGGCCGCGGGATCCGCGCCGACGGTACCCGGCTTGAGCCAGTCTGAGCAACCCGCATTGTGACTCCATACGCCATCGTTGCCGACGAGGTAGGCATGACTCCGCTCGATCTCGAAATTGAAGACGCGGGCGGGAGCGCGCCACCATGCGCCCACAATCGTTCGATCGCCTGCCTCGGCGCGAATTCTCTCGCCTAGAAACAAGTCGCCGGCGGCGAGCCACAGGTCACGGTCCACCGAGAACAGCGGGTGAAGCGCAGTGGGCTCGAGCATCTCGCTCGTTTCGGCGAACTGAAGCCGAAGAATATGGCGATTCTCATGGGTGACCTCCATGAGGACGACGTGACCCGGCCCGGCGCGCACGTCCGGCGCGGACTCCACCGCAAGCACCTTTGCGAACCCGTTGACGCCGAGCTCCGCTAGAGTCAGCGGCACCCAGACTCCGGGGGCCGCGCCGAGCGCGCTAACCCAGGTCATGGGTCGGAGCAGGGCCACCTCGAGAGTATCGCCCGGGCGCTGCGGAGATGGGGCCGCTACTCGAAGCACCCGCCAGCTGGAGTCCACCGCCGTCACGGTGTCCTCCAACGGATTGTCCCCCGGGGACAAGACCCGGTCACCGACGTGGAGAGTCTCGATCGGTACGAGCCCAGACGGCGTTGCCACTAGTGTCCCCGCCGTGAAACACTGCTCGTCGAGCCCGCATCCTGAGCCGCTGCACCCCGTCGACGCGCCCCTCGCTTCGGCGCTCGCTCCCTTGGCGGCGCTATCGGCGGCCCTTGCCTCAGCGTTGAGCGCTGCACGGGCGGCGGCGCCCTCGATGACTGAAGCCCCGACGGCCGAAAGGATGGCTTCCGTTCCCTTGGCCATTCGCTCGCGCTCGGATTTCCGGGCGTCCGCGAGATATGGATTCGTCGTTGGTGCGACTGGCATCCTCGGCTTCGAGAGTGCGGAAGTGACCACACCCTGCGGCGCGTGCTTACCGGTAGATAGGTACGTCACAGCGTGCAGCACTGGGTTGGACTCACCCAGAGCTCCGCCAACAAGTGACGTAACGCCGTCCGCGATGCCATTGAGGCGGTTGTTGGCGCCGTCCTTCGTATTGTAGTCAGCCACCTTTGCCTTGGCTAATTTCGCAGTATAGTTCTGCAGGTCCTTACCATCGATCGTAAAGTCGTTCTTATGAATAGCGAGCGGCTTGAGGAGTTCGGCGGCGCGCTCCTTGAAGACCGACCAGCCACTGAGGCCAAGCGGGTCCACGCTCGAGAAAGTTCGACCCGCAACGTATGCGTATAGGTTCGCGTCCGCCTTTCCCGGCACGTGCAACTCGAGAGGGCCCGGGTTCAGCCACCGCCCCAAGCTGGGCACCAAAAGCCGCTTCCCGAAGTAGATCAGCCCAACTTCGACATCCGACTCCTTCCCCGTAAACCGGTAATCCTCCCGCAGGTTCTGCCACCTCGCGGTGCGGTAGTCCTGCTCCTCGTCGCCGTACGGCCGATACGTCCGATTCTCCACGAGCTCGCCGCTCGCCTTGTCCACGATGACGCTCGTAGACCCGAGCATGTCCTGCATCTCCAGCAGCACGATGGGCGCGCCGCCGGTCGCAGGCGCGGGCAGCGTTCCCAGCGCCGTCGCCGGCACCAGCTTCGCCAGCCGCTCGCCCGCGGCGGTCAGGTACACGGCCTCGACCTGGTCGTTGAGCGTGTACTCGTTGCTCACGTAGCTGGTCTTCCGTAGCTCCAGCGACGTGAAAACGTACACGGTGTGCCGCGCGGTCCCGCCCTCGGTGGTCGTGGTGCGCACGCGGCTGTCGCCGCCGTCATACGCGTACTCCAAGTCGCTCGTCGGGGTCGCCACCGGGAGTGCGCTTGAGGCCACGCCCAGCGAATTCCCATCCCACCGGCGAGCGCGCACCAGGCGATTGGCCTCATCCCATGTGTACGCAAATCGCTGGCTGCAGTTCGCGCCCGTCGGCGTGCACGCGACGCCGGGGCGCGACACCGAGATGCTCGTGGTATTGCCCATCGCATCATAGGCTGCGGTGAGCGTGCCCGCGTAGCTGCCGGTGGCTTGCTGCGCGCCGGTGAGCTGGTAGGGCTTGCCGTTCGCGCCGTCGTGCGATTCGGTGCCGAGCGAGCGGTCCCAGAAACCGTGTACGTCGTCGTCGGTGCTGGTGCGGTTCCCGAGGCCGTCGTACGTGTAGCTCTCGGTCTTCACGCGGTTCGTGAACGCGGCTTCCGGCTTGGGTTTGCCGCGGAGGCCCAGCGGACCGGGGCCGCGGGTGCCGGCGTGCTCGGGGGCGTGGGGGCTCGACCAGGGGTCGTTGGTCACGCCGGAATACGTGTAGCTTACACCCGTGACGCGATTGAGCCCGTCGTAGGTCATCGCGCGCGTCACCGGCTTGTGGCCGGCGGGCCACTCGGCGGCGGGGCGCAGGTCTTCGATGAGCGTCGGGTTGTCGACCAAGTCGTACGTGACGTGGGTGTTCGCGAGCGTGAGCTGCGCGGTCTGCGCCAGCACCGGCGGCGTGTAGTTGGCATTCCCCGTGCCCCACAGCGCCGGCGGGAGCCGCTGCGTCAGCACGTTGGTGATGCGTTTGCGCGCGTCGTACGTAAGCGAGAGAGAATGAACAAGAGGAAGAAGGGGTGCCCCCCCTCGGCCGGCTTAGCCGTCCGTCCCCCCCAAATGTGGGCTTCGCCCCCATGGGGGGGAGGCGCTTCAGGTGGAACGTGGTGAGCCTGATGCGCAGACCGCCGCGCGATGCGTCTCGGGGCGCGGCGGAATGAGGTTCTCTACGTTGTCAAAGAACGGCCGAGCGCGGGGCGACCTTGTCTCGGCGCGCGCCGGATTCCAAGCGAAACGGTGTTCAGGCGCCTGGACGTGCGTGTTCAGGCGACTGGACACGGCGCGCCCGTCCCGGGACAGCGCAGCAGTGGCCAGGCCAGTCGGCAGGCAGCGCAAGTGGCCAACTCCTCGTGCGGCATCGAAGTTGCGGTAGCCCAGTGCGTGGCTCTGCCGAGGCGCATCGTTCGAGGTCTGCGATACATGCTCACGCGCCGATGCGCGCAGCGGGGCTTTCGTCTGCGGCCGTCGGACCTGACCACGCAGAGCTTCGCCTACGCCCTGGCCCTCGCCATGGCGAAGACCCGCGTCGAGGTGCATGCGATCTGCGTGATGTCGAACCACGTGCACCTCATCGTCACCGACGTCGAGGGCCGGCTCCCGGAGTTCATGCGCGAGCTGAATCGCCCGGCCGCCAAGGCGCTCAATGCGTCGCAGGGCCCGTGGGAGAACCTGTGGGCCGCGGAACCGTACAACCAGGTCGCGCTTCCCACCGAGGCCGAGCTCCTCGACAAGGTCGCGTACGTCGCCGCCAATCCTGCCTGGTGGAGGGTCCGAGCGCTTGGCCGGGCTTCATCCAGTGGATGCCGGCCGAAGGTACCGTGGCGAAGCCGGATGTGTACCTCGGCAAGAAGGCGCCCGACTTCGCGACATGGCGCATCACGGCGCCCAGCGGCCTGCGCTGGTCCGACGAGGCGTGGCGTACGCGCCTCAAGAGTCGCGTGCAGTCGCGCGTCGACAAGGCGCGCCAGAAGGTCACGCGGGACAGCGGAAAGTTCCTCGGGCGGAAAAGCGCGGCATCGTCCCGCGCTCCGCGGCTCGTACGCGGGCCACGTACTTGCAAATGGTGCGGACGTTTCGCGCGTTCCAGCGGGGCTACCGCAAGGCGCTCGATGCCTGGCGCGCCGGCGTCCGTGACGTGGTGTTCCCCCACGGGACCTACTGGATGGCCGTGCACCATCACGCGCCAGTGAAGCCACCGCTCGCGGCGTAGCGCGCTCGCGATATCACGGTGCCGGAGGCGCCGAGGCGAAGGTGCGTCGTGGGGGCGACGTTTGTGTGGATACTGCACGCACGAGCCCGCGAGCCTGGGGCTTGTGACGGCCGCGGCGTGCTGGGCGGGCCCGTGAGACTACGAGCGCCGAGCAAGTTGGGCGGGTTGGAGCTCCGCTCGGGGCCCGGGACGGACGGAAGCGCTCGAAACTTCTACGGTTACCCACGTACCAGGTTCAGGTTCTGCCTGCCCGAACAGCCGCCAAGTAGGGATATCAGCAGCACCAGCACAGACATGAGCAGTCGCGACAAGGAGAATGTTTTCACGGGCTCACCCCACACTTGGCAGAGGCATTGATATCGAGCACGAGGTTTGCGGCGCGTATGTGCGCGCGCATCGTGAAGAAGACGAGTCGCGCGCCGTACGGGCCAGCGAGCGGCGGATAGCCGGGCGGCACGTTGGTGCCGTAGTCGCGGTGGTTGATCTCGACGCAGCCCGTTCGGTCGGCTTCGAACGGCGAGAAAGCCGCACTCGGTGCGAACAGTGGCTCAAGGCGCGTGCCTCCTCCAAGCGTGCCGTCGTTGAAGAGACGACCGTCCGTCACTGCGCGAAAGTCCCAGTTGCGTCCCTCGATCATCATCGGTACCGGCGCGTCGGAATTCGGCGGCCAGCCGACACCGACCTCGATAAGCAAGGAGAACTTTGGCTGGGGGCTAGCAACCGCATAGGCGCGGTAGTTCGTGGCTCCCGTCGGGTATCGCATCGCAGGGTCTGGGTCGCACTCGCCGCCAAGCACGGTCCACGGATCTCGCGGGAGGCGAATCGTCACGCGGCGCTGGATGGAGTCGACGGGCGTGTACATGGTGCCCTTTCCGGCGGATGGCGAGCCTTCCCACCGTTCCCCCGCGACCCGGCAGCGGGCGGACCCACACTGCGGACTGACTGTCCCGCACTTCGAGTCGCAGTTGTAGAACCGCTCCATCCGAACGTCGTCTTGGTAGGCGCCGGGACCGTAGCCGACGCCCATCTCCTTCGCGTCGGGTCCCATCTTGGGACACGGATCGTCTGGACCTGCGTCGTCCGTCTCCGCGTCCGCGCCGCCGTCCTCATCGGGCGGAGCCTCCACGTCGGATCCACCATCGAGAGTACCCGCCTCGGGTGCGCTTGGCACGCAGGTACTCCCCACGAGCCGCGTCCCGGGACCGCAAAGCGACGCGGGCGAGGCGCCCGAGCATGCGCCGAGCGCAACGCCACCCAATGCCAGTGCGAGCGCAAGCGCAAGCGCGCCCGCGCCAACGCGCACGTATCCAGACTTGACCATGATGCTACTCCACCCGCACGTAGTGAGAGAGCACCCAGCGCCCCCCGACCATCCACTTCTGACCGTTCGTTATCCCGAATGCGCGCGCCGCTTCAAGTGACGTTTTTCGGACGCGGAACGCGCGGCGGCGTTTTTTTTTGGTCAATTCGCGTGGTTAGCGAGGTCGAAAAATCGTACCGTGCGTTTGAATACGTGAAGAGTGCACTCAAATACGGTCGCGAGCTCGCGCTCGTTGCATGGTGCATGCAGTTCGTGGCGCTCGACGCCGTATCGCCGCGGCTGCGGTCGGGCGGGGCAGGGGAGACGCTGCTCTTTTGGGGGGGCAGCGCTGCGCTGGCCTATTTTCTCCAGAGCCTGTGCCGCACCCGCGTGGTGCGCGGTGCGGTGGCGCTGCTCATGGCCACCGCGTGGGTGGTGCAGGCGGCGGCGCTCCGCTACTACAACGCGCCGCTCGATCGGCAGCTGGTAGAGAGCGCCATGGGCGCTTGGTCCGACGTCCGGCCGGTGCTCCTCGCCATCGCGCTGCCGCTCACCGCCGGCTCGCTCCTGCTCGGGGCCCTGGGCTACGCGGTCCTCTCCCTCGGTCGTCGCCCGCTGCCGGCGCCCGCTGCGCTCACCGCGGCGGCGCTGGGCCTCGCCCCGCTCTTCGTCGGCGCCCGCATCGCCACCCCCGAGCTTCGATTGCTCGACGCCGTGCGGGGCCTGCACCGCGCTGAGGCCACGCGGGTGACCGCCGCCTTGCAGCTCCCGCTCTTGCCCAGTCGCGCGCCGCGCCTCCCCAGCGTGCTCTTCATTCTCGGCGAGAGCGTGCGCGCCAGCGACTATTGCGCGGATGCGCGACCCTCGTGTCCGGTGGCGCCGCGGGTGAATGCCCGCTTGCCCGATCGCATCGCGTTCCCCCAGCTACGGTCCATTGCCAGCTACACCGCCATCAGCGTGGGGGCCGTGCTCTCTGGCCGCACCCAGCTCGGCACGTTGGAGGAGCTCACCACCGCGCCCACTGTGTTCGACTTCGTGCACGCGGTGCGCGCCGGATCGGAGCGCCCGTGGGTTGCGTATTATTCGTCGCAGCTCGCCTCCATCTTCGACCGCACCGATCTGCGCGCTGGCACCGACGCGTGGGTCACGCTGGAAGATCTTCTGGGCCATCCGGTGGCCGACGAGGACGACGTGGTCGACGAGCGCGTGGACCGCAAGGTGGTCGACCGCTTCGTGCGCGACGTTTCCACGTTGCCCCGCGCCGCGTTCGTGGTGCTGCACGTCTCGGGCACCCATGCGCCGTACTTCGTCGACCCAGCGATGGCGCCCTACCAGCCGTGGCGCCGGGAGGCCACCTGGTCGGCCATGGAGGATCTCCACCGGGCCTATCAGAATGCCATCTACGCCCAAGACGCGGAGCTCGCCCGGGCCATCGACGCCTTCATCGACTCGCGCCACGGCGATCCGTGGGTGGTGGTGTTCACCAGCGATCACGGCGAGTCCTTCGGCGAGCACCGGGCCATCCACCACGGGCAAAACCTGTACGACGAGCAGACGCACGTGCCCGGCTACCTGGCGTTCGGCAACGGCGCACTCGCGCCCGCCGAAGAGCGCATGCTGCGCACCGCTGCGGCCGGCCCCACCACGCACCTCGATATCGTGCCCACCATCCTCGACCTCTACGGCATCTGGCAGAGCTCGCTCCTCGGGCCCTACCGCGCCAAGATGGGCGGGCGCAGCCTGCTGGAGGACGCGCGCCCCGGGCCCCGCGCGGTGCCCATCACCAACTGCGGCGCCTCCTTCAAGTGCCCCCTCGACAACTGGGGCATGCTGGGCGACGCCCACGCGCTGGTGGGGCAGCCCTGGGACGCGCGTTTTCACTGCGTAGCGCTGGGCGGCGATTCCTCCGTCGACGTGGAACATGCAGAATGCACGCGACTCCGCGACGCCTCTCGTGCCTTCTTCCCGCTGCTCCCGAGTGGTCGCCCCAACCAGTGAGGAGTGCTATCCTACGCGAATGGTCGGACAGGTTGCACAAGTCGCGTCGCCCCGTTCTGCGCTGGCGGGAGAGCAGCGATTCGTGCTCCGCAACGTTCCCTGGCACGTCTACGTGTCGCTCCACGATTCGCTCGAGCTTGCGGGCTCCGGCGTTCGCATGACCTACCTCGAAGGAGCGCTCGAGCTCATGAGCCCATCCGAGACCCACGAAGACCTCAAGACATTGCTCGCGCGACTTCTCGAAGCGTACGCCGAAGAGGCCGACATCGATCTGAATGGCCGCGGCAGCACGACCTTCCGCGAAGAGCCGAAGGAGCGGGGGCTCGAGCCCGACGAGTGCTACTCCGTCGGCCCGTTCTCCGGACGTCCCGACGTCGCCATCGAAGTCGTGCTGACGAGCCCCCTCGTCGACAAGCTCCGCGTCTACGAGGGACTGGGGATTCGCGAGGTCTGGGTATGGCAGCGGGCGCAGCTCGTGATTCACGCGCTCGGACCGGACGGCTACGTTGTCGCCCCGCGTAGCGCCGTGTTCCCGAGCCTCGACCTCGACCTCCTGTCGTCGTTCGTCAAAGTCGGTGAGAGCCAGACCAAGCTCGTGAAGGCCTACCGCGCGGCCCTGCGGCAGAGCGAGTAGAGCACGCGCTACGGCGTGTGCGCGCCGCAGGGGATGCGGAGCGTGAAGGTGCTGCCCTTGCCAAGATGGCTCTCCACCGCCACTGATCCGCCATGGGCCTCGGTCACGTCGCGCACCATGACCAGCGCCAGGCCGGCGGAGCGGCCGCTCGCGGGATCTTGCTGGAAGAGCCAGCGCGCGCGGCCCTCGGACATACCCGGGCCGTTGTCCTTCACCGTCACCGCCAGCGTGCGCGCCGCGGCGTCCCACCCCACGTGCACATGAATGAGCCCACCGCTCGGGCGCGCGAAGCGGAGGGCGTTGCCCACCAGGGTGCTGACGGCCCACGCCACTTTCTCGCCATCCATGAGCACCGCCGCCGGAACCTCCGGTGCGCGGTCGGTGCCGAGCTCCGCACCTCCCGCCCGAGCCTGGAGCAGGAAGACATCCAGCACCCGCATCAGCAGATCGTCGACGTGCACGTAGCGCTTTCGGAGCGGGAGCGAGGCTTGGAGCAGGATCTCGTAGGTGGCGTCGTCGATCGTCGCCCGGGTCCGTCGAGGACCGGGGCCCGGCTCCCGCAGCAGGTGCGCGACGGCCTCGGCGAGCTCCGGCGGCACGTCCGGATGTTCGTCCGTTCGATGTCCGACCCAGGTGGCCGAAGCCGCGCCGAAGGCAGCTTCCACCATGCCGTCCGGCCGCAATACCAGGAGCCCCGTCGATTCGCGCATGCGTCATCATGGGGGTGCCGCGTGTGGACCTTCCGTGGGCAAGCCCGCGATCCGCATCAAGAAGATGCAAAGACGCGGCGCTGCCGCCGGTCTTGACGGATTTTTGATGCGTCCGGCGGCACGTTGTCTCGCATGTCCACGGTCACCCCCGCCCTTACCACCTCTACCCGCGCCACCGTCTCTGCTGCTCGCCCTCGCATCTCTGCCGCGCCGGTGCTCCTCGCGTTCCTCTGGGTGCTCCTCGCCGTCCGGGTGGGCCTGGCGGTGCACCGCGGCGAGCCCTTCTCGGGCGACGCGTCGATGCCGGCGTTCGCCCTCTTCGTCACCACCGTGGTGCTCGCGAACCGCATCTGGTTCTACTTGCGCCCAGCGCTGCCCACCACCTGAGCAGCCTCTGGCACGCGGCGCGCGATTCCGCTACGTGTCGTGCATGCTCCGCGCAACGAAGGCCCGTCGCCTCGCGTTCTACTACGACTACTCCTGCCCCTACGCGTACCTGGGGAGCGTGCGTGTGCGGGAGCTGGCGGCGAAGATGGGGCTTCCGCTCGAGTACGCGCCCATGTTCCTGGGCGGCGTGTTTCGCGCGGTGCAAACCCCGCTGAACCTCATGAATGTGCTCTCGCCCGCCAAGGCCGAGCACAACGCCCACGATCTTCAGCGCTGGGCGAAGCTGTTCGATGTGCCGCTGGCGATTCCGCCCAACCATCCGCAGCGCACCGCGGCGGCCCTCCGCGCCACGCTTGTCACTGGTTGCGATCCGGCGGTGGTCGACGGCTTCTTTCGAGCCTACTGGGTGCGCGGCGACGATCTCGCAGACCCGGTGACCCTTGCGCGCGTGCTCCGAGAGGCCGGCCACGACGCCGAAAAAGTGCTCGCCGAGGCCGACAGTGAGCGCGTACGAAGCGATCTGAAGGCGCGCACCGACGTGGCCATCGGGCACGGCATTTTCGGCGCGCCGGCTTACCTGGTCGATGGCGAGCACCTCTACTGGGGGCAAGATCGCATGCACTTCGTAGCCGACCTGCGCTACGACCATCTCTTCGCACCCTCAACGCCAGCTACGAAGAGCGCATCCATGAAGCACACACTGGAACTGTACTGGGACTTCTCCTCGCCCTTCGGCTACCTCGGCGCTACCCAGGCCGAAGCGCTCGCTGCCCGCACCGGCGCCGAGCTGGTGTGGCGCCCGATGCTCCTCGGCGGGCTCTTCAAGACCATCGGCCAGGCAGACTTTCCCATGGCCACGTTCAGCCCCGCCAAGCAGAAGTACTACGCCGACGATATCCAGCGCTGGGCTGCCTACTGGGGTGTGCCCATGAAGTGGCCCTCGCGCTTTCCCATCAACACCGTCAAGCCCCTGCGCTGCTACCTGGCGCTCCCGCCAGAAGCCCAGGGTCCGTTCCGCGAGGCCGCATTTGCGGCCTTCTGGGCCGACGATCGCGACATCAGCGACGACGCGGTGCTGCGTGAGCTCCTCGGTTCGCACGCCGAAGGGGCGCTCGCGAAGATTCAGGAGAAGGCCATCAAGGACGAGCTCATCGCCTGCACCGATCGCGCGGCCAAGGCCGGCGTCTTCGGCGCCCCCACCTGGGTGGTCGACGGCAAGGAGCTCTTCTGGGGCCAGGACCGCATTCCGCTGGTCGAGCGCGCGCTCACGATTTGAACTAAAGCAATCCCATGACCATCATCGACATCCTCCGCCAGAAGGCCCTCGTCTCCATGAAGGCGAAAGACGGCGTCGCCACCACCATCCTCCGGCTCGCGCAGAGCGAGGTGCAGGCCGCCGAAGCGCGCCTGGGCACGGCCATCTCCGACGCCGACGCGGTGGGCGTCCTCAAGAAGCTGGTCAAGTCCAACGAGGAGACGCTGGCCGCCTCCGCCGGCGACGCCGAGAAGACCGCCACGCTCCAGCGCGAGATCGACATCCTCTCCGAGCTCATTCCCAAGGGCCTCTCGGTGGCCGACATCGCGGCAGCGCTCGCGCCGGTGGCAGATGCCATCAAGGCGGCCGCCAACGACGGGCAGGCAACCGGGCTGGCCATGAAGCACCTGAAGTCGCAAGGCGCCCAGGTGAACGGCACCGACGTGGCTGCCGCCGTCAAGACCCTGCGCTGAGCGAGCCATGGGCGCGAAGGAGGAGAGCGAGCCGTTTCCGCCGATCCTGTGGACGGCGCTCCTCCTCGAGATGGTGGAGCGCCTTGCGTTCTACGGCGTGTACGTCAACCTCGCCATCTACCTGCTCGACACGGTGCACCTGTCAGAGAAGCAGAACGGCGTGGTGCTCGGGTGGTTCGCCGCGTGCCGCGCCTGGATCCCCGTGCTCACCGGCGCCCTCGCCGATCGCCTGGGGTTTCGTCGGAGCCTGCTCATCTCGTTCACTTGCTACGGCGTGGCCTACGGCCTGCTCTACGGCTGGCCCGCCCGCTACGGCGCCTACGGCGCGGTGCTTCTCATGGCGGTGGCGGGCGCGTTCCTGAAGCCTGTCATCCCGGCGACGGTGCGCCGGTATTCGCCGAAAGGTCGGGAACAAACCGGGTTTTCGCTGTTCTACGCGTCGGTGAACGCGGGCAGCGTGGTGGGCAAGGTGCTCACCAAGATCGTCCGCGGAATGCTCTCGCTCCGCGCGACCATGGTGAACGCCATCGTGGCCTCGGTGGTGGGCCTCGGCCTCGCGTTCGTCCTCTTCAAGGAGCCCAAAGCGCTCGACCCTGCGCCCGACGCGGCGCCCGACGCGGCGCCCGACGAGCCCAAGCCCAGCACCTGGACGAGCCTCACGGCGGTGTTGCGGCAGCCGCGCTTCGTGGTCTTCCTGGTGCTGGTGAGCGGCTACTACCTGCTCATCGAGCAGTTCTACCAGACGTTCCCGGTGCACATCGTGCGGCTCTTCGGCGAAGGCGCGCCGCGCGAGTACATCACCCTCATCAACCCCGCCGCCATCGCGCTCTTGCAGGTGCCCGTGGCCTACCTCACCAAGCGCCTGCCGCCGGTGTTCGCCATGGGGCTTGGCATTTTCCTCGGCGCCTGCAGTATGTGGCTCATGGGCGCCTGGCCCTCGCTCTACGGCGCCTGCGCCTCGTTCTTCGTCTTCGCGCTGGCGGAGATGGTCTATTCGCCCCGCTACTACCAGTACACGTCGTCTTTCGCGCCGAAGGGCGGCGAGGGGCTCACCATGGGGCTCTCGCTGGTGCCGTTCGGCGTCGGCGGCCTGGTGGGCGGCGTCCTCTCCGGCCGGCTCATCGCGCGCTACCTTCCCAAGGAAGGGCCCAAGGATCCCTACGCGGTTTGGAGCATCTACGCGCTCATTGGCGTGTGCTGCGCGGCCATGCTGTTTCTCTTCGCGTTCCTCACCCGGCAAAAGCGCGCCACCGCGGCCTGAGCATCAGGGCGGCGCCGGGGCCCGGCGCGCCATCACGATCTGCCGCAGGTAGTAGGCGTCGGCAAGCACGACGAACGCATTGAGCACCACCACCGGCCGCGAGTGGATGAGAACGCCATACGTGACGAACAGCAGCCCGCCCACACCGTTGAGCGCCCGAAGCCTGGCGGGGTCCTTGAGCATCATCGAGATGGCGACGGTCCCGGCTGCCACGTAGCCAAGAATCTCCGCGAAGCTCATGCCGCGGTGACTACCACAATCGGCGGTTTACTTCTCGGGCGAGAAGGTGGGGAGCGAGATGCGCGAGGCGCCTTCGCCGCCTTCGTGGAGCCGCACGGTGACCTTGCGGGTGCCGGTGTCGTCGCCGATGGAACCGCCGGTGTTGGGGTTCTCGGAGCCTCCGCATTCGGAGCTCACCACGTAGAGCATGAGGCGGGCGCCCAGCGGTAGCTCGTAGCCCACGGTGTTGAACTCCAGGTGCACGCGGGTGGGCGCATCCTTGACCATCGGCTTCGGCTCCGCGAACGAGTCGCGAAAGCGCAGGCGAAGTCGGGTCGAGGTAAAGGGCCGCATGGAACCGTCGGAAAGGATCTCGTAGAGATAAGCGACCAGATCCGCGTCCGGCGTATCGATGGACACCGAGAGATCGGCGGTGGGGGAGCCCACGATGCGAATCGACTCTTCGAGCGGCGAGGTGAGGAAGGCCGCGCCCTCTATCTTGTTCTGGCAGGCGTCGTCGCGGCTCGGATCGAACGTGTACATGGCTGCGTTGGGAATGGCCGACGCGGTGGTGGAGAGCGCGCCGCCTTGCGCGCCACTCGCCAAGAAGAAGTCGCGATTGCCGGTGGCGAGCGGCCAGCTGCTCCCGGTGGCCCAGGTGTTGGAACCGTCCACGAACACCTGCACCCGCGGCGTCTCCGCGAGCACACTTCGCCCCTTCAGGTAAGTCTCGAGGAAGTTGCGGCCGAGCCGCGCCACCTCGCTCTGCCCGAACAGATCGTAGACGCCGTCGACTCGATCGCTGAGCATGAACTTGGTGCCGCCGCGGCTGGTCTCGGAGCAGGCCTTGCGGTCCATCTCCACGAAGCCCCGGAGCGCGTCGTCCTTGCTCTCGCCCTTGGGAATAACGTGGAGCACGGGCGCGCACACGCGATCGAACTTGCCCACCAAGCTCGAGGCGTCCCATGCCGGATCCCGCGAGCCCGGATCGCGCACCAGGCCGCGCCAGGTCATGTCTTCCTTGCCCAACAGCGCCCGGTCGAGATCGCGAAACGGCCGATGGTTGGTGGAGATGGAGAGAAAACGCTCCGGCTCCAGGCTCTGCCCGCGCACCAGGCCGAGCCATGCCAGCAAGTCGCCACTGGCGATGCCGCCATGGGTGAGGGGCCACGATTGAAACGAGTCGGTCACGTAGCCTTCGGCGATGACGCCCACCACCGCCGGGCTATCGACGGCCGCGGCGAGCGCCGCGAATCCCTCGTAGGAAGTGCCGATGGTGGCTACTTTGCCGTCGGACCACGGCTGCTGGGTGATCCACGAAACGGTGTCTTGTCCGTCGGGAAACTCTTGCGACAGCGGCTTGAGCGCGCCCCGCGAGGAGCCCGTACCGCGCACCGACTGGTAGACGAACGCGTAGCCTTGGTCGAGCATCGGGCGAAACCGGGTGATGGTTCCGTCGCGCTGAAAGGCGTTGGGCGAGCGCAGCAGAAGGGTAGGGAACTTGCCGGCCTTCTTCGGCATCATCACGTAGGTCGAAAGCTCGACGCCGTCGCGCGTCGGCACCATGATCTCGCCCTCGTTCTCGCAGGTGCCGGCATTGCCGCACACGCCGCTTCCGCACGTGCCGCAGCTGCCCCCGCAACCGTCGTCACCGCATGTGCGCGCGCCGCATGAAGCGACGCAGGTGGGCTTCTTCACCGGTGGGCTTTCGTCGACGCGTCCACTGCAGGCGGCGAGCAGCCAGACCATCGGAGGAAGCGCGAACGTGAGCATCCGGCGCATGGTGAACCTCGAAGCAAAACACGAGCCACCGCTTTATCCGCTCGATTCACGCAGCGGCATCTCCTGCGAGACTACCGAGGGTTAGTCCTTTGACGGGGCGTGATAGCGTAGCGTCATGCGGCCGGCGGTTCTTTTTCTCGTCCTTTTCGGCGTGTCCTGCGACCCAGGAGGACCTGCTCGCACACCGCGCCCGGGCGACCCAACTGTCGCAAATCGCAGCGACGCGAATGCCACGCCACGGCCGGTGCTGGGCGTGGTGGCGCGCCTCGAGGCGCCGCGCCGGGGACCGCATGCTTACGGCAAGATCGGCGATCTCGAGCTTCGTGGAACCCGCGGCGCGTCGCTGGTGGTCGCGGCGTCTGCCGATCGCACCGGGCAGCTCCCGGTGCAGGGCTCCATCGTCGACGTCACCACCACCGATCACATCGGCGCCGAGCCGCTGTTCTTCTGGCGTCCGGCATGGGTCGACAAGGCCGCGGCGGTGCATCCGCTGGTGGCCAGTCTGGTCACGCCCACCACCTGCGATACCGGACCCGGCATCGAGACCCAGGGCGCCTCCGAAGGCGTACGCTTTCGCACCCGCATCTGCGCCCAAGAAGACGGGCGCTTCTCGGTGCACACGCGGGCCGAAGGGTTGCCCGAGGGCGCTCACGTGGGCGACCAGATGAATCCGGGCTCGGCGCGGGTGCTCATCGACGGACCCAGCGTGGGCTGGGAAGGCGAGAACGATACGCCGTTCGTCGCGCTTCTCGAAGACGGCCTCTCCCTGGTTTTCGCCAGCGCTCCGAACGCGCCGCCTCTTCGCGCCAAGCGCGGCCTGGTGCACATCACGACCTCGCTCTTTCCGGGGCAGATCATCACAACGAGCGACGGACCCGACGCGGCGCGCACGCTCACGGTGCGGCGCGCGCCGGTGCTCGATGTCCTTGCGCCCTACGGAACACGCACCGTCTCTACGCCGGCGGCGGGCCCCGGCAGCCTCGTCGTGTACGATCCCTACGGCAACGAGATCGAGCGCCTCCCGCTCCCGCTCGGCGCGCGCAAGGTGTCGCTACCCCCCAAGCTCGGCGCAGCGGCGGCGCTCCTCGATGCTTCCGACGTGCCCTACGGCCCAGCCATCGCCATACCCGCGGGCGGCGGCAACGTCGAGGTGACGGGAGAGCCGCCGGCGCGCACCACCCTCGAGCTCCACGTGGTGGACGAGACCGGCGCGCCCCTGCCGGTGCACGCCATCGTGCGCGGCGTCGATGGAACGCCGACCCCGCGCGTGCTCCTGGCGGAGCCTTCGGCCGGGTGCAAGCACGTGTATGCTGCACTGAACTCGGTGTACGCCATGGAGGGCTGCGCATCGCTGCCGGTGCTGCGCGGAACCTACGAGGTGGTGGTAACCCACGGCACTACCCACACGCTGGAGGTGGCGCGCGTCACCGCCGAGGTGGGAAAGCCGGTGCGGGTCGAGGCCAAGCTGCGGCGGGTGGTCGACACCGCCGCCTGGACGTCGTGCGACTTTCACCTGCACGCGGCGCCCAGCCCCGACGCGCCCATGTCGCTCGAGGCGCGGGTGGCGACGCTCGCCGGGGTGGGCGTGGAGCTCGCGGTGGCCACCGACCACAACGCCATTACCGACTATGGGCCTGCGGTCCGCGCGCTCGGCCTCGGCCATCGGCTGGCCACGGTGGTGGGCGACGAGATCACCTCGCAGGCCTCGCCCGGAAAGCACAAGTGGGGGCACTTCAACGCATTTCCCCTGAAGGTCCCGACCGGGGGGTACGACGATGGGCTGCCCGCGTACTTCGATACCGAGCCCCGCGACGTGTTCAAGTCGGCGCGGGCCGCCGGCGCGCCGCTCTTGCAAGTGAACCACGCCCGTATGGACCCGCAGATCGGGTATCTCGATCTGGTTCATTTCGACGCCAGTACCGGCAAATCGGACGACACCTTCGCCGACGGATTCGATCTCTTCGAGGTGTTCAACGGCCTCTGGCTCACCAAGCCCGAGAAGGTCCGCGAAGGCATGCGCGACGTCGTCGGGCTCCTTCGGCGCGGGGTCCGTGTGGTGCCTACCGGCAACTCCGACTCCCACAAGCTGTTCTTCGAGGAGGCCGGCTACCCCCGCACGTTCGTGCACGGCGCAGCACTCCCGCGCGAAGGCCGCGAGGCGCGGGCGCTCGAGGCGCTCAAGCGGGGCGATGTCACCGTGAGCAGCGGGCCCTTCGTGGAGCTCACGGTCGAAAAGGCGCTGCCCGGCGCCACCGTACAGCGAGCCAAGGACGGCTCGGTGACGGTGCACGTGCGCGTCTCGGCGCCGGCATGGGTACCCTTCGACGGCGTCGACATCATCGCCACCGACGACGTCGCCAAGCACCTCGACGCCACCTCGCAAAAAGACGGCGTGCGCCTCGACGCCACGGTGCGTTTGCCCATCGCCGCCGACGCCGCGCTCTTCGCCTGGGCCACCGCCAAGGCGCCGCTTCCGCACGTGCTGGCCCACGAAAACGCCGCGTCGCTGGGCTTCTCCGGCGTCGTGTACGTGGACGCCGATGGCGACGGGCGCATCACCCTTCCGCAGGCGAAGTAGCTAGCGCACCGGGCTGAAGACCGAGTCGCCGCCGCTGGGATAGGTGGGCGTACCGGCGCCGAAGTGACAGTCGGCGCAGGTGCCAGCGGGCGTGTCTTTCAAGGCGCGGCCAGCGCTGGCCAATGCGCCGCCCTTCACCTCGCCGTAGTACCACGCGTCCTTGGCGTCGCCGGCAAGCACGCGCACCGTGATGCCGTAGCCGGAAGGCGTCGTGGCGGCCGCGTCGGCGTAGTACTCGATGACGTTCGCCGCGCCCACGTTGAATGGGTAGCTGCCGCCCGACACCAGAGTGTTGGCGCACTCTCGCGCCACTCCGTGCACCGAAGGCACTCTCGGCGCGTGCGGGGCGGGCTCGCACTTCCACGATTGGTAGCTGCCCGCCTTGAGCCACGCGATCGTGGCGTCGGCCGCGCCGTTGGTGGGCGGCGTCTGGGCGTCGCCCGCGGTCACGAGCGCAGCGGGAGCCGCGGGCGGGGCGGCGGGGCTGCTGCACGCCACGGAAGAGAGGCAGGGGGCAAGCGAGAGACCGAGAACGAACAGACACGTGCGCATGGCGTCACGATCGTAGCGGATCCGTGTGCATTCCGGCGCACGGTGTGTCTTCGGAGCCGCGGTCTGCGGCAAAACTCCAGGGAAAAGACCTGGGGAATACCTTGGCCCGGCGATTGCTCTACCCTCCGTCATGGATACGCGGTCGCTCTTTCTTCTGGTCCCGGTTCTGGCCATCGCCACGGCCTACGTGGTGTCGTCGCCGGCCCAGGCAGGCGTGCCCTCGACCTTCGCTGCGCCCTCGTCGACCGGCGGCGCCGCCGCTGCCGATCGCCCCTGGATGTGCGACGCCGAGTACGCCAGTGAGTACCGCAACCACGCGAGCGCACTGCTTGCCAGTGGATCGTGCGGCGCCCGCGGCATCAAGCGCGACCACACCGCCAGCGGCGTTCGCACTCTCGACTGTCGCGATCCCGAAGGTCGTCGTGAGGGCTTCTCCGTCATCGCCAGCAACGGCGGTATCGTGCGCGTCGACGAAGACGTGCAGGGGCACGCCAAGCGCATCGTCAAGTATCACCCCAACGGCAAACCCAGCGTTATCCGCGCCTTCAACGTCGACGACCAGACCGTGGCCTGTACGCGCTTCTACGGCGCCGACGGCGCCGAGCAGCCGGGCAACCACTGGGGACCGTAGGCGGCGAGGGCTCGCCGCGCCGCCGTCGTTTCTCGAGCTACGGCTTGGTGGGCGTGACGTGAACTTTGGTGCTGCCGGCGAGGCGAAGCGGCACCGAGATGCCGATAAGGATGAGGCCGATGACCAAGGTGGTGATCGAGGCGGTGACGACGGGGCGGATGGGATCGTCGTCGCGTGCGTTGTTGGTGGCGCCGGTTCCGAAGAGCACGGCGGTGGTTCCGGCGCCGAGGACCAGCGCGCCCGCGCCTGCGAGCACCAGCGCGAAGCCCGCGCCGTCGGCGAAGGGCGAGCCCGGCTCCACCCTGATGCGATAAGGGCCGCCGGTCTTCGGGAGCACGAAGGGGCTGGGCGAAACGCCGGTGCCGCCCACCTGATACGTCCTTCCGCGCGCCAGCATGGTGTCGCAGGCGCCGGCGCAGAGGACCGCGGCGCCTTCGGCGTCGAGCGCACCTCCAAGGCGACGCTCCGGTGGCTGCTCGAGGACGATGTGCGGCGCGCCCGGCTCGAAGCGCACGAGCACACCGGCCTCCGCGTCCGTCGCGGCCCCTGCATCTGCAATCGTCACGGCCGGGCCGCCATCAGGCGGTGGTGAGGGTGAGCCGGCGTCGGCGTCGTCATCCGCGCGTGCGGTGAATGGGCTCGCCGCCACCACGAGGCCGAGCGCTGCGCCCAGAGAGATCGAAAGAAAGCTACGCATCGCCAGAGTGTAGCCAACCCGTGCGTGCCGCGCCCGCACGCCGGCCCTCCATCGCTCCCGCCACCTTCAAGGGCGAATCGACGTGCCCACCCCGCTCTGGATCTGCACCTCGCGGGCGAAGATACGGCGCACGATGGCGATGGCGCATGCGTAGGTGCTGTCGACACCGAAGTAGCTGAGGCTCTTCGAGAGCAGCGACTGCCGCCGCGAATAGGGCGTATCGGAAGCGTAGTGGAGAATGCCGACGTCGAAGGGTGTGGAGGGCGTGAGGTGGATGATCTCGCCGTAGGGCACCCGGGTGGGGTTCACCAGCTCGTACACCGCCGAGAGGAAGGGTCCGGCCTCCATTTCGAGCACCGTGTAGCCCTCCTGGTAGAAGCCGCTCATGTACTCCTTGTTCTGGAGAAAGGCGCTGCGGACCGTGAGCGCACGCTGGCTGTCGAACACGCTGCCGTGCACCAGATAGGGCATGACGTCGTGGGCGCTGAAGACGTTCTTGAAGAGGAACGTGTTGCGCGAGTGCTCGTCGAACACCGTGCCCGAGATCATCACGTCGCCCACCCGGCCGTTGAGGGTGGCGGCCTTGCCCATGACGTGAATCCCGCGAATCTCGCCCACCCCCTGGCCCACCCGCGAGAGCAGATGGTAGGCGGCCATGCCCAGCGGGTAGTCGATGTTGATGATCACCGCGTCGCTCTTCTTGAGCTTGTCGAGCCCGCGCACGTCGAGCCGCGGGTCGATGTGTGCATGATCCATCTTCTTGATCTCGAAGATCTGGGCGTCGACGTCGATGTGCCCCGGCTCCGATAGGTGCAAGAGCCCGCCCTTGGCCTCGAAGTCGCGCACCTCTTGCATGCGATCGCTTCTGGCGTGGATGTACCCGCGCAGGCAGTAGTAGAGAATCGAGAGGCGCTTGGCCTCGTCCTTGGCGCTCTCTGCGCTCTTGAGCTCCGCCCCCAGGCCCTCGTGGTCCTCCTTCTTCACCCAGCTGCTGATGGGCCCGAGGTGGGCCCGGGTGTAGCCGCCGAGCAAGTTGGCGATGGCGTGGGTGTTGGAGGAAATGAAGTACACCGGCGGCCGGCGCGGCGGGGCCTTGCGAATGTAAGTAGGTTCCACGCCGCCCCACCAGCGCTGCGCGGCGCGCTGGTACTGCGAGTAAGAAGCCGAGAGCATGCGCAGCTTGAGGCGCAGCGGGCGGGCGATAATCTCGCGAATGCCATGCTCGAAGGCCTTCTTCGACCCGAAGGCCGCCGCCAGTCGGGGCACGTCTTCCACCGCGATGCCGAGGAGCCGCGCCAGCTCGGCCGCCTTGGGCACCACGCCTCGGGGGGCGTCCTGCAAGCAGGCGTGCATCTTGTTCCACTCGATCTGGTAGGCGGTGACGATGGGCACCAGATCGTCGATGTCGCTGGCGCTGGCAATGAACACCGCCAGAGTGGTGTGGCCGTCGAAGCGAAGCGGGCGGCGGCGGCCGCGGGTGCGCTCAACGCGCCATTTGCGCACGTCGTAGCCGGCGGCCTCGAAGAGCTCGTGCGACTGACCGAGGATGAGCCGCTCGGTCTGCGCGATGCTCTCGGGCAGCCGACCCGCGGCGTAGGCGAAAGCGGCGAGGTCGGGCGTGGGGCTCAGCGCCCCTTCGTGCAGCGTCGACTTGCTGTAGGCATGCGCCTCTTCGAAGGTGCGAACTTCTACGTCGCCGGTGGACCGCAAGAGCGAGTAGTAGGTGCGGGTGTAGAGGTCGAGTTCGACGTTGTGATCGACGGGGATCTCGCGTTTCATGAGTCCGGCGGAATCTACCGCGTTTCGAGCCGCTTTTGCGGAGAGAACATGCAGGCAATCATCGCCGGTGCAACGGGCCTGGTGGGCGGGAAGATTCTCGAGCTCCTGCTGGCCGACCCCGCCTACGAGAAGGTGCACGCGCTGGTGCGCCGGGCTCCGGCCAGTGCCGCCGATGGCAAGCTCGCTTCGCAGGTGGTCGACTTCGACGCCCTCGCAGCCCAGGATGAGGCGGCGGTGCTGGCCCTCCCGGAGGTGGACCAGGTATTCATTGCGCTCGGCACCACCATCAAGAAGGCTGGCTCGCAGGAGGCCTTCCGCAAGGTCGATTTCGGCTACGTGGTGGCGGTGGCCCGCGCGGCTCGGGCCCGCGGAGCCCGGCGCGTGGGGCTGGTGAGCTCGCTGGGGGCAGCCGCCGATTCAAGTGTATTTTACAACCGTACAAAGGGCGAAGCCGAAGACGTGCTGAGAGGCCTGGGCTACGACGCCACGGTGTTGGCCCGCCCTTCCATCCTCGACGGCTCTCGAAAGGAGAGCCGCCCGGGTGAGCGGGTCGGCATCGCAGTAGGCAACGCGCTCTCCTTCGTGCTGGTGGGCAGCCTCCGCAAATATCGACCGATTCCCATCGAGCGCGTGGCGCGTGGGCTCGTCCGCGCGGTGAACGACGACGCCCTGCGGGGGACGATCGTCCTCGAGTCCGACGAGCTGTCGATCCTCGGTCGACCGCAGTAGCCGGGAAATATCCAGCGCTTTCGAGGGTGCGCTGCGGAAAGCGCACTCGACTTGCACGCAGTGCCATAATGCGCTTCACTGCATGCCGTGAAGAGCGTATCGATCCTCCTGCTGGTCCTCGCCTGCGCATGCTCCAGCGCTGGGCCCACCTTCACAGCGGCGCCGCGCGCGGAAGGTGTGCGTGGGCCGCGCACCGCCAGCTGCGACGAGCTCGACCCCACCCGCTGTCAGCTGCCGTTTCCCTCGAATCGCTTCGCGCGGCCCGACCCCTCGAGCCCCACCGGCCTTCGCGTGAAGCTCAGTCTCGAGGGCTTCGGCCTTCCGGGTGACGACACGAGCTTCTCCGATCGCGCCGACGGATTTTCGCGCGTGTCGCCGGTGGCCTTCGGCCTTGCTGGGCGCGTGCGC
Source organism: Polyangiales bacterium (assembly GCA_038210445.1). Taxonomy (GTDB): domain Bacteria; phylum Myxococcota_A; class Polyangia; order Polyangiales; family Polyangiaceae; genus JABFRG01. The sequence goes on from JBBQWQ010000033.1 coordinate 22,507, forward strand.
GAGGAGGATGCGCAGAAAGCCATGGTGCTGGTAGCGGCCACGCCGGGCCAGCCCGACTACGGCCAGGTGGTTCCGCTCAAGGTCGAGGCGGTGGCGGAGACCGACGACGTCGAGACGCTTCTCCTCGGGCACCCGCTGCACCTCCTCTCGGCTGCCACCGACTACGTGGCGGTGGTGACCGATGCGCTGCGTACAAGCGACGGAAAGCCGGTTGCCCGGCCGCATATGGTGGGCGTCGCGTTGGGGGTCGAAGCCGCCCAGTCGCAGGAAGAAGCGGACCTCGGCGGCTACCACGCACCCACCCGCACGGCGCTCGCCAAGGCGGGCATTGCCGCAGATCACGTGGTGCGCGTCACCGAGTTCACCACCCGCAGCGCCGGCGACACCGTGCGCCGCCTGCGCAAGATGCGCGAGATCGTCACCGCCGCCACCCGAGCCGGCACCGTGACCGCCACCGTCGAGAAGGTGGAGTCGGGCACCAATCCCTCGGTGGAGCTGGTGGCCTACGGGCACTTCGAGGGCGTGCCCTCGTTTCTCGGCAAGAACCAGCAGCTCTCCCTCGACGAGAGCGGCATGCCCATCCAGACGGGCGTGCAGAATGCACCTTTTCGCGTGTCGGTACCCAAAGGCGCCGGCGACTACCACGTTCTGCTCTTCGGGCATGGCGCCGGCGGTTCCTACAAGGACGGCTCCTTCGACGAGCCGCTCGCCAGCATCGGTCTCGGCAAGGGCAGCTACGAGTTCGACGGCTGGACCGGCGACACGTTGATTCCCACCGTGGGCAACTTCCGCCGCGCGTTCTCTGCGGTCGCCTCCTCCACCGCGCGCCTCATGCAGTCGCTCGCCAGTGGCGCCGCTCTCGACGCAAGCCTCGCGCTCTCGTTGGGCGATACCCTTTCAGCGCCGGAGCTCGCCGGTCGCGAGAACCCGGCCAAAGGGCGCCGGCCCGACATGTCCATCAAGGTCTGGGGCGGCGGATCCATGGGCGGCATCATGGGCGGCGTCATGAGCGCGGTCGACCCCGAGCTGCGATACGCCCTCTTGAACGTGCCCGGCGGGGGCTGGACGCACTTTCTTCCGCACTCCGCCTTCTACGACGCCGGCAAGTTCATCATTCGCGGCGCCTACGGAAGCGTCTTCGACGCGCGCCTCGCCCTGGCCATGACCCAGGGCGCCTGGGACGACGTCGACGGCGCGGTGGGCGCGGGCGCGCCGGCCGAAAGGCGCCCCACCATTCTCATCCAGGAGAGCATCGACGATCCCATCGTGCCCAACATCGGCACCAACCTGCTGGCCTCGGCGGTCGGTGCGTCGCTGGTGGGCGGCGTCATTCAAGACATTCCCGGGCTACCTAGGCAAAGCTCGCTGGCCGGTGGCAATGGCATCGTTCAGTTCCGTGTACCCTTCACCAGTCAGGGCGCAGTGCACGGCTTCGCCGACTGCCGCAACCCGGGCGGCGAAGCGGCGCGTATGCAGATGACCGACTTTCTCGCGTCGGCCTGGGCAGGCTCACCGCTCATCCGCGTGCCCGACGTGTGTCCTGGCGGCACCTGCGATTTCGCCGGGCAGTGGACCCGCGACTGCGACTAAGGCGTTGGCCTCCCGAAGGACCTACTCGCCGCCCAATGCCTCTTCGACCAGCGCGCGCGCTTCGGCGAGCCGCCGCTCTTCTTCGGGCGTACGCTTGCGGACGGTGACGACGACGTTCTCGTCCTTGGTCTTCTTCCCGAAGAGCCGCGAGAGCATGCCCTTGGGCTTGCCGAATTCGAACACGCCATCGGCCAGGAGCTCCGGCGCGCTGGCGAGCTTCTCCAGAATCTCCTCGTTCTGATCGGCCCAGGCGAGGGCCTCTTCAAAGGCCTCGAGCTGGGTGGGCTCGAGGTACTTTTTGGCCTTCGAGGGCGGGTGATCGAAGCGTCGTACGAAGAGGGCGAGGGCGGCCGCCACCTCTTCGACGGTGAGCGCCGTGCCCCGGTGCAGCTTCACGCCGCTGCAGCCCTTCATGAACACGTTGGCGCCGTTGGCCAGGAGCACGCCGAAGCCCGAGAGCACGGCGGCGATCTCGGCGTCGCGGTTGGGGTCTTCGAGCGGCGTATCGGTGTACGCCAGCAGCACGCCGCCGACGCCGCGCGCGATGGCCGTGGTGAGGCGCACCGGGTTGCGCGCCACGCTGACGTCGAGGGGAATGAGATAGGTCTCGTCGGTCTCGTGGACCGGCGGCAAGAGGGCCGCGCCTTCGGGGCCGCAGGCGCCGGAGCTGCACGACTTTCCGCCGGCGTCTTCCGCCTCCACGAAGCCCAGCGTGAGGGGCACGTCGTCGGGCAACGGCGAGTGGAAGGCGATGCGCGCGAGCAGCGTCTCCAGGCCGTCGCCGCTCACCGAGATGGCGTCGGGAAAGAACTCGGCGTTGGGCAGCACCAGCGGCGGGGCTTCGAAGGCTTCGCCATGGGCGGCAAGGATGCTGGCCATGCGGGCCACGATGAACCGGAGCGAGTCTTCGCTGGGGAGCGCCATGCAAAAGAGCGTAGCACGACCTTCGCGCTCGCCCACCTCGCTGCAGCGCGCTCGACGGGCGGGTTTTCCCCGCGTACCGTGGGCTGGTGCTGCGCCTTGCCACGTTCAATCTCAAAGACCTCTTCCTTCCCGACGTTCGTGCTGCCGATCCGGCCTTCGAGGCGAAGCTCTTCGCCGACAAGACCCGCTACGTCGCCGACCGGCTCCTCCGGGCCCAGCCTGACGTGGTGGCGCTGCAGGAAGTGGGTGAGCCGGCCGCCCTCGACGCGGTGCTGGCGTTGGTGCCGGGCTACGCGGCCGTGGTGGGCACTCCCGACGACCGGGGGATTCGCTGCGCCGTGCTCTCGCGGCGTCCCATCGTGCGGTCCGCGGTGCACACCACCCGCGCCCTGCCGTTCCCGGTGTTCGTAGAAGGCGATGCGCCGCCCTATGGCACCGCCCTTCCGCTCCGGCGGGGCATCGTCGAAGTGGTGGTGACCCACGAGCCCTTTGGCGACGTGCATGTATTCTGCATTCATATGAAGAGCAATCTTCCGCGCAAACTCCGCAAGCCCACCGGCGAGGACGTGCCCCTGGCCGGCTCGTTTCAGCGGGCCGAGGCCACGGTTCGCAGCACGGTCATTCGCGCGGCAGAAGCGCTGTACCTGCGGCGCCTGGCCGACGAAGCGGCCTCGCCCCACGTGTGCGTCATGGGCGACCTCAACGACGATCGTCGCTCGCTATCTTTGCGCATTTTGTACGGCGACCGCGACACCGACCGCGTGCTTCTCTCTGCCATCGAGCGGGTGCCGGAGCACAAGCGGTGGACCACCCTCCACGGCGGGCGCCCTTCGCAGATCGACCACGTGCTGCTCACGCCGGGCCTTCACGGGTCCATCGTGCGCGCCGACGTGCTCAACGAAGATCTCCGCGATCACGGTCCGCCGGTGAAAGACGCGCCGCGCACGCCCGACTCCGACCACGCCCTCTACTGGGTCGATCTGGGCGAGCCGTCGCCCCCGTCTTCCTAGGTAAATGGAGGGCAGGCCTCGTCTCACTCGCGCAGGGAAGCGTCGAAGAAGGCCAACGCCTCGTCGAGATACACGGCGTGCGCGCCGTGACCGAGTGGATGCGGCGCGCGTCTCACCGGCCACTGCGCCGCCTCGAAGGTGAGCGCGAGGGCCTTGGCTCCCCCCGGGCTCTCCGCGTCGTAGAGCCCGTAGCCCACGTACACCGGCCGCCGCGTGCGCCCCGCCTGCACCGTCAGACCCCCGGGCGCGCCTCCGGAGATGGCCGCGTAGGCGTCGACCGGGAACCCCAGACGATCGCAGTCGCCCCGCAGCGCGAGCGCGGAGAGGAAGTACGCGCCGTTCGACGAGCCGGCCAGGTAGGTGCGCGCGAAGGGGGCGCCATTCTGCGCCTCGAGCTCCTTCTTCAGGGTGCGCCACCGGGCCACGAGCGCGTCCACCGTCTTCGTGTGGGCCTCCGGCGCCGTGGGCCATGCCCACCAGGTGCGTGCGAACGTCGGTCCGAGCCCCACGCGCCCGCGCGGGATGAGGGCGGTGATGCCTGCCCGCTCGGAGGCTTCGCGCACGGCGCCTTCGACGGTGGTCTTTTGCAGGCTCTCCCGCTCCGGCGGCACGATGCCGTGCAGGTACACGAGCAGCGTGCGATCGCCGGGCTTGCCCGGGACATAACAGGCGTCTTCCTCCAGCCCCCGCACGCCGTCGACGCACCATTCGGTGCGCACGTCGACCAGCTCGCGATGGGCCACGGTGGCCGTGGGGGCTTCCGCCTCGACGCGGGCTACCGGCGACGCGCTGCGGGCGGCCGCAGGGGCCGGCTCGGAGCGCGCGGTGGCGCACGCGGCGACGAGCGAGAGCACGATGCCGACGCGAAGCATGGCTGGGCAGCGTACACCGGCGCGGGCAGGACCGTCAGGCGCCCTCTTTCATGGGCATCGACATGAGCTGCGCCAGGATCTCGCTGGCCGGAAGGTTGTCGAGGACGATGGCGCGGAGCGCGCCGAAGATGGGGGCCCGTACCTTGTTGGCGTCGCACCAGGCCACCACCCGGGGAATGAGCTCGATGGCCTCGAGTCTTTGCTGGGCTTCGTCTTTGGCCTGCGCCACCGAGAGCCCGCGGGCGAGCGCCCGACCGAAGCGCACCTCCGGGCGATCGTGTTGCTCGATGGAGGCGAGCAGATCGCCATAGCCGCAGAGGCCGAGAATGGTGCGCTCGTCGCCGCCGGCCGCGCCCGCGATGCGCGCTGCCTCGCCCATGGACCGACAGATGAGCGCCGCCACCAGGCCGGGGCTGGTGGAGAGCCCCTCGGCGAAGCCGATGGCAATGGCCAGGCACCCGACCATGGCGCTCGCCCACTCGAGTCCCTTGATATCGGGTGTAGAATACACCCGAAGCGTCTTCGACCCGAAGGTTCCGGTGAGTGCCTCGTTGACCTCGGGAAAGCGCGACCCCGAGACGAGCACGCTGGGCAGGCCGTTCATCAAGTCACTGGCGAGCGCCGGACCACCCAGGGCCCCCACGCGCTTCACGGGGGTGCGTTGGCGCACCAGATCGCTCACTGTCTGCATCTCTTCGCCCACCAGACCGCGCACCCCGTGCACCACGTAGTGACTGCCGTCGACATGATCGCCCAGGGTGGCGGCCACTTCGGGCGCCACCGCCGAGGGCACCGCCAGCACCACCAGGCGCGTCTTGCCGATGGCGGCGTAGTCCGAGGTCACCGTGACGCCTTCCGGAAGGGCGCCCTCCACGCTCCGTCGCGACACCAAAACGACCGGCCCGGTTCGCGCTGCGGCCGCGGCGAGCGCCAACCCCCAAGGGCCACCGCCGACGATTGAAACTGCCACGCGCGGAGCGCTCTCAACCGCATCTTTCCGGGACGTCATGTGCCGCCATGGTCGAACATTCCTCGGCCCTGCGCAATTGCATTCCCGCGCCGGTGCGCGCCCGCCGAGCTCCTCCGCGAAAGACGATGCCTCCGTCGATTCGGCGCATCACCCGCGCCGGCCCGGTGTCAGGGGGGTAGCGGAGCGCAAGTGGCCCCTCGCGACGATGGTGTCTCGACCGTGCGTGCAGAAAGCGCGCACGGGGCCCGCGCGAACCGCTCTGGAGAACAGTCATGCAACTCGGTTCCTTTTCGGGTGCCCGCGGCTCCGCGCGCATCCTTCGTCACAGTACGGTCCTCGGCGCCCTTCTACTCGGAGCCTGCGGGGGTCAATCGGCGGAGCCTTCGTCCGACGCGCCGGCTTCCGACGGCGTCGGCTCGGTCTCGAGCGCGCTCATCGGCTCGTTCGTGGTGGGCGGGCAGCGTCTCGACGTCACCGATCTCGGCCCCATTGGCCAGGCGACGGCGCACATCGCGGCGTGTGGCGACGGCGTGGTCTACCGCTCGCAGCCCGACGGTACGCTCTGGTCCAACGCCGACGTCACCGCGCCCGCGAGCATGTGGAAGCAGGCCAACGGCGGCTCCCCCGGGATTCGCATCGCGTGCGATCACTCGCACTTCTACGCGCTCGATGCCACCAATCACCTCTGGTACGCGCGCACCGCTCCGGGCGGCATGCTCTACGTCCCGACCGGGAGCATCTCTCCTTGGTCCAAGGTGGTGGGTGGGCAAACGCTCGGTCTGCCTGCGGCGGTGGAGGCCATGTCGCCGCTCGACGTCGACATCCAATCGGGCAATGGCAACCTCTATGCGGTCGCCCGGGGAGCCGCCACCACGCTGTACGCCAGCGCCCTCAACGACCGACGCCACCCGATTCGCCAGGGAACACCCACGTCCTGGATCGTCCTCGCCAACAACCTCGGCAGCAAGCTCGCCACCGGCGCCGGCAGCGCCGGGCTGGTGGTGCCGGAGAACCGCGCCTTCGGAATGAACCCCGATGGCACGCTCTTCATGAACGATACCCTGCTGGCGGGGCAGAACTGGTGGAGCAGCTTTCCCAACGCCGGCGTTACCCTTACCGGCATCTCCGCCGATAGCGCCAGCGTGCTGTACGGCATGGGCCACACCGGCTCCGACTTCACGACGCGCCTCTACCAGTACAAGTTCAGCGAAGAGAACTGCGCCGACGGCATCGACGGCGATCGCAACGGACTCACCGACGGCGACGATCCGGTGTGCCAGAAGCGCATGGCGACGAACTTCTGCTCCCTGCAATCCAACGGCAACTACTGCATCGACCGCGTGAAGGCGGGCCTGCAGAACGCCCTCGTGAAATGCCAGAACGGAACCCCGCTGATCACGCCTGGCGTGTGCACCCACGGCGCCTTCGGGGGCCTCGATTTTATCGCCCCTCCGCAGAACGCCGAGCCGGCCAACATGGGCCACTACTGCAACACCATCAACCCCGACAACACCTGGGGCTTCGCCTTCACCGGGGCAAAGCCGTGCGACGCGCTGCTCACGGTGGCGGGCTCCAAGATCCTTCGCGCCGGCCTCTACTCCACCAGCGCCGCCAACGACGTGCTGGTTCGCTGCAACAACGGCGGCGTCTTGGTACCCGGCACCGGCGTGACTCCGCTCTCGTCCGCGAACGCCATGGTCGGGCACACCAACAATGCGTGCATCTTCACCGTATCTCCGCGGCAGATGCCGGCCTTCAACGCCCCCTTCGTCACCTCTGCATGGTCCACCGCAGGCGTACCCGCGGGGCAAACCCAGGCCGGCTACGCGGTCGGGCACATGTTCGACCACGACCAGTCGTGCGACCCGGCCGACCCCAACTGTCCGTGCCCCACCGGAACCTGCACCATGGACCTGACCCAGTTCGGGACCGGTCCTGGTACCGCGACCAACCTCGATACCAACGGGCACTCCCGCACCTACGACAACCAGAACTCCTACGACTTCATCCTCACCGAGGGCACGCCACTCCGCGCGCTCGCCAACGGCACGGTCATCACCCAAGGGTCGCGCGGTCGTGACATCACCGGCATCGGCGGCTTCGGCACCACCCGGCAGAACGAGCTGCTCATTCGCTACGACGTAGGCACCGATGCCCGGTACCAGGAAAGCTTCCTCGCCTACTACGCGCACCTCTCCCAGCGCCTCGTGCAATCGGACCAGGTGGTCAAGGCCGGTCAGATCATCGGCTACGTCGGCATGACCGGCCAGGCTACCGATCCGCACGTGCACTTCGGTCTCTTCCGGCTCACCAACGTCAATGCAACCACGCCCGGCAACCCCTCGTTCGGCTACAAGGTGGACCTCCACTCCGACCTGACCTCGGCCTATGGTGTCAACGGCAGCGGCGTCATCGGGGCCTCCGATCCGTACGGTTGGCGCGCCGGCGGCATCGACCCCTGGGGTCACTTCTTCTCGCGCGCCAAAACCGGCCAGGGCAGCACCGGCATGGGCACCTGGTCGCCGACCATGTGGAGCTCGGCCGGCGAGACGCCGCCCTACTGACCTCCTCGCTCGTGAAAACCGCCGGGTGCCGCCGAAAGGTGGCGCCCGGCTTTTCGCGTGCGCGTTGACGAGGCGGCCCCGCCGCGGTCTGCTGCAGGGATGGTTCTCGTCGTTTGCGCCGTTTGCCGTCGTCACGCCCGCGGCCCCTCCTGCGTGTTCTGCGGGGCGCAGCTTGCTCCACCGCCCGCCGCGTCGGGCGGACCGACCTCGGCCGCGCTGGGGCAGCTCTCGCGCGCCGCGCTGCTCGCTGCAGCCGTTGCCGCGTGCGATCACGGGGCCACCGCCGAGGTGTACGGCGCCCCGCCCATGCCCATGCCCACCGCGCCCGCCACCGCCACCGCCACGGCCTCGGCCACCGCGCCGGACCCGAACACGATGGCGCCGGGCTACGGCGTGCCGCCGGCGCCGCCCGCCACGGTGACCACCGCGGGCCCTCCGTCGCCGGTGCGCGATGCTGGCGCCGCGGGGCCCCCTCGACACGACAGCGGCAAGTAGTTCTACTGCGAGACGTGCGCGTCCGATTCGCATGTCTGTTGCAGCCGCACCGCAGCATCGGGACCGAAGCGGCGAGACCGCCGGAATTTCCTCGAGGTGTCGCAGCAAAGCCTACGTGTGCCAATCGTGACCGCGGGATCCGAGCGGCGCCCGTTTGGCCCAGGCAACCCCGCGAATTCACAGGTTGGTACGATTGATGCTTCTAGGCGCGGAGGCTCACGTCGGTCCGCACCGCCGTCTACGGGCGTGCCTATGGCCTCTCGCGGGGCAACGCGGCTATGCTTCACCCTTTCCTTGGTAGGTTCCCATGGCTCTCTCCGTCTGCAGCAGCTGCCAGCGCCACGTCAAAGGCAACGATGCTTGTCCGTTCTGCGGCGGCGCCACCTCTACGGGCCCCGCGCGTCGGCCCCCCTCCCGGGTGGCCCGGGCTGCGATGCTCTTCGGCGCCGCGGCGGTGAGCGCCGCCTGCTCGTCGTCCACGCCGGAGCCCAAAGGCGCAGAAGACTCCGGGAGCGACGCGCCGCCGTTGGCGTTCGATGCGGCGTACGGCGCCCCGCCGCCGCGCGACGCGGGGCCCGACCCCGACGCAGCAGATGGCGGCCCTGTCGCCATGTATGGCGCGCCGGCCCCGGACGCAGCAACCGATGCCGAGGCTCCGGATGGCGGCGGCATCGCCCTCTACGGCGCTCCGGCGCCCTGAATCTCCTCTCATCGAAGGCCCCACCATGATCATCTGTCCTCACTGCAACCGGCACGTACGCAGCGGCTCCTCAACCTGTGTATTCTGCAAGGAATCGCTGGAGGACGCGCTTGCCACGCGGCCGGGGCTCTCGGCCCCCACCAAAGGCACGCGCGCGGCCCTCCTCTTCGGCGCGGCGGCGGTGGTGGTGGCGTGCGGCGGGCAGACCGGGCCCAGCTCGTCCAGCAGCGGCTCCAGCGGCGCGAGCAGCAGCGGGGCTAGCGGGAGCACGTCGAGCGGGAGCACGTCGAGCGGCGGCTCTTCCAGCGGCGTGGCCCTCTACGGAGCGCCGGCGCCCGATGCCGGCGTCGACGCTTCCGACGGCGGCGGCGTGGCGCCCCCCTACGGCGCGCCGGCCTACGGCGGACCAGGAATGTAGCCCGATGACCGAGCTCGGACCGCGCCCGCGATCGCTCCCCATCGCGCCCAAAGCCCAGCCCTCCCGGCGCAAGCTGCCGCTGGCCGACGAAGCGCGCGAGGTCGACAAGAAGTGGCGGCCCATCTACGCGGTGTGGGAAATAACCCTGGCCTGCGATCTCGCGTGCCGGCACTGCGGTTCGCGCGCCGGCAAGGCGCGCCCCGATGAGCTGAGCACCGAAGAGTGCTTCGATCTCGTCGACCAGTTCCACGCCATGGGCGTCAAGGAGATCACGCTCATCGGCGGCGAGGCCTACCTGCGCGACGACTGGGTCGACATCGTGCGCCGGGTGCGCAGCCACAAGATGATCTGCACCATGACCAGCGGCGGGCGCGCGCTCACGTTGGAGCGCGCCATGGCGGCCAAGGAAGCCGGCCTCATGAGCGTGTCCATTTCCATCGACGGCATGGAGGCGGCGCACGACGAGCTCCGCGGCCTGAAGGGCAGCTACAAGTCGGCCTTCGAGTCTATGAAGAACCTGAAGGCGGCGGGCATTCCCTTCAGCGCCAACACGCAGATCAACCGACGCAACATCACCGAGATCCCCGAGGTGTTCGAAACCCTGGTGCAGGCGGGCATCCACTCCTGGCAGGTGCAGATGACCACCGCCATGGGGCGCGCCGGCGACGAGCCCGACATGCTCCTCGAGCCTTTCCAGATGCTCGAAATGCTGCCGCTGGTGGCGCGCCTGAAGAAGCGAGCCGACGAGGCCAAGGTGCGCCTCTGGCCGGGCAACAACATCGGCTACTTCGGCCCCTACGAAACGGTGCTCCGGGGAAACTTTCCCGGCGGCCACCGCGGGAGCTGCAGCGCCGGTCGCCTCACCATCGGCATCGAGGCCAACGGAGACATCAAGGGCTGCCCTTCGCTCACCAGCGAGTCGTGGGTGGGCGGCAACGTGCGCGACTACAAGCTCCAGGACATCTGGGAAAAGTCGGAAAAGCTACGCTTTACCCGCGATCAGAAGGTGGAAGACCTGCGCGGGTTCTGCCGCGACTGCTACTACGCCGAGGAGTGCAAGGCCGGCTGCAACTGGACCACCGAGGTGCTCTTCGGAAAGGTGGGCGACAACCCGTACTGCCACCACCGTGCCATCGAGCTACTCCAGGTGGGCGAGCGCGAGCGCTTGATCAAGGTGCAAGATGCACCGGGTTTGCCCTTCGATCACGGCCTTTTCGAGGTGGTTCGCGAGAAGTGGCCGGAAGACGAGCTCGTGCGCGCCAAGGAGCTCCTGGAGACCGGCGAGGGCTTCCTCCTCACCACCACCCGGCGCTAAAGCTCACGTCACCCGCGCCGCAGCACGATCACCCACGCTGCAGGACGATCACCCGCGCCGCAGCGCGATCACCCGCGCCGCAGCACCATGGTGGCGAGGAGGCGCTGCAGCGCCGCCTCTGGCGAATCGGCCACTCCCGGGTGCGCCGGCGAAGTCTGGATCACCGTGCTCCGCGGCGACACCAGCCAGCGGAAGCGCTCCCGTCGGTCGAGGCCGTCGAGGCCCGCTGCGCCTTCGCCACCCTGGCAGATCGCGGCAATGGCCTCCAGATGGAGGGCGATGGTCTCCACGTCGGCTTTCGGGGCGAGCGCGAGGAGGCGCGCAACGTCGAGGGCGATGCGCGCGTCGAGAAAATCGAGCTTGGGGCAGAACACGATGGCCCCCGCGTTGACGAACTCCTGGCGGGCCACGTCGGGAACGATCCGCACGATGGCGTACTCAAACGCGCAGCGCATGGGCCCTCGCCGCTTCCTGCAGCAGGATGGGCAGCGCATCGCGCCTTGCCCGGAGCCACGTCACGTAGGCGGCCCGCTGCGCGTCGGCGCTCTCGAGCTCGCGACCTGCCGCCAGCCACGCTTCGGGAATCTGCGCCGCCACGCTCTCGAGGACCGCGTCGGTGAGCGCAGCGCCCAGGTGCGACGCGGCCTCGGGCAGCGCCGTGGCCCAGCGGAGCAGCACGTGGCTCGCGACCTCGGCGAACGGATCGTCCGCGCCTTCGGTCTCGTTCCCGCGCTTCCATCCGTGGTGAAAGTACAGCGCGGCCCCGTGGTCGATGAGCCAGAGCTTGCGATGCCACCCGAGAAGGTTGGGGTTGCGCGCGGTGCGATCCACGTTCGCCACGAAGGCGTCGAAGAGCACGATGCGCGAAGCTGTTTGCGCGTCGGGTATGGGCCCTGCCACCGGGTGGAACGTGATGCTTCCAGGCAAGTAGTCGAGGCCGAGGTTGAGGCCGGCGCTGGCCTCGAGCGGACAGGCCAGCTCGGGATCCGGCTCGTTGTCGGCGAGCGCGGCGTCGACCTCGACCAGCGCCAGCTCCGGCACCGCGAGCCCCAGCGCCCGGGCGAGCTCGCCGGCCACCAGCTCGGCCACCAGCGCCTTCGGCCCCTGCGCCGCGCCCTTGAGCTTCACCACGTAGAGGCCCAGATCGTCGGCCTCGACCAGGACCGGCACCGAGCCGCCCTCGCGGAAGGGCATGACGTAACGTTCCGCACGGACGGTTCGAAGCACCGGGGCAAGGTAGCACTACCGCGAGACTTCCACGCATTCCCATCCACGCGGTGTTTCGACCGCTGCCGCGGAGCGCCTGCAACCTACACGCGAAGGCGCGGGCCCCCCAATCGCCGGCCGTGAATCGCGGGGCGCAACGCCCCACCGCGCACGGCGATCACACCCCACACGCCGCCGGAATACGGAAAATCATGGCACTTTGCAGCGGCGCGCCGGTTGCACTTGGCCCCCGCTCATGAAGGTCTTCTCTTTCTCCGTCGTCATCCTCCTACCCGTCGTCGCAGCGTGCAGCAGCACCGACAACACCATCTTCGAGCCCTCGCGCGACTCGCGCATCTCGTCTTTGGCCTCGGCGGCGTGCGGCCACTACGGCGACAAGGGCTCCGGCTGCCCAGGCTACGGCACCGGCGCGAATCAGAAGTACGCCACCGCAGGCGACTGCGAACGCGACTTCCAGCAGCAGGCATCCAAGCTGTGGCCCGACGACCGCTGCAATAGCGGGCAGATCAATGGCCCCAGGTACGACACGTGCGAGGGGAAGGCGAAGGTCTACGCGTGCTCCACTGGCGCAGCGAGCTTCTTCGACGCCATCGCCGCACTCGACGAGTGCAAAGCCGACAAGGTGTGCATCGACCCGCGGCAGTAGGGCCGCACCTTTGGGTCTGGGCGGCCATTGGCCGGCGCGCCGTCGTTCCGTTTCCTGGAATCGGGCCCGGCGCGCTTGCGTATAGTGATGACCATGCGCGCCTTCGTCCCCGGTTGTCTGCTTCTCGCCGCTTGCGCCGGAAATGCGCCTTCTCCGGGCCACGCTCGCGTCGCTCCTTCGCCCGCCAGCGCGGGCGCGGGCGCGGCAGCAGCGCCTGCACCTGCGCGCGACGACGCAACCCTCGAGCTACTCGGCTACGGCGCGGGTTCCATCGCCGGCGTGGTTCTCACCCAAGCCGGCCACGCGGTTGCCCATTCGCAGCGGTCGCTCTACGACTTCGACCCGGCTGCGCCCGACGTCGTGCGGCGTCACCCTCTTCCCGACGACACCACCAGCGTGGTGCCCAGCGAGAACGGCGCGCGGGCCGTGGTGGTTCGCAAGGAGAAGACCGAGATTTGGGACCTGGGCTCCTTCCGCAAGGTAGCCACCCTCGACACCACCGAGCCCGCAAGCAGCGGCGCGCACATCTCCGCCGATGGCGAGCAGGTGGCGCTCTCTTCCTGCGGCGATGAGATCCCCGCGCCCCCCGCCAAGGGGAAGCTCAAGCCCCAAGCCCCGGAGGCCGCGTGCGGCTACCTCATCTTCTCGGCCAAGGACGGCAAACGCATCAGCGTCTTCGCCACCGAGGGCGACGGCTTCAGCGAGGGCACGTTCTCGTCCGATGGCCGCTTCTTGGTCGCCTCCTCTATCCAAAAGAGACTCGTGTACAATGCATCGACCGGAAAGCTCGTGCTCCGACGAATCGGCGGCCGCGTCGACCCCAGCGGCGGCAGCGAGCTGACCGAGTTCATGGGCGACACCCTGCTGGTGACGCGCTTCGGCGTGGTGGAGGTCGACGACCTGAACACGGGCAAGGTCGTCGCCAGCCAGCGCTACGACGTTCCCGGGGCCGACGAGACGCTCTTTCATCTTCACGTGCCGGGCACCACGCGCCTCGTCACGATGTGGGGCTCCGGCAAGAAGGTCTTCGTGTGGGATTGGGCGCAGAAGCGCGTGGTGCGCACCTTCGATCTGGCAAAGAAGCTCGAAGAGCCCTGCTATGGGTGCACGCTCTCCGCGCTCGATCCGAACAAGCTCTCGGTGGTGGGGGCGCCGGTCGAGCTCACCCTCGACCTCGCCACCGGGACTGCTACCTCCTCGGGTGAGGCGAGCAGCCGACGTACCGAGATCGCATACGAGGGACCCGGCGCGCGCGTGGAACGGCAATACGACGATCACGGGTGGACCTGCTACTTGACCGCCGGGGGGACGCGCAGCGAGATCTCGCGCGTCCTTTGCGGCAACGGCGAACGGGTCTCGGGGCGAGGCTCACTTTTGGCGGGCGCGGCCTCGGGCAGCGTCGCGGTGTACGACGTGGCGAAGAAGCGCCTGGTGCTCGGCCTGGGGCCGGCGCCCGAGGAGCGCGGAGGAGGCTTCGCTCCGGTGGTGCGCGACGGTATCCTGGGGCTGATTTCCTGGGGCGAAGAGAAGCCGCTCTGGCTCACCCAGGGCGAGCACGTGCCGCGCGAGTTTCCCAAGGGCAAGCGCGGCAATGGGACCGAGACCAACGATCTCCGCATCACGACCGAGTGGGCCGAGAAGGGGACCATGGTTCGCGCCGAGGACCTCGACGGCCAGGAAGCGTTCTCGCACAAGTTGGACGGCTCGCCCGGCCCGGTCCTGGGCAGCGGTTCGCGGGTGGTCATCTCCAAGATGTCCGCGGACCGCAAGAGCTACGATACCCTGCTCTGTGAGCCGAAGAAGGGCTGCACGCCGCTCACCTCCGGTGGTCGACCCGCTGCCCTGAACGGCCCTTGGTTCGTGGACCACCCGGCCGCGGGTCAGGCGCACGAGCTGCGCAACCTCGATAGCGGCAAGAGGTTCGCCATCCCCGACGAAGCGTGCGGCTCCGTGGTCGCCGTCCTTCCCACCGCCGCCGGGGCCCAGTTGGTGTGCGCCGCCGGCAGCAGCAAACCCAAGGCCAAGCACGCGGGGCCCGAGGTCGAAGACAAGCTCTGGGTGGTGGACCAGGATGGCGCTCGCGTTCGCGAGCTCACCGTTCCGCGCCTCAAGCTGCGCCCGGCGTCCATGAAGTCGCCGAACAGTCAGCTCCGAATGCTCGGCGCGTCGCTCGTCCTACCCGGGGGCACCGAGGGCGGTCACGATCGCTACACGCTGGTGGATGTCGAGGGAAAGCGCCCCAGCGTCGATCTGGTGACCACCGCCACCGGCGCGCTGGCGGTGTACAGCGATGGAACCTTCGAACGCTTCGGAAAGTCCGATCCGCTCCTGCCGCTCGTCCGCTGCGTCCGCGGCGACCTCATGAGCCCCCTCGAGAGCTGCCTCCGGGGTCGCGAGATCAAGGGCGGGCTGGTCCGCTAGCCCCCGCACAAACTGCGCGGGCAGGCAGCCAAGGCGGCGGGGCGGTGCTAGAAGGACCCGGGTATGTCCCAGGGTCTGCTCCAGCTCCGCAAAAAAGGCCAACCTCCGCGCGCGGACGCAGGCGCCCACGCCGCGTTCCTTCCCACCACGCGAGAGGAGATGCAAGCGCGCGGCTGGGATCAGCTCGACATTCTCATCGTGTCCGGCGACGCGTACGTCGATCATCCGGCCTTCGGTCCGGTGCTCATCGCGCGCTTTCTCGAGGGGCGTGGCTACAAGGTCGGGTTCATCGCCCAGCCCGACTGGACCGGGCCCGCCGACATCGGGCGCATGGGCGCGCCGCGTCTGTTCGTGGGCATCAGCGCCGGCAACCTCGATTCGATGCTGAACAAGCTCACGGCCCAGAAGAAGACCCGCGACAAGGATCAGTACTCACCCGGCGGCGCCACCAACATGCGCCCCAACCGCGCCACCCTCGTGTACGCCAACCTCTGCCGGCAGGCCTTTCCCGGCACGCCGGTGGTGCTCGGCGGCATCGAAGCCTCGCTCCGCCGCATTGCCCACTACGACTACTGGTCCGACCAGGTTCGCCGTTCCATGCTGCTCGACGCCAAGGCCGATCTCCTGGTGTTCGGCATGGGCGAGCGCCCGGCCTGGGAAATCGCCCGGCGCCTCGATGCCGGCGAGCCGGTGAGCGCCCTCACCGACGTTCGCGGCACCGCCCACGTGAAGAAGAACAAGAAGGAGTGGGAGCCGCTCCTCGCCGACGTGTCGCGCTTCACCACCGACGGCAAGCTGCTGGTGCTCCCCTCGTATGAAGAGGTCACAGCGAGCAAAGAAGCCTTTGCCCGCATGTCGCGCGCCTTCCAGTACGAGACCAACCCGCACAACGGCCGGCCCATGCTCCAGCCGCACGGTGATCAGGCGGTGTTCTTCAACCGCCCGGCCGAGCCGCTCACCGAGCAAGAGATGGACGGCCTCTACGATCTGCCGTTCCAGCGCAAAGCCCACCCCCGCTACGACGCGCCGATTCCCGCCTTCGAGACCGTGAAGCACTCCATCGTCACCATGCGCGGGTGCTTCGGGGGCTGCACCTTCTGCAGCATCACCGAGCACGAAGGCCGCATCATCCAGAGCCGCAGCGAGGCCTCGGTGCTGCGCGAGGTGCGCGCGCTCTCGCGCATGGACGACTTTCGCGGCACCATCACCGACCTCGGCGGCCCCACCGCCAACATGTACAAGATGACGTGCAAGGACGACAAAACCGAGAACGCCTGTCGTCGGCTCTCCTGCGTCCACCCCGGCATCTGCGAGAACCTGGTGACCGACCACGATCCGCTGGTCGACCTCATGCGCAAGGTGCGCAGTGCCGAGGGCGTCAAGAAGGTGTATATTGCATCTGGCGTTCGCTATGACCTCGCCGAGCGCAGCCCCACCTTCATTCGCGAGCTGGCCCAGCACCACACCGGCGGGCAGCTCTCGGTGGCGCCCGAGCACTCGAGCGACAAGGTGCTCGACAAGATGAAGAAGCCGGCGATTCGCTCCTACGAGCGCTTCGCGCAGGCGTTCTGCCAGGCCAGCGAAGAGGCGGGCAAAGAGCAGTATCTCATTCCCTACTTCATCACCGGGCACCCCGGCTCCACCCTGGGCGACACCGTGGAGCTGGCGCTCTACCTCAAAGAGAACCGCATGCGCCCGCGGCAGGTGCAAGACTTCATTCCCACGCCCATGGCGGTGGCGACCACCATGTATTATACAGGTATCGATCCGCTCTCGATGGAGCCGGTGTACACCGCCACCGATCTGCGCGAGAAGCGCATGATGAAGGCGCTCATCTTCTACTGGGACGAGCAGCACTGGCCGTTGGCGCGCGAAGCTCTGCGACAGGCCGGGCGCCGCGATCTCATCGGTCGCGGGCCAAACTGCCTGGTGCCCGACGAGACCGGGACCCCCGCGCGCAGCACCGGGTTCGCGCCGCCCCGCGGCCGCACGCCGCAAGGGCCACGCAGACCCGGCGGCCCACCCCGCCGCAACGGCCGCTAGCTACCGGGCCGTCAGTCGTCGTCGGGGTCGGCGGCGACCACGACGGCGTTCACCAGCTGGTGCAGGGCGCGCTCCTTCTGGCGCTCGGCTTCCTGGTCGACCAGATCGAAGAGCTCGTACGCGAAGCTGGCCACGTCGCGGTGCGAGCTTGGCGGAATGGCCTTGGTGAGCGCCTGGGCAAAGTCGCGCGCGGTGGCGTAGCGGGCCGAAGGATCACTCGCGGTGGAGCGCGCCAGCACCTCGCGCATAGGCTCCGAGAGTGGCTCCTTGTTCTTGCTCAGTATCGGCAAGGGGTGGAGCATCGCCTTCATGATCTCGATCTCGTTGCACTCGGCGAACGGGAGCGAGCGGGTCACCGCCGCGTACAGCGTGGCGCCCAAGCCCCATACGTCCATCCGTCGATCGCGCGGCGCCGAGCCCGCCTGCTCCGGCGCCATGTAGCGAAACTTGCCGCGGAACACGCCCTCTTCGGTGGCTTCCGCCCGGCGAATCGCCGACTTGGCGACGCCCAGATCGATGAGCTTGGTGGTGCCGCGGCGGTCGACCAAGATGTTGTGCGGCGTCACGTCGCGGTGCACCGCACCGATGGGGGCCCCGGTCTGGTGCCGCAGCTCGTGCAGCACGTGCAGGCCCTCGGCGGCCTCGATGAGGATGCGCGAGGCGATGCCCGCCGGCAGACGCCACTCGTGCTGCTCCGCCAGCTTCAGCCAGCTCTGGAGCGAGTGCCCGTCGATGTACTCCATGACGAAGAACGGCACCTGCGCCTTTGCGCCTTCGGCCACGAAGCCGGGCCAGTGCACGTCCTTCAGGCGCTGGAGCAGGCGCCCTTCTTCGCGGAGCAGATCGCGCGCCTGCGGGTCGGCGTCGAGCTCGTCGACGACGGTCTTCAACACGTACGTGGGCCCGTCCGGGCGATCTGCGCGGCGCACCACCCACACCTGTCCCATGCCCCCCTTGGCCAGGGGGCGGAGCAGCTCGAAGTCTCCGAAGCGGAGCCCCGCCTGCAGTTTGGGCGGCCGGCGCATTGCCTGAAACGGTACCTTATTTCTCGAAGATTCTCGAGCCCGCTCGCAGACACTGCGTGCCAGTGAATCTCAACCGAGATCGAAGACCAGAACCTCGGCCGGCGCGCTGGTCTTTCCTTCGACGCGCACGTTGCCCTCGTCCGAGAGCGCGGCGCCGTCGCCTTCGCCCAGCACCTTGCCGTTCACGGTGACCGTGCCGCGGGCCACGTGGACCCAGCCGTGGCGAGCCGGGCCCGTACCCTGGGCGAGCGTGAGCTCGGCGGCCTCGCCCTCGCGGAAGACGCCGGCGTAGAGCACGGCATCGGCGTGAATGGTGACGCTGCCATCGCGCCCGTCGGGCGAGGCGACGACCCGAAGCTTGCCGTTCTTTTCCGCCTCCGAGAAGGTCTTCTGCTCGTAGCCGGGGGCCATGCCTTGGGCTTTCGGCATGAGCCAGATTTGCAGGAAGTGGACGCCTTCGGTCTTCGACTCGTTGAACTCGCTGTGGGTGACGCCGGTGCCGGCGCTCATGCGCTGCACGTCGCCCGGGCGGATGACCGACCCGGTGCCCATCGAATCCTTGTGGGCCAGAGCGCCCTCGAGGACGTAGGAGACGATCTCCATGTTGCGGTGCGGGTGCGCGCCGAAGCCGCCGCCGCCGGCCACGCGGTCGTCGTTGATGACGCGCAGCGCGCGAAAGCCCATGTGCTCGGGGGCGTGGTAGTCGGCGAAGGAGAACGTGTGGTGCGAGTCGAGCCAGCCGTGGTTGGCGTGGCCGCGTTCGGTGGCAGGGCGGAGCTTCATCATGACCAGAAGTATGCGGCCCCCGGACCATCTACGGAATCGGCAATCGTTTGACATAAACCATCTGATTCTTAGATGATTGGTCATGCTCGATCCGGTGACCCTGGACCAACTGCGAATGCTCGTGTGCGTGGTGGAGGAGGGGAGCTTCTCGGCGGCCGCGCGCAAGCTGCAGAGGGTGCAGTCGGCGGTGAGCACCGCGATGACCAACCTCGAGGCGCAGCTCGGCGTCACCATCTGGGACCGCCGCACCAAGGTCGCGACCCTTACCGAAGAGGGCAAAGCGATGGTCGGCGCCGCGCGCCGGGTGGGCGCCGAGGTCGATGGCCTGCTGCGCCTTGCGGCGGGCCTCGTGCAGGGCCTCGAGGCCTCGGTTTCGCTCTGCGTGGATCAGCTCTTTCCGCTGGCGGCGCTGGTGGAGCTCTGTGCGGCCTTCGCGCGGGAGTTCCCTTCGGTCGACCTGCGCGTCGATACCCAAAACCTCTCGGCGGTGTCGGCCCGCGTGCTCGATGGCCGCTCCAGCCTGGGCGTGGTGAGCCCGCTCGGCGTGGCGCCGGGCCTCGAGCGGCGCGCGCTGTCGGCGATTCGCATGGTGCCGGTGGTGAGCGCCGCGCATCCGCTGGCGAAGGCCAAGGGACGCATCGGCACCCGGAGGCTCGCCGACTTCGTGCAGATCGTGCTCTCGGAGCGCCGCGACGATGGCGTGCCCGATCAGGCGGTCCTCTCGCCGCGCACTTGGCGGGTGGCCGATCTCCACACCAAGCACGCCATGCTGCTCGCAGGCCTCGGCTGGGGCAACCTGCCAGAGCACCTCGCGCAGCAGGATCTCGCGGCCGGGCGGCTCGCGCTTCTGCGCCCGGAAGCTTGGTCCGAAGAAGAGCACACGCTGGTGTTCTCTGCGGTCTTCCAGCCGAGCACCACGCTGGGCCCCGCGCACGCGTGGCTGCTTGCGAACCTCGAAGCCTTCTGCACGCGCCACGCGCCGCCGCCGAAGAAGCGGAAGATGGCGTAGCATGCGCTCATGAAGGCGCCGCTCACGTTCTACTTCGACTTCATCTCTCCCTATGCGTACCTCGGGTGGACGCACATTCATGCGCTGGCGGCGCGCCACGGCCGCGCGGTGCAGCCGGTGCCGATCCTCTTTGCCGCGCTCCTCGACGCGTATGGCCACAAAGGTCCGGCGGAGATCCCCCCCAAGCGCGTGTACCTCTTCAAAGACGTGCTGCGCACCGCGCACCAGTGGAAAGTGCCGCTGGGCCCGCCGCCGGCGCACCCCTTCAACCCGCTGCTGGCCTTGCGGGTGGCCAGCCTGCAGCTCGACGCCGAGGCGCAGAAGCACGTCATCGACGTGCTGTTCCGCGCGGTGTGGGGCGGCGACGGCCCGGGCGTCACCGACCCCACGGTGGTGGCGGAGCTCCTTTCGGAAGAGGGCCTCGACGGCGAGGGCATGGTGCACGCTGCATGCAGCGAGCCCGCCAAGGCGCGGGTGCGCGCGGCCACCGACGAAGCCCTCCGCGCCGGCGTCTTCGGCGTGCCGTCGGTAGAAGCCGACGGCGAGCTCTTCTGGGGCTGCGACGCCTTTCCGCACATGGAACGTCGGCTGGAAGGCGCCGATCCGGTGGACGCCATCGACCTTGGCCGCTGGGCTTCGCTGCCGGCGCAGTCGAAGCGCAAAGCAGCGCAGTAAGGGGCTATTGCGCCGGCGCGTACTTCACGTCGCGGCCCACCGCGTGCTCCAGCTTCGCGCGCGAGATGCGGGCCTCGACGTGGGCGTTGAGGGCCTCGAGCCGCGCCCGGGTGAGCTCCGTCTCGGCGTCGGTGACCACGGTGGAGATGGCGCGGCCGTTGCGAAACAGCTCGCGCGCGACGCGCAGCGCCTCGGTGGCACTCTCCAGCTGACGCTTGGTGGTGGCGATGCCCACGTCGGACTCACGGATCGACTGATGCGCCTGGACGACCTCGAGCTCGATGCCTTCGCGCACCATCTGCTTCTGCGCCTCGAGCGTGGCGATGCGCGCTTCGTACTCGCTACCGCCAGCCGACGACGTGGGAATGTCGTTGGGCGACCAGGTGGCCTGCAACGTGAGCGACCAGGTGGGGTACCAGTCGGGGGTCTGCGGAAAGCGCCGCTGGTTGGGGTTGGCGAGGGTGATCTCGCCGGCGCCCGACACCTGCGGGTAGTAGCCGGCCTTGGCCGACTTGCCTTGGGCCCGCAGCGCGTCGGCGTTGGCGTCGAGGCTCTTCAGCTCCAGTCGCGCCCGCTGCCCCTCGGTCACGAACTCGGCCAGCGTACCGGTCACCGGCGGCAGCGGCGCGTCGAGCTCTTCGCCCAGCGAGAACGGCTCGCTGTCGGGGACGTGCATGGCAATGCGCACCTGCTTCTCGGTGAGCTGCGCCAGGTTCTTGGCGCGCTCCACCTGAAGCTCGGCGGCGGCCACCGCGGTCTCCGCCCGCAGCACGTCGGCGCGTGAGGCGTTGGCGGCGGCCTCTTGATTCTTCGCATCCACCGCGTGCGCCTTGGCGTCTTCCAGCGCCTGCTCGGCCACCACCTGGGCGCCGCGGGCGCGAATATGCGTGTAAAACGCAACTTTTCCGTCGGTGGCCGATCGCGCGCGGGCGGTCTGGGCGTCGATGCGCGCGGCGTCGCGGGCGTGGGTGGCCGCGGTGTAGCCCTGGTTGATGCGCAAGAAGTAGTCGGAGATGGGCACCACCACCTGGGCCTGCAGCAGGAAGTTGTCGAGCACCACCGGGAACACGAACGACTGGACGGGGATGGCGACCACGCGCGGATTGGGCGTGCCGGGCGCATCTGGCGACACCAGCTGGCTGCCGGTGGTGGTGCCGCCGCCCAGCGCAGGATTGGTGAGCGGCGAGAGGCGCGTGTACCGCGCCGTGGCCGTGAGCCGCGGCAAGAAGCTCGCCCAGGCCTGGTCGACGCGGGCGGCGGCGGCGCGAATGTTCTCGTCCTGCGCCTTGGCGCTGAAGCTTGTTTGCGCAGCGCGGCGGGCCACGAATTCCGCGGTGATCGGGCGACCGCCGGCAGCGCCCATGGGGGAGGTGCGCGTATCTGCGGTGGCCGCCACCAGCGGGCTCACCGCGCTGGGGCCCGGCGCCGGCGTGGGCGGCGGTTGCGCCGGGGCCGCCGCTTGCGCGAAGGCGGCGGAGGAAGCGAGGAACGTCGCGAGGACCGGAGCAGCGAAGAGAGGGCGCATGGGGTTCGTTCCGAGGGGGGCTTTGGATGCCGGCTCCGCGTCCTGCGTTGTGGCAGAAATCGGGCGGCAAATCCTCGGTGAATGCCTTTATAGTGCGCGGGTGCAGCGGACTTCAACCACACAGCTCCTGGGCTTGCTCGAGGACGCCGCACCGAGCGTGGTGGCCTTTGATGGCGACGGCACATTGTGGAGCGGCGACGTAGGCGAAGACTTCATGCACGCGGCGCTGTCTCGGGGCGAGGTGCGCGACCCCGCAACGGCCGCACTCACCCGCATGGCCGGGCGCGCAGGCTCGGGCGCCGAGCTGGCGCGGTACCTCTTCGACGAGTACCTGGCGCACCGGTTTACGGAGGATGGCATCTGCGAGCTCATTGCCTGGCTGCACGCGGGCTTTTCCCGCGCCCAAGTGGCGGCCATCGCGGCCGAGGTGCTCACCGCCGCCGGCATTCGCGATCGCGTGCATCCCGAGGCGCGCGCCATCCTCGACTGGGCGCGCACGCGCGGCCACGAAGTGTTCGTGGTGAGCGCGTCGCCGCAGCACGTGGTGGAGTACGCCGCCGCGACGCTCGACGTCGATGCGGCCCACGTGCTCGCGGTGCGTCCCCTCTTCGAGGGAGAGATCATGCTCGCCGATGTGGAGCGCCCGATTCCCTACGGTCCCGGCAAGGTCGCGGCGCTCGAGAGCGTGCTTGGAGGCCGATCGCTTCTGGCGGCCTTTGGCGACAACGCGTTCGACGTGCCGATGCTTGCCCGGGCGCGCTTCGGGGTGGGCATTCGACCGAAGCAGCGGCTGCGCAACGCCGCGGTGGGTCATGCGTTCTACGAGCTCGAGCCGGCGGTCTGAGGGCTCGGCTTCAGGTGGCCAAAGTGCGCAAATAAATCGCGCGCATCCCGCGTTCTGCCGCGAATCATCGGCGCCTGCAGTTCGTTCGCAGCCGCCGTGGGACGTGCTAGGAATGGTGCGCCATGGATTTCGATCTCACCGAAGAACAGCGCCTCATTCGTGACACCGCCCGCGACTTCGCCGCCCGGGAGATCGCTCCCAAGGCCGCGGAGCTCGATAAGAACAGCCGCTGGCCCGACGAGATCATCCGGCAGATGTCCGAGCTCGGTTTCATGGGCATGGCCATTCCCGAAGAGTACGGCGGCGGCGGTCTCGACACCGTTGCCTACGCCATCGCCATGGAGGAGATCAGCGCCGCCTGCGCTTCCTGCGGCGTGATCATGAGCGTCAACAACTCGCTCTTCTGCGACCCGCTCTACAAGTTCGGAACCGACGCGCAAAAGAAGGAGATCCTCACCCCGGTGGCCAGCGGGAAGAAGCTCGGCTGCTTCGGCCTCACCGAGCCCATGAGCGGCTCCGACGCGCAGACCATGATCACCAGCGCCGAGAAGACGTCGGGCGGCTGGGTCCTCAACGGCGCCAAAAACTGGATCACCAACGGCCCGCACGCCGACTACATCCTGGTGTTCGCGGTCACCGACCGCAGCGGCCCCAAGGTCAAGCACACCGCGTTCGTGGTGCCCAAGGGCCACAAGGGCTTCACCCAGAACGCGCGCGACCACAAGCTCGGCATCCACGCCGCCCATTCGTGCACGGTTTTCTTCGAGAACTGCGAAGTGGGCGACGACGCGGTGGTGGGCAACGTGGGCGAAGGCTTCAAGGTGGCCATGGCCACCCTCGATGGCGGCCGCATCGGTATCGCCAGCCAGGCGCTCGGCATCGGTCGCGCGGCGCTGGAGAAGTCGGTGCAGTATGCAAAGGAGCGCAAGAGCTTCGGCGTTCCAATCGCCCAGCACCAGGCTATCCAGTTCATGATAGCCGACATGGCGGTGGAGCTCGACGCCGCGCGCCTGCTCACCTGGCGCGCCGCCTCCATGAAGGACCAAAAAGTGCGCCACTCCATGGAGAGCGCCGAGGCCAAGCTGTTCGCCAGCGAGATGGCCACCCGGGTCGCCCACAAAGCCATCCAGGTGCACGGCGGCTACGGCTACAGCACCGAGTTTCCGGTGGAGCGCAACTACCGCGACGCGCGCATCACCGAGATCTACGAAGGCACCAGCGAGATTCAGCGCATCGTCATCGCCGCCGGTCTCCTCAAGGGCTGAAGGGGTTTCATGAAGCGCCTCGCACTCGCGTCCTTCGCCTTTCTTGCTGCCTGCGGTGGCAGCAAGCCGCCCGCCGAAGCCCCCACCGAAGATCACGATACCAAGCCCGCGCACCACGCGGGTGGTGGTCGCAAGCGCGGCCCGAGCGTCTCTCAGGAGCTGGGCGAGATCGACCCGCAAGAGGCCAACCGGGCTTTCCAGCGCATCCAGGGAAAGCTCATGGCCTGCCAGAAAGACGGCATGCGCAAGGTCGAGCCGCTGGCCGGCGATATCAAGGTCTTCGTGCGCATCGGCGCCGACGGCCACGCGCGCTACGCGTACTTCGAGGAGAGCACCCTCGGCGACGTGGAGACGGAAAAATGCATGCTCGACGTCATCGGCAAGGCCTCGTGGCCGCAGCCGCAGGGCGGCGAGGCGGAGATCCGCACCTCGTTCGGCTTCGAGTCGGGCGACGCCCGGGAGCCCTCGCCCTGGGGGGCCGAAAAGGTGCAGAGTGCACTCTCCAAGGTCGACGGCGAACTGAAAAAATGCACCAGCGGCCTTAGCGGCGCCGTCAAGGTCACCGCCTACGTGGAGCCCGACGGCAAGGAGGGCAAGGTGCTGGCGGCGGGCGTGGCCACGCAGAACAAGGAAGCCGCGGCCAAGGTCGAGTGCATCGCGGATGCGGTGAAGGGCATGAAGCTCCCGAGCCCCGGTAGCTACCTGGCCAAGGTCACGTTCCAGCTCTAGAAGAGCCACAGGAGTCGCGTATGGATCTTGAGCTCACCGAAGTGCAGGGCATGGTGCAGAAGGCCGCCCGCGATTTTTCCACCCGCGTCATTGCGCCCAAAGCGCAAGACACCGACAAGCATGAGCGCTTTCCGCTGGAGCAGCTGAAGGGCCTGGCTGATCTCGGGCTCATGGCGGTGAACGTGCCGGAAGAGTACGGCGGCGCCGGTGCGGGCGTCATCAGCTACGCGCTGGCGATGCAAGAGGTGGCCAAAGCCTGCGCCTCCACCGCCGTCACCATGGCGGTCACGAACATGGTGGGCGAGGTCATTGCCGCCTTCGGCACCGAAGCGCAGCGCCGCGCCTATTGTCCCAAGCTCGCGTCTGGCGAGTTCAAGGCCGGGGCCTTCGCGCTCAGCGAGCCGGGGGCGGGGAGCGATCCCGGCGCCATGGCCACCACCGCCCGCAAAGAAGGCGGCGACTGGGTCCTCACCGGCAGCAAACAGTGGATCACCAGCGGCGCGCACGCCGGGGTCTTCGTGGTGTGGGCCCGCACCGGCGATCGCCAGAGCCTACCCGGTACCCGCGGCCTCTCTTGCTTCCTGGTCGAGGGCGGCGCCAAAGGCCTGCGCGTGGGCAAACCAGAAGACAAGATGGGCATTCGCGGCTCCAACACGGTGCCGCTCGAGCTCGACGAAGTTCGGGTTCCCGAATCTGCACTGCTGGGCGAGCTCCACGGCGGCTTCAAGATCGCCATGATGGCCCTCGATGGCGGCCGCATCGGCATCGCCAGCCAGGCGCTGGGTATCGCCCGCGCGGCGCTCGACGCTTCGGTGCAGTATGCACGTGATCGCAAGCAGTTCGGCAAGGCCATCGGCGAGTTCCAGGGCATCCAGTGGAAGCTCGCCGACATGCGCACCGAGATCGACGCCGCGCATTTGCTCGCGATGCGCGCGGCCTCGCTGAAAGAGGCGGGGAAGCCCTTCTCGCGCGAGGCCTCCATGGCCAAGCTCTACGCCTCCGAGGCGGCCAACCGCATCTGCAACAAGGCGGTGCAGATCTTCGGCGGATACGGCTACATCCGCGAGTTCCCGGTGGAGCGCTACCTGCGCGACGTGCGGGTGACGATGATCTACGAAGGCACGAGCGAGGTTCAGCGGCTGGTCATCGCCCGCAGCACGCTTTCCTGAACGCGACGCGGCGCCAAGACGAGACCGTCGACCGGGGAGCGCTTAGAGCGCGTGGTCCTTCACGCGCGTGATGCGAAACTCCACCCGGCGGTTCTCCAGGGCCCCGGCGTCGGTGGCCCGGCGGGGGGCATTGGATCCGTGGGCATCGACGCGCAGCCGCGACTCCTCCACGTGGCGCTCCACCAGGGCCTGGCGCACCGCGAGCGCGCGGGCGGTGGAGAGGACGAAGTTCTTGTCGGCATCGCCCACCCGATCGGCGTGCCCTTCGATGCGCACCTCGGTGATGTCGGGATTGGCCCTGAGCAGCGCCGCCAAGCCATCGAGCGTGGGCGCGCTCGCAGCCTCGATGCGCGCGCTGCCGGTGGCGAACAGAATGCGATCGCCGGTGGCGATGCGATCCTGGGTCACGGTGATGCCGTGCTCGGCGCTGGGGCAGCCGTGGTCAACACCGGGAATGTCGACGCAGGCGTCGTCGGCATCGACCACGCCGTCGCCGTCGCGGTCTGGCCGCGCTGCGGTAACCGCCGGGGTCGCGAGCGCGCTCGGGGTAGCAGGCGGCTGCAGGCCCACGGCCGCGGTGGGCGTGCGAAGCACGCGCAGGTACACGAACGCGCCGATGCCCAGGAGGAGCAGCAGGAGCGCGCCCACCGCCGCGCCCATCCGCCCGCGTACCGAACCGCCGCGGGCGGCCGCATCGCTGACGCGGGGCGAGCCGGTGGCGCCCGTCGCGCTTCTTTTTTCCGCCTGGGGAAAGCGCGCCGCGGTGTGCACCGCGATGCTCCGCGCCCCTTGGCTCCGCGGGGTGGCGCCCCAGTTGGCGATCCGCAGCTGCTTGCTCTTGGGGTCGAAGAAGTAGCAGCCCTCGGCGCTCAGATCGGGGACCGAGAAGGCTTCCCGAAAGCGCGCGAACCCCGAGGCTGGGCTTTGCAGCTCTGCGTCGAGCTTTCGAAGTGCACTCCGGAACGCCTCGAGGGCCGCCTCCGCATCCACCGCGTGCGCCTTTCGTGCGTCTTCCAGCGGCAGATAGTCGGCCACGTGCCAGCGCACCGTCGTCGGAAGACTCGCCGGTCCGTCGAGCTCGGGCACCAGCAAGCGACCGCCCATGAGACTGGGACGGTTGAGGTCGGCGGCCAGGTGCCAGATGGCCACCGATCCCACGAGATTCGGAAGCCACGTGGTCACGCTCGGAGACTACTCGCTTCGGCGCGGTGCCGGGCCCAAGAATTCTGTAACGCGGCCCCGGGTCGCAGCGTCGACGACCCATGTACAGCACGCACTCGCTCGCCGGGCCTCTCGTTCTCACCCTTCTCGGCGCGTGCGGCGGCGCGTCACCCGGGGGAGAAGCACCGGGCTCCGCTACGCCGCTCGCGCCGGATGCCACGTTCGCCGCGCAAGCCGATCGCGGCGCCGACCTGTACGGCGCGCACTGCGCGAGCTGCCACGGGCCGACGGGTGGGGGAAGGGGCGAGGCCCCGCGCCTGGTGGGGCTCAAGGAAGGTGCGTTGCCGCTCGCGCCGCCGCCCGGAGCGAAGGCCCGCAAGGGCCAGTTCGTCACGGTGGGCGACGTCGCCACGTTCGCGGTGGAGAACATGCCTCCGGCGGCGCCACGCTCGCTCCGGGCTGGCGACTACCTCGCGATCGTGGCCTTCGATCTCCGGGCCAACGGCATCGTCCTCGAGCAGCCGCTCGATCTCGCGGCCGCAGCGAAGCTCACGATTCCGCGGTAGACCATCCTCATGCCCAGCGCACTCCAAGCCTCCGATGCGGAGCTCTGCATCGTCGCCCAGGCGGAAGCCACCCCGCGTGCGGCCCGGCACGTGGCCTTCGAGGCGCTCATGCGCCGCTACAATCGCCTGGTCTTTCGCGCGTGTCGCGCGGTGCTGCGTCGCGACGCCGATGCCGAGGACTGCGCGCAGCGGGTTTGGGTCAAGGTGTTTCGGGGCCTCGACGGCTACGAGGGTCGCGCGAGCTTCGGCGCCTGGGTCGGGCGCATTGCATACCACGAGGCTATCAGCATGACGCGAAACACCCACGCCTCGGACCTGCGGCCCATCGAGGACGCCGAGCGCGTGCCTTCGGGGTCGGCTACCCCGGAGCAAGAGGTTTCCGCAAAGCAGGCGCTCGTACGCATCGAACGCGCCGTCGACGCACTCTCCGCGCCCTTGCGCGAGGTGTTCATGTTGCGCGACATCGAGGCGCGGCCGGTCGACGAAGTCGCGACCATGCTCGGCCTCAGCGAAGAGAACGTCCGCGTGCGAAGCCACCGCGCACGGAGCGAGGTGCGGCGGGCGGTGGAGGGCACCGATGCCACTGCGGCATTCTCCTTCGACGGCGAACGATGCGATCGCATCGTCGCCGGCGTGCTCGCGCTACTCCAGGATTGACGAAGCCACCGCGGGCTTGCGCACGCGCGCGAGGCCGGCTTTTTCCAGGGTGGCGCTCACCACGAGGGCGGTGCCTTCGTCCCACGCGTCGGCCATGATCTGCAGCCCCACGGGAAGGCCCTGGCCGTCGACCCCCGCGGGAATGGATATGCCCGGGTGGCCGGTGAGGTTGCCGAGGAACGTGAAGCGGCAGAGCGCGTCGATGACCCGCGGATCGAGGAACCCGCACTGGCGCTCGAGCTCGCTCACCTTGGGCGCCGTGGTCTGGGTGGTGGGGAGGGCCAGCGCGTCCACTTCCTGGAAGACGTTCCGCAAATCGCGCCGCAGGCCGGCGCGAAGCCGCTGGGCGTCGCCGTAGTCGAGGGCGGAGAACGCGTCGAGCGAGGCGAAGCTCACCTGCAGATCGTGGCTCATCTCGTCGACATGATCGCGCCAGGCTTCGCGCAAGCCGGTACGGGCCTCGAGGGCGATGGTGATGTAACCAATGGCGGGCGCGTAGCGCACGAAGGGGAGGGTGACATCGCGGAGGATGGCGCCTTCCTTCACCAGCGCCGCCAGCGCCTCCTCGCACACCCGGGCGATGTCCGGCGGAGCGTCGGCCCACTCCGAGCGCGGCACGCCGATGACGAGGCCGCGCACACCGCTGTTGAGCATCGCCAGAAGCTCGCCGACGTTCGGCGCCTCGCGGGTCTCGGCGTCCTTGGGGTCGCTCGCGCCGCAGATCTCGAGCATGCGCGCGAGGTCCCAGGTGGAGGAAGCCAGCGGGCCCACGTGCGCCACCGTGCCGCCGGAAGGATCGCCTTCGCGACTGAGGCGCCCCCACGTGGGCTTGATGCCGAAGCATCCGTTGATGGCGGCCGGAATGCGAATGGACCCGCCGCCGTCGGCGCCGAGCGCCAGCGGCACCAGACCGGTCGCCACGGCGACGCCCGATCCGGACGAGGATCCGCCGCACAGTCGGTCGCGATCGTGGGGGTTGCGCGGCATGTTCCGGAGCGGGCTCGCGCCGGAGGGCGTCATGCCGAATTCGGTCATGGTGGTGATGCCGGTGGCGATGGCGCCGGCGTCTTTCAGGCGCGCCACGATGGTGGCGTCGACGGGCATGGGGTCTGCCGGCAAGAAGCGCGTGCCACAGCGGCGCGAGAGCCCGCGCACCGCGATCTGCTCCTTCACCGCGAAGGGCACGCCGTCGAGATCACCGCGCTGCTCCCCGCGCGCCCAGCGCAGGCTGGAGGCGTCGGCGTCGGCCAGCACGTCTTCTTCCCGGGTCTCGTAGAATACGGGGCAGCCAGCCCGCGCCAGCTCTTCCGCGCCTCGAAGCACGCGCAAAGCGATCTCCCGCGGCGTCGTTCGGCCCTCGCGATAGGCGCGCACGATGGCGTCGCTGGTGGGCGCCCATCCCTCGGGCGCGCCTCCCGCAGATGCCGCGCGAGCTCGCGGCGGGCGCGCGGGCCACGGCCGATTGTCGATGGGCCAGCGATCCCGCGCGGCGTCGGGCAGTGAGAGGAGCTTGTCGATACCGAGCTGGGCCCGGAACGAACGCTGGACCACGAACGAGCCGGGGCGGGTGCGGGCGAATGCGGCGAGGGCGGCGAGGGGGCGACCGGTGACACGGAGCATCGGCGCATGTTGCCCGTGAATTTCGCCAATTTCGAGGATCTTCGGGCGCCGCGAATCACGTTCGCCGCCGCATCCTTGGTGTACGCTTCGACCGTGAACGCCTATCGCAACGCCATCTCCGCTCGCGCGTGCATTTGCCCCCGATGTTTCGCGCCATCCTTCGGTCCGGTGGCAGGCGGTCCCGCGGTCTGCGGTCGCTGCCAGACGTCGATAATCCTGCGCGAGCGCGACGGCCTCTTCGCGTCGCTGCTCCCGTCGCCCGGCGCGAATCCGCACGATCCCGGGCGCATGGCGAACCTACGGGCGCAAGATGGCCGACCCCGCGTGCCTTCGCCGTCCTTGCAAGGGCTCCTCGGCGGCATGGCGATCATGCCCGGGCGCCAGGACGAGGCGCTCCGCATCTGGCAGAGCATGCGCGAGCGGGGCGAGGCGGGCGACGTCACGGTGAGCGAGGACCTGGCTACGCTCACCATGCTTCTTTGCCAGTACGAAACGAACCGCGACAACCTACCGTTCGTCAAGGCCCTCACCGAGAGCGCCCTCGACGCCGTGGTGCTGCCTCGGCACCGTCAGGAGCAGCTCGGCCGACTCTGTCGCTTCGCGCTGGCAGAGGGCAACGTGCCAGTGGCCCAGGCATTCTTCTCGGTCATGAACCCATGCGCCGCGGAGCTCGAGGCCGACACCGAGTACCGGCTCTCGGCGGCGGTGCTGGCCATCATCGAGCGCGATCCCGGGCGCGCGCTCCAGTGGCTCGGACCGCAGAAAGATGCCGTCCCCATCGCCGACTCGGTCGATGCCATGGCTTCGGTGTTCCGCGCCCACGCCTACGAGATGATGGGCAACGTTCAGGCCGCCGCGCAGATCCTGCGAGAGCTCCCCTCGCCGGAGATCCTCCCGCTGGTGCAGTCGCGCTTTGCGGGGCTGGGGCTCTGCGCTTCGTCGGGCGTCACCTATCGCCAGACGGCGACCCAGGAAGGCGCATCGCGGGCGGCTTCGCAGGCGGGCAACATCGGCTGCCTGTTCGGCGCCATCTTCATGTTGGTGGGCGCGATCATGCTGATGGTGGGTAGCGGCATCTTCATTGGCAGCGGGTTCGATCTCGATTCGCCCGCCGCCGTGGGAGAGCTCATTCCTGCAGGCATCGGCAGTGTGTTCTTCACCATCGGACTGGTGTCGCTGCTGCGGGCTCGGGCCGCCGCCAAGCGCGCCGCCTGGATTCGCACCCATGGCATTGCCCTCACCGGTCGCATCGCCCGCGCCGAGCCCACCGGTACCCGTATCAACAACGAGCCGGTGCTTCGCTTCGTGGTGCAGGTGCAAGGGCCGCAGGGCCCGTACGAAGCCTCGTTCAAGCGGCTCATGAACATGTTGCAGGCTGCATCTATGATCGGCCAGACGGTACGGGTCCGGGCCGACCCGCGAAACCTCTCGGAGATCATCCTCGAGGAGTAGCGCGCGTTTGGCGCACAAAGAGACGAGCGTGTATCCTTCAGGGTAGATGACCCCGCTTCCGCTCCTGGCGCACTTGCCTCTGGCCCTTCGCGCGCGCGCAGTTACGCTGGGCGCCGAGGTGCTCTCCACGTTGGGCTACGCGCTGCCGGAAGCGCGTCCCGCGCGGTACGCGGTGAAAGTGCATGTCAACCGGGCTTATGGCGAGAAGGGCGCGCCCCATCGGCTCGACGTGTACGTGCCCACCCGCGCGCGCACGCCCCTGCCGAGCGTCATGTACGTGCACGGCGGCGGGTTCACCATGCTCTCCAAGAACACCCACCGGGTCATGGCGCTGTCGCTGGCCCGCCGCGGTTTCCTGGTGTTCAACGTCGACTATCGGCTAGGGCCCCGGCACCGGTACCCGGCCCAGCTGGAAGACACGACGCAGGCGCTGCTCTGGGTCCGCGACAACGCAGCTCGCTACGGCGGCGACCCCGCGCGCATTGGTCTCGCGGGCGAATCCGCGGGCGGCAACCTGGTGCTCGCGCTGGCGCTCGCCACCGCCCACCGGTTCGACGCAGCGTTCGCGCGCACCTTGTTCGACAGTGGCCTGGTCCTCCGCGGCGTGGCCTCCACTTATGGATTCCATGATCTGACCGACATCGACGGATACCTTGCGCGCGCCAAGATCTCCGCGTGGGCGCGCGACATCATTCGCGGCTCGGCGCACGGCTATGTGGGCACCGACGTTCGGCGGGCGGCCCGCGAGGCCCCGCTCACGAGCCCCTTGCTTTATCTCGAGAGCGATCGAGTTCTCACGCGTCCGTTGCCGCCCTTCTTCGTCGACGCGGGGACGCGCGATCCGCTCCTCGACCAGTCGCGCCGCTTGGCGCACGCGCTCGAGTCGCGGCGCGTACCGTGCGAGCTGCACCTGATGCCGGGGGAAATTCACGGTTACGACGCCATGGTGTGGCGGCCGGCAGCCCAGGCGAAGTGGCGCGCCGCGAGCGCCTTCTTTCGGCGCAACATGCGCGCGGCAGAGCTCTGCTCGACGGCTCTCGCTACGTGACATTTGCTAGCAATAACAAGTTGTTGCGTGCTTGTTTGTGGGGGAGCGCTCCCACAATCACTTGAAAGACGTGCGGCCTCGTGGCACTGACGTACACGTGAGCCCAACGTCGTCCGTCGCCGTGACCGAAGGAATCCGCGTGCGTGTCCATGCGGTGTACGTCCCCGAGCAGTCAGCCCCCGCCCAAAAGCGCTACGTGTTCGCCTACACGATTCGCCTCTCCAACGAGGGCAAGGAGACGGCCCAGCTGCGGAGCCGCCACTGGATCATCACCGACGGCGGGGGCAAGGTCGAAGAGGTGCGCGGGCCCGGCGTGGTGGGCAAGCAGCCGGTGCTCAAGCCGGGCGAGGAGTTCGAGTACACCAGCGGATGCGTGCTCGGGACGCCGCGCGGCGAGATGAAGGGCACCTACCAGATGGTGCGCCTCGACGGCCGCGGCTTCGATGCCAGCATCGCGCCCTTCTACCTGGCGCTGCCGTACACGCTGAACTGACCGCTGAGCCGGGCGCGAGAGTGGTGCTAGAGCTTCGGTCCATGGACGAAGTCACCTACGCGAATCTGGCCGACGGAACCTTCACCAACATCGTGCGCGCGCTCGACGCCCTCGACGCCGAGGACGTAGACTGCGATCGCGCAGGCGACGTGCTCACGCTCACGTTCAAGAGCGGCAAGCGCTGCATCGTGAACACCCAGCGGCCCACGCGCCAGGTGTGGGTCGCGTTCGGTACCCAGGCCTGGCATTTCTCGTACGACGGCGACAAGAGCGCCTGGCTCGACGACAAGGGCCGGCCGGGCGATTTGCTCAGCACCCTCGCCGGCATCGTCAAGGGCGAGTCGGGGCAGTCGCCTTCGTTCTGAGCTCAGGCGCCGACTGCTACGCCAATGGCCAGGCGCAGCTCGGCGTACTCGTCGCTCACCGCGAAGGCGTAGAGCTCGCCGAGCTTCTCGGTTGCTTGCCCGTCGTCGACTTGCTGCGAATACCAGATGGCGCCGCCGTTGGCGGTGCCGCAAAGAAGCAGTGCGGCGCGAGCGCACGATGCGTGGGCTAGAAACAGCCAGCGACGCACGTCGAGCTTGGAGCCGATGCGGGCCGCTTCGTCGAGGATACGTCGCACCTCGCCCTGGGCCTCCGGCGTCATGGCCCCGAAGAGCTGCGCATCTTTCTGGGCGGCGCGCGCCAGCAGCGTCGAAAGCTCCTTCAGGGTCGGAAAGAACGCCATCGCCGCGAGCTCCGGGCGCTGCGTCGCGAGCATCAGCCCTACCTCGAACAAGAGCGCGTCGCCGGTGGACGCGAGCGGACCCGCCGACACCGCCACCGAGCCGGCGGGCAGCATGCGCGGCGTGAAGGCACGCGGCAGCTGTCCGGCATAGAGCGCAGGTGGCGCCATGCCGAGGATCTCCGCGCCATCGGCCACGCACGCGTGCACGTAGTCGGCGATTTGCGAGTGGTGTGCGGTGAACGCAAGGGGCTCTCCGTCCATGCGTCCGTCGGCGCGCAAGGCCGCTGGGCACAGATGACGAAACAGCGTGGTCAGCGTCGCGTCGAGCTCCGGATGCAGCAGGTGCGATCGCCACGCATCTTCGGTGAGCGTGCCGGGTACGGTGGCCGGCGGGTACGGAGGATAGTCCGCGTAGTACGCCGCGTGCTCGCCCACGAGCTCCGAGAGCTGAGCGAGCACGTCGAGGGCATTCCATGCCTTGTCGTAGGCTTGTTCGCGCAAGAAGAGCTCGTGCAGCGTAACGTAGTACGAAGGAACCAAAGGCTCGCTGCGCACCGCGTCGCGGGTAAGCGCGATGGTCTCCACGTGGCGGCCCAAGAGCACCGCCAGCTCCAGCTGCATGCGGCGGACCTCGGCGTCCTTCGCGTCGAGGTTGCGCGCGGCGGCGAAGGCCTGCAAGGCGCTCTCGTTGTCGCGGAGGCGGTCGCGATAGATGAGGCCCAGTTGCTTCCACAGCTCGAACACCAGCTTGGGCTCGGCGCGGTCTCGGGCGCGGGCCAGCATCTTCCGATACGCGCGCTCGAGATCGCCCCACTCGCGAGCCTCGGTGAGGGCGCGCACGAGTCGCTCGAAGGCGTCGAGACGGCCCCCGTCGAGGTCGAGGATCTCCTCGAGCACCTGCGAGAGCGCCGGCGTGTCGCGGAGCTTTCCCTCGACGACGTTGGCGAGCTCCGAGAGCGCCTGCAGCCGGGCCTCGCCCTGGTTGGCGTCGGCGTCGTCGCGCAGCATGCGGGCGAGCTTTTGCCAGTCGCCGGCTTCTTCGTAGGCCCAGGTGAGCGTCTCTCGGAGCCAGGGATCGTTCTGCTTGATGCGTCGGGCTTCCTCGAAGGCCGAGATGGCGGCTCGCAGATCGTTCTCGCGCCGGGCCCAGATGTCGCCCGCTTGGGTGAGCTTCACGAAGCGGTCTTCCGCCGAGCCCATGACCCGCGCCAGGTGCATCTTGGTGCGCGCGGCTTCCTTCCAGTCGCGCGCGCCTACGAAGATGCGCTCGAGCATCTCCAGCGCCTCCACGTCGTCGGGAGCTTGGTGCAGGAGCCGATCGAGCACGGCGCGTGCGCGCTCGGGATCACCCGCGAGCTGCAGCGACTTTGCCAGCCGAAGGAGCGCCGCCGGCGAGAGCGTGCGGGCCATCTCGGCGATGCGTGCGAGCTCTCCGCGCGCCCGCCCCAGAGACTCGGGATCGACGCGCGTGGTGACCTCGAGCAGATCGTCGCGTGCGCCGTTGTCGCTGGGCGTAAAGTGGAAGGCGGCCAGTGCCGCATCGAGGGCCCGCTCGAGCTCACCGAGCGAAGCGGAGATGCGCGTCAGAAGGCGCCGTCGCCGAAGGCCTGTCTGCGCGTCGCGCGAGCGATCGGCCGCGATGACGGCCTGCTCGCATAGCGGGTAGGCCTCGCGAAACTGGCCTCGATCCACGTAGTGATCGAGCAGCGCGTCGACGGCCGCCAGGTTGTGCGGGTCGCGCCGATGCGCTTCTGTGAGCGCTTCGACGAAGCCCGGCAGATCACCGCGGTCCCGTCGCTCGTCGGCAACCGCCACCAGCAGCTCGGCGGCGCGCTCCGGCGCTTCGGTCGCCTGGGCGCGTCGATGAAAGAGCGAATCGGCGCGCTGGTCGTCGCCGGCGCTGCGGGCCAGTTGCTCCAAGGCTTCCAGCGCGCGCACGCTCTTCTTGTCGAGCTCGGCGGCCTTCTCGAACTGGAGCTTGGCGCCCAGCGCGTCGCCCTCGTCGTGCAGCAGCACCTCGCCAAGCTCCACGTGCAGAGCCGAAGCTTCGCGCTTGTCTTTGGTGAGCTCCGCCACGCGAATGCCCCACGCCACCGCATCGGCGACCCGACCGAGGCCGGTGGCGATGCGCCGCAGCTCCACGAAGGCCCGCCGATTCTTCTCGTCGGCGATGGTCACCGTCCGCCACGCATCGAGCGCGGCGTCGGCGTCGCCCACCTGGTTTTCCAGGAGCGTGGCGGCGTTGACCATGAGCTCGATCTTGGCCTTGACCGACTGCGTGAAGGCTGCGCGGGCCAGCATGGCCTGGGCCACGCCTTCGTGATCGCCGAGCCGGCCCTTGGCGCGCTCCACCAAAACCCATGCTTTGTTCCGGTGCGACTCGACCCCCAAGCACGGCTCCACCGTGGCCACTGCCCGCGCAGGATCGCCGAGCTTCTCGTACTCTTCGGCGAGCTTCACGCGCAGATCGAGGCCCTTGCGCTCGTCGGTGGCCAGCGCCACCTCGCGCTCGAGCATGACGACCACCTGGGCGCCGTCTCCGCGGGCGCGGGCCAGTCGTTCGAGGCCCTTCATGGCATCGGCCAGGTCGGGGTTCTCGTCGAGCGCTGTCTGGTAGTATTCCTCGGCGGTCTTCTTCTGATCGAGCGGCCCCTCGTGAAGCTCTGCCAAGGCAAGGAGCAGTCGCTTGCGATCGTCTTTGCGCGTGGCGCGCTCCACCGCGAGCAGCAAGTTCTTCTTCTGTCCGATGAGATCGCCGACCGCGCGGGCCTCGTTGGCGCGGCGCTCCAGCATGAACGGGTGCGCCGGATCGGCTTTTTGCAGATGCGCGAAGAACTCGGTGGCCACGTCGCGGCGCTTGAGCTCGAAGACGTGCCAGCGCGCCAGAAGGGCGAGGTAGGCGCCGCGCTCGGCGGGGGTCTTGGTGCGTTCGGCGGCCGCTTGCAGCTTACGCGCTGCGTCTTGCCAGCGGCCCTGGGCATGACCGCCCAGCGCATGGGCCACGCGCTCCAGGCCCTCTTGCGATGCGTCGCGGTTCGGCGCAGCCAGCACCGATGCGAAGTACTCGGTGAAGGCGCCGTCGAGGTCTGCCAGCTCGGCTTCTGCCACCATGGCCGCTTCGAGGTGCAACTGCGCCCGCTCTTCGGTCTCGGTCGAGAGCCTTGCGTGGGTGGCGTAGACCGAGAAGAGTGCGCCCCAATCGCCCTCTGCGCGGAGGGCGTCGGCGCGCGCTGGATCGAACGGATCTACGACTTCGAGCTCGGCCTCCACCTCCATGGCTTCGGCCAGGCTCTCTTCCGGCAGCGCCTGATCGGTCTCTCGCGCCACGTCGTCGTCCTCGAGGTCTTCTTCCAGATCGCCTTCGTAGGGTTCGGCTTCCGGGGCCTCCTCGGGCGCCGCGTTCACGAGCATCCGCGTGGCCTCGAAGTCCACTTCCGGCGCGCGCGCCTCGGCCTGCGACTGCGCCGGGTCTTCTCGCTCGAACACTTCGGTTCGCGAAGGCGGCGCTTCGGACGGCGGGTGCAGCTCTGCCGGTGGGGGCACGCTCGCGCGCCGCAGCTTGTTCTGCAGTGCGGTGAGCGTCTCCGCGGTGGTCGAGTCGACCGGGTAGTCCTCGATGAAGCGCCGGTTCTCCTCGAGGGTCGACGGCGCCGGCGCGGAGGCCGCACCGGGGCCGCGGGAGTCTTCGAGCGCCGCGAGCTCGCCACTCGCATCTTCCTGAGGACCGGCGAACGCGTCGATCTCCCCGGTCGTGATCTGGCGCTCGCGGATGGTGGCCGGCTGCGGGCCGGATGATGCAGGCGAAATCGCGCCGTACTCTCGTGATCGCGGCGGCGGCGCGGGCGGCGGGGGCGGCGGCCGTGAAGGGCGCGGCAGCTCCCGGGCGATGCCGGCGCCCCGAGCCGGCTCCGCGGGGTCGAACGCGTGGGGTGCCAAGAGCAGGTCTTCCCGCGCAAAGACGTCGGTGTCGTCTGCGCCGTCCTCCTCGTCGTCCATCTCGATGTCGACGCTGTCGGCGGCTTTGCGCAGGGGCGGCGCCTTGGGCTTTCCCCAGACCTGCTCCGGGGGGCCGGCCACGCGTCGGGAGGGCGGTGCGGGCGGTGCGGGCGGTGGCGGTGGCGCCTTGCTGGGGCGGCCCGCGTCGTCTTGCTTGTTGTCCGCCACGTAGGCAGTTTCGCACAAATCGGGCGCGACCTCATCTGGCATCCCGCGGTCAAGCCGCCGGATGTCGAAGCATTCCCCAGAGGTGCAACGGCAGCGAGGCCACCCCAGACCAACTCTAACGTGAACGTGAGAGTTGCTCTTGACGCTCCCGGCAAAGTGTCCTACCAAACACTTACGTACGCGTGAGACTCCAGCCAATGCCCGACCACACGCACCTCCCGGTCCTTGTAGATTCGTCCGTCCCGGACGACGGCGATCTCATGCAAGTTGGCGATCTAGCTCGTGAATCGGGCAAGACAGTGCGCGCCATCCACCTGTACGAGGAGCTCGCCCTCCTGCGGCCGGCCCGGCGCAGCAAGGGGCGCTACCGCCTGTACGGGCGCGACGCGCTGCATCGCATTCGGTGGATCTCGAAGCTGCAGGAAATCGGCTTCAGCCTGCCGGAGATTCAGGCGGTCGTGAAGGAGCTTCCGACGGAGACCGCGCAGGTGGCCACCGGCCGCATCCGCGAGCTTTATCGGCAGAAGCTCCACGAGACGCGGGCGCAGATGGCGCGCCTGGCGGGGTTGGCCCACGAGCTCGAGGCAAGCCTCGCGTACCTGGAGACCTGTGGCGACGTGTGCGAGCCGCACCGCATTGTCGCCCAGTGCACATCGTGCGATCTGCACCCGCAAAAGATCGCCTGCATCGAAGGACACGTTCCCGAGCTGGTGCTCGGTTTCCGCGCACAAGCAAAGGCACCTTAGGAGATCAGATGGCGCTCAAGTTTCCCATCTTCATGGACTACCACTCGACGACGCCCATGGACCCGCGCGTCCTCGAGGAGATGCTCCCGTACTTCACCGAGAAGTTCGGCAACGCGGCGAGCCGCAACCACGCCTTCGGCTGGGTGGCCGAAGAAGCGGTGGAGCACGGTCGCGAGCGCATCGCCAAGCTCATCAACGCCCAGAGCGAGAAGGAGATCGTCTTCACCTCCGGCG
Organism: Polyangiales bacterium; assembly: GCA_038210445.1. Taxonomy (GTDB): domain Bacteria; phylum Myxococcota_A; class Polyangia; order Polyangiales; family Polyangiaceae; genus JABFRG01. The sequence goes on from JBBQWQ010000033.1 coordinate 61,597, forward strand.
CCACCGAGTCGAACAACCTCGCCCTCAAAGGCGTGGCCGAGTTCTACAAGGACAAGGGCAACCACATCATCACCACGGTGACCGAGCACAAGGCCATCCTCGACACCTGCAAGCGTCTCGAGAAAGAGGGCTTCACGGTCACCTACCTCGAGGTAGGCGAAGACGGCCGCGTCGACCCGGCGCACGTCGCCGCCGCCATCACCGACAAGACCATCCTGGTCTCGATCATGTTCGCCAACAACGAGATCGGCACCGTGCAGCCGCTCGAGGCGATCGGGAAAATCACCCGCGAAAAGGGCGTTTTGTTCCACACCGACGCGGTGCAAGGCGTGGGCAAGGTGGACTTCGACGTCCAGAAGATGAACCTCGATCTGGTGAGCATCACCGCCCACAAGATGTACGGCCCCAAGGGCGTCGGCGCCCTCTACGTGCGCCGTAGCAAGCCGCGCGTGCGCCTGGTGGCGCAGATGGACGGCGGCGGTCACGAGCGCGGCAACCGGTCCGGCACCCTGAACGTTCCCGGCATCGTCGGCTTCGGCAAGGCAGCCGAGATCATGATGCAAGAGGGCAAGGCCGAGAGCGCGCGTATTCTCGGTCTTCGCGAGCGGCTCCACGCAAAGTTCTCGGCGGCTCTCGACGAGGTGTACGTCAACGGCACCCTCGAGCACCGGCTGGCCGGCAACTTGAACATCTCGTTCAACTTCGTCGAAGGCGAAGCCATGATGATGGCCATCAAAGACGTCGCGGTCAGCTCCGGCTCCGCCTGCACGTCGGCGAGCCTCGAGCCCAGCTACGTGCTGCGTGCCCTGGGCGTGGGCGACGAGCTGGCGCACTCCTCGATTCGCTTCGGCCTGGGCCGCTTTACCACCGAGGAAGAGGTCGACTACGTGGCCGAGCTGGTCATCGCCAAGGTGAACAAGCTCCGCGACTTGTCGCCGCTGTACGAGATGCACAAAGAAGGCATCGACCTGAAGACGGTCCAGTGGACCGCACACTGAGATTCTCCCCCGCCACCGCTACGTGATTCGAGGAAACCATGGCCTACAGTGAAAAAGTCATCGAGCACGCCGAGAACCCCCGCAACGTGGGTACGCTCGACAAGAACGACCCCAACGTGGGCACCGGCCTGGTGGGCGCGCCCGCCTGCGGTGACGTGATGCGCCTGCAGATCAAGGTGGGCGACGACGGCATCATCCAGGACGCGCGCTTCAAGACCTTCGGTTGCGGCTCGGCCATCGCGTCGTCGTCGCTCGCCACCGAGTGGATCAAGGGCAAGACCCTGGACGAAGCCGAAGCCATCAAGAACGATCGCATCGTGGAGGAGCTCAACCTCCCGCCGGTCAAGATTCACTGCTCGGTGCTGGCGGAAGACGCCATCAAGACCGCCATCGCGGACTACCGCTCCAAGCAGGCCGCCCGCAAAGCCGCCGAAACGAAGTAGTCAGGAGTCGCCGTGAACGCCGAACCCCAGAACACCCCCCAAGCTCCGGTCGAGCCCCAGGCCAAGGCCAAGCTCGACATCGGGATCTCGCAGCCCGCGGTGGAGGCCATCAAGACGCAGATCAAGAAGCGCGGCAGAGAGAACACCGCTCTGCGCGTCGGCATCCGCGGCGGGGGCTGCTCCGGGTTCTCTTACGTCATCGAGTTTCACGACGGCGAACCGCATGCCCGCGATCGCATCTACGACCTCACGGCAGCCGACGGTACGCCGGTCCGTGTGGTCGTCGACCCCAAGAGCCTGGTGTACTTGAATGGCGCAGTGCTCGAGTGGGAAGACAAGCTCGTGCGCCGCGGCTTCAAGTGGTCCAATCCGCAAGAGAAGACCAATTGCGGCTGCGGGCACTCGTTCACGGTCTAGCGCCAGGCGTCCGATGAATCCCTTCGAAGTCCTCGGCTTCCGTCCCGGCTACGGCATCGCAAAAGACGAGCTCGAGCGGCGCCATCGTGAGCTCTCCAAGGTGCTTCATCCAGACAAGTTCACGGGGAGCGGCGGCGGCGAGCGCAGAGAAGCACTCTCGCGGGCCGTGGAAGTGAACGAGGCGTTTCGCATTCTCCGCGATCCGGTGCGCCGGGCCGAGGCGATTTTCTCGCTGGCGGGTATCGCGGTGGGCGAAACGAACGAGCCCAAGGCGGCGCCGGACTTCCTCATGGAAGTCATGGATCAGCGCGAAGCGCTCGAAGACGCCAAGGCCTCCGGCGACACCGCGCAGGTGCGCGCCCTCGGCGAGACCATCGCCGGCCAGACGACCCGTGTGGTGGAGGAGCTCGGTCAGGGCTTCGCCACCGCCCAAGGCGACGCGGACCAGCTCCGCGCGCTGTTGCCCCTTTTGGGTAAGCTCCGCTATGCGCGGCGCTTCCAAGAGGAGCTCGAGGCACTCCTCGAAGAAAGTTAGATCGATGGCTCTCATGGATATCTTCGACCCGCAAGCGGCCCCGCGGCCCATCGGGATCGACCTCGGCACCACGCATTCGCTGGTGGCCTACGTGCGCGACGGCGAGCCCATCGCCATTCGCGATTGCAACGATCTCTCGCTGCTCCCCAGCGTGGTCTCCTACGAGCAGAGCGGCAACGTGCTGGTGGGAGTTGCGGCAAAGGCGCGGGCGGCCCTCGCCCCTCGCGACACCATCGTGAGCGTGAAGCGCTTCATGGGGCGCGGCGCCGACGATCCGGAGACCCGGCGCATGGCGCCCTACGACTTCGTGCCACAAGGCGCGGGCGACGCCAACGTCGTGCGCTTTCGGGTGCAAGACCGCGTGCTCACGCCGGTCGAGGTGAGCGCCGAGATATTGCGCGCGCTCAAGGCCCTGGCGGAAGACGAGCTGCGCGCGGTCGGCGGCGCGGTCATCACCGTGCCCGCGTACTTCGACGACGCGCAGCGGCAGGCTACCAAAGACGCCGGGCGCCTCGCCGGCCTCGAGGTGCTGCGCCTCTTGAACGAGCCCACCGCGGCGGCCCTCGCCTACGGCCTCGAAAAGAAGCAGAACGGCACCTTCGCGGTGTTCGATCTCGGCGGAGGCACTTTCGACATCACGGTGCTCCTGCTGGAAGACGGCGTCTTTCAGGTCAAATCTACCGGGGGCGACAGCGCCCTCGGGGGCGACGACATGGATCGCGCCCTGGCGACCGAGCTCTTTGGGCTCTTCGCGGTGGACGCGGCCGCGCAAGCGAAGCCGGTGGTGGTGCGCCAGATGCTCGATCTCGCGCGGGAGACCAAGCACCGGCTCACGGATGCAGCGCAGGTCTCGGTGGCGAACCCCTTCGGCGAGGATCCCAAGGCCGCCACCGTCACGCGCGCGCGCTTCGAGGAGCTGGTGAAGCCGCTCCTGGATCGCACCGGCGTAGCTGCGCGCCGCGCCCTTCGCGACGCCGGCGTGCGCGCCGAGGAGCTCGATGGCGTCATCCTGGTGGGCGGCTCCACCCGCGTGCCGGCGGTGCGCGCCTACGTGAAGGAAGTCTTCAAGCGCGAGCCCTTGGCCGACATCGACCCCGACGAGGTGGTGGCTCTGGGCGCGGCGGTGCAGGCGCACTTGCTGGCCGGGGAAGGGGAGAAGCAGGACGTGCTGCTCCTCGACGTGCTCCCGCTCTCGCTCGGAATCGAGGTGGGCGGCGGCGTGGTCGACAAGATCCTGCCGCGCAACACCACGATTCCCGCCGGCGCGCGCGCCACCTACACCACGCAGGAAGACAACCAGACCGGCTTCGCCGTCCACGTGGTGCAGGGTGAGCGCGAGCTGGTGCAAGACTGCCGCAGCCTGGCGCGGTTCACGCTCAAGGGCATTCCCCCCATGCCGGCCGGTCTGGCGCGCCTCGAGGTGAGCTTCCGGGTCGACGCCGACGGTCTCCTTCAGGTGCACGCCAAGGAGGCGACCACCGGCCAGGAGCAAACGGTGGAAGTGAAGGCCTCGTACGGGCTCGACGACGAAACGGTAGAGCAGATGCTCCTCGACGCCCTCGACCATGGCGAGGAAGACTTGGCGCTGCGCAAGCTGGCGGAAAATCGCGTGGACGCTGCACGTATTCTCCGAGCCACGCGACAGGCGGTGGAGGCCGATGCGGCGCTCCTGGAGGGTGCGGAGCGCAGCATCATCGAGGCGGCGCTGGCGGCGCTCGACGCAGCTGCGAAGGGCGACGACGCCAACATCATCAAGGCTTCTATCGATGCACTCGACGTCGCCACCCGCGAGTTCGCCGGCAAGCGCATGAACCGCGCCATTGCCCAGGCGATCGCCGGCAAGCAGGTGGGCGACATCGAGAGCACGGTCGAAAACGCCCTCGGTATCGATGTGGCCCATGCTAGAGGCGGATTCCGAAGCCAACCCTAGGGAAACGCCCCAATGCCCACCGTCATTTTCAAAGGTCACGGGGAAGCCATCGTCCCCATCGGTACTTCGCTCCTCAAAGCGGCGCAGGGCGTCGACGCGCCGGAAGGCTACGCCTGCGGCGGCGTGTGCGCGTGCTCCACGTGTCACGTGTACGTGCTCAAGGGCCAAGAGCTCCTTTCGGAGGCCGAGGACGAGGAGAACGACATCCTCGACAAAGCCTTCGACGTGCGCGCCACCTCGCGCCTGGGCTGCCAGGCCACCCTGGAAAAAGACGGCGTGGTCGAGGTGGAGATCACCCGCGAGAGCCTGCAAGCCTTCGAGAACGAGCACCCGGAGCACCGGGGCAAGTTCACCGGCGCGCGAAAGTAGGCAAGGTCGCCTGTGTATGTGGCTTACCCACCTCACATTGGGTTGGTCTAACGCGTAGCCCAGCGGTAACCTTGACGGTCGAGCATGTCGTCTCCCAAGGTCTCACCGCAGGCGCCTGCGTCCGCGAAGGTCGTCGTGAGCCCGAGCGCGGCGTCGCTCCGGCCGTTCGAGCTCGGTGAGCGCATCGGGGGAAAGTACGTCTACGAGCGCACCATCGCGGAAGGCGGCATGGCGGTAGTGGTTGCGGCGTCGCACCAGGAGCTGGGCGAGACAGTCGCGCTGAAGCTGCTGAAGCCCGCCATGCTGGTGGACCAGGAGCTGGTGGTGCGCTTCGCCCGCGAGGCCAAGGCCACCGCGCGCGTGCGCAGCGAGTATTCGGTGAAGGTCTTCGACGTGGGCGTCGACGATCGCCGCGGGCCCTTCATGGTCATGGAGTACCTGAAGGGGCGCGATCTGCGCACCGTGGTGGAGGCCGAGGGGCGCGTCGGCGAGCGCCGGGTAGCGGAGATCGCCATCCAGGCGTGCGAAGCGCTGGCGGCCGCGCACGTGCTTGGCATCGTCCACCGCGACGTGAAGCCGGAGAACATCTTCGTCACCGAGCAAGGGCACATCGAGTCGATTCGCATCCTCGATTTCGGCATCTCGAAAGCCGCGCTCACCGGCTCGGTCATGAACACGGATCTTTCGCTGGTGACCACCCAGATGCTCATGGGCTCGCCGGTGTACATGTCGCCCGAGCAGATGCGCTCGTCGACGCACGTCGATGGTCGCTCGGACATCTGGTCGCTCGGGGTCACGCTCTACGAGGCGCTGGCGGGGCGCCCCCCATTCACTGCCGAGTCGGTGACGCAGCTCTGCGCTCTGGTTCTGGAGAAGCCGGCCCCGCACCTTCGAGAGTTCAATCCCGACGTCTCCCCGGCCATCGCCGAAGTGGTCATGCACTGCTTGCGCAAGGACCCGGCGCAGCGCTTCCAGAACGTGGGCGAGCTGGCGCTGGCGCTCTTGCCCTTCGCGCCTTCCCGCGCGCGCCTCTCGGTGGAGCGCATCGCTGCGCACTTCGAGACCATCGGGGTGCCGGTCGACATGCCGGATCGCGGGAGCTCGCCGCCGCCGCCGCCTTCGATGGCCGGCCCTCGCACCAGCGGCTCGCCGGTGCCGGCGCGGGTGAGTCCGCGGTCCGACACCGTGCTGCGGCTTCCGGCGCTGCAGAAGCGCGAGCGGCGACGCAGCACCACCACCGCGCTCGCCGGCGCAGCGCTGTTCGTCACGTCGTTCTGCCTGGTGGCTTGGGTGCTCCCGTTGGGCGCGAAGGCCTCGTCGCCCCCGCCAGCACCCTCCGCGCCACTTGCTGCGCCGACCGCCGCCCCCACCGCCGCGCAGATGGCCACCGCGCAGGTCGGCACCGCCGTGAGCGCTGCGTCGGTCGCGGCCTCCGATCCCCTCACGGACGCTCGGCATCCAGTGCCCAAAGCGTATCCCAAGGTGATCTTCGTCCGGCCGAAAGCGACCCAGGAGCCCACCGCCGCCGCCATTCCCACCGACGCGCCGCCCGCCGGCACCTCCACTCTGCCGGTCGCCAGCACGCCGCCCGCGGCTACCAAGCCCGAGCCCGCGCCGGACGATCCCCGTCCGCTTCCCCCTTAACGAACCTCGGTCATTTCAACGGGTTGAAATGACCGACATTGACTTGGTCTGACACTCGATGCCGCGCGAGCGGCGTCCGACATTGACTTTTCAGTTCCCGGGCAGGGCGGCGGTGAGCTGTTTGCGCTCGCTCGCTGCCATTCGGTTCCAACGTGGGGCAATGTACGTGCGAACCATGTCGCCCACGAGGTGCAGCTGATCGAAGTGGTCGTGGGGTCCGCCGCCCTTCCAGCCGCGGGCGTGCAGATCGCCCTTGTCGGCGCGGTATTTGGGGGTCATGCCGAGCGCATTCTTCTCGCCGCCGTCGACCTCGCTGACGGGCGATGAGACCGCGCGCAGCACCGCCCGTGAGGTCTCGGCGCAGCTGGCGTAGTCGGGCGGCAGGATGGCCGACGCGGAGATGACGAAGGCCTTCTTGCCGTCGGCCGCCTCGTTGGCGAGCCGCACGTACTTGGCCACAGCCTTCATGTCGACCCAGTCGGCGCCCAGGCCCATCACGGCCTGGCCGGGCACGGCAACGCGCGCCACACCGCTCTTGGGGTCGGTGTACGTTGCATGAATGCTGTCGAGCAGCACGACGCTGTCGATGCGCGCGAGGGTGGCTGGGTTGCCCACCAGCTGGCTCACGCCGCCCATGCCCGCGCTCCACGAGACGACGCCCAGGCGGCGCACGTGGGTGGCACGTCGCTCACCGTTCTTCTGGAGGTCGGCCAGGGTCGAGCGCAGCACGTAGTCGAGGTAGCCGGGCTCGGCGAAGAGCTTCGCGTAGCCTGCAGAGCCAACAATCTCGCGAATGGCGATGCTGGCCACCACGGCGTTCAGGCCGCTTTCCCGCCACTCCTTTTCGGCCATCATGGCGCCGTTCAGGTGCAGCATCACGTCGACGCCGCCGTCGGGGCCGACGTCGAGGTGCTTGGGCGCGAGGTATGCGCCGTAGCCCGTACCCTGCCACTTGCCGTATTCCACCGGCGGCACCGCCAGGGCGTCGTCTACCGCCTCGTCGGACATGGGCTTTTGCGGTCGCACGAAGCGCGGGAGCTCCACGCTCGCGGTCGGACCTTCGGCGCGAACGGCGCCTCCATCGCAAAGGAGCGCCGCGCCGGCTGCGAGGAGCGCCGGCCAAAATCGCTGGAGCCGCATCAAACGCGAATCCCCGGCGCCGGGAACTTGGCGCACACGTCGCGGACCTCGGTGGCGATGCGGTCGAGCTTCGTTTCGTCGGTGGGGCTCTCCACGACTTCGGCGATCCAACTGGCGAGGCGCATCATTTCCTCCTTACCCATTCCGCGGGACGTAACCGCCGGCGTGCCCAGGCGAAGGCCCGACGGATCGAAGGGCTTGCGCGTGTCGAAGGGCACGGCATTGTAGTTGAGGACGATGCCCGCCTTGTCGAGGGCGCGGGCGATGGGCTTGCCACCGATGCCCTTGCTGGTGAGGTCGACCAACATGAGGTGATTGTCGGTGCCGCCGGTGGTGACCGGGAGCCCCTTCTCGCCGAGCGCCGCAGCGAGGGTCTTGGCGTTGGCCACGACCGCTTCGGCGTACCCTTTGAACGTGAGGCCTTGCGCCTCTTTGGCAGCCACCGCGATGGCGGCGGTGGTGTTGTTGTGAGGGCCGCCCTGGAGGCCGGGGAACACGGCCTTGTCGATGACCGACGCGTGCTCCGCCTTGCAGAGAATCATGCCGCCGCGCGGACCACGAAAGGTCTTGTGGGTGGTCGACGTGATGACGTCGGCGAGGCCCACCGGCGAGGGGTGCACCCCCGCGGCCACCAGCCCCGAGATGTGTGCGATGTCGGCCGCGAGAATCGCGCCCACTTCGTCGGCGATGGATCGGAAGGCCTCGAAATCGAGCGCCCGCGGGTAGGCAGTGGTGCCCGCCCAGAGCAGCTTCGGCCGATGCTCCTTGGCGAGCTTGCGCACTTCGTCGAGGTCGATGCGCGCGTCTTCGCGGCGCACCCCGTAGGGCACACTCTTGAAGTAGCGCCCGGTGATCGACACCGCGTGGCCGTGCGTAAGGTGGCCTCCGGCCGCAAGGCTGAGCCCCATGACCGTATCGCCTGGCTGGAGGAACGCGAGGTACACGGCGAGGTTCGCGGGGCTGCCCGAGTAAGGCTGCACGTTCACGTGAAGGTCGCAGGGCTTCGCAGCGGTAGCGGTGAACAGCGCTTTGACCCGCGCGATGGCGAGCGCCTCGACCTGGTCGATGGTCTGCTGCCCCTCGTAGTACCGCTTGCCCGCGTACCCCTCGGAGTACTTGTTGGTGAGGCAAGAGCCGGTGGCGGCCATCACCGCGTGCGACGCGTAGTTCTCGCTCGCGATGAGACGCATGGTCTCGTGCTCGCGCCGATTTTCCTCGGCGATGAGCTGCGCGATCTCCGGATCGACTGCTTCCAGGGTGAGCTCGCGGGACGTCATCGGCCATGTAAGAACTACGGATCGATGGCGCTGTCCATCGGTTTTGTCCGCGGAATAAGTCGTTTGAGCGCAAATCAATTGGTTTGAACAGAAAGCATCTCGGAAAATACAGCGCTTTTTTCCTGGGGTATTTCTGCGCGTGTATCCTACAAAAGTGTCTGGCACGATTCCGGCTAGCGACGGTGTTGCTGGAAAATTGTGACGAGACCGCTTCGCCGCATGCTCAGCTCCCCATCGCGCTGGGTCGACGTGCCACGGCCGCGCCCTCGCGCCCGCGAACCCGAAGACCCTGGCGATCGTGGTGGATCGGCGCGACGCGTTGCGCTTTGATGCGATGCACAGCCGATGATCCGAACCCGCATCTCGTCGTATGGCCTCGTGCCGCTGATTCTGACCCTGGCCTGGGCCGCACCGGCGCTGGCCCAGGAAAGCCCGCCCGCCATCACCGTTCCGTCCGCCTCGGCACCTCCGGTCGCCGCCGACGCCGCGGTCGCCCCGGTCCCAGCAGCGAGCCCCGCGTTGCCCAATGCCCCGACCCCGGCCGACACTGCAGCGCCGTCGTCGACCAAGCCCCCCAAGCCTTTGCGAGACGGTGTGGTCCTCGGAGCCTCGCTCGGCTTCGGCGTTGCCAGCGCCTCGGGCTACCCGAACGACGTTCGGCTGAACCAGAACCCAGACTACTACGGGTCGACCCCGCTGCTCCCGGGCTACTCGTTCAGCTTCATGTTCATGGGTGCGCTGACGCCCTACCTCAATGTCGGAGTCTGGGGCGGGGGCGCAACGTTCGAGAATTCCGACTGGAAATCGGTGGGCGGCGGGGGCGGGCTGCGGGTCGAAGGCTTTCCGCTCATGGCCTTCTGCGCCTGCGTGATGCCCCCGGTCCTGGCGAACTACCTGGGCATTTACGGGCAGGTGGGGGTCGGCTCGGTGAGCTCTCGCGTGAAGCGCGAGGGCAACTACGAGACCGTGGGCGGCGTCCAGTCGATCATCGCTGCCGGCGCCTTCTACGAGGTCAAGCTTGGGAAGATGTTCGCCATCGGGCCCGATCTCCGGTACGAGCTCATCGCGAGCCGCACCTCCGACCGCAGCAGTTTGGTCCTGGGGGCCCGACTGGCCTTTTATCCGGCGAATTGACAGGTCATTTCTGACATGACCGATTTGTCGGGGAAAGTTCCGAGCTTACCGGTATCCTCCGGAGCGTGAGTCGGCAGGACGTCTTCGGCCTCGTCGGACAGGTACTGGACGGCCAGTTCCGTGTGGACGAGATGGTCGGTGAGGGTGGCTTCTCGGCCGTCTATCGCGGCAAGCACATCGGCCTCGAAGAGCCGATCGCCGTGAAGTGCCTGAAGCTGCCGTCGGCGCTCGGCTCCGCCATGGTGGAGTCGTTCATCCGGCGATTCCGCGACGAGAGTCGCCTGCACTACCGGCTCTCCCAGGGAAACCTGCATATTGCACGGAGCATCGCCTCCGGAACCACCATGGCGCCCGCCACCGGCGCGCTCGTGCCGTACATGGTGCTGGAGTGGCTCGAGGGCTTGTCGCTGGCCGAAGATCTCGAGAACCGCCGGACCCAGGGCAAGACCGGCCGCCCCCTCGACGAGATCGTGCGGCTGCTCGACTCGGCTGCCGACGGCCTCGCGTACGCGCACTCGCAGGGCGTCGTGCATCGCGACGTCAACCCCGGCAACCTCTTCATCGCCAAGACGCAAGGCACCTACCGGGTGAAGGTGCTCGATTTCGGCGTCGCCAAGATCGTCAGCGACCACGCCCTCGAGATGGGCCCGCGCGCGGTCACGCTCGGCCACATTCGCATCTTCGCGCCGGCCTACGGCGCGCCCGAGCAGTTCGACGAGAGCCTTGGCGGCATTGGGCCGTGGAGCGATGTGTACTCCTTCACGCAAATCATGGTGGAGCTGCTCCGCGACGTACCCTCGGTAGACGGCGATCATCTGGGGCAGTTTGCGCAAGCGGCGGTGGACCCCATTCGTCGCCCGACGCCTCGCTTCTTTGGGGTGAGCGTGGCCGACGAGGTCGAGGCGGTGTTCGCGCGGGCGCTCGCCCTGCACACCCGCGATCGCTGGCAGGACGTTGGCGAGCTCTGGGGAGCCCTCAAGAACGCGATTCGCGTATCCAAAGAGCACGTGGCGTTCGCGGCTGCGCGCGCGACGCCGCCGCTCGAGATGCCCATGGGGGGCGAGATCCTCACCACGGTGAGCTCGTCCAACGAACTCGCAGCTCTGGTGGCGCGCGCCAAGCGCGCCGGTGCGGTCGAAGATCTCAACGCGACCCTCGCGGCGCCCGACCCCACGATGCCCGATTCGGTCGGTAAGCAGCTCTTTGGCCGCGACGACGACGACGAGGACGGCCCGACCATGATGGCGCCTTCCGGCTATCGCGCGGGTACAGACCTTGCCACGTCGCCGAGCACCATCCCGCCGGGCACGATTCGCATGGACGAGAACCCGTTCGCGGATCCGCCGCGCCTCGAGGACCTGGAAGACGACGTCGCCGACGTCGATTCCGGCGAGCTGCACCCGGCCGACGAACCGCAGCGCACGCTCGCGCTCGCCAATGCGCCGCGGCTCCCGGACCGCTTCTTCGATCCACCGCCCGAGACGCCCATCGTTCGCTCTGCGGGGTCGCCGCTGCAGACGACGCTGGCGCTGAACAACCCCGCAGGCTTCGCGGAAGCACGCGCAGCGGCGATGCAAGCCGGCGCCCGCGCGCAGGACCCGTTGCCCGCAGCCTTCCCTGGGTTCCCTGCGCGGCCGGCGACCCCGTCCATGGGCGCCCCGATGGCTGCCGCTCAGAACGTCGGCCAGCACATGGGCATGGGCCAGCACATGGGCATGGGCCAAAACATGGGCCCTTCGCCGCATCCGTTCGCGCCGTCGCCGGCATTCGGTGAGACCACCGCGCCGGTGATCTCGAGTGGGCCGAGCGGCGCCTTTCCCGCGCCGAACTTCGGCGAGAGTGGCGCAAGCAGCGCACTCGGCATGCACGATCCCTCGCGCTATGGGCCCATGCCCGGCGCGCCGCCGCCGATGTTTCCGCCGGGGCCTGGCGCTCCGGGGCCCGGGGGCTCGTCGATGCAGGCGCATCCGGGCTTCGTGCCGGCGCCCGGCTTTGCCGCGCCCCAGGCTGCTTCGACCCGCAGCGGAGGCTCGAAGCGCGCGGTGCTCATCGCGGTGATAGCGCTCATGGTGCTGCTGGTGGGAGCGGTCGGGGTCGTGGCGTTCATGAAGCGCGGCGGCACTGCCGCGCACAAGGCGCTCCCGAGCGCTGCATCAGCGGCCCCCACGGCTCCGCTGTCGGTACCCCTTCCGCCCCCCTTCGAGCCGCCGCCGGCGTTTACCGACGTGCCGCAGCCTTTGGCCCCGCCGTCGTCGTCGGCCACCGCTCCGGCTCCGTCCGCGGGGGCCAGCGGCGCGCTGCCCGCACCGAGCGGCGCGGCGACCACCGTGCAAGGGGCTCCCAGCGCGGTGCCCTCGCCCATTGCGACGCAGCCAGCGTCCGCGTCCGCTTCCGCGTCCAGCAAGCCGTCGGTCGACGTGCCGGTCGATTCCAGCGCCTTCAGCCCAGCCCTCGGCAAGACGGCGCTCGACAAGATGTCGTCGGTGCTGGCGAGCTGCAAGAACGACAACGGCGTGACCGGTCCCGGCATCGCCACCGTCTCGTTCACCAACGAGGGCTCGGTCGCAGGCGTCGCCCTCGACCCGCCCTACGAGGGCACCACCGAGGGTGGGTGTGTGGTGCGACTTCTTTCGCGGGCCAAAATGAGTCCGTTTCAAGGCCCTTTCGGGCGTCTTCGTTACTCCTTCGTGATTCCCAAGTGAGCGTACCGATGTCGGATCCCGTTTCCAAAGAGCTGTTCGCGCGAGCCCAGAAGGTCATCCCTGGCGGAGTCAACAGCCCGGTACGGGCGTTCCGCAGCGTGGGTGGCGAGCCCATCTTCATCGGTCGCGCCGAGGGCGCCTACCTGTATGGTGCAGATGGTGCAAAATACACGGATTACATCGGCTCCTGGGGCCCGATGATCCTTGGCCATGCGCACCCCGAGGTGCTGGAGGCGATTCGCCAAGCCTTGCCCAATGGCACCAGCTTCGGTGCGCCCACCGAGCTCGAGGTGCGCTTCGCGGAGACGCTCTGCGCAATCTACCCGTCGATGGAAATGGTGCGCGCCGTGTCCAGCGGTACCGAAGCCACCATGGCGGCGCTGCGAGCGGCCCGCGGCTTCACCGGCCGCGACGCCATCTTGAAGTTCGAGGGCTGCTATCACGGGCATGCCGACTTCTTGCTGGTGAAGGCCGGGTCTGGCGCCATGACCCTTGGGGTTCCCGACTCCGCGGGCGTTCCCGCGGCCACCGCCAGCTCCACGCTCACGCTGCCCTTCAACGACGTGCCGGCCCTGGAGGCGCTCTTCCGCGCCGAAGGCAGCCGCATCGCTGCCGTCATCTGTGAGCCGGTGGTGGGGAACATGGGGCTGGTGGTTCCCGAGCCGGGCTTTCTCGAGGCCATCATCGCGTTGTGCAAGCAGCATGGCGCCATCTCCATCTTCGACGAGGTGATGACCGGGTGCCGGCTCTCGCGCAGCGGCTACCAGGGCAGGGCGGGGCTCTCGCCCGACATGACGTGCCTCGGGAAGATCGTCGGCGGGGGAATGCCCCTGGCGGCCTACGGCGGTCGGCGCGACATCATGTCGAAGATCGCGCCCCTCGGTCCGGTGTACCAGGCGGGCACCCTCAGCGGGAACCCCATTGCCGTGACCGCCGGCCTCGCCACCCTGGCACGGCTTAACGATGCACTCTACACCAAGCTCGAGGCCCTCGGCGCGCGGCTGGAGGCCGGCCTTACCGCTGCCGCCAAGGACGCCGGGGTCGACGCGTACGTCGCTCGCCTCGGCTCGATGATCACGCTCTACTTTCAGAAGGGGCCGGTGAAGAACTTCGGCGACGCCATGAAGTCCGACACCAAGCACTTCGGAGCCTTCCACGGCAAGATGCTGGCGCGCGGGCAGTACTGGCCGCCGTCGCAGTTCGAAGCTGCCTTCTTCAGCGGCGCACACACCGAGGCCGACATCGATGCAACCATCGCAGCCGCGCGAGAATCCATCCGCGTCGGCTGAGCTCGTCTTGCGCCCGCTGCGCACGCGGGTGGTTCCGCTGGTGGCGGCGGCAGTGCTGGGAGCCGCGTCGGTGATCGCGTTTTGGGGAACGGCACTCGACGCGGTGGGCCTCATCGTGGCTTTTTCCGTCGCACTTGGATCGGTCTTCCTCGGCGCAGCGCCGGGGCGCCGGCAGCGCGTGGTGCTCGATGGGGCGCGGGTCACGGTGGGCGGGCGACTCTTCGGCACCCTCGGTGAAATCGTGGGGGCAGCCGTCGATCGCGCGTCGTCGCGCACGCACCTGACGCTCCTGCATCGTCACCGGGGCGCGCTCGTCGCGGTGGTGGAAGAGGGGGATGCCGAACACCTGGTGGGACTGCTTGGCCTTCGCGGAGCCGAGGCCGCCGCGATGTTCCCGGCCACCAAGCCCATCGGGATCCTCGGCGTTCTCTTCGCCATGGTCGTCCCCTTCATGAGCATTTTCGGCCTCCTCTACCTGCGCTCTGGCACCGTTGGAGATTGGTTCGGGGCGTTCTGCGCGGTGGCGCTGTTTCTTCCGTTGGGAGCGCTCGCGCTCCTCCTCCGCACGCGAGTCAGCGTCGCCGACGACGGAATTTGCCTCGAGAGCATGGGCCGCACGCGCTTCGTCGCCACTCCCGCGGTGGTGTCGGTCGAGACGCTGGTGCCGCAGACCATGGTGCAGATCGCGTATCGCGCTCGCGGCCGCGAGCAGAGGCAAACGTTCGCGTTGCCCAACGCCGATGTCGCAGCCCGCCTGGTCGCGCGAATCGCCGCCGCGCAGACGCGCCACGAGACGCGGGGACGCGACGCGCACGTGCTCTTGCAGCGCGCCGAAGACGCTGCCGACGTTTGGCTCGCGCGCATCGTGCGCATCGCTGATCGCGAGAGCTATCGGGAGGCCGGGACTTCGCCCGAGCGCATTGAAGAGCTGCTGCAGAATCCCGGCGCCGAGCCCACCGAGCGCGCCGCCGCAGCCAGAATCTTGCTCGGATGGGACCGCACCAGCGCGCCGCGCGTTCGGGTGATCGCCGAGGCCACCAGCGATCCCCGGCTGCGGGAGAGCCTGGTGCGCCTGGCCGACGCGGACGACGACCGCGACCTCGACGATGCGCTCCGGCGCTTCGCCATGACGCCGCGGTGAACGCTGCTACCTCGCGAGGCGCACGGCGGTTCCGTAGGCGAGGACCTCGGCAACGCCTTGGGAGAACTCGGTGGCGTCGTAGCGCATGCCGATGACAGCGTGGGCGCCGACCGCTTCGGCCTGCTCCATCATGGCGCGGAAGGCGTCGCGGCGCGCCGCCTCGCAGACCTCGACGTACTCTTCGATGTTGCCTCCGGCCAGCGACTTGAAGGCGCCGACCAAGCCCTGGCCGATGCTGGTGGCGCGGACCACGATGCCGCGCACGATGCCGAGATACTCGGCCACGTCGTGGCCTGCACAGTCGTTGGTGGTGGTCACGATGATGTTTGCGTGCCGAAGCGCGGCCTTGCGGTAGCTGGGTAGATCGCTCACGAGAACCTCCTCCTCGATCCATACGCAGCCTGCCGGCGCAGGATAGGAGAATCGGCGCGCCGCCCTGCGCTATGCTCTTGCTCGGTCGCATGGGTAGTCACTGGCGCGCGGGTGTGGTCTGCATGGGGGTCGCCCTCGGCGCGTGCGAAGCACCGAACGGTGGTGTGGCCGTCGCGCAAAGGACCTGCTCCTCGGTATCGGCTGCGCCCCGAGCGCTGCGAACGCCTGCGCCGGAGCCTGGCGCGGCGGCTTCCGTCACCCCGCCTGCGATCTGCGACGCCGTTCGCGAACGCGTGATGCCCTTGCTTGGGGGCGTGGGAAGCTCCGTCGAAGGCGGCCTGTTCGTCGGCGTGCAGGTTGGCTCGTGCGAGACGCTGCTCGCTCCGAGCCCACGCCCGCTGCGGCTCGCGAGCCTCACCAAGACGGTGGTGGCGATGGCCGCGCTTCGGGTGTTCGACGCTCGCCATCTCGACCTCGATCGCGCGGTCGATGCGTGGTTGCCCAACGTCGACCTTGCGCGCGGGCGTACGCTTCGTCAGCTCCTTTCGCACACCAGCGGCCTTCCCACCTACGACCGCGCGCCGGGCTTCTGGAGCGCTCCCAATGCACGATTTTCGCCGACCGAGCTCCTGGCTTTCGCGGGCTCGCTGCCGCAACGAAAGGCGCCTGCGCCGTTCGCGTATGCGAATACCAACTACGTCATCGCCGGTATGTTGCTCGAGCGCATCGAAGGCAAACCCCTCGCGGAGATCTTGCACGCATTCCTCGAGCCGCTAGGGCTCGCAAGCATTCACCCGGAGCAGCCCGGCGAGCCGGTGGAGCCGACCTTCGACGAGAGCGGACATCGCACCGGCGTGCGTAGCCGTCCGTCGATGCTCTACGCAGCCGGAGATCTCGTCGCGCCGCTCGCCGACCTGGTGCGATGGACCCGCAGCTGGGGCCGCGGAGACCTTGCGCCAAAATCGCTGGAAGCAGCCTGGCTTACGCCCACGCCTACCCACGAAGGAGGCGACGTGTTCTACGGGCTTGGGGTGTTTCTGCAGACCCGGAAGACGCTCGGCCCGGTGCGGAGCCATGCGGGGAACCTGGCGGGCCTGCACGCCTACGCAGCCTACTTTCCAGATCTCGAAGCGACGGTGGTCGCCATCGCCACGCGCGACGGTCTCGACCCCAGCCGCACCGCGCTCGACGCGGCCGGGCGTATCGCGCGGGTGCTACCGGGAAGGTGACGACGACGCTCATCTTCGCCGCGCACCTTTGGAGAGAAACTATGCAGTGCTGGCGGCGGCGCCCGCACCCGCCTGCGAGAGTGCGGCCTGGGCTGCCGCGAGGCGCGCGATGGGGACGCGGAAGGGCGAGCAGCTGACGTAGGCGAGGCCCACCGACTGGAAGAACGCGATGCTGGCGGGATCGCCGCCGTGCTCTCCGCAGATGCCCAGCTTGATGTCGGGGCGGGTCTGCTTTCCGAGGCGAACCGCGGTCTCCACCAGTTTGCCGACGCCCTTGGTGTCGAGCGACACGAAGGGATCCTTGGGCAGGATGCCCGCCTCTACGTAGGCCGGGAGGAACTTGCCCGCGTCGTCGCGCGACAGGCCCAGCGTGGCTTGCGTGAGATCGTTGGTACCGAAGGAGAAGAACTCTGCGGTCTTGGCCAGCTCGTCGGCGAGGAGCGCCGCCCGCGGAAGCTCGATCATGGTCCCGAAGAGGAACGGTACCGGCGCATCCTTGCCGAACACGTCGGCCGCCACCTGCTCCACGGTGGCGTGGATGATGTCGAGCTCGGCTTGGGTGATGGCGAGCGGGATCATGATCTCCGGAAGCACCTTCACGCCCGCGGCCACTGCTTCGCGCGCGGCCTCGAGAATGGCGCGCACCTGCATGGCGTAGATTTCCGGATAGGTGATGGCCAGTCGACACCCGCGATGGCCGAGCATGGGGTTGAACTCGTGGAGCTCGCGAATACGCAGCTCCAGGCGCTGCGCCGACATCTGCAGAATGCCGGCCAGCTCGTCGATCTGCTTCTTCTCGGTGGGAAGGAACTCGTGGAGCGGCGGGTCGAGGAGGCGAATCGTCACCGGCAGGCCGTCCATCTCGCGGAAGATGGAAACGAAGTCGCTGCGCTGCTCGGGCAGGAGCTTGGCGAGGGCGCGCTCGCGGCCTTCTTTGGTCTCGGCGAGGATCATCTCGCGGACCGAGCGAATGCGCGACTCGTCGAAGAACATGTGCTCGGTGCGGCAAAGCCCGATGCCCTCGGCGCCGAAGGCGCGTGCGGTCTTGGCGTCGAGCGGGGTGTCGGCGTTGGCGCGCACGTGCATGTGCCTCGTTCGGTCGGCCCACACCATGAGCGTGTCGAACTCGCCGCCGAGCGAGGCAGGTACGGTGGGGACGGCGCCCAGGTACACCGAGCCGGTGCCGCCATCGAGGGTGATGAGATCGCCCTTCTTCAAGACGACGGGACCGCCCTCGCTGCGCTGGATGGTCATCGTCTCTTGGGCGTAGGAGATGGCGATCTGGCTGGTGCCTGCGACGCAGGCTTTGCCCATACCGCGGGCGACCACGGCGGCGTGACTGGTCATGCCACCACGTGCGGTGAGGATGCCGCGGGCGGCCTTCATGCCGTGGATATCTTCGGGGGACGTCTCGATGCGCACGAGAATGACCGGCTTGCCCTGGGAGCCGATCTTCTCTGCCTCGTCGGCGGAGAACACCACGTGCCCTTGGGCGGCGCCGGGGCTCGCCGGGAGACCGCGAGCGAGCAGCGTCTTCTCGGCCTTGGGGTCCAGGGTAGGATGCAGGAGCTGGTCGAGCGACGCGGGGTCGACGCGCAGCACGGCCTCGGATTCGGTAATGAGCTTCTCGCCCACCATCTCGACGGCGGCGCGAACGGCGGCGCGGCTCGTGCGCTTGGCGGCGCGGCACTGGAGCATGTAGAGCTTGGTGTCCTGGATGGTGAACTCCAGGTCCTGCATGTCGCGAAAGTGAAGCTCCAGCTTGCTGGCGATGTCGACGAGTGTGCGGTAGGCCGCCGGCATCCTCGTTTCCAGCGAGTTTTCGTCCTTGCCGTCGTTCGACAGCGGCATCGGGGTACGAATGCCGGCCACTACGTCTTCGCCCTGGGCATTGGGCAGCCACTCGCCGTAGAGCTTGCGGGCACCGGTGGAGGGGTCGCGGGTGAACGCCACACCGGTAGCCGACGTGTCGCCCAAGTTGCCGAAGACCATTGCCTGTATGTTGCATGCAGTTCCCCAGGAGTCGGGAATGTCGTGCATGCGGCGATAGACCAGGGCGCGGTGGTTGTTCCAGGAGCCGAACACCGCGGAGATGGCCAGCGTGAGCTGCTCGTGGGGGTCGTCGGGGAAAGGGCGACCCGTCTCTCGCGCCACGATCTCTTTCTGTGCACGGACGATGCCTTCGAGCTCGGCCTCGCCGATGTCGGAGTCGGGGACCTTCTTCTTGAGCTCTTCCAGGTTCAGCCGGGTCACGTCGATGCCGCGCGCCTGCGCCACGCGCGCGCGCGACTGGTCGAGGACCTCTTCGAAGAGCGACCGCTTGATACCCAGGCCCACGTCGCCGAACATGGTGACGAAGCGGCGATAGGCGTCGAGCACGAAGCGTCGGTTGTTCGTACGCTTGGCGAGCCCCGCGAACGTGCGTTCCGTGAGGCCGAGATTCAGGATGGTGTCCATCATGCCGGGCATGGAGGCGCGGGCGCCGGAGCGAACGCTGAGGAGGAGCGGGTTTTCGGCGTCGCCGAAGCGGGCGCCGGTGGCCCTCTCGACTTCTTTCAGCGCCGCATCGATTTCCGCGAGCACCTCGGCCGGCAGCTTGCGCTCCTTGGAGAAGGCGTTGCATACCTCGGTGGAGATGGTGAACCCCGGTGGAACCGGCAGCCCGAGGTTCGTCATCTCGGCCAGTCCGGCGCCCTTGCCGCCCAGGAGATCGCGGCGCGTGGGGTCGCCATCCGAGCGGCCTTCACCAAAGAAAAATACCGACTTTGCCATGGGAGTGATCCTTATCCGAGCTTCGAGAAGTCGCCGAGACGGAGCATGCGTGAGGCTCCGTAGGAAAGGACCTCCAGACGCTGCTGCGTCTTCGGGTCGGCGGGATCGTTGACCAGCGTGCGGGTAAATACGCCGTCGAGCTCGCGCGCCAGCTCTTCGGCGGCCGCCAGCGCCCGCGACACTACCGCCTTGGTGGCGAGCGATTCGGTGTAGGTTGCAATCTGTTGCACGACCTTCACGATGATGGCGTCGTCGGGCTTCGCGTCGAGCGAGGGGTGGAGGTGCGGCTTGGCCTCCTTGCTGATGCCGGCCAGGCGCTTGCCGACGGTCTTGGCCTTCTCGATCCACGATTCTCCGGCCTGGACCGCGCCGAAGATGGCCTCGGCCCGGGCGAGGGCGCGCCGCGGGAACGACGCGTGGGTGGTGCCCTCGGGCGAAGTCGCGCCGAGCACGCAGTCGGCGACCGCGGAGGAGCTCTTGCTGGCCAGGAGGCCGCGGAGACGCTCTTCGGCGAAGGCGGACACGTTGGCGACCGTCTCGTCTTCGGAGAGGTCGAGGGGCTTGCCCTGACGCGCTAGCTCGCGGAACGAGAGGCGGAGGAGCTGCTGGAGGCTGGTGTCGTTTGCTTCGGCCAGCTCCCCCAGCGGCGTCTCGAGGAGAATGCGCAGGATGGCGATGCAGTTGCGGCGAAGGCTGAAGGGGTCGGCGCTGCCGGTGGGCTTGAGCCCCACCGCGAAGCAGCCGGCCAAGGTATCGAGGCGGTCGGTGAGCGCCACCAGGTTCGCCACGTTGGTGTCGGCCAAGGCGCCGTCGGCACCTACCGGCATGTAGTGGTCGCGCACGGCGTTCGCGACGCGCGCCGGGCGCCCCGCGTGCTCGGCGTAGGCGCGGCCCATGTCGCCCTGGAGCTCGGGGAACTCGCCGACCATCAGCGTCGCGAGATCGAACTTGCAGAGGTACGCGGCGCGCTCGACCCGCGCCGTGGTCTCCGCGGACAGGCCGAGCGCGCCTGCGATTCGCGTCGCGAGCTTCTCCAGGCGCGAGATCTTCTCGCGGACGGTGCCGAGCCGGTTGTGGAAGACGATCCCCGCGAGCTTCTCCACGCGGTCCTCGACCTTCGCGTTCCTGTCCTTCTCGAAGAAGAACCGCGCGTCCGCGAGGCGGGGGCGCATCACGCGGTCGTTGCCCTTCGCGATGCGCTCCGGGTCGAGGGCGGTGTTCACGACCGCGATGTACTTGGGAAGGATGTGGTCGTCGTCCTTCTGCACGCTGAAGTACTTCTGGTGGCCGCGCGCCACGGCGCGGATGACCGCCGCCGGCAGCTCGAGGAACTTGGGGTCGAACGAGCCCGTCACCACGAACGGCTCCTCGACCAGCGAGGCGTTCTCCGCCACGAGGGAAAGCTCGGGATCGTGCACGCCGCCGGCGGCCTTCGCGGCGGCCGCGACCTTCTCCATCATGGTCTTG
>JBBQWQ010000034.1:0-81055 GCA_038210445.1 Polyangiales bacterium
GGCGTACGACCGCCTCGACGGCGCCGAGCGGTTCCGCTCGCGCACGTTCCGGTGGGACACGCCCATCGACGAGGAGTCGTGGCGTGAAGGCCACAACGTGAAGCACCACGGCAACACGAACGTCGCCGGAAAGGACCCGGACATCCACTTCGGCCCCGCGCGCCTCACCGACCAGACGCCGTCCTCGCCGCGGCAGCGGTTCCAGCGCGCCTTCATGGTCGGAGTCCTCGCGCCGAACTTCGCGTTCCTGATGAACACGCACTTCACCGGGCTCAACGACGTGTTCTTCGACAACGGGCTCGAGCAGAAGCTCGACGTCTTGCCCGACCGCTCGCGCGCCAGCAAGGTGCTCGCGTGGAAGCGCTCGCTGCGGAAGTGGGCGCCCTACTACCTGAAGAACTACGTCTTCTTCCCGCTCCTCGCCGGACCGTTCTTCTGGAAGGTGCTGCTCGGCAACTGGCTCGCAGAGACGATGCGCGACGTGTACTCGGCGGCGACCATCTACTGCGGTCACGTGGGCGAGGACGTGAAGAGCTACCCCATGGGGGCCCGCCCCAAGAGCCGCGGCGAGTGGTACGCCATGCAGGTGGAGGCCTCCAACGACTTCGAGGTCAGCCTGCCGGTGTCGGTGCTCTGCGGCGGTCTGGACCGGCAGATCGAGCACCACCTGTTTCCCACCTTGCCGCCGCAACGGCTGCGGGAGATCGCGCCCGCCATCCGCGATATCTGCGAGCGACACGGCGTGGCCTACAAGAGCGCATCGTGGGGAAAGACCCTGCGCAAGGCCCTGGGCCACCTGATCGCGCTCTCCCGCGACGGCGGCGGGACTCGGGAGATCATCCGGTCGATGGCGTGATAGAACGAAAGCACGAACGCGGATGACCAGCCCAGCCAGCCATAGCGAAGACGGTAGCCCCGAGCACGAGGGCGAGCTCACCATCGACGAGCTCGCGACCCAGACCCGCGTGCCCAGCCGCACCATTCGCTTCTACCAATCGAAGGGCGCGCTCATGCCGCCGGTCATTCGCGGGCGGGTAGCTTTCTACGGCAAGCCGCACGTCGAGCGCCTCGCGCTGGTCGCGCAGCTTCAGGACCGCGGGCTCCGCATGGACGCCATTCGCGACCTGTGCTCCAGCATCGATCGCGGCGAGGTGGATCTCGCGGAGTGGCTGGGGGTCGAGCAGCAGATGCAGGCTTCCTGGGCCAACGACCGCCCGCGTACGGTGACCACCGAAGAGGTCTACGAGCTGTGCGGCGCGCGCCGACCCGGCCTCTTGGCGGACCTGGTTCGCGCGCGGATTCTCGAGCCCAAGGGCGACGTGTATCTGCTGGCGAGCCCGGCCCTTTTGGCGGTGGCCATGAAGCTCGAGGGCGCCGGCATCGATCTCGAGACCTCCGCCGGCGCTGCCACGTTGCTGCGCAAGCACATGGCGCGGGCCGCGGCCGATCTGGTGGAGTTCTTCGTGGACCGCGCGGGGAAGGGTGCCATCGACGCCAAGGACGCGGGCGGGCTCTTCGAGGCGCTGCGCCCCACCGGGCAAGAAGCCGTGCGCGTGGTGTTCGGCCGCGAGATGGAGAAGGAGCTGCGCAAGCTCCTCGAGTCGGGCAAGGCAGCCAAGCTCCCGGCGCTGGCCAAAAGAGCGCGAAAGCGTCGTGCCTAGGCACATCATGCGCACCATGGCTTCTCGTCGCTTCCTCGCCGCTCCGTTCGTGGTCACCGTTGCCGCCGGCTGTCACGGAGGCGCCGCGGCGCCGATATCGCACAACCCGCCGGAGCTCACGCCGCCGGCAGCGTCGGCCATGCCTTCTGCGACGGCGTCTGCACCGGTGGTCGTAGCGCCGCCCAGCGCGCCGACAGCCGTACCCACCACGTTGCCCAGCAGCGGTCCGGCCCGAACCGACCGCACCTGGCTGGTGAAGCAGGAGGGCGGCGCGTGCACTTCCGAGATTCCCCCCGACTGCTCGCAGTTCCCCTGCCAGACGTCGAAGCCGGTGCCCTATCGCTGTCCGCCGGCCCCCGAGTTTCCTGCGACCGTGCGCCGGTGGGCGGGGAATGTCGCGTGTATAATACAGGCGACGCCGCGAATGGACTGTCCGCCCGCCTCGAGCTGCAATCCGCCGCCCGCGAACTACGTGCGAGTCCCTTGCCCAGATTGATTCCCGCGTTCCGGCGTAGACTTCTGGCATGCCCTCTAGAAACGTCACGTCTCCCGCGGCTGCGGCTGCTGCCCTCACCGAACTATGGTCGCCACGCGTGCTCGCCGAGGTCGACGACGCGTACGTAAAAGTGGCCAAGGTGAAGGGCACCCTGGCCTGGCACGCGCACCCGGACGAAGACGAGCTGTTCCTGGTGCTTCGCGGGCACCTGCGCATCGAGATGGAGGCTGGAGCGGTGGAGCTCGGCCCCGGCGAGATGTACGTGGTCGCCAAGGGCGTGCGCCACAACCCCGTCGCCGACGAGGAGTGTCACCTCTTGCTCATCGAGAAGAAGAGCACGATCCACACCGGCGACGTGATCACCGAGAAGACCCGCTCGCTCGACGAGCAACGGCGACCTCTGCCTGCGAAGTGAGGCTCAAGGGCCGGCGCAGGCGCCATCGACGCAGGCGCCGGTGGGCGGCCGACCTCTCATCTTGGCCCACACGGTTTGGACGAGACCGATGGTCCAGCAGGTGGGGCAGCCGCGAAGGGCGACGAGCGCCACCGGAAGGAGCAGCAGCATCGGCCACCCGAGGCTGCCGTAGGCTGCCAAGGTGGCCAGCGCGCCCACGCCGACCAGGCCGCGCAAAAGGTGCTCGGTGAGCGACTTGCTGGCGAACATCAGGTTTGCCGCGCCGGGCAGGTGCTCTTTCCCATGAGCGCGTAGCCCAGGCAGCTGCCGAAGAGCGCCGTGCCCAGCATGTAGAGCGCAGGCAACCCGAAAGCGAGTAGCCGAAGCGGAAGCGAGTAGGGGGCCAAGACCGCGCAGGTAGCCAGCGGCAGGGCGCCCAGCACCCGCAGCCAGCGATCGCGAGAGCCGACGTTGTGATTCATGAGTTCTATCTCCTTGCTGGAAGGAGGCGCGACCCCTGCCGAAGGATTCTCAAAAAAACGTGGGCCGGTCGAAATCCTTTTCCGGCTGCCGTCGCTCCTTTCTCCGATGGACCACGCGCGCGCCCGCCGCATTGCTACGCTCATGGCTATGTTGACCCGCGAGCTTCGGGAGGCGCTCCTCTTCGTCGACGTGCTTGGCCTGCCGCCAGCCGAGGCCGCGCGGCGCTTGCGAGTGGACGCTACGTTGCTCGGGGAGCGTCTCGTTCTGGCGCGGGCCTTGGTCTTTCAGGACCGCCCGTGACCCGGAGCCGGGAAGGCGAAGACGCGCTGGTAGAGGCGGCGCGGGCTGGCGATCGCGCTGCCATCGAGCAGCTCCTGGTACGGTATCAGCCAGACGTGCGGCGTTTCGCGCGGCACGTTTGCCAGACCAGCGAAGACGCCGACGATGCGGTGCAGCACACGCTGGTGCAGTTCTCCCGGCAGATGGGCACGGCGCACGCGGTCGCGCGGTGGACGAGCTGGCTGTTCACCGTGGTAAAGCACGAGTGCATGCGCCTCATTGCGCGGGCGCGGCGTACCGGGCCGCTGGAGGAGGCGGACGACGCAGTCCTCCTCGAGCGAGCGCTCACCGGCCGGGCCGACGCCGAGCTCTCGCTGGCCTTGCAGCAAGCCTTCGGGCGCCTCGACGCCGAGCTGCGGCAGGTGGTGTTCTTGCGCGACGTGGAGCAGCTGAGCGGCCCCGAGGTGGCGGCAGAGCTGGGCATCACGGTAGAGGCCATGAAGAGCCGCCTGCACCGCGGCCGCACGGTGCTCCGCCGGGAGCTCTCGGTGGAGATCGTCGGCGCCGGCACCGCATGAGTGTGCCCGTGCTGCGGATCAGGAACGCTTGGGGCGCTTGGCTCTCGGCGCGCCCGTGCTCGCGCGCTTCTTGGCACTGGTGCTCTTGGAAGCGGCGCTCTTGGCGCGGCGAAACCCCTTTCGACCGCGCCACTTGCGCGCAGGCTCCGGGGGCGGCTCGGGTCGATCCTCGATGCGCAGCGTCTCGAGGTCGACCTCTGCATCGGTGCGGCGCACCCGCTGGTAGTGGATGGTCTTGCCGTCCTTCTCGAAGGAGTCCTCGCGCAGCTCCACCGCGTGCGCGCGGGCAAGGGCGCCGAGCAAGAGGCCGAGCTCGTGGCGATCGATGCCCAGCTCTATCTGCAGCTGGCCCACGGTGGGCGCGGTCGCGCGCGCGTTGAGGCTCTCGAGAATCTTCTCCAGGCTGACCTGGTCCGTGCGCGTTGGCGTTCGGAACGTCTGCGCCTCGCACGCGCCGGGGTCGCACACATCGCAGATGCCGCAGGGCTCTCCCGAGTCGTGCTGATCGCCGAAATGTCGCACCAGACCCAGCATGCGGCAGGTGGACGACTCGGCGAAGCGCCGCATCTTCTCCAGCTGCTCCACCTTGTGCGCGCGTTGCCTTGCGTAGGCCGCGCGGAAGTCGAGGCTGCCGTCGCCGGGGTGAACCAGGCCCTCTGGGTCGACGCGCACACCGGCGTGCACCGAGAGCTTCTCGAGGACCTTCTCCAGCACCTCGGCCTTCACCTTCGCTTTGCGGGCCAGCTCTGCCAGATGCAGCGGACCCTTGGCGAGCGTCTTCTCCACCTGCGCCAGCTGGGCCTCCGGGGGGTAGTCGCGCTCCAGGAAGAACTCGTGGGTCTTGGTGTCGCTGAAGCCGTAGAGCAGCACCGCCCGCGAGGGATCTCCGTCGCGTCCGGCGCGGCCGATCTCCTGGTAGTAGCCCTCGAGAGTGGCGGGTAGCGCGGTGTGCACCACGGTGCGAACGTTGGATTTGTCGATACCCATACCGAACGCGGTAGTGGCGACTACCACGTCGTACTTGCCATTGATGAATGCGGTTTGCACGCGATCGCGCACTTCGGGAGAGAGGCCCGCATGGTAGGCCGCCGCGCGAATTCGCGGGCTGAGCGCCTTGGCCAACGACTCGGCCTCCTTGCGGGTGGGCGCGTACACGATTGCCGGCCGTCGCCCGTGCGGCGCGAGAATCTCGCGCACCAGCGGCATGCGCTCGCTGGGGTTTCGCTCCAGAACCTCTACTGCGATGTTGGTTCGCCGGAATCCGTGAATGAAGCGCTGCGGATTCGCCAGCCGTAGCTGGGTCGCAATGTCGTCTTGCACCGCCGGCGTCGCCGTCGCGGTGAGCGCCACGATGGGCGTCGGCATGAGGAGCGGCAAGCGCTCTCCCAGCATTCGGTAGTCGGGACGGAAGTCGTGGCCCCACTGGGAGATGCAGTGCGCCTCATCGATGGCGATGAGCGAAGGTTTGCGCCGCGCCAGCATCTCGGGAAACCCACGCACCCGTAGCCGCTCCGGTGCAATGAACAGAAAGTCGAGCGCACCCTCCAGGTAGGCCTTGCATACCTCGCGCGACTCCATCCGATCGCGACCCGCATGAATGCGCGCGGCTGCGAATCCCAGCTCGACCAGCTTCGACACCTGGTCTTCCATGAGCGCCACCAGCGGGCTCACCACCAGCGTGGTGCCCCCGCGGGCGATGCCCGGTAGCTGATAGCAAAGCGATTTGCCCGCGCCGGTGGGCATCACCAGCAGCACGTCGTCGCCCGAAGCCACCGACCGACACACCGCCTCCTGATACGGCCGAAACGCCGCCAAATGAAAGGCATCGCGAAGCAGCGAAGCAAGGTCCCTCGCGCCACCCCGCGCGCTCGCGGGAGGGGGCAAGGGCAGGGAACCCGCATATCCCGCACCTTCGCCTCCCGTCCCGCTTGCACGCGGGGTGAGGGTACCCGCGCGTTCGCCTCCCGTCCCGCTTGCGGGATGGGCTGGGGGGAGGGGACCTGCATCTCCACTCTGCGCACCCGCCACCTTGTTCGCCGGCAGTGCATACGGATACTCCCGCAGCTTGTTTTCGGCCGGCCCGCTGCTTCGAATGGTCCCCACCACCTCGCGCACATAGGCCTCGATATCCTCCATGAACGGCTCGAGCTCGCCCTGCCTTCGCTCGATGCGACCGAGCTTGGCCTCCCACTCGCCGGTCATCGCCGGGCTCTTCACGTGCGGATGCACCCGCTCGATGAGGCCGATGCCCTTGTCTGTGGCCCGCAGCGCCTTGCCCTCTCGCAGCACGTACCCGCGCCGCAACAGCGTCTCCAAGATCGCCGCGCGGGTGGCCGGCGTTCCGAGCCCGCGCGCCCGCATCGCCTCCGACATCTCCTTCTCCTCGAGCCCGCGGCCAGCCGTCTCCATCGCCGTGAGCACCGTCGCGTCGTTCAGATGCGGCGGCGGTTGGGTCTGCTTCGGCGTCACTTTCGTCTTCAGCACCTTCACGGGCATCCCCTTCTGCAGGCCCCCCGGCAGGGTCGGCTCTTGTCCCTTGTTCGCTGCCGTGCGCGCTCCGCCTACGTCCAGCACCTTCCAGCCCACTTGCTCGATGCTCGTTCCCGAGCTGGTGTACGCGTCGGCCACCGCATCCGCGACGATGTGCGTGGTCACGGTGGTCACCGCGAAGATGTGCTCGTCGTGCCACGCCGCAAGAAGGCGCCGGCAAACGAGGTCGTAGATCTTCCGCTCGTCGGCCGGCAAGCTGGCCGGCGCCGGGGTTTGCGTGGGCAGGATCGCATGGTGATCGCTGACCCGTGTATCATCCACGAATCGCGTCGATAGCTTGGGCAGAGCGAGCCCCGCCGCGATGGGCGCAGGCAGGAGTCCCGCATACGCTGGCGCAATCGCATCCACGATGTCGGGCAGCGTCGCCGCTACTGTGCTCGAGAGATGCCGGCTGTCGGTGCGCGGATAGCTCAGGATCTTCCATCGCTCGTACAGGCTCTGCGCTACCCCGAGGGTGCGCTGCGCGGTGAATCCGTAGAGGCGGTTGGCGTGCCGCTGCAGCTCCGTGAGATCGTACAGCTGCGGCGGCGGAACCTTGCGCACTTCCCGGGTCACCGAGGCAATCTGCGCCGCGCCGCGCTTGGCGCGCTCCTCTAGCCGCGCCGCCTCTTCGCCATCGATGGGCAGCCGGCGTGCCTCCGGGCCCTTCACGCCGGGGCGCAGATATACGCCTTCGTAGGTGCGCGGCCCGCTCTCTGCCGGCCCCGCATCGAACGCAGCGCGCAGCTCCAGGTAGTCCTCTGGCACGAAGTTTCGGATCTCGAGCTCTCGCTCCACGAGCATGGCCAACGTCGGCGTTTGCACGCGCCCCACCGAGAGGTTGTCGTCGTAGAGCAAGCTGTAGGCGCGCGAAAGGTTCATGCCCACCAGCCAGTCGGCGCGGCTCCGGGCCCGCGCGGCGTCGGCCAGCGGCTCGAACGCCGCGCCGTCTTGCAAGCTACGAAAGCCCTTGGCGATGGCGTCTGGCGTGAGCGACGAGATCCACAGGCGTCGCACCGGCTTCTTCGAGCGCGCGGCCTCGTAGATGTAGCGGAAGATGAGCTCGCCCTCACGGCCCGCGTCGGTGGCGCACACCACGTCGCGAATCTCCCGTGAAACGAGCAATTTTCGCAGCACTTCGTACTGCGCCTTGGTCTCTTCGCCCACCACCAGGGGCCAGGCCTCGGGCAGCATCGGCAACAGCTCCATGCGCCAGGTCTTCCACCGCGGGTCTACCTGCGCCGGCTCCGCCAGCGCCACCAGGTGCCCGATGGCCCAGCTCACCACGTGGGTGTCGCTGCGGAAGAGCCCGGTACCCCGCTCGCTGGCTCCCAAGACCGCGGCGATGTCCCGCGCCACACCCGGCTTCTCTGCAATCACGAGGGTACGCATCGACCGCGCGCATCTTTGCACACCGCGTGCCTTCATGCGTGGCTCTCGATGCGAATCGTACATCCCCGAGGGGCTGCCACGAGCGTCGACGCGTGCAGCGTGTCTCGGGCCAAAAGTGCCCGTCCTCGGACGACGACTTGGGCTCTCGGTCGCTGCCACGCCCCCTTCGGGCCGGTCGCGCACTTCGTCTCGGGCCGGGCCTCGTCGGAACGGGACAACCCCGAGATCCCGCAGATCCATCACGAGCCTCGGTTGCGCCTTCGCGGCCCGAAGGTCACGGCGAAACAGGCAGCCCTCCCGAGCGAACAGGAGCGAGCCGTCGTGGTCCCAATCGGCCCAGTCGAGCCGCCCGAGGTCCTCCGCTACCGTTTCAGTCTCGCGCCGCCGCGGAGCGCGGACCAGCCGATAGGCGTGCACCGTGAAGGGCCCATTGACCTCTGCCATGCCCAGCGTGCTCCGCTCGAGCGTCACATCGGCGCCCGTCGGCTGCGCCTTCGCCTACGCCCAGGGTGGGGAATACACGTAGCGCATCTCGGGCGTGGCGATGCCGTCCTTGCCCTTCGACTTCAGACGCCACCCTTGCTGCGCGAGCTGGTTCTCTTCCTCCGGATGGCGCTTTCGATAGTCGGCAATGTCGCCCACAACGAAGTCCGGTGGCATGCCCGCGTTGGCCTTCAGCTCGGGCAGTACGTATCCGTAGTTGAGAATGAGCTTGCGGTCGCTCTCGAAGAAGCCACCACCGCCCCAGGTGCTCCCCTCGGGCCAGAGGGCGAGCGCCGTGAAGAAGGGTGGCCTGCTCACGGCGGTGAAAGTGCCGAGCTTGGTCTTGAACTTGCCGGCGAAGTACACCACGAGCGCGCCGTCCGGCGAGATACCGCAGCGCTCGTCGTAGATGCGTCCGGAGAGCCACTGTCCGGGTGTGATCTCGTCGGTCGCGAGATCCCAGAGGAGCATGCGCACCTGCTTCGACGGTCCGCGGCGGAGCACCACCGCCGTGCGCGCGGCTGGGGCCACCAGCGCGAAAATGCGGGTGGACGCTTCGGTCATCTTCGGCCGGACAGCGGATGGCATCCACCGGCAGACTTATCACGCGTAGCTCAGGGCAAGTAGCCCTGCAGCACAGTGGTGCACGAAGTGGCGTTCAGGTACGGGTGCGGGTTGCCCTGTACGAAATTGTCGAAGAGCTCGGTGTGCACCGCCCAGCGCCCGTCGACCTTGCGCACCGAGGCATACGCGTAGCCATTCTGCAGGCCCTTGGCGACGCCCGCAAAACCGCCGGCGCCGTCGGGCAGGAGCGGGAACGCGATGGGCCGCGAGCCGATGCAGGTGGGGTTCTCCAGGGTGAACGTCGTTCCCCCCGCGGCGAGCGGCGCGAAGCCCATTCGCGCGCTCTGGCCGTACCCGCGCGAGGAAGTCTGGAAGGTGGAAGATGTGACGGGTACGTTGCCGGCAAAGGCGGGCGGCGCTGCGGCGGCGGGCGCCTCGTCCGAGCTCACGGAGATGCGCAGGTGAACGCCGGCGTCGCCGCTCGAGTCGGGCCCACTGGTGGCGCCGAAGGAGACCAAGCGATCGCTGCCCGAGGGCGGAAGATGCAGGGTGTGCACGCTGGAGGCGCCCAACACCAGGCCGCCGCTCTGGCTTCGGTAGTATTCAATGTACTCTGCACCATACGGATAGGTAGCGTGCCAGTCGGCGCCCAGCGCGTTGCCCGCCATGAGCGGCCGGTCGGCCTCGATGCGCACGGTCACGCGCTCGGTGGGCTTGGCGTGAATGGCCACCGCGCTGAGCGAATAGGCGATAGACCCGCTGCGCGTTCCCAGCTCGTAGCGAAACTCCCGCGACTCTCCTACGTTGAGCGTCCCCAGAATGGCGTCTACCTGCATCTTCTTGGCCACTCGGAACGGCGCGCCGCCGCTCACCGCGAGGTCGAGCACCGGGAGTGCGGGCTCCTCTGCGAACTGCGCGCCGCGCTTGGCCACGTACTTGGTGGAGGCGCCGGCGCTCGACTTGAGCGTGATGCTGCGCGACGTGTTGGTCCAGGTGCCCTTCTCCGAGGTCGCGGGCGCCGGCCCGCACGACTTCACCTCGTAGGTGCCATCGGCGGCGAGGCTCAGCGAACCGAATCGGGTGCACACGCTCTTGGGCTGGAAGTACGATCCCACCAGGCCTGCCTTGGTCATGGTCACCTTGGGGCCGGCAGTGAGCGCATCGTCGGCCAGCGAGTCTTCGTCCGACTCCTCCGAGGCCGCGAAGCAAGCCGTGAGCGAGAGAAGGGCCACGATGGGAAGCATGCGCATGGGGTTCGTCCTGAGCTGAGCCGGGGAGGGGGCGGCGCCGATGGCTGCCGCAGCGTTGTCCGAGGTATTGACGACGCGCGGCCCCATCCGTCACGAAATGCGCGGCCCCTCCGCATTTTCTCCCCGAGGCGATCTCACGGCGACTTGCTGGCCTCGCCGGTGCGACCGTACACGCCAAGATTGGCGCGGCCGCCGTTGGGCATGGGCTCGGTGTCGCCGCCCGCGGCGGGGTCGGCCTTGTCGATGGCGGGGCTGGTTACCGCGTCGTTTACCCATGCGCCCTTGGCGAAGTGACCGGCGGTGGACTTCTCGTGGTAGTCGTTCTTGGCCTCGTCGACGAAGTGAATCTCGGCGGGCTCGAACACCCCCGCGCCGATGGTGCAGGCGGCGCCGCCGGCGCAGGTGTTGGGCGCGACGGCGTAGCTCACCTGGATTGCGCAGGTGGGGTCGCCGAAGAGCGCCTCGTCGCCGTTCTTCCAGAAGATTGAATTGGTGAACGTGGCCTTGGAATACGACTCCATGTACACGCCGCCGCCGCGGCTGCTGGCCGCCGGCGCGCCGGTTTCGTCGTAGGCGTTGAACGCGACGGTGAGGTGGTCGGCGACCAGCGTGGAGCCCTCGCTCGGTCCGCCCAGGCCATCGACGTAGATGGCGGCGCCGCGGGCCACGCCGTTCTCGCGATAGGCCCGGTTTCGGTAGACGAGATCGTGCGACATGGTGACGCTGGCTCCGTCGTCCACGAAGACAGCGCCGCCCACGCTGGCGAGGTTGTCGGTGAATACGTTGTACGAAAGGTCGGCTTTTACCGGCTGCGCGCCGTTGCCAAACACGATGATGGCGCCGCCCCAGCCGTAGCCCAGGTCTTTGCCGGTCTCGTTGCCGCGGAACGTGCTCCGCGTGATGGTCGCGGTTCGGGTGCCCAGGTAGAGCGCGCCGCCGTGGTCGGCGTGTCCGATATTGCGCTCGAAGACGCTGCCTTCGATGCGCACCGTCACGTCGCCCACCGCCGCGACCGCGGCGCCCTTCGACGCGCGGTTGTTGCGAAATACCGACCCCACGATGGTGCCGTGGACGCGATCGAACGACGCGCCGCCGCCTTCGGCATCGACCTTGCCGTTGTCCGCGAATACCGCATTCGAGATGGTGAAGGTGCCTTGCGCCCCGCCACCGTCGCTCTCGGCCTGGAGGCCGCGCGAGCCCTTCTGCAGGGTCAGGCCGTCGAGCCCCAAGCTCTGCACGTCTGCGGGCGCCATGACCACCGGCTTTTCGGCGTCGGCGGCTTCGAGCACGGTCGCGCACGCGTCGGTCCGCGACGCGAACCCAGTTGCGAAGCCGCCGACGATGGTCAGGTCCTTGTTGGGCGCCACCAGGTTCTCTCGGTAGCTGCCCGCGGCGACCCAGATGACGCCTTTGGCGGGCGCGCTGGCCAATGCCTTTGCCAGTGTGCGGAACGGCGACGCCTTGCTGCCGTCCTCGCTCCCGGCGCCGCGCGCGTCGACGTACGAGGTGGCGGCTGCGGTCGGCATGGTGAGGGCCGGACACTTCACGTCGGCAGACGCCGGT
This sequence comes from Polyangiales bacterium, assembly GCA_038210445.1. GTDB lineage: Bacteria > Myxococcota_A > Polyangia > Polyangiales > Polyangiaceae > JABFRG01. Next base: position 11,673 of record JBBQWQ010000034.1, read on the forward strand.
CCGGCGCCGTCGGTCCCTGCGCTGGCGTCGGCGTTGCCGGTCGCCGCTCGACCTGGGCCTTCCGCGGCGGCGGGGTCCTTCGGCAATGCGCAGCCCCAGAACAGCGTCGAAGTTGCCGCAATCACGAAGAATACCGAAGAGGTGCGCATGGTTGGTCGATCTCCCACCGGGAGATGCCGGCGCCCCGCACGGGTCGCACACAAATCTGCGTCAGCCGCCCAGTTGCACTGCTTTTCGCACCCAGGTGTCGACCTCGGCAGCCTCCACGAGAAAATCGGCGACGTCGGCGCGGGCGATGGACCCCGGGACCTTCTTCGCGCCGGTCTCCTTCGCGTAGCGATGCCGCGCCTCTCCGTCCGTCAGGCGCGTGGGGCGGGCGATGACCCACTCGAGGCCGCTCTCTTTTACAAGCTTCTCCTGGCGTTCGTGATCCTGGAAGGGACCGCGCAGGACCAAGCCCACGATCAGTGTATTCAGCAAGAATCCGTTCTGCGCGCGACTCTCGCCCACACCGAAGGCGCTCAGCACCACCAGTCGCTGCACGCCCGCTGCCTCCATGGCGCTCACCACCAGCGCCGTGCCCTGCGAAAAGTAGTTGGGATTCTTGCGAAACCCGGAGATCCCCGACGTGGATGCCGTGACCAGCACCGCATCGTGTCCCGGCACCACCGCGTCCACCGCCGCCTTGTCGTGAAAGCTCCCCGCAGCCCGCGTGAGATTGTCGTGGCGCAGGGTCAGCTTCTCGGGCGATCGCGCGAAGGCGGTGACCCGATGCCCGCGCTGGAGCGCCGTCTCGACCGCCAGCGCTCCCGTACCCTGCGACGCACCCACCACCAAGATGTTCATGAGGGGAACATACACGGTTCCTACGAGAGGAGCGTGAGGAGCGCCTTGGCCGCGGCCTTGGACGAAGCCGGATTCTGCCCGGTGATCAGCCGCCCGTCGGTGATGGCCAGTACGCCCCAGTCGTCGACCTTCTCGTACTTGCCCCCGAGCCGCACCAGCTCGTCTTCCACCAGGAACGGCACGACGTCGGTGAGCTTCACCGCGGCCTCTTCGCTGTTCGTGAATCCGGTAACGCGCTTGCCAGAGACGATCGGCTTGCCGTTCACGCGCACGTGCCGGAGCACGCCCGGCGCATGGCATACCGCGGCCACCGGTTTGCCGGCCTCCGCGAACGCCTCGATGAGCTTGATCGAGGCCGCATCCTCGGCCAGGTCCCACAGCGGCCCGTGGCCGCCCGGGTAGAACACCGCGTCGAAGTCGCCGGCGCGGACCGCCGCCAGAGCGTGCGTCGAGCTCAGCGCCTTCTGCGCCGCAGGGTCGTCCTTGAAGCGCCGGGTATCGTCGGTCTGGCCGTCGGCTTCGTCGCTCTTGGGGTCGAGTGGCGGCCTTCCGCCCTTGGGCGAAGCCAGCGTCAGCTCCGCGCCTGCGTCGAGGAATGTGTAGTACGGCGCCGCCAGCTCCTCGAGCCAGAAGCCGGTCTTCTTGCCGGTGTTGCCCAGCTCATCGTGCGAGGTGAGAACCATGAGAATCTTCATTGAAGTGCTCCGCTTTGGCCGCAGCGGTGCAAATAGGGTGCCGCTTTCGGGGCGCGTACTTCTGCGCTTTTCACTCTCCGAGCTTCGGCAAATGCGCCTCCCCTGATGCGAAATGCCACGCGCCACTGCGCGGCTGCCCGCTATCGTAGAAGCATGCGCGCTCAACTCCGAGAGCACCGAACCATGCCCATCACCGCGCTATGGCTCGTGCTCTTGATGCTGCCGAATGGGGCATGTAGCCCCTCTCCGCCCGCAGCTCTGCCGCCCCCTTCTCCGGGTGCCCTCGACGTCGACGCGGGTGCGGCGCCGGTGGTGACGGAGCCGCCCGCCGATGCCGACGCGGGCGTTCGCGCGCCGCCCGATGCCGAGCGAAGAGAGGCCCTCCGCAATCGCTACCTGGCGCCCTCCACGGCGCGTGTACTGTACACATGGACCACGCCCGAGCAGCTCGCGGCCTTGCGCGCCGGTGAGCGGGTGCTCTCGCGCGAGAGCTCGCCGGAAAAGGGGCACGCCGGCTTCGACCACCTCTTGAGTCAGCTCACGTACCAGCCGGGCGCCGACCAGGAGCGCGAGGTGCCGGCGCTCCTCTTCCACGCCGGGTACGCCAAGAAGCGTTTCGCATGGCACACCGCCTTCGGCGCCATTCTCGGCCTGGGCGCTGGGCCCTATGGCTCGGTGCTTCTTCGCGTGACCCTCAAACCGACCGCGGTCGTCACCGACTTCATCGCCGAGACCGCGGTGGTCGATGGCAAGACGGTGGCAGCCCGCGAGCTCACCAAGTTTCCCGAGCGCCTCGGCGCTATCTACTACGAGGGCCCCGGCTATCACGAGATCGTGCTGCCCAACGAATCGATGATCGAAGAGGTTTCCGCCAACACCGACACCATCCGGCGCGAGCTCGAGGACGAGCTTTCCTTTCTACAGGGCATTCGCGAAGGCGATCTTCGTACCCGAGAGCTCGCCCATGCGTTCGTGGGAGCGCCGCCGTACGCCATCGAAGCGCTCGAGCCCTACCGCGCGAGCCTGCGCGCCTTCCTCGACCACATGCCGGCGGAGCCCTTCGTGCGCCGGCCAAGCTTCGCCTTCCAGCTGGGGGTCAAGCGTGCGCAGCTACCGTTTTGCCGCTCCAGCGGACGCAAGCGCGTCGCGACGCTAGACCTCAGTCACCCCGTTCACGTCATGCAAGTGCAGTGTGCACCCATGAGCGCGTGCCGCCCCAACTACGACGTCTGTCGCCCGGTGCCCGAGCCGTTTCACTAGCTCAGAGGGGGCGGGTCATGAAGATGCTGAACGGATCGAGCTGGTCGTCGCCGAAGGGGCCGCAGCGCCTGAACCCGTCGCGCTCGTAGAGACCGAGCGCCGGCGCGAAGGCCGGTGCGCGTAGTGCCTCCAGACCCAGCGCATGAACGCTCTCCGGCGGCTCGGCGACGAGCGCGCGGATCTCGGTTCCGGTGAGGTCGTCGGGGCGAATCTCCAGTGCGAGTGGCGAGTGGTCGTTCACCGCGCGCAGGATAGGGCGAGCGCCGCTTCCCGTCAGCGGGGTAGCTCGAGGCTCACGTCGAACGCGTAGGTCGCCGGGGCGCCATTGGCGGTGAGCATTCCCTCGAAGTGCACGTCGACGGCGGCTGCGGTGCGCTTCGTGAAGGCGTACTTGCAGGTCTTGTAGGTGATGGCGACGTCGGGCTCGAGCACCGCTTCGACGTCGCTCGAGGCGCAGAAGCCCGTGGCGGGGTACGTTGCCTGCAGCGGAACCGTACCGCGGAATGCGATCGGCCGTGCGGTGCTGCGTCCGGCCCGCGGCGCGGCGGTGACGAACACGGTGGCGAGCTCGGCGGGATGGTAGGTGGAACCGTCGCTGAAGCCCCACGCCGCGGTGACGCTCAGCGCGACCCCGTCGATGGACGCTGCGGCAGTGTAGTTGGGCAAGGGTACCGGCGCGACCGGGAGCGGAGATGCCGAGCGCTGGAACAGCCCGCCCGCCTTGGTGCGCGCGAACACCGTTCCATCGGCCAGCACCTGGAGCTCGCGAACGTCGGTCGGGAGCCCGGCGTCGGAGCGCAGGCTCACGGCGCCGCTCTTGCCCAGGTGTAGCGGCTCGGCGGTGCCGTCCGAGTCGAGGCCCACGGCGAACAGATCGTCGGGGGTCGCACCGCCGATACCGCTCAGCACCAGGCGATTGATCCGAGGGGCGAGCATCTCGGATTTCGGTCCGCTCACCGTCGCCAGCGCGCCACCGCTGAAGCTCGCCACGAGCGTTCCGCCCACACCGCCGAGCCCGGCGACCCGCCCGAGCGCCACCATCGAGGGCGTGACGGTCACGCCCAGTGGGAGGCTCGTCTTCTGGATGCCGTCGGTGGTTGCCAGATACAGCTCGCCGCCGACCACCGCGACGTTGGACACCACCGGAAGCGAGACGAAGCGCGAGCTTCCGTTCTTCATCTCGCCGAACGAGTCCTTCGACCCCGCGGCGTACGCTTCGTTCTTCGACACCGCCGCCACCGAGCGACACCCACCGAAGAACTTGTCGCGTGGGATGCCCGCCTCCACTCGGAAGCACAGGCCGTCGTCCCATCCGGTCCACACCGAGCCGTCGGCACCCAACGAGACCGGCAGGTCGGCCTTCACCGTAGCGCCGTCGATGGTCGGGTGCTTGGCGGTGTCGAACAGCTCGCGGAAGGTTCCCGCTTCGAGGACAGCAACGCCGGTCCCGCCCGTGCGCTCGAAGGTGACGTAGAGCTGCGCGCCGTACGCGCGCATCGACGTCACCGCGCCGAAGCCCTGCGTGTCCACTGGCGCCCACGCGGAGGTGCCGGGGGCGCCGTCGACCGGCGCGCTGCCATCGCTGGTGGTCACCCCGCCATCGTTGCCCGGCGCATCGCCTGGCGCGCCGCTCCCACCACTCGAGCTGCAGGCGGCGCTCGCTGCGAGGAACACGACACCGAGCACTGAGCGCGTGCCAAAAGGAAGGGATGAAATGGGCATAAGTGGCACTCCGTGCAAATGTAGACGGGGGCCGCCGCCGGTTATTCACCGCGCCGCTCGTTCTCGTGATCCGCGCGCGTCGCTCCCTGCATACCTCGAGCGTCCCTTCACTTGCCCGAGGTACCGTCATGTCCCCGTTTCGAACGAGCCGCTGCGCTGCCCTCATGCTCGCGCTCGTGGCGCTCTCGACCCAGCGTGTTGCCAGCGCCGAGACCTCGCATCGCGTCGAGATGGCAGCGGCCGACGCCGCGGCCGTTCCCATCGTGGCCGGCGGCGTTGCGCTCATCGCCTACGAGAACACCCTCGACCGAAGCACGGGTGCGTACCCCCGGTCGCTGCTGCTCACCTTGGGAGGAATCGAGCTTCAGAGCGTCGGCGTCGCGGTGCTCGCGCTCGCCAATCCCCTGCAGCAGCTCGTCGCCTGGAAGAACCCGCGTCGCGCGCTCGGAAGCTTGGGTCTGCGCCTCGGCGCCATCGCCCTGGGAGCCGGCACCGGCGCGCTGGTGGCCGGCCGTTCCGGGCCGCTGCTTTACGATCTCCGCAACGAGCGTGGGCACGTCGAGATGATGCCGCCGCTCGTCGGGGCCCTCGTTGCGCTGCCCATCGCCTCGGTGGTCGACATGGCCTTCGCCGCCGAGGCTCCGACGCGCACCCAAGGCGGCTCCGCGCACCCCTCGTGCACGCCGTCGCTGGCCATGAACCGCGACGGCGTCTCGGTGTCGTGCGCTGGCAGCTTCTAGGACTACCGCAGGCTCGCCACGAGTTCGGTGAGCTGAAGGTAGCTCTCGCGCATGCCGTGCTCCATACCGGTGGCGATCACCTGGTCGCGCACCTCCTTGGATGGGTAGAGGATGCGGCTCTGCAGGCGGGTCTTTTCGCCCGTCTCGGTCAAGGTCACGGTGACCACCGAGACGGCCTCGGGGAAGGGATCGAAGATCTCCGTTTGCACGATGCGCGTCGGTGCGTCGAGCTCCAGGAACTTTCCCGAGAACCCCACCTCCATGCCGTTGCTCGCGCGCATGACGTAGCGCCACGCGCCGCCCACCCGCAGGTCCACCTCGCAGGCCAGCATCTCGCCGCGGGTCCGCGGCGCCCACCAGCGCCGTACGTGCTCGGGTCGGGTGATGGCCTCGAACACGAGGCGAGCGGGCGCGTCGAAGGTTCGCGCGATGAGGATCTCGCGCTCCGAGGGAAGGTCCAGGGTCGTTCCGTCGGCGCTATTTTTTTCGGCGGTCATGGCGTGCGTTCTCCTTCTCTTTCTGTTTCAGGTCTTCGATCACCACGGCGAGCTCGTCGAAGCGCGCGTCCCAGAGCCCGCGATAGGCTTCCACCCACGCGTGCAGCTTGCGGAACGGCTCCGGGCGCAGCTGGTAAACGCGCTGCTGCGCCACCGGCTGAACCCCCACCAACCCCACCTCTTTGAGCAGTTGCAGATGCTTCGACACCTGGGGCTGGCGCAGCCGAAGTCGCTGGCTGATCTCTCCCACCGGTTGCGGACCGGCGCGGAGCAGCTCGACGATGCGAAGACGATTGGGCTCAGCCAGCGCGGACAACGTCTCGAACATGACAACATATTCTTAGAAAAGAATATTCATGTCGAAGAATATTCGAGAAGAAGAATGTGTGGCAGCGCGGCACGAGCTCGCGACGACGAGCTGATACGTTGAGCCAATGCGTCTCTCCCTGGTCCTCTTCCTGGCGGCGATTGCGTGTGGCGGCGGCGAACGCTCGGTGCCGGCGCCGGCGCCGCGCTCGGCTGTCGATGCGCCGAAAGCCAATTGCACGTGCCGCAATCTCACGGTGGGAGCGCGCTACCCGCAGTCCAACGGGCACACTGCGCCGCCGCCCCGCGAGGCGCTGAGCGAGATCGTCTCCGTCGACGAGAGCCGCTGCATCGCCACCACGCGCCTGGTGGTCTCCCAGGAGCAAGGCGAGAAGCCCTGCGACGCCGACATCTTCGTGATCCCGCCGGCCAACCCCGCCGGCTGAGCGTCACTCGAGGCGAAGCACCGCCGCGCGCACGCCGGACTTTCCGACCTCGCCCGCCTTCCCCGGATTGCCGGCGTGATCCGGACGCTTGGCCGGCGCGCCCCCGCTGCCACCCGTCCCGCCATTGTCGACTACTTCCGGTGCCTGGTGGAAGACTGCGCCCGCGAGGCTCTGCAGCTGGGCGCCGTCGATCATCGGAGCGGTAGCCGTGTACAGTACACCAATCGAAACGCCTCCATTGCCGCCGGCGCCGCCGTTGCCTCCCGCGCCATTGCCTCCGGTTCCACCGCCCGCACCGCCCGCTCCGCCGGCCACCGACGTGCCTCCGGCTGCGCCCGCGCCGCCCGCACCCCCTGCTCCGCCTGCGCCCGGGGCGCTGGTGGTCAGCTGCGTACGGTCCAGCCGAACCGTGCTGCGCAGCGACGCGATGGCGATGCTCGCACCGCCGGAGCTCCCGCCCGCGCCTCCGGTGCCGCCGCATCCCCCGGCGCCGCCGCCGGCGCCTCCAAAGAGCGCACCGCCGCCCCCGCCGCCGCCCCCCTGGCCCACGTTGCCGGTCCCGCCACTGCCGCTGATCGCGGGCTCGAGTCCGCTCTCGCCGAGCGCTCCCCACACCGAGGCCGCAACGCCGGTGCGGGCACCGGCGGCGCCGTTGCGACCCCCGCGGCCCGGGCTCGCTGCATCCGTAGCGCCGGGATTGCGAAAGCCGCCACCGCCGGCGCCGGTGAGCTGCGGATCGGCGTCCTCGTAGGTTGCAGGCGTCGATACCCCACTTGCGCCGAGCTGTCCCATGGCCGCTGCGCCGTCGCCGCCATTGCCACCTTGGGAAGCGCTGCCGCCACCGCAATCGGTTATTCCCGCGAGCCCGTGCAGGAGGCCGCTGGCGGCGCTGCCGCTATTGCCCGCTTTTCCGTCCACGCCGCTGTTCCCATCGGCGCCGGCCGTGCCCGCACCGGCCACCACTGCGCATCGGGTGAGGGCGAGTAGCGCGGCTCGATTGGCCACTATCGCCACGCTCGACGCGCCGCTGGCGGTGGCATCCTGCGCGATCCAGCCGAAGTCTTGCGCCAGGAACATTGCATCCTTGCCGACCCGCAGGGCAACGCCGATGGCCGGCGCCACGGTGCTGCGGGCGCCGGTGTGGGACCACGACGGGCACTCGAAGCCGCCGAACACGCTCACGCGACCGGTGATCTCCACGCCCTCCGGGTAGACGCCCTTGCAGGCGAACACCACGCCCTTGCCCGACGCGGCGCGGGCGATGGCCATTCCCAGGGAGCGGAGTGGGCGCTCTCGGGTGCCGTCACCGCCCTCTGCGGCGGCCGCGTCCACGAAGATGCCATTGTCGCTGGTGAGACACGCGGGATCGTCCTTGGGATCCTTGCCGCTGGCGCAACCCGCAGGTGCGGGGCTGGGCTCGGCGTCGCGCGCCGAGGCGCCACCGTCGCGCTCGCCGCAGGCGCCGTCGTCGCAGAGCGCTCCGGGGTACGACCCACATCCGACCATCCACGCCAGGAACATCGAAGTGCCGATTGCGAGCTTCATGAATATCTCCTCAGAACGTTCCCAGTACTTGCACGCCGCCCAGGGTGGGCAGCACGCTCACGTCGCGGTCGCGGTCGCGTGCGCGCGAACGCGGCCAGACCAGGTAGCTCACGAAGGCCGCGGTGAGCAGGGCGCCCCCGCTCACGTACGAGGCGATGGCGAGCGTCTGGTTGCGGCCTTGTCGATCGCGAACATCTTCGTAGCTACCGCACGCGGCGCTCGTGCGTTGCGTGCAGGGTGCAAGCTTCGCCATGGCGCGCGCATCGTCGGCGCCCTGCTGCGAGAGGGCGCCGAAGGCGATTCCAGCACCCACGCCGAAAAGGCCCAGTACGCCGAGGCCGACGGGCATCACGTAGCCGAGGGTCGATCGCTCGTACGTCCGCGCGAGCTGAAGCTTCGGGGCCGGCGGGGGAGCTTCGGTGGTCTTCTCGGCCGGGCTGGCGGGCGCTGGCGACGGCGTGGAGGTCTCGAAGTTCAGCTCGGTGATGCGCCCCGGCTCGCACACCACGGCGCGCGATACGGAGCCGATGGTGATCGCGTGTTTACCTGGCGATACTTCGATATCGTCGGCCATGGGAAGCCGTCCGTAGGTGTCGGCGTCGACCGCCAGGTCTGCTCCCTCGGCGCCGCGCACGCGCAGGTGGCCCACGATGTCGTAGAGCTTGATGACCCACGCCTTGGCCTCTGCCACCAGCTCCGGCTTGGAGCCGGCCATCGACGCGTACTCACGAAAGAGCTTTACCGCTGCCACGGGTCGATTGGCGGTTCGCTCCATGTGCGCCAAGTTGAACACCACCGACGGCCGCCGCTCGATGGCGAGCGAGCGCTCCAGCTTCGCGCGCGCGGCCTCGGTTCTTCCCCGCTTGAGAAGGCTCACCCCCTCGGCGAAGAGCGACGCGGCGTCGCCCTCGTCGTCGGCCCGGGCAGCCGAGCCCAAGGTGAGCACGCACAGGAACACGGCGAACGCGGAGGCGAGCGAGCGATGCATGAATCAGTACTCTTCGACGAGAGTCGTCGTGCTGGGGGTAGAGAGCGCGCGCGGAGGAGGCGCAGGGGCGACGGGAGATGGGGTGGGCGCCGCCGCGAAGGTTCGGCGGGGATGCACGGGCGCGGGGGATGCGATCGCCATCGAGGGCGCCGCCGTTCTGGCCGGCACTGGCGTCGCCATCGTCGCCGGCGCCCGCTGCACCACCGTGAGCGGGGCATGGGGGGCGAGCGACGCCGCTGCGCTCTCCACTTCGCCATCGCCGGCGAGAACGTGACCAAGGAGCGCAAGCGAGCCAGCGAGGAGCAGGATGGCCACGGAGAGCGCCACGAAGCTGCCGAATCCAACGCTTCGGTGGGCGCTTTTGCCGGCGTGCGCCGGACGCTGCAGCGCGAGTGGCAGTGTGATCCGCGGCAGGGTGGGCATGGCGCGGGAGCTGGGGGCGCCGCAGGGCTCCGAGAGGCTGCCGTGGTTGGCCTCGAGGATGCGATCGAAAGTGTGGTGGTCGTTGCGGCGATCGCTGGCTTGGGTGAGCTCGCGGAGGACGACCCGGGCGGTGGTGTCTGCGCCTTCGTAGCCATCGGGCTTTGGGGGGGGAGGCTTGGCCATGGCTACTTCTTTTGCGGCGCCGACGCGCGGCTCGGGGGAGCGGAAGGGGAAGGCGTCTTGGAGACCTCGTCGTCACCGTCGAAGCCGGGCATCCACCCCGGGGGCTTCTGACTGGTCCACTTGCTCTTGGGCGCCGTCGCGCGCACCGGCGACGCGGAGCGCACTGGCTGCGCGGTGGTTGCGGTGGTTGCCGTGGTTGCGATGGGCGCGGGCTGCGGCGACGGTGCGGGGAGCGGCGTGGCCGCTGGCGGCGGCTCCGCCGGCAGAGTCGTAGACATATGTGCAGAGTGCACGGACGGCGCCGAGGTGCGCGGGGGCGTCCGCGAGCCTGCAAGGGTCTGCGCATAGCGCTGCCCCGCGCGGTAGCCGTACACGGCGCCCAGCAGCACGAGGAACGCGAACGGCGCGACGAGCGCTGCCAATCGCACGACCTGGGGAATTGCGCGCAGGGCTCGGAAGCGCACCGGCGGAGCGGGCGGCGCCGGTTCCGGCATCGGCGCGCATTCGAAGGCGGGAGTCGGTGTGCGGTCCGAGAGCGTCCAGCGTTGCGCGGGAATCTGCGGACCGCGGAGCGAGTAGTGGGTGCGGGTGACGCCCACGCGGTCGATGGTCGGCGGCGCCGGTCTTCCCATCATCTCGGCACTGGGAATCATCGAGGGTGGCGCAAACTGGGTATCGGCGTGCGCGAGCGATCGTGGCAGCTCCACAGGCAGCTCCACAGGCAGCGCGTTGGGGGAGATTGGTTTGGTGTCGGGCGCGCTCGAAGGAGCCGCCGGCTCGCCCGCTGCCGGCCGCGCCGAGAACAGCGTGCTCTGGGCCGGACGCTCCTCCTCCGCGAGAATGGCAACTAGGTCGTCGCCTCTGCGACCCTTCGCGTAGAGCATGCGGTCGAGCGGCATGCAGTCGGTGTGGGCCTGCTCTTGCGGGTCGACGGCGGTGCGCAGTCGATCGCGAATGGCCTTGAGCTTGCGCGCGTACTCCGCCGCGGAGCGCGGGCGATCCTTGGGGTCTTTCTCCAGCCCCGACGCAACCAAATCGTCGAGGTCGTGCGGCACCGGCACGAAGGTGCTCACCCGCGGGGCCGGCGCGCTTCGGTGCATCTTCAACGTATCCCAGACGCTAAAGCCCTTGAAGACCAGGTTGCCCGTGAGCATCTGGAAGAGCACGGCGCTCACCGCGTAGAGGTCGGCCGAGAAGGTGACGGCGCCCCCCGCCTGCTCCGGCGCCGCGTACTCACAGGTGCCGGTAAAATGCATCTGCGAGTGCTTGCTGGGCGCCTGGGTCGCGTCGCGGGCCACGCCGAAGTCGAGAATCTTGGTGACCCACTCGCCCGGCTGCAGCCGGTGCAAGAAGATGTTGCTGGGCTTCACGTCGCGGTGCACGAGCGGATGCGTGGGGTGCGAGTGCGCCACCGACAGCCCCTCGAGCACCTCGATGGCCACCAGGAGCGCGTGACCGATGGCCAGCTGGCGCTCGCGCTTGAGCAGCATGCTCAGCGTGTAGCCCTCGAGCAGCGGCATGGTGAAGTAGGGCCGCGGCGGCTTCTCGGCGGTCACCGAGCCGTAGAGCACCTCGACGATGTGCAGGCTCTTCAGCTGGGCCATGGCCCGGGCCTCTTGCTGCAGCGTCCGCTTGGCCTCTTCGACGTCGACCCCCGGCTGCGGGTGCATGAGCTTCATCACCCGCTCGGCGCCCAGGAACGTGTCTTTCACCAGGTACACCACGCCCTGGCCGCCTTCGCCCAACACCCGCTGGAAGGCCAGCTCCGTGCCGGGGATGATGGCGTCCTTGGCGTAGGGGGCGGACTGCATCGTCCCCGCCCTTCGGCCGCACGGTCGCGGAGTTGCGCGCACTTTCTCGGTCCCGCGGCCGATAGGGCCGTGGTACGCCTTTGGCAGTACTCGCTACGTTCCCATCTTTCAGTAGCATACCTCGGGAGACGTGCACGAGCTCGAGCTCCTCGAGTGGCGCGCGGGAGCTCTGCGGCTGGCGCTCGGGTGCGTGAAGACGCGACTCGCGCTGGTGTTCGATGCGGCGTTCTCCTACCGCGTCGTCGACGAGGGGGATGACCTCGTCGCATTGGCCTCGACATCTGCACCTGGCCGCGTCTTCTATCGCGTCGAGAACTCGGACTACCTTGCCTGGTTCATCGGCCGCAGCTACGGTGTTCGTGATGGGCAAGGCCTGCAGCACTACTCAATCCTCACCATCAACGAGATTGTCGACGTACTCTCGCTGATCGACCCCGCGGTCGCTGCCCTGGGCGCCGCCGAGCCCTAGTCGGCGGAGTCGAGAGCGAAAGTAGCGGTCAACCCACCATTCTCGATGTCCAACGGTCTCTTGCGCGATGGACAGCCAATGAAGTACAAAGACTTCGAGATCCTGAGATTCAGTGACGTCGACTACGAGGGCATGACCGTCGAGGTCTCGTGGGGCGGTGAGCCCGTGGCCCAGCTGAACATGGAGCAGGGGGCAGCGGCGATCGAGATACGGCTGCTGAGCTCCACCGACGTACGCTTCTCGCTCTCCGACTTTCTCGAGGCGGTCGAGATCGCCAGGCAGTATCTCCTGGAGTACCCGGACCCCACCGCGCCCGGAGCGAGCAGCGGCGCGCACGAACCGCCCGGAGGAAATCGCACGTGATTGTGTACGAGCTCAGAGCACCGCGCGAACGCGCGGAGTTCGCATCGACCGATGACGCCGGATGGGGCGATGTGGCGGGAGGAGCCCTCCGGATTCGACGTGTTCGGAGCCGATGACGTGGACGTCTTACCACTGTACTGGGTACTTTCGATGCCCGGATGTGAGGCATGTCTCTCCCAGCCGGCGTCGTCACCGGTGGTGTAAGAGTTTAAGGTGCAAGCCTCCGGTCATCCTGGCTGACCTGGGCAAGCACGTCGCGTGCCCAGGTTTGTGTGGGCTATGGGTCGCCGCTTGCGAGGATCCGTGTGAGTCTCGCCGTTGCGTTGCTGCCAGTCCATCCCGAGTGGATCGCGAGCCAGTGTCTCCACTGCTGGTACTATGTCCCGCTCTCTGCGCCGCTTGGTGAGGACTGGGGTGTCTGTGCCAACTCCCATTCCGCGAGAGACGGAGCCGTGATGGTCGATCACGACGGATGCGACGAATTTCGATGGAACGCTTGGGACTGGAAGGAGGGTGACCCGCCGCTTCGTCCGTAGGTGTCGAGGGCGCATCGCATCGCTACTAACTGACCGAGCGCGTCGAGCGCGGCCAACGGCCCGCTTCCGCGATTGGCTTCATCGCGAGTACACACCGAGCACTGCTCAGTCCTGTGGAAGTCGACAGAGTCCTGACCTCGGAAGGGAGCAGCTCTTGGACACCCCGAAATGCGCGACAATGCGCCAGGAGTGTTTCATGTCCCGAAGAAAACGAAGGTCGTTCACGGCCGAATTCAAGACCGACGCCGTGCGTCTCTGCCAGGTCGGCGACCGAACGGTGGCGCAGGTCGCGACCGATCTCGATCTCACGGAGGGCTCGCTCCGCGAGTGGGTCAAGCGAGGCCAGGCCGCGCCGCCGAAGGCGACGGAGGAGCCTCTCTCTCTCTGCAGCCGATCGGGGTGAGCTCGCCGAGCTGCGCAAGCGCGTGAAGCGCCTCAAGGTGGAGCGAGAAATCCCAAGGAAAAGCCGCGGCCTTCTTTGCCAAGGAGACGACGTGACGTTCACGTTCGTCGCGGCGGAGAAGGCCTCCTACTCGGTGACCGCACTCTGCTCCGCGCTCGATGTGTCGCGTAGCGGCTTCTATGTATGGTGCACTCGTCCACCGTCCGCGCACGCGGAGCAGGACAACAAGCTCGGTCTCGAGGTCGCCGCGCTGCATGAACAAAGTCGACGCACGTACGGAAGCCCACGCATTTTTCGCGACCTGCGTGCGAAGGGGTTCCGCACCAGCAAAAAGCGCGTAGCGCCTGTCATGCGCATCGCTGGAATGGCCGCCAAACGTAGGCGCCGATTCAAGGCGACTACCGACTCGAGACACACCAATCCGATTGCTCCGAACCTGCTCCGGCGCGACTTCACCGCCAGCAGTGTCAACAAGGTCTGGGTCACCGACGTCACGTGCGTGTGGGCGATGCAGGGCTGGCTGTATCTTGCAGCGATTCTGGATCTCTGCTCGCGCCGCGTCCGTAGGATGGGCCACGAGCGAGACCAGCGACCGCCACCTGGCCCTCGAGGCGCTCCGCCGCGCCGTCTATGTACGCCGGCCGCCGCGAGGCCTGATTCATGACTCCGACCGCGGCAGCCCCTACGCCAGCGACGACTACCTCAAGGCGCTGCACGCTCGTGGCATCAGGCCGAGCATGAGCCGCAAGGGCGACTGCTGGGACAACGCCGTCGCGGAGAGCTTCTTCGCGACCCTGAAGGGCGACCTCTGCGATCGGTACGCGTACGCTACCTTGGCGGCCGCAGCGGCATCCATCGACGAGTACATCCATGTAGTTTACAATACTCAGCGGCGACATTCGACAATCGACTACGTCAGCCCAATGGAAGTTGAATGGAAGTTGCAATCGCTGCAGTCTGCAGCATAGTGCCACTGTCTACGAAACTGGGGGAAGGCCACGCGCCCCCGGCTACTGGTTGCCGCGCCTGGTCGATGCGGGCTGAGCTCGGCCACCGCGTCGTCGGTCCCTATCTGTCTCACCCACGCGACCAGGATCAAGAACATGAACCACCTGGATGACGAGGCCATGTTCAGCGCGCTGGGCGAAGCGGGGGTCGACGCATCCAGCGCGGTCTCCGCCTGGACGCAGTCGGCTCCGCTTCTTGCGGCGCTCGATGCCATTGGGCGCCTGGGCGGCCACACGCTGGTCAAGATCGACGGGGAGCGCGATGGCGGACAGGTCTACACAGTGCTGGTGAGCGGAGGGCGCCTCGGGAGCGACTTCTTTCGCCGGGACGGCGGCGATCTACCAACGCTGCTTCGCGAGGCATTGCGCTTCTACCTCGCCAACGCCAAGCCTCACGCCGGCGCAGACGAGGCATAGCGGCGATGTTGCGTACCTTCTGCCCAGGGACTTCGATGGGGTGTTGGGTGACTTAGCTCACTTGTCCGGGAAGAAGTCGGCGAGGGTGCGCTCGAAGCCGGCGCGCGCGGTGGCGGCTTTGCCCAGGCGGGGGAGAGCCAGGCCGTCTTCGAGGGTGGCGAGGAGCGTGTAGTGGTCCATCTTGAGCGAGGAGGCGAAGCCGCCGCTCTTGGCGAAGGGCGACATCACGAACATGGGAATCGGATCGTCGGTGCCGGTGATGCCGCCGGAGGCGTCGTCTTCGTCCCATACCACCACCAGCAGCCCGCTCTTCTTGTAGGCGGCGGAGGCCACGATGCGGTCCACCAAGGGGCCGATGAAGCCGTCGCCGTTGGCGAGGTTCTGGGCGCCGCCGGGAAACGGATCGTGCATATCGTGCTCCAGGTCTGGCGCGATGAACGAGAAGGCCGGCGCGGTCTCCGGATCGAAAGCGGCGAGGTCCACCACGTTGGCGCAGCGGGTGGCGTCGTTCTGGATCTTGGTGTCGTACAGGAAGGGCACGTGGCGTACCGCGTATTTGCCTGTATTCTGCACGTTGCAGGCGGCGCCCATGCCTTCGGCGTAGGCCTTCCAGCCCTTCTTGACGGTCTCCAGTTGATCGGCAATGGTGGTCATGGGGGCGGCGCAGGTGCAGGCGCTCCGCACCCGGTTGCACGAGACCGCACTGCAGGTGCCTTGCCCGGGGGCCGCTTTGCAGTCGCAGCCGATGCCCTGGGTATCGCCGGTGACGAGCGCGATGTAGTTGGGGAGGCTAGGGTGGGCGACGCCGTGGTAGTTCTTGCCGCTCGCGCCCGTCGACGCCATACGCTTCAAGTTGGGCGTGTTGGTGGCTTTGTCGAGGGTATCGAGAGAGGTGTTCTCCATGAGCACCACGTACACGTGCTCGAAGAGCGGAATGCCCGCACCAGAGCGGCACACCGCTTTGCCGTTGGCGCTGCCGCAGGTGTAGCCGCTAGGGCACGTGCCGCACTCGCCAGCGGCGCCGTCGGTCTTCAGGCCGCCGTCGCTGCCAAGACTGGAGTCGTTCTCCACGTTGCCGCCGGCGTCGACGCTCGACCCGGCGACATCGGACGCAGTTTCGCCGCAGCCAAGAGCAAGAGCGAGTGCGAGGAGAAGGGCGGGGGGGCGTTGCATGGCGGGAAGCCTGTACCTTCGCGGGTCGCGCGCAAGGCACGATGTTCGCACATTGCGACAAGTTCACCCGAGTTGCGGTTGCCAGCCCTCTTCCCGTAGGCTCACGCGCCTCGATGCCCACCCTCGTCCTCTTGCCGGGCCTCGACGGCACCGGCGACAACTTCGTTCCGCTGCTCCCCTACCTGCGATCGCCCTACGTGGTGGTGCGGTACCCGGGAGATCGCGCGCTGGGCTACGACGAGCTCTTCGACCTGGTGGTAAAGGCGCTGCCTAGCGAGGGCGCGTTCGTGGTGGTGGGCGAGTCGTTCTCCGGCGCGCTGGCGCTGCGCGTTGCCGCCCTGGCGCCGCCGGGTCTCGTGGGCGTGGTGCTGGTGGCCACGTTTCACAAGAGCCCGGTGGGGGGCGCCCTTTCCCATGCTGCGCGCTTCCTCCATCCGCGCATGTTCGCGATGCCCATGCCCGCGTTCCTGGTGCGGAGGCTGCTCGCGGGGCCGGCGGCGAGCGACGCGCTGGTGGAGCGCATGCAGCAATCCTTGGCGCAGGTGAGCCCGGAGGTGGTGGCCCGCCGGGTGAGAGCCGTGCTCGAGGTGGACGAGACCGAGTCCGCGCGAGCGGTCCGCGTGCCGATAACCTACTTCGACGCCACCCAAGACGCGCTGGTGCGGCGCGCGCTGGCGGGGGAGCTGGCGGCGCTCATTCCCCAGCTCCGCGTGGTCGCCTTCGACTCGGCGCACCTGATTCTCCAGTGCCAGAGCGAGCCGGCCGCGGCGGCCATCGAGGCTTTCGTGGCCGAGCACGCAACGTAGGTGCCTAGGGCTCGGCGGGGGCCCTTGCAGGCTCGGGTTCGGGCGCCTCCACCGGACCGGCGGCATAGGCGCCGTCGGCTACCGGTTCGAGCACCGGCGCTGCCCAGGCGCGCGCGAGATAGCCAAGCGTGAAGCGGCGATCGGCGGCCAGCTCCGGGACCGCGGCGCGCAGCGTCTCGGTGGCGCGCGGCAGGTGATACCAGGGTATGCGGGGCTCGATGTGGTGCGGCAGGTGGCGATTGATGTGAAAGAACATCCACTCAAACCACGCCGGAAAGCGCACGTCGAAGGTGGTAACTACCTGTCCGCGGAGAGGATTCCAGGCGTGGCGATCGTAGGCCTGCGCGCCCGGCGCCGAGTGGTGGAGATAGGTGAATAGTGCGCCCACGACCATGCCGAGATACATGGGAATGCCATAGTGCCGCATCATGCCCGCGAAGCCGCGGGTGAGCCAAAGGCCGCCGATGATGCCCCCGCTGGCCAGCACCATGAGCGCGTTGGAGAGCGCGAGCTCCCGGCGCCCACGGCGCGAGAGCTTCACTTGCGGGTAGAGCGCGCGCATGAAGGTGCGACGCACGATGGCCACCGGAAAGGCCAGGAGCGTCCCCAGTATGCTTCCGTAGGCGAGCCGCGCGCGCCAGCGGTCGCACGGGGAGGCCGCCTCGTACACGCCGCGGGTGGGCATCTGCTCCGGCCAGTCGGTGTCTTCGCCGCGCACCTGCGTATGCGCATGGTGATGCGCGTGGGCCCGGCGCCAGTTGTGAAAACCGATGAGAATGGGTGACATGCACAGGTGCCCCACTGCGGTATTGACCCACGGCGTGGCGGAGAACGCATGGTGACCACAGTCGTGCCCCACGATGAAGAAGCCCGCGAGGCCTGCGGCCGAGACGAGCGAGCCCACAACCGTGAGCAGCACGGCGAACGCGGGGTGTGCGGGCGATGCCAGGAGGCAAGCCTGGCCCAGGGTGAGCGTCACCACCGCGCGGGCAAGCCCGCGCCAGGCGCGAGAACGAGACGGTGGAAAGCGTGTGGGATGCACAAGCTTCTGGAGGTCGGCGAACCCGATGCCGCGGCTTCGAAGTGCGCTCTCGAGCTCTGCCCCGCTCACGATGCGCCCTTCGGAGCGCTCCGCGGCTTTCGGCCCCCCAACGAGGGGACGACGTAGGTATCGAGCATGTCGCTGGCGAACATGCGGAGGAACTTGCCAGTGGCGCGCATGCTGGCGAGAGGTCCGGAGGCGGCCTCGCTCCGCATGGTCGAAACCTGCTTCCACAAGTCTTCTAGCCGAACCTCCACCGAGCCATCGCCGATGGCAGGGCCGGCGCTGGTTTCGCCTTCGTAGACCGTGAAGTACAGTGTGGTGGTGTCGGGCCAGAGGCCGCGACCGCGGTCCTTGCCGATGGTCTTGTACCCGTCGACGAACCAGCTTTTGCCCAGGCGATCGCGCACCGTGAGCTGATGAATCATGCGGCGCGAGCCGTCGGCCATGGGCACCAGGAGCTGAAAGTGGCCGCGCACGACCGTGAGCGGGTCTGGCGACAGCGCCGGCGCTTCGAGCGTGCCGACCGAGCGCGCGTGCACCGAGGCGTCGGCCAGGAGCGCCCCGAGGCTCGGCCAGAGCAACGTACACACGAAGGAGAAGTGCGCGGCGGCCGGGTGATTCCAGGTTCCGGTCATCCGTTCGGTGAACTGCAGCTCGCTCGGTCGATTGGCCACTATCGGGCGCTGTGGACGTGGGCTCGCGACCGTGGGATAGCTCTGGAGCAAGAGCGCTACCGCGCGCTCGGCAAGCGCCGAGATGGTGAGCAGCGGGTTGCATCCGAGCGCCCCCGGCAGCACCGAACCGTCGCACACCAGGAGGCCCTCGTGCACCTCTGTTCCCTCGCCGCGGAACACGCGGCCCCGGTGGTCGGTCACGCCGCGGGCGCCGTCTTCGGACATTGCGCAACCCCCGAGCGGATGCGTGGTCATGGGCGGCTGCTTGGGCAAGTTCTCCCACGCAGGATTGGCCACCAGGCGACCGCCCAGGGCGGCGGTCACAGCGCGGAGCTCTTCGTGAATGGCGCTCACCACCGGTTGCAGGCCGGCGCCGGGCCAGCGCAGACGCACGCGGCCCTCTTCGATGGAGACGCGCCCGCCCGCGTCGTCGCGCGCGGTCACCGCGTAGCACTGGGTATTCTCGCGCAGGAGCCGCAGCGAGCGACGCCCACTGAGCGGGCTCGCGCCTCCCGAGAGCGTACCCGACCAGCGCAGGATGTTCGACACCACGGTGGTGAGAGGCTGCGGAATCGATGTCTCTTGAATGACCATGGCTTGGCCATCGGCGCTCGTCGACGTGATCATGCCGGCGATGGCCGGGCCCACCACGCCGCCCGGCGCCCCGCCCACCGCGTGCACGTTCACCGAGACCTGATGCCCGAAGGCGATGGTCGTGGCATTGCCGGAGAACCGCTTGCCGAGCTGATTGGAGACCGGGAGGCCGGCTTCGCGCGAGCGGAGCAGAATCTCCGAAGAGCCGATGGCGCCCGCACCGACGATGACGACGTCGGCGTGCAGGTGGAGCGGCGGCGCGTCGAAGCGCTCTCGATGGAGCGCGGTCGGCTCGAAGTACACGTTGTAGCCGCGCGCCTGGGCTTGCACCCGGCGCACGTCGATCTCCGTGTACAGCTCGGCGCCGTGCGCGGCAGCATCGGCCAGGTAGGTGGTGAGCAAGGTGGTCTTGGCGCCGGTGTTGCAGCCGGTGAGGCAGTCGCCGCACAGTGCGCATGCCGGCTGCGCCACGCCGGCGGCGCTGGTGGTCGCCTCGAAGGCCACCGTCAGGGGCACCCGGCAGAAGGCCTCGGGCTTGCCCATGGCGCGCGCCGCCGCCTCCAGCGCGTCGAGCTTGGGCAAGGTGGGCATGGGCGCGCCCTCGCGATCTCGTTCCGGATAGGGGGCCGGTCGCAACATGGCTTCGGCGCGCGCGAAGGCTTCTTCGCGGCCCTCGGCGTCGGCGCGCAGCGCGGCGGGCCAGCGTGGCTCTTCCCACACCGAAGGGTCGGGTCGCAGCGCCACGCCGGCGTTGATGAGCGAAGTGCCGCCAAGGCCGCAGCCCACGGTGGCGCCCACGTCGTCGTCCATAACGAAGCGAAAGAGCGCGCTTTTGTGGCCAATGCGCCCGCGTGCATGCTCCACCTGAGCTGCCGCCGCGAAGCTCATCGAGTCTCGCGGAAAGCCGCCCGGCGCCACCTCGCGGCCGCGCTCGAGAACGCATACGCGCTTGCCGGCCCGCGCAAGGCGCGCCGCGCACACCGACGCTCCGTAGCCAGACCCGATGATCACGACGTCGTAGTGACCCGCCATTGAAGCGAGGCTGGACGCAAGAGGCACCATTTTCACATATCTAGTCGTTCTCGCGCCCGTCAGTCATCACCCATTTGGATGACCCCCCGCCGAAATACCCGCAGGGCGCGCCGATGTGGGACCTGTTCGTGCCGCTCACGCGACGCGTGTACAATGCATACTATGCAGAGGGCAGCGTCTCGAGATCGCGCAAGAGCTCGCTGGCCTGCACCGCCGTGAGGGCGCCCAAGGTCGCGGCGCCCGTCGGCCCGCGGAGCGTGACCTTGCCGAGCTGATCGGCCGCGGTGGCGCCGCGGGCGTGCACGGCGCGCCGCGGGATCTCCAGCACTGCCAGGTATTCGCCGATGGGCTTGTGCATCGAGGTGTGGCCTCCGTGTTGCCACCCGCGCGCGCCCAGCAGCCCCTCGAGCCGAGCGCTCGCCACCCTGCGCCCGTCGAAGCGCGCGAGCTCCGGCGCCGCGCGCTCGACCTCGCTCGGACGATACGACTCCCGCTGGAGCTGCTCGAACGGCTGAATGATGGCGTAGTCGTGGAGGATCTGGTGAAAGCCATCGCGCACCCCCTCGGGGACGCGAACGGGATGGGCCAGCGCTACCGTCGCTTGCTCCGCAAGCTCCAGCGCCGCATCCGTTTCGTCGGCGAAGGTGCGGTCCTCGGCAACCCGGAAGAAGCGCGAGGGGGTCCCCAGCTCTTCCCAAACGAGGCGGGGGGCCAGGCGCCCCAGCAGCGGATGGCGCACGATCTTGCGCAGTCGATCGATGCGCCACGCCCGCCCCTGGGCCATCGCGCGCTCGAGCCAGAGCAGCGCCGTCTGCCGGTGATCGTCGAGGTCGAGGCGCAGGGCGTCGAACGCGGCCGCCGCCGCCGCTGCCTTGGCCGCATCGTCCTTCTTGGTGGGCTTCGGCAGCTTCGGCGTGCGCCTTTTGCCCTCATCCACCACCCACGGCTGCAGATGCTCGTCGACGAGCACGCGAAAGGCGCGCGGACCGTAGTCGAGCGTCACGCGGTCGGGGTCGACCTCGATCGCGAGCAACGTGTCTTCAAGGTTGCCTTCGACATCCGTCTGGCCGGGTGCCGCGAGAAGGCCGTCGATGCGCTGGTTGCGATCGCGCCACGGGCTGAGGAGAGCGTGCTTGGCGAGGAGCGAGCGAGCGAGCGGCGTTCCGATGCGCGCCAGGACCGCGTACGCCTCATGGCGCTGGGCTGGCGAAAATTTGCTTCGGGCGGACGATAGCTCCGCGTCGAGGTTCCGCGCGCAACCGTCGCCCCCCAGCAGCGAAAGCACCTTCATGCCGAAGGCCTTGCGATAGGCCTCCCAGGCGAACGCATCGCGCGACGCTTGTGTGCAGGTTGCACGGAGCTCGACGATGCCCGGATGCGGGAGCCAGCCGGGGCTCACCGCCAGCAGCCTGCCGATGGTGGCGTTGGCGGAGGGCGGCAGAGGACCGTGCTCGGTGATGAGCACCGGGAGCGAGCCATCCTCGAACTTGGCGTGAATCGCCGGCAGCGGATCTGGAAGACGCTGCGCCGGATCGCGATCGAGAATGCGCTGCACTTCGCTCGCTACATCGCCTCCGTAGCGGGCAGCGGCCCGCTCCAACGCGGCTCGATGACCGGCAACGCACAGACGCAGTAGGCCTATCTCGGCGGCGTGGCGATGGTGCAGCTGCACCGCGAACAGATCCGGAACGAGACCCAGCGCCGAGCCTTCGGGATCGCCGAGAATCCACGCTTCGTCGTGATGAAAGCTCCACGCCACGCGGGCGAGCCGCGGCGTGCGGAGCTGGGCCAGGAGCTCGGCGTGGGTCTTCAGTGGCTTCGCGGTCATCAACGCGGCAAGGCGGGGAATGGCGACGACGCCGAAGCGCGCCACCGCGCATGCGAGCGAGTAGGCTGGGAGCCGGTGCATAGTCGCCAGCGCCGCGTCGTCCGAGAGCTCGAAGAAGCGCGCGGGCTCGAGGGCGCCCTTGGTTCCCGCGATCTCCGCGTCGCGCTCCGGGGTGGCGGCCTTCGAAGACCGCGTCATCTGCTCGCGGACCCGGCGCAATGCCTCGGTCTCCACCACGCGCTCGCGGTCGACGATCACGTCGAGAACCCGCGCCGGCCACGGCGTTTCGCGTGTGAGCCAGGGGGGCGCAGCGATGCACCGAGGCAGGTGCTCCGTTGCCACCGCGTCGTCGCTCGCGCCGGCCATCGCCCGCTGGCGTTCGAGCTCCACCACGATCTCGCGCACGGTTGCGGCATCGCGTCCGCGGCCGGTAGCAGCAGCCTCGAGGTGAGGCAGATACTGGGGATTGGCTGCGAAGTATGCTTTCGCAGCGCCTCTCGCCAGATGCGCGGCAGAGGCAATGGCCCCGGCAGCGGTTTCGCTTTGCACGCAGGCCAGCACCTCCACGATCTGGATCACGTGGGCGGTCGACTCCTTCTCCAGCGGCTTTGCCAGCAGCACGATGAGCCTCCGCAGCGCGCGCGGCACCGGCGGCCGCATGAGTACTTCCGCGTATACCGAGGTGGTAAACAGCTCGCTGCCCGCCGCCCCCGCCACCGCGTCGAACGTCGCTTCCGACTCCAGGTAGGGCAGAAGACAGCGGGCTACCGAGGAGATGCCATGTGCGGGTACGCCATGGGTGCCCGCCGCGAGCAGGGCAGCGTCCTCCGCCGCCCACGCTTCGTTCTCGAAGGTTCGCGTCCAGGCCGCGCGCTGGTGGAGCGGCAGGCTCGGGCGCGCCTCCGCCACCCTGCGCGCGAAGTCGCTCCGAGCTGCCTCCGGCGCCGCGCGCACGAACGGTCGCAGCGCGAAGATCCACGGTGTCAGCTCCGGGCGAATCGCGATGCCGCCACCCGTTTCGCCTCCCGCGGGCACGAGCCAGCCCATGCGCGCCTTTGCCTCGATGCGCCCGACGTTCACGACGGCGAGCGGCGTCACCAGCGCTTCCAGCACCGGGCCCACGCCATGCGCCGCGGCCAGCGTCGCCGCGACCACCCAGGCGCGCTCCGGCCCGGCGGCGACGATCGCCTGCACCCGGGTCACGGCCTCGCTTCCCAGGTCTGCCTCGAGACCGCGACGCGACGCGAGGGCCTGGACCAGCCACATTTGCAGCGGTCGTAGCGCCTCGCCCACGCGCGCGAGGCCGGCTTCGAGGGCCTCTGGTTTGCGCAGCACCAGGCGCTCTGTGGGCACCAGCGGCGGATTCACCACGGACCGAAGCTGCTCCGTCACCGTCAGCCTGGCAGCTTCCATCCCGCGAAACTAGCAGAGGTTACCCAACCGCCGAAGGGTGCTCGCTTCGCTCGGCCCGACCCTGGTTTCCTCGAGGTGCTACGGGTGCTGCCCGGTCGTGAGAACAGAGGCGCCCTTGCGGTCGAAGACGCGCAGCGCCCCGCGATCGAGTACGCGGGTGAACGCGCCGTCGGGGCGTGACTCGAGCGGAGCGACGGGGCAGGGGAACGTGGGCGTGGCAGCCCAGGTATCGCTGGGGGCTCCCGGCTTGAGCCAGAAGCAGGCTGACTCTCCGCGATAGAACAGCGTCTCTCCCGAGCCGAGCCGCTCCGCCGGGGTGCCCTGGAGCACAGAGCTCTTGCGCCATACCTTGGCCTTGGTGTCGAGCTCCGTACCGTCGCCGAAGACGCGGCCGCCGAACACGAACGCCTGGCACATCCCGCCGGGTTCGTCGCAAGGCGGCGCAGGATACGAGCCCACCAGCGCGTCGTTTTCTAAGTCGAATACCGTGATTCCCAGCTGGGTGTGAAACAGAAGGCGCTTGCTGCCGGGGTCGAAGTCCGTGCTGATGATCCCGTTGGGGATCGGCCCCGCGGCAGCGCGCGTTGCCCGCACGGCGCCCGAGGTGTCTACCTTGCGATACCCCACGCGTGACGGTATGGCCACGAAGCCCGGAAGGAACCGAGCAGGTGGCATCTCCGTGAGCATGGGGTTGTGAGGGCTCGGAATCCGCACCAGGGCCCGAGAGCCGGCGATGGCGATGACCTCGTACTCGCTTGTTCCGACTCCCCTCACCAGAAGCTCTTCTCCCTGAGAGGTCTCCGAGGCGAAGTCGCCGGCCTCTGCGGTGTCGAAGGTGCGCAGGGCTTTCCACTCTGCGCCGTTGCGCTCGGAGACTGTCGTCTTGCAGTGGACGCCGTCGGCGTCGCACTTGGTGAACGTCTTTCGCCGCGTCGAAGGGAACACGAACGCGCCGGGCTCGATCTCCACCAGCACTTTGCCGGCATAGTCGAACACCGCAGCCACGGTCTTGCTCTTGCCCGCAGGGCGCTCGTCCACGAAGCCTTCGGCGAGGAGCGTGAAGCGGCCCTCTTGCGAGGCAGCCTCTCCCTTCTCCACCCCCTTCTCCACAGGCACGCGCCGAACGATCCACTGCGGGCCTTCGGCGAGAAACACCTCCGCATTGGTGGCGAACGCGAGAGCGCCCGACGCGGTCCAGCGCGTGCGGACCACCGGGGCTCTTACCTCCGCCGATGCGGCGGCTGCGGAAATCACCTCGGGCCCGGCCTTCGACGACGCCGCGGGCACGCTCGCGTCGATCGCCGTCGCGACCATGGGCGGCCGCGGCGGCGCGGCGTTGCTCGCGCCCTGGCAACCCCATGCGAGCAACGACAACCCGACCCAGCGCTGCATTCTCATGGTGGTAGCCGTATCACTGACCGCTCTTCATCGGAAGGCCATGAGCCGCGTGCCCGAGGCCACCAGGACGGTGTGATCCGGACCGAGCGCGATGCGCGTGCCTGCTTCGGGCATGGTGAGGTCGATGCGTAGTGCACCGGCGGCGTCCACCGCCACCAGGTGCTTGCGCAGCCCGAGGGTTGATTCCGGGGCCGCGTCGGTCTATTTATGACCGGCCGGTCAACTATGTCGCGACACCCCGACCCCAAAGCCAAGATAGCCCTCCTCGCCGCCGCCGAAGCGGTGTTCGCGGAGAAGGGCATGCAGCGCGCGAAGGTGGAGGACATCACCCATCGAGCGGGCCTCTCCAAGGGCGCCTTTTACCTGCACTTTCAGAGCAAGGACGAAGCGTTTCGCCAGGTCGCCGAGACGTTCCTTGCGCGCTACAGCCAGAATTTCGTGCGGCCCGAGCACGTGAGCGATTCGCAGGCGATGGGCCCCCTCGAATACCTCGACGGGAGCGCCGCCCACGAGGAAGAAATGTACGAATTCCTCTGGCAAAACAGGGCTATCGTGCAGATGCTCCAGCCTTGCCATGGGGACTATCAGTATCTCCTGGAAGCGTTTCGAGAAAACATCATGGGCACTTGCTGCGCGTGGGTGAGGCACCTAAAGAAGTGCGGCCTGTACCGCCTCGAGGTCGACGAAGACTTCGCGACGCTGATGATCTTCGGCGCCTACAACGAGCTCGCCCTGCGGGTCGTCTGTGCGCCGAAGAGGCCACCCATTGCCGCATGGCTCGACGCCGCGCGCGACACCTTTGCGCGTGCCTACGGCACACGTACTTTGATTCGAGTGCTGGAGCGGAACGGAAGCGGGAGGCGCGCGCTGAGCGCGACGGGAGAATAACGTGGAAACTTCGGAGAAGACTTTACCCCTGGCAGACAAAACCCTGCGGCTCGAGGGCACCCTCGAAGCGCCGACCAAGCGCGGCGGCGCCATGCCGTGGATCATCGGCGGCGTGCTGCTGGTGGGGTTTTTCGGCTTCATGGGCATGCGTGTTTCGCAGTCGCTGAACAAGCAGAAGGACGTGGCGGCCCAGCGGGCTACCGCGGCGGCTCAGGAAAAGCGCATCATCGACTACGCATCTGTGCACCCTGCACCCATCAAGTGGAAGCCGCGGGTGGAGCTCAACGGCACCCTCAAGCCATGGCGCGAGGCCGACATCAGCTTCGAGACTCAAGGGCGCCTGGTGAAGGTCGGTGTGGCGGTGGGCGACAAGGTGAAGCAAGGGCAGCTTCTGGCCACCCTCGATGCCTCGCGCGCCGGCGCCCAGGTTAACCAGGCCCAGGCCCAGGTGCGCGCGGCCCAAGCCAACGTGGCGCTCGCCGAAGACAACCTGAAGCGCACCGAGCAGTTGGTGGCGTCGAGGTCGATTCCCGAGGCGCAGGCCGAGCAGGCGCGGCAGAACGTGGCGCTCGCCAAAGCCCAGCTGGAGGCTGCCGAGGCCACCACGCGTCTGGCGGTGGTGGGCGCGGGCGTGCACTCCATCAACGCGCCGTTTCCCGGCGTCGTCACCAAGGCGCCAGCCAACCCCGGCGGGGTGGTGAACCCCGGTGTGCCGCTCATTCGCGTGGAAGACGTCTCGCGCTTTCGCCTGAGCGGAACCCTGGGCGAGGAGGACGTGGAGCTGGTCTCGGTCGGCGCACCGGTCGACGTCACCTATCGTGACCGGGTGGTGAAGGGGGTGGTTACCGCCATCGTGCCCTCGCTCGATCAGGCAACTCGCCGCGCGCCCATCGAGGTGGAGGTGCCCAACGATCCCAAGGCGCCGCTCATGGGCTACGGCTTCGTGCGCGCGGTGGCCGAGAGCAAGACCGAGGTCTCCGCGCTCCGCGTACCGCCGTCGGCGCGCCGCGCCGGCTCGCAGAACGAACTGGTGTTGGTGGAAGGCGGCAGGGTCCGTATTGTGCGGGTGTCGCACGCGGTCGACACCGACGGCAGCTGGATCGTCCGCGCTGGCCTCAAGGAGACCGACACCCTGGCGCTCAACGCGCCGCCCGACGTGAAGGATGGCGACGCGCTCTCGCTCCTGGCCCCGGGCGCCGCATTGCCCTCGGCGTCGACTCCGTGAGCGGCCTTCTCTTCGAACCCGCGAGGAAGTCATGAATCTTTCCGGACTTGCCATTCGTCGACCCATCTTCATGTCGATGGTTGCGCTGTTTCTCATGGTGCTCGGGGGCATCGGGCTCTCCAAGATGGGCACCGAGCGCTTTCCCGACGTGTCGTTCCCGGTGGTGGTGGTGAACATCGCGTACCCTGGCGCCTCGCCCAACGAGGTGGAGCAGCTGGTCACCAAACCCATCGAGGACGCAGTGGTCTCGGTCAACGGCCTCGACCGCCTGCAGTCGCAGTCGCGCGAGGGCGTCTCCACCGTCATCATCTTGTTCAAGCTCGAGACCGACGTGAAGCAGGCGGCCATCGAGGTGCGCGAGAAGGTGGCGCAGGTGCGCTACCGGCTACCCACCGAGGCCAAGGAGCCCAGCATCGCGCGCTACGACATGGGCGCCACGCCGGTGCTCACCTACACCCTCTCGGGCGGGGGTCGCTCTCTCGACGAGACGCAGAAGTTCGCCAAAGACGTGCTCAAGCCCGCGCTCGAGCAGGTGGAGGGCGTGGCTACAGTGACAGTGCAGGGCGGCGCCGATCGCGAGGTGAAGGTGCAGCTCGACCTGGCCAAGATCGACGCGTTGCGCCTCTCGCCTTTGGCGGTGCTGGCCAGCCTCAAGACGCAGAACCTGAACGTGCCCGCCGGCCACTACGACGAGGGCTCGCGCGAGGTCTCGGTGCGCACCATCGGCGAGTTCAAGACCGTTGAAGACATTCGCAACGCCATCGTGGCGGCCGCGCCCGACGGCTCCAACGTGCGCCTGCGCGACGTGGCGCAGGTGGAAGACGGCAGCGAGGAGTCGCGCACCAAGATTCGCGTGAATGGCGAGCCGGCGGTCACCTTCAGCGTCATCAAGCAGTCGGGCACCAACACCGTGGGCGTTTCCGACGACGCCAAGGCCAAGCTGGCCACGCTGGAAAAGAACTTTCCCTCGGGCATCAAGTCGGCGCTCATCGTGGAGGAGGCCAAATACATTCGCGAAAACGCCCACGAGGTAGAGATTGCCATCTTCTTCGGCGGCGGAATGGCCATTCTGGTCATTCTCATCTTCATGCTCGACATTCGCTCCACGCTCATCAGCGCAGTGGCGTTGCCCACCAGCGTGGTCTCGACGTTCTTCGTCATGTGGCTGTTCAAGTTCACCTTCAACATGATGACCTTGCTGGCGCTCTCGCTGGCCATCGGCCTGCTCATCGACGACGCGGTGGTGGTGCGCGAGAACATATCGAAGCACCTGGAGCGTGGGGTCCTTCCGCGGAAGGCGGCCGAAGAGGGCACCAAAGAGATTTCCCTGAGCGTGCTCGCCACCACCCTCACCATCGTCGCGGTGTTCGTGCCGGTGGCCTTCATGAGCGGCATGGTGGGGCAGTTCTTTCGCCAGTTCGGCATCACCATCTGCGCCGCGGTGATCATGTCGCTCTTCGTGGCCTTCACCTTGGACCCCATGCTCTCGAGCCGGTTTTCCAAGGCCCACGTGAAGGGCGCAATAGACCCGTACGCCCGCGTGAAGGCGCCGTTCTTGAAGGTGTTCGAGGCCACCGAGCATTTCTACCGCCGGGTGCTCCGCTGGGCGGTGACCCACAAGCTGGCAGTGGTGCTCTTGGGCTTCGGCAGCTGCGCTGGCGGCTGCGCCACCACCGCCCTCAACGGCTCCGACTTCGTGAACCAGGAAGACCGCAGCCAGTTCGTGGTGAACATCGAGTTCCCTTCTGGTCAGCGCCTGGAAGAGACGGCTCGCCTCACCTACGACGCGGAAGTGGAGCTGGTGAAAGACAAGCGCTTCACCACGGTGTTCTCCACCATTGGCGTGCAGGGCGAGATCAATAAGGTGCAGTGGCGCGTGCTCACCTTGCCCAAGAGTGGCCGCAAAGAGGGTATCAACGAGCTCAAAGATGTGGCGCGCAAGCTGCTGTTCAAGCTGCCCAACGCCGAGGTTACGGTCACCGACCCGCCCTTCGTGGAGGGCGCCATTCAAGACGCCCAGATCATGGTGCAGCTCCGCGGCAGCACCTACGACGATCTCGCGCCCCTCTCGCGCAAGTTCCAGGCGGCCATGAAGGGCATTCCCGGCATGGCCGACGTGAAGGTTCGCTACAACCCCGGCGCGCCCGAGCTGCAGGTGAGCGTCGACCGCGACAAGGCGGCGCGGGCCGGCATTCCGGTGGCCACCATCGCCATGGCGGTGCGCACCGCCATCGAAGGCGACGAGGCGGGCAAGCTGCGACAGGGCAAGGACGAGATTCCCATCAAGGTGCGGCTCTCGCCCGGCGATCGGGAAAGCGCCGACGACGTGCTGCGCATGACCATATGGACGCAAAGTGGCGCGGTATCGCTTCGCGACCTGGCGGTCATCGATCGCGGCGAAGGCCCAAACGTCATCGAACGCGAGGCGCGTGAGCGCAAGATTCTGGTGACCGCCTCCACCAACGGTCGCAGCGTGGGCGAGCTCGCAAAGGACATGCAAGCGGCCTTCGACAAGATTCCGCTGCCGCCCGGCTCGAGCTGGCACTTCGACGGGCAGATCAAGGACATGAACGAGTCGAATACCTCGTTCCTGTTCGCCTTTGCCTTCGCCATCGTGCTCATCTACATCGTGCTGGCAGCGCAGTTCGAGAGCCTCATTCACCCGATCACCATCATGGTGTCGCTGCCCTTGGCCTTCGTTGGTGCCTTCTTCGCGCTGTTCGGCGCCAACATAACCCTGGCCATGGGGTCGATCATCGGGATGATCCTCCTCATGGGTCTGGTCACCAAGAACGCCATTCTCCTGGTCGACCGCGCCATCATTCGCGTTCGCGAGCATGGCGAGACGCCGCTCCACGCCATTCAGGAAGCAGGGCCCGAACGCCTGCGGCCCATCCTCATGACCTCGGCGGCCATGATCCTCGGCATGCTCCCCACCGCGCTCTCCAACGGCGAGGGCAGCGAGTTCCGCGCGCCTATGGCCATCGCGGTCATCGGCGGCGTCATCAGCTCCACGCTCCTTTCGCTGGTGGTGGTGCCGGTGTTCTACCTGCTCATCGAGGGCTTGCGGCGAAAGGTGCGGGGTACACCCAAACCCGAGGGGAACCCAGTGGTCGACGCCAGTCCCGCCCCGGCAGAGTAGTGGGCGCGCACGTACCTTCCCGCATTGCGCGCGCGAAGTCGCCCCGCGACCACGGTCCGGTGTTTGCGGGGTTGCGCGGGTTCGCGTCGTTCACGCAGTGCGGGTCGGGGCCCCGCATTACCCATGACCACGCGGTGCTGGCGTTCTACCTGCAGGGCAGGGCGGCCATGGAGCAACGGGGCGTGTGGCGGCTGGCGCCGGGCGATCTGCTCATCGTTCCCAGCGGCGAGCCGCACCGTCATGTGGAGCGCGCGCAGGTAGAGGTGTGGGGTCTGGGCATCTGCGCCAGTTGCTTCGCCGAGCCCGCCGATCGCCCGCTGCTCGCGCCCTTCGAACGCGTGCGTTCGGGCGGCGCGCCGGTGGTGCACATCGAGGCCCCGCGGCGCGCTTTTCTGGCTTCGCTCTTCGCCGAGGTGGAGCGCGAGGTGGCGCACGGGCGCGACCCCTTGGTGGTGCGCAGCCTGGTTCACCTGGTCATCACCGAAGTGGAGCGCGCCGCGGCGCCCTTCGAAGGCCCCGAGGCCAGCGCGCCCGACGTGGTGACCGCCGCGCTGCGCACCATCGAGCAACGGTGCCTGGGGCCGCTCTCGCTCTCCGACGTGGCGCAGGCGGTGGGTCGCTCGGCCGCCCACCTCACCACCGCGGTGCGCCGCGCCACCGGCCGCTCGGTGGGCGAGTGGATAACCGCGCACCGCCTGGCGGAGGCCCGCCGTCGCCTCCTCCACACCGACGAGCAGGTGGAGATCGTCGGAGAACGTGTAGGATACAACGACCCCACGCACTTCATTCGCGTATTCCGCCGGCGCCACGGCGAAACCCCGGCCGCCTGGCGTGCCAGCCGCGGCGGAACCCAGCGCTGAAGAGCGCTACTTCGCCGCCATCGAGAGCTCGTGGTTGAGAAAGTGCGCCGCCAGCATGCCGGCGGCGGCGCCGGTGGTGGCGCTCTGCATGGGCATGGTCGCGTCGCCGGCCGCCCAGATGCCGAGCCGCGACGTCCGCTTCTGATCGTCGAGCTTCAAAAAGCCCAGTGCGTCGTACTCCAGGCCCAGCGACGTCACGATGGCGGTCTGCCGCTGAACGGGCGCGGCGAAGATCACGTCGCGTGCGATGCGCGCGCCGCCCTCGAGCTCCACCGCCTCGAGCGCGCCACCGTCGCCTTTGGAAAGGAGCCGAGCGATGGGCCGCTCCTCGATGCGCACGCCAGCCGCCTCCAGTCGCGCGCGCGTCGCCGCGGGCACCTCGAACGCTCCTCGGGTGAAGGCCACCAGGTCGGGCGACCAGTTCTGCAAGAAGAGCCCGTGCTCCAACATCTCGGGCGCGCGCGGCCAGAAGCCGAAGGCGCGGTCGCGCACCTCCCAGCCGTGGCAGTAGGGGCACTGGAAGATGGAGTGGCCCCAGAGCTCGCGAAAGCCGTCGATGGGCGGCATCTCGTCGACCATGCCAGTGGCCAGAAGAACGCGTCGCGCGGGGAGGTCACTGCCATCGCCCAGACGCGCGCGGAACGCGTCTGGCGCGCCCGCTATCGCGTCTACCGCCACGTCGCGCACGGTCACGTCGTAGGGCGCGAGCTGCTCGCGCGCGATGCGCCGAAACTCGAGCGGCGGCGTGCCGTCGCGGGTGACGAAGTTGTGCAGGTGGGTGGCTGCCGCGTTGCGCCGCACGCCTCCGTCGCACAGAAGCACGCGCTTCCGCGCGCGACCCAGCGTGAGCGCCGCAGCCAGACCCGCAGGACCACCGCCGAGAATGAGGACGTCGTACATGAGCCAAGAGATACGCCCGGCGGTCGGCGCGCGTTAGGGGTGGTTCGCAGGCCCAGTCGGCCTTTCTTTCGAACGGTCACTTTGCGCGCCGCGGGGGGCGCGCGGCGCCCCGAAGTTGCGCCATGCGACTCGATTTGGGACGGTCGACGCAAGATGGGACAGTTGCGCGCGCAGGTAGACTGTAACTTCTTGACTGTCGTTTCGTGGGCGCTAGTGCAGGGCCCATGAGCTCACGGATTCGCGCTGCCTTCTTCGTCCTCGGGGTCTCGCTTCTCGCCGGCTGCACCGCCGCGCCGGAGGCCGACGACGTCGACGCCACGCGCCAGGCTGCCACCGCAGAAGCGACCGTCACCTTCAAGGCCGACTGGACCACCGACGTGAGCGGCGGCCTCGAGCGCGGCAAGCGTCTCCGCATCGTGTATGCGCCCTCGCGAACCAAGTGCGTCGCCACCTCGGGCGGCAACGCTGTGTGGTCCTCCACCGCGTTCTACCGATGGAATGGCGGCCCGGTGAAGTCCACCTTCGCGGCCGGTCACAACCCCGACGGCTCGGGCGCCGCGCCCGGCATCGCGCTCGACCAGACCGGGCAGCTCGAGATGTGGTTTCAGAGCAACAACGTGTACGGCTGCAACGAGTACGACTCGGCGTTCGGTCAGAACTACAAGTTCACCGTGGGCGCCGCGGCGACCGACCCGGGTTGGGTGGGCAACGCCGGCTACGCATTCGAGCGCGAGACCTGCAACGGCGCGGTGTGCGAAGGCCGCTGGCACCCGCTCGACGGCGGCTTCGTCTACGAGACCTGGGCCCGCCAGCGCGCCGCGCTTCGCCGCGCAGGCTTCGAGGTGTGGAAGGCCGGCGTTACCGACTTCGACAACCCCAACCTTTGGCAGCAGCTCGACGTGCAGGTGCACCGCCGCTACGTGGGCGAGGCCGCCTTCACCACCGAGTACGTGGGCTTCGACGGGCGCTGGGGCAACAACGCCCACTACGGCATCGATCTCCGCGCCCTCGACCCCTTCGAGTGGCCCCGCGGCGCCAACATCCGCACCGCAGCCGACTGCCCCAAGTACACCATCACGCGCGTGAACGGCGGAACCTACGCCGAAGCGCAGCTCGAGTTTTACTTCACGGTCAACGGCGTAGCTCTCCGCGCCGAAGGCGGCAGCAACTTCGTCGGCAAGTACCAGGACTACCTGGGCAACTTCGCGGTCTGCGCGCCCTGAGGCTTCCGCAGGGCCTGCACCAGCAGGCGCACCAGCTCGGTAAGATGCCTGTCGTGGGTGGCCGTGCTCGTGGCGTCGTAGGCCGCGCCGGCGGCGGCGCGCACCAGCATCTGCGCGGCCGTCTGCGGGGTTAGCCCTGCGGCGCGCAAGTCGAGCTCCTTGGCGCTCTCAAGCACCTCGACCAAGAGCGCGAGGTAGGCGCGGTCGAGCCGGTGAATGATCTCAGCCCCCAGCCTTGATTGGGAGTCCATGAGCTCTTGCGCATGGGGCGAGGCGTGCACCAGCTCCCAGTATCGCGTGAACTTGGCAGAGAGCATCGCCGCCAGCCGCAGGTCGACCGGAGCGCGCGCGCGGTTCGCCGCCTGGGTCGCCTTCAGCAGCTCTTCGCCCACGGCCTCGACCACCGCCCGGAAGACCGCCTCTTTGTCCTCGAAGTAGGCGTAGATGGTGGGCTTAGCCACGCCCGCCTCGGTGGCCAGCAAGTCCACCGATGTGCGCTTGAAGCCGTACTGCCCGAACAGGCGCGTCGCCACCTCGATGATCCGCTCACGCTTGTCGGGGCTCTTGGGGTCCGCCACGCCACGACCGTAGCACGACTTGACTAAATGAACCAAATGCACACAATTGGTTCAACTGGTTCGGCGCCCCGCCGGCCTTCGCCTTGGAGCTCAGTTCATGCACGTCCTCGTCACCGGCGCTTCCGGATTCATCGCCTCGCGCACCATCGAACAGCTTCTCGCCAAAGGACATCGCGTGCGCGGCACCGTGCGATCGCTCGGCAAGGAGAAGGACCTCGCGCCGCTGCGCGCACTTCCGGGTGCGAAGGAGCGCCTGGAGCTGGTGCGGGCCGATCTGCTCACGGAGGGCAGCTTCGACGCCGCCGCCCAGGGCTGCGACGCTGCGCTGCACATGGCGAGCCCGTACGTGCTCGACGCCAAGGACCCGCAGAAGGATCTGGTGGACCCCGCGGTGCAGGGGACCCTCAGCGTCCTCTCCGCGTGCGAGAAAGCGAGCTCGGTGAAGCGCTTGGTGATCACTTCGTCGATGGCCGCCATCACCGACGAACCGGAGAGCGATCATGTGCTCACCGAGGCCGACTGGAACGTGAAGTCGAGCCTCACGCGCAACCCGTACTACTACTCGAAGACCCTGGCCGAGAAGGCGGGGTGGGACTTCGTCGAGAAGAGGCGCCCGGGGTTCGATCTGGTGACCATCAACCCGTTCATGGTCATCGGGCCCGCACTCTCGCCGGGTATCAATACGTCGAATCAGCTCTTCGTCGACCTCTTGTCGGGAACGTACCCGGGTATCATGAACCTCACCTGGGGCTTCGTCGACGTGCGCGACGTGGCCGACGCTCACCTTCGCGCCATCGAGACCCCCGGGGCGCATGGGCGCTACATCACCGCCGGAGAGACCATCTCCATGCGCGACGTGGTGGACCTGCTGGCGAAGAATGGTTGGGGCGCGGGCAACAAGCTACCGAAGCTCGGGATGGACTGCGGGGCAGGCGACTTTGCGGTGCGGCTCTCGTCGTATCTTCAGCCCAAAGGCGTAGGCTCCTACCTGCGAACGCACGTCGGGCGCGTGCCGCGCTACGACACCGGCAAGGTGCAGCGCGAGCTCGGCCTGCGCTTCCGGCCCGTGGCTGCGTCGATTCTCGATGCGGCGTCGGATCTCGCAGCGCAAGGTCACGTGCAGAAGCACGCTTCGCCTTGAATCAGGTGCGCGCGCCGTTTTCGGCCCACTGCGCGAAGGGCTTGCTGCGCAACCCTGCGTGCGCCGCGCCCGGCACCACCACGCCGCGGAGCGCGCTCACCAGCGCCTCCTCGATGCGCGCGCGTGCCGGTACGCCATGCCGTTCGAGATCGGCGCCTGGAGCCGGTAGCGTCAGGGCTCGCCACTCGCGCAGGTTGGCGACGCCCAAGGGGAGCAGCCAATCGGTGATGTCTACACGCAAATGGGCCGGCATCGAGGAGAGAAAGGCCCAGCCGACCCGCGCGTGGTCGATCTCGTCGGAGAGCAGCTCGCGAAGCGCCGCCCGGGCCAGCGGGTGCGTGGCGGCGTCGAGGCAGGCGGCCAGGTAGGCGCTGGCGAAGGTCTCGTTGAAGACGCATTGGCCCACCACGTAGAGCGCGGCGCGCACCGCCTTCGTGCGCGCGGCAGGATGGTGCGGATGCGCGAACGGGAGCTCCGGCGCAGGGGCTGCTTCGGCCCCCCGGTAGCGCGAGGCCATGGCCTGACACAGCGCCGCGTGCCGGTGCTCGTCGTCGATAGCTCGCGCCGCAGTGGCCACGATGCCGGCGTCGGCTTCCAGCTCCGTGAGTGCGCGCTCCACCACCGCGAACGATTGCGCCACCCGCCGCTCGGTGGCGGCCTGGCTCCACCAGAGGCGCGCCAGCACCGTACGCTGCTCGCTGGGCATGGCGGCGATCTCCGCGTCGGCCGGCGGGAGCGGCCGCTGCGTCATGGCGCCGCCCCAGCGGCCTGCGGGCGAGAGCGGCGAAAGAGCCTGGCAGCTCACGGCGCGCCCTCGGAGGCCGAGCGGGGGCAGCACACCGGCGCCTCGTCCTGACGCTGGCAACAGAGGTCGGGGCCGCCGTCGGAGGTGCACACCATGCCCTTGGTGGTGGGCCAGCCAGACTCGCAGGCCCGCGCATCTGCTGTGAGCACGTCGCTCGCAGCATCCCGCGGCGCGCCCGCGTCCGTGCCGCTTGCGATGCTCGACGAGGGCGATTCGGTCGGCGAGTCCACCGAAACCGCTTCGTCGGGTGGGCGGGTGCCGGGCGCCGCTTCGGCCACGCGGGCCATGCATGCAACGCCGCCGGAACCGCCCAAGAGAACGCCGCTACCAAGAACGAGGGTGTGAAAAAGACGATGGTTCATCAGAACCTCCTCCCGAAAGCCTGTCTCCCAAGGCGCCCTCGCGGAATCTGTATAATTGGAATAAGATAGTGCGTACAAAACGATACAATGGCCCGGCGCTCGGGCGCTCGCGCACAGGCTATGCTGCGCGCATGAAGTTCCCGTGGCTGGTGGTCCTCTCGCTCGGTGTTGCCGCCTGCGGCGGTTCGTCGTCCCCCAACGCCTCGTACGGTCTGCCCGGTCTGCGTGGTCTACCTGGTCTGCCTGGCGCCGCCGCCCAGGCGTGTGGCCCGCGGGTGCTCAGCCGCCTCTACTTCGGCCTCGGCAGCCCCCAAGGGCCTATTGCCGAGCCAGCCTTCCAGGCCTTCGTCGACGAGGTGTTGACGCCGCGCTTCCCAGACGGCCTGACGCTGCTCGCCGCCGATGGCCAGTGGCGGGGCAAGGAAGGCAAGACCGAGCGGGAGGGCTCCCGCATTCTCGAGCTGGTGCACGAGGCGAGCGCAGAGGTAGACCAAAAGCTCGTGCAGATCGTCACGCTCTACAAGCAGCGCTTTCACCAAGAGTCGGTGCTGGTGGTTCGCCACCAGGCCACTGCCTGCTTCGCCGCGGGTGGGTCGCCTGCGCTCGTCCGCTGACGTGATACGTTGACGACGTGCAAGACGCGAGCATTCAAGAGCGACTCTACCCTGGCCTAACCTGCTTCGGCTGCGGCCACGCCAGCACCGGCGGCCTCCACCTTCGGAGCTACCGCGTGGAGGGCGGCGCCGCCGCGACCTTCGTGCCCGGCGCAGTGCACGACAACGGGCTTGGCTTCGTCAACGGCGGCATTCTCTCGACGATCCTCGACTGCCACACCGCGGCGGTGGTGATGAGCGAGGTCCACGAACGCGGCTGGCGCGCGCCCACCGACGCAGCGCTCTCGTTCGTCACCGCAGGCTTCGACGTGCGCTTCCTGCGCCCCACGCCGCTGGGGCCGCCGCTGGAGCTCTGGGCGCAACCGGAGAGCATCGGCGAGAGCGAGATGATCGTCCTCGGCGAGGTGCGCTTCGAAGGCAAGGTGCGGGTCACCATGCGCGCCACCTGGAAGCGCTTTCGCCCGCGGAACTAGGCGGGCGCGACGTGCTAGAGGTGCGGGCCTCATGTTTCGCTTCACCCTGAGCGCCCGCGACCCCCACTCGCGGGCCCGACGCGGCACCCTTCACACCGCGCACGGAACCGTGGAGACGCCCACGTTCATGGCAGTGGGCACCCGCGCTGCCGTGACCTATCTCACGCCTTCGGAGCTGCGCGCGACCGGCACCCAGGTGGTGCTCGGCAACACGTATCACTTGATGCTGCGGCCCGGCCCCGAGGCCTTCCGGCGGGTGGGCGGCATTCATCGATTCATGGGCTGGGACGGCCCGGTGCTCACCGACTCCGGCGGGTTTCAGATCTTCTCGCTGCCCAGCGAGCGGACCATGAGCGAGAAGGGCGCGCGCTTCAAGTCGTACATCAACGAGTCGTTCCACTCGCTGTCGCCGGAGCGGTCTATCGAGGTGCAGACCGCCATCGGCTCCGACATCATGATGGTGCTCGACGAATGCGTGGATTCTACATCGAGCGAAGAGGTGGTCACGAAGGCCATGCACCGCACCCATCGCTGGGCGCTGCGCAGCCTGGCCGCCCGTCAGAACCCGGCGCAGGCGCTCTTCGCCATCGTGCAAGGGGGCGTGGTGCCGGCGCTGCGGGCGCAGTCGGCGGCGTTTCTCACGGAGCACCCGTTCGACGGGTTCGCCATCGGGGGGCTGGCAGTGGGCGACACCCGCGCCCAGCGAGAAGACACTACGGCCTTTGCCGCCGAGCTCTTGCCGGCCGACAAGCCGCGCTACCTCATGGGCGTAGGCACGCCGCCCGACCTGCTCTTGGCCATCTTGGCCGGCGTCGACATGTTCGACTGCATCATCCCCACCCAGCTCGCCACCCAGGGCACCGCGTTCACCACGCGCGGTCGGGTTCGCCTAAAGCGCATGGCGCACTTCGATTCCGACGCGCCGCTCGACGCCGAGTGCCCCTGCAGCACCTGCCGCACGTTCACCCGGGGCTACCTGCACCATCTCATCAAAGCGAACGAGCCCTTGGGGCCGCGCCTCGTATCGTTTCACAACCTTTTCTACTACAACGCCCTCATGGCAGAAGCGCGGCGGCACATCGAGCTTGGCACCTACGCAGCCTTCGCCAAGGCCCAGCTCGAGGCCATCGACCGCCACGAGCACGCGGAGTAGAGCGGTCAGCGCTCGTCGAGAATCGGCGCACCGCGGTTGGCGACGTACCAGGTCGGCTTGTTCGCGCAACGAAACACCTTCACGCGCATGCTGCGTTCGGTCTCGCCGACGAGCTCGACGAAGTTGGCGTCGAGCCGCTCGGCTACCTGGTCGGCGCTTTCGCCCTGCCCGAGGCGCGCCACCTCGACGAAGCGACAGTGCTCGTGGAGCCAGCCGTCTTCGACGTCGCTCACGAAGGTGGTGGGTATCTTGGCGGAGCTGTAGTTCCGCGTCGAGCCTCCGCATGCGGCGAGAAGCGTAAGAAGAGCCGTTGCGAGAATCGAATGGGTCTTCATCGTGCGCCGACTTTCTTCACAGGCGTCTTGCTCTTCTTGCTCTCGGGCCTCGCGGCCGGCACCACAGCTCGCGTGCGCGGCGTGGGCAGGGGAGCGAACGCCGTCTCGGGCGCGTCGGCCTTTGGCCGAGGCACGGGCAGGGGGGCAAACACCGTTTCCGGAGGTTTGCTCTTCACGCGAATGATGTCGCCGACGATCACGAGATTGCTGCAGCCAGGCCAGAAGGGGAGCCAGTTGAGGACCTCTACGAAGTTGAGCGCGCAGGGCTTCGACCGGACCGAGAGCCGCACCACTGCCTGCCCCTTGGCGCGCGCCACTTGCGCGTTGATTGCATCCGAGATGTCGGTCGTCGGATCGAGCTTGGCGAACGAGTAGCCAATCGCCCATACGGTGGCGTCTTGCTCGAAGCGGCCCACCACTTCCTGTCGGCTCTGGGGAACTATCTCGCCGTCGGCGTCGCGGACGCCGCGCGAGAGGGAGATCGGAACCTTGGCTCCCGGGGCGACCACTTCGCTCGACGCGCCCGCGCAGCCGACCAGAGAGGCCGCGCACGTCGCCAGAAGGATGCGGCGGATCATTGGCCGCTCTTTCGAACCCAGGCTCGGAGCTCGCTTTCGTCTTGCCACCAGGTCGTGCTGAACGAATTCAGGACCCAGCCGCCAGCCGTGAGATTGCTCACGTGGACGTCGCAGTCGTCTTTGCCGGAGGTCGCGTCGAGCAGCGACAGCGTCGCGGGGGTCGACCCGGAGTCGAAGCGCGAGGCCATGAAGTAGGTGCCATACGCGTGCATGTAGACGCCCGCCTCGGTCGACGCCTTGAGGGTTGCCTCGCCGGACCTCTGCGCCGAGGCACGGTGACCACCGACGCGATCGACGGGACCGAGCAGCACCGGGGAGGCGGTGCGCTGAGCCGTCATGACGGATCCGCCGCAAGCGGTGGTGGCCAGCGAGAGTGCAGAGAGCAGGAATAGGAGGCGCATGTGTGCCTGTCGGCTCGGTAGAGCGCCAGTTGCGCACAATCGCGCGCCGGGGCCGGCAACGTGTCCTTTCCGCGCCGTATCGACTAGAACGCTCCCATGGCAAGAGTAGGTCGGCGCATCCAGGCGAAACGAGCGTGACGACCGCCTTCGAGGGGGGCATCGGCGTACCAGCCGATACCCACGAGGTTGTCACGTTGCGCAGCGGCAGCTTGGCCATGCGCAACAAGGCCAACGGCGAGGTGATGCACCCCGGCACCGGCCCGCAGGTGGAGCCACGTGTATTGTACATTGAACC
Organism: Polyangiales bacterium; assembly: GCA_038210445.1. Taxonomy (GTDB): domain Bacteria; phylum Myxococcota_A; class Polyangia; order Polyangiales; family Polyangiaceae; genus JABFRG01. Next base: position 51,266 of record JBBQWQ010000034.1, read on the forward strand.
GTCGCGCCTGCAGGCGCGGCTCGAAGAACCCGCCGAGGCGCCCTTGGTGCTCTTCGACGTGGGGCTGGGCGCGGCGTCCAATGCCATGGCCGCGTGGAATGTGTCCGAAGCGCTGGGGCCGGGCGCGCGGCGCCTGCACATCGTGAGCTTCGAGAACGATCTGGGGTCGCTGCGGCTCGCGCTGGAGCACCCGGCAGCCTTCGGGCTCGAGAGCGAGGCTGCCCAGACCGCGGCGCAGGCGCTGCTTCGCAACGGAGCATTCGACACCCCGCGCACTCGCTGGGAGCTTCGCGTGGGCGACGTTCAGGCGGAGCTCGGTCGCGTGGCCAAGGTGCAGGCCGACGTGGTGTACTGGGACATGTACTCGCCGCTCCATGCGCCGGAGCTCTGGAGCGTCGCGCACTTCGCGGCGCTCCGCCGACATTGCGCCCTTGGGGCGACGCTCCACACCTACAGCAACGCCACCGCGGCCCGCGCGGCCCTGCTGCTCGCGGGCTTCTTCGTGGGTACCGGCATCGAGACCGGCTTCAAGGAGCAGACCACCATGGCCGCCACCACCCTCGCGTCGCTGGTGAAGCCGCTGGGCGCCCGCTGGCTCGAGCGGCTGCACCGTTCGTCGTCGCCGTTTCCGGTCGACATACCCGGGGGCGAAGCCGGGCGGGCCCAGGCCTTCGCCGCCATCCACGCGCACCCGCAGTTCGCCGCGCCGGCAGCGTAGGCGATCTGCTCCCTCATCGGTTCAGGGCGAGGGGGTGAGCTGGACGGCGGGGAGGATCTGCTCTTGCTGCGTCGTGCTCTTCCACAGGATGCGGGTGGCCACGCCGGGGCCGGTGCCGGCGTTGTAGTGCTCGACCTTGATGGCGTACGCGGTGCCCGCGGTGAGCGCGATGGTGCCGGTGCGGGTGGCCGAACCGTGCGAGGTCCAGTCGTTGATGAGCAGCGTGCCGTTGACCCAGAGGCGGATGCCGTCGCCGGAGACGGTCTTGAAGGTGTAGGTCTGCGTGTAGCGGGGCTTGACGGTGGCGGTCCAGCGCACCGAGTAGGGCGTGGTGATGGCGCTGGCGGCGGGGTTCTTGTACGTGCTCGAGGTGAAGGCCACGTAGGGGTCGACGCGCACACCCTTGCTGCTCGCGGCCACCAAACCCGTGCCCGAGAAGTACTCGGCGCGGAAGCCGCTGGGAAAGGCGCTGGCGGCGGGGGCGCCGGCGTCGTAGGCGCAGCGACCGCCCATGGCGACGTAGCGGTTGGTGGCGATGAACTTGTAAGATGCACCTACCTGATGGCCCTGCCAGGAGCCGCCCTTGTGCCAGGCGACCACCGGCGCGTTGGTGACGGTCACGGTGCCGCCGCCGTCGGCGCGGGTCTGGTTGGCGGTGCCCTGGGCGATGTCGCCGGTCATCTTGATGACGTTGCCCACCAGGTCGGCGTGGCCGTAGGGGCCGGCACCCTTGGCGAAGTGGCCGGGGATGGACACGCGGTTCGACATGTCGACGCCCACCGTCGCGGGCGCGGCGTACACCGCGCCTGCTGCGTTGCCGTAGTTGGCGAGATCTTTGGGACCCGCGGTGACTGGCGTGCCGCTGAAGTTGGCGTAGTAGGGGACCGTTTCGCCCCAGGGATAGGTCTCGACGCCCCAGCTGGCGTTGAGCTCGGCGGCGGTAGGCAGGCGACCGCCGTCCCAGGCGCAGAACGCCTGGAGCAGGTGGAAGCTCACGCAGGTGAGCGCCTTCTTGTCGAGCTCGGCCTGGCTGTAGCCGTTGTCGTCGCCAGGAAACGTGCCGTTGGGTTGCCAGTACGTGCGCGCGCCGTAGGAGCTGACCGCGCAGCCCTCGTTGCCGGGGCCGTAGAGCGACCAGTCGGTGGCCGCGGTGGCGCCGGAGTAGCGGCCCGAGTAGCCGGCGGCGCCGGTGCCGGCCATGTTGCCGGCGGCGATGCCCCAGTTGTAGGGGCCGAGGGCGAAGCTCGCGTCGCTGGCGCTGGCGGGCAGCCATACGCTCCAGTCGTAGCCGTAGGCGCCTACGTCGGACCAGAGGTTGCCGACGCCGCTGGGGGTGGGCGCAGCCAGCGCCGCGGCCCAGGGGCCGTTCCAGTAGCTGGGCTTGTGGGTGTCGATGTAGCCGCGGAGGTTGCCGCCGGTGGCGTTGACGAAGGCGCGGTAGCGGCCAGCGGTGATGTCGAACTTGTTGAGGAGCACCGTCTTGGTGTCGCTGATCTTCACCGGGAGCTTGGCGTCGCAGCGCTCGTTGTGGGCGGGCCCGCAGGTGCTGAGGCCGTTGCCGGTGGTGAGCGCCTCTTGCGTGGTGCCGAGCTCGCCGTTCTCGCCCTCGGCCACGTTGGCGCCCGGATCGACCGCCTCGCCTTCTTCGCCAGTGCCCACCGCGCAGCCGGTCATGCTCCCCAGGGAGGCGAAGGAGACCAGCGAGACACCGGCAAACGAGACGAGGGAGCGAAGGTTCATGCGGAAGGGCCCTGATGACGGAGTGGGGAAACTGCGGGAATAGCGCGAGACCCACCCAGCTTTGCCACATCTCCACGGCGGCGCCAGGACCCCAAACGGGTGACGCGCATTTCCCGAAGAATGCGGGGAAATTGCGACGGATTTTCGACCTAGAACCGGCCATGCAACGGATCGAGGGACACCGGCTCGTCCGCCTGCGGCTTGCGGGGGCCGCGCGCGGCGCGAAGGCAAGCGCAGAGGGGGTCCCTCACTCCGTTCGGGATGAGAACGCAGGGGAGAACGTTCGTCACGGACGACGGCGGCTTGCTCGTGGCCTCCGCTCCCGCCCGGGGGAGGTGCCGCGCGCGGCGCGAAGGCAACCGCAGAGGGGGTCCCTCACTCCGTTCGGGATGAGAACGCAGGGCAGAAAGTTCGTCACGGACGCCGGCGGCTTGCGTTTGGCGAGTGCCGCGGGCACCTGCGGTGCGCTCTCGAGAGCGCAAACCCACTAGCCACGACGCGCGCGCACCAAGAACGTGCGTGCGTGAACGGGAGTCTCATGAATCACGTCTTGCGCTTCGCTGCCGCCGCCTCGTTTCTCGCATGCTCCAGCACCGTCGCCGGCCTATCCGGCACGGACCCGCCGACCGTCTCCGACGCGGGACCCGATGGTCGCAGCAGCATCAACAATGCCGGGCCCGAATCGGGCGCCGCCGCCGGCGGGCCGATGTTCACCGTGCGCATCGAGGGTGTGCGACCCAGCGGCGCGCTGCGGGCCACGACCGTGTGGCTGCACGCGATTCCCGAGGGCAAGGTATCTCCCGACCGAACGCTCTCGGTGGGCGCCAGCGTGGAGGTTCCGGCAAGCCTGCCCGCGACGGTGCATATTCCCGCGACCCTTCCGCCGTCGGCCGCTCGCCTGATGCAGACCAATGGCGACTACGCCGCCCTCGGACGAATACTCATTTATGAAGATGGTAATGGTAATGGTCAGTTCGATCTCACCGACGCCAGCGCCGGTGCGCTGAGCGACCGCATCGTCGGCTACGTCGGCAGCAGCACGAGCGGTGCAAACGATGCGGGTGCGTCCACCTCCAGCCATTCCATCGGTTACGTCGAGGGCGCGCCGCCGGCGGGGATCTTCACCGGCGCCCCTCCCGGATACTCGGTGCTCTTCGGCAAGGAGATCGCCAAGAACGTCACCCGCACCGTGCTGCCGCTCGCCACCACGATTCCCGTGAAAATGGCCGGCGACGTCGCCGAGCTCTCCTGCGCGGGCGTGAGCCCCTGGCCCAGCGGCCCCAAGGGTGGCGATGGCCTGGACAACGTCATCGATGCGCCGCTCACCGGTTTGTGCCCGAGCAACATGCCCCAGGCCGGTGCGGCGGTGGCGTGCATCGCGCCAGGGCTCAACAGCTACTTCTCGACGTTGCCGCGGCCGACCTCGCCTGCCATTGCGCAGCTTTGCGGGCCGGTGCTGGAGCGCTGTGTGGTGCGAACCTCGGCTGCGGTACCGCCGTTCCAGCCCATTGGTGGCGCCCCTCCCGCTGGCTGGCCTTGCCCGTAGTCGCGCTCAGCCGCGGAGCGAGTCGAGATCTCGCAGCAGCTCGCTGAAGGGAATCGGGGCGAGATCGCCGAAGGGCAACTGCGTGTCGCCGCTGCCCCAGGCATACTCGCCCTTGTTGAGGGTGATCGACCCCAGCTTCTGCTGCGGTGACTCGGAGATGAGTCCGGTGAAGATGCCCGGCTCGAGATCGAGGTAGAGCATGAGCCCTCCGGCCAGCGGCTTTTCGTACCAGCACACCACGCCTCCATCTTGCGGAGGGCCGCGTCGCCAGCCGCGATCGTCGAGGCCGAGCACCTTTCCCGTGGGCACTTCCAGACCCACTACGCGGTCGAGCTTCTTCGCGGCGCGGTCGGCATCGCTGGGGACGGCGATCTCCCGGGAGAGCTGCACGAACGGCTGGATGATCTCGTAGTCCGAGAGCACTTGACCCCACGCCGCGGCCGCCGCTTCGTCGAGATCGAGCCGGTGGACGATGCCCACCTGCGCGTCATCCGCGAGGTCGAAGGCGTCGTCCTTCTCGTTGGCCAGGCTCGCGTCCTCGGCCACGCGGAACGAGCCACGCACCTTGCCGGCATCGTCGTACACGCCCCACACCAGGCGACGCACCACATGGACGAGGAGCGGATGCTCCAGCAGGAACTGCCGAAACACCGCGGCGGGCCAGCGACGCTGCGCGCACATGGCGATCTCGAGCCGGAGAATCTGCCCGGTCGCGATGGTCTTTGCGTCCTTTTTCAAGGCCTTCCAGCGCTCGGTGGCCTCTTTCGCCTTCTCGGCGTCGTCGGTCTGCTTGGCCTTGGGAAGGTCGGGCAGGCGCTTGCCTTGCTCGTCGAGCACCGCCGGCTTCAGGGCTTCGTCGAACACCACGCGGAAGCCGCGCGGGCCAAAGTCCAGCGCGAGGGAGCCACTCTCGTCGAGACCGAGGTCGGGCACCAGGCGATCGGCAAGCTCCTCGGCGGTGAGCCCGCGGACCTCGGCGATCTGATCGATCTTCTCGCGGGCCTTCTCTTGAAGACCCTTGAATTTGAGCTTTTGCGCGATGCCGTGCAGGTGCATGAGGGCCACGTCGGTGCCGATGCGCGCGAGCACGTCGAGGCCCATGACCGCCCGGGCGTGCGCGGCTTCGCCGGGCCACGCGCGAACCAGCGGGGTGAGCTTGCGGGCCGCGTCGTCGTCGCCAAAGAACCCCAGCGCGTGGAGGGCCCAGGCCTCTTTCGAGGGCGCGCCGGCCACCAGCCACGCCTGGAACACGTCCCAGGCAAAGTCGGCCAGGCTATCGGGCTCGCAGGCCGCTTTCACCGCGGCGATACCGGCGTACGGATCGTCGGTGCTGGTGAACGCGAGCATGATGCCGATGGCGTCGATGGCCGAAGGCGGTAGCGCCTTCTGCCCGCCGTGGAGCAGCGGCGCGGTGAAGCCTGCTGCGTTCCAGAACGCCGGGAGCTTGGGAATCTTGGCGGGCACCGTGAGGAGCGGGTCGAAGTCGAGAATCTGCGCTACGCCGGCGCTCGCCTCCGCGCCGTACTTTGCGGCGGCCACCTCGATGACGGCGCGGTGCCCGCGACTGGCGACGAGGCGCAGCGCCGCTTCGGCGTTGGCGCGATCGCGTCCGGGTTTGCCCAGGGCAGGGGGAACGAGACCCACCGCAGCGGCCTCCGGAAATGCGGCGAGCCACTCGGCAGCGGTGGGCCGTGCTTTCTTGAGTCGGGCGAGCGCGTCGGCCATGAGCGGCGCCACCCGGGCCGCGTTGGCCCGCTGCAGCGCTTCGACGGCGCCGAGCCCTTCCTCTTCTGCGCTGCGGAGCGCGAAGGGAATCATGTCGACGCCGTGCCGCGCCACCAGGGTCGATGCCACGCCGTGGTACGACCAGTTGAAACGGCCGAGGTTGAGCGAAGGAACAATTTCCAGCAGCTCCTTCTTCGGGAGGTTGGCGAAGATCGAAGCATTGAGCATGTTCCAGCTGCGTTCGGTGGGAGTGGGCACCGACTCGCTGCGCACCTTCACCTTGGCCAGGTTCTCGGCGACCTTGTCCGGCTGCTCCTCCAGCCAGCGCCCGCCCGCCCGCTGCTTCTCTTCACCCGGCTTCCAGGCCATGGACTCGGCGAAGGGCAACGGCGCAAGCGCCAGCACCGTGGGCGCTGCACCCTTGTTTTTTACGGTCCAGGGCGGCGTGCGAAGAAACGAGGGCAGCTCGTCGGGACTCGCTTGGGGTCGCGGCCGGGTTTGCTCTTCCAGCTGCGCGATGACGTTCTGGGCCGCCGGTGCGAGCGTCGCTCGAGCCTCGTTCACAGCGGCGTGCCCCGAGGCGACGATGGGCTTGAGCACCGCCTTGGCAGACTCGCCGTGTGGCCCCTTGTTCACCGCCGCCTGCGCGAGCGGCGCGACCGAGACGTGGGGGTGCAGTTGCAAATACTGCGCGGCGATGGCGCGCAGCTCCTTGGTACCCAGCTGCTTCACGAAGAACGCGGCCACCTCCGGCGTCACCACCAGCGCAATGGCCTCGGCGATGGACCGCATGCGGTCAACGCCGCTGCTGCCTGCCTGCGCCACGATGTCGCAGAGAAAGGTAGCGGCCGCCACACCGTAGCGCGCGACCATGTCGAAGCGCAGTCGGTCCATGCCCGTCGCGAGGTACCAGACGTTCGTTTGTGGCACGCGGGCAGAGAGCGCCTTGGCTTCTTCCAGAGAGGGCGCCGAGGCGAGCAGAGGCCAGAAGTAGTCGGGTGCATAGGCACTCGCAGCGATGGTCGCGACGTCGCTTTCGATCCACTCGGGCCGTTCGAATGCCGCTGCCAGCAGCGCACGGCGCTCGATAGACGGGCCTTCCAGGAGGCCTTCGGCTTCCTTCACCAGCGCCGCGTAGGTAGCTTCGTCGGCGAGGGCCGCGGCAAGGCGAATGCCGCGCCAGTCTTCGCGGTTGCGGGTGCGGAACCAGGGGCGGTCGCCGCTGTCGCTCTTGGCCAGGAGCGTGATTTCGGCGTCCGTCGTGCGCGCTTCGAGCGGCAGGGCGAGCGCGAGGGTACCTAGGGCGAAGACTGGTCCCGCTTTCGCGAGCCAGTAGCCGATGAAGTCCTCGGTGCGCGACGCGTCGTTCCACGCCACGCACGGGCCGATCAGCGCGAACGCTGCCGCCTCGGCCTCCCGGTCGAGCTTCTCGGGCATCGCGCCCGCGTAGGCCGCGCGGGCGGCGGCCATTCGCGCCTTGTCGGCGCCTTGCGCGGCGCTTCCCGCATCGAGGAGCGGGCCGAACGCCTTCATGGCCACCGCAAGCTTGGAATGCAGGTGCTTCGCGTCCGGCATGCGCGGCACGATCAGGTCGCGCCCCCGTATCGGCGAGGCCCCTCGGAGCGCCGCATCGGTCCACGCGATGGTGCCCACGGCTGCGGCCGGCGGGCCCGCCGGGGCGCTCTCGATAGATGCGCTCTGCACCGAAGTGGGCGCGGCAGCGGGGACCGGCTTCGGGGCTGCGGGCCTGGGCTTGGGCGGGGGCGACGCGGCGCCGGCCACCTCGGCGACCTCCGCGTAGCCCTTCTTGGTCTTCTCCTTGATGAGCTTGTCCATCTCGGCCTGGGCGGCGGTGGCCGACGCGAACGACTTCACCTGGCTCTGCCCACTCGTGCCGATGCGCCCGAAGCACACGGTCACGGCGGCGTCTTCACGCTCTACCTGCCAGAACTTGTTGCTGGTGCCTTCGCTCAGCTCGAACCTTCGCATGGTGCGAGAGCGTAATTCTCCTGCGAGAGATGCGCATCAGATTCGCATGTATGTTTCCGTCGTACCGCGGCAGCGGGACCGAAGGGGCGAGACCGCCGGAATTCGTGGAAAGCCAAGGCCTTGCCGCGTGGAGATGCGTGATAAAACAGCCTTTACATGGCAGCCAAGAAGCGAAGTGAAGGGGCGACCGACGAGAAGACGACGACCCCGCAGCGGCCGCCCGCGGAGATCATCTACGCCGCCGAGCTCGAGACGCTGCAGACCGGCGACGACGCGCCGCGTCCGCCCGGGTGGCGCATGTCGCCCATGGCCATTCGCGCATTCATCCTCGGCGATGCTGCGCGCGGCATTCGCAAGAAGTTCGTGGGCAACCCTTCACTGGTCGACCGCGCCATGGTGGCCCTCGCCACCAACCGCGGCCTCATGCTGGTGGGCGAGCCCGGGACCGCCAAGTCGCTCCTCAGCGAGCTCCTTGCGGCAGCCATCTGCGAGCGTTCGACGCTCACCATCCAGGGCAGCGCCGGCACCACCGACGATCAGATCAAGTACTCCTGGAACTACGCCCTGCTCCTCGCGGAGGGACCGACCCCGCGGGCGCTGGTGCCGGCGCCGCTCTACACGGCCATGAAAGACGGCGCCATCGTCCGCTTCGAGGAGATCACCCGCTGCCCGCTCGAGATTCAGGACTCGCTCCTCGCTGCGCTCTCGGACCGGGTGCTGGCCATTCCCGAGATGGAGGGCGCGAGCGCGATGCTCTTCGCAAAGGAGGGCTTCAACGTCATCGCCACCGCCAATACCCGCGATCTGGGGGTGAACGAGATGAGCGCCGCGCTCAAGCGCCGGTTCAATTTCGAGACCGTCTTTCCCATTCCCGACTTCAATGTCGAGATGGAACTGGTGCGCGAGGAGACGCAGCGGCTGCTGGCGCGCTCCGGCGTGCCCAGCATTCCGGGGCCCGACGTGCTGGAGCTGCTGGTGACCACCTTTCGTGAGCTCCGGGCCGGGCTCACCACCGACGGGCAGGCCATGGATCGCCTTTCGGTGCCCATGTCGACCGCCGAGGCGGTGAGCGTCGCCTACGCCATGGGCGTGCGCAGCTACTTCTTGCGTCGCACCGAGGCCTCGCCGGCGGATCTGGTGGAGTGCCTCATCGGCGCGGCCATCAAGACCGACGCCGAGGACATCGCCCGGCTCCGGCGCTACTTCGAGCAGCGCGTCTCGAAGAAGTCCGGGGCGCACTGGAAGGCCTACTACGAAGCTCGCCACCTCTTGCCGGGCTGATCCGTGGCTCTTCACGTCATCGGTGTACGGCACCATAGCCCCGCGTGCGCGCGCGTGGTGGGCGAGGCGATCCGTCGGCTGCGCCCCCGCTATGTGCTGGTCGAGGGGCCGAGCGACATGAACCATCGCCTGGGCGAGCTGCTCCTGCCGCACGACTTGCCGGTGGCGCTCTTCACCTATCGGCAAGACGAGACCGGCGCGCATCGCGGCATGTGGTCGCCTTTCTGCGACTACTCGCCGGAGTGGGTGGCCCTGCGGGCGGCGGTCGAGGTCGGCGCCACGCCGCTCTTCGTGGACCTTCCGGCGTGGCACGACGTGTTCGACGGCGAAGAGAATCGCTATTCGGATCGCCACGTGCGCCATAGCGATCGCCTGGGCGAGCTGTGCGCGCGGCTCGGCTTCGAGGACACCGATGCGCTCTGGGATCATCTGTTCGAGCAGCCGCAAGACGAGCAGCTCTTGGCGGCGCGTCTCTCTTCGTACTTCGAGCAACTGCGGGGTGACGAACCGGGCGGCCACCGCGATGGTCCGCGCGAAGACTTCATGGCGCAGTTCATCGCCTGGGCCATGGCCGAGAGCAACGACGGCGACGTGGTGATGGTGTGCGGCGGCTACCACAAGCCGGCGCTCGAGCGTATTTGGCAGTCGGCCCCCAGAGCGCGCCCCACGCTTCGGGAGCCCGAGGGCGCGCGGCTCGGCAGCTACCTGGTGCCGTTTTCGTATCGTCGGCTCGATAGCTTTGCCGGCTACGCCTCGGGCATGCCTTCGCCGGCGTTCTACCAGCGGGTGTGGGAGGAAGGGCCCGCCAAGGCCGCCGACGCCATGCTCTTTGCGGCCATTCGCCACCTTCGCGCCAAGCAGCAGCGAGTGTCGCCGGCCGACGCCATCGCGGCTTCGACCCTGGCCCATGGTCTCAAGGCTCTTCGCGGTCACGAAGCGCTCTCGCGCATCGATCTGCTAGACGGCTTGGCGGGCGCCCTGGTGAAGGATGCGCTCGAGGCGCCGCTGCCGTGGACGCGCAGAGGAACGCTATCGGCGCGCACCGAGCCTCTGCTGGCCGAGCTGGTGCGCGCCTTCTCGGGGCACAAGGTGGGCGTGCTGGCGCCGGGCACGCCGCAGCCCCCGCTGCTCCACGATGCGTTTGCGGAGATCGAGCGCGTGCATATTACACTTACCCGAGAGCTGCAGCGGGTGGTGGTGCCGCTCACCAGCGAGGCGGGCGCCGCCCAGAGCGCTGTGCTGCACCGCTTGCGCGTACTGGGGATTCCCGGTTTCGCGCAGACCCGCGCGCCGTCGCTCGCGCGGGCGAAGACCGAGCTCTCGGAGGAGTGGACCGTGCAGCGGGGCCTCGATACCGATCCCGCGCTGGTGGAGGCGGCTCTGTACGGCGCGAGCCTGGCCTCGGCCACTGCCGCGAAGATCGAAGAGCGCGGGCGCGACGCCGAAGACGTGCTGAGCCTCGCCAATACCCTCTTCGACGCGGCGCTCTGCGGCATCGCCCACCTGACGACGCGGGCCCTCGGCGATCTGGCGCGCGTGGTTGCCACCGAGCCTTCGTTTGCGGCGCTGGGCGGCGCGCTCGGTAAGCTGCTTTCGCTCCGTCGGGGCGAAGCGGTGCTCGGCAAGGGCGGGCAGGTGGACCTGGCGTCGGTGCTCGCCGCTTGCTTCGATCGTGGGCTCTGGCTCTTCGAGGCCACCCAGGGAGCCTCGGCCCCCCTCGACGAAGGGCACGTGCGGGCGGTGGCAGCGCTCCGCGACATGCTCCGCATCGGCCCGCCGGAGCTCGATATCGACCCGGCACGCGCACGCGGCCTCTGCGAGCGGCGCACGAAAGATCCCGAGGCCCCGCCGGCACTGCGCGGCGCGGCGCTGGGCCTCCTGTGGTCGATGCTCGACGAGAGCGACGACCCAGAGCAGCGCCAAAAGGAAGCCATCACCGTGCTGCGCGCGGTGGCGAGGCCCGAGACCTTCGGCGACTTTTTGGGCGGCCTCTTCGCGCTGGCGCGCGAGGAAGTGGTGCGCGCGGAAGGCCTGGTGGGCACCATCGACGCGTGTGTGACCGGATTTCTCCGCGACGACTTTCTCATCGCGCTCCCGGCGCTCCGGCAAGCGTTCGCGTACTTTCCGCCGCGAGAGCGCTTGCGCATCGCCGAGACCATCCTCGAGCTCGGCGCGCCCACCGAAGGACCGAAGCCCGCGCGGGTCGACCCCATGACGCTGCTCCGGGCACCCATCGACGTCTCGGTGGTGGAGCGAGGTCATCGCATGGAGCAAGCCGCTGCGACGCTCGCCGGGCGCTTCGGTCTCCTGGACGCGGTGGACCAAGGAGAACCCTCATGAGTGCCCGCGACGAGCGACTGGTTCGCTGGCGCCTTCTCCTGGGCAACGCTTCGGAGGCAGCCCTCGATGCGAGCGCTGGCCTCTCGGCCGACGACATGGCGGCCGACGCCGCCCTCGGGTGGCTCTACGAGCGCGGTGGCGATCTCGCGGATCGCGACATCCGCGATCGCCAAGGAGGCCTCGGCGGCTCGGCGCTCTCGGTGCCCGACTGGCTCTCCGAGGTGCATCGGCTCTTTCCCAAGGAGACCATCGAACGCATCGAGCAAGACGCCGTCGAGAAGTACCAGATTCACGAGGTGGTCACGAACCCCGAGGTGTTGGCGCGCATCGAGCCCAACGAGACCCTGCTGCGCGCGGTGCTCCTGACCAAGCACCTGATGAACCCCGAGGTGCTGGCCATGGCCCGTGAGCTGGTGGCCAAGGTGGTAAAGCAGCTCATGGAGAAGCTGGCGCGCACCGTGAAGACCAGCTTTCACGGGCGCCGCTCACGGCTCCGTTCGCGCCTCAAGATCGCCAAAAACTTCGACGCGCGGTCGACCATTCGCAAGAACCTGGGCACGTACGATCCCGCGCTGCGAAAGCTCTTCATCCGCACGCCGCTCTTCATTTCGCGCACCCGCAACCACATGGATCGCTGGCAGATCATCCTGCTGGTCGACGAGAGCGGCAGCATGATGTCGTCGGTCATCCACTCGGCGGTGACCGCTGCCTGCTTGTGGGGACTGCCCTCCACCAAGACGCACCTTTGCATCTTCGACACCGAGGTGGTGGACCTCACCGATCGCGTGACCGATCCGGTGGAGGTGCTCATGAAGGTGCAGCTCGGCGGTGGCACCGACATCGGCAAGGCGGTGGGCTACGCGCAAGGCCTGGTGGAGAACCCACGGCGCACCATCGTGGTGCTGGTCACCGACTTCTTCGAAGGCGGCAGCGACTACGTGCTGGTGTCGCGGGTGAAGGCGCTGTGCGACCAGGGCACCATCGTCCTCGGGCTCGCGGCCCTCGACGAGCAAGCCAACCCCTCGTTCGATCGCGATCTCGCGAGGCGCCTGACCCAGGTGGGCGCGCACGTGGGCGCCATGACCCCGGGGCAGCTGGTGGGTTTCATCGCCGAGAAGGTACGCGCGTGAGCCGACCCGACCTGCTCGCCTTGGGCCCCGAGGCGCTCGCGTCGCTGGCCAACGTCGGGCTGGTGAAGCGCGCGCAGCGGGAGCTTGCGGAAGGGCCCGGTCCGGCGCTGGTGGAAGAGGCCGACGGCACGGTGGTGGGGACCTTCGCCGACGGCACGGTGGCGCGCTTGCCGCCCAATACGCCGCTCAAGGAGGCGCCCTGCACCTGCGGCGCGGCTGGCGTATGCCGACATCGGGTGGCGGTGGCGCTCGCCTACAAGCCCTGGCACGAGGCGGCCCACGAGGCCGGGCCGCCGCCCTCGGCGCGGGTTCCGGAGAACTGGTCGCCCGGGCAGATCGACGAGAAGGCGCTCGAAGGCGCGCTCGGCCCCAAGGTGCTAGAGCGTGCGCGCGGGGTGATGAAGAAGGGGCTCCTCGCCTCGGTGGATCGCCACGGAGTGCCCACCGCCAAGCTGCCGTCGTGCACGGTCCGCTTTCTGGTGCCTGGCGACGTGGCCTACGCCCGCTGCGACTGCGCGCAAGCGGGCGGTGCCTGCGAGCACCTGGCCCTGGCCGTGTGGGCCTTTCGCGCCGCCGACGCGCTCGACGCGCAAGCGGGACCGATGGGGGCTGCGGTGGTGGTGCGCTTGGGAGGTGTCGAGACCGCCTCGTCGGGTCGCAGCGCAGCGCTCGCCAGTGCGGCGTCGCTGGTGCGCGACATCTTGACCGCCGGGGTGCGCGAGGCTTCGCCTCTCCCGGCGCGCTTCGCCGAGCTACGGACCGATCTCCGGCGCGAAGGCCTCACCTGGATGCATGCAATTTGCATAGATCTGGAGATCGCCCTCGAGGGCTACCACAAGCGGAGCGCGCTCTATGGCTCCCGAGAAATTGGCGCCTTGCTGGTGGAGCTCGCGGCCCGCGTGCGCTCGGCGTCGTCGCCGCCCCACGAGCTCCCGGCGCGCTTCGTGCTCGGCGAGGACCAGGCGCCCGAGACACTCCTCGACCACGTGCGGCTCGTTTCGCTGGGCGCGCGCCTCCGCGCCGACGGCCGCGAGCGCTACGCCGACGTGTACCTGGCCGATCCCGATACCACGGCTGTTCTGGTGCTTCGCAAGCGCTGGGACTACGCAGCCGACGTCGAACCGGAAGACGGACCCCAGCTCGCGCGTCGCACGGTGGCGGCGCGGCTCACGCTGCAATCGGTGGCCGGAGGGCAGATGGTCTCCAAGGTGGTGACCCGCCGCGCCAATCACACCATCGACCTCGGCACCTCGCGCAGCGGACAGACCTCGGTGACGCCGCAGCGGGGCGACTGGGGCTCGCTCCCCGCGCCGCTCCTGGTGCGCGACCTCACCGAGCACGAAGCCTGGGTGCGCAAGCGGCCACCACGCATGCTGCGCCCGCGCGTCCTCGCCGAAGAGGTGCACGCGGTCGCGGTCTCCGAGGTGCGCGCGGTAGTGTACGAGGCCGCAGAGCAGCGAATCACCGCGCAACTGGCCGACGCGGCGGGCAACCTCTTCGTCCTCTCCGCGCGCCATCAACGGGTTGCGCCCCACGCGCTCGACGCCATCGCCGCAGCCCTCGGCCAGCCGGTGCGCTTCGTGGCCGGCGAGCTCACCCGCCGCGCCGGGTTCTGGGAGCTCTCGCCCCTTTCCATCGCCGCCGAGGGCTTCGTGGTGCCCGATCTCGCGGGCCCGACGCCGGCGCACACCGCGAGTGGGCACGGACCGCGGACCGCCTCCGATCCACTCGACGCGGCGCTGACCCGGGCCGAGGCGGTGCTGGAAGAACTTTGTCACCACGGCCTGGGCGCCCGCGCGGCCGCGGTGAGGCCGCGACTCCTTCAGGCAGCGCAAGCCCTCGACGACGCGGGGCTCGCGGGCATGGCGACGCGCCTTCGCAGGCTCGAACGGCCCGCGCCCGCTGAGCCTGCCGCACTGGCGGACGCATGGCTCGATGCCGCCCTGCGCATCGCGCTGCTCCGCGAAAGCACTTCTGTCTCCCTCGAGGCGCCCGACTCGGCGGTGTGAGCGCCCTCCGTCACCGCGGACAGCAGCCCTCCAGCGCGGCAGCTTCGCCGCCCTGGCCTCGCGCCGCTCCTTCTCCTCCCGCCAAACGGCACCGGGCTTGCTACGTATCATGGGTGCCCCCGAAGTCTCTTCGTCTCGTGTCGTGGAACATCGAGAACCTCGCGCCCTATCTGGAGGCGGAGACCTTGTTCGGTCGCGGCGAGGCGGGTCTTCCCGGGAGCTTGGCCGAGATCGTGGACGCGTGGGGCACGCCCGACGTGGTGTGCTTGCAAGAAATACGGCTCCGCCCGGAAGACCGCGCCCTGGTGGCGGCCGCCCAGCGTGCGCTGCCCGGCTACGAATGCGGGCTGCAGCTCAACCGCGATGCACGCAACGTCACCTTTCGCGGCGGACGCATGTACGGCGTCGCGACCTTCGTAAAGCGCGCGTTGGGCCCGGTGCTTCATCACTCGGCCCCGTGGGACCGCGAGGGTCGCGTGCTGGCGTCGTCCTTCGGAAGCACGATCATCGTCAACGTGTATGCGGTGAACGGGACCGACAAGCCCTACTTCGATCATGACGCAGGCGCGGTCATCGGGACCCGGCACGACTGGAAACGGCGCATGCTCGAGCGCTTGGCAGACTTCGTGCGCAGTCTGCTGGAGGAAGGCTGTCGTGACGTGGTGCTGGTGGGCGACTGGAACATCTCCCGGAGCGCGCAAGACACCCACCCGCGCCTGCGCACCGAAGAGCCCCACGCCACCGCGCGCGCTGCGTTCAACGACGCATTTCTGCCCAGCCTCGACGTGGTCGACGTCTTTCGCGAGCTTCACCCGACCGCCCGTCGCTACACGTGGTTTCGGCGCGGCGTTCCTGCGGGCAACGATGCAGCGCGGGTCGACTTCGCCCTGACGCCGCGCGCCATGTTGCCGCGCATCACCGAAGCCGACATATGGGACGAACCGGCGCTTCGACATCGCAGCGATCACGCGCCCATCGTAGTTGGCTTCCGCCCACGCGGCTGAATCCACCCGCCAACGCCTCGCTGGAACGCTCCTTGCTGATCTGCGGAGGCATGAAGGACTCCACGCTGCTACTCACCGCGCTGCTCCCCGAAACGTTCCAGACCGAGCAATCGGCTATCACCCATTGCGCCCGCGAGGCGGAGCGACTGGGCGAGGCAGACGAGGCGCAAGGAATGCTCGCGGTGTCGCGACATGCCACACTCTCGCTGGCCACGCTGAAGACGCTGGCCCAGGCTCGCGGGGTCGACGGCGAGACCGCAGGGAGGGTCATTGGGGCATCGCTCTCGGAGCTCCGGGACAAGATCGCCGACCGCATCATCTCGTCGGAGAGCTCCTACCGGGGGACGCTGATGGGAATGCGCCACGGGTTCGATCTCTTCACGCTGGTGCGCTCCACCGCCGAGGCCGAGGGCGACGTGGAGCTTGCCTCGTTCTGCGAAGACTGGCTCGCGGTGCGCGGACCCCTCATCGAGCAGGCCGCCGCCACGCTGCGCTGGTTCGCGGGGCACCCGGCCCGCGCCATGCGGCGAGCCGTGCCGGTCCTCTCCGCCCGATAGCCCGCGCTTCCGCCGGCCGGGAACCCAGCGAGTGCGCGCATGAGATAGAGTCCACGCATGAGCGAAGTTCATGCAAGAGACCTGGACCTCAACCTGCTACCGGTTCTCTTCGCAGTGGCCGATACCGGCTCGGTGACCGCGGCAGCAGCCCGTCTCTACCTGACGCAGTCGGCCGTGAGCGCTGCGCTCGGTCGCCTGAAGTCTGCCATCGGCGACGCCATCGTGACCCGTCATGGGCGCGGCGTAGTGCTCACCGAACGCGGCGCCCGGCTGGTCGCCGAAGCCCGTCCGCACCTCGATGCCATCGTGCAGGCCGCGCTGCTGCCGGCGCGCTTCGACCCCAAGACCGCCGACCGCACTTTGCGGGTGGGGCTCAACAGCATCTTCGACGAGTGGCTTCTGCCGCCGCTGCTCCGTCTTCTCGATGAGGAGGCGCCCCGCATACGCCTGGTGTGCAGCGCCATCCAGTTTCGCACCGTTGCGGAGGCGCTCGCCACCCGGCGCGTCGACCTTGCCGTCACGGTGGCCGACGAGCTCCCGGGATCGGTGGTCCGTCGCCCCCTGGTCGAGAGCCACTTCGTGTGCCTCTTCGACCCGCGCTTCGTTCGCCTGGGGTCACGCCCCACCGAGCGCGCCTACCTGGCGCAGGACCACGTGGTGGTTTCGTACAACGGCGATCTCCGCGGCGTGGTCGAAGAGATGTTCGGTCGCCAGCGCAAGATCCGCTGCTCCGTCGAGAGCTTCGCCAGCATCGGCGCCATCGTCGACGGCGGTCGCCTGGTCGCCACCATTCCGGTGGTGCTCGCACCACAAATTGTCAACTTGCGGCCGCATCTGCGCACGGCTCCTATCCCGTTCATCCACGAACCGGGGAGCATCGACCTGCTGTGGCCCATCGCCCTCGAGTTCGATCCCGCTTGCCGGTTCCTCCGAGAGGCCATCGTGCGCGTCGCCGACGAGCGCATGGGCCGCCCGCGAAAGCCGCTGCGCCGGGCCGCCTCCGGGCCCTGAACGATCGGCATTGGGGAGGCCAGCTCGCTCATCATCCTCGAGTATCGGATCCGCCAGATGGCGGAGAGACCCTCTCCCAAGGAGTGCTAGCTTGTGCGTGTGCTTCGCCGCGCCTTCCTGGTCCTTGTTCTCTCCGCATGCGCTTCCGAAGGTGGCTCGAGCTCCCTCGACCAAACCGCGCGCGACGGCGGCAACGCGGGCGCTTCGCTCGCCGGCTGGGCCGAGCTGGCGCAGGCGCCCGGCGCCTCGCTGCGAACCCTCGACGCCGGCAGCGGCGACGACGTGCTTGTGGTGTACGGCGGGTGCGGCGCCACGCAGATTGCGACCCAGAGCTTTGCCGAAGCCCTCTCCGAAAGCGGCGGTTTTCGTCGCGCGCCCCGGCACCTGGTAGCGATTCGCTGGACCTCGACCGGCTGCGGCTACGACGGCCTGTTCAAGAACGGCGCCCTCGGTCTGGCGATCTTGCAAGAGGCCGGCGCGAGCGGACGCGTGGTGGTGGTCGCGCACTCGAGCGGCGCCTACCTCGCGCAGGAGCTGCTCGCGCAATCGCTGGGGCTGGCGAACCCAGGGTGGGACCCCACCCATGCGCTGCGTGGCCGGGTAACCTACTTCAGCCTCGACGGCGGCGGCGACGCCAACCTCACGCGCATCGAGCAGAGCGGCGAGGCCCTCCCGCACTTCTTCGTGGGCGCCCGCGACCGCACCGCCGGGCTCACCTCGCGCAACTATGGCACCATGCAGGCGCTGGGCGGAGCCGCGCGCTTCTTCGAGGTCGACGCCAACGGCAGCGGGTGCCTGGCCGCCAACTGTATGCATGATGCAGTTATCACCACGGTGCCCCACGACAGGCGCGGCTTCCTCGACGCGCAGGGCACCTCGCGCCCGCTCGTTTGCGACTACGGGCACTTCGCGAATCGACCCGATAGCGTGTGCGCCGCCACCGACCAGCAGGCCGCGCGCGCCGGTGCCCGCACCGTGGTCTCGAGCTACCTGTCCAAGCTCTGACCGTCGAGGCGCGCGCGCATGTGCACGCGCGTGGACCAATCGAGCCCGCCCTCCCGCTGCTGCGCGGTGACGTTCGCGAGCGCCGGGCTCCAGTCGCGCTCGGGAACGACCACGAAACCCTGACGCGCGTAGAATGGCGCGCCCCACGGCACGTCGGCCTGGGCGTTGAGCACCATCGAGACCGCGCCTGCGCCAGCAGCCCGCTGCATAGCGCCGCGAAGGAGCGCGGCTCCGATGCCCCGACGACCATGGGCGATGGCGACGCTCAGCTGGCCGAGGCACGGCTCGCGCCGTTGGGGCGACGGGAGAGACTCATCGTCGATGCGTCCGACGTAGACGAAGCCCACCACTCCGTCCTCTACCACCGCGACCCACAGGCGACTCTCGGCGATGGCGCCGCGGGCCACCGGCTCCGGTATCTCGGTGCCGTCGTCGAGCTCTGGGTGCCCGGCCTCTCGGTAGCGGGCGTCGGCTTCGCGGCCCACCTGCTGCACCGCCGCGATGTCGGCGGGCGTGGCCGGACGGAAGGTCGCGATCGAAGGAGAGGCGTGCATCGGCGGACTCCACGCAAAGTCGCCCGCGCGGTATACGTTGCTCCCACGCCGTGGCTCCCGATCAAGACAACGTGCAGATGCTCTCGTACGCGCTGGCGGTCATCCCCACGGTGCTGTCGGTGACCGTTCACGAGTACGCCCACGCGCGCATGGCCATCGCCCTGGGCGACACCACGCCGCGGGAGACCGAGCGCGACACCCTGAACCCACTCGCGCACTTCGACCTGCTGGGCACGGTGCTCCTGCCGGCGCTCTCGACGCACGCCTTGGGCCTCCCGCTGCTGGGGTGGGGCAAGCCCACGCCGTGCTCGCCTGCGAAGTTTCGCAAGGGCGTTCCTCCCAAGGCCGGTCTGGTCGCGGTGGCGCTCGCCGGCCCGCTCGCCAACCTGCTCCTGGCAGTGCTGGCAGCGGTGGCCTTCAACGTGGGGGTGCAGCGCGGCTGGTGGCTGACCACCGGCTCGCCGCTGAAGCCCATGAGCATTGCCTTGTTCCTGCGCACCTTGGCCCTGCAGAACGCTGCCTTCGCGGTCTTGCATCTCTTGCCGCTTCCGCCCTTCGACGGCTATCGGTTGGCGCCGCGTCGCCTGCAGGCTCGACTGCAGCCCTACGAGCGCTGGGGCGTGGGCGTGGCGCTCGGCATCTTCATGTTCGTTCCATTCCTGGCCATGCCGATTGCTGCGCCGCTGCATGCCGTAGGCGGCTACCTGTTCTCGATCATCGACCGCCTGGTGCCGCCGATCTGAGCATCACGGACACGCGCCGGAGCCGGGAACGAAGGTGAACCCGGCGAGCTCTGCTGCGCTCAGGTTGGGACCCGCCACCGTGCTGCCGGAGAGCGACCACATGCCGACCTGATCCACCGGCTCGTCCAGCAGCGACTTGCAGTTGAACTGGAAGCAGGTGGTGCGGTAGGTCGAGGTCTCGCGGCGGAAGAAGCGGTCCTTCTCCAGCGTGACGCGGGTGGTGTACTGCGACTCGCTGCCGGAGCCGCTGGAGCCGATGCTGCCCGACTTGGTGGTGCGCGTGTAGGTTCCCCGTTTGCCGCACTCTGCGCTGCTGAGCGGCGCGCGGGTGAACGGGCACTGCGCGACCACCGAGCTTCGCGAGAGGGTGGAGCTGCCCAGGCGCAAAACACGGCAGTTGGCGCTCACATCGGAGGCGAAGGTAATGCGTGTGTTATACAGTGGTCCGGTGGTGAGGCGCACGCCGGTGGCGTCGGCCACGAAGCTCCCGCTGGTGGTCGAGGAGCGCCCCAACGTGTAAGTGTAGGTCTTGGCGGCGGGTGAGAAGGAGAGGATGCGGTTGTCGCTAGAGAACTGGATGTTGTTCTCGGTCTTTCCGTAGAGCGCGTAGCTTCCGCCGAGCCAGTCGACATTCACCGGCGGCGTCACCGGGGCTGCATCGCCGCCTCCGCCTCCGCCGTCTTTGCTCCCGGGCTTGCCGCCATCCTTCGCGGGGGTCACACCCCCGTCGACCGCGTCTTCGTCGCTCGGCGCATCGTCACCGCTACCGGGGGCGTCTGCGGCAGCCGGCTCCACCGCGCTCGCCAGGTCTGCGGAGCATGCCGCAAGGCACGCGAGGGAAGCCAGCACCGAGACCACACCGAGAGAAGCGCGAGCGAACATGGGCAAATCCTCCTTGCGACGCTGCCTGCGTCGTGGGGAGCTTGAGCAAGCACCAGGCCGCGCCGGGGCCCGGAGAAAACGGCTCCTATTTGCCGCATTTTCCCCCATGCCCGGGTGACGAACCTTCGGCGTGACGAGGCTTCGTCGCCGCCGTCCGTCGCGTCAGTCGTGATTGGCGAGGCGCACGGTGGCCGCGTTCGGCACGATGCGCAGGGGGCGCGCGTCGACGAGGCGCGACGTGCCGCCCGTGACCAGGCGCGTTCCTTCGGGGCCGCTCTGCAGCTCGGCCGCCTGCGAGCCGCAGCGCACCTGGCCCAGCGGGGCGTCACCGCCGTCGACGCTGCCGGTTGCGCACGCGTCGAAGAGCGGGCAGGTGAAAGGCTTGCCCGCGCCGCCGTCGCGCCCGGGGCAGAAGGCGTTCTGCTTGGTGGCTTGGGTCGCGCCATCGATGCGCACCTCCACGAGAACCTCGTAGCCCAGGCGCTGGTCCGGGGGCATCGGGATCTCGGGGCAGGCCAAGCAATGCGACATCACCCTTTGAACGATCAGCCGTGCGGTGCCCGCGGTGGGCGCCGCCGTGCCGCCGTCGAGGGTGATGGCCGCCGTGGGCGTGGGCGCCGTCGGCTCCGTGGGCGCGGTCGGCGCGGTGGCCGGCGCAGCGTCCAAGGCCGCAGGCGAAGGGCGACTGCAGCCGAAGACGAACAGCATGGCGCCGAGCGCCCGGCGGAGCAGGATCATGCGGGTCGTCGCAGCCGCGAGCGGAAGTGTGACCGCGGGTGATTCAGCGCGGAAGCGAGGGCTTGACGCCGACGCAGGCCGAGACCTCGAGCAAGATGTGGAAGAGCGCCTTTTCCTGGGCCAGCAGCGTGTTGCTGCCGCCGTTGTCGGTGCCCTCGGCGTGGTAGGTCGAGTACATCACGCGGCCGCACTTGTCTTGGAAGCTCACGGTAGAGGGCAGGGTGCCGCCCCCGGCTCGGGTGCTCGCCCAGGTCTTGGGCGTGATGGTGACGTTGTTTCCGTTCTCGTCCTGGCCCGGTTGCGGCGCGGTGCTGGAGATGACGGTGTAGCTCTTCTTGAGCTCGGCGCTGGTCTCGCCGATGGCGGTCATCCACGCGTTGAGGCTGGGGTCGCCCCACACCGCCGGACCCGAGTATTCACCCCCGCAGGCCGACCCGATGCGCGAGTCGGCACCGGCGAAGCTGATGAACCCGGGCCAGATCTGCCGCACGTACTCGTAGCTCCAGTCGGTGACGTACAGCTTGCCGCCCTGCTGCACGTAGTCTTTGGTGACGTTCTTCGACTTGGAGCTGGGCGCGTACGGGTTGGTACACTTGATGTCTTGCGAGAAGTCGGCGCCGCCCGAGCAGGGGATGAAAATGATGTGGTACTTGGTGGCCTCGGTGATGTCGTCCAGCGTGTGGTCGATGTCGAAGATGCCGCCGGTCTTCTCGGTGAACTCGGTGATGCCGAGCTTCTTCAGCGACTTGGCGATGGAGTCCCAGGTGGCCTGCATGACCTTCATGCGCGGGATGGTGTCGCCCGCGGCCTCGTCGTTCTTGCCGGGAAGCCGCGTGTCGTCGCCGTTCGAACCCTGGGTGCCCTTGGTAATGATGACCTTGCGCACCCGACGGAACTGGCCTTTTTGCGTGACCATGTATTGCTCGCCCTCGACATAGGCGGGCAGCTCGAAGGTGCCGTCGGGCTTCGAGTAGGTGAATGCGTAAGATGTAAGCTCCACGCATTTGTCGCAGTAGGTGCTTACCGGAATGGGCGCCGGCGGAGTCTTGGTGAGGTAGACGAGCGCTTCCGAGATGGGAATGGTTCCCTCCGGCGCGGTGACCTTGCCTTTGACGATGCCCAGCGGCGGAGGAATGACGTCGCTGGCCGAGGCGTCGCTGCTGCCGAATTGACCCGGCCCCTGCGCGTCGGGGTTGTTGCCGCCGCTCGAACCCTGGTCGTCGGAGAACCCGCTGCCCGAGGTTCCACATGCCACGAAGGCGGCGAGCGCGGCGGCGCAGGAGAAGGCCAGTGCTGCAGAAGTACGCATAGGGCGGCAGCCTGACTCAAATGCATGCGCCCTTCAACCTTCGGACGCGTTTCTATCGCGCCAATCGCTGGCGCTCTGGGCAACAACGCGTCGCGTCGCCCAAGCCGCAGCGAGGCAGGTGAAAAAGCCGCAGAAAACGACGCTTCTCGCCCGTGCGCAGTGCGCTCGGTGGAGCGCAGTGCGCTCTCGTCAGCGCGGCGGTGTGGGCCTTACACCGACGCAGGCGGAGACCTCGAGCAGCACGTGCATGAGCGCCTTCTCTTGCGCGAGCAGAGTGCCTGCCCCGGCCGCCTCGGTGTGGTACGTCGAAAAGAGCACGCGCCCGCATTTGTCTTGAAAGCTCACGGTGGCCGGCCGCGCGCTGCTCGAATAGAGCTGCGACACCCATACCTTCGGAGTCTGGGTGAAGGTGTTGCCGTTCTCGTCGAGCGAGCTCATGGGGTTCACCCGAAGGATCGAGGTGTAGCTCCCCTGTAAGGTGGCCGTGCCCTCGCCGATGGCCTGCATCCAGGCGTCGAGGCCCTTGTCGTCGAACTGCGCCGGCCCATTGGACTGGCCGCTGCCGCACGCCGAGCCCACCACGCTCGTCTCGCCCGACCAGGTGATGAAGCCGGGCCAGTTCTGCCGCACGTACTCGTAGCTGAAGTCTGTAAAGTACAGCTTTCCACCACCCTGCACGTATTGCTTCAGCGCAGACCCCACGGTCTTGTCGGCCATGTAGCCCACCGAGCAGTAGGGCTGATTGCCGCTGCCGGTAGGGTCGTTGTTCACCGAGCCGGTGCAGGGAAAGAACACCACGTGGTACTTGGCGAGCTCCGCCGGGTCCTTCTGGATGCGGCTCGCCGTGGGCCCGTCGTTGAACCCCTGCAGGCTCTCGAATTCGGTGATGCCCAGCTTGTTCAATGAGCGGTCGACCTTGTCCCAGGCGTACGGCATGACCAGCATCCGCGGGATGGTGTCACCGGCGGCCTCGTCGTTCTTTCCCGGGAGGCGGTTGTCCTCCGGCACCGCGCGCAGCGTGCCGGCCCCGGCGCTCACCTTGCGCACCCGCCGAAACTGACCCTTCTGCGTGACCATGTACTGCTCGCCCTCGGCGTACACCGGAAGGTCGAAGGTGCCGTCGGGCTTGGAGTACGTGAACGCGTACGACGAGAGCTCGACGCACTTGTCGCAGTACGTGGTGCTGGGGATGGGCGCGGGCGGCGTCTTGGTGAGGTAGACGAGCGCGTCCGAGATGGGGATGGTCCCTTCGGGCGCGGTGACCTTGCCGCTCACGTTGCCAATGGGAGGCGGGATGACGTCAGCGGCCGCGCCGTCGCTGCTGCCGAACTCGCCGGGCTTGCCGCCGTCGCCGTTCTGGCCGTTCGGGTCGCCGAAGCCCGAGCCCGACGTTCCGCACGCCACGAACAAGAAGACGCCGGCGACAGCGCCGCCACATGCCGAGAGCCCGAGTACCGTTTTCCGCATGGCCCGACAGTGACCGACAACTCACGGCGGATCAAGCAAGCGCGCGAGGAAGTACGGATTCGAGGTTCGCCTTACGTAGCGGGCGCAACTTTGCGATACAGCAATACCGTACGCGGGGCGCCGGTGTGCGAGAGCGTGTAGGCGCGCTGGCCTTGAACCAAGGACCCTTCGGCAACCGGAGCCGGCTCTTGCGAGACGAGCACCGCCACCAGCCCCTGGGCCTTCACCAGCCGAAGCCCGAGCGCGAGCCACTCCGGCGGCCGCAGCGTCGCCCGCGACAGCGCAACGTCGAACGTCTCGCCTTTGTCGGCGACGTCCTCGCCAGCGGCGCGCTCCACCCGCACGTCGGTGCGGCCGGTCTTGGAGAGCACCGTGCGAAGAAAGCTGGTGCGCTTGGCCAGCGGCTCCACCAGCGTGATCGCCAGGTCGGGCCGGAGAAATGCGAGGCCTAGCCCAGGGCCGCCGGCGCCGGTGCCCACGTCGACCACCGAGGCCTTCTCCGGGAGCAGCTGCGCCAGCACGAAGGCATCGGCGAGCATGAGCTCCACGGCGTCGCTGCCGGTGCGGGCTGCGGTGAGGTCGAGCTTGGCATTCCAGACCACCAGCTCGTCGAGCCATGCCTCGCATGCGACGACCGCCCCGTCGCCGGGGACGAATCCGTAGGGCTCGGCGCAGGCGCGAACCGCCCACCCTTCGCGTGGTCGCTGCAATCGTACGCTCATGGCCCTACATCGCGCGGTTGCGGGGCGCTTTGCAAACGCTTTCCGCGCCCGCTTCGCCAGGACGGCTTGGGCGAAATGGGCGATACTGGCGCCAATGGACTCGAAAGCGGCCCTGGGGCCGATTCAAGATTTGCTGGTTCGACATGGCGCACGCACCGTTTCCGAGAGTGCGGTGACGGTCATGCCGGGGGGCGCGTCGACGCGGCGCTACTTCCGCGTGGCGCTGGCCGAGGGGGGCTCGGCCGTCGCCATGTTCGTCCCCGAGGGGTCCAAGGCCGAGGAGATCGACAAGGCCGAGGTGGGCACCCGCTGGCCCTTCCTCGAGGTTCGCGATCTCCTGGCCGAACGCGGCCTCGACGTGCCGCGCATTCTGGCGGAAGACACCCGCAAGGGCTGGCTCCTCATCGAAGACCTGGGCGACGACACGCTGGCGCAGTACCTGCTCCGTCGCCCTGAGCAAAAGCGTGCAGTGTACACGCGTGCCGTGCAAGACCTGGCGCGCGCCCAGGCCGCCCTGTGGGCGCTGCCCGAAGGCTGCGTGGTGTCGCGCCGGGCCTTCGACTTCGACCTGCTGCGGTGGGAGATCGAGCACTTCAAGGAATGGGGCATCGAGGGGCGCGGCCATTCCATGTCTGCAGACGACGAAGCCACCTTCGCTGCCATCGCCGATCGGCTGGCGCGCCGGGTGGCCGATCTGCCGCGAGGGTTCGTTCACCGCGACTACCAGTCGCGAAACCTGATGGTGCGAGAGCGCGGTGGCGACGAGTTCTCGCTGGTGTGGATCGACTTCCAAGACGCGCTGCTGGGCCCCCGCGCCTACGATCTGGTGGCGCTGCTGGGCGACAGCTACCAGGAGTTCGACCGCGCGTTCGTGGAGGCGCGGCTCGACGAGTTTGCCGAGGCGCGCGGCCTCGCCCGGGTCGACCGCGACGGCCTCGGCTACGAGTTCGATCTGGTGACGGTGCAGCGCAAGCTCAAGGACGCCGGCCGCTTCGTGTTCATCGATCGCGTAAAGCAAAACCCCGGCTTCCTCAAGTTCGTGACCCCCACCGTGCTCAAGGTCAAGGCGGCGCTGGAGCGCCTGGCCGACGACGAAGACATGCGCACGCTGCACCAGGTGCTGGCCCGCGCGCTGCCCGACGAGCTTGGGTGAGCGGGCGCGGCGGCGCGGTGTTGCCCGCAGGCGACGCACGGCGCGGCGTTGCGCATCTGCTCGCCCTTTCTGCGCGCGATGAGTGGGCGGTCCACGCCTTGCCCTGGGGCGCCGTCGACTTCGCGTCGATACCGCAGCCGGTGCGGGCTGCCATCGCCGACATGGTGGCGCAGCTCGCCTGCGGCGAACGCGCGGCGCTCCTGGGGGCCACCCGCTTCGCGACCGCCTTGCCCGCGGGCCTCACCCGCGATATGTGTATAGTGCAGGCGAAAGACGAGGCCCGGCATGTGCAGTTCTTCGAGGCGCTCACGCGCGCCCTCGGTGAGCCGGGCCAGGTGCGGGCCATGACCGACGAACTGGTGGCAGAGATCGCCGCCGACCCCACGCCCGAGGGGCTCATGGTGGGCCTGCAGATCCTGGTGGAGGGCGCGGCGCACGCGTTCTTCGTAGATGCGCCCCGGGCCTTCGCTGCGCTGGAGGAGACGCCGGAGGTGGCGCTGCTCCTGGAACCGCTGCGACGCGTGGCTACCGATTGGCTGCCGCGGCGATTGGCAAAAGACGAGAGCCGCCATGTGGCCTTCGGAATGTTCTACCTGGCCGAGCACGTTCCGCAGCTCGGGCGCGTCGCGCGCCTCGCCCTCGAGAGCAAGGTCGAGCGCTGGGGCCGCGTCATCGCGCGCTCGGCTGCGGACCCCGACGTGGTGAGCCAGACCGGCCTCGACGGCGCGTTTCTGTGTGGGCGCGCGGTGGCGCACATGAATCGTCGGCTGGCCCAGGTGGGCCTCGACGCGCGGGTCGCGTGAGCGCGGAAATGGCCGACGGCGAGGCGCTGGTGCGCGCCTTCGGCCACGGCGATCTGGTCGCCGTCTCGACCCTGCAGCCGGGCCTCCGCACCTTTCGCACCTCGTTCGGTGGCATCGTGTACGCGCGGGCGCTCGGTACCGCCGTCACCCTCGGCGGGCCGCTGTGCGCCGAGGGCGATCGCAAAGAGCTGGTGCGGCGGTTCCTGGAGAAAGAGCGCCGGAGCACGTTCTTTTACCTCCGCTCCGACGTGCTCCCCGCGCTCGAGCACCATGGCCTCCACGGCGCCGGCATCGGCGTCGATCGCGAGGCCGATCTGGCAGCGCTGGCCGCCGCGCCATCTCGAGAGACGCAGAGCGCGGTGCGCGCGGCGCACAAGGCGCAGGTGACCCTGCGCGAGGTCGGCGCCGACGCGCCATGGCCGGGGCTGCAGGCGATTCAACGGGCGTACCTGGCCGAGGCCGAGGTGCCGGTGGAGATGGCCTTCTTGAATCGCCCGATGGTGTTCGGGCCAGCGCCGCTGCGGCGCCTCTTCGTCCTCGAGCAGCGGGGCTCCACCTTTGGCTTCGCGGTCATCAATCCCATCTATCGGCTGGGCCGCGTCACCGCGTGGCTCCTCGATATCCTGCGCTTTCGCCGGACCCGCGTGTGGGGCATCTGGCTCTCCACGGTCGCGCGACTCGGCGCGCTCCTCGCCTCCGAAGGCGTCGGGCTCTCGCTCGGGTTTTGCCCGCTCGCGAACGTCACGCACCCCCGCGAGCTGCCCTCGCCGCGGCTTCGGCGGCACGTCGACGGCATGGCCAAGTGGCTGGCCGACGTGCAGTATCTGCGGCGGCTCCGGGAGCTCAAGGCGCTGATCCCGGGGCGCGACGAGCCGCGCTACTTGGCCACCTTCTCCTCCTTCGGCGCGGTGCCGCTGCTTTCGTTCTTGCGGGCGTCGGGCCTGGGGCCGCGGGCGCTTCTGGGGCCCGACCTCTGGCGTGTTCTTCGCGGCGGTGCACGTGCACGGCAGTCCGCCGAGGTGCGTGCATGATGCAATCGTTGCTGGAGGCGCGCATTGGGCACTTCGTGCGCAAGGGGCTCACCGCCAAGGTGCCTTCGCCGTGGCAAGTGCGGGTGGGGTGGCTGGCCATGCTGCCGATCACCCTCTCCGAGAGCGAGCGGGAGCGAGTTCGCAGTCGCAGCACGTTCATGGGGCAGGTGCCGGTGCGGGTTCCGCTACAGCTCCTGTACCATCCGGCGCAGGGGCTGGCCGATACCGGGCTCACCCGCGACGCGCGGCACGTGGTGCGGCACCTTCTGAGCGTGTTCCACGAAGACGCCTTTCTCGGCTACGATCTTCAGCTCCTCGAGTCGATGCCCGGCGGGTTGTCGCTGCTGGCCCGGGAAGCGCAGCGGGTCGTCGACGGAACGACCCGCTGGGCGCCCTACCTGCGGCGCCTGGTGGGCTGGCCCGGGTACCACGCAGATCTCGTGCGGCTCGCCCAAGCCGCGCTGCAAGGCGCGTATCCCGACCCACTCGACCTCGACCCGCGCTTCGCTACCCTCACCGGATTCGCGACCTTCTGCGCGTCGCTCCCCGATTGGCCAAACCTGGCGTTTTACGGCTTTTCCAAGGAGATCCCCGATGTCCGAGATTGAACGTGCCCTGGAGGGGCTCTGGCAAGCGGAGCCCACGCTGCGGCCGCGGCCCGATCTGCACGACTATCCGCTCACCTATCCGCCCGCGGTGCAGATCGAACGACCGCAGCATGCGCGAAGCATCGGCGACGGCGAGTTCGAGCGCGACGTCATCGGCGCGTTGCCGGCTGCCGGCTACTACTTTCACTTCGGCTTTTGCGTGTACCGCTGCCGCTACTGCTTTCACTACGAGCTGAAAATCGGCGAGAACGATGCGCTGATGGACCGCTACGTGGGGGCGCTCCTCCGCGAGATGGCGACCGTGCGCGCCCTCACCCGCAAGGTGCGCACCGGCCTCTACTTCCTGGGCGGGGGAACGCCCACCGCGCTGCCCTTGCCGCTGCTGGAGCGGTTCTTGGGCGCGCTCCTCTTGCACTTCGGCCCGCCGCCCACCGAAATGAGCACGGTCGAGGCCAAGCCCGTCACCGCCTCGAACGAGAAGCTCGACGCCCTGGTGAGCGCGGGCTTTCGCCGCATCAACCTGGGGGTGCAGACGCTGGACCCCGAGCTGTACGCGTTTCATCACCACGGTGAATCGGTGCAGATTGCACTCGATGCGGTGCGCCGGGCGCGCGAACGGGGCTTTCGCTGGATCAACATCGACATCATGACCGGGCTGGAAAAGCAGACGCCCGAGTCGTGGCAGAAGACCTTGCACGCGCTGGAGCTTTTGGCCCTGCGCGGCGAGATCGACAGCTTCTTCATCTACCCTTTCCACGACGACCCCCGAAGCCGCACCTTTCAAAACCCTGCGCGGGTGCCGCCCTTCACCGAGACCGCCGAGAGCGACGCCCAGGCGCGTGAGCTCGGAGGCCGCCTGGGGTGGAAGGAGTTGGGGGCGCGCTTCTACCGCTCGCCGCGCCACGTGCGGCGCGAGCTTTGGGAGCTGGCACGCACCCGCATGAACCCCGCCTACGGCGAGGTGCTCTATCACGGCTTCGGCAACTCGAGCTTTTCGCTGGGCGATCGTGCGAGCTACCTGAATCATCGCGACGTGAACCGTTACTGCGACGCCGTGGCCGAGCGCGGTCTCGGCGTCTCCCACGCGGTGACTCTGGACGACGGGCAGCGGGCCACCCGCGACGTGACCTTCGACATGCTCTATAGCCCGGTCACGCGCGTGCGCTCGCGTATCGCGAAATACGGCCTTCCGGCCATGCAGCGGCACCTCGACCTCTTCGACCGCTGGAAGCGCCGGGACCTGGCCACCGATCGCGGCGTCTCGAACAAACTGCTCGGCACCCTTTCGCTCACCCCGCGCGGCAAGCTCCTGCACCAGCAGATGATCCCCGAGCACTACCTGCCGGAAGATCGGCGCACCTTCGTCAACGTGATGCAGCTGCGAAAAGAGTCGGGCAAGAGCTACCGAGGCTACTGACGGTTGTGCCCATCCACGGCGGGCCGCCTCGCGCCGCAGAGGGGGTCCCTCACTCCGTTCGGGATGACGTCTCGCGTTCGGGATGACGTCTCGCGTTCGGGATGACGTCTCAGGTTCGGGATGACGTCTCGCGTTCGGGATGACGTCTCGCGTTCGGGATGACGTCTCGCGTTCGGGATGACGTCTCAGGTTCGGGATGACGTCTCGCGTCCCCTCGCCGCAGAGGGGGTCCCTCACTCCGTTCGGGATGACGTCTCGCGTTCGGGATGACGTCTCGCGTTCGGGATGCCGTCTCGCGTTCGGGCTGA
>JBBQWQ010000035.1:0-80277 GCA_038210445.1 Polyangiales bacterium
CGTTGGCGCTGATCGTGCCAACCTGGGCGATTTCCTTCGGGTCTTTCGTCGACTTCGACGAGGCCTTCAGGTGGGCGACGACAGTCTCGACGGCCTTGTCGATGCCACGCTTGATCTCCATCGGGTTGTGGCCCGCGGCGACGAGCTTGGAGCCCTCGCGGAAGATCGACTGCGCCAGCACGGTCGCGGTGGTGGTGCCGTCGCCGGCGTTGTCCGAGGTCTTGGAGGCGACCTCCTTCACCATCTGGGCGCCCATGTTCTCGAACTTGTTCTCGAGCTCGATCTCCTTGGCGACGGTGACGCCGTCCTTGGTGACCGTGGGGGAGCCGAAGCTCTTCTCGATGACCACGTTACGACCCTTGGGGCCGAGGGTGACCTTCACCGCGTCCGCGAGGGCGTTGACGCCGGCGAGGATGTAGTTACGAGCTTGTTCGGTGTAGACGATTTCTTTAGCTGCCATGATGAACCTCTGTATTCTGCAATGAAAATTGGGGGCGCCGCGGCGCTCGCAACGGCGAGCGGCACGCGGCGAGGGCGGCTCAGCCGAGCACGCCGAGAATGTCGTCTTCGCGAACGATGAGGCGCTCTTCGCCGTCGATCTTCACTTCGGTACCGGAGTACTTGCCGAAGAGAACGCGGTCGCCGACCTTGACGTCGAGCTTGCGCACCGTGCCGTCGTCCAGAATCTTGCCGTTACCGACGGCGATGACTTCGCCTTCGATGGGCTTCTCTTTGGCCGTATCCGGGATGATGATCCCGCCCTTCGACTTCTCTTCTTCTTTGACGCGCTTGAGGATGATGCGGTCCTGCAGGGGACGGATATTTGCCATGACGAGTAACTCCTTCGACTGTGCTTGAGGTCCGTCTCGGAGAGCTCTCGACCTCCCGCGTGAGCGGGGCGGGGTCGAGCGCCGCGCACCCAATGAAGGGGCGAGGCTTGCAAGGGCTCTTCGGGTTTCGAACCGGGGATGCTCTTAGCACTCACCGAAGGAGAGTGCTAGCAGCGGCCAGATTAAGGCGTCCCATTGTCGCGTCAAGGGAGGTGGGTTCTATTTAGTTCCCCACCTGTACCCACACATACGCCCGTATAGCATTCGCCCAACTGCATGATTTCACTCGCAACCGCGCCGCGCAGACGGGCGCCGGCGCGCGAGGGCGCTGGACAAGCGCTCTCCCCCGCCGTGTGCTGACAACCGCGCCGAAATCGAGTCAGGCGTCGTCGTCGACGACGGTGAAGCCCTGCTTCTCGACCAGCTCGCGGGCGTAGCCGCCCATGTGCGCGCGGCCCATGATGAGGAGGGCGCTCTTGGCGTTCGGGTGCTGGCGGAGCATCTCCGCGGTGCCCTCGGCCATGGTCTTGTCGCGGGCGGCGAGGATGCCGATGGCCGGGTGCACCAGCCACGCCCAGGAGAAGCGTCGAAGGAAGTAGGCCGGCACCAGCGCGATCATGTGGAACTGGAGGATCATCGAGATCGACACCAGCCACGGCACCACTGCCGCGAGCGGCGGAAAGAACGGCACCAGTACCGTGAGGAGCGGCGTGGCGAAGGCCACCGAGAAGAAGAGCGTGAGGTAGGCCGACGCCGCGTGGAGCGAGAAGGGAATCTTCGAGACGCTCTCCAGCAAGAATGTGTGGCCGTGGGTCGCCTCGCGGGCGTCCTTGATGGTGCTGTCTTTCACGATGCCGAGCGTGAGGAGCCGCAACAAGAGCCGCGGCAAGATGATGAGCACGTAGAGCACGCGGCCCAAGAACACCCGCGCCGAAGGGAAGCTCTCGACGCCCCGCAGGTCGAACGTGCGCACCAGCTCCTTGCCGATGGCCGACGCCGCCGGCAGCTTCAGGTGCACCTCGCCCACCACCGCGAAGATGGCGCCCTTCGGCGACTTGAGCAGCTGCACGCCGTAGCTGAGGCTCGCCTCCCGGGCCCGGGCCAGCGCTGCCTTTGCTTCGTTCGAGAGTTGGGGAGTGTGGGTGCTCACGAAGGAGATGCTACGCGCTTTCCACGGCGAGCGCGCGTTCTACGGCCGCTTTCACCGCGGCCTGCGCAGATGTCACGGCCGCTTCGGTGATGGCAAAGCCGTGCTTCGGAGAACCCCCGGGCGTCCAGGCGAACCGTCGCCAAAGCACCAGCGCCTCGGTGCCCACAAAGTCTCCGCGCATGCGGCGAAGCACCGCCGACATCCACGCGGCGATGGCCAGCGGCTCGCGCAAGGCCGGGTCGGCCAACAGCGCCTTGGCGTTCGCCGGGCTGAGCGCCGCGGTGGGCGCCAAGGTGGCGGCCACCGATCGCAGCTCGGCCTCGAGGGCGCGCTTCGCCCGCTCCTTATCGGCGGAGCCCGGCTTCTTCGGCACCAGCCGCGACGACGTCGTGATGCTCACGCACATGAAGCAGAAGCAGTGGCACGTCGACGACGACTGCCGAGGCGCCTGGTCCAGCAGATCGAAGGAGATCTCGAGGTAGGAAACGAAGAGGTTCGCGAAGGCAATGCGATCTTCTTCGCGCAAACGCTTCACGTATCCGAGAGTGCTGCCGTTCGTCCGGAGCCAGTCTGCCATGACCTCGCGCGGCGGGCGATTGCCGTGCTCCTCGGTGAGCGTGGTGAGCGCGTCCGCCGTGTTGTCCGCCAGCCAGCGGACGAACGCATAGCTCTCCGCTTGAAGGTGCAGCGCTCGCCCTGTCTCCGACTTCTCCATACGATTCCCCTCTACTTTCGCCTCGAAGCACTCGCACCTGTGGAGTGCCAGCAGGCAGATGCGTTCTAGCAGCGAAGGCCGGTGCAGGTTCCCCGTTTCTGCACCTTTGTGGCTCCTGGCAGGGCCCGCGGCAGAGTGCCAGCACCTACATCCAACCCCTTGATTTCAGTATAAATTATTGAAATCCCGGTGGCCACCCGTACGATAGAGACAGGTGCCGCTCTCGGTACGAGCTCTCAGCGATTTCTCTGGCTGAGTGGCGGCTCCCAAAGCCTGGAGCTCCGCCCATGTCGACCATCGTAGCAGCCACCAATGTTGACGGGTTCTTTCACGAAATCGTCGAAACCGCGATGCGCACTCGGAAGGTAGAAGCCACCGATGGCGCAACGCATTACCTCGTTGGCCTTCTGAGTGACTTCACCCGGCCCGCCGACGACGCGGGGCGCACCATGGACCGCCCGCTGACATTCCTGCTCGACGAGGCGCTCCACACGACCGATCTGGGCGAGCGGTTCGAGAAGCTCCGTACCCTGGGCGACGGCGTGCTCTACGGCCTCGGGTTCTTCGGCGATCACTTCGAGGCCCGGGGCGTTGCCCCCGGCTACCTGAAAGGCATCGGCGCCAAGGCCTACGGCTCGGCGCGGCTGGTGCTCAACACCGGCGGCGCGGCTGCCAACGACAGCACCACCGACATCTTCGGCGAGCTGGCCGCCAAGTTCGACGCCTTCGTGGGCGTGATGACGGAAGTTGCAGACTGCACCCTTGCCATCGGAGCCGTCGGCGCCAAGAGCTCCAAGGGCGTGCTCAAAGCCTACGAGCGCTGGCTCAAGACCGGCAGCGACAGCCTGGCCGAAGCCCTCTCCGGGCACGGCTTGGTGCAGAGCCGCGGCAAGGGCTCCATCCAGTGAGCACCCGGCAGCTCGAGGGCTACGGCGCGGGCATCGTGCGAGAGATGGCCCTCGCCTCTCGCGTGCAGCGCGGCCTCGAGCGGCTCTATCACCTCGATCGGGTGGCCGACGTCGACGCCTTCATGCATGCCGCCGACACCGGCGATCGCGAAGAGCTCCTGCTGCGAGAAGACGCAGACGGCGCGCTGGCCATCGCCCTGCGCGTACCGCGTCTGGCCGAGGGAGAAGCGGGCAAGAAACCGCTCGACGTCATCTGCCAGATCATCGAAGGCGTGAGCCACTTCGTGTACGTGACCGACCGCGCGGCCATGGAAAAACGCACCACCCAGCTAGAGCTCGAGCTGCAGGCCGAGGTGGACAAGTACGTGGTGCTCGCGGCTTCGGTGCCCGGCTTCGACCAGGGCAAGAGCGAGGAGCTCCGAGGCCAGCTCTACGAAAACGTGTGCTATGCACACGATGAGGACAGCGAGCGCGGCGAGCGCTACCGGGTGGCCAACGAGGCGGCAGCGCGCTTCGTGCGCCGGCTGGAGCCCGACTTTCTCGAGCGTGGACGCGTTGGCGAGCTGCGGAGCCGGCTGCGCTCGTTCTTCCACGAAGGCCTGGAGGCCAAGCTGCGGATGGCGCGCACCTGAGCGCTCGGTAGAGCCCGTGCGCGCTCGTTAGCGGACCACCGGCTTGAGGATGGTCTTGCCGTCCTTCTGGGCGACCTCGAAGTCGACGGCTTTGTCGCCGTGCTTCTGTTTCAGCTTGGCCGACGACTCGCGCAGGCTCTTGGCCACCGTGTCGTAGGTGATTTGCGCCGTGGACTCGTTGCGCGCGCGCTTTTCTTGGACGTATTTCGTGTAGAGCTCACGAATTCGGGCGTCGCTCATGGCCGGATCGCGCGGGGCAGCGGCGGCAGCGGCCTTCGGAGCCGGCGCTGGCTCGTTCGGCGGGCGCCCAGCCACGACGCGCGCGATGGGCACGGGGCGGAACTCGCGCTGGGTGTCGGAGTTGAGCTGCGGTCGCACTGCCGGTCGCGCGGTGGCGGACGAAGGCGCCGCGGGGACCTTGCCGACGGAAGCGGGCGCCGCTTCGTGCCCGGAGCCGGCTGGCTCGGCTCGGCGAATGACCGGCGCCGCAACGCGCCGGAGCGGCTGCGTATCGCCCCCCATGAGGTTGCCCTGGGCCGCCACCCGCGGAAGCCGCTGCTCGGACTCGGGCGCAGGCGCGGCCACCGGGAGGCGGGTAGAGGGCGGCGGGGCAGCCAAAGGAAGCCTGGCCGACGCGGGCGAAGCGATGGGTGAACGCACGGAGGCGGGGCCCGCGGGAACATGACCGGCGCGCGGCGTGGCCGGCGAGAGGGGATCGTCGCGGCGCGCGATCTTGGGCCGGTGGAAGTCGCCGGTGGGTGCTTTGAGCGAGGCGCGCGCCGCCGTCAGGAATGACCCATCGGGCTCGCGGCGGAAGGTGGCGGTGGCGGTGATGCCGGCGAAGGGATCCTCGCTCGTGAGCATCGGCGGCGGGCGGTCGGTATCGCGGTCGTCGAAGTCGTCGTCGCTATCGGGCGCGGCCTCTTCGGTGGCTTGCTCTTCCTCGAACTCGACGTCGATCTCCCACGCCACCTCGTCACCCGGGTTGGCAGCGCTACCGCCCTTGGCCTTGACGCGCATGAGATGGCGCTTGTACGTGCCCTCTTCGATCTGTCGGCAGATGCGGATCCAGTACGAGAGGAAGGTGTTGTACCGCTGCTGCACCATCGAGAAGCGGAAGCGCAGCGCAGTGTTGCGCAGCTGCGCGCGGCGCAGCACGTCGAAGCGGCGCTCCACGTCCTTGCGTACAACGAGCGGTTCGAGTTTTTCGAAGCCCAGGAAGTATTGCTCGTAAAGCGCGCGCAACCGGTCCACCCGGTTTTCGAGCTCGGAGACGAGGACTTCGGACTCGGGAGTTTCCACGCGGTCTCCCAATTTTACGGCTCGCGCGACGGAAAGCAAAAGTCCATTCGACATGGATCCGCGCGGCCTACATGCCCGCCTGCGGCGCGCCGACACCGAGCGCGGCCTGCAGAGGGCGATTCAGGCACGATTTCCGCTCCAGTGCCGGATTGCCACTGTACTGCGAACGGAAAGATCGGCTCCTTGCGGATGCTCAGCGATCCCCGTCGACCTTGAGCGCGACCCGAGGGAAGAAGAGACCCGAGAGGGCTCCGAGCACGCCCAGCCCAAGGATCACGTGGAACACGCGCGCCATGGCCCCGTGGATCGTGGTGGCCAGCGTGGCCATGGCCTCGGGCGCGAGGTTTTTGCCGTGGGTCGGACCCAGCAAATCGTCGAGCACCTGGGAGGGCACCTTGCCCGCGAGTGCACTGGCCACGAGGCCACCGAGCAGGCCCACCGCGAGCGCGCCGCCGATGGTGCGAAAGAACATGGTGCTGGCGGTGGCGACGCCCCGCTCGGAGAAGCCGACGCTGTCTTGCACCGCGATGAGCAGGGCGGTGTTGGCCAGGCCCATACCGACGCCAAAGGCGAACATGGTTCCCTGGAGCGCGTGGATGCCGGCCCGCGCCATGACGAAGTAGTCGACCGCGACGCTGGCCAGCGCCACGCAGCCGAAGCCGAGGCGTACGAGCGGACGCGGGCCGAGCCTTAGGAGAAGGCGCCCGCTCAGCGCCGAGGCGAGCGGCCAGCCCACGAGCATGGGAGCCACTGCGCTACCGGCCTCGGTGGGCGTTCCCAGCAGCACCGCCTGAACGTAGAGCGGCACGTACACCACGGCGGCGGTCATCACCGCGCCGACGATGGCGCCATTGATGCTCGACACCGCGATGAGGCGCCGCGAGAGGAGCTCGATGGGGAGCACCGGCGCCGGATGCCGACGCTCCACGAAGACGAACAACCCGACCAGCGCGAAGCCCACCGGTAGCAGCCAGAGTCGCTGCGCGGCGCCCAAGAGGGCCAGCACCGCCAGGGTGAGGACCGCGACGCCGCCGAAGTCGAGTGGCGGACGCTTGGCGCCGGTTCGGTTCGTTTCTTTGAGGCCGATGATCAGCAGCAGCGCCGAGAGCAAGCCGAAGGGAACGTTGATGTAGAAGACCCATCGCCACGAGAGCGCATGCACGATGAGCCCCCCCAGGAGCGGGCCGGAGATGCCAGCGAGCCCCCACACCGCGCCGAAGATGCCCTGAATGCGCGCGCGTTCGCGGGGCGTATAGATGTCGCCCACGATGGTGATGGCCACCGGTTGAATGCCGCCAGCCCCCACGCCTTGGATGGCGCGCATGACGATGAGCGAGGTCATGGAGTGGGCGAGGCCGCTGCCGATGGAGCCGGCGAGGAAGATGGCGATGCCCACGAGCATGATGGGCTTGCGGCCCAGGACGTCGGCCAGCTTGCCGTAGATGGGAATGGTGACGGTGGTGGCAAGCATGTACACTGCACCGACCCACCCATACAGCTCGAGGCCGCCCAGATCGCCGACCACGGTGGGCATGGCGGTGCCGATGACTGTCGCCTCCATGGCGGCCATGAACATGGCCAGGAGCACCGCGGCCACCACGAAGGGACGCCCAGGAACGGAAGCGGGAACGGGAACGGGAGCGGGAACGGGGGCCGCTGCCGGCGGAGGCTCCGCCGGTGCGGCGTCGTCGAGGGGAGCGCTCATTTCTGGCATGGTGATACTCGATGCCGCTCGCGGGCGCGAGGTGGCATGCGTGACCCGCGAGACGTGCACCGGCCCGAGCGCCGCCGCGTGAAGGCGGGTGTGAGGGCCCACCGCAAGCCGCAGGCGAGCAGCCATCGGGAGTCTCCCAAAACGGCGACGCTTTGGTGTACAGTCTCGGGCGCCGGAGGAGTGGCCGAGTGGTTTAAGGCACCGGTTTTGAAAACCGGCGTGGGTTAACGCCCACCGTGGGTTCGAATCCCTCCTCCTCCGCTACAGGGCAAACGATGCACCGAAGCATGCACATGGCGTTGTGGCTCGGGGCGCTCCACTGCGCGAGCCCCGCGCCGCCGCCCGCGGCTGCCCCGCTCTCCGAAGCCGCGCCCGCGAGCACCGCGAGCACGCACCCGCAGTCTGCGTGCCCGCCGGGAACGGCACCGGTAGCGGTAGCTCCCTGCCCCGCAGAGAGCCTCGCCGAAGCGCTGCACTGCGGCGCGCGCGATTGCAAGACCGGCACCGTGTGGGATGGAACCAAGTGCACCGCGGAATGTGCGCCCGTCGCCGCCGGGCGTTGAGCTCGTGGCGGAGTACGCTACCTTTCCGTCATGTGCCTCATCGTGGCGGCCGTGCAAGCGCACCCGCGTTACCCGCTGGTGGTGCTGGCGAACCGAGACGAAGCCTACGCCCGCCCCACGCAGGGAGCGCACCGGTGGGTCGACGCGCCCCACGTCTTCGGCGGTCGCGATCGGGAGAAGGGTGGCACCTGGCTGGCAGTGGTGCCGGGCCTGCAACGGCGCATCGCGGCGGTAACCAACGTGCGGCATCCCGCCGCACGACGCTTCGGTCTCTCGCGCGGAGCGCTGGTACGAGCCGCCCTCGACGGCATCGTGCCCGAAGGCGCGGCGCTCGATGCCTATCCGGCGTTCAACCTACTCGTAGGGAACGAGGCGCACCTCGAGTATCGGAACGAAGAGGGCGTGCAGCAGGTGCTGGAGCCGGGCATCCACGGGCTCTCCAACGCGCGACTCGACGTGGCCTGGCCCAAGGTGGTGCGCGCCCGTGCGGGCCTCGAGCAATTGCTGCGCGCAGAGACGCTCGACCTCGACGATGCGTTCGCGCTCCTCCACGAGCAAGCGCGCGCGCCCGATGCGCGGCTCCCCGACACGGGCGTGCCCAGGGAGCTGGAGCAGCTGCTCTCGCCGGCGTTCATTGCGATGCCGGGCTACGGCACCCGCGCCTGCACGGTGGTGGCCTTCGAGCGCGACGGGAGCGTGCGCTTCGCCGAGCGAACCTTCGGCGAAGGCGGCGCGCCGCTCGCGAACGTGGAGGCGACCCTGTGAGGGCCCGCGGGCTGGTCCTCGGCGCATGCGCATGCGCCTTTGCGTGCGCGGCCGCCGATGCCGGTGTGGCTGCGCGCACCCACGCCGGTCCCAAAGGTGCCGAAGGGCGCGACGACGCGGAGAACGACGCGGGGCAGGTCGCAGTGGCCCAACGAGACGCAGCGCCGCCTCCCGTCCAGCACGCGCGCGTGCCTGCGTTGCCGCGCGCGGGCGCCTACGCCAACGTCGATCCCGACGACGACTACGTGGTCGGACCGCCGGAGGCGCGCGAGCACTGCGCAAAGGATCTGGAGGCCGCAGGCGTGACCTTCAAGAGCGCGCCCATTCCGGTGCATACACAGAAGAAGTCCAAGCTCGTGTGCGGGGCGCCCGAGGTGGTGGTGTTCGTCAAGGGTCCCGGGGCCATCCAGTACAACGGCGCGCCGGTGCTCACGTGCGGCATGGCGCTGGCGCTCGCTTCGTTCGAGCGCATCTTGCAGAAGGAGGCGCTTGCTCGGTTCGCCTCTCCGGTGGCGCGCGTCGACCAGATCGGTACCTACAATTGCCGCGAGGTGCAGGCCTATCCAGGCACCGTGAGCGAGCACAGCTACGCCAACGCCATCGATCTCACCCGCTTCGTTTTGCGAAACGGCAAGGTCATCGAGGTGCTCCGCGACTTCGAAAAGGGCGAGACGCCGCGGACGCCAGTGGGAGACTTTCTGCGAGTGGTCACCCGCCGCGCCAACGACGAGGACGTGTTCTCGCATGTGCTCACGCCGTTCTTCAACGCCGCCCACCGCAACCACTTCCACCTCGATCTGGCGCGTTTTCGTCAAGACGGAACGCGCCCCGAGCCGCCCGCCCCCTGAACGCTGCCGCCGTCGCTCCCTTGCGCCGTTCGCGCTGGAGGCGGCTTCGTGAGTGCGCTATACCTGGGGCGTTCGCACCCTTAGCTCAGCTGGATAGAGCGTCGGCCTTCGAAGCCGAATGTCGTAAGTTCGAATCTTACAGGGTGTACCAAAGTAGTGTTTTCTAGCCCCGCGAGCGCAGCAGCCTCGCGAAATGCTAGCGTGAGTCGATGAAGTTGCATGCACGGCTCGGCTTGGCGGCGGCAACGCTCGGAACGCTACTCGTAGGGCTCGGGCAGGGGTGCAGCGGCAACGGCGAACCGTTCGTCGCGGCCTCCGGCGGAGACGCCGGCATGGTGGACACCGGAGCTCCGGGCCTCGACGGCGGCGCTGAGCTCGACGCGGGCAGCGACGGCGGGACCGTGCACGATGCCGGAGGAGGAGACGGCGGTCGCGATCTCTCCAC
The DNA here is from genome assembly GCA_038210445.1 of Polyangiales bacterium. Classification (GTDB taxonomy): domain Bacteria; phylum Myxococcota_A; class Polyangia; order Polyangiales; family Polyangiaceae; genus JABFRG01. The sequence goes on from JBBQWQ010000035.1 coordinate 9,873, forward strand.
CAATCGCGCGCTGTTCTTCGGGCCGACCCGCTGCGCTGCTGCGGGGCTGCTCTTCTGCGAGGACTTCGAGAGCGGCACCCTGAACCCCGCGACCTGGACCACGGTGGGCACCGCACCGACCATCGATTCCGTGCAGGCTGCACGCGGTTCGAAGGCGCTGCATATCGTGAAGACCGGCGACGGCGCCTCCTACATTCGCCAGAAGAAGACCTTTCCGGCGCTGAAGAACACCTACTTCGGGCGGGCGTTTTTCTGGTTCGAGTCGATGCCAGCGGCGCCGCTGGCCTACGCGCACTGGACCATCTTGGCGGCGACCGGCACCAACGTGGCGGGCGAGATCCGCGTGGGCGGGCAGTTTCAGAACGGCATGAATCGGTTCGGGGTGGGCACCGACAATCGCGGCGCCACCGGCACCGGCGACTGGACGAATTCGGACAGCGATCCCCCCGGAGCCGTTCCGCTCAAGCAGTGGGTCTGCGTGGAATGGATGCACAAGGGCGACACCAACGAGACGCGCTTCTATTGGGACGCCAAGGAGCACCCGTCGCTCTACACCTCGAGCACCAAGCACGGCGGGAACGCCAACCCGTACATTCTGCCCACCTTCGACACGCTTTGGATCGGCTGGAGCGAGTACCAGACCACCACCGCGAAGTTCGAGCTCTTCGTGGACGAGATCGCCCTCGATACGGAGCGCATCGGTTGCGTCTTGTGAACGTCGCAATGCGGGCAGCTCACACCTGCAGAATGGCGTTCAGCGGAATCTCGGGGGGACCAATGCGCCCGCGAAGCGACACCACGGAGATCCAGTTGAGGAACGGGGCAGGCGAAAGGCCGCTGCCTGCAAACACCGATTCGGCGATGGCGGCATACTCGTCGATGATCTCCTCGGCGAAAATGGCTCCAACCTCGGGACGCGCCCAGCGCGGGTGGCCGGTGTAGCCAGGGAAAGGTCGTAGCTTCATCCACGCGAGAGACTTGCCGATCACGAGCAGCTCCTGCGACACCGCCTTTCCCTTGCCACAAGCCCGAGCGGCCGCGCGCGCCGCCAGGGCGATGGTCGCGGAGGGAACCAGCGGCGGACAAGCGGGCAACTCGCGGATGATGGGCTTCACGGTCTCGGGCGCGTAGTGCATCGTGAGTGAGCTCTCGATGAACCCCCCGTGAAAGTCGTCTTCGATGGACGCCATCATGACGGCGCGCTCTTCGAGATCGTCGATGTGCGCGAACGCGCCTTCGATGGTAGACGGACGCAGGTCGAGGAGACCACGCAGAGCCGCATTCAGGGGCGAGATGGCGCGCACCCCTTTGCGACGCAGGTACTTTACACCCATCTCCAGCGCCGCTGCGTGGTTGGGCGATCCGTGGAAGGTCATGATGGCGACCTTCTGCGCGCCCAGCCGCGAGAGCTCACGGCACGCCTTGACCACCTTCGCCACCACGTCGCGATGCGAAACGGGAATGGAGCCGGGCCCCGGCGCGGGCTCCACGCCGACGTTCAGGTCGTGGGTCAGCAGGAAGGGCCAGCGCGCGGAGGGATCGCGGCGGAGATTGAGGCGGGCGTGAAGATCGCGCGCGAGACCTCGAGCCACCACGTGGTCGTTGAGCAGCGAGAGATGCGGACCGTGGTACTCGACGGGGTTCACGAGGAGGTACGCCGGGGCGCCGTCGTCGAAGGCCGCGCGCACGTCGACTTCGTCGAGATCGAAGAGCTTCATAAAAAGTCAGTATAGGCGACCGGCGGCCCGGGAGCGACGCGCGCGTTTCGCTGCTCTCCCAGCGGTGCGCGAGGCGCGTGCTATCCTCGTCGGGCCATGAGCTACGTCCCCTACCCCGCCGCGCCGCCCCCGCACGCTCCGAACGCTCCGTACGCTCCCGATTACGGCGCGCCGGCTCCGCACGCGTATCGCGAAGGCATGGCCGGTGGGGCCGCGCCGCAAGGACCGCTCCCCGGAAAGGGGTATCGGCGAGGAGTGCTGGCGGCGGGCATCGTTGCGCTGACGTTCGTCATCCTGGGTGCGACCACCTTCGTGCTCGGCACCGCGCTCAACATCCACGAGCACGAGCCCCCCATCGTGTGGTTCGTGGTCGGATGGGTGCTCTTCATGATCGGGACCATGGCCATCAACGCCAAGGGCATCGTCGCGATGGTGTGGATTCACAAGATGTGGAGCTGGCTGCCGGAGCAGGAGCGGGTTTCGCGCATGTGGTCGAGCCGCATCTCACCGGCGCAGGCAACGTTGTTCCTGCTGATCCCGTACTTTCAGTACTACTGGATGTTCGTGGTCAACTGCGCGCTGGCCGACGCCCTGGACCGCATGCAGATCTCGGTGGCGGGGCCTCCGAAGCCTTCCGCCAAGGGAACCGCCATCGCAGCGTGCATCTGCACGCTGGTGTTCTTCCCCGCGTCCATCTTCCTCTGGCACGCGTACATGAAGCGCTTGGAAGAAACCGCGGCGCTCGTCCACCAGAGTCGCGTCCCGGCGAGGGTCTGAGGCTCAGCGCGGGAACATGGGGATGATGGTCGGCGCGGCAAATTGCCAAGCAAACGCCGAGCCCACGCCGACGGCGCCCGAGAGGAGCGCGAACGCCAGCGTTGCACCAAGGTCGAAGCGCGCCATGTAGCGTGCGGTGAGAAAGAACGGAAAGGCGCCCACCGCCGCCACCACGTAGAAGAAGCTCGGCCCCATCTCGAGCGCGCCCGCCACGAAGAACGAAGTGGCCGAGGCGAGCATGAGACCGACGCCCCAGGTCTTGGATCGCAACCCCGCGGTGGCGCCTACCGCAAGGCCCAGCGCGGCGGCGGCGGTCACAAAGCGGCCAACGTGTCCCCCGCAGCCGAGGCTCCGAACGAGCACATCGAAGGCGATGACGTGGACCGCGAGGAAGGCGACGATCACGTGAAGGGGTAGGCGGCGCATGGGTCGATGCTCGCACCGAGCGGCGCGCTGAGCAAGGTAGGCGCGCCGCGCGGGAGCTGGGCTACGCGATCACGGGTTGCGGGCGCAGCGGCCGCCCATCTTTCCGTACTTGGTGAGGACGTTCAGGTTGTAGCCGGAGCGCCCGGGGTCGTGGCCTTCGAACGAGCCTCCGGTCCAGTTGGCGCGGGGAAAACCCATGTGGTTGGCGTCGTCGAAGTTGCCAGTGTAGTCACCGCCGGCCTCGATGAGGTTGGCGGCGATGTCGTGGTAGCCATCGTCGGCGCCCGGCCCCACCTGACGGAAGTCGTTGTACATGCGACCGGGCGCGGCGACCGCGAAGGCCTGATCGGTCTGGTCCCAGCTAGCCGCCGCGACCGTCGGATACATGTAGCGGAAGTGCGGGAGCGCCGGCGAGAACGGGTTCCAGTTGGTGTAGTTATTGGCCACCGCATTGGCGAGGTTGCTGGTGCCGTTGGTGTTGGCGGCGGGCACCAAGAAGTTGCTGGCCGAGTAGAAGTACGCGGTGCGACCGGGAGCGCCGGCGACGGTGTCCTTGTAGGTGTTGTTGCCCCACGGGTAGGCTGCAGGCCCCCACGCGCCATTGACAGAGCCGAGCTCGGCGGTGGTGGCCAGGTGTCCGCCGTCCCACGCGCAGAAGGCGGCGAGGAGAACCTGGGTGACGCAGTTGAGGGACTTCACGTCGAGGTCGGCCTGGCTGAACTTGCGAGGCTGCGAGCTCCACTGACCGGTCTGCGTGGCGTTGTCCCACCAGTACGTGGGGTGGCCATATCCGCCCGCCGCGACGGTGCCGATCCAGCAACCCTGGCCGCAGTTGGGGCAGGGGCGGTCTTCGAAAAAGACCGTGTTGCCGAGATGGTCGAGAACGCCGAACCCACGGGCGTTGGTGGCGCAGTTCTGACCTGCCTCATCGCAGTGGGTGATGCTCTTGGTGGGCGTGGTGTTGCTGAGCGGCAGGTACGGCACCATGGTGTCGGAGATCTGCGCGGTGGCCGGGCGGTTGGCCGTCACCCAGCCCTGAACGTTGCCACCGGTGCGCTTGATGAACTCGCGCATGCGGCCGGCGGTGATCTCGTACTTGTCGACGCGAGCGGTTCCGCTGGGGAGCAGCTGCGAGGCGCAGCACGACTCGTGCGCCGCGCCGGCGGCCCCCACTTCGCCGCGACCGCAGGTGTCGCCGCCCAAGTGGGGCGCGCAGGAGGGGCCTTCAGCGCACTTGTTCGCGTAGTTGCAGCCGTTGGAGGCGCAGTCTGCGTGTACAGTACAGCTTTTCGTGGCAGCGCAGCCGGGCGCGTTGGTGGGCGCGGCGCCACCGCAGTCGACGTCGGTCTCGGTACCGTTCTTGATGGCGTCGGAAGACGACGGCGGGAGGCAAAGATTGGTGCCGCCGGCGTCGCACGCGACGTTGTTGCAGTCGCCGCTGGCGACGCAGCCCTGGCCCACGGCGCAGCGCGTGGGGGCGGTGGGGCCGCCGCAGTCGACGCCCGTCTCGTCGCTGTTCTTGAGGCCGTCGGTGTGGCTCGGCGCCTTGCAGACCTTGGCGGTTGTGTCGCAGCGAACGTTGTCGCAATCGGGGTCGCTGAGGCAGCCTTGGCCGGTGAGGCAACGAAGGGGGGCGGTGGGGCCGCCGCAATCGACGCCCGTCTCGTCGCCGTTCTTGATGGCGTCGTCATACGCCGGCGGCTTGCAGAGGTTGGTGCCGCCGACGTCGCAGAGGACGGCATTGCAGTCGGTGGTGGCGACGCAGCCCTGGCCGGTGGGACAGCGATTGGGCGCCGTGGGGCCGCCGCAGTCGACGCCCGTCTCGTCGCCGTTCTTGAGGCCATCGGTGTGGAGAGGGCCGAGGCACTTCTTGGCCGTGAGGTCGCACTTGACGTTGTTGCAGTCGGTGTCGGCAAGGCAGCCCTGGCCGGTGGCGCACTTGGGGGCCTTGGTGCCGCCGCAGTCGGTTCCGGTTTCGTCGCCGTTCTTGACGCCGTCGTTGGGGGTGGGCGCCTGGCAAATCTTGCCGGTGCACACGCTGCTCGTGCAGTCGGAAGCGAGCGCGCACCCTTTGCCGTCGACGCAGGCAGGGGCCTTGGAGCCGCCGCAGTCGATGTCTGTCTCGTCGCCGTTCTTGATGCCATCGGCCGGTGCCGACGCTTGGCAGACGCCACTGCGGCAGATCTTGTCGGCGCAATCGAGCGGCCCGTCGCACTTCTCGCCGGCCTTGCACAGCGTCGTGAGGCGCCCGCAGGTCGGTCCTACCGGGCCCGCGTCGGCCTTGGGGGCTGCGTCGGCCGTCGATCCGCCGTCGGGGGTCGTCGCGCTGCCGCCGCCGTCTACCTGGCCCGCGACGGGATCGGAGGAGCAGGCCGCGGCCAACAGCGACGCGAAGCAGGCGGACGTCAGCGCCGAAGACCACGCGCGGGAACGAAACGGAGTCGGCATCGAACGCAACCTTTCGGAACCGAGCACTGCGCCCGACTCTCCAGCGTTTCAACCTAGCGCGGAAGGTGCCAGGGCACCACGCACAACCCTGCCCCCCAAACGGGGGAGCAGGACGGCAGGCAGACCGGGCGGCGCGACTTTGGTGCTCGATACACGCGCTTAGGGCCCGGTCACCCGCGAATGAATTCGCCTTAACAATCGGGAGGACGCGGCTTTCGCGCGCCGTCTACGTTGCCAGCCTGCCTACTTGCACTCCGCGTCGCAGGCGTTCCCGGGCGCGTTGCATGCCTTGCTGATGACACACGACTTGCAGGCTTCCGATAGCCCCGTGCACGCCCCCTCGCAGCGAGCAACGTCCAGGCTCGGCTCGCATGCCTTCCCCTTCTTACAAAGGTCGGCGCACGTGGTGGTGGTGGTCGGCGCCTTGTTGACGCAATTGCCGACCGGGGCGCTGCCCGCCTTGTCGCAGGCCTGGTCCGAGGCGCAATTGTTGTTGCTGAGGCAGCCGTTCTCGCAGATCGAGAGGGTCTCGTCCTTGCAGTACTGACCGGCCTGGCAACTCTTGGCGCTGTTGCCGAACGTTCCGCAGGAGGTGACGCCGCTCGCGCCGCCGCTCGAGCCGCCGCTCGAGCCCCCCGACGTTCCCGACGAGCTCCCCGGCGCGGTCGAAGAGGAACATGCGAGGCCGAGCGTGGCGAGGAGGAGGCTCAGAAAACCGATGGATCTGTACATATGGCACCAAGTGTCAGTTTTGAGCCGTGAGGCCCGTAGGGGTTTCGCCGTCTGGCGGGCCTCTGACGTCGGTGCGCTCCCATTGTCGCGTGAGAATTTTTGCGGCGCCGCGCCCGGCCCCCGTGGTAGATCCCCTGGCTGCCACGGGAGAGGTGTCCGAGTGGTCGATGGTGCAGCATTGGAAATGCTGTGTACCGCAAGGTACCGTGGGTTCGAATCCCACCCTCTCCGCCAGAATCACGCAGAATTCGACGCGCATGTCGGGCAGCCGCTCACGGCGGCGAGCAGCGGCAGTCGAGGCTCTCGAAGGGGCCGGTGCTGGCAGTGGGCTGCGGCGTCGAAGCACAGCCAATGGGGTAGGCCTCGAGGGTGCTGCTGCTCTTCCGGAAGAGCACGTAGTTGCCCTCGGCGTACTTCGCGTCCGGCGCGTCGGTCCACGGTCCATCGGCGCAGCGCAGCCCCTTGGCCGCGCAAACCGCATTGCACGTCTTGGTGACGTCGCTCGTGGAATCCGTCTCCTGGCAGGCGAACGTCTCCTTGGCCTTGCCGTAGTTCTGCGCCCAGCACGAAAAGCCCGAGACGCACACGCGCGCTTTGCCGCAAACGTTCCCGCAGTTCGTCGCGGAGAACACCGGGGCGCAGGCCGCGGCGGGGCACGCGCGCTCCCCGGGCTTGCACAGGCTCACGAGCGCGCCGTCACGACATGCCTGCGAAGGCTCGGCCTGCTGGCCGCACGCGCCGCAATTCTGCGCGTCGACCTGCAGGTCCACGCAGCGGCCTGCGCAGTCGGTCTTGCCTTCGGTGCAGGCGACCTTCCCGTCGGCGCAAACGAACGTGGCCGGAACCTTGGTACCGCAGGTGCCGCAGTGATCCGTATCGGACGCAAAGTCGACGGAGCAACGGTCGCCGCAGAACGTGCACGGGTTGCATTGCTCCTCGTGGCAACGCATGCCGCCCTTGCACAGATCGTCGGAGCTGCAGAGGGTGGCCACCTCACCGCAGCGAATGGCCTCGCAGGTCGGCTCGGCGAGCGCCGTGTTGCAGCGAAAGCCGTTGGCGCAGTCGGTTTCGCGCGTGCAGGCATTGGCGAGGCACTCGGGCGCCGGCGGCAGCTTCGGACCGAGCTTGCCCGGGTCCTGCGCGGCCGCCCTGTACGAGCTCTGGGGCGCGGTCGAACAATGTATCGGTGCGAGTAAGAGACCAGGCAGGACGGCGAAGCGAAGGGCAAGGCGAAGGGGTGCGGCGTTCATGGCAAAGGCGAGAGCCACCCGCGTGCCCGCGGTCGCAGAGTAAAGTTCTACGGCGAGAGCTGCGCGTCTCTAGGTGGCTGGTGTTTTTCGTCGGCTACGTGGCTCTTCCGGTCCGGGAGGCTGCGCGGCGGCGGAGAGCGCCAACGCAGAAGACTGAGGGTTTTTGGCCGAGACTAGGGCAAGCCGCCGACATTGCGGCCCCAGATGCGGAGCGCGTTGTTGGTGGCGAAGTCGACGTTGGCCGGCTCCCGCGGCGGGCGCTTCTCTCCCCGCGTGCGCTCGTCGACCAGGCTCGCGATGCGGCCGTAGGCGATGGGATAGGTGGCGCGAACATCGGTGGTGCAGGCGGGCTCGAGCTTGAGATCGCAGAGGCGCGTCGACCCCGCATCGCCGCCCACACCGCCCAGGAGTAGGAAGTTCGCCCAGGTGAGGGAGAAGCGATTGCCCGCCCACGCGATGCGGCGGCGGGTCTCGGCGCTGTGGGCGCCAGTGGAGAGGCTCCACAGGTCGATGCCTCGAAAGGCGGTGGGCGCTGTCAACCCCAGCGAAGCGAGGATGGTGGCCGCAACGTCGACGCTGCTGGTGGGTGCGCCGACCCGCGCCGACTCGATGGTCTGGCCGGCGGGCGGACGGATGAGCAGCGCCGATGCGAGCGACTCTTCGTTGAGCGAATCGCCCTCGCCGAAGGGCACCCGCGCGCCGTCGTCGAGCCCCACGTCGCTGGTGACGAAAACGGAGGTGTCCTCGTCCCGATGCAGCGAGCGTAGGGTGTTCAGCAGACGCCCCAGCGCAGCGTCGTGGGCGGAGAGCGCAAGGGAGTGCAACGCCCACATGCGCGCCCGGTCGGCGTCGGTAAAGCGGGCGCCCTTCGCGCCTCGAATGCGCCCAAGCACCTCGCCGGCGTGCCGGGGTTCGACGCTGCCTGCGTAGTTGGCGGGCGGCATCTCTTTGAGCTGCTCGCGGGTGGCGTCCCACGGCGGGTGACCGCCGCGCGCGTGAATCACCAGCAGGAAGCGACTCTCGCGATGCGCCGTGACCCAGTCGGAGGCGTCGTCGAACACGCGCGTCGAGAGCGATGCGTCGGTGGGGTCGGCGTAGCCGAAGGTGGAGAAGCCTCGGTCGAAGCCGAAGACCGCCGTGGTGTTGGGGTTGGCGGTGAACATCGCGGTCTGAACGCCGCCCTGACGTGCGCAGTCGGCGATGGTGGTGAGCGACGCGGGCAGCTTGGTGAAGCCGTCGACCACGCCGTGCTCGTCGGCCTCGACGCCGGTGAGGAGCGAGGCCATGGCGCCAGCCGAGACCGCCGACGTGGTGCGATGGGCGTCGAACACCACGCCATTGGCAGCGACCGCGCCGAGCTCGGGCATCTCCATGGGGCCGCCGTACACGGAGATGGAACGCGGCGCGAGCGAGCCGAGCACCACCAGCACTGCGCTCTTGGCCGTGGGCATGGGCTTGCCAGCGTGCACCGGCGCCGTCACCGACACGCGCGGCTCGGCGAATACCACGCGCGAGCCCTTGGTGGTCTGCACCGCCACCAGCTCTACCTCGGCGATGGTGTCGAGCTCGCCCAGGTCGACGTCGAGCGGGCGCCAGGCGGTGTCGGCGTTGAGGTGCAGCGAGCTGGCCACGAACGCAGGTTTGCGGTCGCGCAGCACGCGCACCTCGACGTCGGCTTCGCCGCTGCCCAGAATGCCAAGCCCTGCCGTCAACCGCGCGCCCTTGGGCAAATAGGCTGCACAACGTGCGTATCCGGGCCCACGGAGAGAGAGCGAACGCCGGGGTTCGGTGCCGATCTTCACGGTATCGATGGCGTCGGCGCGCGTGGGCGCTGCGTACGGCGCGTCGTCGTCGTAGGCGCCGATGCGAACCCAGTCGATCTCCGCGGCTACGTCGCTGCCGCGACCCTGGCCGTTGAAGCGAATGGAGAGCTCGTTTTCGCCCGCCAGCAGCGTCGCCGTGGTGGTCTTGAGGGACACGACTCCGGTGACGTTCTTGGTGAGCCGCACCGGCCCCAGCGGCTTGCCGTTCAGGTACAGGCTCATCGACTTGGCCGAGCCGCCGCGCGAGCGCACCGACACCGCCAGCGGCTGACCGGGCTCCGGCACCTCGAGAGGGCCCGAGAACGGCACCATGACCTCGCGTCCGGTGATCCGCGTCCAGGTCGCCCCCTGATGCTCCACCGAAACGGCCTCGACGTGCGCGTCTTTGCTGCCGCGCACGCGCGGACGACGCAGGGTCGCATCACCGAAGTCGATGATCGCGCCGCGGTGGCCGAGGGAGCACTCGCTCCCCAGCTTGAGCCAGTCGAGGAGCACCTGCCCGCGCTCGTCCTTCGGCGTTCCCATGGGCGTCGCGCGCGTGGACGAAGGCCCAGGTGCCGGGTCGGGCCTCTGCGTGCAGGCCCAGAGAAACAGCAGGGGAAGCAGCCACCTCACGGGTGGTCATCTAGCACTACTGAGCGAATTCCACGCATTCCCGTCGATTCCGAGCGTCCACCTCGGGCTTGGCGACCGCAGCTTCAGGCCTGCCGCCGCGGCGCGGCGTAAATATCCGAAAAGAAAGCCAATTCGAACAGGCGGCGCGCTCCTTTCGAGAGCCCGCCGGGAGGGTGTTCAGGAGCCGAACCGGACCTTGGTGAGCCGCAGCGATCGCACGTCGACCGCACGCGTGGCTCCCGGGGTGGAAACGGTGTGAATGCCCGCAGGCACCACGATGCGCGTGTGCTCGGCGCTTCCGTGGTCGACGCCGTCGACGCGCACGGTGGCGCCCGGCGGAACGTCGACGTCGATGACGCCTTCACTCGTTTTCACGTTCATGCCGGCCGGAACCGCTTCGTCTGCGGCCTCCGGCGACGAGGGCGCCCGGGTCTCACCGCCGAAGCCGCGCACGCACAGCACGCCAAGGGCGATGGCCGCGCCGAAGATGGCCACCGAGAGCCACGGGCGCTCGCGCTTTCGCGGAGCCGCAGCCGCGCTGGGTGAAGCGCTGGCTACCGCCGACTCCACTTCCACTTCCACTTCGTCGAGGGAGCTGCCGAGGGGCGCATCGCTCGCGGCGACCGAGGTGACAACCTGGGGCGCACGCACCGTGGGCGTGCCGTCGACGATCGGCTCTTCGGCCACGTGAATCGGCACCGATACCGCATCGAGCTCGGCCGACTCGAGGGCGAACTTCGGCGAGGGGGTGAGGATGGGAAAGGGCGCCGGAAGGTCTACCAGCCGCCCGCCGTAGAGGGTGTGGTCGACGCTGGTGCTCACCCGCGCGGCCTCGGCCAAGGCCACCGCCTCGGGGCCATACGCGGTGTCGTCGATGTCGGTGAGCTCCTCCTTGGGGGGCAGCGAAATGCGACGCGTGAGGAGCACCGCCATGCCGTCGGGGTCCGGCGTTTCGCTGATGATGGCGTTTGCGCCGGCGACGACCACCGGGGGCGGCCTTCGCGAGAGCCGCGTTTCCTCGGCGACGTCGAAGTGGGGAAGCGTGATGGGCACCGAGAGCTCTTGCCCCTCGGCGGTGCGCACGGAGAGAATGGCGCCGCGGCGCGCCAGGTGCAGCAGCACGTCGAGCAGCTCGCTGGGGTCGATGCGATCGCGCAGGAGCAGCTCACGGGGCGAGGCGCCAGCGAGGATGCGTCCGGCAATGACCCCGGTGCGCGCGGGCATGCCGCGCAGCACGTCGCGCAGCCGCTCGTCGTGCACATCCATGGCGGCCGCTTCGATCAGGCGGTCTTCGGAGAGCGCGTGGATGACCGCGCGGCGCTCGGAGACGATGGCCATGGAGAGCTCGCGGAAGGACCCCTGGAGCTCGTCTTCGATGGCGCTGTCGCGGTCTTCCACCGAGAAGCGCCCGCTCGATACACCCAGCAGCGCGCGGAAGGCGTTCATGCCGGCGAGCACCGTGCCATCACCGGAAGATCGCACCGCGCTGCGCGGAGCACCGCCGCGAATCTCCAGCTCGTAGAGGAAGGCGGCGTCGCGAATGCTGATGCACACGTCGCCGCGGAAGCGCAGCACCATGTCGACGAAAGCCGAAACGGTGAAGCCATCGAGACGTCCGCGAACGGAGCCGCCGGCGACGAAGCGCGCCTCCAGGCGAGCCCGCGGTCGCAGAACTTCTTGCACCCGCGCCACGACGGCGCGCACGTCGCTCTCCTTGCGCAAAAACGCGCTGGCCGACGAGCCGAGCTCGCGGACCCGCTGCATGAGGTCTTCCTTCCACGAGAGCAGCACCACCGGCGTGTGCTGCAGCACCACGTCGCGGCCGAGCGCGCGGCAAAGGCTCGGTCCGTCGAGCTTCGGCATCAAGATGTCGCTGATGACCAGCTCGGGCGCCGCCGCGTAGGCGCGCAGCAGACCCTGCTCACCGTCGAGGGCTTCGTCCACCAGGCAGCCTTGGGACCGCAGGAGGTCGGCCATGAACCAGGTGACGCCCGGGTCGTCGTCGACCACGAGAATGCGGCGGCCGGCCAGCGGAACGTCTTCCGAGCCCATGCCGCGGCGCGTGCTGCGGTTGCGCATGGACCGCTCGGTGTCGAGCTCGAGCGAGGGAGCCATGGCCACGGCGCCGTAGGGCCCAGGGTCGGTGAAGGTCAGCTCGCCCTTGGTCTTGGCGGCGACCACCTCGCGAATGCGGGCAATGGCGCCCCACAGAGCGGCGTACACCTCCACGCCCTCGCCCAGCGGAACGGACTTTTCGCGATCGGTTGCGCGACCCACCGCGAGAAGGCCGCGGCGCAGCTCTTCGGCCAGGCGGGTGCTCAGCTCCTCGAGCGACGGCGTGCCCAGCTCGGCGCCGAAGGGCGACGCCGCGATGGGCGGCGCGAGGGCCTCGTCGAGGAGCTCCTTGAGGCCGATCTTTTCGAGCGGCTTGTTCACCACGAAGCGAGCGCCGAGGGCGATGAAACGCGCGTCGTCACCGGGCATGCCGAAGGCGCCGACGACGATGACCGTGAGGTCCTGCGTCACTTCGTCGTCGAGGAGGTCGGCGCACAGCTCGAACGCGCCATCGGCGTCGGCGTCGATGACCAGCGCATCGATGGAGAGCTCCCGGGCGCGGGCAAGGGCCGCCGCGCGGTCGAGGGTTCGCTCGCAGTCGACGTTGGGCCCGAGATCCCCGAGAAACTGCGGCTCGCCGAAGGCCACGATGGCCCGCTCGGCGGTGATCCGCACGTCTTCGCGGCCCCAGGCCAGCGCCGGCAGCTCGGCCAGGGTGCGCTCGAGCACCTCCACATCGGCGGCCACCAGCACCCCTTCGCGGGGCGTACGGTCGAGGCGCCCCATCATGTCGGACACCGCCCGCTCGAGCGCGTCGAGGTGGAGCGACCGAGCCCCGCTGCCGAGCGCGTGCAGCTTTCGCCGAAGCTCGTCGCGCTTGGGCGTCTGCGAGACCTCGGGCAAAAGGGCGCGCATGGCCGTCGCCTTGCGTCGCACCGAAGCCACGAAGCCAGCGCGGGCCGCGCCGAGGGGGAACTCTCGATCCTCGTGTTCGCTCATTCTCGAGGCGGTATCATGGGTGATCGAGAGTGGCCCAATTTGCGGCGAAACGGCGCGCAGGCCGAGAAAAGCTGGTGTTCCGTCGCGTCACACCGCGTCACACCGCGTCACGCCGCGCCAGGGGACTGTTCCCTTCTGGCCCGGATTCTCGCGGCGGGTCCCAACCTCCCGGAAAGGTGCCGTTTCCCTCCATTCCTTGGTAAGACCCGCGGGGTGGAACCGCAGGGTGACGCGCAGCCTTCTTGGAGCACTCGCTTCGGCACCATCGTGGCCGGAGGAGCCCTCGGGGCGGTCCTCGCGCCGATTCCGGCGATGATGCGTGTTCGGAGCGGCGGCGAGCACGGAGCCTCGCTGTGGCTCTCGTGGGCTGCGCTGGCGGCGTTGACGTTGGGTCCGGCGCTCTTGCTGGTGATCGTCTTTCGCGCCGCGAAATTCGGCCTGCGCGGAGGACCGGGCAGCGCTTGGGTGCGCGCCGGGGGCCTCTTCACGTGGCTCTCGTTGGTCCTGGGCTTCGACGTATTCTTCGGCGCGGCGCTCCGGGCGACAACGCATCATCATGCGCTCGCGGGCGTGACCTTCGCGTTCTTCACGCTGGCCAGCACGGGCGTCTCGGCGCTGGCCGCGCGGCGGATCGCGCTGGCATTCGGCGATCGCGGCGCCATCGCGCAACGCATCTTCGCGGTGTTCGCGGTGCTGGCATTCCTCGGTCTCCTCGGCCTGTCGCTGGTGCGCGTGGGGCGTGGCCTGGGCACCTCGCTCCCGAGCTCCTACGGCGTGGCCCTGGTCGACGCCGCGGCGCTCCTTCTCGCCTGCTTGTTCGCCGCGCAGCCTATCTTCACGCGCGCCCGCTTTCTTGCGTTCGTGGGCCCGCCGCTGGCACTCGCGGTGGCGGTGGCGGGCGCGAGCGCACTGCGCAAGCCCGAGGTCCACGCGATGGTGCCGGCCTACGCGCCCGATCACGCCGTGGTCCTCGACCTCTTCCGGCACTGAAAGCGATGGTCGCCTTTCGGGAAACGCGCGCGTGCCGCAGGCGAATGAGAGCGCGCTGTTGCGAGTTCTCGCCGCGGCCTTATGTTGGCGCCCACCTGTGATCCTGTGATGAAGCGCCTGCTTTTACCCTGCTTGGTCGTGCTCGTCTCGCTGGGCGCCGCCCGAGGAGCGGGCGCCGCCGACGAACGTGATCGCGAGGGCTGGGTGGTGGTGGCGGTGGGGAATGAAACCGAGGTCGCGGCGGTTACCTGGCCACTTGCGCAGGCGGTGTACGCGTCGCCGCGCCTACGCCCGCTGCATCTCCGCGAAGACGAAGCGCGGGCGCTCGCCGGCGAAGCCCCCAAAGACCCCAGCCCCCGCTTGCGCGATCTCTACGAAACACGAGCGGCGCTCCGGGGCGAAGACAGCACCTCGGTTCGGCTGCTCGCGTCGCTGGCGCAAACGCTGGGTGTGCGCGGCTTCATCACGGTGCGCGTGGCGCAGGGCACGCTGGCGCCGAGCTCGGGCCCGAGCGATGCAGGCAGCGACGCCGACGCAACGGCCCAGGCCAGCACCGCATCGGAACCGAAGACCACGATGACCGCGAGCGCTCGCATTTTTCTGGCGGAAACGCAGACCTTCGACGCCGCGGCCTATGCGCCCGAGGGCAGCCTGGAGAACCCCAGCTGGGCGCGCGCGACGACCTCCATCGAGCGTGCGTTCGGCCGCGCCCCGAAGGTCGCTCCGGTCTCTGCGGCCCCCGCCGGGCCGGCCGCCAAGGGTTCGCCCTTTTACAAGTCGTTCTGGTTCTGGGGCGCCATGGGCGCAGCCGCGCTCCTCGGGGGCACTGCCTTCCTGCTCACGCGCGACAGCGACCCCACCTCCGTGCACCTGCGTGCGGAGGTGCCAAGATGAACCGCGTGCACCGATTCGTTTTGCTCTGTCTCACCCTTTTGGCGCTCTGCGGCCTGGGCGGGCTGGGCGCCCCCAGCGCGGCAGCCGCGCAGGCAGGCAAGGCGGAGCCGCCCAAGCCGTCGCCAGTCATCGACGCGCCGGCGAACGATCCGCCCAAGGCCGCGCAGGCCGAGGCTCCGGTCGTCAAGCTGCCGCGCGACGTCGTTTACGTGCTGCGGCCGGAAGCCGTCGAGTACCCCACGCTGCCTGCAGACTACACCACCTCCGACGTCGGCAACTGGCTCACCGTGGCCTTTCCCAAGGGCACCGAGGAACGCATGAAGCCGGCGCTCGACGGCGCCGAGGCGTTTCGCGCCGAGCTACGCCGCGATCTCGGCAGCAACGTGCTCGAGCGGGTGAAGGTGCGGGTGGCGCGAACACCCGACGACATGCGCGCCCTGGCTCCCGTGGGTCATCCTCCGCAAGACTACGCGGTAGGCGTCTCGTACGGCGGCCTTCGCTTCGTGATGATCTCGCTGCAGGCGCCCAAGTCGTTCGAGGGCTCCGACGTCACCAGCGTGTTCCAGCACGAGCTCACCCACGTGGCACTCGACGACGCCTTCGGCAACCGCCACATTCCCCGCTGGTTCAACGAAGGGTACGCATCGCTCCGCGCCGGCGAGGGCCGCATGCACGCCGAGCGGCTGCACGATGCCGTGTACATGCACACGCTCATTCCTCTCTCGGAGCTCGACCTCCGCTTCCCCGACGACGACAACTACAAGGTGAGCGTCGCCTACGCCGAGGGCACCGACTTCGTTCGCTTCTTGCTACGCGACGGCGATCGCTTTCGATCGCTCATCACCCGCGCGCGCGACGGCGCGACCTTCGACCGCGCCATGACCGATGCCTACGGCGTGGAGCCGCGCACCCTCGAGTACCAGTGGAAGAGGGAGCTCGAGAGCAAAGACGGCAGCTGGGCGGCCATCATGACCGGCTCGCTCTTGTGGGTCTTTGGCTTCTTCGCGCTGGTGGTCGGCTACTTCCGGCGAAAGACCAAGCACAAGGCCATCGTCGCCGAATGGGAGCACGAGGAGGAGCTCGTTGCCGCGCGCGAGGCCAAGGCCGCTGCGGCGGCAGAGGAAGACTTCCGCGCGCCGCCGGTATACGGCATTCCCAAGGTCGAGCACGAAGGCGACTGGCACACGCTGCACTGAACGGCCCGCGGCCAGCGCCGCTACTTGGTTTTGAACGTGCGGCAACCCGCGACCACGCGCACGTCGAGCGCTTCGCCCGCCAGTACCTTCTCGCAGGTCGACCCCTTGAGCGTGACCGTCGCGTCTTCCAGCGTCCACCCGTTGTCGGGCTCCTGCGGCACCAGCTGCTCGTCGAGGTACACGTTGAGCTTGTCGGGATCGGAGGGGGGTTTGTTCAGGGTAATGACGCAAGTAGCGACGATCTTCGCCACCACCTGCGAGAGCGTTTTGCTGAACGCGGCGGCGTCGGCGGTGTCGACCCGGTAGTACTTGGGCGACGTGGGGCGCGCGGTGCCGCCCATGGTGGCGAGAGACTCGAGGAAGGCGCCGTAGGGTCCACTGCCGGGCACGCCGATGACATAGGTCGCGATGCCGTTGTCTGTAAGGAGCTTGACCGCGTCCTGCGAAGCCTTCACGTCGAGGCACCCGCTCTTGCGGTTTTCGGGTGAGTCGCAGCAGTTGGGGCCGGTGGGCGTGCAGCTGTCGGCGCTCTCGATGTTGAAGATGCAGTTGTTGGTGGTGCACGCGGTGTCCGCGTTGCAGTTGGGGCCGCCGTCGGTGGCGAGCACCACGAAGGTCTTGCCCGGGAGCGCCGTAAGGGTGTTGCGAATCTTGTCGAGGGTGGCGGCGGTGGGGGTGCCGCCGTTGGGGCGCACGCCGACGGTCGCGTCGTGGAGCTGCTGCCACACCGGGCCGCGCGTGCCGGGTGAGTCGCCGCGGCGGGTGGAGAGAATCTCTTTGCCGGTGGCGCACGCGTCGAGCGATGCGGGGGCAGGAAACATGGTGGCGCCGAAGTTGGCGCGGTTGCCGATCTTCCGCACCGATTCGAGCACCACGGTGCTCACGGTGGTCCAGAGATCGTTCGAGAGCATGCTGCCGGAGTGGTCGAGCACGAAGTACACGTTGGGTGGGTCGCCCGCGAGGGGCAGCTCTGCGCAGTCGCAAACTTCGGGCGTGGGGACACTGCAGCGCGGCGCGCCAGCCTCGGCATCGCTACCTGCATCCTGCCCGAGCGTGGTGTCGGGCGGCACCGTGTTGTTGGTCGCGATGGGCGCGCGCCCACCGCTACAGCCGGTCGCTGCGACGCCGCCCACCAGCGCTGCCGCAAAAAGCCCACAAGCCACGGAAGCAATGCGGCGATCCACTGGTTCAAAACGTAGCACGCACCAGCGAGCTGCTACGCCTAAGTTCTTTTGCCGCGGCCGTCTGTAAGAGTAGGTAAGTAGGGTGCGTAGCAGCCGGGTTCTCAACGTCGTGGCGGCGATACTGTTCGCCCTGGCAGTGGCGTCGCTGCCCGGCTCCCGCTTGCGCGCGGTGCAGGTTGCGCCCGCCGGGGCGCCGCTCCTGGAGGCGAAGAGCGGCGAGGCTTCGCTGCGCGTGCACGTGACAGCCGAGGGCAAACCCAGCGAGGGCGCACGGGTCCGCGCGTTCCACGGCGATAGCCGCGGCGTCAGCGTGGCAGGCACCGGCAAGACCGACGCGGCGGGCGACGCAACGCTCGCCAACCTGCCCAGCGGAGAAACCTGGGTCATCGCCGACCAGGCCGGCCGCTCCCGCGCGTCGCAGTGGATCATCCTGGCGACCGGTCTCCGCGACGCCACGCTCGAGCTCGGCACCGAAGCCGGCGTCGACGTGGTGGTGATGGACGAAAAGGGCCGGCCCGTCGACGCCGAGGTCGAGGTCACTGGCGCCGACCCGATTCCGGTGGGAGGTCACACCGACGCGAAAGGCGAGGTCCACGTGGGCGGCCTCTCGGGCGAACGCTTCTCGGTACGGGGACGCGCCCGCGGCTTCGACGACATGGTGCAGCAGAACGTGCGCGCCGGCAGCCGCGTTGCGCTGGTCATGGCCCACTTGGCCGCGCTCGCGGTGCTGGTGGTCGACCCGGCGGGCAAGCCCGCGCCCGACGCCGACGTGCAGATTACATCGACCGTCCTGTGGCCACCTCGGGCAACGCGCACCGGCAACGACGGAAGGGTGCGCATCGGCTCGCTGGGCGCGGGTAGTTACTCGGTGCATGCCACCAAGGGCTCGCTGGTGGCCCCCACCGAAATGGGCATTCTGCTGGCGCGCGGCGAGGATCAGACCATCAAGCTCACGCTCCAGGCGGGCATTTACCTAACGGCGCGGGTGGTAGAGGCCGGCGAGGAGCCGGACCGCGGCGTCGAGCGCGCTGACGTGACGTTGGTCGAGAACGGTCTTTCTGCCTTTCCCCTTGAGGGGCGCACCGGCAAGGACGGCCGCGTCCGCATCGGCCCCATCTTGCCCGGCGCCGCCAGCATCACCGCCCATGCCGACGACTTCGTGCCGGCGGGCCCCTTGTCGCTGCCAGAGCCGGTACCCGCCGAGATGCGCATCCCCATGGAGCGCGCCGGAATCATCGAGGGTCGCGTGGTCGACGCCCGCGGCTTTCCCGTGGGGTCGGCGCAATTGCGTGTATTCGGCACAGACTTTCAGGGGCAGCCCTTCGAGGACGACCCTGGTGCGCGCGCCTTTCGCAGCGCGCACCTGGCCACCATGGCGGCGCCCACTCCGGCGCTCATTCCCGCCGGAGAGTTGGGGGTGATGCCAGGGCCGGTGCCCCCGATTCCCGGGGCGCTGGGCGCGTCGCTGCTGCCGAACACACCGATGATGGGCAGCAAGCGGCCGGAGCCGTGGGTCACGCGCGGCGACGGCACGTTCCGCATCGAGGCGGCGACGCCGGGTCGCATTCGCGTGCTCGCGCGTCATCCGGAGTTCGTAGAGGCCTTCAGCGACGCCGTGACCCTGACCGCCCGCGGCACCGCGCACGTTGACATCGTCTTGGGCAAAGGCGGCACCCTGGAGGGCAAGGTGGTCGACGAGAGCGGGCGCGGCGTGGAGGGCGCGCGGGTAACACTAGCCGCACGCCAGGGGAACATGGAGCGCAGCGTGCGCACCGCCTCGGATGGGAGCTTCGCGTTCGCCGCGGTGCCGGTGGAGGTCTCGGTCTCGGTGACCCGCGACGACGATCCGACCAGCGTCGTCGCCCGCGCGACGACCACCGTTCCCGAAGACAAGAAGCGCGAGATCACCTTGATCGTCCCGGCGCCGCGGGGCAACGTCGCGGTGCGGGTAGACGACGACCGCGGCTACGCCCTCGACAACGCGCAGGTGTCGGCGGCCTCGCTCGACCCCGGCGAGCCGCGCCGCGCCACGGCCTTCACCGACAAGCGCGGCGAAGCCACGCTGGCCAGCCTGCGCGGCCTTCCCTTGCGCGTCGAGCTGCGCGCGCCCGGCTTCGCGCCGAAGACCGCGAACGTCACCGCAGAGATGACCTCGCTGCGGGTCGCGCTCTCGCCGGCCGAGTCCGTCCACGGCGAGATTCGCTCGCGACGCGGCGATCCGGTAGAGGGGGCAGAGATCACGCTGTTTGGCGAAGGCGGCTCGCAGCGCGCCGTGAGCGCGCCCGACGGCAGCTGGGAGATTGGCGGCCTCGGTGCCGGTTCGGCCACGGTGCGGGTGCGCAAAAGCGGCTTCGCCCCCGGGGTGCGCGCCGTGAATGTACCCGAGTCGCGCGGCCGGCGCCCCTTCGAGGCCCCGCGCATCGAGCTCTCGGAAGAGGGTGTGGTGGAGGGCTTGGTGGTCGACGAACGCAACGAGCCGGTGCCCGGCGCACGCGTCTCGAAGGACGCCGCTCCTGTGTATCTTACACCTGGTTCGCCGGCTCTGGGCCTTGCCATCGCCGACGCCCGCGGTCGCTTTCGCTTGGCCGAGCTCGCCGAAGGTCCGCTCACCCTCGATGCCTACGCGCCCGATTTCGGTCGCGCCCGGAGCGAGCCCTTGCGGGTGGAGCGGGGTCGCACCCAGCGCGACGTTCGCATCGTGCTGCGGAAGCAGGCGGAGAAGGTCGAGACCTCGAGCGCCGCGGCCACGGTGGCCGTGACACTGGGAGAGACCGGTGCGCCGCGCGAGGTAGTGGTCGCCGCCGTGACCGAAGGCAGCGGCGCCGACCGCGGCGGTCTTCGGCCGGACGACACGCTGGTGGACGTGGATGGGAAGGCGGTTCGCACCATCGCCGAGGCGCGGTCACGGTTGAGCGGCCCCGTGGGCGACGACGTCATCGTGCGGGTACGGCGCGGCGAGCGGACGATGGTGCTGCGCATCTCCCGAGACTTGGCGCGAAAGTAGCCTCAATTCACGGCGCGCGAACACCCGGGTGATCCCGGAGCTCATCCCATGACGCGCGCGATCATGGGTGGCGGCAAGCTCCACCCGCTGGGCGATTCTGCGCAGCGAATCCCAGCACGTCGTACGGCATGTCTCTGGCATCACGAGGTTCATGATGAGACGAGTCGGTTCAATGGCACTGGTGGCGATGACGATGCTGGCCCTGGCATGTGGCGGTGGCGGTGGCGGTGGCGGTGGCGGTGGACGCCACGCACATGCGCCGCCCCCGGGCGGCGATCACGGGCCTGGCCCCGGCCCGCAAGGAAACGAGCGACGCGACGACGCCAACGACAAGCGCGTCGAAGACCGCACCGGCTGGGACAAGCTTGGTGAGCGCATGGTCGATGGCAAGGTCGACCGTGACGTGATTGCGGTAGGCAAGGCCGACGGCCGCTTCTCGCGCCTCATGCTGGTGGTCGAGCACTCGGCGCTCGAGATGTTCGATGTCGAGGTGTTCTTCGGCGACGGCTCGAAGTTCTCGCCGCCGACGCGGCTGGTGTTCGGCAAGGACAGCGCGAGTCGCGTCATCGATCTCCCGGGCGACAAGCGCGTCGTCACCAAGGTGGCGTTCAAGTACGGCAACCTGCCGGGCGGCGGACGCGCGCAGATCGAGCTCTGGGGCAAGTAGGAGCTTCGAGACTGTCGCGCGCGAGACTCGCACGACGCGCACCTTTCGTAGAACTAACGGCGCTTGCGAGCGCGCAGGATGGCGACCACCGCGAGCCCGAGGCCGGCCGCCAGCGCGCCTTCGCCCGGGCCACCGGTGTTGCAGCCGCCGCAGCCGCGCGAGCCGCCCGGTTGCGCGGGCGGACCGCCGGAGGTCGACGCGTCTTCCTGCGCCGCGCCGGCATCCATCTCGGGCGAGACCAGGGACCCACCGGGGGTGGGCTCGGCGATGGAGAGGAAGTTCGCGCTGGGCACCGGCGACGCGACGAAGTTCGTAAGCGGCATACCGCGATTGGCGAACGCGAGGTTGAGCGCCGGCTTGGGCCGCGCATCGGCGTTGTAGTTGGCGGGTGGCCCGCCCCAGATGCCGCGCCGGGGATTCTGGCACGAAACGGATCCGGTCCACGGGTGGCGGATCACGTAGCGGCCCTGGAAGTTGTTGATGGAGTCTGGGTGCGCGCCTTGCTCCGGCTTGCCATCGGCCTGAACGCGCTCGCGGCCGCCGACGATGGGCGCCGCCGCGCGAAAGTGCAGGTCGTCGCCCAGGTCGTCTTTCGTGTATCGTGCATGCAACCGCGTGAGGGTGAAGCCCATGCTCATCGACCCGCGACCGCGCCGGGGCATGGGCATCGGCCCACCCGGCCCCAGCACTGTGGCTTGCGGGGTCTGCGCGGCCCCGGCCAGCGCGTCGGCCCCCAGGGTCATCATGTCTTGCGGGTACATGGCGGGCCCGGGGCACGGGTCGCAGGTCGACGCGTCCCACGAGTATTCGGTGACCACCGACTTCGGATGCCGCTTCAGCGTCTCGTCGAAGAGGGCGGCGTAGAAGCTACCGAAGTTGCCGCGGACGTTGTCGTTCACGTCGAAGTTGGTGGGCACCGCGACGTTCGGATAGTTGGTGACCTCGTAGCGCTGGCCCCGGGCGAGCACGTGCACGATGAGGTCTTGTGGACCCTTGGCGTTCATGAGCCCGAGGCGCACCGGAAGCGAGAAGCCCTCGGAGTCGTAGTGAAAGCGCAGCGGCGATAGCTGGGCCATGCCGTTCCGGAACATGACCTTGGTGGCGTCGATCTTCGCTACGAAAAACTTGCTCCCGTTTTGCACGTAGGGCCGGAAGAACGCGTGGGCGCCCTCGGGGATGGCGTACTTCTCCTGTCGCAGCCAGGTGTCGAGACCGCTGGCGTCCTTCGCGCTGAGGATGACAATGTCGTACTCGCCCACGCTGAACTGCGCCTCCACCTGCACGCCCAGATCCTTCGCCTCGGCGGCACCGGCAGTGCTGGGCGCGGCGGACTTCTTGCGCGGGGCCGACATGCGGTCGTCCTCGTCGTAGCGGGGCTGGTAGCAGGGGTCCTGCTCCCAGTACTCGACGAGCCGCGGCGCATCGAGTTGGTCGATCTTCGCGAAGATCTCCTTGGGGAGCGTCTTCACGTTCTCCTTTTGCAGAATCACCGGCACCGGCACCACCATGGCGAAGTTGGCGGGTGGGCCCTCGTAGTTGTTCTGCATCGACAGCACGGTGCGCGTGCCCTCGCGCATGAGCACCACTTGGGTCGCGTTGTTGTACAACTTGGTATCGGCGCCCCCCACATAGAAGCCGCAGAAAGCCTGGGCGCTGGTGGCGATGGCCAGCGAGGCTCCCACCGAAGCAGCCGCCAAGAGAGTACGCATCCGCTTCATGTGAGCTCCGTAGGTCGAAGAGTCAGCCCCGAGCATACCTGGACGCGGGTCGAGCGGAAGACCGGATGCGCGCGCTTGCCGCGAACGTCAGGGCTCTTTGGTCGAGAAGACCGAGTCGGCGCGCTCGCCCCACTTGTCGAGGAAGACGATCTCGAGCGGCTCGCCGTGGAACAGCTCGGTCGAGAGCGTGCTCGCCAGCGACTGATAGGAGCTGCGAACTTCTGGCTTCTTGTAGGCGCCGTCTTCGGCGAGTACGACGCTGAGCACCCGCCTGCCTTCGGTCTTGGCAAAGCGCACGTCGGACCCGGGGCCGAGCACTTTGTGGGTCTCCAGCGCCGCGCCCAGCGCCTTGGCCTCTTCGACGCTCGCGCCGCGTTCCACCAGCACGGCGGCGCCGCCTGCGGTTTGCACGGTGGTGACGGTGGCAGCTTCCCACATCACCGCGCCGCCGATCGATCCCCCGAAGAGCAGGCCCCATGACACCACGGTCACCAGGATGGGATACCCCACCGAGGGCTTGCGAAGCGGATCGCCGAAGAGCTTGCCGGTGAGGGTAGAGAACAGGAACATGAACCCGAAGTTCGCCACCATGCCCACCGCGAGCCCGGCGTGCTGGCCGGTTGGCAGCGCGATGACCCCTGCCAGCACCAGCGCCGTGGCCGCCACGAGGGCGAGTCCCACCTTGGTGCGCCGCGTCTTGTGAAAATTCCACGCGAGCAGCAATGCGCCCGCGAAGGGCGAGCCCCAGAACGAGGTTAGGGCAATGGCCCGGGCTCCGAAGAGGGCCGGCGCCGCCACGAACGGCCGCTCGACCACCGCGCCACCCGCGGCTTGCGCCACGATGCGCGCCGGATCTTCGCACTGGGGCAGCCCGGAGCTGCACGCGTCGTCGCTCGACCATACGGTGCGCGCCGCGGCGTCGAGGTAGAGGGCGCCCACGTAGGTGGTCCCGGCGGCCGGGCTGCGGTACGCCGCGAGGCGCGCCGCGTCGGCGGCACTGAGCGCGCCGTCGCCCACCTCGAGCACCGTGACGCGGCGCAGCGGGTTGGTGAACGTGCGCCGGAGCTTCAGCTGCTCCGCGAAGCGCTGGAGCTCGGCCCGCGGAAGAGAGAACCCTGGCAGGCCGCGGGGACTGCGGTGCGGGCCCGCGGCAGCGTCCGCCAGGGCGTCGGGGTCGGTGCGGTCGACCACCACCAAGACGTCGGCCGGCGCGCCCGCAAGGTCGTGCTTCTCGAGCACCAGCGACGCGTGCGGGGCGAGCTCCGAAAGCTCGTCTTCCGCCAGGCGCCGGTAGCCAGCGCCTTCCAGGTATTGCGCAACGGTTTCGCGGATCATGTTGTGTCTCCGACGGTGGGAGCCAGGTCGAGCGCCCCGGTCGCAAAAGACGCGATGCGCTACGCTACTGCTTCGTGAAAACGATGATTTTTCCTTCGTAGACCGCCCACTTCAGGGTCTTGGGGTCGACGAAGGTGAGGGTCTGCGGGTCGGCGTCGCCGTCTTTGTCGGTCACCAGCACGAGGGAGGTCTTGTCCTCCTTCTTGATCTTGTACTTGCCGCTCAGCACCGCCTTGGGCGAGTGCATGGTGAGCTGATCGCCCTTGAACTCCAGCGACGTGTTGCGCGCGAAGTCGTCGGCAGCCAGCTGGGCTTCCTTCGGAACGCCTTCGGTCTTGGTGCCCTTCCAGTTGCCCTCGAGTCGAGCTTGTCCCTTGCCGCCGCAAGCGGAGAGGACGAAAAAGGCGCAGACGAGGGCTCGTTTCACGGGAAAAGTTTTTCCAATTTACGCGTTTACGTCGGCCGACGTCGATTTTTCTTGGGGCAGCTCGGCAGATAGCAAGGTAGCCAGCATGGAATCGGCAAAAGCCACGAGGCGGTGGGTGCCGTCGATGCAGGCGAGACGGGTGCTGCCCTCCGCGATGAGCGCGCCGTCGGCGGGTCGCGTCAAACGGTAGTCGAAGCGCAGCGAGTGGCTGCGGAGCTCGCCCAGGGTGGTTTCGAGGGCCAGCCATTCGTCGAAGCGGCAAGGCTTTCGGTAGCGAGCCTGCGCGTCGACCACCGGCAGGTGCGTGCCCTCGCTGGCCCACCGCGCGTAGGTCACGCCGCGCCGGCGAAGCCATTCCACGCGGCCCATCTCGAAATACTGAAAGTAGTTCGCGTGGTGGACGATGCCCATGAGGTCGGTCTCGCAGAAGCGAACCCGAAACCCGAGGCTCGACGTGCTGTTCGCCGGATCGATGGCGGCGCGGGTCATGGGGCATGCTGTACTCGGCGGTTCGGTCGTCGCGCAAGGGTCGAGGTCTTTGGCGGCCATTCGAGCCCCAGCGGAGGGTGTGCTAGCCTCGGTCCGTGGCAGACTCGAAGCGGAAATTGCCGGTGATGCGGTCGCCCGAGGCCGACGACGAGCCGGCGCGCCCGCCCTGGCATTGGGTCGGATTCGGCACCGTCGCCATCTTCGTGGCGTGGCTTCCGCTGGCGTTCGTAGCCCAGTGGCTCACCACCGGCGCCATGCGCGGCTACGGGAGCGAGAGCCCCGAGGCCACGGCGCAGCGCCTGGCCAACCTGCCCCGTGGCGAATGGTTGCGGCTGCTGGCCATGATGATCGTTCCCCACGTGTGCGCGCTCGGCGTCGGCGCCATGGCCGGCGGGTACCTGGTGGGTCGCTATGGTCCGCAGCTCGGCCCGCGCGAGGGCGCCATCGCGGGCTTTGCGGCGGGCCTCATTGCTGTGGTGCTGGCAGCGCGCGGCGCGGGTCTCTCGCCGGCGCTCTTGTGCGTACTTCCCATTGCCGCGGGTTTTGCCGGCTGGGGCGGGCGCATCGGCGCGAAGAAGCGCGCGCTCGGATGACGGCAGGGGACTCGTGCTACAAGGCAGCCGTATGTTGTGCTTGAAGGCCGAGACCGCGGGGTCCTGGGCTGGCCTCGCCGCTCAGGAGCTCGACCGTGTGCTGATTGACCACGCGCACTGCGAGATGAAAGCGGCTTCCAACGCGCTCTCGCTGGTAGCGCGCCACCCCGACGAAATGGACCTGGTGCGCGCGCTGTCGGAGCTCGCCGCCGAGGAGCTCGACCACTTCCGCCGCGTCGTCACCGTGCTCGAAGCGCGCGGGCTGACCCTGGGCACACCGCCGGTCGACACCTACGCCGCGCTCCTTCGCAACGCCGCGGCATCGCTTCCGGCGCGGCACCGCACCCGATTGGTGCTGGTCGACCGCCTGCTGGTGGGCGCGCTCATCGAGGCCCGATCGTGCGAGCGCTTCAAGCTGCTCTTGACGGAGCTGCCCAAGGTGGCGCCCGAGCTGGTGCCCTTCTACGAGGAGCTGTTCGCCTGCGAGGCCAAGCACTTTCGCACCTACGTCGACCTCGCGAAGCTCGCAGCCCGGGAAGATGCGAACCTAGTCGAAGGCCGCCTCGATACGCTGGCTACCCTGGAGGCGCAGATCATCCGCGACCGCGCCCTCCCCTCCCCTTCCGTACACGGCTGAGATGCTCGACTTCGATCTCACCGATCTGGCCAAGGAGATTCGCGTGGCGCGCGGGCGCGTCGCCGACCTCGAAATCGCGCGGCGCCTGGGTCAACCGCTCTTCGAGCCGTTTCAGGGCATTCGCCGGGTGGCCACCAAGACCACCTTCGAGAGCCTGAAAAGCCTGGAGAGCACCGCCTTCGGGCGCGGGGCCCGGGCGCACATTGCGCAGCTGTTGCAGGCGCGCATGCTGCAGGAGCTCGACGCAGAGATCGCCACCGAGGTGCGCGCCGCGGAAACCCGCGTGAACCTCGACGCGCCGCTGAAGGCGAGCCTGCAAGACATTCGGCAAGGCCTGCTGGAGAGCCGTGGCGGCGCGCATGCCGAGGCCTATTTCGACGCCTTCGCCCGCGCCACGGGGCGGGTGGCGCCCATGGTTCGCGAGCGCGCCGAACGGCGCCTCGAGATTGCCAAGCGGCTCGGGCACAGCGCGCACGACGAGCTCGGGCTGCCGCTGCCGCGCGCGGTGATCGAGGCAACGGCCACGCAGTTCTTGAAAGACACCGAGGCGCTCGCAGAAGCGCAGCTTCAGGAGCTCGGCAAACGGCGCGAGGTATCGTCGTGGCCACTTGCGTGCATTTTGCAATCAATTGGCAAAGGCGCCGACCATGGCTGGCCGGCGCACCTGCAGCCGCGCTGGCTCCACGAGACCTTTCCGCATCTGGCCACCGCGCGCATCGACCCCAAGACCGGCGAGGCCGTAGCGCGCCGCATGCTGGGAAGGCCCCCGCTCCGTGCTGGCTCGTCGAGCTTCTTGCGCTTTCTGTACCGCTTCGGGACCACCCTGGGTGAGTCGGTGCCGGAGCGCGATCTCGCCATGGTGGAGCGGGCCGACCCACTCGGCATCGCGCCTTGCACCTGGGGTATGGTTTTCGCCGGGCTGCCGCTGGAGCGACTGTTTCATCGCGTGGTGCTGGGCTCGATGCGCGAGAAGGGGCAGGCGCACGTGCGCGAGATCGCGCAGCTGGAGTTGTTCGCAGCCCGGGTCGCGGCCTTCACCGTGCTCGGCGCACATGGCGCCGCGCGCACCGAGCTCGAGCCGCGCGTGTTCGGCGCGCGCCTGCCGCAGGGGCTCGGCGGCAACTGGCCGCTGCACGACGACGCTGCCCGGGCCCGCTGGGTCGCGTTTTTGCGCGCCCACGGCGAGCGCGAGAAGGTGGTCGCCACCTTCGACGAAGACTGGTTCCGGAACCCGCGCGCCGCCGAGTACTTCTTGGTGTGCGAGCCCATGGTCGCGCAAGCGGAGGCCCCAGAAGGGTGGACCGGCTGGGTGCAAACTTTCGAGGAGCGCCTCGCTTGAACGCTGGGGCGGCGCGCATGCTGGTGCTCGCGGTCGGGCTCTTCGCCCCGCACCCGCCCAAGCCTTCGCCGCCCAAGCACCCCGCTGCCCCCAAGGCGCCGCCGCCCAAGCCGGCCCGGCCGCTCGCCATGCTCCCGAGCGTCGGGCGGGTCGGCATCGAGCTGCGGGGAGACCAGCTGGTGGTCACCGAAGACATCGCGCTTCCCCGGGGCGACTACAAGAACGGCGATCTCCAGCTCTACGTCGCCTTCGGTGCGCCGGGAGCTCCGCAGGCGGTCGACGCGCATCTGCTGCCAGTCGAAGATGGCGAGCTCGGCGCCGACCCCAGCGCCGCGGGCGATCGCCTCACGGTAGACTTCGTGCCGCACGCCCCGGTGAGCGCCAACCCGCTCGTGGGCTCGGCCTCCATGGCCGGCTTCGTCGTGCACGTGCGCGAGGCCACGTTTGTAAAAGCGCTCGCGCCGGGCAACATGGCGACCCTACGCCTTCGTTCGCTGCTGGCCGTGCCGGTGGTGGACCACGCAGGAAATCGTTCGGTCATCGTGCGGTTGGGGGCGCCCACCAAGGAGCCGATGCCCATCGGGCACATCGAGATAGACCCCAAGAAGAGCGCTCTCGAGGCGGCCACAGCCCAGCTCTGCGGTCCCGACGCCGACACCTACCCGCTCACGGTTTGGCGCGTGGGAGCGACGCCGGTTCGCATGGAAACGAAGGAGCCCCGTGGGGCCATTGCCCCGGTGCTCGCGGTGCGCCACGCGAGCGACAGTCTCTGCCTGACGTTCAAGTCGAAGCCGTAAACGCCCTCACCGTGCACTGCTGCGGTCGCGGCCGAGCCGCCTCCAGCGTCTGGAATGCTACAAGAAGGCACGCGACGCACACGCGCTCACCTCGATGCAGTCCGTAAGCGGAGGAAAGTGTGCATCGCGCCCGAGTTCTGTCAACCTTCACGAAATGTGGAGGTCACGGATCATGAAGCTGCGAATTTCTCATGGGGCTTTTCTGAGCACCGCCCTGATGTTGGCGATGGCGTGCAGCGGCAGCGGAACCGCGGCGCCGTTCCCTGACCCCAACGGATCCGGGGCGAGTAGCAGCAGCAGCGGGAGCAGTGGCTTCGGCGGGGGCGGCAACGAGGAAACGCTCATTGTCGAGCCGCGCAACGCGGTGCTCTTCATCGACACGGCGACCAATCCGGCGACCCGCGCCACCCAAGCGTTCAAGGTCATTCGCAAGACCCCAAACGGCGACAAGGACGTCACCGCAGGGGCCGTCTTCACCCTCGAGAAGCCGGAGATCGGCGGATTCAACACCAACAACTTCGAGTCCGTCGACAAGCTCCCGCCTACGCCCCCGGGCGTGACCAGCCGCGTGACGGTGGCGGCCGACGGTGGCTCGGCAGGCGCGGCCATCACGTTGGTGGCGCTCAAGCGCAGCAGCGATCAGCGCGACTTCTTCTTCCTCGAGCCGTTCAACGAGGCGCCCACGCCCAACAACGACGTGCTCAAGTTCAAGACCAACATCCAGAACGTCGATGTGTCCTTCGTGATGGACACCACCGGCTCCATGAGCGGCCCGATCAACGGACTCAAGACCGCACTCTCCGGCACGCTGCTCGCGCAACTCCAGGCGGCCATCCCGTCGGTCGGAATGTCGATCGTGAGCCACAAGGACGAAGAAGACGGCCCCGGCCAGCTCGTCTCCGTGCGCCAGACCACGACCACCAACCTCGCGCTGGCCCAGGCCGCAGTTGCAACATTGTCGGCGACGGGCGGTGGAGATACTCCCGAAGGTCAGGTGCCCGCACTGTGGCACGTGCTGACCGGTGGCGCCGTGAGCGGGGTCGCTGCCCACGTACCGCCGCCGGGTACCACGGGCGCAGTCGACTTCCGCAGCGGCGCCGTCCCGGTCGTGGTGCTCATCACAGACGCTCCGTGGCACGATCCCAAGGGTGGGGTCAGCGGCGCCATGCTCAACTCTGCCATCACCACCAGCAACGCCCGCTTCGTGAGCCTTCAACAGAGCAACGGTTTCAGCACCGAGGCGCAGGCCAACGCACTCTCCGACGTGAGCAAATCGAATCTGCCTCCCGCCGCCTTCGTGGGTTGCGCGGCCGGCATGTGCTGCACCGGCATCGGCGGCGCGGCGCGCGCTCCCAGCGGACCGGGCGGTACGTGTCGATTGAACTACCTCTACTCAAGCGGTAGCGACGTCGGAGCGAGCGTCGTAGCAGCCATCAAGGCCATCGCCGTGGGCTCCACCTACGACGTCACGGCCAAGCCGCGCAACGATCCGGCGAACCCGGGCGGCGTCGACGCCACCAAGTTCATGAAGGCCCTGCGCGCCAAAGACGAGGGCGACGCCGCCCAGAGCTGCCCGGCGCACGCGGCCAAAGACACCGACGGCGACGGCATCAAGGACACGTTCATCGCGGTCACCGTGGGCACCCCGGTGTGCTTCGAGGTCATTCCCCAGACCAACACCACGGTGGAGCCCCAGGCCGCCGCGCAGTACTTCAACGCCTTCATCGACGTGCTGGGCATTCCCGGCAACATCAACCTCGACAAGCGCAACGTGCTCTTCCTCGTTCCGCCCAAGGTCACCGGCGTCAAGTAGCTTCCGAGCGTCTGCGACCCCCAAGGGCGTCTTGCTTTCGGGCAAGGCGCCCTTCTCGCGTTTGCAGCGAAAGAGCCGGGAAAAGAGTGGCTCGGGCGGCTCGGTGCTGCCCCTCAGAACTCCGGCTGCGGGTCCTCGTGCGCTGCTGCGTTCTCGTAGAAGTAGCGAAGGCCGAGGCTGATCATGGTGGAGGGATTGGAAGCGAGATCGCGTCGACCGCTCAGCTCGACGCTGAACTTCTTGTCGACGTAGCCGAGGCCGAGCGACGCGGAGTGCAGCTTCATGCCGTCGTCGTAGCGGTACCCGAGGCGAATCGGAAAGTGATCGGCGATGAAGATCTCGCCGCCGGCCATGGTGCGGGTCTTGGGGGTGCCGAAGGTGGTGAAGTCGACGAGAAAGTCGCTCTCGAGGGTGAAGATGCTGGCCGCGTAGCCCACGCCGCCCACCAGCACCGTGGGGGCGTAGGAGCTGCCAGGGTTGGTGAGATTGCGACCGAGGACGGCGATCTTGAGGCCCTCGATGGGCGCCACCGTGAGGCCGGCATCGAAGGTGACGCGGTTGAACGCAGCGCCGTCGGGCGTTCCGCCAGAGACGCGGCTTCCGCCGAAGGGACCGAAGCCGGGGGGAGCTTCCAGGCGGAGGTAGCGACCGGCGATGCCGATGGCGAGCTTGTCGCCGAGCGGGTACGCGGCGGCGACGCGGAGATCGATCCAGGTGCGCTTGGCGCCATCTGGGTCCATGACCGACCAGGTACCGCCGAGGCCGCCGGTGATCTTGCTGGTGCTGGAGTCGGCGACCGCTCCGCCGTAGCTCTGGCGACGCGCTTCGGGGTTCCACGCCGCCAGGCCTTCGAAGTGATACACGCGCGAGAACGGCAGGTTCGCGGGATTGTAGAGGACCGCAGAGGTGGAGCTGCCGGTGGCGACCTGGGCGCCGCCCATGGAGAGCCCCCGTGGGTGCTGGATATCGCCCAGGTCGTAGCCCTGCTCCGGCGAGGTCGAGGACGGATCCGCGGACGCGACGCGCGCGGCCGCAAAGACCATAAGGAACGCGAGGGCTGAGACGGGGCGCGACATGGGTGCTTCGGTGGTACTGAGGCCGGCGGAGAGTGGGCAACTTTTCGGTGCACGGCGAACCCGCTGCGGGGCCGGTGCATTCCGGGGCCGGGGCAGTCGCTGCGGGTCGAGCGGGCGCCGGGCGCAGGTCAGGTGGCCGGCCGAGGCAGCTTTCCGCGCACCAAAAAGGCCTCCCGGGGATACGTGTACTGTCCCCGCGATAGGAGATCTTTCTTCTTGAGCTCCACCTTGTCGCGCGTGGCGGTGCAGGTCCAGGTGTCGAGGCTCTTGGGCTTGGTGACGGTGAAGACCGGCCGGAAGAGGCCAACGTTGATGCCCCGCGCAGGATCGCGCGCCGACACGTAGAGGAAGGCGTCGACCCCCGCGGCCCGCATGTCGACCCCCATGGCCTGCGACGCGCCGTAGCGGGTCTTCGAAGCCAGCTGCGCCTCGAAAGCGTCAAACGGCGGCGCCGTGAGGTCGACCCCGCGCTTGGTGCGAATGGGCACGCCGAAGGCCGAGAGCTCCACGATGACGGTGCCGAGCTCGGCCGCGGTTCCTTCGAGAAAGAGCAGCCGGTAGTACGCCACTTCCGCGAACGCGCACGAAAGCTCCTGGGCGCCGTACCAGATGCCGCGCTCCACCTTGACCCCGAACCGCGAGCCATAGCGGAGCGGTGGGTGACGGAAGGGGGTGTACAGCAGGTAGTGCAGGCGCTGAAAGTCTGCGCCGAGCGGCACCGGCGGCTTCACGCCCTCGAGCAGCTCTTCCAAAAGCTCCTGCTCGGCGTCCGAGTCGACCAGCTTGCGGGTCGAGGTGACGTGCTGAGACTCGACGACCCGGAACACCCCGCGCAGCGCGAGGGGTTGGACGTTAGAGCTTGCCCCGCATCGCGTCCAGATACTCTGCGACATGAATGAGTCCGCTCACCCGAGCAAGAAGGTCTTTGGGAACGCCCGACAGATGTTGGTTGTAGGCAGTGAGCCACGCCCTCCGCGCCTGTTCGCTACCGCCCACCAGCGCGTCGAGGCTTCGGAAGATGCGCACCAGATACAGCGCCAGCTCCCCCTCCTTGGCGGCGGGGTCGAGCTCCTTCTGCCCGGCCGACAAGCGCGAGGCGGTGGCCGCGGAGATTCCGAGAATAGCGCCCAGGTCCTTCTGGCTCAGACCGAGGCGCTCGGCCACGCGGAGCGTCGCCTTGGTGAGGGTGGCACCGGCTTCGGGGGCCGGACGCGGGAGCGGGGCTACGGAGCTCATCTTTCAGTTGAAAGTAGTAACATCGATTCTTGCAGTTGCAAGGAATCCAGCCGCCGTCCTCAGGGAATGGCCAGGTCGCCGACCGGCTTGAGCCGCCAGATGTCGAAGTTTCCTGAGTCGTTCGAGGAGAAGTAGATGAAGGTGTCGTAGGCCCAGAACGGCTGTACCGAGGTGATGGGACCGTCGGTGAGCTGCGTGAGCTGGGTGCCGTCGATGCGAATCGCGTAGATGTTCCAGGTGGTGGCTGCGCTCCCGCCCTGCGCCGCGAAGCGGTTCCACCCGCGGTTGGAGGCGAACGTGAGGTAGCGGCCGTTGGGAGCCCAGCGCGGGGCGCGGTTGTCGGAGTCTTCGTTGGTGAGCTGGGTGAGCTCGCCGCCGTTCTGCGCGTTGACGATGAAGATCTGGTCGAAGCTCCCCACCTTGCGCACGAAGGAGATGCGGCGCCCATCGGGGCTGAAGGCTGGGGCGCGACCCTCGGTGAGCTGGGTGAAGTTCGAGCCGTCCATGCCGGAGACGCCCACGTATTTCACCCCGTTGCGCCCCATCTCGAAGGTCACGAACTTTCCGTCGGGCGAAACCGAGGTGCGATCCATGTCGGGCGCCATGTCGCCGCGCGCGACCACGCTGAGGGCTGCGTTGGGGGTCTTGGAGAGCGTCCGCACCAGGTTGAAGTTGCCCATGGCGTTGGAGACGAAGACCATGCCGCTCGAGTCGGGCAACCAGGCGGCGCCGCGCGAGATGCTCTTCTCCGAGGTGAACAGGGTGCGGCCCGAGGCGCCCGCCGGGTTCACGCCGACCAACACCTGCTGCGCAATGGCGTGGTTGGTGTC
The DNA here is from genome assembly GCA_038210445.1 of Polyangiales bacterium. Taxonomy (GTDB): domain Bacteria; phylum Myxococcota_A; class Polyangia; order Polyangiales; family Polyangiaceae; genus JABFRG01. The sequence goes on from JBBQWQ010000035.1 coordinate 42,941, forward strand.
GTAGGTGATGGCGTTGACGAGGAGGGTGCTGCCATCGGGCGAGACCACCGGCGAGACCTCGTCGATGGGGTCGCTGGTGACGTGGGTCAGCGACTGAGCCCCGCCGGCCGCGGCCAGCCTCGGGCGGGCGGGGGCCGCCGGCGACGACGGCCCCTGCACGTAACGCCGCTGCTCGCAGCCCAACATGAGGACACAAGAAAGGACCGCAAAGCTCCACGTCGTGCGCATGGGCGCGAGTCTGCCAAGCAGGAGGGCAAATTACAACTGGAGTTCCGCCCTTGTCGGCTCTGGTAGGGGGCCGCGACTCGCCGCGACTCGCCGTGATTCGCCGTGATTCGTCGCGATTCGCCGAGCTACGCCGCGCTCGCGATCACCAAACCTCGCATCGCTGGGTCCGGACCATCTTGTGGCCGGGCTTGCACGAGAAGGCTGCGGCGAACTCCGGCGTGTTGGAGAGCGGGCCGTTGACGCGAAGGTTGGGAGGCGAGTGCGGGTTGGTGGCCACCAGCAGGCGCATCATCTCGTCGCGGTACTTGCCGCACCAGCCCTGGGCGAACCCCAGGAAGAACTGCTGCTCCGGTGTGGCCGCGCCCTCGGCCGCCTCGGTCTTGCCCACCTTCTGCTTCAGCGCGGCGAGCGCCAGCTTGACGCCGCCGAGGTCGGCCAGGTTCTCACCCAGGGTGAGCTTGCCGTTCACGTGGGTGTCGAGCACCACGTACTCGTCGTATTGCTTTTCGACGCACGAAGCGCGCTTTTCGAACTCGGTGTTCACGCTGGGCGACCACCAGTCTTTGAGGTTGCCGTCGGCGTCGAACTGACGACCCTCGTCGTCGAATCCGTGGGTGAGCTCGTGGCCCATGACCATGCCGATGCCGCCGAAGTTGGCGGCGACCGGCCGGGCGTTGGCGTAGAACGGCGGCTGCAAGATGCCCGCCGGGAACACCATCTCGTTCATCGACGGATCGTAATATGCGTTCACCGTCGGCGGCGTCATGTACCACTCGTTGCGGTCTACCGGCTTGCCCACCTTGGCCAGCTGCCGCGCCTGCTCGAAGGCGTCGGCGCGGATGACGTTGTCGTAGTAGCTCTTCTTGTCGACCTTGAGGCCCTTGTAGCTGCGCCACTTGTCGGGGAAGGCGATCTTGTTGGCGATCTTGGCGAGCTTCTTCTGCGCCAGCTCGCGGGTCTTGGGGTCCATCCAGGAGAGCCCGGTGAGGTTCTTCTTCATCTCCTCTTCGATGGCGAGGACCATGTCCTTCACGGTGGCCTTGCCCTCGGCGCCCAGGGTCTTCATCACGAAGGGCTGCGCCAGGGCCTCGCCCAGGGCGCCGTCGGTGGCGCGCACGCAGCGCTTCCAGCGGGGCGGAATCTTGGCGGTGCCGCGGAGCGCGCTCTGCCACCGGAATCCCTCGTCGACGAAGGCTTTGGAGAGCGCCGGAGCCACGCCGCGCAGCACGTGCCACTGCAAGTACACTTGCCAGTCGCCGAACGGAATGCCGCTCTTGGCGAAGGTTCCCACCGCCTGCAGGTAGTCTGGCTGCGCCACGTTGAAGAGCTTGGCGTCCTTCGCTGGCAGCTCGGCCAGGTAGGCATCCCACGGAAAGTCGGCTGCCACCTTGGCGAGGTCGGCGCGCGCGGTCAGGTGGTACACCTTCTTGGGCTCCCGGCGGTCTTCCTTGGTCATCTGCTTTTCGGCGAGCATCTTCTCGATGCGAAGCACGGTGGCCGCGGCCTCGGCGGCTTTCTTGTTGCCCAGCAGCGTGAACATGGCGGTCACGTGGGCTTCGTACTTCTTCCGCAGGTCGGGAAACTTTCCGTCGGTCTTCAGGTAGTAGTCGCGCTCAGGCATGCCCAGGCCGGCCTGGTCGAAGGCGCCGATCATCTTGGTGGAGTCGGCGAAGTCTTGCTGCACGCCCACCGCGAAGAGCGGCGCCATGCCGCGCGCGTGGAGCTTGCCCAGCACCTTGCCCAATGAGGCTGCGTCCTTCACGGTGGCGATGAGCTTGAGGTCGGCGTCGAGCGGCTTGGCGCCCAATTTCTCGATGGTCGCCTCATCCATGCAGGATGCATAGAAATCGCGAAGCTGCGCCGGCTCTTCGGCGAGCTTGGCTTCGGGCTTTCCCAGGCTCTCGACGATGTCGCGCAGGGTCGCCTCGTTCTGGTCGCGAATGGTGCTGAAGCTGCGCATCCAGCTCGACTCGTCGTCGGGAATGCTCGTCTTCTTCACCCAGCTGCCGCAAGCGAACTGGAAGAAGTCCTCGCACGGCGACACGGAGCGATCCAGCGCCGCTTCGTCGTCGGCCGTGAGGCCCTTGAGCGCAGGCGCGGGCGGCGGCGGCGTGGCGGCCACTGGGGCGCCGGTACCGGGCGCCGAGGCGGCTGCGGAGGCCGTGGGCGAAGGGGGCGTGGCCGGAAGCGGGCCTTCACCGCCGCAGGCCGCCGCGAGCGCGGGCGTCACGAGGACCGACAGGGCGAAGATGCGACGGAAATTCATTGCCACGGCAATAGCCAAGGTCGCTGCGGCAGCGCAACCACGAAAGGTGTCGCGCCGCCCACGGCTCGGGGCCGAAGTGGCGCAAACCGCCGGGAAATCATCGCGGCACGCGGGTTGCTCCAACGACTCGCATGGGTATCTCGAAGCACACGGCCTGGCTCCTTCCTCTCTTGGTCCTCTCGTGCGGTGGTGTGGGTGAGACGAATCGCGTCGGCGAAGGCGCCGGTACCCGGGCCAGCGACGACGCGACCAATGCGCCCGCGGTAGAGCCCCAGGCCGATGCCGCCCAGGTCATCGACGACCAAGGCGGCCTCTATCTGGTGATGCACGTGGGCGGCGCAGCGCGGATCGTGCTCGCGCCAGAGGCTTCGGACGACTGGGCCGACGGCGTGAGCGTGCTCGAGCAGCGGGTGGGCCCCACCGTGGTTCGCCAAGGAATCGACCGCGCGCAAGTGCCCGCGGCGCTCCTGGCGCACCAAGGAGAGCTGGTTTCTCTGGAGGGCGTCAAGGGAGGGCTCTGCACCGCCCGCATCGGCGCGCCGGCGATCACCTCGCGCGTGGACGACAGCCTCAACTGGGAGCGGTTCTCCGGCGAAGAGCTCGACGACGACGGCGTCAAGCTCCCGCCGGTGCCGGATGCCGAGGTGGCGAAGACCGCCTGGGGCTCGTCGAGCAGCGGCCACGCCCTGACCGCCGACGTCACGGTGGTGAGCGGCAACTGCGCGGGCGCGCTCTACGCGCGCACGGTCGGCGGCGGCAACGAGGCCGTGAGCATCGGCCCCAAGACCCCGGCCAGCGAGCTGCGGTCGCTCGCGAGCCGCGCCTTTCGTGCGCTCCCCGAGTACGCGGCCATCCAGGATCGGGCCCGGGAAGAATCGGTGAAGGGCAACTGGGACGCTGGCAGCGCGCCGGAAGTGCGCCGCGTCGACGTGGGCGGCGACACGTTCCTCTACGTGAGCAATCACGTGGGCGAGGGCTGCGGCGAATTCAACGGCGGGCTCGAAGCCATCTACCGGGTAGTGCCCGCGGCGGCCGGCAGCGCGCCCACGCTCGAGCGCGTCGAGGTGTTCGAGGGCGGGGAGCAGACCTTCGTCGGGCTGCGCAAGCGCGAAGACGGCGGCCTCGACGTCCTCTACGAAAACACCTGGGTCCGGCGCGGTGGCGGCGCTGAGCCCACGACGCACACGGTGGAGATTCCGTTCATCGGTTGTCGCTGTTGAGGCCGCGGATGGCGGCGGCGACGCTGCCGATCACCTCGTCGGCAGCGGCTTCGCGGTAGCCGACCTCTCTCGCGACGCGCACCAACACCGCGCCCTCGGGGCGGGCCTCTACCCGCAGACCGCGAACCTTGCCGGCCTCGACCTCCTCGAGAAAGATCCGCCGACGACGCCGGTCGGCGATGGCGTCCACCGCGCACCAGGTCCAGAGCCCCAGGAGGGTCCAGGCAAGAAGCGAAGGCACCACCAGCGCGCGGTCAAACGGTCGCCCTCCGGTGCCAGCCCACCACAGCGCGGCGGTGCCCGCGAGCTGCACCGCCAGCGCCGCAGGCTCCTGCAACCGCTTGCGAGCCCAGACGATGAGCTTGGAGTTGAGGCCGTCGACCACCAGCTGGAGCACCGCCATGGGCGCCGCGATCACCACTGCGAAGATGAGCCACGCCGCGAGCAGGCCCAGATCGAGGCCGCCGCGAAGCAGCATCGACGGCGCCATCGCGGCCGCGGCAGCGATGACCGGGATGCCGACGCGGACGACACTTTGCAGCGCCACCCTTCGCAGGTTGGCCGCGAGCAAGAGCGCGCCCATGACCACGACGAACACCGCGGGGCTCGGTGCATTTCCTGGGTTCGCCTCCACCGAAGGGAAGAGCCCGTGAAGGACGAATGCCCCCAAAAGCGCTGGTGACAGCGCGAGCGCCGCCGCCTCCACCCAGAAGGTCCGACCTCGAGGCCGTAGGGGTTCGGGAAGCGAAGGGGGCGAGGGGTCGACCACGGAGGCCATGGTAGCAAGGCCGGGCCCGGAACCTTCGGCCTGCCGAGAGCACTGGACGAAGTATCAGTAGAAGGGAGATCGTGCGCGAAACTGGTCGCCCACGCAGAACCTCGACTAGCATCGAGTCGATGCGTGAGTTCCGTGTATTCTTCACCTATATTTCGGCCCTCCTCGTCATCCTGTGGGTGGCGCCCAGCCGCGCCGACGAGCCGTCGAAAGTGCTCCGCATCTGGACCGTGGGTGACTCCACCGCGCAGCCCATCGGGCAAGGCGTGGAGCGCAACGTGAACGACACCAAAGACAAGCGGGCCCGGACCTTCTTCCGAAACTCCACCGGCCTCGCCCGCCGCGAGTTCTACGACTGGCCCAAGGTGGCGAAGAAAATCCTCGAGTCCGAGGGCGCCCCAGACGTTGCCATCATCACGCTGGGCGCCAACGACACCCAGGGGCTCTTTCCCCCAGGAAAACGCATGCCGGTGATGCTGCGTACCCCCGAGTGGAAGGAAGAGTACGGCCGCCGCCTCGAGGCATTTCTCCACCTGTTCACCGACAAGAACGTGCACGTGTACATCGTGGCGCAGCCGTTCAACCCGAATCGCAAGTACGCGCTGACCATGGGCGACGTGAACGAGGTGATCCGCACCGTGGCGGGCCGCATGACCAACGTTTCGCTGGTCGACGCCCCCACCCTGCTCGCCGACGACGACGGCAACTACAGCAACGCGGCGCTCGACTCCCAGGGCCGGAAGATCTGGCTGCGGGCGCACGACGGCCTCCACCTCACCGGCAACGGCGGCGCATACCTGGCGCGCCGCATCCTGGTGGCCATCGAGAACGACCGGGCGGCCCTGGCCGCCAACGCCGCTACGCCACAGCCTGGCCCACCGCAGCCTGGCGCGCCGCAGGCCGCCGCCAACACGCGCGGCAACTGACTCGCCCTTGCGACGCATCGTTCACGGGGAGAATCTGCGGGTTCTCGGAACCCTGCCCGACGCGTTCGCGCGGCTCCTGTACATCGATCCGCCCTTCAATACCGGGCGCAAGCAAAAGCGCGATCGCATGACGGTGCGGCAAGTGGCAGAGCCGCCCTCGGCCGGCGCGGCCCCCGCTCGAGAGTCGTCGCCTCCCACCCAGCGAAGCGGCTTCGGCGGGCGCCGCTACGTGGTTGCCGAGCGCACCGCGTCGCCCTCGTACACCGACGCCTTCGACGACTACGTGGGCTTCCTCTTGCCCCGCATCGAAGCATCGCTGCGCTGCCTCACCGGCGACGCGTCCATCTTCGTGCACCTCGACCCACGCGAAGCGCACTACGTGAAGGTGGCGCTCGATGGGCTCCTCGGGCGCCACGCCTTCATGAACGAGATCGTCTGGGCCTACGACTACGGCGGCCGCTCCAAGAAGTGCTGGCCCAAGAAGCACGACACCATCCTCTGGTATGCGCGCGATCCGGCGCGGGCCGTGTTCCGCTACGACGACATCGATCGCATTCCGTACATGGCGCCAGAGCTGGTGGGCCCCGCCAAGGCCGCCCGCGGCAAGACCCCCACCGACGTGTGGTGGAACACCATCGTCCCTACCATGGGCAAAGAGAAGACCGGATACCCGACGCAAAAGCCCATGGCCATTCTCAATCGCATCGTGCGCGTGCACAGCGACCCGGGCGACGTGGTCCTCGACTTCTTCGCGGGCAGCGGCACCACCGGCGAGGCCGCCGCCCAGAACGGGCGCGGATTCGTACTTGTGGACGAGAGCGCAGAGGCCATCGCGACCATGAAGAAGCGCCTCGAGGCCCACGCCCCGACCGTCGAATCCTTTCGCGCGCCCGCCGTCCCGCGCGCCTGAAGGCAGTCGGTTCCCCTTGCCCCCCCGATGGATCCTGGCTAGGCTCCGCCCCGCTTCGTTGGAGAGGTGGCCGAGTGGCCGAAGGCACATCCTTGCTAAGGATGCGTATGGGAAACTGTACCGTGGGTTCGAATCCCACCCTCTCCGCAGCACTCCCGTCCTGCTCGCAAGAGTAGCGGCGGGATTTTTTTGCGCGGGCGCGAATCACGAGGCCGCGGTTCGAAAGGGGCCCTCGCGAACCCGGCGCCGCTCGGAGTCGATACGTGATGCGAGCGCACCCGCGGCGCGTCGACGCATGCCACCGTGAGAACCCTCCGCGCGAGCGGACCGCGCCCCAGCGGCTCGCCGCTCACCATCAGCCCTCGCTCTTCGGTCGGATGGTGCGGATGGTGCGGATGGTGGTTGGGCGGTGGCGCGTTCGATGCCGGTAGGACTTGCATGCACGGGTGAGGCAGCGAAGACGCCGCTCCGGCTCACGCTTCGGGTCGTGGTACCCATGGGTGCATGATAGCTCGCCTCTTGGCTTCGTCTTGCGTCGCTCTCGTCGCCGCCTGCGGTGGTCCCGCGCTGCCGCCGCCGCCGCCGCCTCCTGCTGCGGCCATGTCGTCCGACGCAGCGAGCCGGGCCATCGCCATCGTGCTCGACGACTTCCACGCGGCCGCCGCCCGTGCCGACGAAGCGCGCTACTTCGGGCACTTCGCCGACGAGGGCGTGTTCCTCGGCACCGACGCCTCCGAGCGCTGGACGGTCACCGCCTTCCGCGCCTACGCGCACCCGCACTTTCAGCAAGGCAAAGCCTGGGCGTTCAAGGCGACCCGGCGCGCCATCGAGGTCGACGCCGCGGGCGCCGTGGCCTGGTTCGACGAAGAGCTGGCGACGCCGAACCTGGGCCCGGCGCGCGGCAGCGGTGTGCTGGTGCTGCGCGCCGGTAGCTGGAAGATTGCGCAGTACAACCTTGCCGTCGTCATTCCCAACGAGCGTTTCAAGGACGTAAAAGCCCTGCTCGACGCGCGCAACTGAGCGCCGTATCGTGGGCGTGTGCTTACGCCCGACGTGCGATTCGAAGGCTGGACCACCGAGACGTGGACGCGATTTCTTCACCTGTGGAAGCCGCGCGCCGCGCCCGAGCGCGAAGCAACCCGGCCCCGCGGCGGCGTATTCGTGGTGCACGAGGGCGGTCGCCTCCTCAAGATTCTCCACACGACGAAGGGGCGCCTCGACCCCGGCGTGCCCTGGCCTTCGCCCTTGGCAGAGCTCGTTCCGAGCCACGGCGGTAGCTGGGGCCTCTCGGTGCAGCGAGGCTCGCTCGACGACGTGATGGAAGAGTTCGGCGCCCGGGCGCGGCAGAGCGACGACTTCATCACGCAGTCGCTCTCGCTGGTGGGCATCGTGCGCGAGAAGATGCTCGCCGGCGAGATCGAGCTGTGGCCGCAGCGGCTGCAGGGCATTCCGGTGCCCACCGACGCCATGGTGCGCCGCACCATGGACACCGTCTGCGACGACGGGAAATCGATCCTCCTCGGGCTCTTCAAGGACGGCGAGCTGTGGACCGCCATGTGCGCCCGGCGCCGCGGCTACGGCTTCGACGTCATCGCCGGCCCGGAGGAGATGCGCCTCTCCATGGGTCTGCTCTCCGGCGACTGGCGCCGCGACTACCGACACCTGGTGCGGGTGGCCGAAGATACCTACGGGCCGCTCTCGCTCGGATGCTTCGCCGAGGTCGACGCGTTCAAGGAGCTGCAGGTCGACCTGCGACCGGGCGCGTGGGGTCGCGCGGTGGCCCTCCGCGACATCGTGCTCTCGCCGATTCCCACCGCGGTGGGGCTGGCGTTGGGCTTCGACGGCGCGCGCTTCGCGGTCGACAACATGCGCATCATCACCGAACGGGTGGATCGCTTCGGCCTCTTGCCGCCGATGATGAAGAGCCTGCGAAAGCGCGTGGGCACCGTGCTGGGCGATCAGGATCTCTCGCGCGTGCTCGGTTTCAATCCCATGGAAGTCTTGCGCGTGCTCCTGCGTCGCTGAGCGCTGAGCCGCACTTTGCGGCGGTCAGGGCTGGCGCGTGAAGGCAATCTTGAGGTTCGATAGGTTGGGCGCTATCGACACGATCTTCTCACCGACGAGGAGCTCGCTCTCCGTTGGCTTTACGGGGGTGTCGGGAGCGATGATCTCGTTGGTACCGATGTCGTCGTCGCGCACGCCGATCACGATCCCCGAGGTCAGCAGCTCGCGGGCCTTCAGCACGCAGGAAGGATTGGCCCAGACGGGCTTCGTCGTGTCCGGCATGAAGGCGCCATCCTTCACCACGCCGCCGGCGGGGCAGCCAAGACGCGCGTAGGGGTCGGGCGGGCTGCCGTTGATATCCCAGTCCGATGCGCCGTTCTTCTTCTCGGCAACTTCGGCGCTCAGCGGCTGCACCATCCAGTTGCTTTCGGGGTCGACGCCGCAGGTCTGCCCTTCGGCCTTGCAGATCTGGTTCTGCCGGCAGACCGCGCAGAGACCGCCGCCGCGACCGCAGGCCGCCGCGGTGGTGCCGAGCTGGCAGGCATCGGCGAAGCAGCAGCCGGGGCAGTTCGCAGGGCCGCAGCTGCCGGTTCCGCCGTCGCGTGGCGGAGGCAAAGCCGACCCGTCGCCTTCAGCGCCCGCATCGTCGGCCGGCGTTCCCGAGTCGAACGTGGTGCAGGCGCTGGCCGCCACCACGACGCACGCGCCCACGAAGGAAAACAAGCGATGCATCCACGACCTCGGGAAGGAGCCAGGGGCAAACCGCAAGTGTAGCTGCCTTCGCGCGGCCGCACGTCCTTTAACACCACGGCGAGCCTTCGCGACCTGGGCGGTAGGATTAAGCACGTCGAGGTCTCCGCCTTGCGAGACGGAAACCTCGACCTGCTCGGGAACCAAAACTACGGGCCGGTTACCAAAGAGAAGTAAGCGAGACGATTAAGGGGAACGGTAAGGGCGGCGGGTTGTTACTCCACCGAGAAGGAAGCAGAGCCGATAAGGAAAGGAAGCGTTGCGGGGGGGAGAGACGGGAGGAGAGCGCATCCAACGATGCGTGCTCGCACATGTAGCAGGGCGCGTGCCGCGCTTCGAATCGCGCGTTTTCGGTCACTTAGCGTGATCCTGTGTCCTGCCGTTCACGGACCGGCGGAGTACACGCCACCACGCCGACGCCGGGCCTCGTTGCGCGCAGCACATGGCGTGCGCGACCCCTTAAACACATCGAGGTCTTCGTCCGGGAATGACGAAGACCTCGCGTGTGCTTTCGAACGGATGAACGGGAACGGAAGAAGGAAGCGAAAGCGGTAAGCGGTCGAACGAAGGGAAAGAGAAGAAGGAGGCGAAAGAGGAAGAGGAAGGAGAAGGAGAAGGAGAAGGAGAAGGAGAAGGAGCGCGATAAGGAAAGGAAGCGGGGCTGAGACGGGGAGGAGAGAGCCGCATCCGGTGATGCGATACATTCCCCTCAAGCAGCCCACGTGCCGCGCCTGGCACACAACGATTTCAGCCAGTTGGCAGATCCCTGTGTCGCGACGTTCACGGACCGCCGCGGACCCACGGGCACAGCGACCGCATGCACCACGTGGTGGCGCCCTCTGTGCGTTGACCCTGGATTCGTCCGGTGCTACCGCATCTTACCTCATGCGACATACGCTACCGCTGGCATTGGGCCTCGTTGCTGCGCTCCCCCTCCTGCACTGCGCGGCACCCGCCGACGACGCGGAAGTGGGCGAAGAGGCTTCGGAAATTCGCGCAGACGACGCGTGGATGCACCTCGACGCCAACACCGGCGTCCACAATGCCACCCTCAGCGTGGTCAACAGCGGCACCGTGCGCTGCCCCAACGGCAAGACCGCGAAGAGCTGCCAGGTGAGCACGCTCGTGCTCCCCGCCGATTGCAACTGGGAGTGCCAGGACGGGCTGCTCTCACGCCGCGGCGAAGGCGTGCTTCACGGTCGCTTCTCGGGGCAAACCTTCGTGGTCGACTTCGGCTTCGACACGTACGCGACCGGCCTGGGCGCCCATTCCGTGTACCGGCTGACGGCGGCGGCCACCTGCGCGAAGGACCCATGCTTCAAGGACATCGTCCGGAAGAAGCTCAACAGCACGGCTCGCCCGGACGCGGTAACGGCAGTGGACTTCTCGCGCGCGGCGGACCCGAACTACGTGCTCGATCCGATGTACGGCCAGGCCCAGCTCACCTCGCCCGCCGGCTTGGTGGTGTCGGGGCGCATGTGGCAAGGCACGTTCCGCGTCGACCGCGTGTGGCGGCTCGAGACGCCCAAGCCCGCCTGCGATCCGCTGCTCACGGCGCGGGCGCACGCAACCCGCGGAGGCATTCCCAAGCTGTGGGAGCTGCCCACCGAAGCCCAGGCAGAGCGCACCGTCGACCCCGACGGCGAGTCGGTGCACTGGCTCGTGCGCACCGCAGAGTCGCCGACCTCGGTGACCTTCACGCTAGGCTTCAACGATCTGTGGGCCGAGCGGTACACCGTCGCCAAGAACGACTGCGCCCTCGCGGTCATCGCCGAGCACTGACCCGCTTGCCCGCGCAGGCCTGGGTTCGCGCTTTGCCAAGCGCCACCACCAGCTCCTGATCGACCTTGCGGAGCGAAGACGCCTTGGCGTCGAGCGGCGAGACGGCGCTCTTCGCCGAGCCCCAGTCGAGCGCCGTCGGAGGCGACGCCGAAGGGCACCCAGCGACGAAGCCTGCCTCGGCAATGCGGAGCAGCGACACGGCGTGCTCGCGCCCGGCGTGGTTGTAGTCTTCCGGCCAGGTGAGCTCGGAGCTCGCCTGCGATGGGCCGTCGGGCATGTAGCTCCAGGCGAGGCGCGTCTGCCCGCTGCTCATGGTGAAGCCCGTGTGGTAGCTGCCGAGCTCGCTCATGGAGCGTTGCGGCTCCACCCCGGCGGGAAGGGCGAAGCCCCAGCCCTCCACCACGTCTTCCTGAACTTCGGAGGCGAGCAGCATCATCCAGGCAGCTTCGCGGAGCGCGTCGCGCGGCACGGTGCCCACCTGCGTCTCTTCCTTACGCGCGTCGTCGGTCTTGGCGGCGTCGACCGAGCCGCCCGCAACCAGCGCGAGCCCGCTACAGCTCTTGGCAATGTACGCGGCTCCGGTGGCCAGATCGTAGGCGCGGACCTCGTCGCAGAACGTGTAGTGGCCGCGCCTCCCGCGCACCAGAAGCCACCCGTGGGTGGGCGCCTTCACCGCCCCGATGGGCAAGCGCGACACCTTGGGGCGCGCCTCGGCAAGGCACCGGCGCCACTTTCCGTAGCGAGCCGCGGCGGGCGCCTTGGGTGCTCGCTCGACGCAGGTGTCGATGCTGGGAGGCGCCTCGCCCTTCTGGTCGCCATCCAGCCAATGCGCCCGCTGGGAAGCCGCGAAGCGCTGGAAAAAAGCGTCGGCGCGGGTCGCCCATCCGCGCGTTTCGGTGGCGCAGGCAGCGTCTTGGATGCCGCACAAAAGCTCGCGCAGCGGGTACTTCTTCCGCGTTTCAAGGGTGAGCGTGCGACGCAGGGTGGGCGCCACGACGCTGCTGGGAAAGCTGTTCGGCGTGCGCGGAATGGTCAACTCGAGATAGTGCCCGAGCCACCACTTGCCGCCGCCGTCCTTCCACCACTGCTGGAGGGCGTAGCCGCTGTCGGCCCCGAGCTTGGGTGCGTCGCGCAGGCCGAGCCTCAAGCAAGGCATGCGCAATGCGCGGCGAATTTCCGCTTCGATGGGCTTGGGATCGCCGTCGGCGGCCAGGGCCGTCACCTTCGCGTCGATGGCGTCGATGGCCTGCTGCGCCTTCTTGGCGTCGGCTGTGCCCACCTTGCACGCACGCACCACCTCGGTCGGATCGTCCGGCTCCGGCGGATCGTCCGGCACCGCGAGAGCGACCGCGGGCGCAGGCTCGGGCTCAGGCGGCGCCGGGGCGACCGGCGGCTGGGCCATCGGCGCGGTCGACGCCAGAGCGCCGGGAGTGGGCGGCGTGGAAACGGCCGGCGCTCGCGAGGCCGGGGCAGCTGCGCAAGCGCCCGCGGCAAAGACCAGCGCCGCGGCCGACGTGGCTCGCTTCATCACCTTCGACCGACTCACTGAGCGAAGGCTACTGCGAATCTGGCGCGCATGTCGTGCAGTTCCGTAGCATGGAAAAGTTCCCGCCGCCGCCGCCGTGTCCCGAGCACTGCTACACTTGTGGGCTCGATGAACACGGCATGGTCGGGCGAGATCGACATTGGCCCCAGCTGGGCGCTCTTCGTGGGCCAGGGCGGCGATACGCGCCAGCACGCGCACCTCGCCCACAAGCTCGTGGTGTCGCTCGACGGCGAGGGCGAGGTACAAGGCGCGGAGCGGGTGGAGCCGGGGGTGTGGTTCGTGGGCTCGAACGTCGCGCACAGGGTCTGCGTGCGCGGGGTGGTAGCCATCGGTTTCGTCGATGCCGGAAGCGTCGGCATCGTGCGCTACGAGGGCCTTGGCCCAACGCTGGCGGAGGCGGCGCAGGCGCTCCGGTCGCCCACCTGCGACGTGCGTATCGCAGCGCTGAAGTCGCTCGTGGCTTCGCTGCCGGCGCTCCCCGATGCCCGCGTGGCGCGCGCCGCGCAGCTGCTGCGCGAAGGTCCGCAGGCCGCCCTGGGCGTGCTCGCGGCCCGGGTTGCGCTGTCGCTGCCGCGCCTGTCGCATCTCTTCGCCAGTCGCCTCGGCGTGAGCCCCCGGCGCTATCGTACCTGGGGCGGCCTGCGCCGGGCCGTCGACGAGATGGCGAGAGGTTCTTCGCTCACCGAGGCCGCCCACGCGGCGGGCTTCGCCGACTCCGCACACTTTTCACGCACGTTCGCCGGAATGTTCGGCGTGGTCCCGTCGGCCATCTCTCGCACCACCCTCATACGGCGGCACGAAGCCTGAGGGCTCTTCCAGCGCCGGAAACGGCCGCGCAGCTTCGACCTGGGCAGCCAGTGAGAGCAGCATGCATTCGCTGTCGGGGCGCCCGAGCAACTGCACCGCCAGCGGCAACCCGCGCTCGCCCGTCCCCATCGGCAACGCGCACGCCGGTTGTCCGGTCATGTTGGCGAGCGCAGCGTACGGCGAGTGACCCGCGACCGCGCGAAGCGTCGAGACCAACCCGCGCGCGCGCCAGAAAGCCGACGGCGACGGCGGTCCGGTGAGCACGGGTGTGATCAGCACATCGATGCGTTCGAACAGGGCTTCGAGGCGCGACCATTGCCGGCTCCCTTCAGCCCTCGCCCAGCGAAGCGCGGCCGCCGGCACCAGGCTTCCGATGCGGGCCAGCTGGCGCGTGCGCGGCTCGGTGCCTGCAGAGTCTACGAGCGTCGCGTACTCTTCGGCCATGCCGCCGAAGTAGCGAAGGAAGAAGGCGAGCGGCAAGAGAGCGCCGTAGGGAACCTTGACGGTCTGCACGGAGTGGCCGAGGCGCGTGAGCAGCTGTCGCGCGCTCTCGAGGGCAGCGGTGACGCTACTGGAGAGCGCGACGCCGATGGGCGCGTCGGTGGAGAAGCCGATTCGAAGTCGAGCCGGAACAGTGCGCGCAGCCTGCGCAAAGCCCGAAGACGCCGCGAGCACGTCGAGAGCGATGCCCGCGTCGGCCACCGTACGTGTGAGCGGCCCGTAGGTCCCCAGGCCCTGGATGCGCGCGATGTGCGGCAAGGTCGAGACGCGATCTGCCTGCGGCTTGAGGCCGAACAAGCCCATATTGGCGGCGGGAACACGAATCGAGCCGCCCAGATCGTCGCCGAGCGCGAGGCCACACATGCGGCTCGCCACCGCCACCGCCGAACCGCCGCTGGAGCCGCCGGGGTCGAGCTCGGGATTCCACGGGTTCGCAGTTCTTCCCCAGCTGCTCGAAGAGGTGAACGGCCAGGCGGCGAGCTCCGGAAGGTTGGTCTTGCCGATGACGACGGCGCCCGCGGCGCGCAAGCGTCGCACCACCTCGCAGTCGGCGTCGGCGGCCGGCTGCGGGCTCGCGGTACCGAGTCGAGAAGACGCGCCACGGACGTCCATGGTGTCTTTGATGGCCACCGGCACGCCCAGCAGGGGGCGATGGGCAAACGCGTCGAGATGCTGGTCGATATGATCCGCTTCCGCGCGGGCCGATTGCGCGAGAACGATTCGAAATGCTCCCAGCGACGGGTCGAACTGTTCGATGCGCGCGAGGTGCGCTTCGAGCACTTCGCGCGCGGTGAGCTCGCGGCGGCGAATCGCCGCCGCCATCGCCTCCGCAGAGAGCCGGGTGACGTCGCTCATACGAAGCTCGCCGTAAAGGCGCCGATGTGGGCAGCGACCGCTGCAGGCTCATCGAGCGGCGAGAACGTGTAGGAGTCGTCCACATGCTCGAGCTGGGCTTGCGGAAAGTCGGCCAACAGCTTCTGGGCCAAGCGCTCGGAGAAGAAGCGGTCGCGCTTCGACCACACCAGCAGCACGGGCCTGTCGAACGCCGCGAAGCTTTGCGCGGCGCGCTGGGTGAGCTTGGGTGTGATGCCGCGCAGGAACTTGGCGACGTCGCGCCGGGCCCAGCCGTGGCGCGCGAGCGACCCCGTGAACGAAGCGCCGATGTCGGCGGGCATGCGGAGCGCGAGCCAGCCCAGGGCGAACGGCAGGTTGCGCACGAAGCGAAAGCGAAGAAGCTGCGCCACCAAGAAGAGCGCGCCGGGTACGAAAGCCGCGAGCTCGAACGGCTTGAACAGGAGCGGAAGCCAGACGTCGTACGCATCGCACGACGTGAGCACCAGCCCGCGCAGCCGCTCCGGATGGCCCTCCACAAGCAGCTGGCACAGCGCGCCGCCGCTGTCGTTGCCCACCAGAATGGCGCTCTCGAGCTCCAGCGCGTCGAGCGCCTCTACCACCAACGCGACCACTCCAGACGGCGATAGGTCGGCCTCGGCGTGCATCGCCTCGGTGTGCGCTCCCAGCGGGAGGTCGAGGAGGATGCAGCGGTGGCGCGTCGAGAGCGCCTGGGCCACGGCGTCCCACAACCGTGCGTTGGCGAGCACCCCGTGGAGAAACAGGAGCGGCGGTCCGTCTTCCGGGCCGAGCTCGCGTACGTGGATGGGGCCGGCGCCCAGGTCGAGTCGACGGTGGCGAAAGGAAGGTGGGTTGGACACACGCCCACAGTGCCTCGAAGCGGCCGCCGAGACTTGAACCGAGCGGTCGAAAACAGCGATGGCCGACGAATTTGCTGGAGCGCCGACGAATTTGACCGTTCGCCGTAACGTGAGCGTATCGCCGAGATCCGTCGAGGCACCCGATGTGTTGGTGCCGATGCCCAAGGTGTTGCGTCCGGTGACGGCCGTGCAGAGCACCCTCGTCTGCGCGTCGCTGCTGAGCCTCGCCGACGAGGGCCTGAAGGCCGCGTACTTCGAAAAGCTCCCAAGCGAGCACCACGCTGCGATCAGCGCGCTGACCGCTGGCCAGTGGATTCCTGTGGAGCTGGCCCTCGAGCACTACCGGGCCTGCGACCACCTCGAGGTGGACGACGCAGCCATCATGCGCATGTTCCGGAGCGCCGACGGTCGACTGCGCGGCACCATGCTCTCGACCATTCCTTCGCTCAGCGCCGCGCTCGGCGTGACGCCGTGGCTGCCGCTGCGCCACTACGCGCGCACCTGGGAGCGCCTCTTTCAAGGCGGCGGCGTGGCCGTTCGCAGGCTCGGGTCGCACGTGGCGCAGGTGGAGGCGCGCGGCCTGCCGCTCCTGCGCGTACCCTACTTCAATAAGGGCCTACGTCTCTTGCACCTGCTCGCTTACGAGGGTTTCTGCGCGCAAGTCGCGGTCGACACCTATCCGGGTCCAGACGCCGAGAGCCTGCTCTATCGCGTGCGCTGGCGCTGAACCGCTACCACATTGCGCGCAGGGAAAAGCCGTCGGCGGTGGCCAGCTCGGGCTGCTCCTGCACCAGGCAGCGATCGCAGAACAAAGTGAGAGCAGCCGCGATGGCGCCGCGCATGCTCGTGCGAAAGAACGGCGAGGTCGCCAGCGGGCAGGCCCAGAACTCCATGCGGGCCTGACGCTCCGCAGTGCGGTAGACGGCGATGGCGCCGCCGCGGTTGGAGCGAAGCCAGGCGCGATTGAGATGGCCGAGCGCGGTCCACGGAGTGGCCACTTTGCCCACGAGCCGCAGCACCGTTTGCATGACCGTTCCGTTGTTGGTTGCGGCCACGCTCTTGCCGACCTCCACGGTTTCGGCCGCGGAGAGATTGAGGCCGTCGCAGGCGCGGTAGAGGATCAGGGCGTCGCCGAGTGCGATCCAGTCGTTGGCGGTGGCCGTGGTGAGCAAGCCGCGGCGCTCCGGCGGCACGAGCTCGACGAACCGCTCGAAGTAGCCGTGGCTGCGCATCCATCCGCCACCACTTGTGAATACGAAGGCGCGCACCGCATCGACGGGCGAGGTGTCGCGCCGCGACTGCGGCGGTGCGAAGACAAGCTCCTCGGGCCCGGAAACGTCCATGTTCGACAATGGTGGATCGACCTTCGCGGTCGCCTCGAGCGGTAGAACGGCACCGGGAGCGATTCCTCGAGTAGGAATATAGCCCCGCTGCCCGCGAGCGCCCACGCTCGTTCAGATGCCGGCGTCTGCGTCGGCGGCGTCGGCGGCATCGGCGCTGTCCGCGTCGAACCCGTTTCCCGCGTCGGACGCATCAGCGCCGGCGTCGGTGATGGCAGGTGCATCGGGCGCCGCATCGCTGCCGCCGTCGACCGTGGGGTTGCTGGAGCCGCCGTCGACGTTGCACGCATCGACGCGCTTGAGGGCTGCCAAGGCTTGCACACACTCTGCGCGTTTGCCGCTGATGTCGAAAGACGGTGGCAAGGGCGGGCACGCGGTGGTCACGTAGATGATCTCCGCGCTCCCGATGAGCAGCGGAGAGCGCCCGATGAGACAGGTGGGGGCGCAGGCACTGCCGGGGTCGGGCCCCTCGAGCACGTCGACCGACACGTTTCCGCCCAAGCACCCGCGCACCGGATCGTACTGGCGCGCGCGGAAAATGTGCGAGACGGGGTCGTCGCACGCGGCCACGGCAGCCAGCGCGCCGAAGACGACGCCTGCGCTGGCCGCGGCGCGCTTCACTTGGCGTCCCCGTCGCTCCGGAGGCGCGGGGCCTCGACCTCGATGGACTTCACCTTGAGCTCCAGGAGCTGCTCCGGCGAGACCTTGTTGGGCGCGTCGGTCATGAGGTCCGTCCCGCGCTGGGTCTTGGGGAACGGAATGACGTCGCGCAGGCTCTCGGCGCCGGAGAGCAGCATGGCCAAGCGGTCCATGCCGATGGCGATGCCGCCGTGGGGGGGCGCGCCGAACTTGAGCGCGTCGAGCAAGAAGCCGAACTTGGTGCGAGCCTCTTCGTCTTGGATTCCCAGCGCACGGAACACCTTGGCTTGCACCTCGGGGTCGTGGAGTCGAATGGACCCGCCGCCGATCTCGAAGCCGTTGAGCACGAGATCGTAGCGGTAGCACAGGACCTTGCCAGGGTCGGTGTCGAGCATGGCCACGCACTCGTCGTGCGGCCGCGTGAAGGCGTGGTGGGCGGCTACCCAGGTCTTCTTCTCGTCGTCGTACTCGAAGAGCGGCGGGTTCACCACCCACAGGAACTCGAACTTGCCGCCGTGACCGCTCTCTGGGATGAGCCCGAACTTCTTTGCAAGATGCACGCGAAGGTTCGCCATCACGGTCTGCACCGTGGACTCTTTACCGAACTGGAAGAGGAGAATGTCGCCGTCCTTGGCGCCGGCGGCGGCGTTGATGGCGAGGCGCAGATCGTCGGTGATGGTTTTGGCGAGCGGCGACTGCACCCAGGCGCCGGTGGCGTCGACCTTGGCGCGAGCCAGCCCCTTGGAGCCCATCCCCTTGACGAAGTCTTCGAGCTTGTCGAGCTCGGTGCGCGAGGTCTTGGCCACCAGCTCGGCGGGAATGCGGAGCGCCTTGACGATCTCGGTGGGGAGGTCGCGGCGGTACTTGCCCGAGGTGAACTTGTCGGCGATGTCCTTCCAGAAGGAAACGCCGCCACCGTTCTGCTCGATCACCAGCGTGGTGATGTCGGTGTGGGGCATGCCGAAGCGCATGTCGGGCTTGTCGTTGCCGTAGTTGCCCATCGACTCCTCGAAGGGCATCTGCGGAAAGCGACCGCTCGGGTACTTCTCCTTCAGATCGATGCCGAGCACCTCTTTCCAGATGCCAAAAACCAGGCCTTCCATGGTGCGGAAGACGTCGTCCTGGTTCACGAACGACATCTCGACGTCGATCTGGGTGAACTCCGGCTGCCGGTCGAGACGCAGGTCTTCGTCGCGGAAGCATTTGACGATCTGGAAGTAGCGGTCGAAGCCCGCCACCATGAAAAGCTGCTTGAAGAGCTGCGGGCTCTCGGCGAGGGCGAAGAACTTTCCGGCGTTGAGACGGCTCGGTACCAGGAAGTTGCGGGCGCCGCCCGGCGTGTACTTCACCATGTAGGGCGTCTCGAGCTCGAGGAAGCCGTGGTCGTCGAAGTAGCGACGGGTGATTTGGTTGATGCGGTGACGCACCCGCAGCGTGTGCTGAAGGGGCGCACGGCGCAGATCGAGGAAGCGATACTGCAGGCGCTTCTCTTCGCCAGTGTCGATCTGATCGAGGATCTCGAAGGGCGGCGTCTCGGCCTTGTTGAAGATGGTGAGCTCGACCACATGCACTTCGATCTCGCCGGTGGCGAGGCGCGGGTTCTTGTTCTGGCCGCGGCTCACCACCACGCCGCGAATGCCGATGACCCACTCGCTGCGCACGGCTTGCGCAGCCTGGTAGGCGACCTTGGGCGCGTCGTCGTGCCCCTTCTGGTTGGGGTCGAAGACGAGCTGGGTGATGCCTTCGCGGTCGCGCAGGTCTACGAAGACGCAACCGCCGTGGTCGCGATAGCTGGCAACCCAGCCAAAGAGAACGACCTCCTTGCCTTCGTCGGAAGCGCGAAGGGCGGCGGCGTTGTGGGTGCGCTTGAGCTCGTCGATGAACCTTGCCACGGCAATACCTCGAACCCCGCGATTTGTAGGCCCAGAAGGCCGAAGCCACCCGGATCGGGGGTCTGCCGACGGTACTCGCAGGGCAAGGAAAAATCGACGCCGTTCTCGCGGCCCCGGCTCAGAGGCCAGCGTTGAAGGAGAACGGGTAGGCGTTCACGACCGTAGGGCTCTGCGCGGTCGGAAGTGCCAGGAGCGCACCTGACGCACGATGCAGCTCTCGGAGGAACGCACGCTAGAGAAGAACGGCCAGCTCGACCTTGCAAAAATCTCGCGACAACACGCGTGTGCTGCTACCCCTTCTACGTGCCTGCCCCTTCCGCCCCCGGCTCCGCGCCGGAGAGCTTCGTCGGCCGCACCATGGGCGGCCGCTACCGACTCGTGCGCCTCATCGGGTCAGGTGGCATGGGCAGCGTATACGAGGCCGAACAGCTGGATCTGCGGCGCGTGGTCGCCGTCAAGGTCATGCGCGGGCGCTTCGACAGCATCGATCTCGCGCGATTCCGCGTGGAAGCAGAGACGACGGCCCGACTCGGGCACCCGCACATCGTCACGGTCATCGAGTTCATCGACGCATCGCCAGAGCCGGCGCTCGTCATGGAGCTGCTTCGCGGTCGCTCGGTTTCCGCCGCGTTGAAGGAGCGCACGTTTTCGCCGGAGCAGGCCATCACGGTGGCCAGGCAAGTGCTCTCGGCCCTGGCAGCCGCGCACCGGAGCGGCGTCGTGCATCGCGACATCAAGCCCGGGAACGTCTTCCTCGTAGACGGCACCGCGCTCTCCGAGCTGGCCAAAGTCCTCGACTTCGGCGTAGCCAAGGTGGCTGACGCCGAGCCCATGTCGGCGCAGAACGCGATGATCGGTACACCGGCGTACATGGCCCCGGAGCAGGTTCTGCGAGGGCTGGTCGACGCGCGCACCGACGTCTACGGTGTGGGTGGCCTGCTGTACGCGATGCTCTCGGGGCGGCCCCCTATCGACACGCGCGGTGGCGCTGTGGCAGCGGTGACGACGCCTCCGGTGCCGCTCGCCTCTCTGGTTCGCGGGCTCGCGCCGGAGCTCGCCGCGCTCGTGCACTGCGCGCTCGAGAAAGCCCCGGCAGCGCGCTTCGAGAGCGCCGACGCGATGTCGTCGGCGCTCGCGCGCTTACAGGGCGGCGTCTCCACGGTTCCCGGGGGCGCGCTCGGCCCGCCTTCGTACCTGCCGCCGCCCACTGCGCCGACCCTGGTATCGCAGCCGACGTTCACCGGCCCGCCGTCTTCACCCTCGGGGCCGCCCACCTCGTTCTCTCCGTCGCTTCCGTATGGGTCGACCCATCTTTCCCCGCAGCCACCGGGCGAGGGGGTCTACGCCCCGCCGAGGCCCCCGCCGTGGCCGACCGATCGCACGCTGGGTTCGGCGATGCCCCCAGCGTCACGAAAGAGCTCCCCGTGGGTGCCCATCCTGCTCGTGGCGCTCGCACTGGTGACCGTTGCGGGCCTCGCTCTCGCAGCGGCGCTGGTGGTGGTGAGTCGCGACGCGGGCGCGCCCCTCGACGCAGGAAGCGCCACGACGGCGCCGAGCAATGCCACCCCGGACGGAAGCGTTGCGGTGGCCATCGCGCCGAGCGACGCCGGCGGCCGAAGCGACGGCAACACCTCACGAATCGACGCCGGAAGCGGCAGAGGAGCCACCGGATTGCTCCTGGACGGCGGTTCGTCCCGGCGCGACGCCGGCGCACCGA
The DNA here is from genome assembly GCA_038210445.1 of Polyangiales bacterium. GTDB lineage: Bacteria > Myxococcota_A > Polyangia > Polyangiales > Polyangiaceae > JABFRG01. The sequence goes on from JBBQWQ010000035.1 coordinate 63,956, forward strand.
CCCCGACCCCGACCCCGACCCCGACCCCGACGGCCACGGCGAGCGGCGGCGGCGGTGGCGGCGGACTTCCCAACCAGGCCTGCCAGTCGATTGCGGGCTGCGCCAACCTCGGCCCGCAAGCGCGCTGCGACATGGTGGCCCATGTTTGCTGGTGCGACGGACTTCTCTGCGGCTCTCGCTGCCTCGACCAGAAGGACAACAACAGCTGCGGGGCCTGCGGGAACCGGTGCAGCAACGATTCCAACTGTGGCTTTTGGACCAACGAGAGGAAGTTTCGTTGCATCGCGTGCGGCGAAACCGACGCGCTGGCCTGCGGTCCGCACGACTGCCGCTACGTCAACACCGACCGGATGAACTGCGGCGGCTGCAACGTGGTGTGTCCACCGGGCAAGGGCTGCTCTCGCGGCAAGTGCGAATAGCCGAGAGAGAGGGGGGCAGCTCGGGAGTGTCGGCTCGAGTCGACACTCGCACGGCGCGGCGATCCACCGGCGTGGTGCGGACCCCGGGAAATTGCCGACGAAACCGCGGTCTCTTTCTTGCGCCACGGGAATCGTTCGATGGCACGGGCGTCGCAATGCTCGTCGTCATGCGAACCCCTCTTCTGCCGTGCCTCACGTTTGCGGTCGCCACGCTCGCCACTTCTCTCGCCTCTGCCAGGAACGCGCCGCCACCCGCGCCGAACAGCGTCGAAGGTATGGCGCTCGACGTCCGCGCGCCCGAGCTGGTACGCAACGTGTTCCTCCTCGAGCGCACGGAAGATCTCAAGGTGCTCTTCCCGAAGCTCGACGCACGTTGGCTGGTCCACACCACCAAGGCGGTCACCGATGGTTTCTTCCTTGCCAGCTCGTGGGGCAACTACCACAGCCTGCTTTCGAAACCGGGCGAGGCCGGCGTGCTCGAGCTCGGCCTGCTGCGACAGCCCAATTGGTACACGTTCGCGCCCTACGGCTGGGCCATGGGGTGGGAGGCGATGGACGAGGAGCAGGGGGCGGATCTCTCGTTCCACGGTCTTGTGCCGAATAAGTTCCCCCCGCTCGCGAAGGAGACGCCGGGCTTCGTGCTGGGTGCCGCCCGGAACGGCCACGTGCGATTCCTGGCGCTCGATGGGAGCACCTACGAGGTGCCGGCATCCGAGTTGGCGATGGGCCCGGGCACCGCGGCCGATTGGCCCAAGGGCGTGCAGCACACGATATACGTCGACAGCGATGGCTCCTACGCCAAGGCCAAAGGCGCGCCGGAAGACCGCCCGTGGGAGCCGCCGCCGAAGCGGATCGTCGACGGCCTGCAGGCGACCCGCACCGCACTCAACGCCTGCAACGCGCGGGTGTGGCGACCGGCGGCCCCCATCTACGCTGCGATCGATGCCTCCAACATTTCGGAGAGCACCAAGGAGGCGCGCCGCCAGCAGGTCTCAGACCGCTACACCGCAGCGGCCTTCGCCACATGCCGCGCGAGCTTCGTGGCCCACGCCAAGTCGATTCTCGCCGTGAACGAGGACCGCAAGAAGAACCGCACCGCGCTCTACGAGGCCAACAAGGCCCGCTTCGGTCACTGACCGCCGAGCGCGAGCCCACGCAGCGCCATGGTACGCTTCCGCGCCAGAGGTAGCTCGGTGCTCATCCACGAAATATCGACGCTCAAGCTCGACGACCACGCGCTGCGCCCGGTCACCGAGCTGCACTGGACCGACGACACCGGCGTGCGCGACTTCCGCCTGGGTAGCACCATCACGCTGGGCTCCGATCGTAGCTGCGGCTGCATGGTGGCGCACCCCACGGTCTCGCGCGTGCACGCCGAGCTCGTCCCCTCGCCAGAGGGTCTGTGGGTGCGCGATCTCGGGAGTCGCAACGGCGTATTCGTACAGAACGTGCGGGTGCGTGAGGCGCTCGCCCGCGCCGGTGACGAGCTGCGCTTCGGCGCCGCCACCGTGCGAACCCAGGCCGCGACTGCTCCAGCGCGCGTTCCGCTATGGCCCTACGCGCGCTTCGGCGACTTGCTGGGGCAGAGCGAGACGATGCGCGAGCTGTTCGCCAAGCTGGCGAAGGTGGCCGCCACGCCGCTCTCGGTGCTGGTGCTCGGCGAGACGGGCACCGGCAAGGAGCTGGTCGCTCGGGCCCTGCACGAGGCGTCGCTGCGCCCGAAGGGTCCCTTCCTGGTAGTCGATTGCGGCGCGCTGCCAGAGAATCTCATGGAGTCGGAGCTCTTCGGCCACGAGGCAGGCGCGTTCACCGGCGCCCAGCGAGCGCGCGACGGGGTCTTCGCAGCCGCGCGCGGGGGCACGGTCTTCCTCGACGAGATAGGCGAGCTCCCGGCGCTCATGCAGAGCCGACTTTTGCGCGTGCTCGAGAGCGGCGAGGTGAAGCGGGTCGGGGCAAATCGCTACGAGAAGGTCGACGCGCGCGTGCTCGCAGCCACGCACCGCGACCTGCATCGCATGGTCAACGAAGGTACGTTTCGCGAGGACCTCTACTTCCGCCTCGCGGTGGTCACGGTACGGGTGCCGTCGCTGCGGGAGCGACGCGAAGACATTCCGCTCCTGGTGCAGCACTTCGCCGAGGGCCACGAAGGCGAACGTATCGATGCGCTGGTGAAGGCCGCCATGGGCGCGGCGTGGCCGGGCAACCTGCGCGACCTGAAGAACTTCGTGATGCGGTCGCTGGTGCTCGGACCGGAGCTCGGCGGCGGCGACGCGAACGAGGGCCCTTCCGATCCGCTCCACATCGACGTCTCTGAGCCGTACAAGGTGGTGCGCGACCGCGTGGTCGACCACGTGGAGCGGGTGTACGTGGAGCAGCTCATGGCGGAGCACCGTGGCAACGTGAGCGCCGCGGCGCGCGCCGCCGGTATGAACCGAACCTGGCTTCACGAGCTCATCAAGCGCCACGCCATCACCGGTCGCTAGCCGCCTGGATCTCCCCCGCTCCAGGGTGTCGGGTGCGCCCGACGAAGCTTCCTGAGTCTGTCCCGTAAGTTCCCGTAAACACGTAAACTTACGACGGCACGGGTCTTGGAAGACTGGGTTTCATGAACAAGCGCACGATGCTCTGGGCAATGTTGGGTACGACGATGACCGCGGCAGTCGTGCTGCCCGCTTGCAGCGAGACCGTCGACCCGCCGCCCATCGGCGATCAGGCTGCTGTGGAGTTCAAGGCCGAGGCGGTGGTCACCGACGACGCCTTCGAAGCCGACGTGACGGTGCTGCCGACCTCGCTCGTCATCGCCAAGACCACCGCCTCTAAGTCCCTCGCCGCCATCAAGGTGGGGAGCGTGGTGGTGGGCGAGCCCGGCCCGGTCAAGGACCGCAACCCCTACGGATTTCTCCGGCGCGTGGTGGGTCAGAAGGACCTCGGCGACAGCGTCTCGTTCGAGACCGAAGAGGCGGAGCTCATGGACGCCGTGAACGAGGCGCACATGAACCTCGACAGCGACCAGGTGGCGTACGATCTCTCGGAGTGGGGCGACGTGGGCGCCACGCTGGTCGATGCGCCGAGCGACGCTGCACTCGGGCTCAAGACCGAAGGCCCCAAGGCCGACCCCAAAACGCCCAAGGGTTTCCAGGCGAGCGGCAAAAACGGCGGCTTCACCTTCGGTCTCGACGAGCGCCCCATCATCGACCGGGGACCGATTCACGTGCTGGTGGGCGCGACCGTCACTGCGTCGCCCAAGTTCAAGGCGAAGATCGACCTCGTGGACTGCAAATGGAAGGGCTTGGGCCCGCTCGGTTGCGCCGGCGGCATCAAAATCAAGAACGAGCTCAAGGTCGACGCCGGCGTCAAGCTCGACGCCTCGGCCTGGATCAAGGTGCAGGCGGCTTCGCAGGGGGAGGCGCCCAAGGCCACCTACTCGTTTCTGAAGAAGCCCAAGCTGCTCTTCACCTACACGGGCTTCGCCGGCATTCCCTTCCAGGTGTTCGGCAACGTCGAGGCCACCTGCAGCGCTTCCACCGAGGGCGTGCTCGACGCCAAGTGGGCGGTGAACATGAAGGGCTACCCTCGCGCGAGCTTCGGTCACGACGAGAAGAAGGGCTGGTTCTTCGACGGCTCGAACCTCGACGACATCCACTTCTCGTGGGCGCCGCCCAGCGCCACCAAGGCTTCCGTCTCGGCGCAGTGTGGCCTCGACGTGAAGCTGGAGCTGCGCATCGCCGGCATTCCGGCGCACGGTCCGCACGCCTCGTTCGGCCCCTACATCAAGGCGAAGACCGAGCCCGACTGCGTGACCCGCGTCACCCTCACGCCAGGCGTGGGCGCTCACGTGGGTGTAGATCGCACCGAGATCGACGTTAAGGTACACAAGTGGAGCATGGAGTGGAAAGGCCACGACTTCGACATTCCGCTCAAGTCGCTGGCCACCACCGTGGGTGTGTATTGCGTGGGCGGATGCGCGGACCAGGCCGATGGGTACCTCTGCGTCCCCGGCGGCGACGACAAGAAGCCGCACCTGCTCGAGTGCAAAGGCGGCAAGACCATCACCGAGCGCACGTGCGACACCTTCTGCGTGGCGCAGCCCAACGATCCTTCGCCCCAGTGCATGTGAGAAGGGAGTCGGGGGAAATCGACGCCGTTCTCTCGGCCCACCGGGCCGCCGTCTGGTACCCCGGGAGACGGCATGGTTTCTCCATCGCTTCTCCAGAAAGCCCGCGCGGCGCTGCCGAACGCCCGAACGGTGGCGCAGGCCGCGGCGTGCCTTGCGCCGATGCTGGTGGCGATGGGGTCGGCCAGCAACGCCGTCGATGCGGCGCACGACGCTGGCGTGGTGCGCACACTCGGGCGCTCCGGGGCGGGGCTTTTTCATGGGCCCGATCTCGTCCTGGCCGGCCTCGGCAACCTGCTCCCGCTGGGAACTCGGGCGTTTCGCGCCGGCGCGCCTTCGGCACTGGTGGCAGGCCTTCTCGGGGTGCTTGCCTTCGAGCTGGCCTTCGCGGCGCTCGGCACCCATGCGCTTTCAAACCGCGAAGGGCTCGGTCGCGGTACTGCCGGAGGCGTTCGTCCGCGAACCCGCGCCGGCCTCTCGCTCATCGCCTCGCTGGTGGTGACGCTCTCGCCGATCGTCCAGTTCGAGGCGACTTCCCCGGGGAGCGCGCTGCTGGGCGCGTGCCTTGCGCTCCTGCCCATCGTCCTGGGGCTTCGCGAACCAACGTCTCCGGTTCCCATGGCGCGCTTCGGACTTCTCGTGGGCCTGGCCTTCGCAGAAGAGCCGCTGCTCGGCGTCGTGGCGCTGGTGGCAACGCTCGCGGTGGCGCCCAAGCTCTGGACCGAATTCTCCAGGTCGGCCGGGCTGTTTTTCGGTGGCCTCGCGGTGGGGCTCTTGCCCATGGGATGGGCGGCCATGGATTCGCTGCACGAAGGCGTGCGTGTGCCCTGGATGGCGGCGGCCATGGGCGATCGCGGCGTCGCCTCGGTGAGCACGCTTTCAGCCTTCGTGCGCAGCGAGGTGGGGTACCTCGAGCTGGCGCTGGCCTCGGCGGGGTTCGTGGTGATGGTGCGTCACGCCGGCCGCGAGCGTCGCCTCGCGCTGGCCTTCGCGGGGGTGGTGCTGGTGTCGGGCCTCGGCATCTACGCCGGCGCGGCGGCGGGCGCCGTGCGCTTCTCGGCGCTGGCCATCGCCGGCACCACCGTGCTCGCGGCCTCCGGAGCGAGCGCGCTGTGGGCGCTTACCGCCACCGTGGCCCATGCACGCATTCCGTTCGCGGCCGCCAGCGCCACCATGATGCAGGTGCTGTTCTTGGCTGCACCGCTCCGCATGCTCGACGAGACCGAGACGCGGAATGCGCTGCGCGGCGAGTCGACCACCCACCTGTGGGAAGAGCTGGCCTTCGACGACATTCCTCCGCGTGCGCTGCTGCTGGTCTCGGAAGACAGGCTCTACAGCCGCGTGCGAGCGGCGCGCGCCGCCGGCACCATGCGCCCGGACATCGACGTGTTGCCTACCTTCGCGCTCGACGCGCGCTCGGCCCGCACCGTCATCGCGCGCGAACCGAAGCTCACCTCGGTGGTGCGCGACATGATGATCGCCGGCACGCCCTCCGAGCTCTCGCTCTCGGAGCTCTCGGCGGCGCGACCGCTGGTGCTCGAGTTCGGCGCCACCTGGGACCGCGGCCTGGCGCGCCATCTCTTGCCCGCCGGTCTGTTCACCCGCTTCGAAGGCGAGCCGCGCGGCATCTCCGATCGGCGCATCGCCCTCGACAAGCAGATGGGGGCGCGCGATCGCGTGGCTGGCGCCATTCTTCCCAGCAAGAACCCGGAGCTGGTGAAGCTCACGGTGCGCGCCCTGCGCATTCGCGCCATCTCCACCGCCGTCACCGGCGAGCGCGAGTCGACCTCGCGGGCCCTCGACGACCTGCGCATGTTCGCCCCGCGCGACCCGATCCTGGAAGAGCTGGTGCGCCGGGTGGTGCTCTCCAAAGGCTACATCGAGGTCGCCGACCTCGACCCCACCCGCTGATCGTCCAGGTTCAGTCGCCCCGCGCGGCGTCGAGAACCAGTGGATCTTGCACGGATTCGGGGAGCTCGGCGAGCTCGGTGTCGACCGCGATGCGCACGCGCGCGCGGTCGTCGGCGGCGTGCAGCCGCTTGAGGGCGCCGTCGACCCGCGTTCGCGAAGTCGCGTCGCGACGACCGAGACGCCGAGAAATGGCGATGCGGAGTCCGAGGGGGGTGTCAGGATCCTCGAGCGCTTGCCAGAGCTCGGGCTCCGATACGCCCATGGATCGATAGCTCCCCTCCCCCGCCGGAAAGACGTTCACCGCGTCGATGCGCTCGAGCCACGCGCGCAGCGGCTCGCCCGCGCCACGGTGCAGCGCGCCGAACACGTCCACCGCGGGCACCATCGTTGCGCTCGCCACCGCACGGTCGCGCGCGCTGCGCAGCTGCCGGGCCCAGTGGGAGCGCTCCGCGGCGCTGAGCGCCTCCAGATTGCCCTCCCAGCGCATGCCGTTGCGCAGGGTGACTTCGACGCCGTCGGCGGTGTCGACGATGTGGGTCATCTCGCCGTACGGGAGCGTGCGCACGGCGTCGACCTCCCAGTACTGAAGTCCCAAAGGCTGCATGACGCAGCTCCGGGCGCACGCAAGGCGATTGGCCGAAGCGCTAGCGTTGTACCCAACGAGAACAAGCAGCGGCACTATCCCGTAAATGCCCAGGGAGACGCTCACCATCGGCTCCTCGCTCAAGGCGCCGAGCGCATAGGCGCCGGCGGTCCCGATGGCGGCCAGGTACGAGAGGGTTCGCAACGCGCGCGTGGGCCCCGGCGCAGGCCCGAAGGGGAAGGCCATGCCGCCGAGCCCGCCCTGCGGGAGCCCGAGCGCGCGACGCAGCGGCTCCACGTCCTCGGGCCGCAACCCCTCGAAGACGAAGGGCCGTTGCGGCTGCGACCGATGGGTGATGGCCACGTCGACGGCGCCCTCGCCCGCGCACGTGGAGACCCCCAGAAGGTCGGCGGTCGCCAGCTCGAACGGCGCATCGCCGGGGTACCGCGCCTCGACGCCGTCGGGGGTGGGCACGAGCTCCACGTTCTGGGTCCGGGTGGGCGCGATCGTCGACGACATCCACGCCGCGGCGAGCCCGAACAGCAAGCCCAGCGCCGCGCCCACCCAGGCAACGAAGGGGACCGGCGCGAAGGTGAGGCCGCCGGCGGCGACGGCGCAAAATGCAGCGAGGTACGTGAAAAAGGCGCTTCGAGAGCGCGGCGGCGGCCGGTTACGCCAGAGGGCCTTCATGCGCTCTCGAGGGTAGCACCGCTCGCGCACATCAACGGTACACGAGCTGGAGCAGATCGCCGGCACGCTCGGGCACCTGCGCTAGATCAGTCGCCATGGCGACGCGCATGCGAAGCCGATCGTCGTCGCCGTGAAGGCGTTCGGTGAGGGCTTGCACCCGCGCATGGGCCGAGGGGCTGGTGCGGCCGAGCCGTCGCGCGAGCGCGATCCGCACGTCGCAGGCGGTGTCCGGATCCTCGAGCGCGTCCCACAGCTCCTGCTCGGACACGCCCATATGCCGGTACGTGCTCTCTCCGGAGGGCATCACGGCGAGGGAATCGACCCGAAGGAGCCATGCGCGCAGCGGCTCGCCCGGCTCGCGCTCGAGACGTGTGAGGGTCTCGCCGAAGGTGGGTGGGAGCTCGGCGCGCTGGTCGCGCTCCACCGCGCTCGTGAGCTGACGCACCAGATTCGCGCGCTCCGCGGGCACCAGCGTGCCGAGCGGAAGCGAGAGCACCTGTCCGTCGCGCAGGTGAACCGCAACGTTCCCGCCGGCGACACGCGCGCTCACGATGAGGGAATACGCGACGTCTCGCGCGGTGCCGGCGAAGTATCGGAGTCCGAAGTAGCTCAGAGCGCAGTACGGCGCGATGTGGCGCGGGGTTCCGGTGGGTACGAGGATGGTCCACATGAAGGCGGCGTAGGTCGCCGCGCACATGACAGCCATGATCACGAACACCATCGGCAGATCGACCGCGAGCTTGGTGAAGGCCAGAAGCGCATTGCATCCCGCCATGAACACGCTCGCGAAGGCGACCCCCAGGCCCGGTACGCCCGGCTGCGGGCCCTGCGGGAACATGGCGCCACCGAAGCCGGCGTAGGGAAGGGCGAGCGCCTGGCGAAAGGCCTCGACGTCTTCCCGGGCGAGGCCCTCGAAGACGAAGCTGCGGTAGGCTCGATCGCGATGGGTGAGCGTCACGTCCACCCGGCCTCCGTCACCAGCGCAGAGCGACGCCCCGAGCAGGTCCTTTCCGCGGAGCTCGAAGATAGTCACGCCGGCCGACCGTACTTCGAGACCGTAGGGTCGCGGCACCAGCTCCACGGTCTGGCTCAGCGGCGCAGTGCGCCGCGTCGAGAGCGACCACACGACGATGCCGCCGACGATGGTCAGCAGCGGTGCGGGCCACGCGAAGTAGGGAACGAGCTGCAGGAGGAAGGTGCCGAGGACCACCACGCCCGCCAGAGCTACCGAGCCCAGGTGCCGACTCACGGGGACCGAACGGTTGCGCCAGAGTGCCTTCATTCGAGCCCTTTCGGCCGCATTTCGCCGATGTTTCGCCGTTCTTCGAAGAAAAGCGAGGGCGGGCATCTCTTTCGCCGCGACCTGGGCAGGGTGGCCTCGTCCTGGGGAACGCGAGGCGGAAAGGCCGCTCGCACTTCACGCTCAGGAGATTCCCATGTCTGCATCGACCTTGGCCTATGCCGTGCTCTCTCTGCTCACCCTCGTCGGAACGCCGGCCGGCGCCTATCTCGTCTACGCGATGCTTCGTACGCGGCGCGGCACCTAGACGAATCCGGCACCCAGGCCGACGGGGATGCCAGCAGCGCGATCGCGCGGACGCCCATTTTCGCCAGCCTTCCTACAAAAGACACCTCGCGACACTTTGTGAGGAAGACACCTTCACGAGGGTTCGTAGGACTTGCCCGAGGACCCACCGCAACCCTCCGCCAAGGAACCTTCCATGAACCGATCGTCCGTCTTCTTCTCGCTCCTTCTCGCCACCATGGCCGCCCACAGCGTCGCGTGCGTCGCTGGCAACGACGAAGACGCGAGCTCCGAGGACTCGGAGATCAAAAAGAAGGTGAAGCCCAAGGGCGGCAACGGCGCGTTCGATCTGCGCAAGCCCTCCTTCGCCACCGGCTTCGCGGGGCAGTTCAATTTCGACGGCCCGGCGATGGCGCTAGGCGAGCGGCGCGAAAAGGTGCCGGGCACGTACAACCTGCAGATCGTCGGCGCGACCATTCCCGACGGCCAGACCATGGCGCAAACGGAAGCCATCGCCATCACCGCGGCCACCGTCACTGCCCGCACGCCCGGTGGCTTGCGGGTGCGCTTCGCGGAGCCGGTAACGCTGGGCGGTGCTCGCGTGACGCTGACGCCCTCGCAAGGGTACGCGGGGTTCCTCAACGCGGGGGGCGCATGGCAAGCCAGCGCCAACGGTGGGCAGATGCTCTCGCTCGCCGGGAAGGTGATCGTCGCTCCTGGCACCGAGACGAATACCCTCGACGCCATCGTCACCGAGGGCGCCATCAAGGAAGTGGTGCTCCCCACCGCGCGCGTCAAGCTGGCCCTCGACGACTACGACGCGGCGTATCCCAACCCCAGCAACTGCAGCGCGGCGTACCTGCGCGCCGGGGCGTGGGGTACCCAAGCCTCCGCGTTCGTACGCAATGCCAACGGCAGCCCCAACGCTTCGTTCGTGGTGCCTCAGGGCAGCCGCGCCGACGTGGCGGTGGTGGTGTACGGGTTCGAAGTGAAGCAGGCGACGGTTTCCGGCAGCACCCATTCGTTCACGCTCAACCGTCTCGAGGTCGACCACGTGGAGGTCGCGCAGAGCGGCGGTGGCACGCAGATGGTTCCTGGCACCTACACCATCGCGCGCAAGAACGCCGATGGCACCTTCACCTCGCTCAACTGCAACGCGGCTACCCAAACCGGTGTCGACCTTCCGGACGGCACCTACCGCGTCACGTCGAGCGCCCGAGGCGCCTCGGGCACCGTTACCTCGAGCGAAGAAGTCTCGTTTCCCTGAGACTCAACGGCGGCCCTGCGTGACCTTTTCGTAGGCAGACGGCGGCTCGCTCTGGGTGGCCGGGTCCAGGTCGACCACCACGCGAAAGCGCGCCTGCTCGGCGGGCTCGTGGAGTCGTAGGGCGGTGCTCTCAACCCGCACCCGAGCCGAGGCGTCGACGCGACACAGGCGGCGTCCAACGGCGCTACGAAGCTCCACCGGCAGGTCGGGATCGTCGAGCGCGGCCCACAGGACGCGCTCGGGAATGCCCGCCTCGCGATAGAGCGCCGCCCCTTCGCCGGGAAGCACCGAGATGGAATCGACGCGGGCGAGCCAACCCAGCAGGGGCTCGTCCGGCCTCTGCAGGAACGTACGAAGCGACTCTTCGAAGCTCGCGCCGGCGCTCGTGGCGCGGGCTCGGTCGCGAGCGCTGAGGAGCTGGCGCAGAAGGTGTTGGCGCTCTGGGACCGACACCCGATCTAGTGCAACATACACATTATTTCCGTCGGTCGTTCGTAGCCCGATGCCCGCGCGCTCCAGCGCGGCGGAGGCGATGTCGGCGTAGCGCAGGGTGCGCTCTCGGCCGTCGACCGCGCAGGTAAAGCCATCGGGGCGGAGGGTGCACGACTGGCGCCCGAGCTGCGCGCGCATGGTGAGGCGCTGCGCCAGCCATACGAAGAAGGCCAGGGGAATGCCCAGGATGGTGAACGCAACGAGCACCACGCTCACCGGACCGGGAGCGTCGAGCGCAGCCCCGAGCCCGAAGAAGGCGAACACGATGCCGAACCAGAAACTGGCGACGCCCGAGAGGGCGCTGCCTAGGGTGCGCGACGTTCCCTGGGGAAAGGCGGCCCCGCCGAAGCCGCCTTGGGGGAGCCCAAGGACCCGACGGAGAGGCTCCACGTCGCTCGGCGCAACGCCCTCGAAGACCAAGCTTCTGTGAGGTTGCGCGCGGTGGGTGATGGCGAAATCGACGCCGGTGGCCCCTTCGCAGGTAGACACGCCGAGGAGATCGGCTCCCCGCAGCGCGAGCGCGGGCGTCGGCTCACCGGCAACCCACACGTCGACTCCGGCGGGCCCTTCGCGGAGCGTAACCGGCGTGTCGCGGCCGAAGCGGGCCACCAGCGACAGAATGAAAGCGGCGAGGCTGCCGCAGAGCGCGAGCACCGGGCACAGCCACGCGAGATGCGGCACGTAAAGAAAGACCGGTGACGTGAGGGCGACCGCCAGCGCGGCGTAGGTCGCGCCCACGCGCCGAAGTCCTGTTGGTGGACGACCTCGCCAGAGAGCCTTCATGCTCGATCGAGCCTATCATCCGCAACGCCGCTCGCCCCGGAAGCAGCGTCCGGGAAAAAGCTACCGGCAGCGAGCTGGGTCGGCGTAGGTGCAGGTGCCGTTGGTGCAGGCAAGGAAGGGCTTGCAGGGCGGGCCGCTGGTGGTGCAGGCGCCGTTTTCGGCGACGAAGGGCTCGCACTTGGCGTCGGACTCGCCAAATACGCACTCGAGCCCTTTGTCGCATCGGGTGGAGGCGGTGCCGCATGGGCCCAAAGCCAACGAGATGGTGGGCGCGCTGCACTTGCCGCCCACACACGCCAGGCTGGGGGCACACTCGTTGCGCTCGGTGCAGGTTCCACCCAATGCCACGGGCTCGATGCAGGTGCCGGCGCACACCAGAGGCGCGGCGCACACCAGCGAGCAGGTCTCGCCCTTCGCCGGGAGCTTGGCGCACGTGGCGCCGGCGCAATACAGACCCGCCGCGCATTCCTCGGTGCTGCCGGCCACCGTACACGCCTGCCCCGCCTGGGCCGGCGAGGCGCACTTGCCGCCCACACACAGCAGCCCGCGGTCGCAGCTCTCGGTGCCGCTCCCGTTGCACGACGCGCCCAGGAGAAGGAGCGACGCACACACGCCGCAACCACCAACCTTAGCCTCCACTCCGCGGCAGAATCCGCCGCTACATTGCGTCGCGAGCATGCACGGCGCGCCGTCGGCCAGGGCGCCCCGGGGGGCCACACAGGCGGGCAAGTCTTCGAGCGAGGGGCACGCGGTGCGCTCCGCGGATACCGCCTTCGCGCACCCGTCCAAGAAGGGCGCGCCGTATCCAGACCCAGAGGCTTTGGTGCGGAGCAAGCAATCACGAACGTAGGTTTCACGATTCTCGGCAGAAAACTCGCTGGTGGCCTGGCTGCATCGTTGGTCGCGCGCCGCGAGCGCATCGAACAGCGCACCGCATGCATCGGAGATGGGCGCCCCCGCTGGCGTGCTGGAGCACGCTGCAGCCGTCACACAAAGCACCAATCCAGCCCAGCCCGCGCGCGCGATGAAGACCATCGATTCGTCCTCTCTGCTACCGCAAAGTCGAAACCTTGCTCACGTCGAGAACAAGTACCCTTACCCACGCGCGAGCAGGCACCTATCGAGAGCGATGCCGGTCCGATTTTTCGGGCAGCGCTACTGCACCTGCAGGTCGGGGTTCACTGGACCCACATCGCCGATCTTGCGCTTGACGGCCACGAAGCCATCGGGCACGCCGGCAACGCCATCGCGCAAGAAGCCCGAGAGCTCACGGTTGAGTCCCGTAACGTACAGCGTCCCGGTGAGCACCACGTTGTCGGACGACCGCAGCTTCATCTGAAGGCCGCCGTCGGCAGCCTCGCGAATGGAAGTATCTCTGTAGATTTTGTTGTCGATGGTGAGAGTGCCCACCAGGTTCGGAGCACTGACGGCGACGTCGAGACTACCGCGTCTTCCGCCCCAGACTACGTTGTATCCGGCGGCGTAGATACCCGGATTGGGCGGCGTCGTCGGTTGGCGCAGGCCGAAAAGTGTCACGTTGTTGGCGGGGAAAGGGTTGGCACCGCCGCCGGTTGCGTGCGCCGTCGGCGCCGCGAGCCACATGGAGAAGAGCGTACTCGTCCACGCCCTGTCCCAGCTGGTGGTTCCTCCGGTGGCGGCAAAGGCAATGGCAATTTGCACGTAGCTCTCTCCCCGCTCGGAGCCCCACTGCCCAGCGGCCATCGACATGGCCTGCGCGCGCTCGATCTGATGGTCGACCGCGCTAGAGGCGCCCGGATTCACTACCTGCGCCCACAGAGCCGGGTCGGCGACCTGGGTCTTGGTCCGCTCTGCGAGATCGAAGGTTGCCTCGGCGGCCATCATGATGGCGACCAGGTTGCTTCGACGACGACCACCGTCGTGGTTCAGGCCGCACTCCTTTTGTCCGTCGGCCACGGAACACTCCTGGGTCGAGCTCCCGTGAGCCGGATAGTTCGGAACGCCAGCGTTTCCGTAGGGGCCGCCCGCCGACGGCATCCCGGAGAAGAGGCCCTTTACGTCGGCGGGGTCGGACCACCGGCCGGTGATCAGCGGACTCTGCCACATATCTACCGGAACGTCCTCGAGGGTGACCACCCTTGAGCCCTTCCAAGCTGTCCAGTCGATGTCTGCCATATTGGAGTGCGAATAGAAGTCTTGAATGGCGTGCGACGCGATGCCCAGCGCATTGAGGATGATCTTGGGATCGCGACGGCCCTTCGCATCCTGCACCGCCTTCTTCATGGCTGCGTCGATGAAGGCGAATTCGCGGTCGATGTAGCCGGTCAGGTGGAGGCCGTCCATGTGGAAGAACCTCACCACGTTCTTGCCCTTCTGGGCGTCGCCGTCCTCCAGAAGAATCTTGTTCGGCAAGTTGACCATGTGGTCCACGTTGTAGTTGGCCGCCTGCACGTGGCGAATGGCGTTGCCGTCGAAGCCGGCGCGCTTCAGGCCTCGCGCGGTGGCGGTGAAGTGCCCTCCGGTGGTGAAGGCCTGGGCGGAGGGCGCAGCGGCGGCCTGGGCGACCAGCGCGGCCAGGGTGGCGAGTGCGGTGCGTGCGGTCTTGTGGAACATGCGGATCCTCACTTCTTCACCAACGAAACACCACGGGTCACGCCATCGCGCGTCAGCGTGCCGACCAGGCGCCGCTCGGTGCCCGCGCCCACCAGATACCCCACCAGCGTGCCCGGGTTGCCCGAAGGGTACCTGACGAACAGCTCGACGTTGTCACCCTGAAGTCGAATGGTTCGCACCGAAGCGGAGACTGCGCCGTCCTTGATCGAGCCGTACAAGACGCCGCGCGGATACGCGGGGTCGCGCGAGGCGAGGAAGGTGAGGGCGCCGTCGCTGGCGGCAGCCCCCACGCTCCCGCCGTAGGCACCCGCCCATTGCTGGGGTTCGACCGACCGAAACCGGGGCGATACGTTGTATGCGCTGGGGTCGGGTGTACCCGCGCCGATCTCGATTTTGTAGCTGAGGGTGTATCCGCCGCCGTCGCCCTGCAGGTTCTCGGTGTAGTTGAAGGTCTTGCTCTGATTGGCGAATGCAAAGCCGTAGTCGACCGTTGGAAAGGCGAAGTCGATTTCGTCGTTGGTGCCCAGGTCGCTCTCGAGCAGTGTAAACTGCACGCCCACGGCTTCGCCCACCGTCACGAACCTCCGCGCATCGCCTTCGGCAAAAACAGCCTGGTTCACGTCCAGGTGGTCGCCCGACTCCACGTCGGAGTAGGCCTTCTGAAGAAACCACGCCTTGGGGTCGGGGCGGGTGTGGGTTCCCACGATGTTGATGTATGGGTCGTCGCCGTGAAAGATCGACGTGAGGTCGTTCTCGTCGTAGCAGGTGAGGCGGCCCAGGGTAATTTTGACGGGAATCTTCAGGGGATTGGTGACAGCGGGCGTCGGCACTTGCTCGAGCTGGAGCTCTCCGGCCCGCGCGGCGCCCAGCGCTGCTGCACGCGACGGCGAGAGCGAGCCGAGCACCGCGGGCCGAATCGACTCGAGCTTGGGCGAGGCGGCGAGAAATGCGCGCGCGTTGAGGGCAAAGCCCTTGGCGGCGGCGCTCTTGGTGTCGATGTACTGGATGGCCTGACCTCGCATGTTCATTTCCGTCACCACGCCGCTGGCGGCGGCCCAGGCAACGACACCCTTGCGCGGCGAGCCGGGTCCGAACGCTTTGACCAGCATCGAGAGTCGGCTCTCGTCGGGTGTGCGATAGCGCGCGTGGATGGACAGAACGTTGCCTCCGCGAACGGTGATGAAGACCCGCGTGAACTCGCCCGTCGCAAAGTCGAGGCGCACGCGCTCGAGCGGCAGCCGCGTGCGCCGCGTGCCGCGGATGCACTTGACCCCGGGCTCCCGGCACTTGGCGTCGACCACGGTCGAAGCCGCACCGACGGTGACGCCATTGACGGTCGGTAGGGTGGGGTCGCTCACCGGGGCGCCGATGGGCCCCACGACCGTTGCGCGCGGCGACACCGGACCCAAGCCGCCTGCCGCACCCGGCGCGCCCGGCCTCAACGGCGCAGGCTGCGCGAAGGCGACCAGCGAGATGAGCACGCCGAGACCTGCTGCGGCGCCGCCGACCGGAAGCCGCCGCATCATCGGCCCACCGCGCGACGTTCAAGAACGACGGGAGCGACTCGGCACAGCGGCGGTTGGGGCATACCCACCCTTTCGCAAGTCGCGTACCCATCGGGAATGCCCTCCAAGTAGGCGCAATCTGCTCGTCGAAACGGCCGAAACTGCGGGCGCGACCGGGCGCGCCCCGGGCGCGACCGCGCGAGCTGCGAAATTTGCCAAAGAAAAGAGCCCCGCCGAAGCGACGCAGTCGGCAGCAGCAAGAACCAGCCCATGCCGCGCGACGTCGGGCCTCTGGCGACCCTAGCTAGTTCTCATCCCAAAACCCCATTTTCTCTGCGAAATGAGGTCTCCCTGGCGCGCGCCCCCGACTGGGGGACGGTTGTCGGGCAGCGCGCGTGTGTATATTGCATACAAATGGCCTGCGGAGGATGGACCGCGGCC
>JBBQWQ010000036.1:0-79094 GCA_038210445.1 Polyangiales bacterium
GGAACGTAGATCTGCCCCTCCGCCTCGTGCGACGTGTGCTTCACGGTGACGCGCGGGAAGAAGCCCAGCTGAATGGCCTGGTGGGTGAGCGAGAACGCGCCGCTGATGAGCGCCTGCGACGCGATGACCGTCGCCATGGTGGCGAGCACGCACAGGGCAGCCGCCGGCGCGCCGCTGGGCACCATGGAGTAAAACGGACGGCCCATGGTCTCCGGGTGCGCGATGAGATGCGCGCCTTGCCCGAAGTAGTTGAGCACCAGCGCCGGCATGCCGAAGAAGAGCCAACCGACGCGAATGGCGCGAATGCCGAAGTGCCCCATGTCGGCATACAGAGCTTCGCCGCCGGTCACCGAGAGCACCACCGAGCCGAGCACCAGGAACGCGTGGTAGCGGTGCTCGACGAACAGATGAATTGCGTAGGCGGGGTTCAGGGCCCGCAGCACCGACGGGTTCTGCGCGATGTGGTAGGCGCCGAGGGCGCCGATGACGAAAAACCAGAGCACCATGATGGGCCCGAAGAAGCGCCCGATGCCGGCGGTGCCGTGGCGCTGCACCGCGAAGAGCCCCACCAGGATGACGCAGGTAATGGGCACCACGTAGCTCTTCAAGGTGGAGGTCGCCTCCTCCAGGCCCTCCACCGCGCTAAGCACCGAGATGGCCGGCGTGATCATGCCGTCGCCGTACAGCAGCGCCGCGCCCACCAGCACCAGCAGCGCTATCCAGCCGACGCCGCCCCCGCGAGACTTTTGCAGCGACTCCGGCACCAGCGCCAGCAGCGCCAAGATGCCGCCCTCGCCGCGGTTGTCGGCGCGCATCACGAAGGTGAGGTACTTGACCGACACCACCAGCGTGATGGACCAGAAGATGAGCGAGAGGAGCCCCAGGATGTTGTCGGCCTGCGTGCCATCGAGACCGTGCGGCGCCGCGATGCACTCCTTGAGCGCATAGAGTGGGCTGGTTCCGATGTCACCGAAGACGATGCCAATGGCGCCCACGACGAGGGCGCCGAGCTTGGCCTTGGAACCATTCGGTTGCGACATGGCCGAGTGGTATCATAGGACCTTTCGCCAGGGGCGACGTCACTGCGTGAAGCGGAGGCGGTAGGGCTTCGAGAAGTGCGGAGGCGGCAGATCGTCGCGGAGGGCTAGCGGCAGGGCGCCCGCGGGATGGAAAACGCGAACCAGGTAGCGGCCCGCGCTGGGCGCGGCGGCGCCCAACACCACGGCAGAGGTCGGGTCTTTGCCCGCACGCTCCTCGGCGACGAGGTTGCCCGACGGGTCGAAGAGCGCGATCGCGAGGGCCAGATGCGGTACTTCGTCGAGCGTGACGCGCACCTCGCCGGCCGCGAGGTCCACGGCGTAGTAGTCGTCGAAGGCCGCCGCCGGCGCCGAGCTGCCGAGCGCGCCCGCGAAGAAGTACCCGTACACCGGCGCTTGCACGGGGACCACCGGGGCGCTCGCGGGCGTGTCGTTGGGCTCGTAGGCGTCGGGCACTGCCACGAAAGAAGCCTTCACCCGGTAGCGCAGCGCAGTGGTCGCCGAGACCTCGACCGCGTAGGGCGCTCCCGAGGCCACCGCAAACGTGAGCAGTTGCGGCTCGCCCGGCGCACGCGTGGCGGAGACCGCCAGGCCGACCGTTTCGCCGTTCGGCGCCCGCACCCGAAGCGCCGGCACGCCCGGGCTTTCCACGCGCAGCTGCACGTAGCCGTCGCGGGGCGCGACGAAGGCGTACGCGCCCGGCTGCGTCGAGAGGGCGCAACCCGAGGCGCCGCCTTGGAGGAACGCGCTGGCCAGCGTTGCCGCCGCCGCCGCAAGGCACGGGGCATCGTCGGCGGTCGATGCAAGCGCCGCCCCGGACGGCGCCGGGCTCGGTTCCGGCGAAGCTTCGTCGAGCGCGGTGCCCACGCAGCCCGCGTTTCCGAGGACCATGCTCAGGAGCGCGGTGAAGACCCACCACGACGCGCGCCCCACCGAAAGGAGCACCCGACCGAACCCATGCAACACCTTGGAACCCATGCGCGCCACCTTTCGAGGAGGTCGGAAAACCCGAACCCATGGGCCCCTTTCGGCCAAAGAACCCCGCAGTTGCGGGGACTTTGCCGATTCGGTCGCGGGAAAATGGCGGGATCCTGACGGGTTCCTGACAAATCGGTTGCTACCAACAAGGAATGAGCGCCCGCGCGGAAACCCGAGGTCCCTACGCCATCCATTGGGTCGTGAGCATTCCGTTTTTCGCGGTCCACGTGGCAGCCCTCGCGGCGCTCTTCTGGGTGGGCTTCTCGTGGCAGGGTCTCGCCTGGGCGGTCGGCCTCTACGTGCTCCGCATGTTCGCGGTGACCGGCGGCTACCATCGCTACTTCTCGCACCGCACCTACAAGACCGGCCGGGTCTTCCAGTTCATTCTGGCGGTGCTCGCCGTCACCAGCTTGCAGAAGGGCGTTTTGTGGTGGGCAGCCCATCACAGGCACCACCACAAGCATTCCGATACCAAGGAAGACGTGCACTCCATGAAGCTCGAGGGCTTCATCTGGTCGCACGTGGGGTGGATTCTCTCGTACAGGCACGAGGGGACCGACACCTCGAAGGTGCAAGACCTCATGAAGTTTCCGGAGCTGCGCTGGCTCGAGCGATTTCACCTCCTTCCGGGCGTGGCCCTGGCGGTGGCGCTCTTCCTCCTCGACGGCAACCGCGGTCTCTTCTGGGGCTTCTTCGTGTCCACGGTTCTGCTGTGGCACGGCACCTTCACCATCAACTCGCTCTCGCACTGGCTCGGTCGCCGCCGCTTCGCCACCTCCGACGAGAGCAAGAACAGCTGGCTTTTGGCCATCGTCACCCTGGGCGAGGGCTGGCACAACAACCACCACCACTACCAGCGCGCCACCAACCAGGGCTTCTACTGGTGGGAGTACGACGTCACGTTCTACATCCTCAAGGTGCTGAGCTGGGTGGGCCTGGTGTGGGACCTGACCGCGCCGCCCGAGCACGTGCTCGCACGGGGCCGCGACGCCGTCGAGAGCGGCCATCCGCTCGAGGGCAAGAAGGCCCTCGGCCTGGTCCTCACGCGCCTCTGACCCGGGCCTTGCGCCCGCGTGGGCGCTCGCAACCGCGCAAAAAGACGCAGCTCTGCCTCGCTTCGGCCGGCTCCATTCGCAGTCTCTGCGAACCGCTGTACGCGGCCAAGCGCTCGAGAATTTTCAGAAAAACAACGGCAGGCCATTGGTCGACATCCCAGTTTCCGAGTAGAAGGTCGGCAGCTGGTGAAACCCATGGAAGAAGCAGTCCAAAAGGATGATCCCAAACGCGCAGCCCAGCGGCTGCTCGACAACACCCGCGCCTTCGCGAAAGAGAACCGCGCGAAGAGCTGGGTCCTGCTCTTCATCACGCTGTTCGTGTACGGCGCCTTCACCTACGGCGCGGTGACGAGCCCCTGGATGGTGGCGCGCTTCGCGTGCGCCCTCGCGGCGGGCCTGACCATCGTTCGACTCTTTATTTTTTATCACGACTTCCAGCACCTCGCGCTGTTCCGAAGGTCGCGGGTGGCCAAGGCCATCCTCAACACCTACGGCGTGCTCGTGATGACGCCGCCCCAAGCCTGGCGCGACTCGCACAACTACCACCACGCCAACACCGCGAAGATCGTCGGCTCCCACGTGGGCTCCTACGCGATGGTCACCGTCGGCATGTGGGAGAAGATGTCGAGCAAAGACCGCTTCATGTACAAGGCGGTGCGGCACCCGCTCACCATCCTGCTCGGATATTTCACCATCTTCATGCTCGGCATGTGCGTTTCGCCGCTGCTGCGCTCGCCCAAGAAGAACTGGGACTCGGCGGTCGCGCTGGCGCTCAACTGGGGGCTCACGGGCCTTCTCATCTGGAAGTTTGGCTTCGCCATCTTCTTCTTCGGCATGTTCCTGCCGCTCGCCACCGCCACTGCCTCCGGCGCGTACCTCTTCTACGCCCAGCACAACTTCCCGGAGATTCAGGTGCAGCCTCGCCACGAGTGGAGCTTCACCAAGGCCGCCCTCGAGTCGTCGAGCTACATGAAGATGGGCGCCATCATGAGCTGGTTCACCGGCAACATTGGCTACCACCACGTGCACCACCTCAACCCGATGATCCCCTTCTACCGTCTGCCCGACGCGATGGAGACCATTCCCGAGCTACAGCACCCGAGGACCACCTCGCTGTCGCCCTCCGACATCCTCTCCTGCTTCCGCCTGAAGCTGTGGGACCCGGAGAGTGGTAAGATGGTGGGCTATCCGGAGAGCAAGGCAAGCGACTCGCCCATCGCGGCCTGAGGCGCGCGCTCGTCAGTCATCCTTGAAGCGGCGACCGGCCTTGGTTTGGCCTCGCCGCTTTTTTTCGTCCACGCGCCTCACCTTGGAAGAGAAGCTCGGCTTGGTGGCCTTCCGCTTCTTCGGCTCCACCAGCGCCGAGGCCAGCAAGTCGCCGAGCTTGGTGCGGGCGTCTTCGAGGTTCTTGCGCTGATCGCGGGTCTTCTGGCTGGTGAGGAGGATGCGCCCCTCGCCGTCGAGGCGTGTGCGGGCCAGCACCCGAAGCCGTACGCGGACGCGCTCCGGCAGGGAAGCGCTGCTCTCGAAGTCGAAGCGCAGCTCGACCTTCGAGGACACCTTGTTGACGTTTTGGCCGCCGGGGCCGGAGGCGCGAACAGCCACCCACAGCAGCTCGCCTTCCGGAACCCGTAGCGGCCCCACTTCGAGATCGTCGCTCATGCGCGCAGCACCTGGATGACTACCACTGACCGACCGCACCCAGGCCGGCGCCACCGGGCATGGCCATGGGGGCGATCTGGTAGGTGGGGATGAACGCGGCGCGGCGCTTGGCGGCGTTTCCCTGACGCGAGACGTTGCCGTCGCTGTCGTCCTTGAGGTCAGAGGTGAGCGCAGCAGCAAGCGAGGCGCCGGCGAGGCCAGCGATGCCGGTGAAGATGAAGCCGCGACGCACGTCGCCGTCGGCCACCAGGTAGAGCGGGAACACGAGCGAGCCGGCGACCGTGCCCAGGCCGTAGCCCGCCCACATCCATTTCTGCGTGGCCAGCGACGGCGTCCACACGGCGGAGAGAGCGCCCGCGCCCACGGTGCCGAGCGTGTAGCCGACCACGCCGCCGACCGCGAGCGCATCGCCGGCGGGTTTGAGATCGCCATCGAAGCGCGGGCTCGAGCTGACGCCCGCGCCGATCTGCACCCCGCTCAGGGCGCCCCACCCGGCGCCGCTGGCGATGAAGGCCGCGCTCCGCGGATCGGGCCGGAGCCACTCGCCGAAGGCCCAGCCGCCCACGGCGCCGCCGGTGGTGGTAAGGAACGTGAGCGTGCTCCGGGCGCGGAAGCTCCAACCGCCCTCGCTGGAGGCGAGCTGCCACTGGGCCAGGTTGATGCCGACGCCGAAGCCGAAGCCGAGCGCGGTGCCGAGCGCGGTGCTGGCGGGCACGCCCCGGTGGAGCGTGGTGTTGGCGTCCCAGAGGTATACGCCGACGGCACCTGCGGCGCCGAGGAGCGTCGGCGTGATGAGCGCAAGCCCTGGGTCGGTGATCTTGAAGAGGCCGTCGATCCAGGCGCCCATGCCCACGCCGTAGCCCACGCCCGCCACGTACAGGAACGGCATCTCGCCCGAGCCCCGCTTGGAGCTCACCGTAGAGGCCGGCGGCTGCTGCGGGTACTGCGGCTGCTGCGGATACTGTTGCGGGTACTGCTGCGGGTACTGCGGCTGCTGCTGCGGGTACTGCTGCGGGTACTGCGGCTGTTGCTGCGGGTACTGCGGCTGTTGCTGCGGGTACTGCGGCTGCTGCTGCGGGTACTGCGGCTGCTGCTGCGGGTACTGCGGCTGCTGCGGCTGCTGTTGCGGGTACTGCGCGTGGGCCTGCGAAATCCAGAGACCGGAAGCCAAGAGCGGAAGCGTGCGGAGGAGCGTACGGCCAAGAAGACTCATGGAGGAACTATACGCGCAGTGCGTTGCCCGGCCAACGGCCGCCATGGTCGAGCTTCGCGTTTTTGGCCGGCGCCTGCCGCTCAGTGAAACTCGTGGCCGAGCTCCCGGGCCATGAGATCTTTCACCGCCTGCTTTGCCGGCTTGTTCTCATAGAGCACCGCGTACGTTTCGCGGGTCACGGGCATGTCGACCTGGAGCTTGCGGCTCAGATCGTAGGCGCTCTTGGCGGTCTTCACCCCCTCGGCGACGTGCCCGAGGCTCGAGAGAATGTCGCCCAGGCTGCGCCCGCGGCCGAGCTCGACGCCCACGGTTCGGTTGCGCGAGAGCTCGCCGGTGCAGGTGAGAACGAGATCGCCCATGCCGGCCAGGCCCGCCAAGGTGAGCGCCTGACCGCCGCGCGCGATGGACACCTTGGCGATCTCCGCCAGGCCGCGGGTGATGAGCATGGCCCGTGTATTGTACCCGAATCCCAGGCCGTCGGCGGCCCCGGCAGCGATGGCGATGACGTTCTTGAGTGCGCCGCCGCACTCGACGCCGATGACGTCGTCGCTGGCGTAGGTGCGAAGGTTCTCGGTGTGAAAGCGGCGCATGACCAGGTCGCGCACGACGGCGTTCTTGGCGGCGATGACCACGCCCGTGGGGAGCTCCAGCGCCAGCTCCTTGGCGAAGCTGGGCCCGCTCAGAAAGGCCAGGTTCGCGTGCAGCGCCGGCGGCAGCTCGGCCTCCAGAATCTCGTCGATGAACATGAGCGACTCGTTCTCGATGCCCTTGGTGGCGCTGACGATCGGCACGTCCATGGGAATCAGGTCGCGGGCCGCACGCGCCACGTCGCGGGTGGCGTGGCTGGGCGAGACGAAGACCACCATGGAGGCGCCTTCCAGCGCCTGGGCCAGGTTCGAGGTCGCGTGCAGGTGCTCCGGCAGCGGCGCTGCCGGCAGGTAGTGCGCGTTGGTGTGGTCGCGGTTGATCTGCTCGGCGAGATCGTCGCGGCGGCACCACAGCTCGACGGGATCGCCCTTGTCGGCCAGCACCTTCGCGAGCGCCGTCCCCCACGCTCCGCCACCGAGAACGCACACCTTTCGACCGCTTGACATGGACCGAGCGTACGGAATTTCCTGCGGCGGCCGCCACGTATTTTCTGGCGCTTCCGCTGCCCTGTAGCGGGGCTCTGGGGCACGCCCGTTTTTCTCGGTTCTGCTTTGGCGGCCGGTTGGCCTATGCTCCGGTCATCCGCGTGAACCGTCTTCGAAGCGCTTTTGTCTTGGGTTTCCTGGCTCTACCGGCCGCCGGTTGCGCCAGTTGTGGGCAGTCGGCGTTGTGCAGCATGAAGGGAACCATCAATTCCCCGCAGAGCCGCACCATGAGGCGCAACCTCATGGCCAAGGGCCTGGACCAGTTCTGCCGGCAGATGTTGCTCCACAACGCGCCGCTCAAGCTGCAAAACGATCAGCCGGCCATGGGCCGCTTCTACCCCACGCAGTGCAACCAGAGCGAAGCCGGCAACGGCGACCTTTTCGTGCGCTTCAGCGGCGTTGGCTACGCCCACACCAACGTGACGAAGAAGCTCACGTTCACCATGTCGGGCGCGGTGCAGTACAACCAAGACTTCCAGATCGCCGACGAAGAATGCGACATGTACGCCTACTTCCGGCCGCGGCAAGTGGCGTCGAGCGACTTCAAGATCAACAAAATCGAGCAGCCCACCGCCTCGTTCTTCAGCCAGCTCACCCCCATGGGCGAAGACTTCGGCAAGCAGCTGGTCTCGGGCAAGCTCCGCGAGGGCTTCACGGTCATCAAGGACCACGAGGACCACGACGAGGTGGCCATGGGCATGGTGGAGCTGGGGAAAAAGCCCCAGCGCACCATGGTGGTGGGCAGCGAAGGCCGGGTGTCGTACGAGAACGGCCGGGTCGAGGTGCACCAGAACCAGCGCGACTTCGTGGGTCCCATCGAGGTCACCGAGAACGGCCGCGCGATCTTCCTCACCGCGCAGGTCGACGGCGGCGTGCCGGTGGACGTGTTCGTGATGAACCAGCGCGACGCCAACGTTGCGCTGCAGCAATACTTGGAGATCCCGCAGGTGCAGGCGCTCACCACGCAGCCCCAGTGGGCCGACGTGATTCCCGCGCAAATGCCCGGTTTTCGCAGAACGATTCCCGTGCCGGCGGGTCTGTACTACGTAATCTTCGACAATTCGGCGACGGCCGGGACCGTCTCGCCCCCCAACAATCCCTTGGATGATCGCGCAGCCCTCGTGGACTACGCCATCCAACTTGGCGAAGCACCGTAAAAGCCCATGGCCGAAGACATCGAAAAGAACGACGACGAAGCCAGCTCCAAGGCAGGTGCCGACGACGAAGCCAAGGAGCCGCTCTCCGCCAAGGGCGACGAGCCGGAAGCCGAAGCACGCAAGGAAGACGAGGGCGACGACGGCGAAGGTCCGGATTCGAGCCGCGCCGATTCCCCCAAGGCGTCCGGGGTCGAGAATGCCGATCCCCCGGCGCCGGTGGGCGGCAGCCCCTACCGCAAGCTCCTGCGGCTCGCCTACTGGACCGTCTTCTTCGTCGCCCTTCCCTTCGGCCTCGCGTGTCTCTTCGTGTGGGCGCTCACGCCGCCAAGCGGCGTCGAGGCGCATGGTCCCTTCGGCTGGCTCCAGACCATCGTGCGCGAGCAGCCGGTGCCGGTGGTCATCGTGGCGTTCACCGTGTTCGAGACGGCGATCTGGTTCGCGCGACACAAGCTTCCGCTGGCCGCCTATGCGTATCTCCCGCTTCCGGCCGGCGTGGCCACCGAGCTGCGCGGGCATTTCGAGCGAGCCCGGGCGCTCATCGACGAGGCCGAGCGTCTGCTCCGCAAGCAGGGCAGCAACGTCACCCCCAAGAACCGCGACGCGGTGCGCGACGCCACCTCGGCGCTCGCGGCCACCATGGCGCGTACGCCCTTCAAAGAGAGCGACTTCGTCGATGCGCTGGTGCGCGCCGACGAGGTGGTCGACACCCGGCTCGGACAGTGGCGCAAGAGCGAGCTCCGCGAGTACTTCGAGTCCATCGTCATCGCCGTCGGCATCGCCATGGCACTCCGCCAGTTCGTGGCCGAGGCGTTCAAGATTCCCAGCGGTTCGATGATCCCCACGCTCCAGGTGGGCGACCACATCTTCGTCAACAAGCTGGTGTACGGGCCCACCATCCCCTTCACCAAGTCGCGCCTCTACGCTCGCATGCCGCCGGAGCGGGGCGACGTCATGGTGTTCCAGTTTCCCGAGCATCCGGAGCAAGACTTCATCAAGCGTGTCATCGCCGCCCCTGGCGACACGCTCGAAGCGAAGAACGGCCACCCGTGGCTCAACGGCTGGGAGGTCCCCAGCTGCTTCGCCGGGGTCTACAGCTACAGCGAGGGCGAGCCGTCGACGCACCACGAAGGCGATCTCTACGTGGAGTTCCTGGAGGACGAGGCCTACCTCACGCTCTACGATCACGCAGCGGGCATGTTCCCGGAGACGCAGGGGCCGTACAAAGTGGCGCCCGGCGAGGTGTGGGTCATGGGCGACAACCGCCACAACAGCCACGACTCGCGCATGTGGTTCGGTGGTCAGGGCGGCGGGGTTCCCTTCGCCAACATCAAGGGCCGCGCGGCTTTCGTCTGGCTCAGCATGGGCGACAGCGGCGTCGAGTGGGGTCGCTTCGGCGCCCCGGTCATGGGGCGTCCGCGCCTGCCGCCGGCCATGAAGCACCTGGAAACAGGCCTCACCAAGTGCCTCAAGGAGCGTCCGCCGCTCGACAAGACCAGCCCTCCCCCCGCAGGCTCCGCAAAACCATGAATCCCTCACGCATCTTTCGTATGACGGCGGTGGCCGCGGTGGCGGCGGCTCTCGCCGCGGGCGGCCTTGCCTGCGGTACCCTCGAAAGAGCCGCCGCGAAGGATCCGCAGCGCTGCGAGCGCGATCCGAACTGCGCCAAGAAGCGCGGGAGATCGTCGGACTGCAACACGCAATGCAGCGACGATCCGGCGTGCGTCGAGCGCTGCCGGGAAATCGAGCTCGGCATCGGCACCTCAGGTCGCTGAACGGGTCGCTGAACGGGTCGCTACTCCCCACGCGGCCGAACGTCGACGCTGCGAAACGAGTGGTGTTACACTTCTCGCATGTCGCGTCGCACTTCGCTCTTCGCCGCCCTGGGCCCGCTCGTCGCCGTGCTCGCCTTCGCCTGCAGCTCCGACCCGGCGCCGGCCACCCCCAACACCGCGGCCTGCGACACCTACTGCGCCAAAATTGCCACCGTGTGCAGCGGCGCCAACGCCCAGTACATCGACGCCCAGACCTGCGCGTCGATGTGCAGGCTGATGGACCCCGGCGCCGCCCGCGACGTGGTGGGCGACTCCCAGGCGTGCCGCGCCAACGCGCTCTCCAGCGCCCAGGAAGTCGAAGAATCCAAGCGCCGCGATCCCTGCTTCCAGTCGGGGCCCTACAGCACCCGCTGCGCGGCCGACGAGTGCGCCGCATTCTGCAAGCTCGACCTCGCGATATGTACCGGCGTCGACACGGCCTATGCGACGCGAGCCGAGTGCCAGGACGCCTGCGCTCGCATCAAGGCCAAGCAGAATGGCTTCGCCACCGAACCGCTCACCACCACCACCACCGGCAACTCGCTCATCTGCCGCGCCTACCACCTGGAGGCCGCGTCGACCAATCGCGCGGTCCACTGCGCGCACACCAAAGAGACCGGCGGCCCCTGCAACTGAGGCGCAGGCTTGCGCGGTAGAGTCGCGCGCGTCGCGCGCATCGTGAAGGGGACGCTGGATGCCTACTTGCGTGTTTTTTTGCTGCGTGGGCCAGACTTGAGGGCTCGCTCGGTGGGCGCGAACAGGACGCCAGTGGGTGTGTCGGCGCGCGCGAGGTCGGAAAATACGCCTTCGAAGACCACGCGGCCGCCGCCTTCGCCGCCGTCAGGCCCCAGCTCGACGATGTAGTCGGCGCTGGCGATGACGTCGGGGTGGTGCTCCACGATGACCAGCGTATCGCCGCGCGAGACCAGCTCCCCCAGCACCGACACCAGGCAGCGAACGTCGGCGACGTGGAGCCCGGTGGTGGGCTCGTCGAGGACGTACACCGTGGCCTCGTGGTGCGAGCCGGCGGTGAGCTCCGCCGCGAGCTTGAGGCGCTGCGCTTCGCCGCCCGAGAGGGTGTGCGAGCCCTGTCCCAGTTGAATGTATCCCACACCCAATCGGTGCAGCGTGGCCAGCGGGCGAGCGATGCGGGGAAAGTTCTCGAAGAAGGTGGCCGCCTCGGAGGCCGAGAGCTGGAGCACGTTGCCGATGGACAGGCCGCGGTACTTCACGTCGAGGGTGGCGGGCTCGAAGCGCATGCCGCCGCAGTCCTCGCAGGGCGCGACCACGTCGGGCAAGAACGACATCTCGGAGACGATGACCCCTTGCCCGTCGCACGATCCACAGCGACCGCCGCCGTTCGTGTTGAACGAGAAGCGGGTGGCGGCGAAGCCGTGGGTCTTCGACTCCGGCAGGCCGGCGAAGAGCTTGCGAATGTCGTCCCAGATGCCGAGAAACGTAGCGGGAATCGAGCGCGGGGTGCGGCCAATGGGCGACTGGTCCACGGCGATGGCGCGGCGCACGTGTTTCTCACCGCGCAGGGATTTGAAGGGCCCGGGGCGCTCGGCGACCAGGCCTAGCGCCTTGCGCAGCGCCGGGAAAAACACCTTCCGCACCAGCGTCGATTTTCCCGAGCCGCTCACGCCAGCGACCACGTTCATGCGACCCAGCGCCACGCGCAGATCGACCTCCTTGAGATTGTGCGCCCGGGCTCCCTTGAGCTCGAGGAAGTCCTTGGGCAGAGGCAAGTGCTCCCGGAGCGCCCCGCGATCGCGGAGGCCGCGGGCGGTGGGGCCATCGCCGTTCTCCAGCACCTCCGCCGCGGGGCCGGCGGCGAGAATGCGGCCACCGAGGCGCCCGCCGGAGGGGCCCATGTCGAGCACGTGGTCGGCGGCGCGAATGGTCTCCGCGTCGTGCTCCACCACCAGCACCGTGGAGCCCGTCTGGGTGAGCGCGCGCAGGTTCTTCACCAGGCGCACGGTATCGCGCGGGTGCAGGCCGATGGTGGGCTCGTCGAGCACGTAGAGCGCGCCGGTGAGACCCGCGCCCAGCTGCGCCGAGAGCCGGAGCCGCTGCATCTCGCCGCCCGAGAGGGTCGAGGCCCGCCGGTCCAGCGACAGGTAGCCGAGGCCTATCTCTTCGACGAAGCGCAGGCGCCGCAAGAGCTCCTCGAGCGGGGCCTTGGCGATGGTCGCGGCGTTGCCCTGGAAGGTCCAGGCTGCCACCGCGGCGAGCGCCCGCGCCACCGAGCTTGACACCACATCGGCGTAGGTGCGCCCGGCGAGGAGCACGCCGCGGGGCACTGGACCAAGGCGCGTACCGTGACAGGTGTCGCACGGCTGCGCATCGGGATCATCCAGCGCTTCTGGCCCGCCCTCCACGCCCGCTCCGTCGCAGGCGACGCATTTCCCCTGCTTGGTGTTGAAGGAGAAGTGCCGGGGATCGAGATCCGGAATGCCGATGCGGCACGTGCCGCAGGCGCGCACGGTGCTGGCCACATCGTCTTTGGTGCGGCTTGGCTGGGCCTTTCCGGGGTGAACGCGGAGCACGCCGCGGCCCCAGGCGAGGCCACGTTCGAACACGTCCCAGGCGAGCTCTGCGGCCTGGCCCTCGTGGATCACGAGATCGATGTCGTGCTCCTTGGCCTTCACCAGCCGGGGCGGCGGCTCGATAGACACAACGACGCCGTCGACCCGGGCCTGGGTGACGCCTCGGCGGGTGGCCTGGGTGAACACGTCGAGGTGGGTGCCTTTGCGCTCCTGGATGGCCGGTGCGTACACGGTGACCAAACCCTTGCGCTGCGTAAGCTGCGCGAAGAGATCCTTGGGCGCGGTGGGGCTCACCGCCTTGCCGCACTGCGGACAGTGAACGGTGCCCACTTTGGCGAAGAGGAGCCGCAAGAAGTGGGCGATCTCGGTGACCGTGGCCACCGTGGAGTTGGCGCCCGCGCGCGCGGTGCGCTGCTCGAGGGCGATGGCCGGCTCCACCCCCAACACCGCGTCCACCTGCGGCCTCGGAAGGGTGGGGAGGAACTGCCGCGCGTAGGGCGTGAGCGTTTCCATGAAGCGCCGCTGCCCTTCGGCGCATACCACGTCGAAGGCGAGCGACGATTTGCCCGAGCCGCTGGGACCGGTCACCACCGTGAGCTTGCCGCGCGGGATGGTGCAGCTCACGTTCTGCAGGTTGTGCTCGCGGGCTCCGCGCACCACGATGGAGTCGGCGTGCTCGCGCGGCGGCGAAGGCTCGCGCCGCGGGGTGACCGACGTGCCGCTCAGGTGCGCGGCCAGCGCGACCCCGGTCTTGGTCTTGGCCCGCACCAGCTCTTTCGGGGTACCGGTGAAGACCAGCTTTCCGCCCTCTTTTCCGGCGCCCGGGCCCAGCTCCACCACCCAGTCGCTCTGGGCGATGACGTCGAGATCGTGCTCCACGATGACCACGCTGGCGCCGGCGGTCACCAGGTCGGAGAGCGCCGTCACCACCGGCACCACGTCTTGCGGGTGCAGGCCTGCGCTGGGCTCGTCGATGACGAAGAGCGCGCCGCGGGCCGGCTCGCCCAGAGCCCGCGCCAGCTTGAGACGCTGCGCCTCGCCGCCCGAGAGCGTGGAGAGCGGCTGGCCCATGGGCAAGTAGCCGAGGCCCACGCGGACCACCGGATCGAGCGCGCGAAAGAGGACGTAGTCGCGGGCCTCCTGGGGATCGAAGATGCGGAGCGCCTCGGTGACGGTCATGGCCAGCACGTCGGCCACGTCGTGCCCGTGCAGCTTCACTTCCAGCACTTCGGGTCCAAAGCGGCGGCCGAGGCAGCTGGCGCACTCGATCTGCACGTCGGCCAAGAATTGCATCTCCACCGTTTCGAAGCCCTCGCCGGAGCACGCTTCGCAGCGACCGCGGCCGTCCTTGGGCGCCACGTTGAAGGAGAAGTGCGCGGCCTCCAGGCCCGCCGCCCGGGCCTCCGGGGTGGCGGCGAAGAGCGCCCGGAAGCGGTTCCAGCCATGCGTGTAGGTTGCAGCGTTTCCGCGCGCGGTGCGCCCGAGCGGCGACTGGTCCACCAAGGTCGCCGACTTGATGCCCTTCACCTCGCTCATGCGCCGAAGGCCCAGGGGCTTGGGCACCGAGGTGTCGCCGGTGGCGCGCGCCACCCCGGCGAAGAGAACGTCGCGGGCCAGGGTGCTCTTGCCGGAGCCGCTGGCGCCGACGATGGCGCACACCACGCCGAGGGGAATGTCTACCGCGTCGATGCGAACGTTGTGCGCGGCGATGCCTTCGAGGGTGAGCGCGCGCTCCCACGGTCGCGGCGTTCCCAGGCTGCGCGACGCAGAGAGCGCTGCGGCCGTGGGGCTCGCGGTCTTGGTCACGCGGAGCTGGGCGGGGGTGCCGTCGAAGACGATGCTTCCACCGAGCTTGCCGGCGCCGGGCCCCATGTCGACCACGCGATCGGCCGCCTCGATGACGCCGCGCTCGTGCTCGATGACCACCACGGTGTTGCCGCCGTCGGAGAGGCGCCGCATGGCGTCTACCAGCGGCGGCACGTCGGCCGCGTGGAGCCCGGTGGTGGGCTCGTCGATGACGAACAGGGTCGAGGTGAGCGACGACCCCAACGCCGTGGTGAGCGCCGCGCGCTGCGCCTCGCCGCCCGAGAGCGTGCGCGCCTGGCGATCGAGCGTGAGGTACGAGAGTCCCACCGCGTCGAGGTACGAGAGGCGCGCGGTGAGCTCTGCGAGCACGTGTGCACCTTGCGGATCGTGCGGCCGCACCCTGGCCAGCACCTGCAGCGCCTCGGCCACCGATTGCCCGTGGAACGACGGCAAGTCGATGCCCGCCACGTGGTACGCGCGACTCGCCCGCGCCAGCCGCGCGCCGCCACACTCGGCGCAGGGCACGTATTCCCGGTAGCGCGCCAAGAACACCCGCACGTGCATCTTATACGTGCGCGTCTCGAGCCACTTGAACCAGGCACGGACGCCGGGGAACTTGCCCTTGCCGTAGTCGCCCTCGCCGTCGATGACCATCCGGCGATGAATCTCGCTCAGCGCATCCCACGGCACATCGAAGGGAATGCCGCGCTTGGCGGCGAACTTCTTCAGCTCGCGCCGCTCCCAGTCGGCGCTCTTGCCCGCCCAGGCCTTGACCGCGCCCTGGGCGAGGGTCTTTTTGCCATCGGGGATGACCTTGTCCCAGTCGACATCGATGACCCGGCCGAAGCCGCGGCATGACTGGCACGCTCCAAGCGGCGAGTTGTAGGAGAAGAAGCCCGGGCGCGGCGGCTCGAACACGCGGGCGCACTGCGGGCAGGCGAGACCCCGCCCCACCTGCAGCGGCGCGCCTTCCGCAAAGCGCAGCTTGGCGCGCCCGTGGCCGTGGGTCCAAGCGGTCTCCAGGGCCTGCTGCAGGCGCCGCTGGTCTTTCTTCCCGATCGAGAGCCGGTCGACCACCACCTCCAGGCCCTGTGCGCCGGCGTCGGAGGGCCGCACCGCGTCGATGTCGACCAGCGCGTCGCCCACGTAGAGGCGGCGGTAGCCCTCTTTCAGCAGCCCTTCGCGGAGCTCGAGGAACGCCTCCGGCGAAGGATTGCCGAGCGGGTACGTGACGGTAGCCGGGGCCGGGGTCGAGGCTGCACTCACCACGCGCTGGGCGGCTTCGTGGGGGGTGGCGAACGTTGCGTCGACGTGGCAATCGGGGCAAACCGGCACCGCCTCCTTGGCATAAAGCGCCGCCACATAGGGCTCGAGATCGGCCATGGTGGCGAGCGTGGAGCGGCTCGACTTCACGGGCGCACGGCGGTCCACCGCGACGGTGGCCGAGATGGGCGAGAGAAGGTCTACCGGAGGGCGCGCCAGGCGCTCGAGGAACTGCCGCGCGTACGGGCTGAAGCTCTCGACGAAGCGCCGCTGCCCCTCGGCGTAGAGCGTGTCGAGCGCGAGCGACGATTTGCCGGCGCCGCTGGGACCGGTGAGGACCACGAATTCGCCGGGCCGAAGGTCGAGGTCGACCCCCCGAAGATTGTGCGTGTGGGCGCCACGAAGAACGACAGGAAGCATGGGGAGATGGGTGAGATGCGCGGACCGGGCGCGAGGTGTCCGCTCAGGTCAGGCGGCCGATCCGGTCGGGATCTCGATGGCGAAGCGCGCGCCGCTTTCGTTTCCCACGTAGCGCACGTCGCCGCCGTGCGCGCGGGCGATTCGATGCGCGAGCGCCAGGCCAAGACCGGTGCCGCCTTTCTTGCCTGAGACGCCCACTTCGAAAATACGAGGGACCATCTCCTCGGGAATCCCGGGCCCGTCATCGGCGACCACAATGCGGAGCTGGCCCGCGGATGCGATTGCGGTCACCTCGATGCGCGGGGTGCCGCCGTGGGCGTGAATCGCGTTCTCGACAAGCACCGAGAACAGGCGCTCCAGCAGGCCCGGATGCCCGGACACCCGGAGCTCGTTCGCGAAACCGAGCGACACCTCGGCGCGGCCCGCGAAGGCGCGAGCGGCGGCGTTCACGGCTTCGGCGAGCGGAAACGACTCCTTCGGTGCGTCGCCCCGGGCGAGCAGCAGCACGTCGTCGATGATGCACTGGGCACGCCGCGCCTGCTCTTCGATCTTGGCAAGATGGGGGCCCGCTGCGGCCGCGTCGCGGCGCCCCAGAAACGCGTGGGTGACGATCACCTGGATGGAGTTCCGGAGCTCGTGGGCGATTTCCGCGGTGATCTCTCCGAGAGCCGAAAGCGAGGCGTCGCGCATGGAGAAAGCGGTACTCGATGGCGTTGTCGGCCGCAATCCGCGCCGTGTGGTTTTCGTGCATACATGGGCGCCGCCCGGCGGAGGGAACGGTATTCGCCCCGCGCTGGCCGCATCGGACATCGGAGGAGGCGACGTAAGCGAACGGAAAGCCGACCGAATCAAAGCGGTTGTGGCTCTTGGCGTAGTGTTCGCGGTAAGATCGTCGTATAGAGGCAGCATCCGCTGAATGGCAGCCGTCCAGAACGAGTCGAAGATTCCGGTCGGGACCATCCTGGTCGGGAAATACAAAGTTTCCCGGGAAATCGGTCGAGGCGGGATGGCTGCCGTCTACGAGGCGGAGCATCTGTCGCTCGCGAAGAAGGTCGCCATCAAGGTGCTCGCGGCCGAGCTGACCGCCTCGAAGATCGTGAGCGAGCGCTTCTTCCGTGAGGCCCGCGCTGCGGCCAGCGTGAAGAGCCCGCACATCGTCGACGTCTACGACTCGGGCCGCCTCGAGGACGGGCGACCCTTCATCGTCATGGAGCTGCTCGAAGGCGAGTCGCTCTACGATCGCATGGCGAGGGTTCGCATCATCGAGCCCAAGACCACGGCCAAGATCATCACCGACTGCGCCAAGGGTCTCATCAAGGCCCACGCCATCGGCATCGTGCACCGCGACCTCAAGCCCGAGAATATCTTCATCCTTCGCGGTGAAGACGGGCAGGAGTACTGCAAGCTCCTCGACTTCGGCCTCGCCAAGTTCTACGCGCCGGTCAACCCCGGCGACGAGAAGACCGCGCGGCTCACCCGAGAAGGTGCGGTCTTCGGGACGCCCGCGTACATGTCGCCGGAGCAGGTGAAGGGCCAGGGGTCGGTCGACCATCGCGCCGACCTCTGGGCGCTCGGCTGCATGGCCTACGAGTGCCTCACCGGGCGGCCGGTGTGGAACACCGAGCAAGGCGTGGCCATGACCTTCGCCGCCATTGCCACCGAGCCGCTGCCGGTGCCTTCGGAGGTGTACCCGGACATGCCCGGCGGCTTCGACGCGTGGTTCCGCAAGGCGCTGGAGCGCGATCCCGCCAAGCGCTACCAGAACGCGACGGAGCTGGCAGAGACGCTCTCGGTGGCGCTTGGCACCCCGCCCGCGCCGTTCGCTTCTTCGCCCGACATTCCCGCCGCCCGCGAGGTGAGCGTTCGCGATGTGAGCGCGCGCGACGTGAACGCCCAGGCCAAGGACGCCAGCGGCCGCGATCTCCCTTCGGGCCCCGCCAGCGACGGCTTCCGCGTGCCCTCTTCGCAGGATCCAGTGGCCGGCCGCGAGAGCCCTTTCGACCTGGGCAGCGCACAGCGCGCGCCGGAGCCGCAGCGGACGAGCCCGCTCCGCTACGCCCTCGGCGGCCTCGCGATGCTCGCGTCGTTCAGCGCGGTGGGCGTGGCCTGGGTTCGCTACCTGCGGCCGCAGGTGATGGCGCCCATCGTCGAGGCCCCGCCGCCCGCGGTCGACCCCACCACCGCGCCCTCCGGCTCGCCGCCGCCGTCGAACGACGACGTGAAGTGGGCAAAGCCGGTGGCCGAGGGGCAAAAGCTCCTGGCGGGGGGCGATCTTGCAGGCGCCCAGAAGAAGTTCAAGGAAGCGCAAGACGCGGGCGGCGGCGCCGCGGCCAAGGGCATCTCCGATCAGGCGAAGGCGGCCGCCGAGGGGCGCGGCGTGTGCCGCGTGACCGCCCTCTCGCACCCACGCATCGGCGTGAGCCCGGCCACCAACGCCGGCCGCCCGGCCATCGCGCTCATGGCCAAGGGCGCCATCGTCGCCTGGACCGACGATCACGAGCAGGCGGGCCACGATCACGTGTACTCGGTGCTCATCGACGAAGCCGGAACGCCAGTGAGCGCGCCGCGTGACTTGACCCCCGAAGGCGGACAGGTCGCCCGGCCGGTGCTCTTGCCGGCCGACGATCGCGTGGCGCTCTTCTACTGGGACCGCACCGGCAAGAGCGCGGGCATCCGTGCGCGATTGCTCGACGCCGAAGGGCGCATCGACGAGCACCTCGGCGAGAGCAAGCTGGTGGGCGGCGGCAAGGCCTCGCAGTACTGGCCCACGTTCCAAGACACCCCGACCGGCTTCGTGGTTGCGTGGCAAGACGATCGCGACGGCAGCGACGATCTCTTCTACCGGCGCCTGGGCAAGGATCTGGCGCCCGACGGCGGCGAGATTCGCCTCACCGACTACGTGGCCGCCAAAAACCGCGCCTTCGGCGTCCGCGTCCCCTCGGTGACAGTGGCTGCCAATACGCTCTTTCTCGCCTACCGACTCGACCGCGACAAAGGCCACGCCATCTACCGCATGCGGGTGCCACTCTCCGCGCCGGAGCTCACCAAGGGCCTCGAAGAAAAGAACGACGCCAACCGCCGCGACCGCGAGCTGGGCGACACCAAGCTGCTCCACGAAGACAAGGGCGACGGCCCCAACGTGGTGTGCGGCACCGAAGGCTGCTTCGTGGCCTGGCATCAAGAGCCCAAGGGCGCCTGGATGGCGCGCATCGATCCGGCCACCGGCAGCACGCCGTGGACCAAGATGTTCGCGCCCAACGGCACGCGCCCTTCCCTCTCGGTAGGGCCCAAGGGCGACGTGATGGTCGCCTTCTACGAGCAAGGCCGCGTGAAGGTGGCGCCGGTCTCGCGCGACAACGTCGGAACCGTGAGCGTGTTCGGCAAGGTCTCTGGCGATCCCGGCCGCCCTTACGTGGCAGCCGGTCGCGCGCGCGGCGAGTGGTACATCGGGTGGCTGGACGTCGAAGCGATGCACCAGGAACCCTACGTCGCTCGCGTGCTGTGTCCGCGCTGATGAACGAAGGCAGTGGCCGGGGGCGAGCGTTCGGCGAAGCACTCGCCGTGGCCGCGGTGGTCACGGGGCTGGTCACCGCCGCCGCGCGCTTTCTCCCGGACAAAGCGGTGGCCACCACCATCGGCTTCATCTTCCTCGGCGCCACCGGGCTCATGGTGTGGCGCAAGGAAGACGACAAGGTGGAGCGCTACGGCCTGGCCCTGGGCGGCCTGGTGGTTCCGCAAGCGCCGTGGCGGCGAACCCTGCGCGACGGTGCGGCGGCGAGCGGTTGGGCGCTGGGCCTCGCCGCCCTCACCTTCGTGCCTTTCTACTTCGGCTTCCGCGCCTACTGGCGCTGGCGCGGCCTGGTACCCGACGGCGCGCACTTCGCGTGGCCGGTGCGGCCCATGCCGCTGCTCACCAACTTCGGTGGGCAGCTGCTCATGATAGCGCTGCCGGAAGAGGCGTTCTACCGGGGCTACCTGCAAACGCGCCTCGACGAAGCCCTGCCCGGACGGCTGCGCATCCTGGGCGCCGAGGTGGGCTTCTCGCTCCTTCTCACCAGCCTGCTGTTCGCGGTGGGCCACGTGGCCACCATTCCCTCGGCCCAGCGGCTGGCGGTGTTCTTCCCTTCGCTGGTGTTCGGGTGGCTTCGGGCGCGCACGCGCGGCGTCGGTGCGGGCATTGCCTACCACGCCCTGTGCAACGTGTTCTCGGAGCTGCTCGGTCACGGCTTCGGCCTGTACTGAAGAAGCGCCAAAGGGCAGGCCCTCGGGGTAAGCTGCCGCCCCATGTCGACCGAGCTCCCGTCCATCGTCATCGATCGTCTCGTCCGCATCGCCCTGGAAGAAGATCTGGGGGGCGGTGACGTCACCACCGAGGCCTGCATCGACGACGAGGCGCGTGCCACCGCCCACGCGGTGGCGAGGCGCGCGCAGATCGCGTGCGGCGCGCGCGTGGCCGAGCGGGTGTTTCTGCTGGTGGACCCGGCGGTAGAATTTCACCAGGGCCCCAACGACGGCGTGCTGGTGGACGACAAGACCACCCTCTGGAGCGTCCGCGGGCGCGCGCGGTCGATCCTCATGGCCGAGCGCGTGGCCCTAAACTTCGTGCAACGCATGGCCGGCGTCGCGACGCTCACCCGCCGCTACGTCGACGCGGTGCCGGCGGGCTCGAAGACGCGCATCACCGACACCCGCAAGACCACGCCCGGCCTCCGCGCCCTGGAGCGCTTCGCGGTGCGCACCGGCGGCGGCAAGAACCACCGCGACAACCTCGGCTCGGCGGTGCTCATCAAGGACAACCACATCGCCGCCTCGGGCGGCATCGCCGAGGCCATCGCAAGGGCCCGCGCCCGTGCGACCCACACCTCGAAGATCGAGTGCGAGGTCGACACGCTCCAGGGCCTCGAAGTCGCCATCGCCGCCGGCGCCGACATCGTGATGCTCGACAACATGAGCAACGAGGACATTGCCCGCGCGGTGGGCATCGCCGCCGGGCGCGTGTTCCTCGAGGCCTCCGGGGGCATCACGCTGGAGCGCATTGCCGCCCTTGCACAGACCGGCGTCGATGCCATCTCGGTGGGGGCCCTCACCCACTCGGCATCGGCCATGGACATTGGCCTCGATTTCGAGTGAGCGATCTCGACGTCGTCCTTGCGCGTCTGGCCCAAAGCGGCGGTCGGCTCGGCCTGCCGCTCACGCTGCAGAGCAGCACCACCTCCACCAACGACGACGCCAAGCGCGCGGCGCGTGAAGGCGCGCCCCACGGCGCTTGCTGGTTGGCGGAGGCGCAAAGCGCAGGTCGTGGTCGGCAGGGCCGAAGCTGGATCGGCGCGCCCGGCAGCTCGCTCCTGTTCTCGGTGCTCCTGCGCACGCCCGGCGCGGCCCTCGAACGCCTGTCGCTGCTGGCGTTGGTGGCGGGGCTCGCGGTGCGCGATGCGGTGGCCAAGGCCACGGGCCGGAGCGACATCGGGCTCAAGTGGCCCAACGATGTGGTGGAGGTCGCCGCGAGCACGCGCAAGGTGGCGGGGATTCTCGTGGAGTCGATGGTGCAGGGCCGCCAGGTGGAGGCGGTGGTGGTGGGCATCGGGGTCAACGTGCTCTCGGCGGGCCTTCCGCCCGAGCTCGCCGACATCGCCACCAGCGTGGCGCTCCTTCGTAGCGACCAAGGCACGCCGCTCGGGTCCCTGCGCGCGGACCTTCTGGTGGACATTCTCGCGGGCCTCGAGGCCGAGGCCGACTACGTGCTCTCGCGCGGGCTCGGCCGCATCCACGCACGGCTCCGTGAGGCCGATGCACTGCAGGGAAAGCGCGTGAGCCAGGGTCCGGGGCAAGGAGGCGTGGCAGAAGGCATCGACCTCGAGGGCCGCCTCTGCGTGCGTGACGACGCCGGCATCCTCCACCGCTGGAACGCCGGCGAGGTGCATCTGGGCACGCGCGCTCCGTAACTGACTTAATTCTCAAGGTGGCGCGGAACTCCTCGGAATCGCTCGGATCACCTCACTGTTCCGGCGCCGGAACGCTGGCCGGATCCGCGCCCACGGGCGTCTCCCGAAGCCGCTCGACGTCGAGCGCGAGGAGCTGCGGAGGCGGTACGTTCCGTACCCCGAGACCGAGGAGCCGATCTGCGACCCAGCGAGAGGCGCCGAGGCCAGTGGAGGCAACGTGGTAGGCCGCCGCGTCGCGCGACATCGCCGTGACCCCGGTGGTGATTCCACGGAGTAGCGATGCGCGAAATCCGTTTCCTTCGATGAGGAAGGACACCGCGACCAGGCTGCCGGCGTAGGCGCGCAACATCGCCACGATGCTCTGGCGCACGGCGTTCCCGGGCGGCTTGGCCGCGTCCTCCGCGGTTCCGATCATGGCGAAGCGAGCGTGTCGCGCCCTCAGCGCCTCGCACATCCGCGCGAAGGCGCGT
The DNA here is from genome assembly GCA_038210445.1 of Polyangiales bacterium. Taxonomy (GTDB): domain Bacteria; phylum Myxococcota_A; class Polyangia; order Polyangiales; family Polyangiaceae; genus JABFRG01. Next base: position 22,497 of record JBBQWQ010000036.1, read on the forward strand.
ACCGAATCGGGCTGCGCCTCCAGGCGAAAGCTGCCGATGAGCACGGGGCCGGAGGCGCCCACCACGTAGGCATCGGTCGACTCCACCAGAGACAGGGCCATGACAGTCTGGAGAACGGACGATCCGGCGAGACCTTGAACATGCGCCGACGTCATTCTTGCGTGCGCGGCAGCCCGAACTTCGGGAGCAGGCTGCTCTCGAAGCGCACCAAGGCGCAGATCCGTGCTCCGCGCAGCGCGAGCACGTAGACGCCCAGACCATGGCCGCCCGCAGAGGTCCGCACGTAGGCGCCGAACGCCGGTTGGCCGTTCGCACGCGTCTGCACGAGCTCGATGCTTCGACCCGCGGCGAACATGCGGGCGCAGAAGCTCGCGACGACCTCTCGCCCCTGGTACTCGAAGGGCATCGGCGGCATTGCCATCAGCACGTCGCCGGTGAGGACCGCGACCAGGCTATCGAGATCGGCGGACTCCCATGCGGAGACGAATCGCGCCACGATGGCCTTTTCGACGGCCGAGCCGGCCTCGGGAGCTGGCTCTTCGCTGGAGGTTTGGAGCGCCTGCATCGTCGCGCGCGCACGCTTGAGGCTGCTGTTCGCCGATTCGACGGTGGTATCCATGATGTCGGCGACCTCGCTGGCCTCGAATCCGACGACATCGCGCAGGACGAGCACGGCGGTCTGTCGTGGAGGGAGCGACTGGAGTGCGGTCACGAAGGCCAGCGCGATCGACTCGCGACGACCGTAGCGGGCTTCCGGCCCCAGGGCCTCGCCGGTCCCCTCCAGCAGCGCGTCGGGATACGGCTCGAGCCAGACAGCTTCGCCGAGCCGGGTGGGCTCGGGCGGGTCGACGTTGGGCACGTCCCACGTCTTGGCCGGCCGCCGGCTCGCCGACCTTCTTGCGTTGAGGCACTGGTTGGTGGCGATGCGGTAGAGCCACGTCCGCAGCGAGCTCTTGCCCTGGAAGCCCGCCATGCCGTTCCATGCGGCAACCAGCGTGTCCTGGACCGCATCCTCGGCGTCTTGCAAGGACCCGAGCAGACAGCGGTTTCGTACGTGCCCGGGGTGCGGATCGGTGCGGTACAGGTGGTCCGCAGATCGCGTCGGTTGCCGTCGCCGCCGGTGAGACCCACGTAGAAGCCGTCGTCTCCGGGCGGACCGAAGGCGACGCCGAGCGGCGTCTTGTCGGCGTAGGTCTGGCTACAGATGGTGTCGCGGGAGGGCCACTCGAGCGCTACGGCGATCGGATCCGCGACCAGCGCGAACATCGACGCGCGCGGCCCGCACCACACGACGGTGCGGGGCCGAAGAGCTCGACGCCGTCGCGCGTGGCGACCGCGCAGCCGTTCACAGAAGCCGCCAGCCCGGTGGGGCCTCGGAACTCGTTGCCCGCAACGTATGCGCCGGAGGCGCCGTCCACAGCGCGAGCACGCCGCTCTCCTCGAGCGTCGAGCCCAGCGCGCCGGCGCTGCCGACCCCGACGATGCGCGCGTTCAGCGGCCGCCACCATCGCGGGCCGTCGATCTTCGCGTCCCAGACGCGCACCTCGTTCTGGTGTGCGACGACGAAGCCAGCTTGCGAATGGGCGAAGAGTCCCATGGAGGAACGGGGAACGTGTCGTCGCAATGCGAGGTGTCCCGGGACAGCTGTTGGGCGTCTGGGACAGTCTGCGGCGAGCCAAGGCCCGGCAATTCCCGACCATCGCGGGGGGCACCGAAGTTGCTCGAGCCAGGGGTGTGGCTCTCCCGAGGCGCATCGTTCGTGGACTGCGATACCTGCTGACGCGCCGGTGCGCGTACCGCACGTTTCGGCTGCGTCCCTCCGACCTCACCACGCAGATCTTCGCGTATGCGCTCGCCGTCGCGATGGCGCGCACCGGCGTGGAAGTGCACGCCATATGCGTCATGTCGGACCACCTGCACATCGTGATCACCGACGTGGAGGGAAGGTTGCCGGAGTTCATGCGCGAGCTCAATCGCTCCACGGCCAAGGCGCTCAACGCTTCGCAGGGCCAGTGGGAGAACGTTTGGGCCGCAGAACCGTACGACGCGGTGGTGCTGCCGACCGAAGAGGAGCTCCTCGACAAGGTTGCGTACGTCGCCGCCAATCCGGTCGCGGCCGCGCTGGTGGAGACGCCCGACGCGTGGCCCGGGTTCATGCGGTGGAAGGCATCGATGGGAGAGGTCCCGAAGCCGCGCGTCTACTTCGGTGACTCGGCCCCCGAGAAAGCGACGTGGAGGGTGACGGTGCCGCGCGGTATGCGGTGGTCCGACGAGGAGTGGCGCGATCGGCTGAAGAGCCGCGTGCGCTCGCTCGTGGATCGGGCGCGACAGAAGGTCGCCCGAGAGGGGCGCTCGTTTCTCGGCGCGGCGGCGGTGCGGGCCCAGTCGTTCGCCAAGCGCGCGATGTCGTACGAGAAGAAGCGCGGGATCGTGCCCCAGTTCGCGGGGCGCACGCAGACGACTCGGGTACGTATGTTGCGGACGCTGCGCACCTTCCGCGCGGCATACCAGGAAGCCCTGGATGCGTGGCGCAGCGGCGACCGTACCGTGGTATTTCCGCACGGTACCTGGTGGATGCGCGTGCATCACGGCGCGTCCGTGCGGCCGCCCCTCGAGGCGTAGCGGGCCCCAGCGCAACCGGCGACCTCGGGTCGCAGGGCCGCGGTGCGTCTCGAGTTATGCTTTGCGGGCTCCGTCGCATGTGAAGTGCGCCGCCTGAGCCCCAACGTGGCGCTTCGGGCCCCCCGCCGACGCAGTCCCGTGCCGCAGCGCGCATCCTCGCGCGCCGTAGACCACCACTTCGCCCGCCCCACCTACCGTACTCCTTCGCAATCCTTCGCCTTTCCCCCGTACCAGGTTCGGGGCTATCCTCCTCGCGTGACGCCCATCGAAGAGTTGAGCCTACTTTTGAAGCCCGCTGGTGGCGGCCTATACCTTGTTTCCACCGGCGCGGCGGAGCAGCTGGCCCTGCAGAAGAGCCTCTACGGCACCGACACCACAGCCGGCATTCAAGATGGCTTTCTCGCGGCGCTGGAGCGCATTCGCACGGCGCGCGCCATTGTGCTCGGCGCGCCCTCCGACGTGGGCGCCGGCTTTCGCCGGGGCGCCAACCTGGGACCGCAGGTGATGCGCACCACGCTTTTGGCGGAGGACCCCACCTGGAACGAAAAGTCGCGCGGCGCCGGCATCGTCGACATCGGCGACGTCTTCGTGGTGCCGCAACTCCTCCACGACGACATGCTCGGCGAGGCCCAGCGGGCGGCCTCGCAGCGCGCCCTCTACCCCACGGCGAAGGAGAGCGTGCGCGCCACGCTGCCGGTGTCGCCGCTCTCCATCGCCGAGCGCGCCATGGACCTGATATTCGCGCTGAACCCCGACGTGATTCCCTTCGTGCTGGGAGGCGATCACTCGAACGCCTGGCCGGTCACCGCGAGCCTGGGCAAGCAGGGCAAGCCCTTCGGCATCGTGCAGCCCGACGCGCACACCGATTTGCTCGCCGAGCGACTGGGCGTTCGCTACTGCTTCGCCACCTGGTCGTACCACGCCAACGACGTGGTGGGCCGCGGCGGGCGCCTGGTGCAGGTGGGGACGCGCGCGTCGCGCCGCGATCGCGCGCACTGGGAGAGCACCCTCGACGTGCGGCAGTTCTGGGCCGACGAGTGCAACGCCGACGAGGCCGGCACCCTCGACCGGCTCATGGCGCATCTCGACGAGCGCGGCATCGACCGCGTCTACTTCTCCAACGACATCGACGGCACCGACGCGCGCTGGGCCGACGCCACCGGCACGCCGGAGCCCGCGGGCCTTACGCCCGACTTCGTGGTGGCGCTCATTCGTCGTCTTGGTCGGCGCATCATCGCCGGCGACATCATGGAAGTCGCCCCGCCGCTCGAGTCGCGACCGGGCGGCTCCCACGACACGCTTTCGCTGGCCGCCCGCTACATTCGCGAGACGCTGGCAGCCGCCCTCGAGGCCCCCGACCTGCGCGCTACTTCCGATCGAGCGTGAAGCCGGCGAACGACTGCGCCACGCTCATGAGCTCGAGGCGGTTCACGTTTACGCGCTCCGGGAGCTCGGTGCAGAAACGCACCACCTCGGCGATGTCGGCGGCGGTGAGTGCCTCGACGCCCCGATACACCGAAGCCGCCTTCTCGGCGTCGCCCTTGAAGCGCACCTGCGAGAACTCGGTCTCGACCATGCCCGGCTCGAGGTTGGTGACGCGCACCCGGGTGCCGGCGAGATCGGCCCGCAGGTTCAGAGAGAACTGCTCCACGAAGGCCTTGGTGGCGCCGTAGACGTTGCCGCCGGGGTACGGATACGTACCGGCGACGGAGCCCATGTTCACGATGTGACCGCGGTTGCGCGCCACCATGCCGGGCAGCACGTGCCGCACCACGTGCACCAGGGCGGTGACGTTGGTGTCGATCATGGTGTCCCAGTCGTCGAGCGAAGCGGCGGCGGCCTTCTCCATCCCCAGGGCGAGGCCGGCGTTGTTCACCAGCACGTCGACCTCGGCAAAGCCGGGCGGCAAGCTCTCGCACGCGTGGGCCAGTGCCGCGTGATCGCGGAGATCGACGGTGAGCAAATGGCTGGCAACCGCCAGCTCCTTGGCCACGGCCGCCATGCGCTCGGTGCGGCGACCGAGCAGCACCAGAGAGTGCCCCCGCTCGGCAAAAGCCCGCGCGCATGCTTCGCCAATTCCAGAGCTCGCACCGGTGATGAAGACAACGCCCATGGCCGTTCGGTTACCAGGTTTCGCGGCGAACCAGAAGTGCCGGAACCCGCGGCGTCGCATCTGCAGTACAAGGGGGATCATGCGTGCTTCGCTCTCGCCCTGGATCGCGGTCTCTGCCCTCGCCCTGGCGTGCGGGGGCCCCGCCGAGGCGCAGGCTACCCCGCACGCGGTCGCGCAGCCGGTCCGCGACGCGGGCATCGAGGCGGCGCTGGCGCCCACCGCCGCCGCGAAGGCCAATCCCGAGGGCGACGCTGCGGTAAAGCGGCTGGGCGAGGAGCTGCTCGAGCTCGTCGTGCGCTTCGATCCCGAAGAGGCCACCTCGCTGGGGCGGCACGATCACGACGATCTCCTGACCGACCGATCCCTCGCGGGCGTGGAAGCGCGGAGCGACGCCTACGCCCGCCTGCTCGCCAAGGTCGAGCGCGCGACGCAGCAGCTCGAGCCTTCCCGCGCCGGCCGCACCGATCTCGACCTCCTGCGATCGCGCATTCGCCTCGAGCTCCTGTGGGACGCCGCCATCCGGCCCGCCACCCGGCAGCCCGATTTTTACACCGGCGCCATGTCGGCGGTCTTCGACATGACCGCCCGCGACTACGCCCCGAAGGAGGAGCGTGCTCGCAAGGCCCTGCTGCGCATCGACAAGATGCCCGCCATGCTCGACGACGGCATGAAGAACCTGCGCAGCGCCGAGAACGACCCGGCCGCCAAAAGCGACCCTGCAGCGCGCCCACCCAAGGTGTGGGTCGAGATCGGCATCGCACGCGCCCGCTCTGCCAAGGCCTTCTTCCAGGGGCAACGCGCTTTTCTGGAAGACGCGCTACCGCAGGAGAAAGTCGCCATCGGGCGAGCCCTCGCGCGCGCAATTGCAGCCTACACGCAGTTCGCCGACATCTTGCAGAAGAAGGTACTGCCCCTCGCCACCGGCGATTTCGCGGTGGGAAAGAAGCCCTTCGAAGAGATTTTGAAGGCAAACTACGGCCTCACCCGCAGCACAGACGAGCTGCTCTTGCTGGGCAAGCGCGTCTTCGACGACACCGAGGCGAAGCTCACCGAGGGCGCGAAGAAGGTCGACCCGGCGAGCAAGTCCTGGGCCGAGGTGGTGGCCGTCCTCAAGCGCAAGCACCCCACCGCGCAGGAGCTGGTGCCTGCATACCGCACCGAGGTCGCGCGCGCCCGAAAGTTCCTGGTGGAGAGAGACGTGGTCACCTTCCCGCCGGGCGACGAGCTCGCCGTCATGGAGACGCCGGTGTTCCTCCGGAGCACCATCACCGCGGCGTACGATCAGCCGCCGCCCTTCGACAAGAACACGCGCGGCCTCTTCTTCGTCACGCCGGTCGACACCAGCCTGCCCAAGGACAAGCAAGAGGAGATGCTGCGCGAGAACGACTTCGGCGACATCGTCGACACCGCCGTTCACGAGGCGTACCCGGGCCACCACCTGCAGCTCTCGCTGGCCCGAAGGCACCCCTCCACCATTCGCCTCCTGGCCCACGCGTCCATCTTCTCCGAGGGCTGGGCCCTCTACGCCGAGGAGCTCATGAGCGAGCTCGGCTACTACACGCCCGAGGAGCGCATGCTGCAGCTCGAATGGGCGCTGGTGCGGGCGGCGCGCATCCTCATCGATATCGGGCTCCACACGCGAACCATGAACTTCGACGACGCGGTCAAGCTCCTCACCGACCGCGTGCACCTGGAACGTACCTTGGCCCTCTCCGAGGTGCGGCGGTACACCGAGTCGCCAACCCAGCCTCTCTCGTACATGGTCGGGCGCGAGATGCTCTTCGATCTGCGGAAGCGCTATGCGGCCCGCGAGGGCGCGCGCTACACGCTCAAGCGCTTCCACGACGAGGCGCTGTCGCACGGCACCATCTCGCCGGCGCTGGTCGCGCAGGAGATGCTCGGGGAGGCGCTCTAGAATCTACCCGAGAGCCGTCACGCACGATTGCGACACCCAGTGCAATTTCAAGTGCTGCGGGCACGGGATCGGAAGCGATGCTAGAGCACGCCGATGCGACGCTCTTCACGATGGGTCATGCTCGGGTTCGTCGGCTTCGCCGCAGCGGCCGGGTGCTCGAAAGACGAGGCCGCGGCCCCGGTCGCGCCGGCCGGACCGGTGTGCAGCGGCGCGGAAGCGAGGCTCGGTGACACCGAGCTCGGCACCGGCTTTTTCAGCGACGACTATGCGGCACTCGGCCTCGACGGCGCTCGGGGTCGCCGCGTCACCTTGGGCGACGTGAACGGCGACGGATACCCGGACCTCGTCGCCATCGAGACCGGCGTGAGCCCGGGCTTGCAGCACCTGTGGCTCGCAGCGCCGCAGCCCGACGGCTCCCTCCGGTTCGTCGACGGGACCGCCGCGTCGGGCATTCTCGCGAGTCGCGCCGCAGGCACTGCGCAGACCGCGCTCATGGTGGCCTTTGCCGACGTAGACAACGACGGCGATCTCGATTTGTTCCAGGGCAGTTACTCGCAGGCGTCGAGCGGCGAGAAGCTGGTGACGACGCCCAACGAGCTGTACCTCAACGACGGCAAGGGCAACTTCACGCGCAAGGCCGACTCGGGAATCGACACCCCCTGGCCGCTCACCACCACGGCTGCGGTGTTCTTCGACTACGACAAAGACGGCAAGGTCGATCTGTTCCTCGGCGCGTTCATGAAGGACTATCCGGCGCTCGCCTCGTACCAAGACGAGCTCTATCGAGGCAACGGCGACGGAACGTTCCGCCGCGTCACCGACGACGTGGGGCTCGCCACCAAGGCTGCCCTGGGGTCTGCCAGCGGGCTCTTTCCCAAGCCGACCTACGGCGCCACCGCGTGCGACTGGAACGACGATGGCTCTCAAGATTTGCTGGTCTCGAGCTACTCGCTCATGGCCGACGATCTCTGGAAAAATGTAGACGGGAAGTTCGAGAACGTCTCCAAGGCGACGCACTTCGATCAGGACGACCAGCCCAACCCCGGCGAGCCGGCCTACCGGCAGGGCGGCAACGGATTCGCGGCGGCCTGCGCCGACTACGACAACGACGGAGATCTCGACGTCATGACCGCGGAGACAGCCCACGGCGACTTCCCGCGAAGTCTGGCAGATCGCTCACGCATCCTGCGAAACACCGGGGCTGCGGGCGACTTCGCCTTCGAGCGTCCCCCCTTCGCCGAGACGGGCATCGATCGACCCATCCAGAAGGTCGGCGACGAGGGCGATCACGGGGTGGCGTGGCTCGACTTCGACAACGACGGACTCCTCGATCTCGTCATCGAGCAGAGCGCGTACCCGGGCAATCACGCCTACCTCTATCACCAGCGTCCGGACCACACCTTCGAGGACGTGACCGAGGCCTCGGGGGTGCTCGCTGCGATGTCGATGTCGAACGGGCTCACCGTCGACGACGTCGACCGCGACGGCGATCTCGACATCGTCATGGGCTCGGTCGAAGCCAACGGGGTGAAGCCGCCAGGCGGCGCCGAGCACGTGCACGTCTACCTGAACCAGATTGGCTCCAAGCAAGGCTTCCTCTATCTCACCCTCAAAGGCGTTCAGTCCAACAAGCAAGGGATCGGCGCGCGCATCACGTTGACGGCCGGCTGCGTGAAGCAGACCCGGGAGATCGTCGGCGGCCGCGGAACCTTCGGCGCGGGCGACCCCGCCTACGCGCACTTCGGGCTCGGGAAGGTCGCGAAGATCGACAAGCTCACGATCCGCTGGCCCACCAGTCCGCCCACGGTGCAGGAGCTGGTCGACGTGCCGGTGAATCGCTTCGTGACCATCACCGAGGGCTCCTCGAAGCTCGAGGTGAAGGAGCCTACGCGCCGCTGAGCCCGCATCCCTCCGCTACTTCGCCTTCACGGCGCAGAGCCCGTCGGCGTTCATGTGTCCTTGCGCCGCCTGCAGCGTCGACATGAAGGCCGCGAGATCGGCCACGGTGCGCCCCTTGGGGTCCAGGCTCAGCTCACCGCCGGTCGGCGCCGCCGCGGGCGCGCAGGTGCGATTGGCCAGGGCCGCGGCGCCCACTTTCACCGGATTGAAGGGCACGCCCACGAAGTCGTCCAGGGTGACCGGCGTGCTCGCCGACGTGCCCTTGCTCTTTGCGTTGGCGACGTACGCCACCTGACTAAAGCGCAGCGGCGCGTCTTCTTCGATGGCCTCCCAAAACGGGTGGTCCGCGTGGAAGGTGATCTGCGCGATGGTGGCTTGGCTCTGCTGGAACGCGATGCCCCGCGGCGGCTCTCCCCCGCCCTGCCCGAGGTCCGGGTTCAGGCAGTTGATGTACGAGGTCGGCGTCTTGAAGCCGAAGCGAAAGTACACCTCCGGCGGGAGCCCCGGATCGGCGGCCGGCGTGCAGGTGGCGCCGCGGAACGTGGCCTTGCCGATGTAGAGAACATTGTACCCCTTGGCGATCATCTCCGAGAGGTTGGCGTCGTCGGCAGCCTCGAGGCCCACCTTGGTGGCGGAGGCCGAGGCGGGGACCGAATCGAAGCCGAATGCGTACTTCTGCGCGATGTCGAAGGCCTTGTCGCCCGCGAGATTCTGCGACTTGATAACCGTGAGCGGCCAGGCCTTGTCGCCCTCGCCCTTGCCCGGCAGCGGCCCGGTCTTGTGGAGGTCGACCAGGAACGGGCCGTCGGCGCGCGCCACCGCCGGCCCGGTGACGCTCTGGTCGACCGCGCTCTTGTCGGGCTCCTCGGAGACAGTGACGGCGCCGATGGATACGTAGAGGTGCTCGAACTTCACCTCCCAGCCGTCGCTGAAATACGACTCCTGGTTCGGGGCCGGCGGAAAGTCGAAGCCCTCGAGCCCCAGACCCTCGCCCGAGATGGTCACCTGGATCTGCCCGCGCTCGGCCGCTCCGCCATCGCCGCCCGTGAGCACCGGTGTGCTCGACGAACATCCGGCGGCGAAAAGCAGGGGAAACGTGAGCGCAGTGATGCGATGTAGATTCAAATGCAACTTCATTGCAACAACACATAGCCAAGGGCGCGCTGGCTCGCAAGGGCTTTCGCTCTACTCAGCGTGCGATCTCGAGCGTGTACACGCCGGCGTTCCTTCGCATGTTGTCGAAGACCCCCACGCTCACGCCCTTGGGCTCGTCGGCCAGCGCATACGGCGGCGCGGCGCCGGTGCCGGCGGCCTTCTTGACCTCGTCAAAGTCGGTTCCCAAGAACCACCCGCGTGGGTCCACCCGAAGCACCAACGTGCTGCCCTCTACCGGCAGCACGTCGACCGGCACGTGATCCACGATGCGCAACTGGCAGATGAGGTTGGTGCCCGGATAGGTGGCGGAGCGCGGCGCACGCCGGCGATTGAGGTCGATCTTGAAGGCCGCAGAGAAGGCAATCGCCTCCTCGCCCGGCGCCTGCGCGGTGCCCGCTGCATCGAACACCACCGTGCGTGCGCTCTCCTGCGTGAAGTCGTCGATGGCGCCAGACCCGAGCCAGAGATCGGCGGTCAGGGCGCGGTCCGCGAGCGCGGTCGCGTCTTTGGGAAAGTACTGCGGTGAGGGGTCGAGCGCGTCGATGTCGAGATCGGCCCGCACCTCCCCGATGTAGCTCGCCGCCTCGTAGCAGCCGTCGTCGCGCTGGGTGCCGGTGTTGGTGACGCGGTTGAGATAGACCGCTTGCACGTGCATCTTGGCGCGCGAGAGCGTCACCGCGAACACCTTGCCCGCGGAAGTGCGCACCGCGAACGTGAGCGGAGCGCCCTTCACGGCATCCTTGGGTCCGGCGCCCGCCGCCTTGAACGTGACCAGGCCGCCGCCGGTGCTGCCGACGCACGCCGACACCACCGCTGCCACAGCAAAGAAGGAGAGCGTCTGGCGAACCATCAGGAACCTCCCAAGGTGAGCGTGAGGGTGGCGAAGAGCGCGCGCGGGGCGCCCGCAGTGAAGTGCCGCACCGGAACCAGCGAGGGTCGGGCGTCGCCCTGGTTCTGCCAGTCGGAGGTGAAGTTGTACTCGCCGAGCCGGTACTGCGTGCCGAACAGGTTGGTCGCCGAGACGCCGATCTCCGCCATGCGCCAGGCCACCGACGCCGAGAGATCGACGGTGAAGATGGTGCCCGAGCTCTGGTTGAAGGGCAACGAGCGCTTGCCCACGAAGCTGATGCCGGAGGCGACGCTCCCGCGAAGCTTCTCGCCGTCGATCTTCAGCGGGAGCTCGTGGTGGAAGGCGGTATCGCTGCGAACCACCAGATCGGGCACGTACGGCACCAAGAGATGCGTATCGTCGAAGGTGGAGCGCACCGCCGTGACGTTGGCCGCAGTGTCGAAGAAGCTGCCGGTGGCGCGCACCGCGCCCACCCAGCCGGTGCGGGTGGTGCCGTTGGCCAGGGTGTTGCGACCCTCGGTCTGGTTGAACACCAGATCGCGGTCTACATGGGTCTGGAAGAAGATCGACCGCGCCAGGAGCGTCACCGAGCCCACGGTCTTGGTGTAGCTTACACCCGTCTCGTAGGCAGCGATGCGGGCGAAGGGCGTCTTGACGTCGTTGTACACGTAGATGGGGTCGACCGAGCGCACGCCCTGCCCGTAGCTGGCCGAGAACAAGACTCCAGCGAACGGCCCCACCATGAGCGACGCCCGGGGCATGGCGGCCACGCTGGCGGTGGTGGCGCGGCTCACCGGCTCGCGGTAGTTGCCAAAGTCGCTCTGCGAGAGACAGCTCTGATCGGTCTGGGGATTCTGATCCGAGCGGCGCCGCACGTCGGAGACGGCGCAGCCATTGAGAATATCGAAGGTGAACAGGTCGGCGCGCACCCCGCCCTTGAGCACCACGTACTTGAGCGGCCGAATCTGCGCGTCGGCGTAGATGCCGATGTCGGCGAGCTTCGACTTGTTGTCGATGTCGAGGCGGTAGGGCTGGTTGGTTTGTCCGGAAACGCGGTACTGCGTTCCCTCGGTGGCGTCGTAGCGCGCCGAGTAACCCAGCTCGAGCTCCTGCTTCTGGCCGCGAAAGGGGGCGCTCATGCGCGCGAAGCCGCGGTTGCCCACGGTGATCGACGTGATGTCGCGGTCGATGAGATCGCCGCGCTGCGGGTGCGGCGACTGCGAGGCCTGCTGTACGTCGAGGAGGTAGCCGGTGAAGTTCTCTTGCAGGCGCATGCTGCGATGGGTGGCGTACACCTGCTCGTAGAACACGGTGCTGCCAGACCGCGTCTCGAAGTCGGCTGCCACCATGAAGCGGGTGTTCTGGCCGCCCTGCCGCGCATCGTAGGTGTCGTAGAAGTCTTTGCGCCCGGCCGCCACGTCGTCTTGCCGCACCAGCCCAGCGCTCTGGTAGTCGTTGGCATAGGCGGTGGCGAGAACGCGGTAGCTGCCTTTTTCGCCCAGCTTGCCCTGGTACTGCCCCATGGCGATGGCGCGCTTGACGGCGCGGTTCTGCCCGAAGCCGTCGCTGGTGTAGAGCTCGCCGCCGCCAAACGTGTGGGTGCCGGCGTCTTTCGGGCCCCACAGCAGCACCAGCCGGTGCGTGCCGAAGCTGCCGATGGTGTACTTTGCGGTGAGGCCGCGGCGCTCGAGCCCGAGCTGGTAGTCGGCGCTGCCGGCCACCGCGTAGTTGCCCTGCCGGGGATCGTACGGCCCCTCCACCACGCGCAGCGAGTCCACCAGCTCGGGCATGATGAAGTTGGTGTCGGAGTAGCCGTTGGCGTGCAGGTTGCCCGACTCGTTGATGGGAATGCCGTTCACGGTGAACTCGATGTCCTGGCCATCGTGCGCGTCGAAGCCGCGCATGAAGACCTGCGCCGCGTGACCGTCGCCGCCCTCGTTGGTGAGCAGGATGCCGGGCGCGAGCTTGAGCATCTCGCCGGCGTTCTGCCGGGGCACGCGCGCGAGCTCTCCGAGGTGCAGCACGAAGTCCGACGCGCCGGCCGAGGGCCGCGCCGAGCGACCGTAGACGCTGATCTCCTCGGCGTGTACGTGCTCCTCGGCGGGCACCGCTTCGGACTTGGTGTGTTGGTGCTCGTCGGGTGTGGGCGGCACCGCGATGGGCAGCGGCGGGGGCGGCGCAAAGTGGAACGGCACCTTGATGCGCGCGGCCACCGGCTTGCCGTTTCGCTCCGCCGGAAAGAACTCCCACTGGCGCACCGCCACCAGCGCCGCCTCGTCGAACTCGGGTCCTTGCGAGGCCTCGACCTTGGCATCGATGACATGGCCTTCGGCGTCGACCGTGGTCACGAGCACCACCGTGACGTCGCGTGCCGCAGCCACCTGCGACGGCGGGTACACCGCTTCACTGTGGCGCTTCACCACCGGCGCCACGAGCGTTCGCGGCGCCGCGGGATCGTTCTGCGCCACCCGGGTTCCGCCGCCGCGCGCCGGCTCGTCGGCGCGCGCCACTGGCGCTGCGGCCGAGGCCACGAGGAGCGCGGAAAGCGGAACGGCAAGCCGGGAGCAGCGGTGGGGCATCACAGTTGATGAATTGATGAAGTGTTTGAATTTACCCAAGAAAATCTCGGTGCGTTATGGGCGGCAGGCGCGGCGACGTCAACGACAATGCGTCTGGGCTTAGCCCGCCGGCCCCGCCAACGCAACTTGATTGCAACTACATAATCTCCGCGAATTTGCCGCTGACCCGCGTCAAGTCCCCGCGAATGCAATCAATTTGCATCAAGCCGGGCCTCGGCGCTACGCCGGTGCTAGCGTGCACGTGTCTCTATGAAACACGCCTCGGCCGTAGCGCCCCTCCCCTCTCCTCCCAGTCTCGCGGCGCTGCAGGATCTGTTGCGCAGCTCCGGGCTACGGAGCACGGCGGCGCGGCTGGCGGTGCTCGGCTACCTGCACGAGACGCACACGCCCAACAGCCACGCGCAGATGTTCGATGCGCTCGGCGATCGCGGCTTCGACCGCGCCACCATCTACCGCAACCTCATGGACCTGGCAGAGGCCGGGATCGTACGGCGCACCGATCTCGGCGATCACGTGTGGCGCTTCGAGCTGGTGCGCGGCGTCGCAGGAAGCAGGCACACCGAGGAGCATCCGCACTTCGTGTGCCTCGACTGCGGCGGCGTGGTCTGCCTTCCTGGCCTCTCTCTCGAGCTCCACGGCACCGGCGGCGCGCCGCGCTCGGTGGGCGAGAAGAAGATCACCGTCCAGCTCAAGGGCCTCTGCGACAACTGCAGCTAGTTCTACTGCGAGAGGTGGGGGGTCAGATTCGCATGTATGTTGCATTCAAACTGCGGCAGTCGACAGAAGCAGCGAGCCGCCGGAATGGGTAGAAGGGCAAGGCATTCCCGCGTGGGATGATGGCCGACGCGGCCAGACGTGAGCACGATATGCGCCGGCATCCCGAAGGTATCGGCCAAAAACACCAGCCACCTAGGTGGCTGGTGTTTTTCGTGAGCTAGGTAATTCTTCCGCTCCGGGAGACTGCGCGGCGGCGGAGAGCGCCAAGCAGGAGACTGAGAGTTTTTGGCCGAGACCGAGGGAGGCCAAGGAGGCTCGCCCGGAGCGAACTCCTGTTCGTGAGGACGGGAGGCGCCGGCATCCCGAAGGTATCGTCACGAAAAACACCAGCCACCTAGGCGAGGTTGACGCGCCGGAGCGCTGCCGTTTCGTCGGGGTCGCGGCCGCGGAAGGTGCGAAAGAGAACTGCCGGATCTTCCGAGTCGCCGCGCGCGAGGATGATGCTGCGAAACTTCTCGCCCACTTCGCGCGAGAGACCGCCGTGCTCGGCGAACATGGCATACGCGTCGGCGTCGAGGACCTCGGCCCACTGGTACGAATAGTATCCAGCGGCGTATCCGACCGGGCTCGAGAACAGGTGGAGGAACGAAGCGATCATCGCGTAGTCGTCGGGCAGCGGAGCCGGCGAGAACTCTTGCATGATGGCCCGGGCGCGCGCCACCACGCCGCCGTGCTTGGCCGGATCGAACGTGGTGTGGAGCTCGAGGTCCATGGTCGAGAAGCCCAGCTGACGCACGAGTGCGTTCGCTGCGCGGTAGCCGCGGGCTCGCATGAGCCGATCGAAGAGCTCCTTGGGTAGGGGCTCGCCGGTCTCGTGGTGGTGCGCGAAGAGCGCGAGCGTTGCCTCGTCCCAGCAGAAGTTCTCCATGATCTGCGAGGGCAGCTCCACGAAGTCCCAGGCCACCTTGGTGCCCGCGAGCGAGCGAACCTCGACGGCGCTCAGCAGGTGGTGGAGCAGGTGACCGAACTCGTGGAAGACCGTCTGCACCTCGCGGTGCGTGAGGAGCGATTTGCCGTCCTGGGGCTTGGTCATGTTGCCCACGATCAGCCCAACGCTCTCGGTCATGGCGGGGTCGCCGGGAATGCGGTCGAGCACGCCGTGCATCCACGCGCCGTCGCGCTTGCCCTCGCGCGGGAACAGATCGAGGAAGAACGAGCCGATGTCGGTGCCGGTGGCGTCTTTCACGCGGTATTGCTCCACCGAGGGGTGCCACACCGAGACCGGATCGTCCTTCCGTTCGAAGGTGAGCCCGTAGAGCCGCTGGGTCACTTCGAACACGCCGCGCACCACGTTGCCGAGCTCGAAGTAGGGGCGCAGGCTCTCCTCGTCGAACTCGTAGAGCGCCTTCCGGCGCTTCTCGGCGAAGTAGGCCACGTCCCAGGGCAAGATGTCGGAGATGCCGGCGGTCTCCTTGGCGAAGGCAGCGAGCTCCTCGTTCTCTCGGCGGAACGCCGCGTCGACGTGGGTGCGAACGCGTCCGACGAACTCGCGCGCGGTGGCGCCGCTCTTGGCCATCCGGTTCTCGAGCACCAGATCCGCGAAGGTGGCAAAGCCCAGGAGCGCCGCTTTCTCGCGCCGCAGGTCGAGGATGTGCCCGAGCAGCGGTCGGTTGTCGCCGGCCCCGGCAGTGCCGGTCAAATCAGTGGCGGCGCGGGTAGCATGTGCACGATACATGCGTTCCCGAAGCGCGCGATCGTCGAGGTAGGTGAGCGCCGGGCCGTAGCACGGCGCGTCGAGGGTGAGCCGGTAGCCTTCCTTCCCCTTCTCTTCGGCAGAGGTGCGAGCGGCGCGAATGGCGCTCTTGGGCAACCCGGCCAGCGCCGCTTCGTCGGCGACGAGGAGCTCGAAGCCACTCGACGCGTCGACCACGTTCTGGGCGAACTTGAGGGTGAGCTCGGTGAGCTTCACGTCGATGGCCTCCGCGCGCTTCTTTCCCTCCTCGGGGAGCGCGGCACCGTTGCGACGAAAGTCGGCCAAGGTGTTGGTGAGAAACCGCGCCCGCGGCGCATCGAGCGCCATCGCTTCGTCCGTTGCGGCGAACGCGGTGAGCACGCGGTAGAGCCCGGCGTTGAGCGGGATTCCGCTGTAGAAGCTCGCCACTTCGGGCTGCACCGCGTTGAACGCGCTGCGGAACTCGGGGGTCGCCGCCACCGCCTCGAGATGCGACGCCACCGACATGGCGTAGTCGAGGGTCTCGGTGGCGCGCTCGAGGGCGCCCAGCGTGGCTTCGTAGCCGTACTCCGTCTGCGAGGCGATCGCATCGATGCGCGACTGCGCTTCCCGCAGCAGCTGGGGAATCGCTTCGGTGACGTGCTCGGCCTTCACGTGCGCGAAGGGGACTTGGGTCTTGACCTCGAGGAGCGGATTTTCCACGAGCCCAAGCTATCACGGGGATCCGGGCGTACCAGCGGTGAAACTCGCCGCCCTCAGACGCGAATCGTGGTCCCTTCGCGAGCCGCGAACACGTTCTTCCAGACCTTCTTCGCCTTGCGCTCGATGGCCGCCACCGCCACGTCGTTGCGGCTGGGATCGTGGTGGAAGAGCGCGAGGCGCTTGGCTCCGGCGGCGCGGCAGAGGCGCACGCCCTCTTCCCAAGTGGAGTGCCCCCAGCCGACGTACTTCGGGAATTCCGCATCGGTGTAGGTCGAGTCGTAGATGACGAGATCGGCCCCCTCGATGAGCCCGAGGATGTTGGCGTCGAACTGCCCGCGCACGTGCTCGGTGTCGGTGACGTAGCAAACGGAGCGACCGCCGTGCTCGAGGCGATAGCCGGTGGCTCCGTTGGGGTGGTTCAGCGGCGCGGTGCGCACCCGCAATCCGCGACGGAGAAGAAAGGTATCGCCGGCCTTGAAGTCGTCGAATTCGAGCTTCGCAGCCATGACCTCGAGCGGCACCGGAAAGAGCGGCTCCGACATCTGTCCGGCGAGGGCCGAACGAATGCCGCCGAGGGTCTTCGACAGGTGCCCGGCCATGACGCGAAAGGAGCGCTTGGGGTCGAACGCCGGGGCGAAAAACGGAAACCCGTGAATGTGATCCCAGTGGGTGTGCGTGAGCAGCAGCGTGGCCTTGCGAACATCGTGCGCGAGGTAGTCGGAGCCGAGCGGACGGATGCCGGTGCCGGCGTCGAACACCACCGGCTGATCGTCTACCTGCACCTCGACGCAGCTCGTGTTTCCACCGAACTTCATGAACTTGGTGGAAGGACACGGAAGGGTGCCGCGGACACCCCAAAAGCGCACGTTCATGAGATCACTGTACCGCGAAGGACTGCTGGTGTGGGCGCGAAACGGGGAAAGTAGCGGCGCCTCAGCGCGGGTCGGGCTTGGGCGTCTTCGGGGTGCTGGGCGGCAGCTCCGGCTTGGCCATCGTCTCCGGCTTGGGCTCACCGGTGAGCGTCTTCAGGAACGTGACGACCGACTTGGCGTCTTCGTCGCTCACTGCCTTGCCGAGCTGGTGCGTTCCCATGAGCTTCACCGACTCCTCGAGCGTCGCCACCGCGCCGTCGTGATAGTACGGCGCGGTCTTGGCTACGTTGCGCAAGCCGGGCGTTTTGAACATGTACTTGTCGCCCTCTTGTTTGGTCACTTCGTAGCGACCGAGGTCGTTGGTCTTCTCCCAGGCCTTCACCTTCCCGAGCTTCTGGTACTCCATGCCGCCCATGAGCGAGCCCGCGTGACAGCTGGAGCAGGTGAGGTCCATGAACTTTTTCAGGCCAGCCTTCTCGGGGCTGCTGAGCGCGTCGTCGTCGCCGGCGAGGTATTGATCGAACTTCGAAGTGAGCACCAGGGTGCGCTCGAAGGCGCCCAGCGCCTTGCCGAAATTCTCGATCGTGGCGGGGTTTTTGTCGGCCGGAAAGGCTGCCTTGAACGCCTCGACGTACTGGGGCATCGAGGTGAGAACCTTCATCACCGCGCCCGCATCGGGCATGGCCATCCCCACCGGGTCAAGCACGTGGGTGAGCGCTTGCTCCTCCACATTCTTGGAGCGGCCGTCCCAGAACTGAACGAACTGCCCTGCCGCGTTGTACACCGTGGGCGCGTTGCGTTTGCCGTGCTGCTTGCGGTGCCCCTCGGAGGTGGCGAGACCGTCGACGCCCGACTTGGCGAGGTCGTGGCAGCTGTTGCACGACACGTCCTGATTCTTGGAAATGCGCGGGTCGAAGAAGAGAGTGCGACCCAGGCTCACCTTCTCTTTGGTGATGGGATTGTCGCTGCTGACGAAGGCATCGGGGAGCTTGCCGAACTGCACGAGGAGGGCGCGGTCGATCTTGACCTCGTCTTCCTTCTTGGGTTGGGCGGCAGCGGTGTCGGTTCCGGTGGAGGCCGTGGCCGTCGTCTTCGGTTCCTCTTTCTTCTCGCAGGCGGCCAGGCAAGCGCTCGAAGCGGCCACCAGGCCGAGGAGCATCGCCGGAGCGAGACCGAGAGAAGCAGGGTGCGTAGATTTCATGATCATTTCCTCTACGGAAACGATCCTCGAAATCAAGGGCGGCGCGGGGCGGCGCGTTGCTTTTTCGCGGGCGCTGCGGAGCGCGCAGATTTGGCGCGCTTGGCCGCGGGCGCCGCAAAGAAGAGCTCGCCGAGGTCGGCCGCGATGCGCGCGCACAGCTCTTTCGGGGGGATCGCCGCGGTCTCCGGGGTCGACGTGAGCCGGCCGGAGAGGAGCTGTGAGGCAAAGCCGTGGGCGGCAGCGTGGAGGAGCCGCGCTTTCGCTGGGGTGATGCTCTTGTCGGTACCCCGTGCAATCTCGAGAAACGAGACCCATGCCCCGTACGAAGGCAAGGCCGCGCCGCGGGCGAGCGTGCTTCGCACCAGCTCGTCGTTCATGCGCCGCTCGGCCATGAGCCAGTACAGAGTGGGGTGCGACACCGCGAACGTCAGATAGGCCTCGGCGATGGCAGCGCCGGTGCGCTTGCTCGAAGCCGCCGCCGCGACCTCGGCCACGAGCGCCTTCCACCCGAGCCCCGACACCTCGAGGAGGAACGGATCGAGGGCCCCCCAGTGGTGATAGATGAAGCCGGTGGTCTGGCCCATGAGCTCGGCGAGGTTCCGCGCGGAGAGCGAGTCGCGGTCGAGTGCGCCGCCGAGGAAGGCGCGAAACACCACCTCCACGGCTTCTTCTGGGCTCGTTACGCGCACCACCACGAGGCCGACGTTAGTCGAACTGCGGGCGCCGAAGCAGCAAAAAGGTAACGATGTTATCGCCCCGCGGGGCGCCTGCGGGAAGCGCGACCGCAGGCGAGGCGTGGCGAGGCGCGACGGGACGCAGACCTGCGGCATCCCATCTCGGGTAGCTCCTTCCAGAGGCCGCTTTCGCTCCGGAAAACCCCAATTCTTCCAAGAGTTCGACTAAGAAAACGACCCCCGTGCCCGTCTCTTCTCCCTCGTCTTCCCCGACCTCGCTGATGGGGCAGTTCGTACGGCATCTCCCTCGCTACCTCTCGGGCGCGCTGTGCCTGGCCGTGTTCCAGTACTTCATGAACCGCATCGACTGGGCGTCCAAGAACGCCGTCGACGCGATCTTCGGACCCGATGACGGGCGGCTCTGGTCCATCGTCGTCTACATCTTCGGCGCGGCCAGCACGGCGTTCATCCTGCGCGTGGCCAGTCGCTGGCTCATCTTCAACGCCGGTCGCGACGTCGAGTACGAGATGCGCGGCCAACTGCTCACGCGACTCCACCAGCTGGGGGCAGCCTTTTATCGCAAGATGAGCTCCGGCGACATCATGAGCCGCGCCACCAACGATCTGCTTCAGGTGCGGCTGCTGTACGGGTTCGGCATCCTCAACCTGGTGAACGTGGTCTTCGCCTTCGTGAGCGCGCTCCAAGTGCTCTTGCGCATTCACGTGAAGCTCACCCTGGTCTCGTTCGTGATGCTGCCGTTTATCGTCATCGCCACCCGCGCGTTCTCCAAGGGCTTGTTTCTCTCCACCCGAAGGAACCAAGAGTCGATCAGCGCGCTCTCGGAGCGCTTGCAGGCGAACCTCGCAGGCGTTCGCGTGGTGCGGAGCTTCGCCCTCGAGAAGTACGAAGAACAGCGCTTCGACGTGGCGAACCAGTCGTACCTCGAGGCGAGCCTCTCCTTGGCGCGCCTTCGCGGCCTCATGGGTCCGGTGGCCGGCACCGCGAGCGCCCTGGGCATTCTCGCGTTCTTCGGCTACGGCGGTCAGCTCCTCCTGGCGGGGGTGGCCCAGGGCGGCATCAGCCAGGGCGACTTCTTCGCGTTCTGGCTGGCGCTCGGCCGCATGACCTGGCCCATCATCGCCCTCGGCTTCTCCGTCGCCATCATCCAGCGGGGGCGCGCCGGGTTCGACCGCCTGCGCGAGATTCTCGAGGCGGAGCCCGAGGTCAAGGACGGCAAGCTGGCGGCGCCGGAGTCCATCCGCGGCGCGCTCCGTGCCTCTTCGCTCTCCTTCGCCTACGGCGACCGCAAGGTCCTCGACGACGTCAGCTTCGAGGTGCCCGCCGGCGGCTCACTCGCCATCGTGGGCCGCACCGGCTCCGGAAAGTCCACCCTGGCCACGCTGCTCGCCCGGCTCTTGCCCACGCCGCCAGGCACGGTGTTCGTCGACGACCTCGACGTCTGCGATCTCCCGGTCATTACCACCCGCGCCAACATCGGCTACGCGCAGCAAGACGCGTTTCTGTTCTCCACCACGGTGGCGCGCAACGTCGGATTCTCTCTCGACACGCCCGAGCCGAGCCAGGCGCTCATCGAGCACGCCGCGCGCGAAGCTCAGGTTTACGACGAGATCATGGCGCTCCCCGAGCAGTTCGACACGGTTGTCGGCGAGCGCGGCGTGCAGCTCTCGGGCGGTCAGAAGCAGCGCATCGCGCTGGCCCGAGCGCTGGCCCGTGAACCGAAGATCCTGGTCCTCGACGACCCTTTGAGCGCGGTCGACGCCAAGACCGAAGCCGCCATCCTGGAAGCCATCGATCGCCAGAAGAAGGCGCGCACGCTGGTGCTCATCACCCACCGGGTTGCGGCCGCCTCGCGCTGCGATCGCATCGTGGTCCTCGATCAGGGCCGCATCGTCGAGCAAGGCACCCACGAAGAGCTGGTGAGCGCCGGCGGCATCTACGGCATCTTCGCCGAGGAGCAGAGCGCCCAGCGCGAGCTCGAGGCCTTCGACGCCGAGGTGGTCCCGTGAGCGCGCGGTCGAAAAAGCAGCCGCCCAAGAAGCTCTCGCGCGGCGAAGAGCGCCTCAAGGAGTTTCACGAGGAAACGGCGCTGGGCAAGGCCTACGACGCCCGCCTGTTCAAGCGGCTGTGGCCCTTCGTGGCGCCGCACCGGGTGTTCATCTGGGTGTCGCTCCTCCTCTTGCTCTTGCTCTCCGCGATGAACCTGGTGCGCCCGCTGCTCATGGGCGAGGTGGTCAAGAGCGCGAGCGCCAGGGATGGCACCTCGCTCCTTCGCTACGGCGCGCTGCTGGCGGGCGTGGTGGTGGTGCTGCAGAGCCTCACCTTCGCCCAAACGTACATTCTTCAGATCGCCGGCGCCCGGGCCATGGCCGACCTACGACGCCACATTTTCCGCTTCATGCAGACGCTGGAGCTTCGCTACTTTGATAAGACGCCGGTGGGGCGCCTGGTGACCCGCGCCTCCAGCGACGTCGATGCAGTGGGCGAGCTCTTCGCCTCCGGCGTGCTCAACGCGGTGGGCGATCTGGTGTCGCTCGCCGGTATCGTCATCACCATGCTGGCCCTCGACTGGCGCCTGTCGCTCATCGCGTTCGCGGCGCTCCCGGTGGTCATCGTGATCACCAACTTCGTGCGGCGCCGCTCCCGCGAGGCCTTCCGCGACATCCGCACCAAGACAGCGCGGCTCAACGCCTTCCTCAACGAGCAGGTCTCCGGCATCGCGGTGGTGCAGGCCTACGCCAAAGAGGCGGCCATGGCCGAGGAGTTCGACGGCATCAACGAGGCCTACCGGCAGGCCAACAAGCAGTCGATTTTCTACGAAGCGGTGCTCGACGCCGCCATCGAGATGGTGGGCACGCTTTGCATCGCCAGCGTGCTCTTTTGGGCCGGGCTGCAGCGCATTTCCGACCACCCGGTGAGCTTCGCGCTGGTGGTCACGTTCACCCAGTACATCAAGCAGTTCTTCGAGCCGGTGAGCATGCTGGCGCAGCGCTACACCATGCTCCAGAGCGCCATGGCAGGCGCCGAGCGCATCTTCCAGCTGCTCGACACCGAGGCGTGCGAGACCGGCAAGCAAGAGGTAACGAGCCCCGACGGCGACGCCAACGAGGCCATGGCCCTCGACAACGTCTCCTTCGCCTACAAGCCCGGCGTGCCGGTGCTGAGCGGCGTGTCGCTGCGCATCGCGCGCGGCGAACGGGTGGCGCTGGTGGGCGCCACCGGCGCCGGCAAGAGCACCATCGCCAGCTTGGTGCTGCGCCTGTACGACGCCAACGAAGGCGTGGTGCGCGTCCTCGGAAAAGACGTGCGCGGCTACGAGCGGCCCGATCTGCGAAGTCAGTTCTCGGTGGTGCCGCAGGACGTGTTTCTCTTCGCGGGCACCATTCTCTCCAACGTATCGCTCTCGCTGGGCGAGGCCGATCGCGCGCGCGCCGAGGCAGCGCTCCTGCGGGTGGGGGCCGACGATCTCCTGGCGCGCCGCGGCCTGGACGCCCCGGTCGACGAGCGCGGCGCCAACTTCAGCGCCGGCGAGCGGCAGCTCATCGCTTTTGCCCGGGCGCTCTACCGCGACGCACCGTTGCTCATCCTCGACGAGGCCACTGCCAGCATCGACTCCGACACCGAGTCGCGCCTGCAGACCGCCTTGGCCGCGGTGATGGAAGGTCGCTCGGCCATCGTCATCGCGCACCGACTCTCCACCATCCAGGCCATGGACCGCATCGTGGTGTTCCACAAGGGACGCATCGTGGAAGAGGGCACCCACGCGACGCTCATCGCCAAGGGCGGCCTCTACGCGCGCCTGCATCGGCTCCAGCTTGCGAGCAAGGCTGGCGCAGAGGCGCCCGCACCCGCTCCCGCGCTCTAGATTCCGCCAGACCGCGCACATTGTAGGCTATGCAAAGGAGGCGGAAGTGTTGGCCGCTATCGAGCGTTTTAGTATCCAACGTACATGATGGCCGTTCGTGAACTTCCGCCCGACGACGCTTCTGCCGAAGGCAATGCCACTTCGGATCTCGACGCCCACGACGCGGATGCGACCGAATCGCAGCGCGCCATCCGGGTCATGCGACCGCGCCGCGCCGCGCCCGCCGACGCGGTAAGACCCACCCGCGCCGAGGTGAACCTGGGGGCCCTTCGGCACAACGTCGCGGTGGTCCGCGAGCGAGCGCGAGGCGCCAAGGTGTGGGCCGTGCTCAAGGCCGACGGCTACGGGCACGGCGCGCCGGCGGTGGCACGAACGCTGGAGCGGGCCAAGGTCGACGGCTTCTGCGTCGCCCTTCTGGAAGAAGCCATCGAGCTCCGCGACGCGGGTATCGCGGCGCCCATTCTCGTGATGGGCGGCTACTACGGCCGCGCCTACGACGAGGTGCTCCGCCGCAATCTCACGCCGGTCCTCTACGACCCCTCGCACCTCGAAGGGTTCGCGCGCCTGGTGCGCAGCGGGAGCTTCGCTGGGCCGGTGTCGGTCCATGTGAAAATCGACACCGGCATGGCGCGGCTCGGCGTGCGCCCGAAGGATCTACCGGCGTTCGCCGACGCGCTGGCCGATACCCCGGAGATCCGCGTCGAAGGGCTGATGACCCACCTCGCCAATGCCGACGCCGAGACCGCCGACGACAACGACGCGCAGGTGGCCCGCTTCGACGAGGCCACTGCGTATCTCGCCAAGCGCGGCGTCCGCGCCAAGCTCAGGCACGCCGCCAACAGCGCGGCGCTGCTGAAGCAGAGCGCGCTGCTCGACGCGGTGCGCCCCGGCATCGCGGTGTTCGGCATCTGTCCCTCGATACACGACCGCGCCGACCTTCAGATGGCCATGCGCGTCCGCACCGAAGTGGTCGACGTGCGCACCATCGAAGCCGGCGACGCTGTGGGCTATGGCGGCCTCTACCGCGCTGCGCGACCTACCCGCATCGCGACCGTCTCGATGGGCTACGCCGACGGCCTTCCGCGCGCGCTCTCCAACCGCGGCGCCATGCTGGTACGCGGCAAGCGCGCACCCATCGTGGGCGCCGTCTCGATGGACATGACAATGCTCGACGTCACGGAGATTCCCGAGGTGGGTCTGCGCGACGAAGTGGTCGTGCTGGGCGGGCAAGAAGGGACGTCGGGCAAGGACTTCATCGGCGCCGAAGAGATGGCGCGCAACGCCGATCAGATCCCGTGGGAAGTGCTCACCCAGATCTCCCGCCGCGTGCCCCGCTTCTACCGCGAACCCTGATCAGAGCGGTCGGAATTGGCCCATACTTTCGCGGGGCCTTCGTCGGACGTCCTCACGTAGAAGACTACGTTCCCGGGCGCTCTCCTTGGCCTCGCTCGGTCTTGACCAATTCCGCCTCGCTCTGGCAGAGAGCTCGTCGTGGTCCGCGCTGGCTAGTCGATGCCGGCGTCGGCCGTGATGTCGTCGGGCGTGAGCGGTGGTTTGGTTTCACCGCCTCCGCAAGCAGCGAGGAACGCTGCGGTGGTCACAGCTGCTGCCAAGAAGGCGACCCATATCGCGTGCTTCATGAAGGTAGTGTAAGTGGCGCGCAAGGTCGGGGCCACTGGAACCGTCCGAGAACCGACAGTGGATGGCAACTGCCCTCACGTCGTGGTGCGGCACGCACGTCGAGATGGGCCCCTTAAACGGAGCGAGGCGCATCTTTCGATGCACCTCGCCAGGAGCCACCAGAAGCCGAGAGCACTGCCTATGCAGCGCCTCCGGCTCGGCGGTCAGCTCTTCACTTGGCCGAGGCCGAGGCCGTCGCCGCGGGAGCCGCGGAGTCCGTCGCAGCGGCGGTCGCCGTACCTGCGGTAGTTGCGTCCTTCGCGGGCGCGTCGTTGCCACAGGCCACAGCCGCTGCCGCGAAGGCAACCGTCATCGCCGCGAGAATTGCGATCGTTTTCATTGGATGAGTCCTCCTTGGGAAGTGAAGCCAGCGGAATAAAGCGATTTTCGCGGCTTGCGTCAACAATTCCGACACAACGGACCCGCAGATTGCGCCTCGCGCGGCGCACGGCGCAGCCAATTTCCCCGCACAAACAAGGCCATACTGGGAGTATGATCGGCAGCAGATGCCGACTCTCAAATGGTTCCCTTCGCAGGGTTCGCCGCGTACGTTCGTGCTCTTCAAGCCGGTTTCGACCATCGGGCGGGCACTCGGCAACGACGTGGCGCTGCCGCAGGCGCAGCTCTCCGAGACCCACGCGCAGGTCCTCTTCGACGGCCGAGACTTCAACCTGGAAGAGATCGACCGGGTCGGCGAGATCCTCATCAACGGCAAGAAGAAGCGCCGGGCCCGGCTGGTTCACGGCGATCGCCTCACTCTGGGCGCCACCGACCTCGTCTTCAGCATGTTCGACGAGCCCCACCGCTCGGCTCCGCGTGAGGAATCGCCCTCGGTCACCAGCGAGGGCGGTGAGCGCCCCACCATGCCCACGCAGCATACGGTGCACCAGCTGGCGGGCGTGCGAAAGCTCCACGAGTTCAGCCAGAAGCTCATGACCATGAAGAACGTGGGCGAGCTCTTGGAGGCCATGCTCGACGCGGTCATCGACGTCACCGGCGCCGAGAAGGGTCTCATCATCCTTCGCGAAGACGCCTACGACAGCGTGGGCGTGGAAGCGGCGCCCGACTCCACCCCGGTCGCCAAGCACACCATCCGCGCCTCCCGCCAAGTGAAGCGCGAGTCCATCACCGACCCCAGTGGCGCCATCTCCGACAGCATCGTGCGCCGGGTCCTCGAGACCGGCCGCCCGGTCATCGTTAGCGACGCCCTCACCGACGATCAGTTCGGCTCCAGCGAGAGCGTCGTCGCGCTGCAGCTCTCCAGCGTCATGTGCGCCCCCCTCATCTCGCAAGGGCACGTGAGCGGCGCGCTCTACGTGGGCAACGATCGCGTGAAAGGCCTCTTTCAGCGCACCCAGCTCGATCTCCTGTCCATCTTCGCCTCCCAGGCGTCGCTCATCTTGCAGAACGCCACGCTGCTCTCAGCCCTCCGCGCCGACAAGGAGAAGCTGGCAGCCGAGCTGGGCGACAAGCGCTTCGGCGAGATCATCGGCGCCTGCCCCTCGATGCTCGAGGTGTTCCGCAAGCTGCAGAAGGTGGCCACCACCGACATCAGCGTGCTCATCACCGGCGAGACCGGAACCGGCAAGGAGCTCATTGCCCGCGAGGTGCACCGGCGCTCCAACCGCGCCACCGGCCCCTTCATCGTCATCAACTGCGGCGCCATTCCCGAGAACCTCATCGAGAGCGAGCTTTTCGGCCACGTGAAGGGCGCGTTCACCGGCGCCATCGCCTCGCGCCCCGGGAAGTTTCAAGTGGCCGACAAGGGCACGCTGTTTCTCGACGAGATCGGCGAGCTCCCGCTGAACCTGCAGGTGAAGCTCCTGCGCGCGCTCCAGGAACGCGTGGTGGTGCGCGTGGGCGACTCGCGTCCGGAGAAGGTCGACATTCGGGTGGTGGCCGCCACCAACCGCGTCCTCGAAGACGAGATCAAGGGCGGGCGCTTCCGCGAAGATCTCTACTACCGCCTCAACGTCGTGAACATCTATCTGCCGGCGCTCCGCGAGCGCGGCGAAGACACGGTGGTCATCGCCAAGGCATTGCTCTCCAAGTACGCCGACGAGCTTCACTCCCAGGTGCAAGGCTTCACGCCGCAGGCGCTGGCCGGCATTCGCAAGCACAGCTGGCCGGGCAACATTCGCCAGCTCGAGAACCGCATCCGCAAGGCGCTGGTGCTCTGCGAGAAGAGCCTCCTCGGCGTGGAAGATCTGGAGCTCGATCAGCCCGGTGAGAGCACCATCCTGCCGCTGGAAAAGGCCAAGGAAGAGTTCCAGCGGCGCTACGTCCTCGAGGTGCTCGAGCGCAACAACGGCAACCGCACGCAGACGGCGCGCGATCTGGGCGTCGATCCGCGCACCATCTTCCGCTACCTGGAGCGGGAGCAGAACCCGATGCCCAGCGGCGCGGTCTCGTCGGGCTCGCCTCCCTCCCGGCCGGGGCCGGGCGACTCGCGGCCGTGACGGCGGGCAGCGGCGGCGTGGCGGCGAAGCCCAAGACCTGGGTGGACCTCGAGTACCATCGCGTCGTGACCGCCCTCCAGGAGCGCACCGCGACGCCGCTCGGTCGCGCGGCCGCCGGCGCGCTGGGGTTCGCGCCCACGTTGGGCGACGTCGAGGCGCGCGTGGTGCTCGCCATGGAAGCCTCGCGGCTCCTCGACGACGGCGAGCCGCTTCCGATGCGAGACTGCCCCGACGTTGGTGAGGCGGTGGAGCGGCTGGGCATAGCCGGCGTGCTCTCGCCGGCCGAGCTGCGCGGCATGGCGCAGATCCTCGCCATGGGGCAAACGCTGCGACGCTTCTTTGCGCGACACCGCGACAAGACCCGCGCCCTGGCCCGCGCGCTCTCCACCGATCCCTCGCTGGACGACGCGGAAGACGACATTCGCCGCTCCTTCGACACCGACGGCACGCTGGCCGACCATGCAAGCCCCAAGCTTCGCGAGCTCCGCGAAGACTACCGGGCCGCGCGCGCCCGCATTCTCGGCAAGCTGGAAGAGGTGATGCACAAGTACGAGCGCGTCCTCCAAGAGCGCTTCGTCACCGAGCGCGAGGGTCGCTGGGTGCTCCCGGTACGCTCCGATTCGCACGAGCGATTTCCAGGTATTGTACACGCATCGAGTGCCAGCGGCAGCACGCTCTTCGTCGAGCCGCGCAACATCGTGGCCATGGGCAACCGGCTCAAGATGCTCGAAGGCGACATCGAGCGCGAGGAGCTCGCCATCTACACCCGTCTGTCTCGGCGGCTGGGCGAGCACCTGCCCAGCGTGGCGGCCGCGGTCGACGCCATCGCGCAGGCCGATCTGTGGAGCGCGGTGGCGCGGCTGCGCTCCGATCTACGGCTCACCTTCCCTACCCTGAGCAACGAGCCGCGCATCGATCTGCTGCAGGCCAAGCACATTCTGCTCATGCTGGGCGAAGGTGGCGCCGAGGTGGTGGGGAGCGATCTCACCATCGAGGCCGGCCGCGCGCTGGTGGTGAGCGGACCCAACGCCGGCGGCAAGACGGTGGCCCTCAAGACGCTGGGGCTGGCGGCGCTCATGGTGCGCGCCGGGCTGCCGATCCCGTGCGGCGCAGGCAGCGTGGTCGGTTTTTTCGACCAGGTGCTCACCGACGTGGGCGACGATCAGAGCCTCCGCGGCAACCTCTCCACCTTCAGCGCGCACATCCAGAACCTCGCTGGTATCCTCGAAGGTACGCAGCGCGGGGTGCTGGTGCTCCTCGACGAGCTGTGCGGCGGCACCGATCCGCGCGAAGGCGAAGCCCTGGCCGCCGGCGTACTCGACAGCCTCTGCGCGCGGGGCGGCGCCGTGGCTTGCACTACCCACTACGAGGGCCTGAAGACGCTGGCGCTCGGCGATCCACGCTTCGTGAACGCCAGCGTGGGCTTCGACGTGGAGCGCCTGCTGCCGACGTTTCGTCTCATCCTCAACGTGCCGGGCCGGTCCAGCGCGCTCTCGGTCGCTCGCCGCTACGGCATGCCGAGCACGGTCATCGACCGCGCCTCACGCTTTCTCTCGCGCGAGGACCAGAGCTTCGAAGACGTCGTGGCGCGACTCAACGACGAACGTGCCGCGGTGGAGCTCGCACGCGAAGAGCTGGGCCGGAAGACGCGCGAGGCCGAGGTGGCCAAGGCCGGCTACGAACGCGAGCTTTTGGCCCTGCGCGATCGCGGCCTTCGGAAGGCCACGGAGGAAGTCGAAGGGCTCTTCACGAGCTTGCGGCGGGCCAGAGAGGAGTTGCAGAAGCTCCAGGAGTCGCTGCGGCAAAAGCCGAAAGACAAGGACGCGCTGCGGGAGATCGACCGCTCCATCGAGCGCGCTTCTTCGTATGCGCGCGAGGTGAAGGCCCCCGAGGCCGAAGGTCGACCGCTGGAGAGCGCGCCCAAGAAGGGCATGCGCGTGTTCGTGGCCACGCTGGGTCAGGAGGGGGAAATCATGGAGCTCCTGGCGAGCGGCACCGCACGCGTCGCCATCGGACACATGAAGCTCCTGGTGGACCAGAGCGCGCTTCGCATGTCGAAGGAAGCAGCGGCCCAGGCTGGGCCACGCATCTACGGCCGCGCGCCGGAGCGTGAGCTCGAACGCGAGCCGACCCCTCCGGCCGCTCGGCCGGAGCCGAGCACCTTCGAGGCGGAGGTGCAGACCCTCGAGAACACCTGTGACCTGCGCGGCATGCGCACCGATGAGGGCCTTTCCATGGCCAACGGCTTCCTCGATCGCGCGATCTCGCTGCGGCTGGGCGCGGTGTACCTGGTTCATGGTCACGGCACCGGCGCGCTGCGCGATGCGCTCCGCCGCGAGCTCAAGGCCTCAAAGTACGTCGCCCACTTCAGGCCTGGCACCCCCGGCGAAGGCGGCGATGGCGCAACATTGGTATGGCTCAAATGATCAACCGCCCGCACCGCACCGCGTATCTCGACTACGAGACCCTCACCGCCACCCTGAAAAGCTGGGCCCAGGCCCACCCCACAGTCGTGCGCTTGCACAGCCTCGCCACCTCGGAAGAAGGGCGCGAGCTCTGGGTGCTCACCCTGGGCGAAGATCCGGACCGCGATCGCCCCTCGGTGTGGGTCGACGGAAACATGCATGCGAGCGAGCTCGCCGGCTCCAATGTGGCGCTCGACATCGCGGCGCAGAAGATTTTGCTGCACGCCGGCGAACGCACCGCGTTCGGCCTACCCGAGCACGTGTGCGACGCGCTGCGCGAGGTGCGCTTCTTCGTCATGCCGCGCATGTGCCCCGATGGCGCCGAAGCCACGCTGAAGGACGGCCGCTACGTGCGGTCGAACCCGCGCGACCGACGGCCGCAGTCTCCCACCCCGCAATGGAAGTCCGGCGACGTCGACGGCGACGGCCACGCGCGCATCATGCGCCAGGTGTCGGACGACGGCGAGTTCGTGGAGAGCGCGAGTTGCCCCGGCCTGCTTCTGCCCCGGGAGCTGGAAGATCGCGGACCGTTCTACAAAGTGTATCCGGAGGGGACCATCGAGCACTTCGACGGCACCATTCCCGACCCGCACTATCTCCAGGACAACGACACCGATCTGAACCGCAACTTTCCGTACACCTGGCGACCAGAGCCGGATCAGGCAGGGGCCGGGCGCTATCCGCTGTCGGAGCCTGAGTCGCGCGCGGTGGTAGACTTCACCACGCAGAACCCCACCATCTTCGCCTGGCTGAACCTGCACACCTTCGGCGGCGTGTACATCCGCCCCCTGGGCACCGCCGCCGATCACAAGATGAATGCCGACGACTTGGCGGTGTTTCGCCAGGTGGGCGCTTGGGCCGAGACCTACGGCGGCTACCCGATGGTCAACGGTTTCGACGACTTCCTCTACGAGCCCGAGAAGCCGCTCTATGGCGATCTCTCCGACTACGCCTACCACCAGCGGGGCGCCATCGCCTACGTGTGCGAGCTCTGGGACCTGTTCCGGGTCATCGGGATGGAGAAGAAGAAGCCCTTCGTCGACCACTACTCCCATCTCACGCGGGCCGATCTCGAGCGCCTCTACGCGTGGGACGCGAAGGAGAACCACGGACGCGTGTTCCCGCCCTGGCGCGCGTTCACCCACCCGCAGCTCGGCGCGGTCGAGGTGGGCGGTCTCGACATTCGCTTCGGCATCACCAACCCGCCCATGGAGCGGCTCGGCGACATCTGCGACGCGCAGAGCGCCGCATTCCTCCGGGTCGCCGCCATGGCGCCGCAGGTTCGCTTGACCCACACCGGCACCCGCAAGGTGGGAGAGATCGCCCGCGTGTCGTTCCGCGTAGAGAACGTCGGCTACCTGCCGACGCACGTGCTCGACTCCGCGCGAAAGCTCGGCCACGGCGAGCCCCTCACGGCCACCGCCGAAGCACGTGGCTGCGAGCTCCTCGACGAAGCAGGCGGTCGCCGCGACGTCGGCCATCTGCTCGGCTACGGGCGCGGGCTCTACGCGCACAGCATCTTCCACCTCCGCAGCCGCGGAAGCGTCTCGCGCAAGGACCTGACCTTCACCGTGCGCGGTACGGGCGTACTCACGGTACGCGTCCTGGGCCATCGAGTGGGCGCGCTCACCGCGCAGGTGGAGATTCCATGAACCCCACGGTGGTCGGGGCGCTCCTGGCGAGCGGCAGCTTGCTGCTCGCGGCGCGCGCGGAGGCAAGCGACGTCCCCGTCACCAACGCAGCCGAGCTCACTGCGGCCATCGCCGGGGCCAAGGCCGGTGATCGCATCGTTCTCGCCAGCGGAACCTATGCGCTCGGCGCCAGCCCCTCGTGCAACGCCCCGGGAACCGCGGCGGCGCCCATCGAGGTGGTGGCGCAGACGCCGCTCGGCGCCAAGATCACCTTCGACACGCTCGAGGGGTTCAAGGTGAACGGCCCCTTCTGGCACTTCGACGGCTTGGATATCCGCGGCGTGTGCGCGGTCGATAGCAACTGCGAGCATGCGTTCCATGTGGCCGGCACCGCGAAGAGCTTCGTGCTTCGACGCTCGCGCTTGGTGGACTTCAACGCCCAGATCAAGGTCAACGCGAACCTGGTGGGTGCCACCTGGGAGACACCCGACGACGGCCTGGTGGAGGGAAGCGAGCTCTTCGATACCCGCGCCCGCAACACCGGCAACCCCACCACCAAGATCAACATCGACACCGGCGAACGCTGGACCGTCCGCGCCAACTACATTCACGACTACCAGAAGGGCGGCGGCGATGGCGTGAGCTACGCCGCGTTCATGAAGAGCGGCAGCAAGGCCGGCATATTCGAACGCAACCTGGTGGTGTGCGCCAAGAATTTCACCGGCGGCACGCGCATCGGCCTCTCCTTCGGCGGGGGCGGCACCGGCAACCCGTTCTGCGCGCCGGCCTTCGATGCAAGCGTGCCCTGCGATCCGGAGCACGACGGCGGGACCCTTCGCAACAACGTCATCGCCAACTGCAACGACGTCGGTATCTACTTGAACAAGGCCAAAAGCACCAAGGTGCTGTTCAACACCCTGGTGGCAACGAACGGCATCGACTTTCGCTACCTCTCGAGCACCGGCGTCGCCGTCGGCAACGTGCTCTCGTCGGTGATTCGCCCGCGCGAGCAGGGCACCTTCGCCGGGAGCGAGAACCTCGAATCCTTCGCCGGCTTCGACGCGATGTACCTGGCGCCACTGGCCGGCGATCTTCGCAAGAAGGGCGATCTCGGCGCCATCCTGGGCAAGGGCGCGGCGCGCGCCGACGTGCCCAACGACTATTGCTCGCGCCTCCGGCCCCCGGGCAGCCCCTACGATCTGGGCGCGCTGCAGGCCTCGCTCGGCGACTGCGACACGGTGCCGCCTCCCCTGGGCGGCCCCACGCCGCCCATCGGCGACGCTGGCGCGGCCAGCGATGGTGGCACATGGGGAAGCGACGCAGGCCCCGGCAGCAGCGGCTCCCCTGCCGCAGCCGCTCCCGGCAGCGACGCGGGTTGCGGATGCAGCACGCGCGGCGCCCAGCGATGGAGCGCCGGCTCCCTTGCGGGCGCACTCGCACTCGCACTCCGAAGGCGTCGCCGCGGCGTCCGAAGACCATAGTACTGCTGCGAGACGTCTTGACCTTCCACGAGCTCCGGCGGTCTCGCCGCTTCGGACACGCTGCCGCGGTGCGACTGCAACATACATGCGAATCGGACGCGCATCTCTCGCCGTAGAAATAGCTCACAGCCTCAGACGGCCGGCGGCGTGGCCGCACGGTGCACTGCTTGCAGCGCGGAAGCGATGGGAGAGGTCGGATGCGCAACCACCGCCAGGTAGCGCGCTGGCGTGAGTCGCGCATCCGGCAAGAGGCGCTCGAGCACGTCGATAGCGTCGGCCTGGCGCGTCAGCTCCGAACCCAGCGTCACGTGCACCACCTCGGCCACCGTTGCCAGAACCACCAGCGCCGCTTCCACGTCGGCGGTCGGTACGTTGGCCGAGGAAGCAAGAGCGACGCCCGTCGGCGTATGCGGAAACCATCTTCGAAACTGCAACCCCAGCTGCGCGCGATCGCGATAGAGCGCGCGGGCTCGGGCGCGTTCGCCCTCGGTGAGGTGCCCAGCAAGCACGCCCGCCTCGGCGCGTCCTTGGGCGTCGGACTCCAGCGCCTCCAGCGCTTCCAGCTCCCGCGCGCGTCCGAGCGAAGAGACCTCCTCCACCAGGCGCGAGAGATCGGCGGACATCTCGCTTCGGGTGCGCTCGCCCTCCACGTCGGGCAGGTGAATCGGAAGCCCCTCGTCGATGGTGCCCTCGGCGATGCCGCACAGGGCCTCGTCGGGTACGAAGTGATAGAACGCGCGCTCGCCCTTGGCGCGCTGCCGCGACACCATCTTCTTCAGGGCCTCGTTCTCCTCGCCGAGCGCCACCACGCTGAGACCCACCGATAGCTCGCCGAGCCGTGCGCGCGCCCCCGCCACAGCCCCTTCGTCGACCGCTGCGCGTCCGTCGGTGACGAGTACGATCTGCGCTTGGGCGAGGTCTGGATCGTCGGTGCGCGCGGCCTCGACCTGGGCAAGGCTCGCGAGCAGCGCGGCCTCGATGTCGGTCCCCCCCTCGCGAAGCGTGCCGAGCACGTCGACCAACGCCTCGTCGGCCGACGCCGCGCTATCGACCCGCACCACCGGGTGGAGCACCGAGTCGAAGTATCGGTAAAAAAGCACGATCCGCGCCACTTTGGCACCCTCTTGAAGCCGTCGCTTCAAGGTAACGAGCTCCGCCGCCATTATGGCGTCGCGCATGCGAGAGCGTGCACCATGCATGGAACCCGATCCGTCGAGCAGGTAGACCCGGACCTCGGCGCGCATCACGGTACGGGTGCGCGCGCGACGCTCCCGGTGAACGAAGCGGCGCGCGAGCAGGCGACCGGCGGCCAGGTCCATGACGATGGTGCGCGGGTCCTCCACGATGGCGTCGGGAATGTCCGCGGGGTCCTCCGCGGCGACCAGGAGCAGATCCTGCGTGGGGAATCGCACTGCGCGATAGCGGTCTTCGTACTCGACCACGCGCATGGGCAAGAGTGCGCCCCCGACCTCGAAGGCGCCGTCGGTGGCGAGCACCGCCGCGAGCGCAGCATCGACGTTGGCCTCCGCAAAGTAGTCGTCGGCGAACTTGGGGAGCGACGCGCTCGGATCCGCCTTGGCCACATTTTGATAGCGCGCCCGCGCTTCCGCGTAGGTGCGCCGTATCGCCTCCGGGAATGCGCTCCCGAACACCTGCGCTCCGCTGCGGCGCATCGAAGCCCGCCGCACCTCGGGATCGAGCGGATCGTGGCCTTCCCACAGTACGGAAAGGGCGCGCTTGGAAGCTTCAAAAGTGGCGGCGTCGCCTGCGGCCAGGGCAATGCCATTCTTGGCCACCAGGGCCGCGTGAACCCGTTCCCGCTCGCCACGGTCGACCGCTTCGCGCAGCTGATGCGAGAGCGTCACGTCGGGCTTCACACCGGCGGCCTCCAGGCGATCGAGCCGCGTGATCTCGCCGGCGATGTACGCGCGTCGCGCTTCCACACCAGTGGCTTCCACTGGCGCCGCCGCGTTGGTGTCGAGGAGCACCTGGCGCGCCGCTTCGAAGAGCCGGCGACGGCGTCCGAGGAGCTCGAGCTCGCCGTCGGCCGCCGCGAGCACGTGGTCCACGGCGGCCAGCTCCAGCTCCAGGAGCCGCGTGGCGTGCGCGTCGGGCGCGGGCGTCTTTGCGTCTGCTGCATCGGCCTCGGCAATCGCCAGCGGAGGCAGCACCAGCCGCCTCGCGCCGATGGCCATGGCGGCCGCAGCAACGTCCTCGGGCCGCTCCACCGCTCGGCGCGCCCGCACCAGCACCTCGTAGAGCCGGCGCAACCACGCCGCATGAGAGACCAGCAGCTGGCCGCCCACCACCGTGGCGCGTTCCACGCTTACCAGACTCTCTTCGAGCTCGCGCTCGGCTTGCTCTAGCAGCTTCAGCTCCGCTGCGTCGGGCGATCCATCGAGTCGCGTCGGACGATCTCGCACCTGCGTCAGGAGCGCCTCTACCTTGGTGGCGGTGACCCGCGGCCGGTACCCGAAGCGCGCGAGCACCGGGCGCACCAGCCGCAAGAGCGGCGCGCGAATCTCCTCGGGCGCCAGGGTGAGGCGCTCGATCCGCCGCCCGATCTCGTCGCCGATCACGACCGCAACATCGAGGCCCAGGCCTCTTCGCTACGTTTCTGCAGAAGCTCGCGCACGCGGGTGTTGCTGCGCTCTTCGAGTGCCTGCAAGCGCCCCCGAAGCTGCGCCGCGCGTTCGCTCGCGAGCGGAAACACGTCGGACACCAGCTGCACCTCGAGCGCGGTTCGCAGCAGCGCGCGCTCGTCGGCAATAACGTGGAAGAAGCCAGACTGCGCGTAGCGCGCGAGGAGCGGCCCGGTGTCGGCGCCCGCATCGTCGAGCGAGGCGCCCCATCGCTCGAAGAAGGTGGTCACCCGCTCGAGGCGGCCCAGGTCCACCTCGGCGACGCCCACCCGCAGGGCCTCGGGCAGGTCTTGAGCCAGCTCCGCCAGCGCCTTGGCCGATGCCTCCGGATTGCCGACGTCGATGACCTTGCGGCTCTGCACCCGAAGGGCAATCTCGAGGAGCGTGAAGGCGCCGGGAACGCGATGGTCCTCCACGCGCAAGCGCCGATACTGGTCGCGATCGAGCGGCACCAGCGCCGGGGTAGGAGCCGCGCGCGCCGAGCGAACCAGCGCTTCGGCGGTCATGGCCACGATGTCGCGAGCCGAGAGCACCTCGCGCAGACCTGCGCGCTCCAGGGTATCGAGTAGCGAGTCCACCTGCGCCACCAGGCGAATGCGATTGGGCGCATGCAAGCGCGCGAACGCCGCCGCCACCAGTGGCCGCAGGCGCGGCCCCACCACGATCGCTTTGAGGCGCGCGGGATCTCCGCCCAGCAGGCCGACCTTTTCGCCGTACGCGTCGAGTATCGAGAAGGGCCGCGCGAGCGCCGCAAGCACGCCCTCCAGGGCGTCGCCCGGGCTCTCGGCGAGCGCCGCGGCCACGTCCTTCTGAAACCCCAGGTCGAGCATGCCTGCGGCCTCCGCCTCGGCGCGATTGCGCGCCCTGGTCCAGATCGCATCGACGCCCTGGGTATCGGGCTCGTCGGCGCCCTGCGCCCGCAGTTGATCGCGAATCGCCGACAGCCGCTCCAGGGTCGCGAAGCGGGCGTCGACCCAAGGCGTCGTGCGCTCCAGGCTCTCCGGCGGCTCACGCAGCGCATCGAGCGACGCGCCCACCTCCGACGAGGCCAGGGCCACCGATTCATCGAGCAGCCGCAATGCGCGCCCTCGCAGCCACCGTGCCATGGGCCGCGCGGTGGGCGACGCCTTCTCCACGCTCTCGGCCATTCGCGAAAGCTCGGTGGCGACGCGCTCGACATCGAGGTCGACATCGGCCGGCGCGGCGCTGGTGAGACCCGCCCGCAGCGCCCGCTCCCCCAGCTCGGCCACCGCTTGGGCGAGCAAGGCCTCGGCCTCGATCTTGGTGTCGGCGGGCACCGGGTTCTCCGCCAGCGCACGCGTCGCGGCGACGAGCTTCTCCGTATCCATCGCGGCCGGTTTGACCTCCCACGCCGTGAGCGCTGGCGCCGCGGGTCGGCGCTTGGCCACCTTGATGGTTCCCAGCTTGCGCAGGCAGCGGTCGAAGATCTCGCGCTCGGTGCGGATGATGGAAAGCTGCCTGCGCTCTCGCGCGTCGGTCTCCTTGGCAAACAGCGCCGTCAAGGCCTCGGGCTTGGGCCCGCCGAGCACGAGACTGGAGCGTAGCCCCGCGAGGTCGGCCCCCTCCACGTGCAGCGCGCGATCCGGGTGGCGAAAAAGTCGATCGTACACGCACACGGCGCGCAGAAGGCGCCCCAGCCGAACCGCGGTGCGGGTGGAAAAGTAGCGCGTGGCGAGGAACTGCGGATCGGCGCGTTCGGCCGCGGCGAGCTCCTCAGAGAGCGACCCCAGCAACGTGGCCAGCCCGTCGAGCACCTCCTCGGGAACCTCTACCGCGTCCACCGCGGCCTGGAGCACGTCGAGGTCCTGGATGGTCAGCATCGCCGAGTGCCCGCCCGCCCCGCCGACCTGCCGCTTGAGCACCGAGGCCAGCGTCGCGTCGCTGGCGAAGCCTCGTGGAACGAAGGAGACGAACGCGATGCGGTCGACGAACGCCAAAAGCGTCTCCCGGGCTCCTTCGAGGATCTCGGCCAAGTAGCGGTTGGTAGTCATGAGCGCGCATTCGATCTGCCCGCGGGTGGTACGTGCCCCTTGCTTCAGCTCGCGCTCCTGCAGAACGTTCAGCGTCGCGCGGAGCAGCATGTCGCGACCGTCGAAGACCTCGTCGAGAAATGCGTGCACCGCCCCCAACATGCCTTCGTCGGTGAAGTGCTCGGTGCGACCGCTCTCCATCAGCGTCTTGAAGTTGATGGGCCCCACCAGGTCCGTCTGCACCGTGCTCTCGGTGAACTGGCGCGCGTACAGGCTGGGCGCGCCTGTCTTTTCGTCGACCACCCGGCGGAGCACCGCCGCGGCCACGCCACTCTTGGCCGTTCCCGGCGGCCCGGTCATGAGTACGTGCTCCCGCGAGAGAAGGCCCAGGGCAATCTGCAACAGCAGCTCTTCGCGCTCCACGAACGAGCCCTCCAACTCCTTGAAGAAGGTGACGAAGCGGGCACCAGCCGCATCGAAGCGGGTCAACTCAGCGGGGCTCGGAGACATGACCTAGGATGCTATCTCGTTCCCGCGTGCGGAGCCGCGCGGCGTTGGCGGCGGGTGCGCTATTCCGTCGGCACCTTGACGCGGCCGGAAACCACGTCCTCGCGCATCTTCTGGACCGCCGCCTGGACGCCGGCGTCGATGCGTTCGGCATGCGGCCCCTCGTGCACGTAGTCGATGCCGCCCTCGCGCAGACCGAACGCATGAAAGCCGCCCTGGAAGCGCTTGTCCTGAACCGCCCGGATGGTGTCGAAGAGCGCCACGTCGGCGCGCTTCACCATGCTCGTGACCACCACATCGGGCATCTCGTCGTGCTGGTCGGAGTCGACCCCGATGGCGAGAATGCGCGCGTCGTGGGCGGCCTCGAACACCCCGTGACCGGTAGCGCCCGAGGCGTGGTACACCACGTCGACGCCGGCGCCAATCTGGCTCACCGCGATGGCCTTGCCCTTCGCCGGATCGCGATAGGCGTCGGGGGTCGATCCCGCGTAGCCCACCACGACCTTGCACGACGGGCAGGCGGCGGCGACGCCAGCAATGTACCCGGCCTCGAACTTGCGAATGAGTGGCCCGGTCATGCCCCCCACAAACCCCACTCTCTTGGTCTTGGAGAGCAGACCCGCCACGCCCCCCACCAGGTACGAGCCCTCCTCTTCGTGAAACGACAGCGCGGCGACGTTGGGGGGTATGCCCCGGGCGCTCGGCGCGTAGTCGATGCACGCGAAGTTGGTTCCCGGGTAGTCGCGCGCCACCGCGTCGACGTCGCTGGAAAATATGAACCCTACACCCACCACCAGATCGTACCCGCGCGAGGCGAAGAGCCGCAGCGCCGCCTCGCGGTCCTCGCTGCCGGAGGGCTCCAGGTACGTGATCTCGACGCCGAGCTCCTTTTCGGCGCGCACCAGCCCTTCGTAGGCCGAGTCGTTGAAGCTCTTGTCGCCGCGACCGCCCACGTCGAACACCAGGCCGATGCGCACCGCACCCGGGTGGCTCGCCGGGTGAAAGCGCCGGGCTGGCACCAGTGAAAGCGCCACCGCGAAGACGCCCAGCACCGCGAACACCATGGGCAGGCCGAACCCGCGAAAGCCGCGACGCGCCTCTCGCTCGGGCTCGGTCACGGCGTGGTCTCGTCGGCTGCGCTCCGGCCGCTGTCTGGCACGGCCTGGTCGGGAACGCGTGAAGCCGCGCCTTCCGCCGAGCGCTTGCGATCGTAGGCCTTGCGGGCGGCGTCGAGGCCGCGCCCGTCGCCCTGTGAATCGACCTCGATGAAGATCTTCTGCATGTCGGGGATCTGCCCGCGAATGCGTCGCTCGATCTCGTTGGTCACGTCTTCGGCTTCCTCCACCGTCATGCCGATCCGAAACGCGACCTTCATGGTGAGGATGACCACGTCGGGTCCCAGGTGCACCGTCAGGAGCTGCGTCACGCGCTCGACCCCGGGGACGCCTTCGGTGAGGTACAGCACCTCGCCTTGCTCTTCCACGCTGGCGCTGGTCCCGATGAGGAGCCCGTGGGTAAGGCGCGCGAGCGCCACCGCCACCACGCAGAGCAGCACCCCGATGACTACGCTCCCCAGCGCGTCGAGGATCGGCAGCCCGAACAAGTGGCTCGCGCCCACCGCAACGAACGCGATGGCGAGGCCAAGCAGCGCCGTGGTGTCTTCCGCGAGCACCAAAGGAATCGTCGGGTCGCGTGCCTCGCGCACCGCCTCCTGCCAGGGCTTTCCCTTGGCCAGCACCTTGAATTCCTTCCACGCCACGCGAAAGCTCATGGCCTCGAAGACGAGCGACACCCCGAGCACGCCATAGCTCCACAGGTGCGAACCGGTTTGCTCGCGCGGATGCCGCGCGTGGTCGACCCCCTCGAAGATGCCGAACGCGCCGCCCACCGAAAACAGCATCAGCGCCACCACGAACGGCCAGAAGTACTTCTCGCCGGCGCGGCCGAATGCGAACCGATCGCTGGCCGGCCGCACCGCGAGCCGCATGCCCACCAGCAAGAGGCCCTGGTTGCCGGTGTCGGCCAGCGAGTGCACCGCCTCTGCGAGCGTAGCGGTGGAATCCGAGAGATAGGCTGCGCCGAACTTGCACGCCGCGATGGCGAGGTTGCCCGCCAGCGCTGCCACCACCACCTTCTTGGTGTCGGCTTGCCCGCTCACAGGTAGGTCACGAGAAGTCGGCTACGTGCAGACTGCACGAAGTCGATCTCCAGCGTCCGCAAGCGCTCGTAGGCATACCAACGGGCGAATCGTTGCCGGGCGTCTTCGTACTTCATGGTGCGATACGGATGGGTGAGCGTGCGAAAGGCATTGTAGAGCTCCTCCTCCGGCGGCTTGATGATGGGCGCCAGTGCCCGGTCTGCATAGTACGTCGCCCGGGCGCGCCGGCGCATCACGGTCTCGAGCTCAAGGTCGGAGATGCCCTCGGCTTTCATGGCGCCGCGCAGCGCGCCTTCGCCGCCCACCCGCGCTTCCAGGGTTTCCCGCGCCTCACGCGTCAGCTTGGGCAGCTCCGGAGGCTCGACGCCGCCCTCCACCTGGAGCGCTGCGAGCATGTCTTCTGCGATCACGCGGTCCACCGCCACGCGACCGAAGCGGTCGAGAAAGTCTCCGCTCGAGCCCCCCTCCTCGATGAGCGACTCGATGCGCGCAAACAGCGCAGCTTCGTGCTCGGTGAGAAAGCGCGGGCGCGCTCCGCCTCCGGTCTCGGGCGACACGTAGCGCACGAACGCGCGGTCCACCAGCTCGCCCGGCCCGGCGCCACCTTGCGCGTGGGCAGGTGTGCCCGCGACCAGGAAGGCCAGCGCGAGCGCCGCAGGGAAGCAAAAGCCCGGCGCGACCTTTCGCAAGGTCGCCCGGGCCAGCGCGAGGCGCCCGCCCATCCTCAGAGTTTCTCTCCGGCCCCTTCGACGAGCTTGCGGGACGACCCCAGCTCTCGCTCTTCACGCTGATGCTCGAAGTGGTGGGCGAAGCCTCGGGCCGCGCGCCGCGCCTTCAAGAATTCTGCGAAGGCGACGAGTGTGTCGAGCTCGCGAGGGCCGAGCGACTCTGCCACCTCGCGCAGGTGCTGACGACTCGCCTCCGCGCTTCGTGTCCGTCGACCGCTCTGCGACTTCGGCGCCTCTTCGCTCGGCGCACCCTGCGCCTCCAGCGAAGTGGACGAGGGCTCGGGCGCAACCTCCGAAGGCGGTCCGTCGACCCACTGGGGGCGCGGTGCGGCCTTGATGGCGTGGGCGTCGAGCCACGCTTCCATGAACGTGCGCAGCCGCTCGCTCCGGAACGTGAACCAGCGCTCGCGATCGGCGGCGTAGGACATGAGCACGTCCTTGAACCGGCGAAACGCTCCCTTGCCATCGATGGCGGCGCCGAGCTTGGTCCGGAGCTCCGGATCCTCGACCATCGGTATGAATCGCTCCATCCAGCGGTACTGCTCGCGTGAGCTCACCGGGTCGATGCGCAGGTACTGTCCGTCCGAGGCGATGCGCACGTGCATCTGCGGATCGGCTACGCCATCGACGACGCGAAGGACCTCCCCCGTCGTCAAATGCAAGTAACTGTGTACTTCAGGGGCGTTGTTTTCGAACGCATCCTCCAAAGCTTCCCAGTCTACGGGGACCTCACGGGCCCGACCGGGAGGAGATTGCTGCTCCGTCATGTGGACTCCCTTCCCAAAGCTGTAAGTCGCGACGAAGTTCCGTCGCAGGGATCGCACCGATGGGGCTGGCACCGGTCGACGACACTATCGATAAGGCGAAGCATTGAAGAGAAGCGTGGTTTTCCAGAATCGCACGCCCGGCCGTTCACGGGAAGCGTAACGAGCGTCTCCCCTCATCTTCGATGGCAGCCGCGCCCCGGGCGTCGCCTGCATTCGCCTTTGCTCGCGTTCGGTGGCGGTGCCAGGCGCGTCACGATCGCACGCGCCCTACGGCGACCTTCCACCGCGCCAGCTCGCGCTCGCGCACATCGGGCTCCATAGTAGGCAAGAACGCTCGTTCGAGGCGGAGCATGCGCCGCGCCGTGGAGAGGTCCATCAGGCCTGCGCCGACGCCCGCGAGCATGGCGGCGCCGCGCCCGGTCGACTCGAGCTCCGTGGGGCGCTCGACGGTGACGTTCGACACGTCGGCTTGAAACTGCATCAGGAGCTGATTGGCGGCGGCACCACCGTCCACGCGCAACCGCGATATCGGGCGCGCGGCGTCGCTTCGCATGGCGGCGAGCAGATCTTCCACCTCGAAGGCGATGCCCTCCAGGGTGGCCCGAGCGATATGCGCCGCGGTGGTGCCGCGGGTGAGGCCCACCAGGGCGCCGCGCGCGCCTTGGTCCCAATACGGCGCACCGAGGCCCGAGAGGGCGGGCACGAATGCCACACCCTCGCTCGACGGCACGCCCCGGGCGAGCCCTTCGATGTCGCGCGCGCTCTTGATGATGCCGAGGCCGTCGCGCAGCCATTGCACCGCGGCGCCGGCGATGAAGGCGCTCCCCTCGAGGGCGTAGGTGGTCTTGCCGTGAATACGAAAGGCCACGGTGGTCACCAGCCCATGGGCGCTGGGCACTGGCTCGGAGCCGATGTTCATGAGGGCGAAGGCGCCGGTGCCGTAGGTGCACTTGGCGTCGCCGACCTCGAAGCAGGCCTGGCCGAAGAGCGCCGCCTGCTGATCGCCGGCCATACCTGCGATGGGAATGCCGTCGGGTAAGAACCCCGCAGCGCGGGTCTTGGCGACAACCTCCGCGTTGCCCACAATGGTCGGCAGAAGCGTGCGGGGTACACGAAAAAGCGCGAGCATCTCGTCGTCCCACGCCAACGTGCGCAGATCCATGAGCAATGTGCGCGAGGCGTTGCTCACGTCGGTGACGTGCGTGTCGCCGCCGGTGAGCTTGTGCACCAGGAAGGTGTCGATGGTGCCGAAGGCCAGCTCGCCGCGCTCGGCGCGGGCCCGCGCGCCCTCCACGTTGTCGAGGGTCCAGGCGATCTTGGTGCCAGAAAAGTACGCGTCGAGCACCAGGCCGGTGCGCTCCCGTACCCGCTCGGTCACGCCTTCCTTCTTCAGGCGATCGCACGCGTCGGCGGTGCGCCTGCACTGCCACACGATGGCTCGGTGGATGGGGCGTCCGGTCTTGCGGTCCCACACCACCGTGGTCTCGCGCTGGTTGGTGAGACCAATGGCGGCGATCTCATGGCCTTCGATCTTCGCCGCAGCAAGGGCCCCCCCGACCGCGCTCCCGACCGACTGCCACAGCTCGTCGGGGTCGTGCTCCACCCAACCCGGCTTGGGAAAGTGCTGCGGAAATTCGGTGGTGTAGCGCCCCGCGATGACGCCCTCGGCGGTGAGCACCAGGGCCGTGGTTCCGGTCGTACCTTGATCGATGGCGAGGAGGTAGTTCGACATGGCCACGCAGCCTACCGCAGCATTGCGCGAGCAGGACGGCTATCGCGCCCCCGAGCGCCCGCGCGTATGCCAAGATGAGAGCATGCGATGGCCTTTGCTCCTGGGTTCCGCCCTCGCCTCCCTCGTCGTGGGGCAATGGCTCTTCGGTTGCGACGGCGGTTCTGCGCCGCAGACCGCGCTCGATGCAGGCGGCGCCGAGGCCGCGCCGACCACGCCCCCCGACGCCGCACCGCCGCCCCCGTGGGGCCTCGATGTCCGCCCCCCCAACCCCACCTGCAAGGCGCCCGCGCGGCCGGCACCCGCGAACATCGACGTCGCGATCGTAGAGCCCTACCCCGCCCTGCCCCGCTTCGACTCGGCCACCGATCTCCAGCGGCACCCCAGCCGCGATCGCTTCTACGTGCTCGAGCAAAACGGCCTGCTCCGTACCTTCACACCGCCCAGCACCACGGTGACCACGGTCATCGATCTGACGACGGTGCTGAAGGTCGACTTCGAGGCCGGCCTCCTGGGCATGGCCTTCCACCCCAAGTTCGCGCAGAACCACTTCGTCTACCTCGACTACACGGTGCCGGCGACGCTGGCGTCGACCCCCGAGTACCCGGTGGCCTTCGACCAGCTCATCGTCCGCTTCGCGAGCCTCGACGATGGCCTCACCCTCGACCCGGCCTCGGCCACCGAGATCAAGCGCACGCACATGCCGCTTCGCCCCCACAACGGCGGACGCATCGCGTTCGGCCCGGACGGCTAC
This sequence comes from Polyangiales bacterium, assembly GCA_038210445.1. Taxonomy (GTDB): domain Bacteria; phylum Myxococcota_A; class Polyangia; order Polyangiales; family Polyangiaceae; genus JABFRG01. The sequence continues at coordinate 66,403 of JBBQWQ010000036.1, forward strand.
CTCTACGCCGCGATCGGCGACGGCGGCCTCGCGCAGTGGGTGCAAGACAAGACCAAGGAGCACGGCAAGATCCTGCGGCTCGACGTCGACGCCAAGGAGCCCTACGGCATTCCGCCCACCAACCCTTTCGTGGGCGTAGCCGACGCCCTGCCGGAGATCTACGCGCTGGGCTTTCGTAACCCATTTCGCATGAGCTTCGATCGCGCCACCGGCGACCTGTGGGAAGGCGATGTGGGCGAGGCCACCTACGAAGAAGTGAACCGCATTCAGCCGGGCGGCAACTACGGCTGGCCGATCCGCGAAGGCCGCCACTGCTACGATGGCTTCCCGTGCGATCCACGGAACTACCAGGACCCCTACCTGGAGATCCCGCACCCGACAGCGGTGTCCATCGCCGCCGGCTTCGTGTACCGCGGCGCGCGCATTCCTGCGCTGTATGGCAAGTTCGTCTTCGGCGACTTCGGAGGCTTCCTCTGGGCCATCGACGAGGATCCGGTGACCCTCGAGCCCAAGGCCGTGGCCCTCGACGACACCTTCGCCCGGCACACCACGGCCTTCGTCGAAGACCTGGCCGGCGAGCTCTACGGCGTCAACTACTACGGCGGGGAAATCTTCCAGCTGGCCCCGCGCGCGGCCGCGCCTCCGTCGACCTTTCCGACGCTGCTCTCGAAGACCGGCTGCGTCGACGCTGCCGATCCCCGGAAGCTCGCGCCGGGCGTGATTCGCTACGACGTTCGCGTACCGTTCTGGTCCGACGGCGCCGACAAGAGCCGGGCTTTTGCCATTCCCGATGGCACCCGAATCGACGTGGACCCGAAGACCGGCGACCTCACGCTCCCGATCGGTAGTGTGGTGCTCAAGACCTTCGAGAAGAGCGGAAAGCCCGTCGAGACGCGCCTGATGGTGCGCCACGACGACGGCGGCTGGGCCGGCTACACGTACGAGTGGCAGGGCAGCGACGCCGTGCTTCTCGCGGGCTCCAAAGACAAGGACCTCGGCGCCGGCGATCGCTGGTACTTCCCCTCGCGCATCGAGTGCGTTCGCTGTCACACCAAGGCCGCCGGCTTCACCCTGGGGCTCGAGGCCGCGCAGCTCGACACCGACGTGACCTATGCCCCCGGTCGCACCGCCAGCCAGCGCACCACGCTCGAGCACATCGGCATCTTCGCCCAGCCCTTGCCTGCCGTTCCGTCGCTGCCGCGGCTGGGCGACCCGACGGCGCCAGCGGCCTCTCGCGCTTCAGCCTTTTTGCATGTAAATTGCAGCCAATGCCACCAGCCCGAAAGCCGCACCGGGAGCGCCACCATCGACCTGCGCTTCGGGGCGCTCGACCCGCAGCTTTGCAACGTGGACCCCAAGGCCGGCGATCTGGGCATTGAGGGCGCCAAGCTGGTCGCCCCCGGGTCTCCCCAGACCTCGGTGCTGCTCTCGCGCGCGAGCCGGCGCGACGTTCACGCCATGCCGCCGCTGGGCTCCCGCACGCCGTCGCCCGAAGGCGTGAACCTGCTGAAGCAGTGGGTTTCGGGCCTCACAGCTTGCCCTTGACCGCCGGTCTCCGCCATCTGGCGGATGGCACCTCGCAGGCGCCGCGCTACTCCACGGTACGCTCCGCTACCAACCTCGCCCCAGGATGCCCATGAACCTTCGCGCTCTCTGCCTCGCTATTCCCACCATGCTCGTGCTCGCCGCGTGCGGCGGAGGCGACGATCCGGCGTCCACCGAGGGCGGCGGCAGCGAGGCCGACCTCACCAAGGAGCCTTCGCTCACCTTCGGAACCTGGAAGAGCGCCGTCTGCGAAACGGTAGACGCCGTGACCTTCCAGCGCCGCACCTACAAGATCGCCGCCAACGGTGTGTTCGCCGACTGGGAGCGCTTCTCTGCCCCCACCTGCGCGCCCGAATCCAAGCTCATGACCCTTCGCATGGGCGGCAGCTCCAAGCTCGACCGCCTCTCGCGGGTGGTGAAGTATGCGGCGGAGATTCGGGTATTCATCGACGAGAAGGCCATCGTGCCCGCGTCGGCCGCCGGCCTCGAGCGTCTGGCCAAGGAGTGCCCGAGCGCCACCTGGAAGGTGGGCCAAGAAGTCGACGTCACCGCCAGGGGCTGCGGCGCGCTGGTGCCGGCTCACGACGCATGCCCCATCGAGTACGATCTGATGCGCCTCCAGAGCGGCAAGCTCTACTTCGGCGATCGCGCCGCGGCGATTTGCACCGAAGCCACGCGCCCGAAGAAGCTCGCAGTCTGGGGCGTCGCCTTCGACCACGCGCTGTAAGGGCCGCTGGCACCGGGCGTTCTCGCTCCGATGCTTCGACGATCCCTTGCCCTGGCTGCCGCCTTGTTCGCTCTCGCCGCGCTTTCTTCCGGCGTCGCCTCCGCCAACCCGAAGGTGAACGCCGTGACCGACCCCGAAAGGCAGCTTCCGGAGCCGCTCGAAGCCCAGCTCCGGCAGCTGCTCAGCAGCTACGTCCGCGGCGGCGTGACCCTCGACGTGGCCCTCACCCGCAACGTGCAAGGCGTCTGTGGCCTGCACGGAACGCTCTACACCCAGGACCAGCGTGTGGTCGAAGAGGACGCGCCTTGCGCGCCCAACCAGGCCTACGAAGCGGCCCTCACAGAGGCCGCGCAGAACCTGGCGGCCCGTCTCAACGCGCGCGTCGCTCCCCCGCCCCCGCCCCCGCCCCCGCCCCCGCCCCCGCCACCGCCACCGCCACCGCGAATCGCCGATAGCTCACCGCTTCCCAAGAACGCCTACGGCGCGCACATCGGTCTCGACAGCCGCTCGGGCACGGTCGCTGGCCTCTTCGACCTCGACTTCGGCCACTCGCGCGCCCAGCGCTTCTACGGCGTACTGCAGCTCTCGGTCCTCGAGAACGAGACCGAGGAGTTCAACGGCCTGGTCCAGCTCGCCCCCATGAACTCCCCCAAGCGGTTCGCGGGCGCGCTGCAGCTGGGCTTGCTCAGCAACGAGAGCGAGCACTTCACCGGCGGCGTGGCCTTCGCGTTCGGCACGCACGAGAGCAAGCGCTTCCGCGGCGGCCTCGACCTCACCCTCGGCTACTCGAAGACCGAACGCTTCGTCGGCGGCCTCCAGCTGGGTTTCGTGCATCATACAGAAGAATTCGTGGGCATCGGCCAGGTCGGCCTCTTCAACCGCGCCGACGACCTCGTCGCCTTCGCCCAGCTGGGCGCCCTGAACACCACCAAGCAAGGTGGCCTCTTCGGACTCCAGGTCGGCGGCGTCAACCTCAACGAGCGGCCCGTCGCCGGCGGAATTCAGGCCGGCATCGTCAACGTCGCGGAACGCGGCTTCACCGGCATTGTGCAGGTCGGCCTGGGGAACGGCACCGGCAAGTTCGTGGGCTTCGCCCAGATGGGCGGAGTCAACTTCGTCACCGGCAACGAGAAGCGCTTCACCGGCGGCGTCCAGCTGGGCTTCGGCAATGTGGTCAAGGGCACGTTCCAGGGGGGCGCGCAGATCGGCCTCTACAACGAGGCCGAGAACTTCGAAGGAGCGCTGGCCCTGGGCCTGCTCAATACCGGCGACAGGTTCGAAGGCATGGCGCAGGTCGGCTCGGTCAACTTCCAGGAGCGCGTGACGGGCTCGCAGCTCGGCGGCCTCAACTTCGTCAAGGAGCGCCTGGAGGGCGTTCAGGTGGGCCTGGTAAACCACGCAGAAGATGTCCGCGGCCTGCAGATAGGCCTCATCAACCACGCCGAGAAGCTCGCCGGTCTGCAGATAGGCCTGCTCAACGTGGCGAAGAACGGTCTCACGCCTGCGCTTCCGCTCTTCAACGTCGCCATCGATTGATTCGCTACCGGCTCCGCGGGCGACCGAAGAGCGACGAGAGCACCAGCAAGCACGCCGCGACCACCGCGAAGCCGAACGGCCAACGCGCCAGGTGGTCCTCACCGTGGTAGTGGAGGGAGAGCGCGCCGGTGCCACCGGCGATGGCCACTGCGGTGTACATGAGCTGACGCCCCACGGTGTAGATGGTCCGCGCGCCTTCTTGAACGCCGGTGACCTTCATCTCGAGCTCGCCGCGCACGGCGCGCGTGAGGAACTTCTTCAGGTCCTCCGGCAAGGTGATGGCGTCGACCGCCATCTCGCGCACGGTGTCGATGGCAATCTGTGTAAAGTCTCTGTTTCCGAGGACGAACTCCTGCAGGTAGGGCTGAATGATGCCCATCGGGTTCAGCTCCGGGTCAAGGATGGAGCAGCAGCCGTAGACCAGCAGAATGGTGCGCTCGAGCAGCACCCAGTCGCGGGGCACGTGGAACGTGGTGGAGAGCTCCTTGAGCCCCACGTTCATCTTCCGGAGGTCGAGCAGGTTCTCGAAGCCCCGTTGCGGATCGATCTTGATGTCCTTGAGGTTGAAGCTCTCGATCTTCACCTCTTCCTGGAACTTCTGGTGGAAGTAGTCGATGATCTTCTCGCTCATCCCGGAGTCCGAGGTGCGGGAGATGAAGCCCATCTTGCGCAGGGCCTTCATGAGGCGATCGGTGTCGCGGCGGATGACCCCCTCGAGGAACTCGGGAATGCCCTCGCGCATCGAGGTCGATAGGGTGGCGACGGCGCCGAAATCCAGGAGGACGATGTTCCCCTGTGCGTCCACCAGTAGGTTACCGGGGTGGGGGTCGGCGTGGTACACGCCGTCCTTGAAGATCATCTGACAGAAGGTGCGCACCAGGCGATTCGCCAGGTCCTTGCGGTCGATCTTGAGCTCTTCGAGGCCGGCCACGTCGCCGATTTTTTTGCCCTCCACGAACGTGGCGGTGAGCACCTTCTTGGTGGAGAGCTCGCGCACCGGCACCGGAAACCGCACCCGCGGCTCGCCCTCGAAGTTCTTGGCGATGGTCTCGATGTTGTCGGCCTCGAGCTCGAAGTCGAGCTCCTGCCGCAAGAGGTCTTTGATCTGGTGGTAGTAGGCGTCGAGGCCCTGAATCGGCACGAACCACTGCACGATGCGCATGATCTGGCGGATGGTTCGCAGGTCCAGGCGCACGATGCGATCGATGTCGTGGTGCTGGATCTTCACCGCGACCCGCGTGCCGTCGACCAGCTTGGCCTCGTGCACCTGCCCCAGCGATGCGCTAGCGATGGGCGTGCGATCGAAGTCGACGAAGAAGTCGTCGACCTTGCGCCCCAGCTCCTCGCGCAGGGTCTTCTCGATCTCGGAATAGGGGCGCGGGGGCACCTGGTCCTGGAGGCCCTCCAGACCCTCGCGAAAGTCCTGGGGCACGAAGTTGACGAGAATCGAGAGGAGCTGCCCCACCTTGATGAATAGCCCCTGAAGCCGGAGAATGGTCTTCTCCACCCGAACCGCGTTCCGCTTGTGAATGGCGGCGATGCGCGCCGCCCGATAGTCCTGCCCGAACACCCGCGCGCGAAGGCCGATCCACACGTAGCTGCCGATGACCAGGAACGTGGTGGCGTAGGCGCGGATGAACCGAAAGTTGTCGATACCGGGCGCGCGAAAGCGCGGCTTGGGCGGCAGCGAAGCCGACTTCGCAGGAATTCGCGCGAGGGCCGACTGGCTCATGGGTGGGATTGTAGCAGAAGAACACCAGCTCTTTCACGGGTCTATGCGGCCTTGCGCCAGCGCGGCCAGCGCATCGTGGGCGGCCGGCCGCAGCTCCCGCAGGCGCCCGTTATCGCGTGTAGGGTGCACGCGATTGGTGAGCAGCGATACCAGCACGTCCGCCTCCGGGTCCATCCACAGGCTGGTGCCGGTGAAGCCCAGGTGCCCGAAGGTGCGGGGCCCCAAGACCGCACCCACGCTGGAGCCCGACTCGCTCTTGCCGTCGAAGCCTGCGCGCAGGGTGCCGCCCGGCCGCGCTCGAACCAACCACCCGAGGTCGAAACCGGAGAGCGGGCCTTTGCCCCGAAGGCCGTCGAGCACTGCTTGGCCGAAGTCGAGCACCGCCGCCACGGTTCCGAAGATGCCGGCGTGGCCGGAGCCGCCGGCGCCGGTGAGCGCCCACGCGTTCTCGTCGTGCACCAGGCCGCGCACCTCGCCGCCGCGAAACGGCACGATCTCGGTGGGCACGTAGTCGACCGCGCCGAGCCCGCGCGCGGTGCCCAGGGCCCACGCGGTGCCCAAGGCCCACGCGGCGCCCGCCTCGCCGGCGAGCGGCGCAACCACCAGCGCCTCGATGACCGCTCCCGCATCGACCGCCCCCAGAGCCCGCGCCATGGCGGCCCCGGCCAGCGCATAGCCCATGTCGCTGTACACCGGCGGGTGCCCTTCGGCCGGCAACGGCGCGCTCCAGAGCTCCGGACGCACCGCGTCGGCAGCCACCCGGAGCGCGGCCTCGGGCTCGAAGGCCTCGTCCCGCAAGATGGGCTCGAAGAGCGCCACGTGGCCCTCCATGCCGGCCCGGTGCGCGAGGAGCAGCTCGAGCGGCGCCTGGGCCGCGCGCGTGCCCGCGAGCTCCGGCAGGTAGCTCGCGAGGGGCGCCCGTCGGTCGAGCCCGCTCCGGGCAAAGGCCACCGCGGTCATCGACTTTGTGATGCTGGCCAGGTCGAACACCCGGGCCACCTCGCCGCCGATGCCCGACACGCCGCCGCTGCGAAAGCCGGCCGCCACCGACGGCGCGCCGCCCTGCTCTACCACCCAGCGGCTCACATCGCCCGCGTCTCGCAACCTCTGCACGCCTCGCACCTTTCGCCTGCTTTCGCCTGAACGTGTGCCGGAAAGGCGCGTCTGGCCAACATCTTTTGACCACCGCCGACAAAACCCCGTAGAATTTGAAAACGATGGCGGAATGGGTTTACGAAGCGCGCGCACGAACCGGAGAGCTCCGCCGTGGTCTCATGGAGGCCGACGACGAGGCTGGCGTCCAGATGCGTCTGCGGGCGCAGCAGCTCACGCCGGTCAAGGTCAAGAAGAAGAGCCGCGCCTTCAACATCAACATCGGCAGCGGCGTCAGCGGGAAGGACCTGGTCACCTTCACGCGTCTCTTCGCCACCATGATCGACGCCGGCCTCCCCATCGTTCAGTGCCTCGACATCCTCCAGGGGCAAACGCAGAACAAGCGCTTCGCGGTCGTTCTCCGCGACGTGAAGAACAGCGTCGAGAGCGGCGCCACCTTCAGCGATTCGCTGCGTCGCCACCCCCGCGTTTTCGATCACCTTTACACCAACCTGGTCCAGGCCGGTGAGGTCGGCGGTATCCTCGACACCATCCTCTCGCGTCTCGCGGTGTACCACGAGAAGGCCATGAAGCTCGCCCGGCAGGTCCGCGGCGCCATGGTGTACCCGTCGGTGGTCGTGGTGGTGTTTATCGGCGTTCTGTCCATCCTGCTCGGGTGGGTCATCCCGTCGTTCCAGACCATCTTCAAAGACATGGGCGCCAAGAACGAGCTCCCTGCGCTCACCCAGGGCGTCATGGCGGTCTCGCAGTTCTTCGTGCACCACATCCTCATCGTATTCCTTTCGATGGTGGGCATCATCGTGGGCTTCATCGCCCTGTACCGGCGCCCCAAGGGCAAAAAGTTCGTGCACCGCATCTCGCTGAAGATTCCCATCGTCGGCGAAGTCTTGCGCAAGATCGCCGTGGCCCGCTTTACCCGCACCTTGGGCACGCTCCTCGGCTCCGGCGTTCCCATTCTCGACGCCCTCGAGATCGTCGCCAAGACCGCCGGCAACATCATCATCGAAGAGGCCATCATGTACACCCGGGCCAAGGTGGCCGAGGGTAAGAACGTGGCCGGCCCGCTCATGGAGACCAACGTGTTTCCGGCGATGGTCGTGCAGATGGTGGGCGTCGGCGAGCAGACCGGTCAGATGGACCAGATGCTCAACAAGATTGCCGACTTCTACGAAGACGAAGTGGACGTGGCGGTGGCTTCGCTCACCAGCCTCATCGAGCCCTTCATGATGGTCACCATCGGCGGCACGGTCGGCGTGGTGCTCATCGCCATGTACCTGCCGATCTTCTCGCTCGCGGGCAACATCAAGGCCGAATAGCGTGGGGCCGGCCCGGCGCCCATGAAGCTCGGTGTCCTCACCGCGCGCGCCCCCACTGGGCTCGCCACACGCCTCGCGTGGATCACCGGGCTCCGGCTCGCGCTCCTCTTGGTGCTCTTCGGGGCAACCACCGTCTTCTACCTGCGCGACAGCTTGTTTCGCTACGAGCAGAGCCAGCGGGTCATCTTCTGGACCTTCGGCATCGGGTTCACGCTGGCCGCGGTCTACGCTGCGCTCCTCCGCCGCGGCAAGAACCTGGAGCAGCTGGCGCTGGGGCAGATTCTCCTCGATCAGATCACCTGGTCGGCCTTCGTGTACGTCTCCGGCGGCCCCACCAGCGGCGCCACTTCGTTCTATGCGCTCTCGGCGCTCGTGGGCTCGGTGCTCATCGGGCAGCGCGGCGCCCTCACCGCGGCGGCCATGGGCCTCGCCGCGTACACGCTCCTCTGCGTGGCCTTCGTCCTGCGCTGGGTCAAGCCACCGGCCGATCAGGCGGCCGCTTCCTACGTGGTGGAGCCGAAGGAGCTCGCCTACCCCTTTCTGCTCAATAGCCTCGGCATCATCGTGGTGGCGCTCCTCGCCGGTTACCTGGCGGAGCGACTCCGCGCCACCGGCGGTCGGCTAGAGCTCGCCGAGGAACGCGCCGTGGCGGCCGAGCGTCTCGCCACACTGGGCCGGGTCGCGGCGGGGCTCGCCCACGAGATCCGCAACCCGCTCGGGTCCATCCGCGGCTCCATCGAGATGCTGCGCGAGTCGCCGGCGCTGGGCGCAGAAGACCGCGAGCTGTGCGACATCGTGCAGCGTGAATCCAAGCGCCTGGAGACGCTGGTGAGCGACATGATGGAGCTGGCCAAGCCGAGAAAGCCCGCGCCCGAAGCGGTGAGCATGGTCCTCCTCGCGAAGGAGGTGGTGGCGCTCTCGGCCCACAGCGAGCGGAGCGGCTCTGGCGACGTGAAGGTCGAGTACGCGGGCCCCGACGACGGCGCGGTCGCCCTGTGCGACGGCGGTCAGATGCGCCAGGTGCTGTGGAACCTGGTGCGCAACGCCGTTCAGGTGAGCGAGGCCGGCAGCGTGGTGCGGGTCAAGGTCTCCCACGCCAAGCGCGACATCGTGCTCGGCGTACAGGACCAGGGGCCCGGCATTCCCGAGGAACAAAAGAAGAAGCTCTTCGATGCATTCTACACCACGCGCACCCAGGGCGCGGGCCTGGGCCTGGCGGTGGTGAAGCGCATCGTCGACGATCACGCGTACGTGGGCGTGCGCATGGACATCGAGAGCCCGATCCGCGGGAGCAAGCGCGGCGCCGAGTTTCGGGTGCGCCTCAAGGAGGCAACGTCGTGACGCTGCAGCGGCGCGCGTACTCGGTCGGGGTTTGGCCCACCGGGTTCGTGAAGTCGTTGATGAAGGGCGCCTGGTCGAAGTAAACTGCCGGGAAACAGTGCACTTTGCACAGGAATAGCCGCCGCCGCTTGCCGCGCGCAACCGCGCCTCGTCCGGCACGTGTCTTCGGGGCCGCGCCGTCAACCCCGGAAGTGAGTTAAACCCTTGCCCCGACGGCGGTTTTCGCTAGGAGAGCGGTTGAATAACGGGTCACTTCCCCTCGTCCAACACGTGGAGAGGCGAAACTCCCTCCCTTAGAGCTCCCCATGAAAAACCTTCGTACGTTCTTTTCTATCGCCGCCGTATCGGGCTTTGCCGCGCTTTCCCCCATCGCCCGCGTGGTCAGCGCCACCGTACTGGCCGGCGTGGCAGGCGGTCTCGTACTGACCACCGTCACCGAAACCGAAGCGCAGGCCGAAGGCGCGAGCCCCCAGGCCTTCGTCGAGCACGAGCAAGGCAAGCTCTCGGCGCTCCTCAAGCAGCCCGCCTCGGCGGCGCGTGAAGCGCAGATCACGAGCGAGCTCGAGACGATGGTCGACTACCAGGTGCTGGCGCAGCGCTCCTTCGGCGAGCCGTGCCCGGTGGGCGTCGCCGCTTGCACGAACCACTGGAAGGACCTCAGCGCCGACCAGCGCGCCGAGGTAGCCGACCTCCTCAAGCGCCTCGTCCAGAAGAACTACAAGAAGAACCTGGTCAAGACCGTGGACTACGACATGACCTACAAGGCCAGCGTCGAGTCGGGTGGCGACACCAAGGTGCGCACCCAGGCCAAGTCGAAGCTCAACGCCCGTGAGGCCCCCATCTCGGTCGACTACATCGTCAACGGCAGCGGCGGCAACTACCACGTGGTCGACATCGTCACCGAAGGGTCGAGCGTCGCGAAGAACTACTACAACCAGTTCCACAAGATGCTCACCACGCCCGACCAGGGCTACGCCTACGTAGTGAAGAAGCTCAAAGAGAAGATCGCGAAGTAGCCCGCGAGCGCGGAGGCACTCAATCGGCGGTGACGGTGATCGAACCCTGGCGCAGGCCGACGATCACCTTCACCGCTTCTTCTTTGGTCTCGTAGATGTGCGAAGGCCGGTGCGTAGCCAGGGCGATCGACCGCTGCGTGGTGCGCATCAGCGGATCTTCCGACAAGCCCCAGCGCACGATGCGATCGAAGCAGTGGGTGCCCACGTACTGGCCGCGGGTTCGGTACGCCGCGCCGAGGGCGATCATGTCGAACTGGAACCCGGCGTAGCCGGCGCACATGTCGCACTTCACGCCGGACCACTTCTTCCACGCGGCGACGAGGCGGTCGAAGTGCGCGTGCAGATGCGCCTCGGTGTCCCAGCGACGGTGCGAGACGTCGACGAAGAAGATCCGCAGCTCGGTATCGTACGCCAGGTCGGCTTCGTTGACGTTTCTGCCCTGCGACTCGTGGATCATCCGCTCTCCTCGGCTCCCGTTGCGAGAAAAAAGGATACGGCATCGCGGCGACCCGATCGAAGAACTATCGACCCTCCGCGAGCTTTCCGCGCCGGGCCGCGTTAGTCGGAGGCAAGCTCGATGGTTCCCTTGCGGAGACCGTGAATGACAGCGACCGCTTCTTCCTTCGACGCGTAGATGTGCGAAGGCCGGTGCGCTGCCATCGCGAGGTAGCGTTGTGTGGAGCGCAGCAGGGGGTCGTGCAAGAGGCCCCACCGCACCATGGGGTCGAAGCAGCGCTTGAGCGCCGCCTGGGCGCGCGTCCGGTAGAGCGCGCCGAGACGGGCCATGTCGAACTGGAAGCCCTCGTACCCCGCGCAGAGCGCACACATGCGATGGCCAGCCCAGCGCTCCCACGCGTCTTCGACCCGGTCGAAGTGCGCGTTGAGCTGTTCGGCGCTCTCCCATCGGCAAAGGGAAAGGTCGTTGTACATGATGCGCTCGTCGGTGTCGTAGGCGAGGTTTGCCTCATGGACGTTCCGCGCCTTCATCTGCAGCAGCATGTGGTCTCGCTCCGACGATACGAACGGGCAGCTCGTCCGGGCCCGAAAGGAAATTCCGCCTCGCCCAGCGTTCCCCGGTGCGAACACCAGAGCCTGGTCCATGTGTGCACCGCGCTGGAGCACACGCCACGCAAAAAAGTTACGGAACGGGCGAAATCTCCCGGTGATTCGGGAAAATCTGCGGAGCCGAGCCAGTGGTACGACACATGCTTACAGCTACCCCATGCGCTCCCTTGCTCCTCTCTTCGGTCGCTTCGTCGGCTCTGCCCTCCTCCTGAGCGCGCTCGGCGCGTGCGCAATCTCCTCCGACGACGAGCCGCAAGGCGACGACGCAGTGACCGACGCCGACCTGACGCAGGCCACCGCCACCCGTCTCGGCGTGCCGCTCGCAGTTCTGGAGGCGAGCTTCTTCTTCAAACCGAGTGGCATGGATCAGAGCGGCCTGGGCGTAGTGCTGGGCGATCGCGCGGCCTTCGCGGCTGGGTCCGGAAGCCAGTCGCTGCCGGCCATGACCACGCTCGACCACAAGCCCTTCGCGCGGCTCTTTGCCTCGGGCGTCGACCTCGGGCCCGAAGCATACTTCGGCGCCTTCTTCGACTACCCCAGCATCAAGCAGCAGGGGAACGCCGGCGAGCGCCTCACCGGCAAGCGTGCAGCGCCGCTACTTCCGCCCGCGGCCATGGCCAAAGGAATGCGCTGCCGGGTGCTCGGCGCCGCCTTCGATATGTATTCGAGCGCAGCGCCCAAGCTCATGAGCCTCGCGGCGACCATCGACAGCGTGCAGCCGTCCGTGCAAAACGGGGCCGTCGTTTCATACACCGTGGTGGCGAAGACGCGCACCAGCAGCGGGGGCGAAGGGAGCCTGCTCGTGTGCGACGGCAAGCTCGCGGGCATCAGCGCCGGCGCCGGCTCGCAGGGTACCTACTTCGAGTTCCACAGCGTCGACCCGGGCCTCGTGAAGGCCTTCGAACGCGCACGCGACAGCGGCGTCACCGAGTGCAAGCGCCGAAATCGCTGCGACTGAGCTCGGCGCGCAGTGCGGGTCGAAGCGCCGCGCCGCCACCTCTACGTGACCCGTGGCACCGGCCCTCCTAGGGCACCGGCTCTTCGAACGTGAGCTACGTGGCTATTCCGTTCTCTGAGGCTGCGCGGCGGCTGACAAGCGCCAAGCAGGAGACTGAGTGTTTTTCGTCAGGACCGAGGGAGGCGCGTTCGCTGGGGCTAATACCGAATATATTTTGCATGGCCTAATTTGCTCAGGTTCGGTTGTGGATAGATAGCCATGACACACATTTTCTTCCGATCAGTCCCCTGATCAGTACTGCGTAATCAAGATCGTGTTCGCTTACCTCTTTTTTTGTAAAGTT
>JBBQWQ010000037.1:0-76046 GCA_038210445.1 Polyangiales bacterium
GCCGGCGCCTTGCGTCCTCACGAGAAGAGAGAGTGAGCGACCGGCGCTGCCCCCAGCGAACGCGCCTCCCTCGGTCTCGGCCAAAAACCCTCAGTCTCCTGCTTGGCGCTTTCCGCCGCCGCGCAGCCTCCCGCACCGAGAGAGCCCCTGATCGTGCGGTCGTGGGGTGTGAACCAGCGTGGTCGCTTCTCACGGTGAATGCACTGTGCGGCGAGGAATCTCGGGGGATCGCCGGTGGCGCGTGTTTTGCTTGAGGGCGCGCACAACCTGGAGGTTCCGGATGCGTTCATTCTCTCTCGTGGCGGCGGGTACAGTAGCGTTGGTTGGGCTGGTGGCAGCCACCGTGGCGGCCTGTTCCTCGGACCCGGCGACGAGCAGCAGCGGCGACGCCACGGCTGCGTGTGCGAAGTACTTCGACACGCTGAGCAAGCGCTCGGCCGACTGCGCCGCGGAGCGAGGCACCACGGTGAGCGGCGACTTCGCAGCCGACACGCGCGACGCGTTCATGAAGCAGTGTTCGCTCTCGCTGGGCGCCGCGGGCACCGGCATCTCCGCGAGCTTTCTGAGCAGCTGCGCCTCGGAGCTCGACAAGCAGCCCAGCGGTTGCCTCAGCGGGAGCCTGGAGGACATCACCGCCTGCACGCCGCCAGGAGGGACCCTGGCCGACGGGGCGGCATGCGCGGGCAGCGAACAATGCGCGAGCGGCGCCTGCGGAAACAAGGGCGGTCGACCGGCGGGCGATGGCGGGACGGCCGATGCCGGTTCTTCCGGCGCCGCGAGCTTTTGCGGAACGTGCACACCAACCTTGCCCGAGGGAGGCGACTGCACGGCTTCCGGCGCCCGTTGCGGGCGCAACCTGACGTGTCAGAGCGGCAAGTGCGCGAAGAAGCAGGCGCCGCTTCCGGAAGGTGGCATCTGCGCTGTCAAGAGCGGGACCCAAACCACGTTCCTCTCGTGCCAAACCGGCCTCACGTGCGACGTCGTGGCCACGAGCGGTGAGGTCAGCGGAACCTGCAAGAAGCAGCCGGTCAAAGGCGAAGCCTGCACGACCAACTGCAAGTCGCCTTTCATCTGCGCCGCGGGCGGCACCTGCGCCGATGCGGTGGCCGAAGGCGGCGACTGCCCGAGGGGGAGCGAATGCCAGGCCAGCCTGTACTGCGACGCCACGGCGAAGAAGTGCAAGGCCACTACCCTCGCTGCGGCGGGAGCGGCCTGCGGGACGCCCGGCGTGAAGTGCGCAGCGAGCCTCTCGTGCGTGCGCAGCGGCGCCACCAGCACCTGCATGGCGCGCATCGCCCCCGGCGGCGCATGCACCGTCGACGCCGGCGCCCCGTGCGGTCCCTACACCAGCTGCATCGCGGGAACCTGCCAGTACGAGGACCCCGCGGTCTGCAAGTAACGTCGCTGCGTTCGGCGAGCGGCTACTTTTCCTTGTGAACGTGCTCCACGATGAGCGAGGCCACCTCGCTGGGCTTGGTGCCGGGCCCGAAGCCGGCATCGAAGCCCAGGTCGAGGGCCAACTTGTGGTCGATCCGCGGGCCGCCCAGGAGCATCAGCATCTTGTGGCGAAAGCCCTGGGCTTTGGCCATCTCGATGAAGGCCGCGGCGTTCTCCTTGTGGCAGTTGCGCTGGGTGATGATCTGGCTGATGAGAACGGCGTCCGCAGAGAGCGCCAACGCGCGCGCCGCGAGCTGCTCGTTCTCGACCTGCGCGCCCAGGTTGAACGACTCGAAGGCCTTGTAGCTCTCGAGCCCTTTGTCGCCTGCGTAGCCCTTGTAGTTCAGGATGGCGTCGATGCCGACGGTGTGCGCGTCGGACCCGGTACAGGCGCCCACCACTACGATCTTTCGCCCCAGCTTTTTGCCGCGCTCCTCGATCTCGGCGCGCTCGAGGATGGGCGACTCGAGCTCCACCACGTCGATGGCGTCGACGTCGACCGAGTGCTTGGAGTGCCCGTACACCACGAAGAACGAGTACCCTTTGGCGCACTCCTCCATGGTCGTCACCAGCGGCTCGGAGAGCCCGTGGTGCTCGGCGAAGCGCTTGGCGGCCTCCTTGGCGCGCACCGAAGGCGAAAGCTCGAGCGTGAACGACATCTGCACCATGCCGTCGCCGTGACGATCTCCATAGGCGCGAAGCGGGTTCATTCGGCCTCCAGGGCGTCGAGCAGCGGGTTCAGGTAGTCGGAATCGCGGGCCACCACCCCATGGTAGCCCTTACCCCCCTCGCGGCTGCGCTTCACGTCGGCGAAATCGCCGCGGGCGATGGCGGTCCAGATGGTCTCCGATTCCACCACCTGCAAGAGCTGGTGCGCCTCGGCCAGCACCTCGGTGGCGCGCTTGGCGATGCGGCCGTCGGGCTTGAACTCAATCTCTTCGCCCAGATGTTTGCATGCGGTATACACGTAACGCGCAGCCTTGAGGGAGAGGTAACGGTCCATGAGCATGGGGTTGTGCACCGCCTCGCTGAACATGCCAAGCAGCTCGATAGACTGGTTGGTGGTGATGCCCACCAGGTTGAACATGGCGTCGTGCACGTGGGCCTGGAAGATGTCGCCGGTTTTGTGCTTGGTGGGCGGCATCCATTTGATGGGGTGGCGGTCGAAGATCTGGCGCACCAGCTGGGCCTGGGCGATCTCCAGCAGGAAGCTGTCTTCCAGCCAGGGGTCGATTTCGTAGGCGTGCCCCAGGCCCATCTGCTCCTCCTTGACGCCCGCGCGCTTGGCGAAGGCCTCGTTGATGAACTGGCTGGCGAGCACGGTGTGCGCCTTGTCGACGGCGTCGGCGGTGGTGAGGTAGTTGTCTTCGCCGGTGTTGATGATGATGCCGCTGCGGGCGATGAAGCGCCGGGAAACGTACTGGTCGACGAAGTTGCGGCAAGGGTTGATGTCGCGAAACAGGATGCCGTACATGGCGTCGTTGAGCAGCATGTCGAGCTGCTCCACCGCTGCCATCCAGGCGATTTCGCTCATGCACAGGCCCGACGAGTAGTTGGTCTGCATGACGTAGCGGCCGTACTCGTCGCACGCCTCGAAGGTGGCCTTGCGGATGATGCGAAAGTTCTCCTGCGTGGCGTAGGTGCCGCCGTAGCCCTCGGTGGTGGGGCCGTAGGGCACGTAGTCGAGGAGCGACTGGGCGGTGGCGCGAATGACCGCCACGATGTCGGCGCCGGCATAGGCGGCAGCCTTCGCCTGCACCGCGTCGTCGTAAATGTTGCCGGTGGCGACGATGACGTACTTCCACGGAGTTGGCGCCGCGGGAAACGAGGCGCGCTTGGCCTCGCGCGCCGCGCGTGCGTCGTCGATGCGGGCGAGGGCAACGCGGGTGGGTTCCACCATTGCGGCGCGCACGGCTTCGGCGTCGGGACCTCCCTGGCCGTCGTCGACGTCGGGGCCGTACGCCAGCTCTTCGGCGGCCTCCTGCACCGAACCCTTGCCGCGGGCGAGGGCCCTTCCCAGGAAGAAGGCGATGCCCTTGCCCAGGTGGCCGGCCTGCTTGTAGCGATCGACGGCCACGTTGGCCAAGGGGGCACCTCGATCGTCGACGCCGTCGGCGCCGTAGGCGCGAAGGAAGGTGCGCTCGGCGCCCACGCTGGTGTGGCCATCGATGTAGCGCTGGACGTCGTCGGCGACGCGCCCGGCGAGGGTGCGGCAAGCCGCGACGGTTTCGGTGTTGACGGGGACGCGTGCCATGTTCCGTTCTAATGCCACGGACCCTCACACCCTGGCAACGTATCCGCAGGCGCCGAGCTAGCCGAACAGGCTCCCGGCGGCGTAGGCGACGGCGCCCAGCGCCAGCGCGCCCAGAACGCGCAGCGCCGTGCCGCGCCGCAGCACGAGAAACGCGGTGGTCAAGAAGGCCGCCCCGGAGAGCCCAAAGAGGACCAGCCCGCGCACGGGCGAGGGCGACTCACGCTGGAGCGCCTCGAGATACGGGCGGCCGTCGAGGTTGCCGTTTCGCAGCGACTCCAGGTCGACCAGGTGGGCCTCTGCCTCGCGCCGCTGCGCCGCCGTGGAGGCCAGCGGATGGTTCGACGAGATGGCCGCGCCCTCCATTTGCGACCATGCGTTGCGCGCCAGCGCGACGTCGTTCTTCGCCTCGGCGTCTTTGCCGATGTTGCGCAGCCGCGTGTAGCCCAGCGCAGGGTAGCGCGAGCCCGGCGCAACGGCTTCGGCGGCGCGCCGGGCTGCTTCCAGCGACGCGCGCATGTCGCCCACCGCCAGCGCCTCGTCGCTGCGATGAATCGCCGAAGAGCCCAGGTAGAACTGCCGGCCTGCGGCCACGCTTCCCCACACCAGCACCAGCACCCCCAGCGCCGCCACACGGCGCTTCACGCTGGAGCGCTCGCTCACTGAAAGTCGCGCTTTCGAAAGATGAGCGAGGCCACAACCAGGAGCACCGCGGCGTAGAAGCCGGCGATGGCCATGGCGCGGCCGACGTAGGGCAAGAGCGGCAGCTTGTCGACCTCGCCCAGCAGCACCGGCCGCGGTGGCACGTACATGTGCAGGTTCGGGAAGACCCGCGCCAGCACGCGGCCCGCGGTTCGGCCGCCCTCGCCGAGGAAGCGCGGCGGCAGGTTCGCCAGCGTGTCGGCCGAGCGGCCGATGAGGAACACCAGGAACGTGAGCACCGCCGTGAGAAACGGCGACGAGAACGCGGAAAACACCAGGGCCACGGCGGCAACGATGCTCGCCTCGCCGAAGGCCAGCACCAGCGACGAGACCACGAGCCGGCGCTCACCGCCCGCGGGGGCGGCGAGCACGAAGGCCACCAGCACCGCCACCAGCGCCCAGGGGACGATGACGTACGATCGCGTGTACTTTGCACGTATCAGGAGCACCGCCAGCACCGCAAACAGGGCGACCGCAGCGCCGCCGACCAGGGCCGGAGGACGCCCCGCCTGGGCCGCCAGGATGAGCAACATGAAGGCGCCGTCGAGGGCCAGGTAGACGCCCACCGTCAGGAGCATTCCAAGGTACTTGCCCACCACGTACTCGTGCCGGCGAAGGCGCCGGGTGAGGATGGGGAAGACGTTCTTCATCTCGACTTCGCGGTAGAGCGAGGTTGCGCCGAGCACCACCGCCACCACCACCGCGAAGAACGACGCGCTGCTGGAGCCGATGTCGGCCACCACCCGCATGTCTTGGTGCAAGGAAAGCGTGCCCAGGACCAGCGAGTAGGCGGTGGTGGCCAGCGCGAGCGCCAGGAGGCCGTGGAGCACCCAGGCCCGCACCGCCTCCCGGTACGTGTTGAACGCGATGGCGGCGATCCGGGGCAGCATGCCCTTGTTCTATCGGATGGATGGCCGGAAGTCAGCCGGGGACTTTGGCCGGCGGCGGCGCCGCGAGCCGGCGGCGGAGCAGCGCTGGCAACGACAGCATGGCGCGGCGGATGCGCCCCTCGAAGAGCGAGGCCATCTGCGACTCACCCAGGCTGGCCAGGATGGCGTAGGTCACGAAGCAGCGCGGCGCGCCGTCTTCGCCGGTGAGCTCCTGGAGACCCGCGAAGCCCCAGGCGTCGTCGAGATCGTGGGGGCGGCCGCGATCGAGCCAGAAGCGGAACGACCACGGCGAGTCCTCGCGCATGCGAATGGTGTACACTGCATCCAGTACGGTGTGGCGAATCTCGATGAAGCGATCGCCGTCGTTCTCTCCCACCAGCCGCGCGGTCTTGACCCGCGGGAGCAAGCGAGCGTAAGCGCTCGGGTCGCGGAGCTCGGCGCGGATGCGGTTGCAGTGCACGTCGAACACCGTGTAGGTCACGCCGCCGATCCAGCGCGCCTGGGCGGCGTCGAAGGAGGCCGGGCGCACCACGGTCTCGCCCTGGGAAAGGCGCTCCGTCTCGGCTTCTGTGAGGGCGCCGCGGTCTGCGCGCGCGGGGGTGCCGATGGCGAGGAGCGCGCCTGCCCAGGCCACGACCGAAGCTCGCGTCAGGGCGCGCATATGCGAACCAAGGGGCCGAGCGAGATCCGAAGGGGACCCCGAGACACCCGCAGATCGCCGTCGATCATGTAGGATACTTCGCCGCCTTCGCCGTGCAGGGTGGCGGCGTCGACCACCGCCTCGTAGGTGAAGCGCTCTCCCATGCCGACGCCGCGAAACACCCGCGGCAGCACGCGCACGAAGCCCATGGGCGAGGCGTGAATGCCCAGCAGATGGAAGCCGTCGGGTCGCTCCTGGCACCGGTAAAACGGGCGAAACCCCAGGCCGATTTGATCCACCGCGCCGCCGGCGATGGCGAGATAGTCGCGCTCGGCCCACCGGGTTCCGTCGTCGAACGAGACGTGGCCCCGGAACGGCTTGCACATGCGGCGCACCGTGCGCCCTCCGACGGCCGCGCTGGCGGCGCCCCGCAGCAGCGTCTCGGCGGCGTCGAGCGGCGTGGGCTGCCCGTTGCGATAGTACTCCGCGAGAAAGCCGTGGACCGCGCCGGTGCCGAACAGAAACCCCAGCTCCGGGCCGATGCGAAGCGTTCGCCGCGTGAAGTACCGGCCGCGCTCCTCGAGGATGGCCGAAACCAGCTGCTCGGGCGCTTGCCGAGGCACGCCCACCGCGTTGGCGACGGTGTTCATGGTCCCGCCGCGGAGAAAGGCAAACGCCGGGAGCGCCGCCGCGCCGTATTGCTCGAGCGCGCGCGTGATGACGATGTGGTTCGTACCGTCGCCCCCGCAGATGGCGAGGGTCTCGACGCCGGCCAGCTCTCGCAGCGCCGCATCGAGCTCGCCCACGGTAGCGCAGAGCTTCACCCGACCACGGGCACCCACCACCGCGCGAAGCCGGTCGGCCAGGCCCGGATCACGACGGACGCGGCCGCTTTGGGGAGAGAGGAGGATGCCGACGGACACGAGAGGCGGCCAAGGTAGCATGGTGCAAGCCGCCCATCGGGCGGAAGTCGCCACCAAGCCCGAGCAGGTCACTTGGAATCGACGGCAATGCGTCGAAGTCTCTCGGTAGTGCTACGCTCCTCTCGGTGAGCAACGAAGAAACGACGTTCAAGGACGACTCCGCCGCGGTGGTTCGGGTGGAGGGCAAAGACCGCCTGAGCTGGCTCAACGGACTCGTAACCTGTGAGCTCGCGGGCGCCGCGCCGGGGCAAGCGATCTACGGGCTCTTCGTGAGCCGGGTTGGCAAGATCCTGAGCGATCTCTGGGTGCTGGTGGGGGAGACCGCGATCTACATGGTGGTGCCCGCCGCTTCGTCGGAGGCCCTGGTGGCGATGCTCGACGCGCACCTCATCATGGAAGACGCGGCGCTCACGCCGGAGCCCGAGCTGCTTCCGGCGTTTGCCTTCGGGAGCGCGCAAGCCGCCGCCGGCGTGCGGGGCGCATTCCGATGGGCAGGCGAAGAAGGCACGCTCACGCTGGTGGCCCGCGGCGCCGATCTCCCCAGCGGCCCCTCCGACTCGACGCGCCTGCGTCACGGCTGGCCGCGCTTCGGCGTCGACTTCGATACCACCATGCTGCCGCACGAAGCCTCGTTGGAAGGCGTGGCGATCTCCTTCAACAAAGGCTGCTACCTCGGCCAGGAAGTGGTGTGCATGGTGGAGTTGCGCGGTCAGGTGAAGCGCAAGCTCGTGCGCCTGGCACTTCCGGCGCTGGTCGCTCCGGCCACCCCAGTGCTCGACGCAGCCGGAAACACCATTGGCGAGACCAAGAGCGCGGGTCTGGTCGACGGCGTTCCCACCGCCTTCGCTCTCGTAAAGCGCGCGCTCTCGGTGCCCGGTGCATCGGTGCAGGTGGCCGGCGCCCCAGCGACGATTCGCGCCGCCATCGGCGCCAGCGCCTGACGGCTACTGCTTGCGATCGAGACGGTAAACCGGGATGCCGTTGTCGTCGCCGATGCGGATCACCCGGAGCATCTCCAGCGCGATCTCCTTGACGCGGCTGTCGCGCCCCAGCTTGAGATGCAAGCGGTCGCCATCGGTTTTGACGACCTCGCAGCGGCCGAAGGCGAAGTGCTCCACCAGATCGCCCGGGTTCGGCGTGGGCTGCTCGGTCTCGGTGGTCTTCTTGGTGGGCGGACGGAGCGGCATGGGACCACGCTCCTGCGGATCGGTCACCGACGGCGACGAACTGCGCGGATCGGAAACTGCCGGGCTCGCGACCACCGGCGGCGGGCTCGGCGACGGTGGCGAGGGCACCGCGACCGGCGCTGCGACGACCTGCGGCGCTGCGACGACCTGCGGCGCTGTGACGACCTGCGGCGCTGTGACGACCTGCGGCGCGCTCGGAGCGGCGAGCGGAGTCGCCACCGCGGTCACGATGCGACCGTCCACGATCTCACCGGCGGCCATCTCAAATCCGAGATCGCCCTCCCGCGAGAGGAGGCCGCGCACGTCGCCGTTGCTGTCGCTCTCCATGTGAATCACGAGCCATACGCCCCCGAGCGTGCGAACCGGACCGATGTCGCCCGAAGGGCGCACGCTCCGAACTTGAGGATCCCGCAGGGTTCCTCGAACCCGGGCAGGGACGCCCAGGCCCAGGAGTGCCTCCACGATGGATGTGCCGGCGGTCAGCGTCTCGTCACTCATGGGGTCTTCCCTCCTGCGGGCGCAGGCGTGGGTGTGGTCGTGAATTCCACCGGCGCCGCAGCGGGCGGCGGCGCGTGGGGGCACCCATCGTGGGGAGCGGTGTCGTCCTTTGCGCGAAAGCCTTCCGGTTCTCGCGGGCACGCATCGAACTTGTCGAGCACGCCGTCGCCATCGGTATCGCGGTCGAGCGGCGCGTAGCGAACGCCGAACGTAAAGCGAAAACGAGGGTTGGTGAGCGCGCTGTCGTCGGCCAGCGGAATGGCGCTTCCGCCGCTCAACTGAAAGCCCAGATCGCCGCCAAAGAAGGGTGCAGTGCGCAGCGAAAGCGCCCACTCTGCGGGCGCCGCCAGGCGATCGTTGCTCTGGCTCGAAAAGCGTCCGCCCAGCTGCACCACGTCGCCCTGCGAGACGAAGCCCGGCAGCATGCGGAATTCGGCGGCCGCGGCGAGCAGCTCCTTGGGCAGGATGTCGACGCCCAGGCCGAGCCCCACCACGGCCTGAGAACCGATGCGCGCCCCCAGCAGCTCGGTGGTTCCGCGGAGCCGAAGGCCCAGCTCGGAGCCGGCGAAGAAACGGCCGCGGCGGTAGTCAGCGGCGATGCTGGGGACGAGCACCGCGCCGCGCTCGCCGGCGAAGGCCGCTCCATCGCCGGTGGGCGCCGACATCTCGAAGCGCGCGGTGACCGCGAAGGCATTGCCGGCGGGGTGCGCCTTCGACTGCGCGCTGGTGGCTTCGACGTCGACCCGCGCGCGCGGAAGGATGGCAAAGGCCACCCCGAAGCGAAGGTCGCGAAGCACGGTGCCTTTGAGGGGAGCGGTGGCCGCGGTGATGGGGCCGAGCCCCGCGCCGCCCTGGCCGAGCGTCACCGGGAGCGCCGCGCCAAGCTCCAGGCGGTCGGTGATGCCCAGGTTCCACAAGAAAGAGGCGTTCAACTGGTTGTCGATGGCGTTCTGGTCCGTGCCGGGCGGACCGGGTGAGAACACCCGCAAGACCACCGGGCGCGACTGGTACCCCAGCACCAGGCCGAAGCCCGACTGACCCGCCTTGGCAGTCTCGGTTCCTCCGATGGCGACGAAACGCGACGCCCCCGGATGAACCCAAAGGTTGTCGCTGTTGATGCAGGGGTTGAGCACAGCACTCTTGCAATCCTGCCCGTATGAGAGCCGAGGGACGGTCACAGCAAGAGCGGCGGCGCAGGCGAGCGCGTATTTCATCGGCGGCCGAGACCTTATCACGATCGTTGACTTTCGGATGTCAAAGGCGAAGAAAAGGTCGCAAAATGAGTCCTCGAAATTCATCCCCTTTGCCGCACGCGGCGCTCGTGCTCGGGAGCGCGTCGCCGCGCCGCCGCGAGATCCTCTCCGCCATGGGAGCCGCGTTCGTGGTGCGGCCGGCCGATGTGGACGAGACCGCGGCCGCGGGCGAGGACGCCGCCGCGTATCTCGAGCGCGTGGTGCTTGCCAAGCTGGGCGCTGCTCGCGCAGCCCACGCGCCGGACGCGCCGAAGTTCATTCTCGTGGCCGACACCACCGTCACGCTGGACGGCGAGCTCCTCGGCAAGCCCGCGAACGTGGATGAGGCCGCCGCGTTCCTCCTGCGCCTGGGCGGCCGCGCCCACGCGGTGCGGACCCGCTTCGCGCTCGGCCACGTGGACGAGCCGGCGCCGCGGGCTGCGCAAACCGTGGAGACGCAGATGGTGTTCCGGGCCATCGACGAGGCCCGCGCCCGGGCCTACGCCGCGACCGGCGAAGGGCTCGACAAGGCGGGCGGCTACGCGGTGCAAGGCGGCGCAGCCCGCTTCGTCACGCGAATCGATGGATCCTACACCAATGTGGTGGGCTTGCCGGCATGCGAGGTGGCGATCGCCCTCGAGTCGGCGGGCCTCCTCGCCTGAAGCACGCGCCGCCGATGAAGTCGCGTCACGTGCATGGGGGCCTGGTTCTTGCGCTGGCCCTGACCGCGCGGCTGGCGGTGGTGGTGTGGGGCTGGGCGCGCTTTCCGCCGGAGGCCGACGGGACGTTCTATCACACGGTGGCCCAGCGCATCGCCCACGGGCAGGGCTATACCTGGCTTTGGGGCGACGGGGCGATCACGTACGCGGCCCACTATCCGGTAGGCTATCCGGCGCTGTTGGGGGCGGCGTATGCGCTCTTCGGTCCGGCCCCGGGGGTGGCCATGACCATCGCGGCGCTGCTGGGCGCCGTCGCGTCGCTCCTGGGGTACCAGGTGCTGACGCGGCACACCACGCCGCGGCGGGCCCTCGTGGGCGGCCTGCTCCTGGCGCTGCACCCGGCGCTGGTTCCGTACACCGCGGCGCTCATGACCGATGGCGTGGCCGCCTCGCTGCTGCTCGTGGCCGCCTGGTTGGTGGACCGCGCGGCGGCCAACCCGGCGGGGCGCCTCCCGTGGAAGACCCTGGTGCCGCTGGGCCTTCTGTTCGGCGCGCTGACGCTGCTTCGGCCGCAGTCGCTGGTGCTGGCGCCGGTGTTTGGTGCGCTCGCGCTTCGGGGCCGCGGAGCGAAAGGCCACCTCGCGGGCGCGGCCCTGGTGTCGGCGCTGGCGGTTCTGGCGTGCCTGCCGTGGACGGCGCGCAACTGCGCGCGCATGGACCGCTGCGCCCTGGTGAGCGTGAACGGCGGCTGGAACCTGCTCATTGGCGCCCAGACCGAAAGCGGGGCGTGGCAGGAGATTCGCGTACCGGAAGCCTGCCGCAACGTGTTCGCCGAGGCCGCCAAGGACACCTGCTTCGAGAAGGCCGCCAAGGACGAGATCCGCGCCCGGCCGCTGGCGTGGCTCCTTCGGGTGCCGGCCAAGCTCAGCGCAACCTTCGACTACTTCGGCGCTGGTCCGTGGTATCTGCACGCATCTTCGCCAGAAAACTTCAGCGACCGAGCAAAGACCACGCTGGGGGCCGTCGAAACGCTGGTGCACCGCGCCTCGCTCCTGTGCGCCCTCGCGGCGCTCGGTCTGACGCGACGACGGGCATCGCGAGCACCGCGCATCGCTCTCGCAGGGCTGGGCGCCCTGGCCGCCGTCTTTCCCCACGGCGGCGCGCTGGCGCATCTGGCGCTGGCTATCCTCGCCGGCACCGACGCGCGGCTCCCGTCGCGCCTCGCGAGCGCGGTGCTCGCAGCGACGCTGGCGCTCCACGCGGTGTTCTTCGGAGCGGGTCGCTACGGCCTGGTGGTCGTGCCGTTCGTGGTGATGGTGGCGCTCTTGCGACCCATGACGGAAGACCCAGAGGCCGCTTCCGGCGTTGCGTAGCCGAGGCCATCGTGGAAGACTCCGCCCGTCTTCGCCGACCAGGCGATCGCCGGCGGGCGCAAGCCCGCGGGAGGAAAGTCCGAGCTCCAAAGAGCGCGATGCCGGGTAACGCCCGGTGATGGAAACATCGAGGAGAGTGCAACAGAAAAGAAACTGCCCCGCGCGCCTGGCAACGGACGCCCCGGGGTGAGGGTGAAAAGGTGGAGTAAGAGCCCACCGCGCCTTCGGTAACGAAGGTGGCATGGCAAACCCCATTGGGAGCAAGGCCACATAGGCAGACGCATGGGAGACCGAACCCATCCGCTTCGTCGCAAGGCGAGGCGAGCAGAGCGGCTCGCTCGAGTCTGCGGGTAGGCTGCTGGAGGCCGTCGGTAACGGCGGTCCTAGAGGAATGATTGCCACGCGCGCAGCGGCGACGCTCCGCGCGGACAGAACTCGGCTTACGGACGACGAAGACCACAGGAGCCCACGGTGCTTGCATCGTGGGCTTCGGTGTTTCCGCTGGCTGGCGCGCGCCGCACACATGGTATGCAAGAGAGGTGATCCCCATCCGACTGCTTCCCAAATCGGTGATGACCATTCTCCGCGAAGCGGCGCGTCACGCCTTGAAGCGGCCGGTGGTGGGGGTGTGCGCGGCGGCCACCGCGCCGGATGGCCGGTGGCTCCTCATCCGGCGGGCCGACACCGGGACCTGGGCGCTTCCGGGCGGCACCGTCGAGTGGGGCGAGCGCCTGCCGACGTGCCTCGAGCGCGAGCTGTGGGAGGAGGCCGGCACCAAGGTGGTGGCGCTCCGCGGCATCGCTGGCGTGTACTCGGAGCCCAGCAGAGACCCGCGTTTTCACGCGGTGACGGTGGTGCTCCGGTGCGACGTGGGGCTGCCGGAGGCGCCTCCGAAGAATCCGCTAGAGGTGACCGAAGTCGGACTCTTCGCCGACCACGAGCTCCCCGAGACGCTGGCCTTCGGCATGGAGGAGATGCTGCGCGGGGCCCGCAGCGGCCTGCCTCCGGTCGTCGAATGAGCGCCGCTCGGCCCCGCGCCAACGTGATAGTCTCCCGGTCGTGGTGACTGCGGTGGATCGCCTCGCACTGACAGGAAAGGTCATCGCCTCGAAGTATCGAGTCGAGCGGATGATTGGCGAGGGCGGGGCAGGGATCGTCTACCAGGGCGTCAACCTGATCCTGAGCGAGCGGGTCGCCATCAAGTGCATCAAGCCCAGCGAGAACGCCGCCGACCCCCACGGTGAGCGCACCTTCTTGAAAGAGGCGAAGCTCCTCTTCGCGCTGGCCCATCCGGGCATCGTGCGCATGTACGACGTGGGCGAGGTCGACACCGTGCGTGGGCGCGTGCCCTATGTGGTGCTCGAGTTCATCGACGGCGTCTCACTGGAAGACGACGTGAAGCGCCGCGCCCGCGAGAAGAAGCCATTCGCCGCCGCCGAGATCGAGGCGGTGATGCTGCGGGTGCTCGAGGCCGTGACCTTCGCCCACGAGCGCGGCGTGGTGCACCGCGACCTCAAGCCTTCCAACGTTATGTTGGTGGGCGATCAAGTGAAGATCCTCGACTTCGGCACCGCGCGCGCCGGCGATCAGGCCACCCGGCTCACCACGCAGTTCACGCCGCGCTATGCCGCTCCCGAGCAGTGGGATCCGTCGCGTGGCGACCGGGGCCCCTGGACCGACGTGTACGCCATGGGCCTTTTGCTCTACGAGATGGGCGTGCTGGCGCCGGCCATGAGCGGCGACGACGTTCCCTCGCTCATCCACGCCACCATGAGCGACATCCGGCCCTCGTTCCGCGCGGTGAGGCCCGAGCTCTCGCCCACCTTCGATGGCATTCTCGCGCGCTCGCTGGCCATCGCGCCGAGCGCGCGCTACCGGAGTGGGGGCGAGATGATGGCGGCCATCCGCGCGGCCCCCAAGCCGAGCCCGCGATCGCTGGCCATGGCGCACCTGGCCTCGACCGCGCCGCTGCCCGCCGACGCCGCACGGCCGGTCGCCACCGCGCACATGCCGGCGCGGCCGCCGCCAACCCACGCGGGCACCTTGCCCTTGTCCTCGGGCGCGCGGCAGCTGATGGCCGGAACGTTGCCGCTCGCCGACGCCGGGCCGCTCGACATGCCGCACCGGCCCCGTTCGCACACCCCGGGGCCTATGAGCACGGTGGGCATGCCGGCGTCGCCGCCCATGCAGGTGGGTCTGCGGCATGCGGTCGGCTCACCGCGGCCCCCGAGCAACCCGGGGAACAACGTCGGCCTCGCCACGCATCCGCGCATGAGTCCGGCGCACCCGCCCGCCCAACCGGCCACCTCCGAAGGCGCGCCCGCCTCCAAGGCCTGGATCGCCTGGATCCTCGTGGGGGTGCTGCTGGTGCTGTTGGCGGTGGCCGGCTACTTCGCGGTGCGTGGACGCGGCGTCGCCGAGCACCGGCGGCCGGGTGGCTCCGCAGCCCCCATCACGGCAGCCTAACGCCATGCTGCGACGCGCCCGATCCGGCGTACTCCGCCCGCTCCTGTTCATGCTGGTGGCGGCATGCGGCGCGCGATCGCCCGAGCGGCCGCAGGCGTTCCGGTATCACGTGGTCGTCCGGTCGCCGCAGTCCATCGCGGTCGACGCCACCTTTCCGCGCGCGCTCGGCGATCGCCTGAGCATCCCGCTCGCCGACGCGGTCTCCGGCGTGGAGGTCCACTCCCGGGGCGGCGTGCGCCGCATCGCGTCGCTGCCCGCCGACGCGCCCGAATGCCGTGAGGGCTGCCGCATCCACTACCAGGTCGACTTCACGCGCGGGCGCCACGCGCCGCTGGTGTTCGTCGGCGCGGGCGCCACGCTCACCGACTCCGCCGGTTGGCTCCTGCGCGCCCCGGTTCCGCGGGGTCAACCTTTCGAGATCACCTTCGAGGGCGAGAACGACTCGGCGCTTCGACGCCGGGGCCAGACGTACAGCTTCGATCTCGAGGACCTGGCAGAGGCGGGGTTCACCGCCTTCGGTAGGAGCGCACACGCGACCGTGGCCTTCGACGGCGGAAAGGTCGAGTTGGTCGAGCTCTCCCGCGACTCCGTACGCCCCGAGGTCAAGTCCTACCTCGCGGGCGCGCTCGCGGCGGTCGCGCCATTGTGGGGCCGGCGGCTCCCCAGCGAAGCCCTTCGCGTGTATGTTGCACCGGTACCGGACCAAGACGAAGTGGTGTTCGGCGAGGTCCGCGCGCTCACCGGGGCCTCGCTGGTGGTCTTCATGGGCGACGGCTTTCGCGCGGGCGAGGCCGAGGTGGCGCGCCGCGACTGGGTGTTGGTGCACGAGCTGGTGCACATCGGCTTTCCCACCTTTCAGAACGAAGGGCGCTGGCTCAGCGAAGGGCTCGCCACCTACTACGAGCCGCTCCTGCGCACGCGCGCTGGCTGGCGTTCCGCCGAGGCGCTTTGGGGCGAGTGGCGCCGGGAGCTCGAGCGCGGCGCCGGCGCCCAGCTGGAGCGCAGAGGAGGCATCGACGCGGTGTACTGGGGCGGGGCGCTTTTTCTGTTGCACGCCGACGTGGCCATCCGCAAGGCCACCGGCAACGCGAAGAGCCTCGACGACGTGGTCCAGGGTATCATCCGCGCCGGCGGGAGCACCGAGCACGTCTGGACCGTCCAAGACACCCTTGCGCGGGCCGACGCCATCAGCGGAACCCGCGTGGTCTCCGATCTCTACGAGCGGTGCGTGGTGCGTGGCGAAGCGCTGGAGGCTGCTCCGATCCTGCGAGAGCTGGGCGTGAGCGAGCGCGAAGGGCGACTGGAGCTCCGAGACGACGCGCCCCTGGCAGAGATTCGAAAGCGGCTCACCGCCCGCTGATTCCCCGGCGCGCTATGGAATGGGTGCAGAGGAGCTGACCGGCGCCTATGCTGTCGCCCATGGACCTTCTCGCTCACGCCGAACGTCTGCGCCCGCGTCTTTCTGCCGAGAGCGCCGACATCGAACGAACACGCCTCTTGCCCGCAGATGTCGTGCGCGAGCTCACCGAGGCCGGCTTCTTCCACCTCTGCGCCCCGCGCACGGTGGGCGGCAGCGAGGTCGCGCCACGTGCGCTCCTGGAGATTCTCGAGACCCTCGCGCGCGGCGACTCCGCTACCGGATGGTGCGTCATGGTGGGCGGCACCGCCAGCTTTCTCGGCGCCTACCTCGGCGACGACGGCGCGCGCGAGATTTACGGTCAGAGCCCCAAGGTCGCCACCTGCGGCGTGTTCGCGCCCCTCGGCCGCGGGGTGCGCGAGGGCGAAGGCTACCGCGTCAGCGGCCGCTGGCCCTGGCTCAGTGGTTCGATGCACTCTGCATACCGTCTGGGCGGCTTTGTGGTGCCGCGCGAGGGCGGGGGCGTCGACATCTTGCACGCATTCTTCGAGGCCAGCGAAACCCGCATGCTCGACACCTGGCACACCGCGGGCCTCGGCGGCACCGGCAGCCACGACATGGAAGTGGAAGGGGCCCTGGTGCCGGCGCGCCGGGTGGTCACTTTCCTCGGCGGCACGCCCCGGGAATCCGGACCGCTCTACCGCTTCCCGGCGTTCGGCCTGCTCGCCACCGGCGTCGCCGCGGTCGCGCTGGGCATCGCGCGCGACGCGGTCGACACCTTCGTGGAGCTGGCTCGAGGCAAGCGCACCCAGGGCGGCAAGCGAACGCTGGCCGAGCGCGAAACCATCCAAATGCACGTCGCCCGAGCCACCGCGCTGGTCGATGCGGGCCGCGCCTACCTTCACGCTACGGTCGACGAGGCCTATCGCGTCGCCCAGACCGGGCGCAGCCTGGAGCCGCAGCACCGGGCCGCCCTTCGGCTTTCCGCCACCTTCGCCACCGAGAGCGCCCAGAGCGCGGTCGACCTGGTGTACCGCGCGGCCGGCGGCACAGCGGTGTACAATACATGCAAACTGCAGAAGCACCTGCGCGACGTGCACGTGGCCTCGGCCCACGCCATGGTCGCGGAGCCCACCTATGCGCTGGTGGGGCGCCTGGCGCTCGGCCTCGAAACCGACACCGCGCAGCTCTGAGCAGCCCACCGGTGCCCCGCGCGCGAGCCTGCCGCGCCTGCGCGCCCCCCTCTGCGCCAAAGCCAACGTTGAATTTCGCAGCGACCTTTGCGACAGTCTTTGCTCGCGTTCTCACCAAGAAGGAAACCCGCATGCAAAAGACGTGGATGGTCGGCTGTTCGATGATGCTCCTGGCGACGGCGACGGCGACGGCGACGAGTATGGGCTGCAAGAAGGGTGACGGCGCGGCCGACGGCGGCGGCGACGCGGCGGCTGCGGCCACCGCGACCACCGCTGCGGCGGCCGCGTCCACTGCCAAGGCCGACCCCTGCGCCAACAGCAAGCCACCGGAGCTGAAGTTCGCCGACGTCAAGTTCGAGTGGTCCCAGACCCCGAGCCTCGCCAGCGCCCCCAAAGACAAAGCCTACGCGTTCGTGGGGGGCGGCAAGCCCTTCGAGCTGCCCAAGGTCGAGCTGTGGGTGTCCGAGGCCAACGGCGACTGGAGCCTACGCACCAACGACGGCGTGGTCATGGGCCCGAGCCTCTCGTTCAAGGGCGTGCCCAAGGCGGGCGAGACCATCAACGAAAAGTTCGGCAACAACAAGGGCTACTTTCAGGTTCCCCAAAAGGGCGACAGCGTCCGCTGCCACGCCGAGTCTACGAGCTACAACGGCAGCAACGCCCGCATCGTGAAGATCACCAAGTACGACGGCAAGACCGCCGACGGCACCTTCGTAACGACCTGGGACGAAAGCTTCGGCGAGAAGCGAAAGTTCTGGGCTGCCGGCACTTTCAAGGACGCCAAGGTGGTGGTGTTCAAGAAGTGACCGCGGGCTTGACGGACCGGCCGTCGTCCCGTAGTCGCTAAAGGTCTTGATCTCGAGCGAAACCATCGCCCGCGTCCGCGAGCGCGCGGATATCGTCGTCGTGGTGGGCGAGGTCGTACCCTCTCTCAAGCTGCGCGGCCGCTCGTACGTGGGCCTTTGCCCCTTCCACAAGGAAAAATCCCCGAGCTTTCACGTGAACCGTGACCGGGGGTTTTTCCACTGCTTTGGCTGCAAGGAGTCGGGCACCGCCATCGACTTCGTCATGCGCATCGAGGGTGCCACGTTCCCCGAGGCCATCCGCAGCCTGGCCGAGCGCTTCGGCATCCCGGTCGAAGAAGATCGTGGGGGCCCGCGCACCGAGGACGACGCCAAGAAGAAGCAGCGCGAGGACCTCTTTGCCGCCAATGCTCTGGCCGCGCAGTTCTACGAAGAGCAGCTGCGGGTGCACCCGGAACGCGAGTACGCCGCCGAGGAGCTCGAGCGCCGCGGCCTGCGCCCGGGAACCAGCCCCCAGGTCGACGACGCCCTGCAAGCCTTCCGCATTGGCTACGCGCCCCACGGCTGGGATGGCCTTACGAACTACTTCCGCGCCCAGGGCATGTCACCCATCGTCGGCGAGTCGGCGGGGCTCCTGGTGCCGCGCTCCAGCGGCAGCGGCCACTTCGACCGCTTCCGTCACCGGCTCATGTTCGCGGTGACCGACGTGCAGGGGCGGGTGGTGGCGTTCAGCGGCCGCATTCTCAAAGACCTTCCCGGCGCCGAGAAGAAAGAAGCGGGAAAGTACATCAATTCCCCGGAGAGCCCGGTCTACGTGAAGGGCCAGCACCTGTTCGGGCTTTTTCAGGCGCGGCACGCGGTGCGCAAGGCCGAGCACGCGATCGTGGTCGAGGGAAACTTCGATGTGGTCTCGCTGCACGCGCGCGGCCTCGACAACGTGGTGGCGCCGCTCGGCACCGCGTTCACCGAGGACCAGGCGAACGTGCTCCGGCGCTTCGCCAGCGCCGTTACGCTGCTCTTCGACGGCGACGCCGCCGGCAAGAAGGCGGTGCTCGCGTCGCGCGATCCCCTGCGCCGGGCCGGCATTTCCGCACGCGTGGCCTCGCTCCCGGAAGGGAAGGACCCCGACGATCTCTCGCGAGAGCGCGGCATCGAAGCGGTGCGCGAGATCACCCAGCGGGCGCGCGGTCTCCTCGAGTTCCTCATCGAAGACGCCCTCGACGAGACCTTCAATCAGGCCGACGCGTTCGAGCGCGCGAGCCGCGTCGAGCGCATCGCCAAGCTCATCGCCGACGAAGACGATCCGCTGGTGCGCAGCATGGCCAAGACCTACGCCGATCGCATCGCGGGGCGCCTCGACATGCAGCGCGCGCCGGAGGCCTTTCGCAGCCTCGAGCAGCGGGTGAAGCAAGCCCTGGCGGTGGCGCGCGAGCGGAGCACCGGGCCGCTGGCGACGCCAGAGCGCGCGCGGGTTCGTTCGAGGCCGGCGGGCTCCGCCGAGCGAACCGCCATCGTGGGCGCGCTCCTCGACTACCCCGGCATGCTGGGCGACGAAGACGTGGCGCCGTGCCTTGCGCTGCTTTCCGGCCCGGCAGCGCTGGTGGTTTCAGCCATTCGCACCGCCATCGCACACTTCGAAGGCGCCGATGGGCCGGAAGCGCCTTCCGCGAATCGCGTGGCGGAGCGCATTTTGGCCGCGCTCAGCCCAGAATTGCCGAAAGAAATCAGAGATTTTGTGGTTTCGCGCTTGACCCGACCGGAGATCGACACGGAAGACCTTGCAAAAGGGAACTTGCTCGAGAACGCAAACAGGCTAAAGACCCAACTTCTTTTGGTCGAGGGTAACGAGATTGCGCGAGAGCAAGAGCGCGCCGGGCGAGACGGAGACTGGGACGCGGAGCTCGAGCTGGCGAAGGCCGCCAACGATCGAGCCCGAGAGCGCACAGCGGGTATGCCGCGCCCCAACAAGTCGTAGCGAGTGGGGCTGAAGGAGCTCCGCCGGAGAAGGAAAGCAAAACACGAGCCGGCAGCGCGCAAAGCGCGGCACCCCGGCGAGAAACCCGAGCCAAGACGAATCTCGGGCGGATCAAGCAAAAAACGTTGGAAAGAACTCGCCCAAAGCGGCGCTGTCCACTATGGGTGGGCCGTAAGCGGGCGAAGACATTGTCGAAGGGCGTCGTGAGCAACTTCACGGCGAGGTTCGACGGAAGCGAAGCGGAGTACACCGGCGATGGCGACGAAGAATCGGAAGGACGTCCCTGAGACCACCAACGGCAACGGCAACGGGAAAGAGAAAAACGGTTTTCTCACCTACGACGAAGTAAATGAGTCGATGCCGGCCGACGTCATCTCCGATCAGATGGACGACGTCATGGGAGCCCTCGGCGACGAGGACATCGAGATCGTCGACGCTGCCACGCAGGTAAAGATCGCGCCCAAGCGCATCGTCGAAGAAGAGTCGGCGGAAGCGAAGAAGCAAGTCTCCCGCGACGGCGCCAAGGCCGAAGAAGACGACGGTAGCTACTATTCCAAGTCGAACGATCCCGTTCGCATGTACCTCCGCAAGATGGGGAGCGTCTCGCTTCTCACGCGTGAGGGCGAAGTCGAGATCGCCAAGCGCATCGAAGAGGGCGAGCACAAGGTCCTCGGCGCCATCTTGAACAGCCCGGTAGCGGTCCGCGAGATCATCGATCTCGGCGACAAGCTCCGAAAGAACAAGATCCGCGCGAAGGAGCTGGTCCGCGACGGCGAGGACGAAGAGCGCGAGTTCGACGAGGAAGAGGCTTCCAAGAAGATCCTCCGCCAGATCGACAAGGTGAAGAACCTCGACAAGATCGCCCAAGACCTGGGCGCCATTCTCGAGACCTGCGCCGCCGGCAAGAAGAAGACCGTCGAGAGCGACATCGTGCAGAACCGCGCGAAGATGGTCGACACGCTGGAAGAGATGCGTCTCAACAAGAAGACCATCGACCGCATCGTCCAGAAGCTCCGCGGCCTCATTCAGAAGATCGAGCGCGCCGAGAGCGGCTCTACCGAGCTCGAGCGCCGCACCGGCGTCGACAAGGAGCTCCTCCGCAAAGAAGCCAAGGCTGCCAAGGGCGACGCCAACGGCGAGCGCCGCTTCAAGAAGAAGCACGGCATCACCATCGAAGAGGTGATGACCAACCACTCTGCCGCGCTGAAGAACCTGCGCCGGGTGGAAGAAGAGCTCAAGCTCGACGTCAAGCAGCTCCGCCACACCTACGGCGAAATCCGCGAGGGCGAGCGCGTGGCCGAGCGGGCCAAGGCCGAGCTGGTCGAGGCCAACCTCCGCCTGGTGGTCTCCATCGCCAAGAAGTACACCAACCGCGGCCTCCAGTTCCTGGACCTCATCCAGGAAGGCAACATCGGCCTCATGAAGGCCGTCGACAAATTCGAGTACAAGCGCGGCTACAAGTTCTCCACCTACGCCACCTGGTGGATTCGTCAGGCCATCACCCGCGCCATCGCCGATCAGGCCCGCACCATCCGCATCCCGGTGCACATGATCGAGACCATCAACAAGCTCATCCGCACCAGCCGCTACCTGGTTCAGGAGTTCGGCCGCGAGCCGACCCCGGAAGAGATTGCCGAGAAGATGGAACTGCCCCTCGACAAGGTGCGCAAGGTCCTGAAAATCGCCAAGGAGCCCATCTCCCTCGAAACGCCCATCGGCGAAGAGGAAGACTCGCACTTGGGCGACTTCATCGAGGACAAGAGCGTCATCTCGCCGGCCGAGGCGGTCATCAACATGAACCTGGCGGAGCAGACCCGCCGCGTGCTGAAGACCCTCACGCCCCGCGAGGAGAAGGTCCTCCGCATGCGGTTCGGCATCGGCGAGAAGAGCGACCACACCCTGGAAGAGGTGGGTCAGGACTTCGAGGTCACCCGCGAGCGCATCCGTCAGATCGAGGCCAAGGCCCTGCGAAAGCTGCGGCACCCGTCGCGCTCGAAGCAGCTCAAGTCGTTCATCGAGAGCTAGAGCTCCCGCCTGACGAATCATGCGGCGCCGGCGAACATGCCGAGCGCCGCATCGTTTTGTGGGGCGTGAAGGTAGCACAACGTGCGCGCTGGCTTTTGGACGCCCGCGCGCAACCGCGGTGGTAGATCCGGAGCATGCGCTCCGCCCTTGTCGTCTCTGCGTTCGTCGTCCTCGCAGGCTGCGACAGGGGCTGTGGCGCCACTGGGGGCCGGGCAGGGGGGCCGTCCCCGTCGTCGTCCAGCCTGCAGGTCGACCTCGTAGACTGTCCCGATGGGCTCGCGCGCTGCGAAGGCGGCGAGGTGATGGTCTCGCGGCTGGCGCGCGTCGCCCCCACCACGGCTTGCCCGTGGGAGAGCCTCGGCACATGCGCGACGCGCTGCCTTTCCGAGGGGCTGGTGGTCGATCTCCCCAAAGTGCAGGCCACGACCCAGCTTTGCGCGGCGTCGCCCTCCGCCCCGCCGTCGTGGCTTCCGCCCGCCACGGAATCGCCCCTCTTCGGCTGCGACGAGGGCGAGCTCCGGTGCAGCGCGAACGTCGTCCGGCGTTGCAGTGGCAACGTACAGCGGGCGGTGGCCGCCTGCGTCGGCGGCTGCGCCGACGTGAGCCAAGGCATCGAGGTGGAGTCGGTGGCTGCCGCGGCCGGTGTACTCTGCAAGCGTTTATGACGCACGCTGCGTAGAACCGATCGCGCGTAGCGACGTCGCAGGCTACGCACCTCGACGTCGATGCGGGTTGCCCGCGTGGTCGATCCATGACCGGCGTGTCGCAGCGACCACGATTCGTGCGGCCCGTTCGCCACAGCGCCGGCGCGCTCGTCACAAACGTGACGTCACACCCGCAACCTCGTTACGATTCCTATCTCGCGCTGCTGGTCCTCTGTTGCGCCGGCAATGAGCAGCCAAACCCTTGGTCCCTTCGCGCAGTTCGCGCGAAGGATGGATGCGTTCGGCCGCGCGCCGCACGCGATCGCGGAGGAATGGTTTCATGGCTTCATCTCGGGCAGTTGTACTTGGCCGAGCGTTTGCTTCTCGTAGTCGTCGCAAGACGATGCTGCGCCGAACCGTAACCGCACTGGCCGCTCTCCTGATGGGTGTCATCGCCGTCTCGCCCCGCGTCGAAACGCAGGCGAGCGCGAGCCCGTCGCCGCCCGCGCTCGCTTCGGTAGAAGCCGAAGACGCATTGGAAGGTGCGAGCCCGACCGCGCGGAGCAATGGCAGCGCGCCGGTCGACGGCCTGTTCGCGTCCACCGCCACCAGCGACGCCACCGCGCTCGCCATGCTGGCAGGGAGCGCGGTGAAGCAAAGTGTCACCCAGGCCCTCGGCGATGCCCCGAGCGCATGCCCCGCGAATACCGTGGAAGTGGAAGGCGACTACTGCCCGTGGCTCGAGCAGAAGTGCCTCCGCTGGCTCGACCCGGAGATGAAGCTCCGCTGCGCTGAGTTCCAGACCACCTCCAAGTGCCTCGCCAAGACCCAGAAGAAGCACTTCTGCATCGACAAGTACGAGTACCCGAACAAGGTGGGCGAGAAGCCGGTGGTCATGAAGACCTGGCACGAGGCGGTCGTCGCGTGCAAGTCCGAGGGCAAGCGCCTGTGCAAGGACAGCGAGTGGACGCTGGCGTGCGAAGGTCAGGAGCGCCTGCCGTACCCCTACGGATACGCGCGCAACGCCGAGGCCTGCAACATCGACAAGCCGCACCCCGACCCGGACGAGCGCGCCTTGGCCAACCCCGCCACGCGCGCCCTCGAAGCCGCGCGCCTCGACCAGCGTTCGCCCTCGGGCGCCCACGAGGCCTGCGTGAGCCCCTACGGCGTGGTCGACATGGCCGGCAACGTCGACGAGTGGGTGGTCAACGAGAGCAAGTTCCCCTACCAGAGCGGCTCCAAGGGCGGCTACTGGGGCCCGGTGCGCACCCGCTGCCGGCCCATGACCACCGCCCACTACGAGGACTTCTCGTTCTACCAGCTGGGCTTCCGCTGCTGTGGCGACGCCGACAAGAAACCCGCGGCGGGCGCGCCGGCCGTCGCGGCCCCCGCACTTCGCCCCTCCGCGCCCACCGCCAACGCCGGCCTCGCGGGAACCTGAGCGCGCGCGGGGTCGACCAAAAACGCCAGTCTGCTGGGGCTTACTTGTCGTCGCTGGCGTCGACGCCGGCGTCCTTCGGCTGCGGCTTGGGCGCTGGCTGCGCTTTCGGCGCCTCGCCGTACTCCACGCGCATCTTCCGGGCGAGCCGGTCGATCATCACCTGCTCATGGTACTGCGGCATCTCCGGCAGCTGCACCACGACATTCACCTGCTGATCGCGCCGGAGAAACTCCATCGACCCGCCCGATGCCTTGCCACCGCTCTCGGGCGACTTGTACTCGAAGAGAAGGTAGCCCGACGCTTCGTCGCGCTCGGTGATCTTCATGCCCATGTCGACCCGCACCAGGCGCATCGCGGCGTTCCAGGTGCGGTCGAACCCGTAGGCCGACTCGTAGGTCGCCCTGGCCGAGGCGCCGCCTTGGGTGCCGAACATCACCGCAAGCAGGCTGAGAATCGCGAGAGGACGCCGCATCCGAAGGTCTTACGGGGCGGGCGGAGCGACGGGCAAGTTTACGGGGCCTTGACGGGGTCCGGCACGGCCGCCACCTCCACGTCGTGCTCGGCTTCGCGCAGCTCTTCGCGAGCTTTGGGGTCGCGAAGGAAGTACCCGGCGCAGGCGAGGGTCCACACGAGCTGGATGACGTAGAGCAAGAACACGTAGACCGACCCCGGTCCCTCGATGACCTTCGGGCTGAAGTAGAAGGTCATGCCGCAGTAGATGCCCACGTGGAACAGCCCCAGCAGGCCGGGCGGACCGGGAATCAGAATGGTGGCGCCCAGCATGCCCATGAGCGCGCAGGCCTCGGCGAAGTGGATGGGCGTTCCGTCGGCGTGCTCCACGCCGCACGCCCAGGCGAGGACCCACATGCCGAAGGCGTTGAGGCCCCAGTACATGCTGGTCTCGAGAAGGAACGGCAGGGCGTCCCGCGGGCGACCCAGAAAACCGAGCCCATCCGCGAGCTTACTGGCGGTATCTGCGAGCTTCTCGGCAAGCTTCTTGGAAACGAGACCGAACACGAACAAGGTTGCCCGCCGGGCCCATGATCGCGCGAAGTAATACACGGCGATGGTGGCGAAGGCGGTGAGGAACACGTAGAGGACGATGAAGCCGCTGGCGCGCACCGTGGAGACCGACACGCTCGGCAGGCCCACCACCTTCTCGGGCAGCGGGCTCAGCGTGGGCACCCACAGGAGCGCCGCCGCCAGCACGCCGCTCACGAAGAGCCCGTCGACGATGCGCTCGGCGACGATGGTGCCGGTGGCCGCCGACATCGAGAGCTTCCCCTTGTCGCGGATCATGTACGGGCGGACGAACTCGCCAATGCGGAGGGGCAGGATGAGGATCGCCGCGAACCCGATCCACGACACCGCGAGGATGCGCCGGCGCGGCAAATCGGCGAAGCTCCGCAGGAGGAAGCGCCAGCGAATTGCACGGAAATAGTGCAGGATCACCAGCGTCACCGGGTAGAACGGCACCGCCCACCACTTGACGGTGGCGAAGGCCTCGCGCCGCGGCACGAGCGACATGTCCTCCTTCCACAGCGCGTAGAGGAGGCAGCCGGTGAGAATGGCGGAAACCGCGAGCTTTACTCGGTTTTTCCGGAAGAAGCCAAGTTGCGAAGCAGAAGATTCCACTGGAATACCGGCGCTATAGCACGCTTTGGTGGGGTCGTCGCGCCGCGCCCGCGCCCCAGCTTTTCACAGGCTCCAGTAGCGAATGCCGCGCTCGCCCTCGATGCTCGCGGGCTCGAAGGCGCTCTTCACATCGATGAAGACGCCACCGTCGCGCACCGCGGTGGCGAGCTTCTGCGGCCCCAGGGCCAAAAACTCCGCGTGGCTCACCGCCAGCACCAGGGCGTCGAGGCCGCGCAGCTCTTCCATGGGCGAGAGCTTGAGCCCGTACTCGTGGACCGCCTCCGGGCCGTTCGCCAAGGGATCGTGAATCTTCGCTTCGATGCCGAACTGCCGGAGCTCGGTGAGAATGCCGGGCACCTTGCTGTTGCGGAGATCGTTGCAATCTTCCTTGAACGTGAGGCCGAGAATGCCCACCCGGGCGCCCTTCACCGGAATGTCGGCGTCGATGAGCATCTTCACCAGCTTCTGGGCGATGAAGACGGCGACGTTGTTGTTGATGCGGCGCCCGGCCAGGATGACCTCGGGCTGGTATCCGAGCTCCTGGGCCTTGGTGGTGAGGTAATAGGGGTCGACGCCGATGCAGTGTCCGCCCACCAGGCCGGGGCGAAACTTGAGGAAGTTCCACTTGGTGGCGGCGGCCGCCAGGACGTCTGCGGTGCGGATACCGAGGCGGTCGAAGATGAGCGCCAGCTCGTTCATGAGGGCAATGTTGAGATCGCGTTGGGTGTTCTCGATGACCTTGGCGGCCTCGGCGACCTTGATGGAGGGCGCGCGGTGGACCCCGGCGTCGATGATGGCGCCGTAGGCGTTGGCGACCCGGTCGAGCGTCTCCGCATCCTCCCCGGAGACCACTTTGGTGATCTTCTCGAGGGTGTGCTCGGTATCGCCAGGGTTGATGCGCTCCGGCGAGTAGCCGAGCTTGAAGTCGACGCCCGATTGGAGCCCGGAGACCTTGGCGAGGATGGGCCCGCAGATGTCTTCGGTGACGCCCGGGTACACGGTGGACTCGTACACCACGACGGCGCCCTTGGTGAGGACCCTGCCGACGAACTCCGAGGCCTTCACCACCGGGGTGAGGTCCGGCACGTTGTTCTGGTCCACCGGCGTAGGGACGGCGATGACGAAGAGCGTGGTGCCGGCCAGATCTTTGGGGTCGGAGGTCATCTTGAGGGTGGTGGCCTTGAGCACCGCCTCGGGAACCTCGCGATTGCGGTCGTGACCCTGGCGGAGCTCCGCCACCTTCTCTTCGTGGATGTCGAAGCCGACGGTCTCGAACTTCCGGGCAAAGGCGAGCGCCACCGGAAGCCCCACGTACCCGAGCCCAATGACACTGATCCGTTCCTTCACTTCGCTTCTCCTCGCGCGGGGTTGGCCCCGCTCGCGGCCCACGCCGCGCGTCAATTCTTTACACGCACCCGGCCGCCCGGTGAGCGGATTTTGCTCGGGTAGACTGTTTCTGCGGAGCGCCCTGGCATTCAAGGGGGGTCCACACGGGTGCGTCAGCGGCCGCGGAGGATGCCCGCGGGGCCGTCGACGAGGAGCCGGTGTCGCTCCTCCTTGCCCACCAGCCGCTCCAGCCGCTCGAAAGCGCTCGCGCACATGTCGGCGTCCTCGGGCCGATGGGCGTCGGAGCAGGCCGCCTCGTAGGCTTCCTCCTCGAGCAGCTTCTCGGCGGCCTTTTGGGCCGCACGGCCGTACTTGCCCACGACCGCACAGACGTCCAGGAGCAGCACTACGCCCGCGTCGAGGAGCGGATCGAGGCAGGCGTCGTCGCTCCACACCGGCCGATAGCGCTCCGGGTGGGCCAGCACCGGGCAGAGACCGGCCCGCTGCAGATCGAACATGCGCGCCGCCAGCTGCACCGGAAAGGCCTGGGTGGGGAGCTCCACCAGCACGCTGCGCTTCTTCCGGGGCGGGGCAGGGGTCGCGGCTCCGGGCGCATCGGGGTAGGGCAGAACGTCGCCTCGCATCATCCGCTCGAACACCACGCCGTCGAAGAAGTGCTCGCTGGCCAAACCCACTGCGGGCAGCCCCGACGCTGCGCCCAGGTGCGGCGCCATGGCTTCGTACGCCGCGCGGAGCGCCGCTGCGTCGTTGTCGAACATGCCCGGCCGCATGTGCGGCGTGGCGATGACCGTGGAAAAGCCCACCGCGTGGAGCTGCGACAGCATGCGCAGGCTCTCCTCGACCGAGCGCGCGCCGTCGTCGATGCCCGCAATCCAGTGGCAGTGGAGGTCGATGTACCCGCGGCTCATGGGGTTCGAATCCGCGTCCGAGAACTGCGCGTGCGGTCGCGCGCGGCGTCGACCACGGCGGTGAGGTGCGCCGCCGGAGGCGCGCCGGCGAGCTTGCCCAGTGCCCGAACCGCGTCGGGAACGTTGCTGTGAATCGAGACCCGCGCGTCGGCGAGCGCCCGCAGGGCTATGCGCTTCAGATCGGCCATGATTCCTTCGCCCTCCAGCACCGCGGCCACGTGCACCCGGCCGCTGCCCAGAACCTCGCCAATGACCTGGGCCTGCCGCTTGCGCACGGCCGCTGTGGCGGCGGGGGCGCCGTCTTCTACCACGAACAGTGCAAAGTACACCGATGTTCCTTGGCGCTTGCGCGCGCGGAACGTGGCCATCATGAGGTCGAGGGCCGTCTCTGTTTGCTCGCCACAGCGCACCTGGACGAAGACGTTGCGCGCGATGGCCACGCGATTCGCGCCGTCGTCCAGGATGATGTCGATGTCGCTTGTGGCCACCACGGGGGGAGTCTTCAGTGTAGCAGCTGCCATGCCCGCGCCGAAAGGCCAGGGTCAGGCCCAGCGAATGAGGCCGCTTTCGAACTTGTGGCTCAGCGTCTGGCGGTAGGGGATGACCCGCACCGCGAAGGCGTGGGTGCCGCTCTCCTTGGTGGGAACCTCGCCCACGAAGCTGTGCACTCCGTCGCGCGATGCGTGGAGCTTCATGGGGGTGGCGGTGCCCTCGGCCAGGTCGTACGAGCCGGCGGTGGGGCCGTGATAGACCTCGACGGTCACGTCGTCGGGCGTGATGGCCCCCAGCGAGACCTCGGCGTGAACGCGCATGGCTTCGCCCACCACCAGCTCAGTGTGGTCGACCTTCACATCGTGGATGGAAACGTCCTTCCACGAGGCGCCGACCCGTTCCTTCCAGGCCGCGAGATCCTTGGCCCCCGCGAGATCGCTGCGCAGCATGTCGCCGGTCTTCTCGATGGAGGGCACGTAGAAGCGCGTGGTGTACTCCTTGACCATGCGCGCGGTGTTGAACTCTGGCACGCAGTGGGCAATGGTCGCCTTCATCTTCTTCACCCAGCCGCGGGGCAGGCGATCCTCGCTGCGATCGAAGAAGAGCGGCACCACCTCGCGCTCGAGGATGTCGTAGAGCGCCTCGGCCTCCATGCGATCGCCGTCTTCGTCTACCGCGTCTTCGCCGTTGCCGATGGCCCAGCCCACCGGCCAGCCGAACTTGGCCCAAGCCTCGGCCCACCAGCCGTCGAGGATGCTCAAGTTGAGGGCGCCGTTGGCGGCGGCCTTCATGCCGCTGGTGCCGCTGGCCTCGTGGGGCCGTCGTGGCGTGTTGAGCCACACGTCGACGCCAGACACCAGCGCCCGGGCCACGCGCATGTCGTAGTTCTCGATGAACACCACCTTGCCGCGGAAATCGGCCTCGCGCCCCAGGCGCACGATGGCCCGAATGAGCTCCTTGCCGCCTTTGTCTTGCGGGTGCGCCTTGCCGGCGAACACCAGCTGCACCGGTCGGTCGGGATCGCCGAGGAGCTTCTTCACCCGCTCGATGTCCGAAAAGAGCAGCGTCGCGCGCTTGTAGGTGGCGAAGCGGCGCGCAAAGCCGATGGTGAGCGCATGCGGATCGAGGGCTTCGTCGGCCGCGGCCAGCTCGGCTTTGTTGGCGCCCCGGCGCTCGCCGGCGAGGCGCAGGCGTTTCCGGCACAGCGCAACCAGGCGATGCCGGCGATGGCCGTGGGTCGACCACAGCTCGGCGTCGGGAATGTCGTTCACCCGGGCCCACAGCGCCACGTCGTCGGTGCGCTCGCGCCACTCGGCGCCCAGGTACCGCGTGTAGAGTGCACTCATGTCGTCGGAGACCCACGACGGAATGTGCACGCCGTTGGTGACCGAGCCGATGGGGACCTCGGAGGTGGGCATGTCGGGCCACAGATCGCGCCACATCTTCCGGGAAACGTCGCCGTGCAGGGCGCTCACGCCGTTGTAACGGTCGGCGGTACGCATGGCCAGAATGGGCATCGAGAAGGGCGTGGGGTCGCCCGCGCCGTTCTGCCGGCCGAGGGCCAAAAACTCCTGGTCCGAGAGGCCGAGCGGCTCGCGGTAGACCCCGAGAAAGCGCCGAATATTGTCCGGGTGAAAGGCGTCGTTGCCGGCGGGGACCGGCGTGTGGGTGGTGAAGACGTTGCCGGCGGAGCAGGCCTCGCGCGCTACCTGGAACGAGACCTTCTTCGATTCCATGACCCGGCGAATGCGCTCCAGGGCCATGAACGCCGAATGGCCTTCGTTCATGTGACACACGGTGGCGGAGATGCCGAGCGCCTCCAAAGCGTGAATGCCGCCGATGCCCAACATGACCTCTTGGCGAATGCGGAACTCTTGATCCCCGCCGTAGAGCGGCCCGGTGATGGAGCGATCGCTGGGCGCGTTCTGCTCCAGATTGGTGTCGAGGAGGTAGAGCGGAACGCGGCCCACCTGCACCTTCCACAGCTGCGCGTCGACCATGCCGTGGGGGTAGCGCACGTGGATGAGGAGTCGCTCCTGGGGGCTGCCTGGGTTCCACACCGGCTGCACCGGCAAGCGGTGCCAGTCGTTGAGCGGATAGTGCTCGAGCTGCCAGCCGTCTTCCGAGAGATGTTGCCGAAAGTACCCTTCGGCGTAGGCGAGGCCAATGCCCACCAGCGGCAGGCCGATGTCGCTGGCGGTCTTCAGGTGATCGCCGGCGAGCACGCCGAGACCGCCGGAGTAGATCGGGAGCGACTCGTGGAGCCCGTACTCCATGGAGAAATAGGCGATCTTCGCGCCTTCCTTGGCGGGGAACGACTTGAGGAACCAGCCCTTCTCCGACATGTACGCTGCGAGGCTGGCGTGGGCGCGGTTCAGGTGGTTCATAAACGCGTCGTCGGCCGCCAAGGCCTCGAGCCGTGCTTGCCCGAGCCGCGCGATGAGCTCGATGGGATTGCCGTAGACCTCCTCCCAGAGATCGCGGTCCATGCGCACGAAGAGCTCGTGGGCCTCGGGCGCCCAGGACCACCAGAGGTTGTTGGCGATCTCACGGAGTTTCTCGAGCGGGGCGGGGAGCGAGGGGCTGACGGTGTAGCGCCGGAAGGTGGGCATGGGCGGCAGAATAGTCGAACTCGCCGAAGCGCCGTCAACCCGCACGCGCCCTGCGGGCACCGATTTGCCGAGGGGATTGGCTCGTTTTGCGTCGAAGCGGCGCAAGATGAGTCGGTACGCAGAGCGGCGGCGCGACCCGGGCAGAAGACGTGCGTCCTTGACTTCGCCCCCCAGGCGCGCTTCGAAGAGCGCGTGGAATTCGCCCCCCGCCGCTTCTTTCGCAATCGCCACGTGCAGACCCTCACCTGCGCGGTGCCGCTCTTCGCCCCGCCCGCGCGGCTCCGGTCGGTCCCCACCGAGAACCTGCGGGTCCCCATCGAGGACGACGGCGCGCTTCTGGCCCGCGGCTGGTTCCACCCGGCGTCGGGGGCGCTCGCGGCGCCGCGCCCGACGGTGCTGCTCTTGCACGGGGTCGGCGGCTCCGATGCGTCGCTCTACGTGGTGCGCGCTGCGGTGGCCTTCCTCGATGCGGGCTACCACGTGGTGCGGCTCAACCTCCGGGGCGCCGGCGACAGCGTGCGCCACGTGCCGAGCCTCTACCATATGGGCCTCACCAGCGACGTCGCTGCGGCCATCTCCACCCTGAGCGCCGATGCCCGGGTCCGGGAAATCTACGTCGTTGGCTTCTCCGGCGGCGGGAACATCATGCTGAAGCTGGCCGGTGAGTGGGGCCCCGCCGCGCCGGCCGCGGTGGCGGCCATCGCCAGCCTTTCGGCGCCCCTTGACCTCGCAGCGGCCTCTGCGAACATCGCGCAGCCGCGGAGCTTCGCCTACCACGCGCACGTGCTGCGTGGCCTGCACCGCGGCGCCCGCGGGTTTCTTCGACACCGCGGCGATCGCGCGCCGTTTTCCCTGCGCGATCTGGCGCGGGCGCGCTCGATTCGCCGGTTCGACGAGTACGTCACGGGCCCCATGCATGCGTTTCCGTCGGTCGATACCTACTACCGCACCGCCAGCGCCGGCCCGCTCCTCTCGCAGGTGGGTGTGCCGTCGCTCGTGCTCCACGCAAAGGATGATCCGATGGTGCCGGTGGCCACCGTATCGAAGGCGCTCGAAGGGGCCTCCCGCGCGGTGCGCGTCGAGATGACCGATCGCGGCGGGCATCTCGGCTGGATCGTC
Source organism: Polyangiales bacterium (assembly GCA_038210445.1). GTDB lineage: Bacteria > Myxococcota_A > Polyangia > Polyangiales > Polyangiaceae > JABFRG01. The sequence goes on from JBBQWQ010000037.1 coordinate 31,810, forward strand.
GGCGATCTCGCGGAGCGCGGCTGGACGCGGACCTGGGCCATCGAGCGCACCATGGGCTTCTTCCGGGCCATCGCCGAGGAGCGCGGAACCTGGGCCGGCGACGCACTGCACTGCGCGCCCGCGTCCACCGTCATGCGCGCCTGAGCGCGCGCCGCAGCGACCCGCGGCCCGTGCATTGACAGTGAGCGCCCTCGAGGGCTTCGTCGATGGCGGCCTCGCGCAGCTCGGGGCCGCGCTGCGCCAGCCATGCGGCGGTGACCGCAAGGCCACCCACGCAGAGATCACAACGCGTGGGCCGCTCGTCCTCGAACTGCGCGAGCGCGCGTCGGGCTGGCTCCTTTTGCTCGAGGTCCTCGGCAACCTCCACGAGCGCGCCGTCGGCGACGTCACCCATGCGCACGAGGCAGCTCGAGACGAGCGCGCCGTCGAGCAGGACGCGGCAGCTGCCGCAAGAGCCGTCGCGGCAGCCGCGCTTGGCCGACTTGACGCCGAGCGCGCCGCGCAGCGTGGTGATGAGCAAAGCGTCCTCCGTCGTGTAGACGACGTAGGTCATCGAGCCCCGCTGGATGCGCTTGGAGATCACGGCTTCACAAAAAGTACGCGGGACGCCGGACCGAAGACCGTGCGTCCCGAGGGGCGGAGGCTAGAAGCTGACGGAAGACCCGCAGCCGCAGGTGCCCTTGACGTTCGGGTTGTTGAACTTGAAGCCCGCCGCGTGGGCCTCTTCGACGTAGTCGATCTCGGTCTGCTCCAGGTACTGGACGCTCAGCGGGTCGACGTAGAACTTGATGCCGTGCGACTCGAAGACCTCGTCCATGTCGCCGATCTTGTCCTCGAAATAGAGATCGTGGGAGAAGCCCGCACATCCGCCACCCTTGACCGCGACCCGAAGCCCCTGACCCTCGAGGGTGGGGTCCGACAGGACGATCTTCTGGACTTCGGAGGCGGCGCGTTCGGTGATGGTGATCATTCGGGAATCCTCTGAAGTTCGAAGGTAGCGCTTCGACCCCCGAATTTCAACCCTCACGCACGCGGAAGCGTCAGCCTCGCTCGGGGGCGCATCAGTTGCCGCGCAGGCGGATGAGCTTGCCCCCCTCGCAAGCCACCACGAAGGCGCGGTCTCCCACCAGGCTGATGGCCACGCCGCCCCGCTCCAGGATGCACAGGGGATCGGACACGAAGTGCACGCCGTCGCCGGGGACCACGACGCCGGCCACGCCGGACGAGGTGAGAAACGCGACGCCGCCCGGCCCCGCAGCGACCAGCTGGGGTCGGGCCGACGGGCCGCCGTCCACCAGCAGTGGCTCGACTCCGAGCGGCGCCCGCACGGTCTCGGCGCCGCCTTCGCCGAACCCGAGCAGCGTGATGCGGCCCGCCTGGGTGCCCAGGAGCCAGCGGGTATCGGCGGAGGCTGTGGCCGCCCCCAGCTCCAGCGTCGCGCGCTCCACGTAGGTGTGGCGGTCGAGGTCGAACTCCACGAGGGTGCCGTCGACGGAGGTCACCAGGGTGGAGCCTTGCACCGTCGATGCGGGCGAGGCGCGCCCAGGAAAAGAGCCGAGTCGAATGGGGGTTTCCTCGGCCCGGAGAACCCACGTGCGGGCTCCCTCGGCGACGAGCGCGTGCACCTGGCCTCGTCCCAGGAGCGGCGGCGCCAGCACCGAGCCCGGGAGCGCCAGGGTGCTCTCCACGCGGCCGTGCGCGTCGAGCCAGGCGAGCCCCGCGCGGGTCGCCACCACGAAGCCGCCCGAACGGAGCGCCAACGGCCGCAGGGGCAGCGCAGCGAGGGGCGTGATGAAGCGCAGGCCGCGTCCGTTCACCCCGACCACCGCGTTCGGCGTGGCGAACACCAGCGTGCCATCCGTGAGCTCGGCCAGGGTCCCGGCTTCGCCGACCCCGGTCACGACCCGCGGCTCCTCGGTTCCGTCTTCCTGAAACAACCGAACTTCGCCGCTCAGCGTCGCGAGCGCGACCCGGCCGCTGGCAGTGCCGATGGGCGCGCCGCGGAGCGTGGTGCCCAGGTTCTTTTGCCAATCGATCCGCACGCTCGACTGCGGCACCGACGAGGGCGCCGGGCGCAGCCCCACGCCCACCGGCTGCGGCGCCAGCGGGTCCACGCGTTCGGCCAGCACCACGCGCACGCCCCCTGCGCTCACCGCGAGGGCCGCCGCCAGAGCTGCACCGAGAAGGCGCCGGCGCGGGCTCATTGCCAGGGCTCGAAGCGCGGAGGCTTCGCGACCAGCTCGGCGTCCACTTCCGGCACCTTGGTGCCGCCTTCGCCTTCGAACTTTCGCGAGATGTGCCCGTACACGCGGATCTTCGCGCCTCGGGGGATGTTCATGACCGCACCGACGATCACCCGCGTGAGGCAGGCACCGGTGCACCCGGCCCGCTGATCGATGAGCACCACAGTCTGCTTTCCGGACGCCCGGGCCTCCACCACCTCGCCGTCCACCACGACTTTCTTGCCGATGTGGGGCGTGACGTCCTTGGCGTAGTCGGCGTACTTGAGCGTGGCCTTGCTCTCGAAGTCCTTCTGCGCGGCGGCGCGCTCGCCGGGGCTCATCTTGCGGATGGCCACCTTGGTGCCGCGAGCCGCCGCATCCTTGCGCTCGGTGCGAACCTCGAAGGTTCCGTCGCCCACGGGCACCTGCACGTCGAAGACGCCGCGATCGTCCACCTTGGCCGCGGCGCCGTTGATGAACACCTTGGCGGTGGGCGCTGCCTGACCGGCGACCGACACGGTGCTCCCGAAGGTCCAAGCGTCGGGGCGAGGGGTGTCGAGCTTGAGCGGGAGCACGCGGGTGCGAAGCGTAAGCGTGCCTTTTTCTTCGGCTCCGCCCACCAGTACCACCTTGTAAGGCACCACCTTCTCGAACACCGAGACGGCGTCGCTCGATCCCTCGGCCAGCGCGCCCAGCGGCAGGTCCGAGGTGCCCACACCCTGGTCGTCGACGACGATGGGCGCGCCATCGACCTCGATGCGCACACCCTTGGCGGCCTCCGCCCGGAACACGAACTTCGGCGGCCATTGCTCCACCGGCGCGGCATCGGCGCGGAGCCGATACGAGACCGGAACCACGAGCTTGACCTCCTCGTCGCGGCCGACGCCGGGCCGGTCCACATGAAGCGCGATGTCGTTGTTGCCGACGCGCAGCGGGGTGGCCAGGGCGAGCCGGGCGGCGCCCTTGGAGATGGTCGCCGAGCTGGGTCCGTCTTTGATGACGGTGCCGTCCGGGCAGCCTTCGCAGCGCACCATGAGGACGTCGTGCCCGCTGTCGTCGACGCCAGCGGAGGCCTTCAAAGGCGCCGAGCCCCGGGCGACGAAGAAGATTCCCACCCCCAGCAGCAGCACCACCACCGCCGCGATGCCGAGGCCGAGCGCAAGCGAGACGCCGCCCTTCTTCTTCTCGACGATGAGCGGGCGCGACGGAAGCGGCTCCTCGACGAAGGGCTTCGGCTCCGGCACCAGGAACACCGCCGTATGTCCGCGAGGGCCTCCGGGGCCCGCGTCCGCGGCGGCAGCGGGGGGCAACGCGCCGGCGGGCAAACCGGGTCCCCCAGGCGCCGCGCCGGCGAGGCCCGCAGGCGCGCTGATCCCGAGCATGGTGGCCATGGCGTTGGGGACTGGTCGGGGGCCGCCGGTGCTCTCGCCGAGGCTGGCCGCGGGCTGCAAGTAGGCGGGCTGGGAGGGCGCGATACCCGGCACCGCCACGCCGAGCATGGTTCGATGATCCGACGCCAGCGGCAGGACCGGAGCGGGCGCTTGTGCGCCCGGAATGCCCAGCACGGTGTGCGCAGCAGGTCGCTCCGCGGCGGCGGGCGGAGGCGGCGGCGGAGGCGCGTTGGGCAGTGCAACGCCCGGAATGCCCAGCACGGTGTGCGCAGCAGGTCGCTCCGCGGCGGCGGGCGGAGGCGGAGGCGGCGGCGCGTCGGGCAGTGCAGCGCCCGGAATGCCCATGACCGTGCGCATCGCCGGGCGTTCTTCGCGGGCCCCAGGTGCCGCCGCAGCCGGCGACTCCGATCCCCAAGCGCTCCCCGCGACGCCGGGAATCTCCAGCGATGTCCGCGCCGTAGGGCGATTTCCGCGGTCCTCCGGGATGTCCGCACCGACATAGACCACCGGCGCGACGCTCACCGGCGGCGCCGCAGCGTCGAATTCCACCCGGGTCCGGCCCCTGATCTCGGATTCCTGAGCATTCTGGAGCATGGCGCTCACCGCGACGCGGCGGGTCTGGGCCGAGAGCTCCGACTCCGCGGGCGCATCCGGAGCAGCGGAAGGCGGCGGATCAAACAGCGTTTTTGCCACATCCAAGGGCGCTTTGGGTGCACCCGCACCGAGCACGGTGCCGCAGCGGCTACAGAACTTCGCGTTGTCGGCCGCGTCCTTTCCGCACATCGGGCAGGTCGCCATGGGCGAGAGCTTACGAAAGCCGGGCCAGAGAGAAAACCCGAAACCGCCAAAACTCTTCCGATCCCCAGGCGATGGGACTATGTGGACCCGCAAGGTGGCCCCATGACTGATCGCATCGTGCACTGCCGAAAGCTCGACAAGGACCTTCCAGGCCTCACGCGCGTTCCCTATCGGAACGAGCTGGGCCAGCGCCTCTTCGCGGAGGTCTCCCAGGAGGCCTGGGGCATGTGGTTGAAGGACTCCGTGAAGTACATCAACACCTATCGCGTGGACCTCGCCTCGTCAGAAGGCCAGAAATTCATGCTCAAGCAGTGCGCCATCTACTTCGGCTACGAAGACGGCGAGCTTGCGGAAACGGCGTGGACGCCGGAAGAGCGCGCCGCCCGCGAGGCCGCCGCGACCGCCGCAAAAGGTGAATGAGGAGGCTGTGTGAGCGACAAGGCGACTCTCGGAATTCCTGGCTTTTCTTTCGTAGACCTGCACGATCCGCACAAGCTCGCCGAGCTGTACGCCCTCTGGGACGCGCGCTTTCGGGAGTCCGACCCGGCAGCCCACGCGACCTTCGCGGCGTACCGCGCCTGCAAAGGTAGCGGAATGGGCCCGGAGGCCGTGAGCGAAGCACTGCTCGCCGCGGCGCCCCACGTGAGCCGCTTCGTCGGCGCGCTCTTCGGCGTCGAGGCGCAGCTCCAGACGCTCGCTGCCTCGGTGCAAGACCGCACGCCGCTCTGGCGTTTCAAACGCGATTTTGCGAAAAAACGCGTCCTCCGCGACTCCGCCGGCAAGAGCTGGACCCACGGCGAAGCGGCGGCGAAGGAAGTGGCCGCGGCGCTGGTGCAGGCCTTTGGCGCCGGCGACGACGAGGAGCTGCGGGTCGCCACCGCGGCGAACGCCGTGTTCGAGCTCGACGACACCGCCCGCAAGGCCGCCAAGGCGGGCGGCGCCACGTGGACCGACGCGCTCCGGGCCCGCGCCGCCACCCTGCGCGCAGCGCTCGAGCCCTTCGCGGCGGCGTCCGCGGCCCTCAGTGTCGAGGGAAGTTCCCCCACCGACGCCGACCTCGGTCGCGCCAGCACCTTCGCGCTCGATGCTCTCGAAGCCGCCCTGGCGTCCCGCCGCACGGACCACCACGATCCTGCGCACCGCTGGGCCTCGCTCCGGGCGCCCAAGAACCTCGACTTCACCAAGCTGGTGCAGATTCGTCGGCCCAACCCCGAGCTCACCGAGCTGTTCGTCGGCCCGGAAAACGAGCGCCGCGAGCGCGACGGCTTCGGCCTCACCGATCTCCGCGGCACCGCCCGGGCGGTGGAGCAAGAGGTCGACTACTGTCTCTACTGCCACGAGCGCGACAAGGACTCCTGCGCCAAGGGCCTGCGCGACAACAAGAGCAACGAGCTCAAGAAGAACCCGCTCGGCGTTACGCTGTCTGGCTGCCCGCTCGACGAGAAGATCAGCGAGATGCACGTGATGCGGCGCGACGGCGACCCGCTCGCCGCCCTCGCGCTCGTCACCATCGACAACCCCATGTGCCCCGGCACCGGCCACCGCATCTGCAACGACTGCATGAAGGCCTGCGTCTTCCAGAAGCAAGAGCCGGTGAACATCCCGCAGATCGAGACGCGGGTCCTCACCGAGGTCCTCGAGCTCCCCTGGGGCATGGAGATCTACGGCTTTCTCACGCGATTCAACCCGCTCAACGTCAAGCGCCCGCACAGCCTGCCCTACAACGGCAAGAACGTCATGGTGGTGGGCCTGGGCCCCGCCGGCTACACGCTGGCGCACCACCTGGCCTCCGAGGGCTTCGGCGTGGTCGCCGTCGACGGCCTCAAGATCGAGCCGCTGCCCGCGGAGTGGACCGATCCGGCGCGGCCCATCCGCGATTTCGCGGTGCTCCAGAGCAAGCTCGACGAGCGCATCCTCCTCGGCTTCGGCGGCGTCAGCGAGTACGGCATCACCGTTCGCTGGGACAAGAACTTCCTCACGCTGCTCTACGCCACCCTGGCGCGAAATCCGCTGCTCAAAATTTACGGCGGCATTCGCTTCGGAGGCACGCTCACCCTCGACGACGCCTTCGCGCTCGGCATCGACCACGTGGCCATCGCCACCGGTGCCGGCCGCCCGACCATCATCGACATGAAGAACAACCTCGCGCGCGGCATCCGCAAGGCGAGCGACTTTCTCATGGGCCTTCAGCTCACCGGCGCCTTCAAGAAGAGCTCCATCGCGAACCTCCAGGTGGAGCTCCCGGCGGTGGTCATCGGCGGCGGCCTCACCGCCATCGACACCGCCACCGAGCTGCTCGCCTACTACCCGGTGCAGGTGGAGCGTGCGCTCGCCCACTACGAAACGCTGGTGGCCGAGCGCGGCGCCGAGTCCGTACGGAAGGCCTTCGACGAAGAGGAGTGGAAGCTCCTCGAGCGGCAGCTGGGCCATGCGCGGGAGCTGCAGGCGGAGCGCGCCAAAGCCGAGGCCGAGGGCCGCGAGCCGAAGCTCCAGGCGCTCCTCGATCACTGGGGCGGGGTCACGCTCGTCTATCGCAAGTCGCTCGCCGACTCGCCCGCCTACCGGCTGAACCACGAAGAAGTGGAAAAGAGCCTGGAAGAGGGCATTCGCTACGCCGAGAACCTCTCGCCGGTGGAGGCGGTGCTCGACGCCTACGGCGCCGTGAGCGCGGTCAAGTTCCAGCGGAAAGACGGCAGTCTGGTCGACATGCCCGCGCGCACCGTGTGCGTGGCCGCCGGCACCAGCCCCAACATCACCTACGAGAAAGAGTACGAGGGCTCCTTCGCGCTCGACGACAAGAACCAGTACTTCCTCGCGCACAAGGCCGAGGTGGACGCGCAAGGCAAGGTCACCCTGACCGTGGCGCGCGGCGGCTTCTTCACGAGCTACCTGCGCGACAACCGTACGGTTTCCTTTTACGGCGACAACCATCCCACATACGCCGGCAGTGTGGTGAAGGCGATGGCCAGCGCCAAGCACGGCTACAGCCACGTGCGTGCGCTCTATCCGGAGCTCGACGGCCTCGATGCCTCCGCGCAGGGCGCGCGCGACGCGGCGCTGCGCACCGTGTTCGAGCGCCTCGACCACGAGCTACTCGCCAAGGTGGTGGAGGTGAATCGCCTCACGCCGACCATCGTCGAGGTGGTGGTGCACGCGCCCATGGCAGCCCGCAAGTTCCTCCCCGGGCAGTTTTACCGGCTGCAAAACTTCGAGAGCTTGGCCCCGGAATTCGATGGCACCCGGCTCGCCATGGAAGGCCTGGCGCTCACCGGCGCCTGGATCGACGCCGAACGCGGGCTCATGGGCACCATCGTCCTGGAAATGGGCGGCAGCTCGCGGCTCTGCGCCGCGCTCAAGCCGGGCGAGCCGGTGGTCCTCATGGGCCCCACCGGCGCCCCCACGCACATTGCGCCGAAAGAGACGGTGCTCCTCTGCGGCGGAGGTCTGGGCAACGCGGTGCTCTTCTCCATCGCTCGGGCCTTCAAGGCGCTCAACGCCAAGGTGGTCTACTTCGCCGGCTACAAGAAGGGCGAAGATCTCTACAAGCAAGACGAGATCGAAAAGCACACCGACCAGGTCATCTGGGCCACGGACGCGGGCATCGAGGTGGTGCCGCGCCGGGCGCAAGACCGCCACTTCCGCGGCAACATCGTGCAAGCCATGCTGGCCTACGCCAAGGGCGAGCTCGCGCCAGAATATACGCGCTTTCGCGAGGTCAACCGCATCATCGCCATCGGCAGCGATCGCATGATGGCCGCCGTGAAAGATGCTCGACACGGCGTCCTGGCGCCGCTTCTCAACCCCAAGCACCTGGCCATCGGCAGCATCAACTCGCCGATGCAGTGCATGATGAAGGAGGTCTGCGCGCAGTGCCTCCAGCGCCACGTGGATCCGGTCAGCGGCAAGGAGCACATCGTGTTCTCCTGCTTCAACCAGGACCAAGAGCTCGACCAGGTCGACTTCGCGCATCTCGCGTCACGCCTCCGCTCCAACTCCATGCAAGAAAAACTGACGGCCCTCTGGCTCGACCGCGTGCTCGGAAAGCACCCGGACCTACTCCTGGTGTAAATTACAAATGAGCCTTCGATTGCACATTGGAGCCGACGGGCTCCGCGGCGACCTCGCCGCCTACGCCAAGCGCTTCGGCCTCCTCGAGGTCAGCCGCGCCGGCAAGGCGCCCCCCAGCGTCGCCACACTCAAGCGCTGGCGCAAGGCGGTCCCGCCGTCGTTCGAGTTCGTGGCGGTGGCAGGCCCTGGTATCTCCAAGCTCAAGGACTCCCCGGAGCTCGAGAAGGACCTCAAAGAAACCATCGAGACCATCAACGTGCTCGAGGCCCGGTGCATGCTCATTCGCACGCCCGCCGACGTGACCCCCAGCCCGCTGTGGCGCGAGCGCATGGCGCGCCTTTTGGAGCGCCTTCCCCGCGACGCAACCCACGTTGCGTGGGAACCGCGTGGCCTGTGGGAGGTCGAAGAGGCCGCCGTCGCCGCCAAGAAGTGGGGCGTGGTGCTGGTGGTCGACGCCTCGCGCGATCCGGTTCCGGTGGGGCAAACCGCCTACGTGCGCCTGCCGGCGCGGGGCGAGACCCGCTCCTACGGCACCCCCGCCCTCGAGCGGGTGGCTTTGCGCATCAGCGAGCGGCGCGACGCCTACGTGGTCTTCGAGACCGACGGCGCCCTCGCCGAGGCCAAGCGCCTTCGGCGCATCTTGACCGAGCTCCGCACGCAGACCAAGCCTTCGCGCGTTGTTCGCCCGCGCAGCGCCCCCTTGCGGGTGCGCGACGACGAGCAGGAGTAGTCGTGAGACGCACCGTCCTCGCGTCCTCTGAAAGCTATCTTCCGGACGCCGTCTCCGAGGTCCGCGGCAATGCCGTCGATCTCGTGGTGGCGGCGGTCCTCGCGGCCGCAGCGCACAACCCGAGCGTGCTCCTGGGCCCGGTCCAGATCCTGGTGGGCGGGGCAGGGGTCGGCGAAAACGCCATCGATGGCCGCGTTCGACAGCCCGGCAAAGGCGCCGATCGTCCGCGGGGTTTCACCGGCGAGCCCCCGCGCACCGCCCGGGTCGGCGCGCCCATGCTCCCCGCGGCGCTCTTCGCGGCCCTCGCCACGTTCGGAACCGCGACCCAGTCGGCGGTGTCTGGCGGAGCCGTGGCCATGGCCCGCGAGCTTTCTCCGGAGCGCGCGCGCGTGCTCGATCGCCTCGCGCGCCTCGGGCCGCGGGGCTTTCTCGAGTTCACCGAGCCGCTCATGGCGGCCACCGGAAAGATGACCGGCGGCCTGCTCACCGCCGAGGATCTCACGCTCGTGCCCACCGTCGAGGCGTGCACGCGCGACGGCGAGATGACGCTGGCGTTCGCCCCGTGGAGCGACGAAGACGCTGAGGCTCGCAGCGAGATCGTCGCCGCCATCGACGGCCGCGGCACGGTGGCCATCGCGGCGTACGAGATCCACGAGATCGGCGTCCCCATTGCCGAGCTCGGGCTGCTGGCGCCCAGCTACGCAGCGCCCGTGCGGCGCGGCGAGCGTCGCGTCGCGCCCGGCGTTCCCTGCGGCATTCCTGCGGCCATCGCGCTGGTCGGCGAGGGGGGCGTGGTGCAAGGCGGCGTGGGCTTCACGCTGGGCCGCATCCGCGACGTCCGCGCCACCCTGGCGCGCGCTCCGGCCGCCCTCGAGCCGTCGCTGCGGGCGGAGCTCCAGGCGCTGGGGAAAGGGACCGCGGTCGCCACGCTCCAAATCGGCAAGAGCGATCCCCAAAGCTGGGTCCTGCGGTCCTGACCCGCCTGACCTGGCTGACCTACTGACCTACTGACCTACTGACCTACTGACCTGCTGACCTGCTGACCTGCTGACCGCAGGCATGGCGGCAAAACGAAACGGGAACGGCGAGGCGACTCGACGTTCCCGGTGCGGCACACGAACATGGCAGCTGGCAGGCAAAAAAGAGCCGCGGCCCTCAAGGTGCCTTTGCACCTGAGGGCCCAATGCCGCTCTACGGGGGCTTGAGACACCAACGAGGCCGGACGACCCCGCGGTGCTGCTCAGCCGAGCTTGACGCTGTAGCGCTTGGCGTAGGCGGTAACACCAATCTTGTCGATGGTCCGCAGGTCGCGCGTCGTGATGTTGAGGGACACGAAGCGGCCAAGCTCGGGCACCCAGATGCGCCGCGACTGCACGTTCACGTGCTGCCAGCGCTTCGTCTTGATGTTGGAGTGGGAGACGTTCTGCGCCGCGAGCCGTCGTTTCCCAGTGATATCGCTCTTCGCCATGACTTCTTTCAACCTCGTGAGACCGAAAACGGGTGCCGGAAACTGAACGACCGCTCCCTTTTCGTCAAGGGAAAACGCGCGCCTGCTCGGCAAAGGGTCCGGGTACCATGCTGGAGTACGCGGCACCTCGGCCGCCTACCTAAGCGACAACACCCATCGCTGTCCAGACGTACAGAGCCTGCTTCGTAGAACATCGCGATGGATGTGGACATTTTCGGCGGGAATTACCACTCCACCGCACGATAGCCGCATGGATGCAGCACATGGAGCTGGCGTGATCCAGCCGATTTCCTCGGTTATGAGGGTTCCGTGCCGCGAAACGTTCTCGCGCAAATAGAATTTTCCGGGGTTACCGGGCAAAACGGTACGGTTGAGCCGTGGCACGGACCGTGCTGAACGGGTGATGACGCTCGAAAGTTTCGAGCTTGGGAGGTCGCCCCATGAATGTGCTCCGTACGAAAAGGATCTGGGTAGCTGCGGTGCCCCTGCTCGCAGCAGGTGCCTTCGGACTTTTCCAGAAACCGGCATCCGCTGAGAAGCCGAGCAGCGCCGAGTCCCTGGCCCGCTGCGCAACCCGGCTCAAAACGTCTTTCCTCGGGAAGGGCGCAACGGACGTGGAGCTGAAGGCAGCCGATCCGCAAGCCGCTGTCGACGCCTACCTGAAGGCGCCGGAGTTCGTGGAGCTCTTCGCGCGCTTCTTGAACTCGGAGCTCAACCCCGCTCCCGGTATGACGTCCGCCGAGGACGCCACCTACCACCTCGGCAAGTATGTCTTGTCGAACGACCTCCCCTACAAGGATCTCTTCCTGGGGAAGTTCAACGTGATGGTGCCCAACGCCCAGCAGCCGAACAACGTCGTGGTCCAGCCGGACCCCAACGGCCTTGGCTACTTCCGCAGCCGGGCCTGGATGGTGCGCTACGCGGGCAACGAGCTGGCCGGCATCAAGATCGTCACCGGCTACCGCATCATGCAGAACATCACCGGCCTCAAGCTGCAGGCTGTGTCCAACGCCGAGGGCGTCGACACCAGCAAGGCGGGCCGGTCGGCCGGCGTCTGCGCGCAGTGTCACTTCCAGGACTGGTCGGCCCTCGACAAGGTCGCGAGCATTCTCTCGGTGCGCAAGGGCACCGGCGACACCATGACCTTCCTGCCGGCCACCACCGCCACCGTCGACATCGACGGCAAGGCCGTGACCGACGATGCGAGCCTCGCAGCCCGCCTGGTCGAGTCCGAAAACTACAACTTCAACACCTGCCGCCTGGCGTTCAAGTTCCTCTATGGCCGCCCGGAGAACACCTGCGAGTCGCAGGTCTTCGACAAGTGCGTCGCCGAGTTCAAGAAGACCGGGAAGATCCAGACGGCTCTCTCCACAATCGCCAAAGACGACAGCTTCTGTCAGTGAGAAAGGAGGCAAATATGCGCAACGTATTCGTTCTCGGAATCGCAGTGGCAGGCCTCCTGGCGTGCTCGTCGGAAGGCGATGGCGACGTCATCGACCCCGGTGCAGCCTCCTCGGGTAACAACAATGCATCGTCGTCGAGCGGTGGTCAGCCGGAAGGCCCCAAGAGCTGCCGCGACACGATGACCAACTACGCCGGCCTCGGCTCCAAGGCCCTCGCGGCCGGACGCGTCGACGGCAAGCAAGACGACAAGCAGAACACCGTCGTCATCGACCGCCACCGGGTCAAGCCGTTCCAGGTTCTGGTCGACGACATGCACCGCCTGCTCGGCACCGCCAACCAGGTCAACATGGACGCGCTCATCACCGGGTCGGCCGATGCCTTCGGCGCGCCGCCGAACCGCTGGTTCGCCGAGCCCCAGGCCAGCGCGGTCACGCTCTTCACCACCTACCGCATCGCCTTCCGCGGTTGCTTGCAGTATGCAAACACCGTCCCGGCGTGGTCGCAGCAGCCGAACGCCACCACGGCGGCGGCTGAATGCGCGACCCTCACCGCCAAGGTGTGGGACTCGGTGCCCAGCAAGGCTGAAATCGACGCGTGCGTGGCGGTTGCCACGGACGAGACCGAGTTCGCCAAAGTCACCCCCGCCCCCGTAACCGACGCCAAGACCAAGTGGGCCTATGCCTGCGCCTCGGTCTTCGAGTCGAACAAGTTCACGTCGTTCTGAGGAGGATGCCCAGATGAGTTTCTCACGTCGCAACTTTCTCAAGGGTGTGGGCATGGCCGGCGCGGCAGCAGCTGCCAGTCGGTTTCCTTTCGGAGCCTCCGAGGCCCGAGCCGGGTTCAACGGGAAGAAGTCCGCGGTGGTGTTCATCTACACCCTCGGCGGCTTCAACTCCCTGTTCGCCAGCGCAGACTCGTACATGAACACGTCGTTCGGTGTGAACAACGGCAACGTGTTCAACGCCGGCAACGGTCTCGTCCTCGACAAGGGCTTCGCCGACGGTCTCGGCACCTACGCCAAGACCCACATCGCGACCGTGGGCGTCCGCCACGGCTCCAGCGACCACGGTGGCGCCGAGCAGGGCTACTGGATGGCCGGTGGCAACAACAGCGGCATCATCCAGCTCGCTTCGGCCATGGGCGGCGACGCGCCGATCAAGGCCGCCTCCATCCTCGGCATGCCGCAGGGCACGCACACGGCAGCCAATGGCGTTTCGCTCCAGCGCATCGCCGACATGGGCTCCACCATCGCGGCGCTGCAGGGCGGCGCGGCCCTGGAGCCGGCGCGCAACCTCTCGGCGCGCGGCGCCACCCAGTCCGAGCTCATGAGCAAGGAGCGGAACGACCGCAACCCGGCCAACCTGCGGAGCGACGTCGAAGGTCGCCAGTCGCTCATCAAGACGCTGACCGCCCCGCGGCCGGCCATCAACTTCGCGGCCATCCCCGGGTTCTATGGGGTCGCCGGCACCGGCATCAACGGCAACAACATGAACGCCCCGATGGCCGCCGCCGAGCTCATGGTTCGCGCCGGCGCCAACGTCGTCACCGTCATGACCGGCTTCAACTGGGACTCGCACGGCGATACCCAGGGCACCAACGTCCGCAACATGATGACGCAGAACATCGTGCCGGGCGTGCAGACCTTCATCAACCGTATGATGGCCGACCCGACCACCGCGGCCGAGTACGACGTCACGGTCGTGTTCGGTGGCGACTTCGCCCGCAGCCTGCCCGGCTCGGACCACGCCAGCGCGCTCTCCTGCGTCGCCATCGGCCCCCGCATCAAGCCCGGCACCTCCGGCAAGATGACCAACCAGGTGGCGCTCGTCCAGGGCACGCCTTCCTGGGGCGGACTGTGGTCGATGATGAGCGAGATCACCGCCTCTCCGGCCAACCCGTTCGGCGCCATCGCGCCGATGCACAAGGCCCTCTTCGTCTAACCGACGTCGACGCCACCCCGCGAACGCGTCCGGAGCGCGCCCCACCCAGGGCGACTCCGGACGTTTCGCTTTGTGTCACCCGCGCACCGCTGGGGGGGCGAGCGCTCAGGGCGCTTGGCCCACCGCACGCACGAGCTCCGTGCAGAGTGCACGTAACTTCTCCATGCGCTCGGGGCTTGGCAGCAGCGTGAACTCGTCCATGTAAAGCCGGCGGGCCAACTCGATCTGAATGACGTGCACGCCGTCGGCGGGGCGCCCGTAGTGCTGCGTGGTGAAGCCGCCGCTGTACGGCAGGTCGTGGCGCACCTCGAAACCCCGCGTGCGAAAGAACTGATCGACGAGATCGATGATGGGCCCCGCTGCGCTGCTGCGCCCCCGGGTGCCGGGCACCACGTCGGCGCGCACGGCGTCGAGATCGTTGTGGCCGCGTCGACCGACGCTGGGCATGGAGTGGGCGGCGAGGACGATGGCCCGACCGAAGCGCGCGCGCTTGTCGGCGATGAGCGCCTGGAGCCGCTCGTGGTAGGGGCGGTAGAAGGAGCGCACGCGGTAGTCGAAGCTCTTGCGGGGCAGGGGCCCGGTGAGCACGCGGTCGCGGTCGCTGGAGAGCCTCCAGATGATGCCCCGCGGCGCGCGGCTGCTCGCCGGTCCGCCCTCCACCGACTCGGCGTCGATGTCTTCTTCGCCGCGGTTGAGGTCGACAACGTAGCGCGAGAGGCGCGCTGCCAGGAGCGAGGCGCCGGCGCTGGGAGCGCCCGCGTAGATCTCGTCCACGTACAGGTCGGCGTCGCGGGCAATGGCGCGGGCCGGCGCGCAGAGCTCCGCAAGGCACTCCGCGGGGACGAAGATGCCGGCGTGCGGCACCTCGACGATGACGCACGTCTCCGCGCCCACCGGTTCTCTTTCCTCGAACGACTTCACGGGCCCCTAACCCTAGTACGGCTCCGCGCAACTTTGTACCCGGACATTCAGGCGCGCGGGTGGGCGCGGTCGTAGGCGCCGCGTACGTGGTCCTGGGCCACGCGGGTGTAGATCTCGGTGGTGCCGAGGTCGGCGTGACCCAGCATCGCCTGCACCGCCCGCAGGTCGGCGCCGCCCCGGAGCAGGTGGGTGGCAAAGCTGTGTCGGAGCTTGTGCGGCGAAATGGCGCCGCGAATGCCGGCCGTGCGGGCGTAGATGCCCAGCAGCTTCCAGAAGCCCTGCCGCGTCAGCGCGCGGCCCCGTGGGGAGAGAAAGAGTATTTTGGACTTTTCTGCCCCCGGGTGCCGCGGGCGCACGTCGTCGAGGTAGCGCTCGATGTGCTCCAGCGCCACTTCGCCCACCGGTACCAGGCGCCGCTTGCCGCCCTTGCCCAGGGGGCTCACCAGGCCCCGATCGCGCTCGAAGTCGCCCACGGTGAGGCCGCAGAGCTCGCTCACCCGGAGACCCGAAGCGTACATCAGGTAGATCATGGCGGTGTCGCGGAGGCCGCGGTCGGTGTCGCGCGGCGGCGTCGCGAGAAGGCGATCGACCTCGTCGTGGGAGAGCACGCGGGGCAGCCGCCGGCCGAGGCGCGGGCGGTCCACCAGGCCGGTGGGGTCCACGCGAATCGCTTTTTCGCGCAGCAAGAACTTGAAGAAGCCGCGCACCCCCGAGAGCGTCCGCGCGCTCGACCGGGCGCTCTTGCCGCGGGAGAGGACGTCGCCGAGAAAACCGGTAATCTCCTCGTGGCTCACCTCGGTGACCGGTCGCGCTTCGCCCAGGTAGCCCGTGAGCTCGCCGAGATCGCGGGCGTAGGCCTCGAGCGTATTGCGCGCGAGCCCGCGCTCCACGCGCAGGTGGTCGAGATAGGCGTCGATGTAGCCATGAAGGTCCACCTTTCGAGCCTACCGCGCGCCGTGCAGGAAGGCCAAACCCCGGCCGAAGGCGCGCTACTTCAGTGCCTGCTCCAGCGCCTCGGCCTTCTTGTCGGTCTCGATCTCCCGGGTCAGCGCTTCGAGCATCAACGCCTGGTCATCCTTTCGTAGCGCCCCCGCGTAGCTCTGGAGATCGCGACCGCGATCCTTGGTGAGCCCCAGAAGGTCGCCGCGACGCGCCTTGCCCCATTCGCTCTTGGGCGCGAGCGCGGTGGCGTCGTCTTCGGCGCGGCGCACTGCGGCGGCGCCGCGGCCCTCCAGCACCTCGGCGGCGGCGATGGGCTTGCCGGCCTTGGCGAGCCCATCGGCCTCCTGCAAGACGGCGAGCACCTGACGGTCGGCGTCGAACGCGCGCGCGATCGCGGTCCGGTCCTCTGCCTGCGGATTCGTACAGCCGATCCCAAGCAAAACCACGGCGCAGGTCCAAAGGAGTGCCGCAATGAGCGGGATGGCGCCATGGCGGAGCCGGCTGGCGCCGAGGTAGGACGTCGAAGCAAGGCGCAAGAAGAGGGAAGGCATGGGTCGTCTATTTATGCTGGTGCGTTGACATTCGGCCACCGAGGAAACTAACGTCGCCCACACAAATCCCAGGCTTGGTAAGGAGACCGAATGGCTGAGGACAAGAAGCCGAAGATCGACCTCAAGGCTCGACTCGGAAAAACGGGTTTGAATCAGGTTCCCGGAGCGGCCCCCAGCGGCGCGATCCCGGCGCCGCCCGTTTCGGTACCCGCACCCGCATCGTCGATTCCCGCGCCGACAGGACTGCCGATGGCTCCCCATTCGGTGCCGGTCCCCATGGCTGCCGCCTCGGCGCCGGGCATGGGCGGCGGCGATCCGCTCGGTCTCGCAGGCATGGGAACGCCGTTCCGCCCCAGCGCTGCCGCGGCAGCACCGGTGGCGCCGCCGCAACCGCAGCGCATCGAGATGGACGAGAGCACCATCCAGGAGGCTCGCTCCGGAGCCTTCAAGAAGGCGCTCGGCGCGGGCGTGGTGCTCGCGGCCCTCTTTGGCGTCGTCGGCTACGTGGCCGGCGGTGCAGGCGAAAAGTCCAACGGTCGGTCGGCCGCCAAAGAAGACGCGAAGACCCTCGAGTCCCGCGTCGTCGCATCCAAGGCCACGCTGGAAACCCTCCAGAAGAAGACCGAGGCCGCCCGCGAAGCCCTGGGCAAGGGCGAGTTTCCCGAGGCGTTCGCCAAGGAGCTCGGCGGCGTCAACGTCGACTTCACGGGCTCCGAGCTCGGCGGTCGTCGCTTCAGCGGCTTCAAGGTGGAAACGACCAAGCAGCTGGTGTCGTACATCACCGGCGTTCAACAAGTGAACGACCACAAAGACGCCATCGCCCGCCTCCTCTCGCGCCTCGAGAAGCCGATGAAGGAGCAGCTCACGAACAAGGACAAGACCACCATCGGCTTCGTGGTCATCGTCGGCACCAAAGACCCGAGCGGAAACCCGGCGGCGCTGCTGGCGCCGCTGAGCCAGCCGCTGTCGCTGCCCAAGGCGAAAATCGAGCTGCCCGCCGAGTTCACGTTCGTCGACCCGAACTCGCCGAACCGCTCCAATGGCAAGCTCGACCGGTACAAGACCGGACCTCTCGAGAAGCCCGCAGCCATCTACGTTGCGCCGGGCACCATCGAAAAGGCGTTCCCCAGCGAGCGCTCCACCGCCGCCGGCCAGCTCGCGGTGAAGCTCGCCGAGTTCATCACCGAGATCAAGGGCCAGGGCGCCGGCGATCCGAACGTTGTGCAAGACTCCAAGCCGGGCCTCATCGAGCAGGCCGACATCCTCATCAAGGGTCTCCAGGCCGCCCAGAACTGAGCGCGGGCCTCGGGGTTTCCCGAGGCGTCGCCGCTCGCCCCCTCACGCCGGCGCTTCCTCCGTCTTGGAAGGAAGCCGCCGGCGTCCGTCGTTTTGGATGATCTCGACCTTCACCACGCGGGTCTCGTCGGCCTCGCGCACGATGAAGCGCACGCCGTCCAGGGTGATGCTGGCGCCCACGTCGGGGACGCGGCCGGCGCGGTGTACGAGAAGGCCGCCGAGCGACTCGAAGTCGCCGTCGGTGGGCAGCGATTTCCCCAGGTGGCCTTCCAGGTCGGAGATGGGAATGGCCGCATCGGCCACGAAACGCCCGTCGCCCAGGTCGTGAATTGGCGCGTCGGTGTCGTACTCGTCGTGGATCTCGCCGACGATCTCCTCGAGAATGTCTTCGAGCGTGACGATGCCTTCGGTGCCCCCGAACTCGTCGGCCACGATGGCCATGTGAAGGCGTTTCGAACGCATTTCTCGCAGCACGCTCAGGGCCGACTGAAACTCCACCACCACCAACACCTGTTTGCGCACCAGTTCGGTGAGGGTCTTGCTCTTGTCGCCGCTCTCGGCGTACGCGAAGAGGTCTTTGGCGTAGACGAGGCCCACCACGTTGTCGAGGGTCTCCCGGTACACCGGGTAGCGTGAGTGCCCGTCGGTGGCCACGAGCTCCAGCACCTGGTCGACTTCGGTGGAGAGCTCGATGCCCGCGACCCGCCGTCGCGGCACCATGACGTCGCGCACCGTGAGGTCTTTGAAGTCGAGGACGTTGCGGATCATCTCCGCCGGCTCTTCTGCCAGGGTTCCCGAGCGCTCGCCGGCGGTAACCGCGTAGTGCACTTCGGTCTCGGTGATGCGCGCGTCGTTCACCCGCGTCTCCGGGAACCGGCGACCCACCGCATGCCCCAGCAGCACCAGGGGATCGGCCACCGGAATCGCCAGCACCTCGAAGAGGCGAAGGAGCCGGAGCGCCAGAATCGCCACGGTCTCCGGCCGACGGCGGGCGATGGTCGCGAGAATCTCCGCGAGTGTGCCGTACAGCAGCACCGAGCCCCCAAGGGCGATGACCAGGCGCAGGTGGGGAACTCCCGCCGCGTTGGCGAAGTCCACCAGAAGGGCAGCGGCGAGGCTGAGTGACACCACGCGGACGATGAGCCAGCGCGAGAGGATCTTGTCCTGATCCTTCAAAAATCGAGCAAAAACCGGGGCGTGCAGCCCGTCGCCGGTGGCAAGTGCGGCCAGCCGTCCCGCCGAGAGTGAGACGCTCGCCAGATCACCGGCGTACGAAAAAGAAGCAACCAACGAGGCCGTGGCCGCGATGGCGAGAGGTAACAGTGGGACGTTCATTCGGGGGGCGCCTACATCAACGCTATCGAAGGGGGGCCAAGGGTCAAGACGTGCGGCCTGCCCGCACCAAGCGAGCAAGAATCCCCGCGCAACTCCTGAAGTTCGTGGCCGAGGGGGGAGTATGACCCCCGTCGGACGTCCTTCGCAAGCCCAGAGGCCCCCCACACCGCCCGGTCCGCCGAAACCCCCGGCCGCCGCGCGCCCGGCGTCGGCCTTCCAGGCACTCCTCGCCAAAGGCCCGCCGCTGGGCCTTCAAAGCATGAAAATGACCGGACTCTTGCCCCAGGCTCCGGGCGCCAAACGGAGCCCAAAAGAAGGCGCCGAAGGGCAGGGGGGCGCCGACGCAACGGGCCTCGGCCGGGTGCGCGAGCGCGAGAGCCGCGACGCCCGCGACTCGCAGCAGAACGCCGAGGACGACGCCAATGCCCTTACCCAGAGCTTGCAAGCCGCCCAATGGGGTCCGCCGCCGGGGGCCGAGCTTTCGCGCACACCGGGCCTCGAGCGAAGCGCCGCCGCCGTCGAGCTCCCCGCTGCGACCTCGCCGGAAGCGGCCGCGGAGGCGGTGCACCGGTTCTCGTTCGCGGGTGACGGCCAGACCGGCACCGCGCGCATCGTGCTTAAAGAGGGCGTGATGGCCGGATCGCCGGTGGTGGTGCGGGTCGACGGCAAGGCCGTGCGCATCTCCGGCGCCAGCGATGCGGCGGGCGAAGCTTGGACCGAACGCATCTGCGCGCGGCTCCGGGAGCGCGGCTACGACGCCGAGGCCGAGTGAGTCACGCCAGGATGCCGTCGCGGAACCACGCGCCGAAGCGCTCGCCCATCATGATGGTGGGAATGTTGATATTCACTGCAGGAATCGTGGGCATGAGGCTGGCGTCGGCGACGTAGAGCCCGGTCACGCCGCGAACGCGCCCGTGGGCGTCGGTGGCGGCGGCGGCGCTGCCTTCGGGGCCCATGGGAACGGTACCGCACGGGTGGTAGCCGGAGTCGTTGCGTTTGCTCGCAAAGGTCGCGAGGGCAACGTCGTCGTCGAAGGTGGCGCGCCCAGGCCAGAAGGGCTTGGCGAGCGCCGACAGCTCCCGCGCAAGGCTCCGCAAGTGGAGGATCGCCTCGGTGGCGCGCGCGCGGTCTTGCGGATGGTCGAGAAAATGCGAGTAAATCTTCGGCCGATCCCCCGCCCGTGCGGTCTCGAAGATGATCCGCCCGTTGCCCGCGGTCTTGCCCACGTGGGCCATGAGCGACACCAGCGGCCCCACACCCGGGAGCGGTACGTGCGAGCCCGCCTGCAGATGCAGATCGCCGGGGTAGTCGCTGCCCTTCGAGGTCACGCGCACGAGCATCTGGAGGAGCGGGTCGGCGGCGCGCCCCAGATCGCCCCGCTGCGCGCGGAGGAAGAGGCCGACGCCCGGGTGGTCGAGGAGGCGCCGACCGATCGCGGGAACATCGGCGATCAGCTCGACGCCGATGCGCGCCACGTCGTCTCGGGGGCCGATACCGGAGCGAAGAAGGACGCCCAGCGTGCCGATGGCGCCGCCTGCGAGCACCACGGTCTTCGCGGGCCACACGTGGACGACGCCGAGCCGCTCCACTTCGAGGCCTCGCACCCGGTGGTTGTCGAAGAGCACCCTTCGCACCGTGGTGTCGGGCCGCAGGTGAAAGTTGTCGCGCGCGCGCACCGCGGGCCCGAGGTAGCCCTGGGCGACGCCCATGCGCACGCCGCCCACCTTGTTCATCGGATGCGGTCCCACGCCCAGCGGACGTGGGCCGTTGTGATCGGCGCACGGCGGATGACCAAGCGCGAGCGCCGCGTCGCGAAAGGCGAGCTGCCACGGCGCGAGCTCGTGGTCCGGGTGCCGCCGAATGGGGATGGGCCCCTCATGACCGTGCTCCGGCGATTCGGGAAAATCGAGATCGCGCTCGAGGCGCAGGAAGGCCGGAAGGCACTGCTCGAAAGACCACTCTGGCAAACCGAGATCGCGCCACTCGTCGTAGTCGAAGCTCTGGCCGCGGAGCGCGATGCAGGTGTTGACGGCGGTGGAGCCACCCACCACCTTGCCGCGCGGGTAGAAGAACGGAATGGTGCGGGGGTTCGGCCGGTGCCAGTAGCCCCAGTCATGAAGCCGCATGGAGTTCCGCGTGCCGTCCGTGAGGTCGGGCGGCAACGCGGATGGGTAGTCGGGGCCGGCCTCGATGAGCCAGACGTCGCGGCGGCGCTCCTCGCTCACGCGCGAGGCTATCACCGCGCCGGATGCGCCGGCTCCGACGATGACCAGGTCCACGCGGCGGGCGCGGTTAGCGCGTCTCTTTGGCGGGCTGAACGACGATCTCGACGCGGCGGTTGTTGGCGCGACCTTCCGGGTTCGCGTTGTCGGTGATGGGGCGCGTTTGCCCGAGGCCCTCGGAACGAATGCGCCCGGTCTCGATGCCGCGGCCCACCAGGTACTCGCGAACCGAGTCGGCGCGCTTCTTCGAGAGCTCGAGGTTGGAGGCTTGCGTGCCCTGGGAGTCGGTGTGACCCTCGACCACGATGTCGCGGCCCGACTGCGCCTTGAGCGCCTCGGCCACCTCGTTGAGCTTGATCTGCGCCGCCGGGAGCAACTCCCACTTGCCGGAGGTGAAGAGCACCGCGCCCGAGAGCGTGATGACCATGCCGCGCTGCTCCTCCTTGATGGCGGCGATCTTCGCGAGATCGTCCAGCGCCTGTCGCGCGCGCTTCTCGGCCTCGAGGCGCGCCTGACGCTCGCGCTCGACGTTGCCCTTTTCCTGCTCGAGCTTCTGGCGCTCCGCCGCGAGCTGGTCGCGGGTCTTCTTGAGGTCGGCCTGGGTGGCCTCCAGCGTCTTGCCGGTGAAGGCGCGCATATCGTTCTCGGCGGCGGTCTTGGACGCGCTCGCCATGTTCAGCTCGGCGTGGCTCTCCACGAGCTGGGCCTTTCGCTGGGCGACGTAGGCCAGGTCCTTGGTCTCCGGCGCGTCGCCTTCGTCGTTGAACTTGCCTTCGGCCTTGTCGAGCGCCTGCTTGGCTTCGTACACCTCGGCCGGGAGCAGCTCGTTGGCCTTGCCGGTCTGCACGCGCTTGTAGGCGGCGCGGGCGTCGACCAGCTCCTTGGGGGGAAGGGTGGTGCCGCAGGCCATGGTGAAGACGAGAAGGCCGGCGAAGGCGCGGCTCGGACGAAGCAGTTGACGCGCGCTCATTTGGCCACCTTCTTCTTCAGTTCTTCGACTTGTTCCTGGGTCTGCTTCGCGTCTTCCTGGGTCGACGCGGTCTTCGCCAGCATGAGGGCGAGCTCGGCGTCGGCGCGCGCACGCATGAGCACGTAGGCAGCGCGCTTGTTGTCGCCGTTGTCGATGTGCTTCTTCGCTTCCTGAACCTGGTCGCGCGCGAACTTCAGATGCAGCGAGGCGTCGGGTACCTTCTCGGCCCCGACCTCGGTGGCGCCGCGGACGGCTGCTTCGGACTGGGTAAGGGCGTCTTTCGGCTCAGGGTAACTGCTGCCGCACGCCACGCAGAGGAGCGCAAGGAGCGGCCACGACGAGGTTTTTCGGTTCATTGACCGGATGAAACCACCGTGCGCGGGGCTTTTCTAGCTTGACGCGGCGCGGTAGCGCGGTTCCTCGGCAAATTCGACCATCGGGAGTGCACATTTTTCCGCCGCGAGAGCTTTTCGCGCGCAGGAAGCTTCCCGATGCATCGTGACATGTGGGCCCAGCCCCATGAATAATCCGGCGCGAGGCCTATGAGCGAGCCCCCTGCGTCTCCGGAATCGAACCCCTTCGACATCCTCGGCGAAGCCACCGTGGCCCTCGTCGCCACGCGCTTTTACGACCACATGCAAGCTTCGGAGCCGGCGCTCACCGCGATGCATCGGCGGGGCGACGACGGTCTCCTTCACCCGGAGGTGCGGGAGCGCTTCGCCTTGTTCCTCGCCGGCTGGCTGGGCGGGCCGCAGGAGTACACGGCGCGGCACGGCCACCCACGGCTTCGCATGCGCCACGCGAACGTGCGCGTAGACGGTGCCGCCCGCGACGCCTGGCTCCGCTGCATGCACGCAGCGCTGGACGATGCCGAGGTCGAAGGGCCGCTGCGCGCCTTCCTCGACATGCGCTTCGCCGAAGTGGCGACCTTCCTGCAAAACGCAGAGACCTGACCGCTCAGAGCGTGGGGAGCAAGAGCTGTGGCGTAAGCACGAAATCGGTATCCTGCGTGCGGTGGCATGTGTTGCACACGCCCACCACGCCGCCGCCGCCATACTGACCTGCGTCGCCCGGCGGCGCCCACCCGCGCCACTCGATTTTCACGACGTCGTTGTCGAAAAGCTGGAGGCCGAACCACTCCCAGCCCACGGCGCCGAACAGGTTGAAGTCCTTGCCGCGCTTGACCATCGCGAAGAGCTGCCACTCCGACTTGGGCCCGACCGAGATGGTCTTCACGATGATGGTGCCCACCGGAAACTCGGTGCTGCCCTTGGGCGGGCGCTTGTTGATGTACACGGTCTTGGGGCCCGCCAGGTGCACCCCGACCGCCTCGGGGCTGTCGCCCAGGTAGAACTTCTCCCAGGTCTGGAAGTCCTGAAAGTCGCTCCCGATGGCCACGAAGCCCACGTCGGCATCGCCGACGATGCTGCCGGAAGCGCCGGAGCTGCTGCCGCCGGCGCCGGCGTCGCACCGGCCACCGTCGCAGCGGATCGCGGGCGCCGCATCCGAGGAGCTGCAGGCGGCCGCAAACGCCGACACAAGCAACGCCGGGCCGAGCGTCATCGCCAGCAGGCTGCGCGCGCGGGGCATCATTGGCCTGCCTTGAACTCGGGGAATCCGAGAATGTCGGCGGCGCGGTTCATCTCGCCCACCACCGAGCCCTTTGCGCTGGGATCGGCCGCGCCTTTCACCCCGGCGTAGAGCTTGCCGAAGGGGCTGCCCAGGTCGGCCGCCGAAGGACTCTCGGCGCTCCACGTGGCCGGCGGCGCGGGGATCGCGTCGCCGGGGGTGCCGGCATAGAGCGCGCCCAGCTTGCGGAATCCCTCGGCGATGGCCGCGTCGGTGGCCTTGCCGTCTTGGGTGGCGTCTGCGTTCCTTTTGCTGGCGAGCCAGGGCTGGAACAGGGTGTAGATCTTCTGCGTGCCCTCGAGGTTGCCGCGAATGTCGGCCATGGTGCGCTGGGAGTAGCGCGACTCTTCGGTGTTGGTGGAGGCCTTGTTCACCTTCTCCAGCTGTTCGTTCATGAGCGAGACCAGGCCCTGGAAGGCGCCGCCCAGGTCGATGCGCTGGGGCGCCCACTGCGCGCGGAGCGATTTCGCGTCGGCGGCCACGCGGGCGCAGAGCTTGGTCTTGAACGCCAGCGCCTCTTGCTCGGTCTTCGGATAGGCGGCCGTCACGTAGCCCGGCTGCGCCTTCTCGAAGTCGACCACCCGCGCGGGGATGGAGTCGGACCACAGAATGCGCTCCACCGCGTGAAGGCCCGTGACGCCCCGATCGTCGAACAGATCGGGGTCGCCGCCCTTGTCTTTCAGCTCGCCGAGAAAGTCGTCGTAGCGCGCGTCGAGTGCGAGATCGAGGTCCGGAAACAACGGTGCCACCGCGCCTTCGATGTGCTCGTAGGCGGTGCGCGCGCGGGTCCACGCGGCGCGCATCTGGGTGATGGCAGCGGCGTCGACCGCGCCGTCCCAGCCGCGACCCGCGGGGGTCGGCGCGAGCCGCGCGATCTCTTCGCTGGCGGCCACCAAGGCGTCGATGTCCACCAGGATGGAGTCGTGCATTCCGGTCACGATGGCCTGCTTGGCCTCGGCGTCGGTGAGCGTCGGAGCAGCCGCCGGCGCCCCCGACGACGACGCGCAGCCGAGCGCGAAGAGCAGGGGAGCTGCCAGCCAGGGGCGGCGAACGACGAAGGACATGGCGCGTTCTCGTGGAAGGCGAGCCCAATGCCCGCCGGCGAACACTACCCAAACGCGGCGAGGTTTCAACGCCGGGGGCGGAAAGGCGGCGTTTCGAAACCGGACCGGCGGCGCTACGGTGCTCTCGATGAACCCGGAGTACGCCGCCGTGCTCGCCATCCTTCGTCGCGAGGACGCCGCCGTGCGCGCCTGCGTCCGCGTGGGCTCTCGGGTGTACGGCACCGCCGGGCCCGGCTCCGACTACGATTTCCTGGTGGTGCTCCACGACCGCGCAGCGCGCCACGACCTCTTGTGGGGACCCGGCACGAACCTGGTGGTGCACGGGGCGGAAAGCCACGCGAGCGCCCTCGCGAACCAGAGCATCTTCGCGCTCGAGGCGCACTTCGCGCCGCCCGCCCACCAGCTCAAGGCCGCCGCGCCGCCGTTCGCGTACGTGCGCGACCGGAACAAGCTTCGGGCGGCCGCGGCCGAGCGCGCAGAGTCCGACTGGCGCAAGGCGGAGAAGGTCTTCCCGGACGATCCGTTGGCCGCGCGAAAGCGCGCCGTGCACGCGCTGCGGGTGCTGGCGTTCGCCGCGCAGATCGCCCGCGCCGGGCGCATCGAAGACTTCACCGTGGGGCGCGGCTTCGGCGAAACACTTGCATTGTGCACTGATTGGCCGACCCTCGAGGCTGCGTTCCTGCCCCTGCGCGACGGGTTTCTGACGGAGCTCGCGCGCCTGGCCCGGGCGCGCTGACCTTGGCTCAGCGCAGACGCTGGGGTCGGATCGATTGGTGCATCCAGTGCTCGTCGGTGGTCACGTGGTCTTTGCGCACCCACTTGCCCAGGCTGCGGGGAAAGCCAGCGTCGTCGAAGCCCTCGGCGCGGCGCACCACCACGCCCTCCCGGCGTCCCCCGAAGGCGGAAGGCGCGGCCGAGAGCGATTCCGTGAGCGCCCGGAGCTCCCGCTCCGTCGTGACGATGCCGCGAAAGAGGACCGGAACCGTGGGGAGCGCCAGGGCTTCGGCTTGGGCCACCACCTCGTCCCAGGACCACCAGGTGCCGCGCGCGTCGTCGCGCACCGCGAACACCAGCGAGAAGGCCGGGAGCGCCTCGTACTCGATGGAGTGCACCGCGTAGCAGTACTCGCAGAAGATCGACAGATCGTCCGGGAGCTCGCGGGCCAGCTGCGCGTGGGTGGCCTTGGCGATGGCGAAGCTCGGGTGGGTGGGGGGCCCGGCGTGCGAGCGCGAGAAGACGTGGGCGCGGGTATACGCCAGGTTGCTGCCGTCGCACTTCTCGGTGACGACGATCTCGCGCCCCACGAGAGCCCCCACGTCGCGGAGCCGTTTGTCGTCGGACGTGCCGCCGGGCGACCACGGAAGATGAAAGGAGCGGGGATACTTGGCGGACACGGCGCGGGGGTTATAGCGCACGCCATTGCCCGCGCTATAACCCGCGGATGTCTCCGTCGACCTCCGCGCACGCCGCGCTCGCCGCCCCGGCCCCCGGCGCCCCGGTGCCCTGGGATGCGCTCCAGGTGTTTCCCTGGGTGCGTGCGCTCGAGGCTTGCCCGCAAGATGCCCTCCACCACGCCGAGGGCAACGTGTGGATCCACACCCGCATGGTGCTCGACACGCTGGTGGGCATGCCGGCCTACGCGGCCCTCGACCCGGCAGCGCGCGAGGCTGTGTACCTGGCGTGCCTCCTTCACGACGTGGCGAAGCCGGCCACTACCCGCACCGAGGACGACGGCCGCATCACCGCCAAGGGCCATTCGCGCCGCGGCGAGCTCATGGCCCGGAAGATCCTGTGGGAGCAGGGGATCGCCTTCGACACCCGGGAGCGCGTGTGTGGCCTCGTGCGTCACCACCAAATTCCCTTTTACCTCATCGAGCGGCCCGACGCGCAGCGGCTGGCCGCGGAGATCAGCCTGGTGGCCCGCTGCGATCTGCTGGCCTTGGTCGCCGAGGCCGACATTCGCGGGCGCATCTGCGCCGACATGCCGCGCATCCTCGACGCCATCGAGCTCTATCGCGAGCTCTGTCGCGACGAAGGCTGCTTCGATCGGCCGCGGGCCTTCGCGAGCGCCCACACGCGCTACACGTTCTTCCGCGCCGAGGGCCGGCATCCGGACGTGCCGGTGTTCGACGACACCAAGACCGAGGTGGTGGTCATGTCGGGCCTTCCGGGCTCCGGGAAAGACACCTACGTGCGCAGCCACTTCGGCGACTGGCCCGTGGTCTCCCTCGATGGCCTGCGCGAGGAGCTCGACATCGACCACGGCGACAACCAGGGAAGCGTCATCCAGGCCGCGCGGGAGCGCGCCAAGGACCACCTCCGCCGGGGCGAGCGATTCGTGTGGAATGCAACCAACATCACGCGCCGCTTTCGCGGACCCTTGCTCTCGCTGCTGGGTGACTATCACGCGCGCATCCGCGTGGTGTACGTGGAGGCGCCGCGCGAGCGCCTCTGGGCACAGAACCGGAGCCGCGCCGCGGAGGTGCCGGAGAAGGCCATCCTCGGCATGATGGACCGCTGGGAAGTCCCCGACCTCACCGAGGCCCACGAGGTTCGCTATGAGCTCGCCACAAAAGCATGACGCCCCGGTCTTTCGACCGAGGCACCGATGCTTGCTCCTGCGAGCCGTCTGCTGTGACCCCAACGGGAATTGAACCCGTGTTCCCAACGTGAGAGGCTGGTGTCCTAACCGCTAGACGATGGGGCCGCTTCGTAGTCGACCGAGCCCTTCTCAGGGGGCAGGGTAAGATCTTAAGAGTCGCTAAGTTACTAAGAAGTTACGGGGCTTTATAAGCGTTTGCCGAGGCGTTACCGAGGCGTTACCGAGAAAGCACCGAGCTGGGGGACAAGGATTCGAACCTTGATAGACGGCGCCAGAAACCGTCGTCCTGCCATTAGACGATCCCCCAAGAAGGAATCCGAAAAGCGAGCGGCAACATACCCTGACGGCCGGGGATGTCAATACAGATCAAAGAGTTTCGCCGACCCTACCTGCAACTTTCTTTCAAAGTCGCGAGGCGAGGTCGGCGAAAGGTGTCGTACTCGTCCGGTACGCCGGACCCGGCGCCCTCGGAGAGGTGCCGGGCGAAGGCCACCGCAGCGTTTCGGTTTGGCGCGCTTTGCGCCCGTGCTCCGGAATGAGCCGAGAGAACGGGGGCGCCGGGAAGTTCAGCCGAGACGTCTTTGGTCAGGCCGCGATTCGGCGTGCGGAACGAGAGACGCCGTCAGCGGATCGGGCCGTTAGACGGTGACCTCCGGACGGCTTGTAAGTTTCTTCATAATGGAAAACCTCCTCCGGATAGGGTCCCGGCACCGCCAATGCGGGCGATGTTTCGGCTGTGGGGCGAGGGCCCGGTTGCTTTGGCCACGTGCGCCGAACCATTCGAAGCGCGCGACTCTCAAAAGCATAGCTCCGAATTTTCGAACGTTAAGGGGCGAACTGATGGAAACTCCCAGACGCCTTGCGTGCTTCGTCTCCCTCGCCCCCACGTGCACCTTCCTCGACGCCGCGGTCGCGGATTCCTGGCTGGATTCCTGGCTGGATTCCCCCCTGGATTCCCCCCTGGATTCCTGGCCTCTCCGGCCGGGAGGGTCTGCGGGCGTTCGGCTATGCGGCGTTCGCCTTTGTGCTCGCGTTCGTCCTGGGGGCCGCCACCGACGAAGGCGGTCTGTCGCTCGCCACGCGCGTCTCGCGGGTGCTCCCGCTCGGGCCGGTGGCCGCCCTGGTGGGAGCCTTGTGGGCCGCAACCCGGGCCCGGGGCAGGGGGGAGATGCGCGCGGCGCTTGCGCTCGGCGCGACGCCCCTCGACTTCGTGGTACCGTGGACCGTGGGCGCGAGCTTGGTGACACTGGGCGCCGCCGCGGCCCTCGCAGCCGGAGCGGCGATGGACGGCTTTTTTCCGGTGCCGCCGTCTGCGCCGCACTTTGCGTGGACCGGCAGCGCCTTTGAGGGCCCCGACCTCGGCATTCGCATTCTCGGCGACGGACAGCTTGAGGCGATGGCAAAGACCCCGGCAGCTGCCCGGAGCCTCCCCTACGGCAGGCCCTCAGCGGTCCTCGTGACGGCCCTCTCCGGGCTCGCCATGGCCCTTCTGGGCGCCACCTGGACCGCCGCCCATACCCGGCGCTACCTGGGAAGCCTAGCGGCCACGGTGGCGCTCACGGTGGTGGCGCTCCAGGCTGCCGCCGCGGAACGCGTGACGCCGCTCCTCGCCACGCTCCCGGGCCTCGCGCTCGTCGTTTACGCGGGCTACGAATGCCGCCGCACGCGCCTCGCCCGCGTGCCGTAGTCCGCGCGTACAAAAGACGGAAAGGCCGGCCGCTCGCGAGGAGCACCCGGCCACATCCGCTTGATTGAAGAGGCTCGCGCCGCCGGAGCGACGTGAGAGACCTCGCGCCGCCGGAGCGACGTGGACGAGCTCAGCCGTCGGTGGTCGGCGCCTTGCCGGCGCGGCGGTCGATGGCGTCTTGCAGGCCGCAACGAACCCGCACGGCGCGCTTGATGCGCTTTGCCTTGAGGGGGGTCGCAAGCCACTCGTGTCGCTTCTTCATGCTCCAGATCGCGCGATTCGCCATGATGGTCGGTTCCTTCAACGTCCCCGCACGTGCGAGGGGGGCCAACTATTGCCTTTTTGACCCGCGCGTCAAGCGCAATTGCGGCGATCAGTCCGGGAGATGCTGCATTTCCACCGGGATCACCACCACCGCGGCCTCCGCGTTCACGACGCGGTCGAACGGGAAAAAGCCGTCGGCCTCCACGCTGACCCGGTGAACGCCCGCGCGAACCCGCACCCCACGGCGCTCGATCTCTTCGAGCGGACCCACGGCGATGTCGTCGATGGTCACGCGGGCGGTGGGCGGCCCGCCGCGAAAACGCAGGCCCACGGTGGGGCCGGTGGGGGAGTTGGCGGCGCAACCGGCGGCCACCAGGGCAACGAGAGCGGCAAGCAGCGAGATTCGCACGTCGGCGTTCTTAGCACGGGGGCGGGATGATAGAGAGCGCGCCATGGCCCTGACCGTATCCGTTCGACGCCTGCGCCCCGCCGCCGGCGAGCTTCCGCAGTATGCCACCGCCCAGGCCGCCGGCATGGACCTTCGCGCCGCCCTCGAGGCGCCGGTGGACCTGGCCCCAGGCAAGCGCGCGCTCATTCCCACCGGCATCGCGTTCGCACTCCCGCCCGGCTTCGAGGCCCAGGTGCGGCCCCGCTCGGGGCTCGCGCTGAAGCACGGCATCACGGTCCTCAACAGCCCCGGCACCATCGACGCCGACTACCGCGGTGAGGTGGCGGTGCTGCTGGTGAACCTGGGAGAAGAGCCGTTTCGCATCGCCGTAGGCGAGCGCATCGCCCAGGTGGTGTTTGCCAAGGTCGAGAGCGCGACCTGGGTCGAGGTGGCCGAGCTTCCGCCCACCGAGCGCGGCGCGGGCGGCTACGGCTCCACCGGTCGGGGCTGAGCGCAGCTTACTCGCCGCGCTTGATGCCGTGGGCGCGGATCTTCTTGTGAAGATTGGTGCGCTCTACACCCAGTACGACGGCGGTCTTGGAGATGTTCCAGGCGGTGGCCCGGAGCGTCTCCAGCAGATACGCGCGCTCGGAGCGCTCCCGGTGCTCCCGGAGCGTGACGAAGGCTCCGCCTTCGGTGGCCGGGGTCGCCGAGCCGGCGCCGTGGCCCTGGCGGGAGGCGTCGTCGTGGGCGCCGTCGTCTTCGTCGGAGAACGGGCTGTCGTGGGGATCCTCCGGAAGGTCGGCGATGGTCACGCGATCGCCCGAGAGAATCGCCATGCGCTCCACCACGTTCTTCAGCTCCCGCACGTTCCCCGGCCAGCGGCGGGTGGCGAGCGCCTCGAGCACCTGCGCATCCATGGGCTTGGGGCGGGTGCCGTTTTCCTGGGCGAAGCGGGCCATAAACGCCTGCACGAGGCGCGGGATGTCTTCGCCGCGCTCGCGGAGGCTGGGGCTGCGCAGCGGGAACACATTGAGGCGGAAGAAGAGATCCTCGCGGAAGCCGCCTCGCTCCACCTCGCGCGCCAGGTCCTTGTTGGTGGCAGCCAGGATGCGCACGTCGACGTGCATGACGTGCTCGCTGCCCACCCGGGAGATTTCCCCCGATTGGAGCGCCCGCAGCACCTTGGCCTGGGCCACCAGGTCCATGTCGCCGATCTCGTCGAGAAACAGCGTGCCGCCGTGGGCCTGCTCGAAGAAGCCGCGCTTGCGCGATTGCGCGCCGGTGAAGGCGCCACGCTCGTGGCCGAACAGCTCGCTCTCGATGAGCTCCCGGGGGATGGCCGCACAGTTGACCTTGATGAAAGGGCTGCCCTGACGGGGGCTCAAACGGTGAATGGCACGGGAGATGAGCTCCTTTCCGGTGCCGCTCTCGCCGGTGATGAGCACCCCGGCCTTGGTGGGCGCCACCCGCTCGATTTCGTGAAAAACCCGAGCCATGACCGCGCTTTCGCCGATCATCTCGTAGCGCGCCTCGACCTCCTGGGCGACGCGGGCGAGGGCCCGCCGGGAGCGATCGGCGTCGAGCGCGTTGCGAACCCCCACCAGCACGCGCTCGCGCACGAGCGGCTTTTCGAAGAAGTCGCGGGCGCCGAGCTTCACCGCGGTGACCGCCTCTTCGACGCTGGCGTGCCCGCTGATGACGATGACCGGCACGTCGCGGGTGGACTCGTCGCGCTTCAGCAGGGCCAGGGCTTCGAGGCCGCTCATCTGCGGCAGCTTGAGGTCGAGGATCACCAGGTCGACCGGGATCTCCGGGTTCGCCAGCATGAGCAGCGCCTCTTCGGCGGTGCCCACCCCCCGCGAGATATACCCTTCGCCCTCGAGCACGAGCTGCAGCGTGCGCCGGATGTTCTTCTCGTCGTCGACCACCAGCACGGTGCTGGGCGCGGTTGGGTCGCGGGGGTCGACAACATCTGCGTCCACGACCGGCGTTGCGGGGGGCGGCGTGGACTTCACCGGCTCAGACCCCGCGTTCCTTGAGGTACGCGAGGTAGCTCTTGGCCTGGATGACGAAGGAGCTCACGCCGTAGTCGCGCACGATGGTGACGAAGGCGTCGCGGGCCTCGCCGTACTTCTTCATCTGGAGGAACACCTCGCCGAGGAGCAGGAGCGCTTCGGGCTCGAGGCCGGAGTCGACCACCGCGCCTTCCGCCTGCGGATCCTGGCTTTCGCCCTGCGGCACCTTGCGGGCACCCGGCGGGGCCGAGGTGCGACCGGCCACCGAATAGTTGCGCAGCGCGTACTGGATGCGGCTGACCGCCGCGTCGTAGTTGTCGCGGTGCAGGTAGAATTTCGCGACGTAAAGCTCGTGGCGCACCAGACGCGCGGTCACGTCGGCGAGCAGCTCCTTGGCGCGCTTCGACTCCTTGGCGTCGGGGTACTCGGCCAGGTAGCCGCGGAGCTCGCGGTACGCGTCTTGGATGGCCGCCTGATCGCGCTCGTCGGTGCTGGGGAGCAAGAACGAGTCGCCGATCTCTCGGTACTGCGACTCGGCGATGCGCGCCCGGGCGTAGCTGACGTCGTCGGTATCGGCTCGGTGATCGTGGATGAACTGCCGGTAGCCGCGGACCGCCTCGGAGAATTTGTCTTGCTCGAAGTCGGCGTCGGCGATGCGCAGCTCCGACATGCGCGCGTACTTGGAGTACGCGTATTTGCGCTTGATCTCCCGAAAGAGTACTTGAGACTCTATCCAGTTGTGCGCGTTGAACTCGTCGAGCGCCTGGTCGTACGCCTTCTTCGACTCCTCGGTGTAGTTGAGGGCCGACTTGGGGGGCGGGGAGCCGCAGCCGAGGAGGCCGCCGCTCGCGCCCAGCGAAAGCGAGAGGAAGAGCCACGCCAAAGGGATCGCGGAGCGACGCATGGGCTGTGACTTACTCGGAAATGGACGCGGTCTGAAGCGCTACTTTTCGGCGCGCCAGCGGCGGAAGGCGCGGGGTGGCCTGGTGCCTTCGGCCACTGCCTGGCGGCCGGCGGTTCGGAGCAGCAGCCGGACGCGCTCGCGCCAGGGCTCGCCTTCCGGAAGCTCGACCTCCACCGCGCCGTCCGCCAGGAGCGTCGCTCGCACCGGCAAATCGGCGTCGACGAGCGCGATGCGGCCCTCGTACACGAACGGGGGGCCTGCCTCGCCGCGGCGCAGCTCGTAGCGCGCGCCGGTCTCTGGTTTGTTTCCCACGATGGCCATTTGCGGCGGCGTAGCGCCTTTGACCGGTTGCGGCGAGCAGTTTTTGACCACATGGCCCGAAGGGCGATGCTAAAAGCTAGTCGCTATGGTGGAGAAGAACCCGATCACCCCTGAAGGTTACACGCGTCTCCGAGACGAGCTGAACCACCTGCGTCGCGTGGAATTGCCGGCGGTGGTGCAGATGATCGCCGTCGCGCGCGAGCACGGCGATCTCAGCGAGAACGCCGAGTACCATGCCGCCCGCGACCGCCAGTCGTTCATCAAGGGCCGCATGGACGACATCGAGAACAAGCTCGCCCGGGCCGAGATCATCGACCCCTCGAAGCTGCAGGGCGATCGCGTGGCGTTCGGCGCCCGTGTGAAGGTGGCCAACGAGAGCGGCGAAGAGTTCAACTACCGCATCGTGGGCGCCGACGAGACCGACACCGCAAAGGGCGAGATCAGCGTCACCAGCCCCATCGCGCGTTCGCTGGTGGGCAAGGAAGTGGGCGACGAAGTGAAGGTTCGAACCCCCGGCGGCGAGCGGGTCTACGAGATCCTCGAAGTCACCTTCAAGTAAGCCCCCCGTGCTCCGGCCGCTCTTGCTGCTGCTGGAACGCGCCGGCAGGGTCCTGCTCGCGCTGCTCCTCGGCCTCGTCCTGGAGAACCTGGCGGTGGGGCTTCTGCATCGCAACCTCATCGCCGGGCCCTTCGAGATGGGCGTCTCGCTGCTCGCCGCCACCCCCATCGCGCTGGCCGCGCTGGTGGTCCCGGCGCTGGCGGTGGCCGGCGCGTCGTTCCTTTCGCCCGCGTCGGGCCGGCTCGCACTCGGCGTGCCGCTGGCGGCGCTGGCCGCTGCAATCGCGTATCTGAGCACCGGCGGCCGGCTCGCCATCGGCTATCGCTGGCCCATCGTCTTCGTGCTGGCGGCGGCAACGCTCAGCCTCACCTACGCCGCATTTCCGCGGGTGCATCGCTTCGCTCGGCTGGAGCCGGACCGCGCGGCGCTCCTGGGCGTGGCGCTGGGCGCGCTTGCTTGGACCGTCGACGCGCGCGTGCTCCCGCGGCTCTACCCGGCATTCCACGGAGCGATGGGCATTCTGGCGCTGGCCGGCTTCGCGGCCCTGGCGCTAGCCCTGCGGCGAATCGGCCGGCGCCCCGCGTATGCGCTGGTAGCGCTCGGCCTTTTGGCGGCAGCATTCACGCCGCGTGCGGCGCGGCGCCTTCGGAGCGTCGACAACCTGCGCCTGGTTCTGGTGGAGCATGCACCGTTCCTGGGGCGCGCGGTGGAGCTGGCAGCGCGCATTTCGCCGGTCCCGCCGCTGGAAGCCGAGGGCGAGCTCGAGGTGGAGGCCGGCGCGACCGGAGACGCGCCGCGTACCCTCGACTGGAGCCGCAAGGACATCTTGCTCGTCACCGTCGACGCCCTCCGCGCCGACCACCTGGGCGCCTACGGTTACCGGCGGCCCACCACCCCCAACCTCGACGCCCTGGCCGCCCGCGGCGCGCGCTTCGACGCGGCCTACTGCGCGACGCCCCACACCTCGTACTCGGTGACCTCGCTGATGACGGGAAAGTACATGCGTCCGCTCATGGCGCTGGGCGTGGGCGACGACTCCGAGACCTGGGCCGGCCTCCTGCGCCGCTACGAGTACCGCACCGCAGCGTTCTATCCGCCGGCGGTGTTCTTCATCGACGAGGCGCGCTTCACGCACTTTCGCGACCAACAGCTCGATTTCGAGTACGCCAAGATCGAATTCACCAAGCCAGAGCTTCGCTTCGCCCAGGTGCGCGACTACCTCGCCGGGGCCCGGCGCGACGCTCCGCTCTTCTTGTGGGTGCACCTTTTCGAGCCCCACGAGCCCTACGAGAAGCACCCCGAGTACGACTTCGGCGAGCGACCGCTCGACGCCTATGACGGCGAGGTCAAGACCGCCGACGCCCTCATCGGCCGCATCGTGGCCGAGTTCGAGCGCACCCGCGGCCCAGGCAACGTGGTGCTCATGAGCGCCGATCACGGCGAAGAGTTCGGCGACCACGGCGGCCGCTACCACGGCACGACGGTGTACGAGGAGCAGGTGCGGGTGCCGCTGCTGGTGGTGGCGCCGGGCGTCGCCGCGCGCGTCGTGACCTCGCCCGTGCAGACCATCGATCTCCTCCCCACGGTGCTTTCGGCCCTGGGCATTCCCCGGGCGCCGCGGATGCGGGGCCGCGATCTGGGCCCGGCGCTCACCGGGCGCCCCGATCCTTCGGCGCGAGCCTTCGCCGAGACCGAGAGCGCCGCGCTCTACGCCAAGGACACGCTGCGCATGCTCTGCGACAAGGCCACCAGCGCCTGCCGCCTCTACGACGTGGGCGTCGACCCGGCCGAGCTCCACGACGTCTCCGCCGCGAAGCCGGTGGAGGCTGCGGAGATGCGCAAGGCGCTGGGCCGCATCGAGCGCGACCACGGACGCTTCGAGGGCGCGCGCGGCAGCAAGCTCCCGGCGGCGCTCCGGCGAGGCCTGGCCGGCGAGGGCGACGCCGCGCCGGAGGTGGCGGAGCTGCTCGACGACGCCAACATCGAGCTCCGGCGAGAAGCCGCGCGGGTGCTGTTTCGACTTCGCGCCACCACCGTGGACGCGGCCCTCGAGCGCGCACGATCGCACGACGAGGATCTCCGCGTGCGCAGCTACGCGACCTTGGCGCTGACCCGCACCCGGGGCACGCACCTCGACGAGGCCGCAGCGCAGCTCCGCGATTCCGATTCGACCCTGCGTGGCGATGCAGCGCTGGCGCTCGCGGAAGCCGGCGATGCGCGCGGCGAGGACGAGCTCGTTCGGTACTTCGAGAACGCGCCCGATTTCGTGCAGGCGCGGGAGATTCTGCGGGCGCTCACCCGGTTGCGGTCCAAGAAGGCGGTGCCCGCGCTGGTGCGCAAGCTCTCCGATGTGCGGCTGCGCCCGGACGCAGCAGAGGCACTGGGTGCCATCGGCATGGAAAGCGCGCGCGGCCCGTTGCTCAGCGCGTTCGAAGAAGAGCGCTACCTTCATGCGCGGCGCCCGGAGGCGCTGGCGCTCCTGGCGCTCGGTGCCGGCGACGACCTGCGAGCCCCGCTTCGCCAGTTCGCGGGGATGCCCGAGCCCTTTCCCGGAGCCCTCGACGTGGCGCTCGCGACCCGATGGTTCGGGCCGGCGCACGGTGGCTTTCGCAATCCGCACCCGGCCGACCCGGTCGACGCCGTGGTGACCGTGCAGCCGGGCCCGGTGCGCGTGCTGGTCCGGGGCGTGGTCCAGGCGCTGCGTCTCGACGGCCGCGCGGTGGAGCTGAGCGCTGGAGCCGCCCTCGATGCCGAAATGGCCAAAGACCCGCTGCGCAGCCGAGACGGCGGCCAAGGCGCGACCGGCATGGTTTTCGACGGTCTTTCCGAAAAAACGCGCCTCCGGGTCGAAGTCTCGGGGCGCATCGACGCCTTCTGGGTGGTTCCCCGGAGCGCGGAGCTTCCGCCGCCGGCGCCGGTCGTGGTCGATGGTGGCCCCGTGAACCCACCCTGAACCCCCGGAAGTGTAGGGGAGACCTGCGGGCTTGTGGGAAAGGTCGCGATCCCGCTATAGAAGGCAGCGAGGGAGAGTCCTTTGGAAGACAAAGAAAAAGACGACGCTGCGAAGGCCACGGACAGCGAAGACACGAGCGCTCCGGCCGCTGCCGCCGCGCCCAAAGAAGACGCCCCCGAAGCCGACGCCCCCAAGGTCGCGGCCAAGAGCGACGACGCGGACAAAGTCGAAGCCGACGCCCCCAAGGTCGCGGCCAAGAGCGACGACGCGGACGAAGAAGCGCCCACCAGCGCCGCCGCGGCCGCCAAAAAGGCCACCGTCGACGAGCTGGCCAAGCGCGTTGCCGCCCTGGGCGACGACGACGAGAGCGAGCGCCGCGCCCGCGAGGAAGAGGAAAAGCTCGCCGCCCGCCGCGCCGAAGCCAAGAAGGCCAAGAAGAAGGGCGGCCTCGAAAGCTCTGCCACCAAGAAGCTCTCGAAGATCGGCACCAAGTCGAAGGAGCGCAAGGCGCGCGAAGAGGAAGAGGAAGCCGAGATCGACGTGGCCCGGGCCAAGCCCTACGCCGACCCGATCATCGAACGGACGCGCAAGCTCTCCGTGTGGGCGCAAAAGAACCGCAGCGTGGTCGGCTACGCCGTGGCCGCCGCCGTCATCGCGGTGGTGGGCTCCTTCGTGTACCTCCACTTCCAGAAGAAGAACGAGACCGACGCCTCGACGGCGCTGGCGCACGCGGTGGCCGACGAACAAGGGCTCATCGGCGATCCCGACAAGGACGACGAAGAGGGCCCCAAGGACCCCCGCCCCACCTTCAAGACTGCCGAGGCCCGGCGCGATAGCGCGCTCGCCAAGTACAAGGATGTCGAGAGCAAGTTTGGGGGCACCGGCGCCGCCATCATGGCGCGGCTCGCGGAAGGCTCGATTCTCCTCGACAAGCACCAGCCGGACGACGCCATCAAAGCGTTCACCGACGTGAAAGACTCGGCGCTCGCCAAGGTCGACCTCGAGATTCGTGGCCGCGCACTCGAGGGGCTGGGCTTCGCCTACGAGCTCAAGGGCCAAACCAAAGAAGCGCTCGGTTCCTTCAAGGAGCTGGAGAACGCGGCCGACGTTCGCGGCTTCAAGGAGCTCGCCATGTACCACCAGGCCCGCTGCCACATGACGCTGGGCGAAAAGGACAAGGCCAAGGAGCTCCTCATGAGCGTCCGCGAGCGCATCTCCAAGCCCGGTGACTCGCACCCGTTCGGCTACCTCGGCCCAGCGGTCGACGATCGCATTCGCGCCATCGACCCCAAGGCCATTCCCGAGCCGCAAGGCGGCGGCATGCCGGGCATGGGCGGCCCCGGCGGCGGCAAGAGCTCTCCTGCGCAGATGAAGCAGATGCAGGAGATGATTCGCAAGATGCAGGAGAAGATGAAGCAGGGCGGGGGCGCTCCCGATCCCCACAACGGCATGCCCTGAAATGCGGTCTTTCCTCGCGACTTCGACCCTTCTCCGTCGCTCCGGAGGCGCGAGCCTCTTCGGCCTGGTTCTCGGGCTCGGCGCCGCCGGCTGCGGCGCCTTTGAGCTAGCCGGCGACAAGGCCGAGACCGCCAACGACCGCGTGAACCCGGAAAACCCGCTCTGGTATGAGCGGCCGGCGGCGGTCATGGGTGTCTCGTTCCACCGCGAGCTCACCATTCGCGGGCGCACCACCGGCGAGGAATACGAGCACGGGCAAGCCGAGATCGACCCGTACCAGAACCGCATCTTCGTGGGCTCGTCGGACTTCGGTCTCTACGCGCTCCGGTCCACCGACGGCAGCTCGCTCTGGCGCTACCAGACCACCGGTCCGGTGCAGTCGGAGCCGTACTACGACCGGGAGCTCGACATCGTGTACTTCGGGTCGCACGACGGCGCCCTGTATGCGGTGCGCGCCTACGACGGCTCGCTCGTGTACCGGTTCAACACCGGCGCCGAGGTCACCCGGAGGCCTGCCCACAACGGCGAGACCCTGTTTGTGGCCAACGCCGCCGACCATCTCTTCGCCATCGACCGCCGCACCGGCAAGCTTCGCTGGCAGACGCACCGGCCCTCCGCGCTGGGCAAAGAGGTCGCGGGGTACGCGGGCGCGACGTACGACAACGGCATCGTCTACATGGCGTACTCCGACGGCCACGTGGCCGCCTACAACGCCGCCGACGGCACCGAGCGCTGGGCACCGGTGGACCTCATCGCCGATGTGGACGACGGCGCCGACAGCGTGAAGTACCTCGACGTGGACACGACGCCCCTCGTCGATGGCCCGCCGAACGCGCGGGTCGTCTACGTGGCAAGCTACGCGGGAGGCGTCTACGCGCTCGACGCCAAGACCGGCTCCCGGGTCTGGTGGAACGAGCGAGCCACCGGCGTGACCGAGCTCTCGCTGTTCCAGGAAGCCGCACACAAATCCGCCGACGGCACCGAGATCCCGGCCAAAACGCTGATTCTCGCCACAAGCTCCTCTACGGGCCTCTGGGCGCTCGATACCGCGGGAAAGATGGTCTGGCGAAACAAGGTACCGGAAGGGGGCATCACGGCTCCTGTACCGTGCGCCGGAGCGCTCCTGGTGGGCACCAGTCGGCACGGGCTCTTTCTCCTATCGCCGCGCAATGGGCGCACCATCGACGGCCTGGATCCGGGGACCGGGTTCAGCCAGACGCCGGCCGCGTTCGGAAACAAGCTTTTCGCGCTCAGCAACGGCGGCGTGCTGCTGGGGGCCCAGGTTGCGGTGCCCAAGGCCGACCGCAAGCCCGACGACTACGCCTGGTTCGGCCGCCAGTAGAGAGCCCGCTTCCAACGCGCGAGTTGACATAAGTCGCCGCGCCCCTTGAGACAGCCAGGCCACGAAAGGCCCGGGAGGGGGCTCTGGGAGCGCTTTTCCGCTTCGGGCGCGCGCTGTTCTGGGACGCCGTACCCGCGGGCGATCCGGGCGGGCGCGCGCGTTGTGCCACGGGCGCCATCCACCCACGGGCGCCATCCACGTCGCGCCTTCGGGACGCAGAGCGTTGCCAGGGCTTTCCATTCAGGTTCTGGCGTCAGGAGCGGCACGGACAGAGAGACGTCCACGAAAGGCCTTCTTTCTCCGAAGAATCCTCCGACTCTCGGCGCGGGGCTTTAGTTGACATAATGCATCTTATGCGAAATTTGTAGCGAAGCGACCAGCCCCTGTCCGGAACGCAAAACGGCCCGAACTCCACGAAGGAGTCCGGGCCGCTGCGGGAGCCTGAGCCTGAGAAGCTTACTTCAGGTCCTTCTCAATCTTGGAGAGCTCGGCGTCGACGTTGGACGCTGTGATGTCGTCCGCCTCATCGTCGAAGTCTTCCTCCGTTGGGGTGTCGTCGTCCTCGGTGGTGGCGACGGCGACGCTCGCCGAGGGCGCGGTGATCACCGACGCGCTCGCCGATGCCAGCGGCGCGGTCGGCGCCATGGTGGCACTGGGTGCCGTATCGGTCTTCTTGTCGCCCTTGTCGCAGCCCGCGGCCACGAGGCCCGCGGCGCCCAAGAGTCCCACAGCCAGCATGCTCGTTCGGATCTTCACTTTGCACCTCCTGCGGTGGCCGGAGCCGACGGCATGCCCGCGGCAGAGCCTGCGGGCGCCGGTTGGGCCTTCAAGGTCTCCATCTTCTTGTCGTGGCGCTCTTTCTCTCGCTTCATGGCGGCCTCGGCGCGCTTCTCGACGGCTTCCTTCTTGGCGTCCTTGGCCACCCGGGCGATCTTCCGGAGCTTGGCCATGCGCTTCATGTGCTCGCGCATCTCGTCCTTCACGCCGGGCTTCTTCAGCTGCTCGCCCCACTTGGCGCGGAGCTCGGCCATGTGCTCCTTGCGCTTTTGCTTCTGCTCGTCGGTGAGCTCCTTCTTCTTGTGCTTCTCGCCGGCGGGGCCCGCGTCGGCTGCGCGATCGCGATCGTGGTCTTTACCGTGCTCGGCCTTGGCGAACGATAGCGGCGCCCACAGCAGCGAGGCTGCGAGCAACAGAATGGGAAAACGTCTTCGGATCATGCGCCGCATTGTCGCGGCAATGACCCTCGGAACGCCATTACGTTGCTTTAACCGACCTCAGCTTTGGGGGGCTTCGGCGGCGGCCGCGGCCGCGGCAGCTTGCGCCGCGACCTCCAGAGCCGCCTCGACCACCGGCGACTGGGTGCCGCTGCTCATGCACCAGAGCTGGTGCGCGGCGCGGGTGGCGCCGACGTAGAGCGCGTGGCGCGAGGCCGGCGAATCCGGGAAGCTCTCCTTGGTGGTCTCCACGAGGACCACTTCGTCGAACTCGAGGCCCTTGGTTTGCCGCACGTCGGTGACATCGACGCCGGCCTCCCACGTGAAGTCTTGCTTGGCGACCCGGCGAACCCGCGGCACTTCGGCGCGCTCCAGGCCCTCGAACACCACCTCGGCCTGCTGGGGAAAGCGCGCGATGATGGCCACGTTGGCGTCGGGCTCGTCGGCCGCCAGCTCCTTGAGGGCGTCGCCCAGGAAGGCCACTTCTTCGCCCACGGAAGCGAACTGAAAGCCCTCGACGGCGGGACCATGCCGGGTGGCGATGGGCTCCGCCTCGTGCGCGAAGCTGCCGAGTACGGCCCGCGCGAAGGTGGTGATCTCCGCGGTAGAACGGTACGAGACCTTGAGCGGGTCCACAGTGGCGCTCTGAACGCCGAGCTCTTCCAAGAGATCGGTCCAGGCGAACTCGCCGCGATCGTCGCCTTCGTCGAGCATCCGCTGGGCCACGTCGCCGGCCAGCGTGACCGACTGCTCCTTGGACGCGAGGTCGAGGAGCACCCGGAGCGCGACCGCGCTGTGGTCTTGCACCTCGTCCACGAACAGGTGCGCCAGGCGAATCGGCTCCTCGCGCTCGTTCAGGAGCGGACCGCGGATCTTCTGCCAGAGCCGGAGGAGGAGCGGCATGTCTTCTTCGTCGATGGCTGCGGTCTCGCCGTCGCGATCGTCTTCGGTGCGAATGCGGGTTTGCCGGACGCACCAGTCTTGGAACTGCGAAAGATGCGACGCCGAAACGGTGGCGTCGCCCTGGAACGACTCGGCCAGGAGCGCCGGGTTGGTGCACAGCTCGTCCCACAGCGAGAGCACGT
The DNA here is from genome assembly GCA_038210445.1 of Polyangiales bacterium. Lineage (GTDB taxonomy): Bacteria > Myxococcota_A > Polyangia > Polyangiales > Polyangiaceae > JABFRG01. The sequence continues at coordinate 73,556 of JBBQWQ010000037.1, forward strand.
TGCGGGTCTTCTGCCGGAGATCTTGGCCGAGCTTTTCTACCGCGCCGCGGGTGATGGCCGGCACCACGTCGAAGCGGCTGCCGCCGAGCTCGCGCTTGCCGGCGACCCACTGGGCGAACTGGGTGACGCGCACGTCGGGCGCTTGCTCCTTGGTGGCGTCGAAGGCCTTGACGACCAGATCGCCGCCCTCCCACTTGCCCATGGCGGTGGAGACGCGCCCCTCGATGGTCGCGTGCATGCGGCTCGCCAGCGTCTCGACGGCGCGCAGCATGCCGCCCGAGCTCTTCATGCGGGCCACCACCGAAGGCGTGTCTTCGCGGAGGAGCGACGGCAGGTTCGGGAACAGGCCGATGACCATGCGCCGGGCGAAGCGCGGGAACGTGGTGATGGGCACGCCTTCGACGCCGAGCGACGGGAGCACGCGCGAGACGTAGTGAATGAGCGCCTCGTTGGGCACCACCACCATCATGCGGTCGGCGCGGAAGCGGTTTGGGTTGTGCGCCGCCAGGTACGCAACCCGGTGAAGGCCCACGGTGGTCTTGCCGCTGCCGGCGCTGCCCTGAATGGCCACCAGACCCGCGCCTTCGCGGGTGATGAGATCGTACTGCGCGGAGTCGAGCATGGCCGCGATCTCCGGCAGCAGCTTGTCTTCGCGCGGGCGGCCGTCGGCGCCAACGCCGAGCCGCTTCTTGTCGGTGGAGAGGCGCGCCGAGCTGGCGGCCAGGCGCTTCCACTCGCCGGTCTTCTGGCGGATGAACGTGCCCTGGGGCGCCGATACGCGGCGGAGCTCGCCCTCGGCGATGGCCACGCTGCGCCGCACCGCCACGGTACCTTCGACGATGGAGTCGCCGAGGCGCTCCTCGTAGTCGTCCTCTTCTCGGTAGCGATAGAAGATGCGGCTCACCGGCGCGTTGCGCCAGTCGACGATGCGCACGCCGGCCTCGGCGTCTACATACGAGCGCGAGCCGATGAGCACGTCGCGGCGCCGCAGCTGCTTCTGTCCGGGGAGCGATTCCTCCAGGCGCAGGTGGCCGAAGTACGGGCTCTTGCCGTCGAGGAGGCCGATGGCGCCCCTGCCCCGTTGCGCGCGAATGGCGCCCATGGTGTGCATCTGCTCGAAGAGCGATGGCAGGTCTTCCGGCTTGGCGGTCTCGACCTGCTCGCGCAGCTCCATGAGCGCGTCGTCGTCGGGCGTGCCCTGGGCCGCTTTCTTGGCCTCCGCAGCGCCCAGCGCGCGGGTGACGGTCGCCAGGAGCTTGAGCTCTTCTGCGACGATTCGCGCGCCTTCGGCGTCGTTTTCGAGTCCGGGAATGGTGTTCGGTTCGGTCACGGGGGGCAAATGCTTCTAGGCAACCCCATCCGGACCTGCAAGCGCCGCGAGACGACTTTCGGCGACCCCCGCGTCGCGACTCGCCTTTTTCAGACCTTGTAGAGGTCGCCCAGGCGCGGCACCGAGAGGTTGAGGCCGCGCAGCCGCGCGCACTCCCGCTCTACCTGGCGCTCGTGGGTGGGCTTCATGTGGTACAGGAGCACGTCGAGGCTGCTGGGGCTCTTGTACTTGCGGAGATCGTCGGCCAGGGTCTTTGGGGTGTGGTGGCCCGAAACGGTGGCGAGCCGTTGCTCATCATCGGGGAAGCTGACTTCCATCAGGAGGAGCCGGAGCTTCTTGATTTCGTTGAGCCGCTCCCAAAGGAGCTCCGTCGGCCCCGTGTCGCCGCTGTAGGCGAGGGCGCCGGAGGGCGTTTCGACGATGAACGCCACGCAGTCGATGGTGTGCGTCACAGGCACCGCGGTGATGCGGTACTTGCCGATGGTGGTGGGCGCGAGCGCCTCGATGACGTGGTAGCGGACCGCCGGCGCCTTGGCCGTGGGAATGCGGGTGAAGTCCGGCCACAGCAGTCCGTTGAAGAAGTGCTTTCGGAGCGCGTCGATGGTGTGGCCGATGCCGACGATCTCCAAAGGCTTGGCCCCGAGCTGCGTGCGGTTGTCGGCGATGGTGGCGAGATCGCGCACGTGGTCCATGTGCGCGTGGCTCACCAGGACCGCGTCGAGAGCGCACTGCGCTTTGAGGCTGAGACCGCTGGTGAGCGCACCGGCGTCGATGGCGATGCGGCCATCCACGACGAACGCAGAGGTCCGATGCTTGGGCGTTTCGCCCCCGTGGCACCCGGCTACGAAGAGCTCCATCTCAGGTCCACTCGGCTCCGACGAACATTGCGGGGGAGCATACGGAAGCGCCCCATCGAAAAGCAAGATGCGGGCGATTTTGCCCACAAAAAGGCCGATGCGCCGGCCCCTTTTCGGGACGCGGCGCATCGCGCTGTCGTGCGGGCGCAAGGCGGCCGAGGCCGCTTCGCGCAGGGCGATCAATCCATGTCGAAGTCGCCGCCCATGCCGCCCATGCCGCCCATGCCGCCCATGCCGCCCATGCCGCCCATGCCGCCCATGCCGTCCGAGCCGCCGCTGCCCGGGGCCGCGGCGGCGGTGAGCT
>JBBQWQ010000038.1:0-74729 GCA_038210445.1 Polyangiales bacterium
AATGCGGCGTTTGATGCTGTCGTCCACGCGGCTCCCGCCTCGAAACTCACCTTCAAGCACTTGGTCGCCGCTACCTACCCGCATCACAGGCGGCTCGCGTAGCCCGCTCTCCGCGCGATGCCCCCCGACGCGCGGCGTTCCCTGCACCCTGCACACATGTCCGCTCCCCCCCAACCCCTGCCACGTTCGTCCACCTTCGTGCACCTTCGTGGGAGCCCAGGCGGCCTTCCCCTCCGACCTTCAACCACCTTCGTGGGAGCCCAGACAGAGCCGGGCGGCAGGGTGGGCGACGCAGCGGAGGCGGGCGTACGTGGACGCCGCCTTCCATACCGCGCAGCTCAATGCGGCGCTTGATGCTGTCGTCCAGACGCTCCCGTCTCGAAACTCTCCTCGAAGCATTGGACGCCGCTACCTATCCGCACCACAGGCGGCTCGCGTAGCCCGCTCTCCGCGCGGCGCCCACCTCGCCGCCCGGCGATCGGCCCCCTACGCCTTAGCTGCTCCGTATCAAGGCTTCGAGCATGGTGTCTACGTCGCCCACGTCGGAGACGAACCAGTGCGCGCCGCGGCTGCGCCCTTGGCCGTCGCGGAGGCGAACGAAGGCGCGGTCCTTCACCAGGAACCTGCGCACCACGGGCCGCACATCACCGAGCGCGTAGCGGCGAGACCGACCGTACGCCCGCACCACCAGCTCGCCCGGCGTAATCTCGACCTCGTGGGGAAAATGCAAGGTCACCAGGTTGATGCCCCAAACCAAGAGCCCGGAGAGCGCCAGCAGCCAGCCGAAGCCCCAGCCCTGGCCACGCGCCACCAGCAGCACGGGCAGCGCCACCAGCACCGCGTCCGACAGCACGACCCGCCAGCGCGCGCGCCGGAAGATCATTTCAAGAAGCCGGCGATCTTCTCGATGTCGGCCTCGATGCCGATGCCAGTGAGGAACGACAGCGTGCGAATCAGCGGCTTGCCGCCGGTGCCGTCGACCTCGGTGGTGGAGACGATAACGTCGTAGCCTGCCGCCTTGCTGGGCACTTCGGAGGCCTTGCACTGGTCGATGGAAACCGAGAAGCCCCGAGCCTTCAGCGCCTCTTCGAGCTTCTTCGCGACCACGGTGGAGGTGGCGACGGCGGTTCCGCAGGCAACGAGGATCTTCTTCATGGGGCTTCCTTGGACGGTAGAGGCGAGGCGACGAGGGCGTACGCTACATCGGACACGGCAGCAGGGGGAACGCTGAGCGCGGTCACGCCCAGCGCGACCAACATGCGTGCGCCTTCCGGGTGAGCTGCGAGCTCGCCGCAGACGGTCACCTCCTTGCCGGCGCTGCGTGCATTATGCACTATTTTTGCCAGGGCCGCGCGAACCTGCGGCAAGAGCCCTTGCTCCCACGACGATCGCGCGACGCCCAGTACGTCGGCGGTGAGATCGTTGCTCCCGATGCTGACGAAGTCGGCGGCAACTGCGATGTCGGCCGAGGCCTCGACCGCGTCGAGGGTCTCGATCATCGCGCCCACCACCAAACCGGGCGGACCGAGCCGGCGCGCGCGCTCCACGTCGGATGCCGACCGCACCAGCGGCAAGAGCGCCTTGGCGCCCGCCGCGAAGATGGCCGCCAGCTGCGCCTTCAGTACCGGCTGGTGGGCGAAGAGCAGGCCCACACCGGAGGCCGTTTCCGAGGGCGCGCCGGGCGCGACCGGAAGCCACGGGAGCGGCTTGTCGCGGCCGGCATCGAACACCCGCACCGAAACCGAATGCCCGTTGGCGCGCGAAACCACCGCGCGATACGCCGCCGTTTGCTCGGCGACGCTCGGCTCACGGGCGTGGGCGGCGAACAGCAGCTCGGTACGCAAAAGCCCCACGCCGCGCGCGAGCGCAGGCCACTGCTCGCCGACGCGCGAGACGTTGGCGCGGATCGAAACCGGCAAGTCGGCGCCGGTGACCGAGGTCTCGCGCTGGGCGCGCTCGCGAAGCCGTGCTTCTTGCCGCGCCGTGGCCTCCGACAGGAGCTTCTCGCTCGGGTCGACCCACACGCGGGCGGGCACTTGCAGCGTATCGACCACCACGCGATCGCCGGAGGCGATGGTGGCGGTGACCGACCCATCGACATACGCCAAGGGAATGCCGCGGCTGCGCGCCAGGATCGCTGCGTGGCTGGTGCTACCCACTCCATGGGCTTCTTCTTGCTCGCCCATAGCGCTCACGATTCCGACGACGCACGCCGGGAGCGACGCCACGAGCGACGGCGGGAGCGACTCGACCACCAGCACGCGGGGCAGATCGCCAGTGACGGTCAAGGCGCTTCCGAGAATGCGCATGCGCACGTCGAGAAACAAGTCGGTGTGCGCGCAGTCGGTCTCGGCCTCGACCGCAGATGCGAAGGTCTCGCCGGCGGCGATGCGAGAAACGACGCGCGGCTCTACCTCGGCGAGGATGGCGCGTTCCGGGATCAAGAGCTCCAGATCAGCCGGCGAGAGCTCCGCCAGCAGGCGTTCGAGGCCGGCGCGCGCTTCGGCGAAGCGCGCGGCCACGTCTACCGGGCCGTCGTCGTCCGCCGGGGGCTCCCAGAGCAGCGCAGCGCCGATGCCGATTCCCGGTGCTGCACCGGCGCCGGTCTCGGGCACGAGATCGGCGTCGAAGTTGGCAAGCACCAGTCGCGCCAAGGTCTCGAGCGCCTGCTCCGCATCGACGCCGCTCGCCGTAAGCTCGAGGGTGGCCCCGCGCACGGCGCCCAAGGCGAGCACCTCGAGGATCGATTTCGCGTTGGCCTGCTTCCCTCCGCACCGCACCCGCACGTCGGCCGCATGCTCCGACGCTACGCGCACGAACAGATTCGCCGGACGCGCGTGCAGCAGGTCCCCCAGCACCAGGGTTTTCACGGGGGCGCGTCCTTCGTTTCTTCATCCTTGGCGAGGGCCGCTTCCTTGGCCGGCTCCTCCGACGGGCTCTTGCGCACCCAGTACCAGACGCCGAAGAAGCCAGTGAGCGCCAGCACACCCTGCCAGCGCGCGCCGGGCTGGAAAAGCTTGAGCACCATCCACGGCACCACGTGGCTGCCCAGCGCCACGCCAGACCACTGCGTATAGGCCTCGGCTCCCGCGCCCATGCCCTGGGGCGAGAAACCCGCCGCCTTCGCCAGCTCGGTGGTGAGCGGCCCCAGGCTGGTACCTATCCACAAGATGAGCACCAACACCACGATGGCGTTCAGCAGCCCGCGCACCATGTTGCCGCGCGCCGCCGCCACCCCCCACAGAATGTAAAACGGCAGGGCTGCCAGATCGCCGAACGGCAGCATGCGATTGCCGGGGAGCACCACCGCCAAGAGCAGCATGATGGGCACGCACAGGAGCGCGATGGCCATGTTCGCTGGATGCCCAATCACCACCGCGGCGTCGAGACCAATGAGCAAATCGCGTCCGGGAAAACGCTTTTGCAAGTACTCGCGTGCGCCCTCGGAGATGGGAATCAGGCCTTCCATGAGAATGGCCACCATCTTTGGCAGTACAATGAGCACCGCCGCCATGGTCACCGAGAGCGTGAGAATATCTTTGGCCCAGGCGCCATACTTTCCCTCGCGCCAGAGCGGAATGGCGCCGAGCGCGCCCAGGAGAATACCGAGAATGGCTCCCATGAAGAGCGGCTCTCCGAGAATCCCCAGCTTTTCGCGCACCGCCTTGGGGTCGGCCTCCAGCTTGGCCAGGCCCGGCACGTGGGCCCAGATGCGCTCCAGCCCGAACATGAGCGGCGCCCAGTTGAGGGTCTCGGTGTGCGGCAGCGAGATGCCCGGCAGACCGAAGTGCTTTTCCACGACTGGCGCCGTCCAGTCGGCGAGCTTGAAGATGATCATGGCGGTGATGCACGCGCCGAGGATGCCCAGCGGCATCGATTGCGTGGCCGCGTGAATGAGCGCGCCCGTGTAGATGAAATGCCAATAGTTCCAGATGTCGACGTCGATGGTCCGGGTGAACTTGGCAATCACCAGCACCACGTTGAGCCCCAGCACGATGGGAATCAGCGCCGCGGCGATGGGCGACGCGAACGACACCGCGGCGCCCATGGGCCAGCCCACGTCGAGAATGTCGAGCTTGAGCCCGAGCACGGTGGCAAAGGCCATGGCCTTGGGCCCCACCACGTTTACCAAAAGCCCGACCACCAGCCCCACCGCGATGAAGCCGGCGCCGGCGGTGAGCCCTGCGCGAAAGCTCTTCTGAAAGCCCTGCCGGAACAGCAGTCCCAGGAGCGTGATGAAGAGCGGCATCATCACCGCCGGACCGAGCCCCAGGATGTAGCGAACGCTGGTCTCGAGGGTCATGCCGACGCCCCGAGCGCAGCCTTCATGGCCGCTTCACTGTCGGCGGCGACGAGCGCGCGGCGCAAGTCGAGGTCTTGCAGGAGCGTGAGCAGGCTCGCTAGCCCGGCCGCCGCTTGCTCCTTGGCGGTGAGCGCGGGCATCACCACCAGACCCACTTCCAGCGCGATCTTGGGCGAGCCCATCTGCCGGAAGCGCACCGGCTTTGCCAGCGTGGCCACCACCAGCGCCGGGCTCTCCACGTGCTCGGGCTCGGCGTGGGGCAGCGCCACCGCCACCTCGGGGAAGGGCAGCCCGGTGGGCGAGCGCTTCTCGCGCAGCGCGGCGGCCGCGGCGAAGGAGGCCTTCACGTGGCTCCCCAGCCGCTCCGCAAGCGCGCGAATCACCTCGGCATCGGTCTGCGCTTCGAGGCCGCACACAAAGTAGATGTGGGATACAGGCAATTCCCGCTTCATGGAGGGCGAGCATACCGAGTTTGTTCGTCTGCGTCCGCGCTCGCGGCTTCGACGCTGCCACTTCCGAGAGACTTCGGCGCATTCCCGTCGATTCCCAGTGCCCACCTTGGGCTTGGCGAGCCCAGCACGCGCTCAATAAGAGCGCGCTAACCTCAGTACCTCAGTGCGCGAGCAGCCGTTGGAGCAGCTCGGGAATGGACAGGGTAGCGATGGCGCTGTGACTGTCGGATACGGCGTAGGGCAGGATGAGACGATCGCCGTGCCGAAGCGCGCCGCAGGAGTACACCACGTTGGGTACGTAGCCGTCGCGCTCGTCGGCGTTGGGCACCATGAGCGGCTCGGCCAGCTCGCCGAGGACCTGAGAAGGGTCGTCGGCGTCGAGGAGGAGCGCCCCCAGCCAGTACTGCCGCATGGGCCCCACCCCGTGGGTGAGGAGAATCCAGCCCTGATCCGTCTCGATGGGCGAGCCGCAGTTGCCCACCTGCACGAACTCCCACGGGCGCTTCGGCTGATGCACCAGCTTCGACTCATTCCAAAAGTGGATGTTGTCGGACTTGAGCAGGAAGATGTTCTCGCCGTCGAGGCGCGACGCCATCAGGAAGTGGCCGCCGACCTTGCGCGGAAAGAGTGCCATGCCCTTGTTCTGCACGCAGTCGCCGTTCAGGGTGTTCACCTTGAAGTGGCGAAAGTCGGTGGTCTCGATGAGCTGCGGCAGCACGCGGAAGCCGTTGTAGGCGGTGTAGGTGGCGTAGTAGACGACGCGGCCATCGGGGTAGACGAAGCGCACGAAGCGCGCGTCTTCGATGCCGCGGCTCTCGCTCTCGCTCACCGGAAAGATGACCCGCTCGGAGAGCGCGGCGTCGGGCGAGAACTCGAGCTGGTAGTTGGAGTGGGCCAGCCAAACCATGTTGTCGGCGAGCTCCTTGAAGTGCGTAGAGCTCTCCTGGGGCTTGCAGCGGGCGATGGCGTACTTGAGGTCGCTGAGGGTGAACTGACCGTCGAGGAGCGCCAGAATGGGCTCGGCCAGCGTGCTGTGGGCGCGCATCTCCCGGAGCTTGAGGAGGTAGCTCTCCTTGTCGTAGAGGGCGTCGTCCACCGGGCGCGCGGTGAGCGCGAAGCGGGAGTGCGGGTCCATGGTGACGCCGTGGTGGGCGTCGATGATGCCGGAGCGGAACTCGATCGACGAAATGTGCCCCTCGCCGCAGGCCCGAAGGCTCATGACGAAACGCTCGCTCCCGTGCGGCACGCCGTTCTGGTCCGGGTGGCGCACCATCGAGGGGTTGAAGAGCGCCACCGACTCGAGCGAGTACTCGAGAGTGAAGTACGCGCCCAGGAGCAGCCGCTGGTCTTCACTGCCTTCGGGGTTCAGCGCAGCGAACGCCATGGCCGAGGCGTAGTTCTGGCGAAAGATGCCGCGGATGTCTTTGTGGCGCTGGCGGTAGTCGGAGACCAGCGTCGCCACCATGCTCGACACCTCGGCCTCGGGCAGCGCGCGAACGCGGTCGACGATGGCGGCCACGCGCCCGCGACCCCCAGGAAGAAACGGACGGGCGATGACCCGGCGAGGGTCGGCTGTGATGCGCACCGGAAGCCGGGTGACGTCCATGGTTCCTTATACGGCAGTAGCCCCGAACGCCGCGCGAAACCTAACGCTACTGCGCGACCTCGACGAATTCCCGCTACGCAGCGTGAACCGCCGGAGACGCAGAACTGGTTGAACCATTCACACAGCGTCCGGCCGCTGGAGGCGACGCCAGTAAATTCGAGCACTTACGCGGAGGCGCCGAGCGGCATGAGCCCTGCTTGAGCGTTGCCATGGAGTCGTCGCCTACCCCCACCCTTACCCTCGCCCTCCGGTCGTCGCCCGCTGCCCACGGTGCGATCTTTTCGTTGAAGGAGGTGGCGGCGCACGAGTGGGCGCTCGGCGCATACATTGCCGCACTGGCGGGGGCGGCGCTCCTGCGGAGCGGGCCTGCGTCGTTCGCGGTGTCGCTGCTGGGCGCCGACCTGTGCATCTACCTGGCCTTCGTGTTCACCGCGAGAAGCGCGCTCACCGCCGGTACCCCGCTGGGAACGTGGGCCCGCCGAACCTCGGTGGTGTTCGCGCTGGTGGCGACCTTCCTCCAGCTGGACCACGTGTTGCCGGCGGTGACCACCCACACCGTCGACGCGTCGATCCTCGCCCTCGATCTGCGCCTGTTCGGCGTGGAACCGGCGATCGCCTGGGACCGCTGGGTGACGCCGGCCACCACCGAGTGGTTCTCGTTCTTCTACTTCGGCTACTTCTTCCTCATCGCGATTCACGTGGGTACGGCCACGCTGGTGGTGAAGAGCACCCAGGTGCAGCACGAGCTGGCGCTGCTGGTGACGATCGTATTCGGGGTGGGGCACCTGACGTACCTGCTGGTGCCGGGCTTCGGACCGTTTCGCCACCTGGAGGGGAGCTTCCAGCACCAGCTGTCGGGGCCGGTCTTCTGGCAATGCGTGCAACATGCAGTCGGCGCGGGCGGTACGCGCACCGATATCTTTCCGAGCCTGCACACCGCGGTGCCCACTGCGCTCACGCTGTTCTCGCTGCGCCACCGGAAGCTCGGCCCCTATCGCGTGCTCGCCCCACTCATGCTGCTGGTGACGCCGCAGATCGTCCTCGCCACCCTGTTCCTGCGCTGGCACTGGCTCCTCGACGTGGTGGCAGGCCTCACGCTCGCCACCGTCGCATTCTTGGTGGCCACGCGCGTCGCGGCCTGGGAAACCCGGCGCCGCGTGGCGCTCGGCGCCGCCCCGGTGTGGAGCTAAGGGCCCGGGTGGATCGAGCGGGCCTCAGCCATACGACGGATGGGGCGCCGAAAATCGGCGTGTCATAGCCATGCGCAGGAGGTTCTTCCACCATGTACGCATCGCTTCGCCGCCGTTTCTCGCGTCGTTCGCTCGCCGCTTCGCTGGCGCTGGCCGGCTGCTTTGGGCTCCTCGCCTTCGCCTGCGCCGCGGAGGAGCCGCAAGACGACAGCAGCTCCGACGACATCGAGATCGACAAGCTGCTCGAGGTGGCGCGAAACCAGGTCGACCGTTCCAAGCCCGACCCCACCAACGTGTGGGCCAAGCGCCGCCTCGAGGTGGGTGAGGAAGAGATCCTGCCCGGTGACGAGGCGGAGTTCGCCGACATGGCGCGGCGCATTCAGAAGATGCAACGCACGGTGCAAGCGCAGCAGAGTGCGAGCAAGGTGGTGCGCGGCTTCCATGCGAAGGGCAACGCCTGCGCGCAAGGTCGGCTCGACCTCGACCCCAGCGGTCTCGATGCCGCCACCCGGGTGGGCCTCTTCGCCAAGGCCGGCTCCTACCCGGTGTGGGCGCGCTTTTCCAACGGCGTGGGCTTTCGGCAGTCGGACAAGAAGGTCGACGTACGCGGCCTCGCCTTCAAGGTGCTGAACGTGGAGGGCGCGCGCATGCGCACCGTGGCCAGCGACGACGCCGCGCGCAGCCAAGACTTCCTCATGACCAACGGCGCCATCACACCAGCCCCCGACGCACGGCACTTCATGGCCTTCGGTGAAGCGATGACCGGCGAGAACGATGGCGGCACGGTGCTCGGGCGCCTCAACAACCTCATCGGCGCCGGCAAGTTCCTGCTGCAGCCGGAGAACCAGCGCATCCTCGATTTTCTCGCCCATCGCACCGCGCCCAACACCAAGAAGGTGGGCAGCATGCTCGGCGATCGCTTCTTCACCGGCGGCGCGTTCGCCATGGGCCTCGGCGCCGGCGAGGCGGAGCAATCGCGGGCCAAGGCGGCCGCCAAGCTCCAGGCGGCGCCCGGCATTCTGCAGGGCGGCGTGTGCACGCCGGTGGAGCAACTACCCAACAAGGCCGACCCCGACTACCTGCGCACCGATCTCGCCAAGCGGCTCGCCACCGGCGCCGTGTGCATCGACGTGTACCTGCAGTTCCAGAAGAACGGCGATAGCGAGCCCATGGAAGACACCTCGGTGGAGTGGACGACCCCCTTCGTGAAGGTCGGCCGCATCACGTTTCCCAAGGTCGACATCAACGCCGGCGCCGGCGCCAAGGCCGAGGCGTTCTGCACCGACCTGTCTTTCACGCCCTGGCATACCCTGGCCGACCACCGCCCGCTCGGAAACATCATGCGCGCCCGGCGCCCGGTGTACCGCGCGAGCGCCGAGCTCCGCGGGGCAAAGGCCGAGCCCACCGGGAGCGAGACATTCTGAGGCCACACCGGAGCCATGAACAATCCGGCCCTGGAGGCGATAGGCTCGTGACATGAAGCTCTTCGAGCTCCTGGCCGCGCTGGCCGGCATCACCGACATGGCCAATGGGCAACCCCTGGAGACGACGCTGCGGGTGTCGGTCTTGGGGCTGCGGCTGGCGGAGGCGGTGAACGCGCCGGCCGACGTCGCGGCGACCGTCGCCTACGCCGGTCTGCTGCGATTCTTGGGCTGCACCGCGTACTCGCACGAAGAGGCGAAGGCTATGGGTGGCGACGACATCGCCACCGCGCGCCTCTACGCGCCGGTAGACTTCGGAAGCCTCCGCGAGCTGGGCGCGGCAACGCTGTTTGGGCTCGCCAAAGAATCGCCGCTGGGCGAACGCGTGGGCATCGTGGCCGCGGCGTTCGGCGGCGCTGCGCGCATGCGTCACGACTACGTGGTGAGCCAGTGCGAGGTGGCGCGGCGCCTGGCAGCACGCCTCGATCTTCCGCCGGAGGTCGACGCTGCGCTGGCGTCGATGCACGAGCGCTACGACGGCGAAGGCGGTCCGGTGGGGCTCGCCGGCGCGGCCATTCCACTGGCCGCGCGCATCGTCCACCTCTCCCACCAATTGGTGATTCAGGCGAGCCAGCGGGGTGGCGCGGGCGGCGCAGCGACAGTTTCCGGCGTGCTCCGCAAGCGCCGCGGCGGGCAGCTGGATCCCGCGCTGGTCGACGCCTGTCTCGGCGCATGGGACCGCGTCGCCGAAGGGCTCGAGAGCGCGAGCAGCGTGTGGGACGAAGCGATGCACCGGGCGCGGGCGCTGTTTCCGGACGACGAGGCCGCGCCCAACCTCGAGGCCATCGCCGGCGCCTTTGGTGACTACGCCGATATCAAGAGCCCGGTCTTCCTCGGGCACTCGGCTGCCGTCGCGTTGCTCGCCGGGCGCGCCGCAGAGCACTTGGAGCTGCCCAAGGCCGAGGCCGGGTTCGTGCGCACCGCCGGCCTGCTCCTCGACCTCGGCCGGGTCGCGGTGCCGAACGGCATATGGGAGAAGCCAACCCAGCTCTCGCCCAGCGAATGGGAGCAGGTGAGGCTCCACGCCTACCACGGCGAGCGCGTGCTCTTGCGCCACGCCGCGCTCGCGCCCTTCGCGCGGGTGGTGGGTGAGCACCACGAACGGCGCGACGCTTCCGGCTATCATCGCGGCGCAGCCGGCGGCGCCCTGTCGTTCACTTCGCAGCTGCTCGCCGCGGCCGACGTGTACACGGCGCTGCTCGCGCTTCGTCCGCATCGTGCGCCCCATACCCGGAGTGGCGCCCGAGAAACGCTCGAAGCCATGGCGGCGGCGGGCACCTTCGACCGACGCGCGGTGGTCGCGGTGCTGGCCGCCTCGGGTCATTCGTCGCGGCCGCAGCCGCCGGATCCGCGCCTCACCGAGCGCGAACGCGAGGTGCTCCGGTTGGTCGCGCGGGGTCTGACCAATAAGGAGATCGCGAGCGCGCTGACCATCTCCACCCGCACTGTGCAGCAGCACGCAACCAACATCTACGACAAGCTGGGCTTCCGCTCCCGAGCCGGCGCCGCGCTCTACGCCACCGAGCAGGGGCTGTTGACCTGAGGGGGCAACCCGGTAGCCTCTGGAGGCCATGCGTTCTCCGTTCTCCATCCCCCTCGGGCGCCGCGCTTTTCTCGGCGCCCTCGGCGCCGGCGTGCTGGTCGCCTGCGACGACGATCCGCTCCTCTCGGCCAAGCGCGTTCGCACCATCGAAGGGCATCCGGGCGAGCGCCTCGACCTCACCGAGGTGGTGGGCGCCAACGTCGCAGGTGGTCGCGGTGGCCTCGCCGTGGATCCCGACGCGCTCTACTTCGTGCGCGCCGATGGCGTGTACACCCTCCCGCGGACCGGCGGACCGGCGCGGCGCCTGGCCGAGAGCACCGGCGGCTCGTTTCCACGGGTCGACGGCGACTTCGTGTACTGGTCGGCCCCACGCGACTTGGGCGCTTCGGTGGTGCGGCGGGTGAGCCGCTTCGGCTCCGACGTGAAGGACGTGGTCGACATTCCCTACGGCGCTTCGTTCGAGGTATCGAACCGCCGCATCGTCTGGACCGGGGCCCGCGGGCAGCCGCTCTCGACCTACCGCAACGAGGAGGACGAGCAGAAGGTAAAGTCGGTTCGGGCGCGCTACGACGGGAGCGCGCCGCTCCTCGCTCGCTGGAGCGGCGTGTACTGGGAAGACGTGGCCGGCGGGCGCGTGAGCCGCCTGGGCGCCGACGGCGGCGTCACCGGCGCCGCCCCGCTGAAGGAAGGCGAACGGCTCCTCGACGTCGACGACGAGGCGATGTACGGCGTGCCGCGCGATTACGTGCAGAATGCAGGCAAATCGTGGCGCTGGTTCCGGCGTCCATTCCTGGGCGGTCCCGAGCGCGAGGTGGTGGCCCGCGGCTACGGCGACCGGGTGTGGCCCGCCGGCAAGCGCACCGTGATGCGCGAAGTCGTGGACGGGCGCTCGGTGCTTTCGCTGCTCCAGACCAACGGCGAAACCCGGGTGCTCATGACCGACGAGCGCGCCGAGTACTTGGTCGACGAGTGGGGCATCTTCTGGCAAGAGGCGGCGGTTCGCGACGGCCGGCCCACCAACGTGCGCGTCTTCTATCTCGAGCTTCCGCGCTAAGGGCCCGGTCACGAATAGAAGCCCCGCTCTCGTGACCCCTGCGCGCTCGTGTTCCCAGCTGTGCCGATATGTGTCATGCGCCTTCGCTGTGTTCACCGTAAGCATTTGAATACATTGAATTCATGGACGCAACCGCGCTGGCACACGACGTGCTTTTCGGTGGCCCATGCGATCCCTTCCCCTTGTCCCTTCCCTCCTCGCATCCACCCTCCTTGCCGGCACCTTCGCCTGCACGACCGACGCGCAGGCCCCGAGCTCCGAACCCGAGCAGGTGCGCTCGTCGCTGACGCGCAACCGCAACCCGGTGGTGAGCGAGCCGGATCAGAAGACCTTCGTGAACGACAACACCGCGTTCACCCTCGACCTCTACCGGCAGATCGCGAAAGACAACGTTGGACAGAACATCGTCTTCTCCCCCCACTCCATCTCCACTGCGCTGGCCATGACCTACGCAGGCGCCGGTGGCAAGACCGAGAGCGAGATGAAGGCGGCGCTGCACTTCTCGCTTCCCGCCGATCGCTTGCACACCGCGTTCAACTGGCTCGACCTGGAGCTCGGCAAGCGACAGGGAGCCGACCTCGCGCTCCACGTCGACAACGCGCTCTTCGGCGACAAGGGAAGCACCTTCGAAGCGCCGTTCCTCGACGCGCTGGCGCTCAACTACGACGCGGGCATGAACGTCGTAGACTTTCGCAAGGAGCCGGAGCCGGCGCGGGAGCTCATCAACCGCTGGGTGCAGAAGCGCACCGAGGACCGCATCGCCAACCTCCTTCCGCAAGGGACCATCGACAACGCGACGCGCCTGGTCCTGGTGAACACCATCTTCATGGACGCCAAGTGGGAGACGCCGTTCACCAAGGACGCCACCCGCCCGGCCACCTTTCACGGCCAGCGCGGCGATCGCCAGGTAGACACCATGCACGCGACCGGTAGCTACGCGTATGCGCGTGACGAGATCGCAGCGTACCTGGAGCTACCGTACAAGGGCGGCGACGTGAGCATGGACATCGTGCTTCCGGAACCGGGGCAGCTCGACGCGGTGGAAAAGAGCCTCACCGTCGATGGCCTCACGTCGACCTTCGGCAAACTTGCGCCCACGCGGGTGGCGGTGGGTCTGCCCAAGCTCAAGCTGGCGCCGGAATCGGTGAGCCTTCGCGCGGCGCTGCAAGGGCTGGGCATGAAGGCGCCCTTCGGGATCGACGCCGATTTTTCCAAGATGAGCTCGCGCGAAACGCTCCACGTGAGCGACGTGCTCCACAAGGCCTTCTTGCAGATCGACGAAGAAGGCACAGTGGCGGCCGCGGCCACCGCGGTGGTGAACGCCGGCACCGCGGCCCCCACCGAGGATCCGAAGCCGTTCTCGGTAGACCGCCCGTACCTGCTGGTGGTGCGCGATCGCAAGAGCGGCGAGATCCTCTTCTTCTCCCGCGTCCTCGACGTGCAGCAGTAAGGGCCGGGTCACGAATCACTTGATCGGGTCGGCGTCGAGGCGCGCCGACCTGGAGGCGGCGATGGATCGGCGCTGAAACGGTCGAGCTACTTGTGACCGCGCCCTACGCTACGGTCTCTGCGTGGCGATGGGTCGAAAGGCGCGCTCCGGGCAATCCTGGAGCGCGCCTTCCGCCTTCGCGGGTCGCCCCACGGAGACGCGATACAATCCGTACCAGGCCACCGGCTGCACCACCGGGCCGAAGCGGCGACGCGCGCTGGTCGATGCATTCTGCACCCGGTCGCGAAGGCCGCGCGCTGCGGCGCCGAAGGGCCACTCGGTGTACACCAGCTCGGCGCCGGGCAGTGGGGCGTCGGCTCCGCTGGTGAGCACGTAGGCGCCGGCGGGCACCGCGCAGTCTGGCAAGAGCTCACGTTCGGCGTATCGCCCGCGAAATGCGGGAAAGAACGTGCTGGCGGCGCGGTCCATGTAGACCACATCGGTAGCGCGAAGGGTGCGACTCATGGTGCGCGCCAGGGGCACGCGGTCGCGCCAGTGCAGGGGGTACACGGCCATGGCGAGCAGGATCGCCAGGTTGATGCCCCAGACAAGACGCGCCGGGAGCGCGCGGCGCCAGGCGAACACCCCAAGGCCGGCGAAGGCCGGCGCGACCGTGAACGCCGCGAGGATGCCCAGCGGAAACAAGAACCGCTCCTCCTTGTGGCCGAGGAGCGAGAAGCCGAGCACGGTGGGCACCATGATCCACGTGAAGGGATCGCGCGGCCGGCGGACCCAGAAGACCACCGAAGAGACCATGGCGGCGAGCGCGGGGATGACGAACACGTTGGCGAGTGGCAAGTAGGCGTAGGCGTAGAACGGCTCGGTGGAGAACTTGGACGCCACGCCCTCGAACACGTTCACGTGCACGTACGTGTAGAAGGGAAAGACCAGACGCCCGTAGCCCCAGGCGTCGACGCCCAAGGCGAGCACGGTGCCCAGGGCGAAGCCCAGGAGCGGCCAGAGCCAGCGCGCGATGGGCGGACGCTGCACGAAGAGTCGCCAGGCCACGTAGCCCCCCAGCATGAGGATGGTCTGGTAGCGGCACTGGAAGGCGGCGGCGAAGAGCAGACCCGCGCCAAGCTCGCGTGCCCAGTCACGTTCGCGCGCGCGCTCCTCAAGAAGCGTAAAGGCGATGACGAAGAGCGAGGCCGAGAGCCCTTCCGACGAGAAGCGCACCGACAGGTACGGCACGAACCCGGCGGTGAGCACGAAGAAGGTCTGGGCGCGGAAGGTGGCCACGCGCTCGCGCGCAGCGGTATAGCGAAGGAGCCGCACGATGCTGGCGAGCGAGAAGGCCGCGGCCAGCCCGCGCAGCAGCAGGGTGGCGGCGAACACGTCGGCGCCGAGCAGCATGCGGAGCGACTTCATGCAGAGAAAGGCCACCAGCGGAAGCAGCCATGGCCTGAGCCCGGCGCCGTACTCCCAGGGGAGATACGCCTGCGGGGTGAGCCCCATCTTGAAGGAAGCGAATTCGACGATCTGGAAGTGCTCGTCGGGATGGAACGGGTTCTCGCTGGTGACTGCGGTGACCAGCAGAACCAAACCGAAGAGGACGAGGAGGCGGCGGTTCATGGCAAAGCGGGCGCGCCCTCGTCTTCGCGGCAGAGGCGCACCAACAGAACCACCAGGGCACCGAGAATCAGGTTGCGCGCGAACAGCGTCCACAGGCCCAGCGGCTCAAGGTTGTAGACTGCATCGAAATAGCCGCGAAAATAGAGCTGCGAGATGCCCACCAGCGCCGCATAGAGCGCCACGCCGCGGCGCAGCGCGGGTGCCGGCAAGAAGAGCAGGAAGGGAATGCCCCAGGTGAGGTACTGCGGCGAGAACACCTTGCCGGTGGTCCACAGGATGGCGAGCGCGCCGAGCATCACCAGGCCGGTACGGTGCACCACGCCGCTGCCGCGCTGGTAGACCGACCTCGCGAAGGCGGCGATGGCGAGCAGGCTCAGCGGCATGGCCACCCGCGCCAGCACGTCGGCCACGGTGCCGGGCAGATTGTAGGAGCCGTAGGCATGGACCGCCGGCCCAGAAGAAGCGAGCAGGGCCCAGCACGAGCCGATCACCGACTCACCGTGCAGGCCGCGCGCGCCGTGGTAGCGCAGCACGTCGCCGAGCGCCGTGGGCGAGAACGCGAAGAAGGGCGCGAGGCCCAGCGCGAAGGTGACGCCGGCGATGACGAAGAGCCGCACGGTGGCGATTCTTCCCTGCCGGCGCGCTTCCGGCGTGGGGCCGCGCAAGGCCGAGCGCAGAAAGGTCTCGTCGGCCGCCGCGATCGGCAGCAGCAGCAGGATGGGCAGGAACTTGGAGGCCGCCGCGAGCCCGAGCCAGAACGCGAGGCGGTCGTGGGCGCGGTCGAGCCACGCAGCGGCGGCGAGCGCGATGAGGAGCGCGGTGATGGCGTCGAGCCGCTGGATGGCGATGCTCCCGTGCGCCAGAAAGACCAACGAGACGAGCACCACGCGCAGCGAGAGCTCGCGCGCGCCCTGGCCGGCCCGGAGCAGCGCCTGCGCCAGCACCGCCACCGCGCCCAAAAGGCAGGCGCCCATGAGCGCGCCGAACATCCAACAGAAGTAGCGCGGCGCGTCGGTGAGCATGCGCGGCACGAGAATGAACGGCAGCACCAGCGGCGGGTACTCTACCGGCACCTCGGTGTAGGGCGGATGCCACTGCCCGTCGGCGGGCGGCGTGGGCTTGTCGAAGGCCTCACCGGACCCTTCGCGGGCTTTCGCCACCAGCTCGCGATCGACCGGTTTGCCGAGCATGGCGCCGGTGAGATGAAAGTACAGGTCCTCGTCGCTCGCCCGCCGGTACATGAACATCACCGGATAGCGCACGGTCTCGAAGGTTGAGGCGGTGTGCGTGTCGAACACGCGCTCCTTCAGCAGCTCCCACTCGTGAAACGGGATGCTCTGGTTCATCCACACCATGAGCACCAACCCCAGCGTTGCCAGGGAGAGCCACAGTCGGACGAGCGCGGGCGGACGAGGCCCGGGGTCCGCGGAGCTCGCCTCTTGCACCATGCGCCCTGCATACTCCGGTTTTCCCTGGCAATCGCCGGCAATCGTGCGGAGCGAGGACGCATTCTGGTTGCCAGGTCGGGCCTCCTTCTCCTCATACTGCGTCGATGAACGGGCCCCGAGCTCCGCGCTGGACGACGGCCTCGGCGTGGCTGGTGGTGGCCGCCGTGGCGCTGATCGTCTTGTGGAGCCCGCTCGGCAACTGGCACGGCTACGGCACCCACGATTGGGACAGCACGTCGTCGCAGCGCTACCTGGTCGTAAAATCGATCCGCGACTTCGGTCAGTTTCCGTTCTGGGACCCCTACGGCTGCGGCGGACACCCGGCCTGGGGTGGGAGCGAGTGCGGCGTGCTGGTGACGCCGCTATTTCTCGGCTACCTCGCGTTTCCCATTCCGGTGGCGGTGCGCCTCGAGCTCATCGTGACGTTGGCGGTGGGGCTTATCGGCATGTGGCGTCTGAGCGGGCGCTTCGCCTCGCACCCTTTCCTGCGTGCGTTCGCCTGCGTGGTGGGCTTCGAGAACTCGCGCTGGGCCCTGCAGGCAGGGTCGGGCCACGCCTGGCACTTGTATTATGCACTCTTGCCCTGGTTCTTCTTGACCGGCCTGCGCCTCTTTCGCGCAACCGATCGCGGGTCGCTTGGCGCGCGCGCGCTCGGGGGTGCGCCGTGGGCCTTCGCTCTGGCGTGCCTGTTCGCCTTCTCGGTGTATGCAGGCGCCATCTATCCGGCGCCGCATGCTGCTTTGGGCCTGGGGGTGCTGGCGCTGGTGCGCGGGCTGGAGCGGCGGAGCCCGGCGGCGCTGGTGGCCCTCGCGGTGAGCGGCGTGTGGGGCGCGCTCCTGGCCGCCCCCAAGCTCCTGCCGCTCATGGACGTGATGCGGCGCTTCCCGCGCCATGTGCCGTCGTTCGAGACCATCGATCCGGGGCCGCTGTGGCGCCTCTTCACCTCGCCGGTCGCCGAGCGCGCAGAGACGCCTGTGCCCGGCCTCGACTACGGCTACCACGAGTTCGGCATTTACATCGGCGTGGCCGGCGTGGTGCTGGTGGTGATGGGCGTGGCGCTGGCGCCGAAGGTGCGCGATCTCCGCGGCCTGCGCTGGGCCGGGCTGTTTCTTCTCGCCTGCTGCGAAGGGGTGGGCCCGTGGAAGCTCCTGCACAAGCTGCCGGTGTTCGCGTCGCAGCACGTGCCCAGCCGCTTTATGTTCCCGGCGCTCATGCTGCTCGCCTGCGTGGCGGCAGCGGGGCTGGGCCGGTTGGTCGCCTCGGTGCGCAGCGAAGGGCTCTTGCGGTGGGTGTCTCCTGCGCTCTTGGCGGCGCTCCTCGGCGTGAGCGTTCCCATCGCGCTCGAAGGCCAGCGCGTGCTCGACGGTATGTTCGCCGGCGCGCCGCCGGAGGTTCCCGAGCGCGTCACCGGCTTTCGCCAGGTTCGCCAGGTACCCGAGGCGCTCGACTACGCCCACGGCGACCCCGCCGAGAGTGGGCCACGGGCACTCCGCGATCTCAACGGACCGCCCGGGCTCATGTCGCGGCGGGCCAACCTAGGCCTGCTCGTGTGCATGACCTTCGGCGGCCTCGACCCCGACGCGCCACTGGGGCCCGATGGTCGGCCGGTTCAGCAGGGAGCCCGCGGCGAGGACGAAGAGGGCTACCAAGGCGAGGCCTTCGCCTCCAGCGGCGCGGTCGCGACCATCGCGTATTGGAGCCCCAACCGCGTGGAGGTCGACGTTCCCGACGCGGTGGCCGGCGACGCCGTGGTGCTCAACCAGAACTGGGACCCCAGTTGGCGCGCCAACGACGTACCCGCCGAGAACCTGCGCTACCGCGTGGCGCACACCGTGGCCGCCGGCGAGCACCGCGTCACTTTCGTGTATATTCCACGCACTTTTGCAGCCGGCTGCGCGCTGGGGGTCTTGGGCCTGGGGCTGGGCGCCGTCACCGGGTGGCTCCATCGCCGCCGGCGTCGGCGGGCTACTTGCTCCAAAGCCAGCCCTGGGCTCCTTTGAGGAGTAGGCCCACGGTGATCTGGTTCCACAGGCCGAATTCGTGGGTGAAGCGGAAGTAGAGCGGCCCCGCCGCGAGGGTGGCCTGCGGTCCGTGGGTCTTTTCGCTGGGCGAGACGGTCCAGCCCAGCGCCGCGGAGAAGATCGACTCTCGGTACTCCGCCTCGAGGTACAGCGGCCCCATCGTGAGCCCTCGGGTCAGGGCGGTCCAGCCGAGGTTCACCCCGAAGGCCCGCTCCATGATGGGGTAGGGAAAGAACGCGTCGATGCGGGTGCTGGGGGTCCAGCCGCGGGCCAGGCTGATCTCGGGTCCGACGCCGTAGGAAGCGCCGCCCTCCTTGTCGCCGCCGAAGGCGCCGCCGATGCCCGCGAAGGCGCCGGCGCTGAGCAACACCATGTTGCCGCCGGGATCGCGCGGAGGCTCGACGACGCGCGGAGAGGTCGGCTGGGGCGCGACCTCCACGTCGGCTACGCCCGGGGCATTGCGGTCGAGCCGGTGCACGGCGCACGCCGACGCGCTGGCCACCACAAATGTGCAAACTACAATGGTTTGCCTCATGGCGCCTGCTCCACCCAGGGGTCTGCGCCGGCGTCGCCTTGTGGAACGATGAACACCGGACCCGGATTGGGGGTGGGCGGTGCCGGCGGCTCGCCCCGTTGCCAGGCCTGCAGCAGCGGCAACCGAACCACCGCGCGCTCGCCCGAGGCCGAGAGCTCGAGCAGCAGCACGGCCGCGCGATCACCGGCGTTCCAGGCGGCCTCGTTGTCGAAGAGGAAGGGCAGGTAGCCGCTCCGCGACTCCACCGGCAAGCCCGGGAGCTGCGCCGAGGTCTCGATGCGCTGGCCCGCCACTTCAAGGGTCGCGCGCTCGAGCACCAGACGACACGAAGCGCCCTCTCCGGCGCCGTCCACCCGGGCGATGCCCACGCCCACGCCGCTCTTTCCCGACTTCGCTATCCACACCGTGACCCGACCGCAACCGGCGCGGTGGACGGCGCCCGCTTGAATCTGCCAAGCCACGAAGGGCGGCCGCGGCGCGGGCGAAGTGGCCAGCGACGCCCAGCCGGCGGCGAGCACCGCGCCCCGATGAAACCAGCGCGTACGGGCACCAGCAACGTCGACCCGGGGGGCGGCGGGCCGCCGCAGGTAGAGGTAGGCGGCCACAAGCGCCGGGAGCGTCAGGAGATCGGAGCTGTCGCACACCACCACGCCCCACAGGCGCGAAGCGATCGCCGCCGCCGCCGGCCACACCTTGAGCAGCGCGAACACCAAACCAGTGCACAGTACACTCAGTTGCGCCACGCGCCGGCGCTGCGCAGCAAAGCGCCCCGCAAGGTGGGCCAAGAGCACCGGAAAAAAGAAGAGCCCCGCCACGTCGCTGAGCTTGCCGGTGAGCCATCCGGGGAGCACCCCGGCGCCCTTCAAGACGTGATCGTTGACCACCAGCACCAGCAGCGCAGCAAGCGGCGCGGGCCGCGCGAACACCGCGGGACCGAAGAGCTCGGGGCGGGGCGCGCGGGGGTGCATCGCGCGATCATCGCCCACCCGGCGGCCACAGCGCAACCGGCGCCGCAGAACCGGCTTTCAGGGCGCGTTTTCGAGGGCGAGGGGAAAATGGTCTTCCAGCGCTTCGCGGGTACGGCTCTGGAGCTCGCCTTCGCCGTCGCGGGCGCGCGGGCCGACGCTGGCTCCGAGGAGCATGAGGAGATCGGCGATGGTCGCCTGCTCGTCTTCCAGCGCCTCGTCGGTCTCCGCGACGAAGTCGGCCAGGAACGGCACCGCATCGAGCAGCGCGGCGCTGGGCACCACGTCGGCGCCCCCGGCGCGAAACACCTCGTGCTCAAAGTACGACACGGCGTCGTTCCGCTCGTCCTCTTCCTCGGAGTGCAGCGCCTCCAGGGCCTCCGGCACGGCGACCAGGTTTTTTCCGTGACGCGCCCAGTCGATACCGTGAGGATCCATCGGGCTTCTGTAGTGCTTTTCCCCGGCCTTCTCAACGAAAGGCGACCTCGCTCCCCCGCGCGGTTCGGAGATGTGCTAGGGTCTACCGTGTTCTCCGGGGCGTCGCACAGCCTGGTAGTGCACGAGCTTTGGGTGCTCGTCGTCGTGGGTTCAAATCCCTCCGCCCCGACCCTTCGATTCTGGTCTGTTTTTGCTTTTTGCGTTCTGCGCGGGCTTGGCTACTTTTGCCGGATGGCGCCAATGGTCTGGGGAAGCCCGGCCGGCGTCGCCTTGAGCCGAATGTAGAGGTGGTCCTTGTCGGTCTCGATGGCGCCCACGCTGAGCACCGGGGTGATCGTCGACAGGAGCCTGCGCACCCGCGCGTTGTTGGCGATCTTGGGGATCTTCATGAGGTCGAGGACGATGCGGTCGTCGTTGGCCTCCACGATGGCCTCGGGCTTCTTCGGCAGAACCTTCACCACGTTGCCGGGCTTCGAGAGGTCGAGGGCGCCAGACTTGATGAGCGTGGCCACCGGCGAGTCGCTTTCGCCCACCAGCGAAAGCTTCACGTCGCGCAAGCGAATCCCCACGCGAATGGAGTCGGCCGAGATGCTGATCTCGTCGATCTTGATGGCCGCCGAGGCTCGCACCGAGGTGCCCATGGCGTCGACCGTGGCGCCCACGCGCAGGGCCGGAGGCGAGCTGCCGATCTCGATGTCTTTGGGCGCCTTCTTGCCCTCCGGAAGCTGGCCGGCGAACCAGCGCAGGGCGGCCAGCGGAATGCCGAATCGGAGGCTGGCGGCGTTGACCGCCGCGCGAACCACTTCGTCGGGATTCTTGCGAACGTAACCGAGAGCAGCCTGGAAAATCGCACGCGGCTTGAACATGGGAGGCCGATCGTACAGAGCATTTCACGCGGAAGTCACGACCCCTCTCAGGGCGCAGCGACGATTTCGCCGTCACCGCGCACGAGCCCCGCGCGGAGCGACGCATCGGCGCGCCCGGCCACCACGCCTTCGAGCACGACGCGCACGGTGATGTTGCCCGGCTCCGCCGGAAGGAGCACGTTCGCTTTGTTGTAGAGCGCCGCGGGGCGCTGGGTCGCGAGGGCGACACGGTAGGGCCAGGTCTTCCCTTGGTCGGCAGAGACCCCCAGGCGCCAGGCCCCTGGCAATGACGGATAGGCATGGCCCGCGAGGCCCACCGGCGCGATGTTCTCGAAGCTCCCGCCCTCGGTCCAGCGCACGGCATCGGGCATGCCCGGAGGCTGGGTGAGGGTGCCGGGCGGAACGTGGACCTTCACCTCGACAACGGTGGCAGCGCCCTTGCGCGAGGTCGAGACCGAGACGATGCGCGGGGGCTCGGTGGCCGGTCGGGGCATGCCGGCGTCGTCGAGTTGCAGCGCGCGCGCGCCGCAGGCACTGGCGTCGTCGAGGCTGGCGCAGGCTCCGCAGTTGCAGCCGTCGCACACCGGGAGCGCGGTGTCGCCGTCGGCCCCCAGGCCGCGCTGCGCTCGCAGCCATTGCTCCACCGTGAGCGCGGGATCGCGCGCTGCGGCCTCGTGGAAGGTGCGCGCCGCGTCTTTGCCAACGAAGCGCAGGTGCCACGCCTCGTTGCGATAGCCGGTGAGCGGATTGATGCCCACCGCCGGACCGTCGTTGCGGGTTTCGCACGCGCGCTTGGGGTGGCGATCGTCGGGGTGAATGGGATACGGCAGCAGGAACCCGAACTGCCAGGCCTCGTCGCGCAGGTACGCGCCTCCGGAGCTGCAGCCGAAGCCGTTGCGGAATACACCGGCGTCGCCGCCCTCGCGGCGCCAGGCCTCGGTGAAGAGGTCGACCGCGGTGCCGAGCTGGTGCTGGCTGTGGCCGGGCAGCGCCGACTGCTCGGCAGCCGCGCAAAAGTCGCTCTTGTCGGCCCAGCGCAGGAAGGTCGAGCACTGGGCGCCGTAGCTGCGATAGGCCGACTCCACCGAGCCGGCCACGTTGCGGGCGCGCATCGCCGTCAAGAGCTCGCGGAGCGCCTCGGCGGCGGCCTTGCGCAGGCACACCCTCTTCTCGCACGCTTTCTTGTCGGCCGGCTCGAGCGTGACCATGTCGACGAGATCGCTCGGCGCGAAGTCGGGCGACAGGCCTCCGGTGGGCGCGCGGTTGACGAGGGCGAGCATGTCGTCGCCGTCCACGAAGAACGCTCGGCGGTCGACCTTGCCCACGAAGTTGCGCCCGCGCGCCAGGTCGCAACCGGCGCTTTCGGAGTCGCGGCGCGTGCCGTAGCTGCCCCCGTCGCGAACAGCGTCGAGGGCGGCGTCCTGCACGCCCACCTCGGCCGGTGCGTCCACGGCGCCGGGCCCCGCGTCGACCACCGGCGCGGGCGCGGCGTCGACGCTCACCGAAGCGTTGCCGCCGCAGGGCCCGCACGCTGCGCCCGCCACGCCAGCTCCCGCGAACGCGGCGAGTGCCCACGCAGCGCGGACGAGGAGCGCCGCGCGCCTCATCCCTTGACGATGGAGTCCCAGTTCTCGGCGATCTCGCGGGGGCTCCACACGCCGTCGTCGGTCTCCTTGAAGCGGCCGGCGGTCTCGGTGACCTTGAAGGCGTACATGCGGGCGCCGGCCACCGCGAGCACGTGTCCGGTGCGGTCGCCGGCCAGCTCGCTGCCCAGGTACAGCGCGGCCGGGGCCACGTGCTCGGGGGTCATGGTCTCGACGTTCTGGAACATGGGCAGGTCTTCGGTCATGCGCGTCTTGGCGATGGGCGCCACGGCGTTCACGGTGATGCGGTGCTTCTGCAGCTCGATAGACATGGTGCGGGTGAGGCCGTAGATGCCGGCCTTGGCGGCCGCGTAGTTGGCCTGACCGAAGTTGCCCATCATGCCGCTCACGCTGGTGGTGTTCACGATGCGGCCGCCCTCGCCCTGGGCGATGAACTGCCGGACCGCCGCCTGCGAGCACAAGAACGTACCTGTAAGATGCACACGAATGACTTCGTCCCACATCTCGTCGTCCATCTTGAGAAAGCTCTTGTCGCGCAGGATGCCGGCGTTGTTCACCAGCACGTCTAGGCGGCCGAAGGCGCGCACTGCATTCTGGATGATGCCTTCCGATCCCTGGCGGGTGGCCACCGAATCGAAGCTGGCAGCAGCCTTGCCGCCGCCTTTCTGGATCTCGGTCGCCACTTCCATGGCGCGCTGCACGTCGCCGCCTTGGCCGTCGCGGCCCACGCCCACGTCGTTGACCACCACGCTCGCCCCCTCGCGGGCGAACGCCAGCGCCTGCGCGCGACCGATACCACCGCCAGCGCCCGTGACCACGACGACCTTGCCTTCGAAGAGTGCCATGGCAGCTCTTTACCAGTACGGCGCCCGGAGCGCCGGAGAGAACGAGACCGGGCGGCGCGGTAGAATCTGCTGAAAGGGGGGCACCCTTGACCGGAAAAAGGTCCCGTGTTACCGCCGTTTCGGTGCGATTTGCGCGGGCCATGTACGGGGGTACTCACGTCCGGGAGGGGGCGTTTGACGTGGCGCGCTTATGGTGAGCCGGGGCGCCTCGCAAACGCCATTGAGTGCGCTGTACACACGAATCGTTTCGTGGACGCGGTCGCTCGGCCGACCGGAGCGCGCGGCGCTGACCGTCATGGTCGCGTGCACCCTCTTCGTGGCCTGGTTTCACGCCCGGTGGCACGAGCCCTGGCGCGACGAGGTGCAGCCGGTGCTCATCGGGCGCGCACTCGACGCCAACGCATGGCACGTGCTGCGCCTGGAGGGCGTACCGCCGGTATACTTCGTGCTGGTGAAGGTGCTCGGGCGGTTTGCCCCGCCGCCCTACGATTTGGCCATTGCTGGGGCCATCGGCTACGCGGTGCTGCTCGCGGGCACCTATCGCTTCTTGCGGGTGCTCTCGGACAACCCACGCGGCAGCCTGATGGTCACCATGGCGCTCGGGACCACCGGCCCCTTCGTCTACGAGCTCGGTATCATCGCGCGGCAGTATGGCCTAGGCCTCGGGCTGTGTTTCTGGGGCGCCGGGCTCCTGGGGCAAAACCTGAAAGCCGGAGCGCCACGCGACGCATGGTGGGGCGCGGCGCTGCTCGCACTTGCCGCCCTCACCTCGGCCCATGCGGCGTGCCTCGCCGGCGGCGCGCTGGTTTCCTATGCAGCGTTCGCCATGCTCACGCAGCGCAGCGCGCGCCCGCTGCTGCCGCTCGCCCCGGCGGCGGCGGCGCTCTTGCTCACCACGCTCGTGGTGCGCGCCTACCCCCTGCGATCGCCCGAGACCAACCCCAAGGACCAGCCGCTCGGCGAGCTGGTGAGCGCGGTGCACGAGCTCTTCATCAACTGCCTCACCAACCCCGGATGGTGGAGCCCGGGCGTGCGAAGGCGCCTGGAGGCTACCCTTGCGGCGCTCTTTGTTGCCGGCATGGCGCTGGCCATCGCCCAGGCAGTCTTGCGGCCCAAAACCCCACGGCGCGTGGTGGGTTTTGGCTTGCTGGCTATGCTCGGAGCATGCTCCGCGCTCTCCTGCTCGCCGTCGCGCTCGCCCCGCTCCTCGTCGCCTGCGGTCCCCGCAAGCCCAAGCCCGCCGCGGCCCCGGCCTCCAGCTCGCCGCCGCGCGCGCAGCCGTTCTACTCCACCGTGCCCTGCTCCGAGCAGTGCGGTGCCGACATGGGCTGCATGTCCAACTGCTCGTCGATCACCAACAAGTCGCCGCTGCCGCCGGGCATGCGGCCCTAGGAGTGTCCTAGCGTTACTTGCGTGTCGACCCTGCGGGCGGCGGCGGCGGACGCCCAGGACGCTTGGGGCGCGGCGTGGTGCTGCGCGGCTGCGCGGGGTAGGAAACGGAGATCACGAGCTGGTTGTTCGCGGCATTCAGCTCTTCGGTCGTGCTCGACGTGACGACCAAGGTCGCGCTCTTGACGATCGCCTGTCCGTTGACATCGCAGAACTCATCGGTCCCTCGATTGCTCGGGACATTCCCCATGGGCGGGACCGGGAGCTCCTGCGTCGCGCCGCTGGCGAGCGAGAAGGTCGCCGCAAGGCCGGGCGTCGCGCCCACAGCGGTGAACTTACCCTCTGCCGCGGCCGGGCCATTGTTTCGGACCTTGACGATCGTCTTCACACCCTTGAACAACTGCGTGTTGCTCGATCCGCTGCCGATATCGGCCGTCGTGAAGAAGCGCTCGCAAGGGGTCGTGCTCACCACGCCGACGATCTCCAGGTCGGCCTTCGGTAGGTCCGCACGCGCCGACCCTGACTGGGTCGCAGCAACCAACGAAAGGACGAGCGCAAACGATATCTTCTTCATGGTCTTTCTCCGCGTTGCCTTTGCAAAACTCCACCGCTACCGGGCGGCACCTCCCTCGAAGCTGGGCAGCGGGCCGTCTTCCCGCAACCTGGGCGTTCTCTATGTCGCCCATAGGCGGGTGCTATCGAGTCCGCTATCCTCGCGCCATCATGGGTCTACTGAGCGACTTCTTCATCGCAACACCGGGCGTTGCGCAGGTTTACGAGGGTAGCGGCCTGCCGCCGCACGACGTCTGCTCGGTTGGTGGGATCACGCCCCTCGAAGTGGCCGCCATGGTGTCCGCGCTCCGCGGCGTCGACGACGACCCCTCCATCGAGGACGAGCTCGAGTCCCTCGGCGGTGGAGAAGACGGACCGTGGCTCATGTCGGTCCCGCGCGACATGGTGGACCTGCTCGTCGCGGTCGAGGACGCCCGCGTGCCCGAGCTCTCTGCCAAGGTCGCGGGGACGGTGTCCGCGGACGGCCCACTGCCCGACGACACCTTCGAGCCCATGCTCGGGGAGCTGGTGGTCCTCGCCCGCCGGGCGAAGGCTACCGGCAAGGGCATGTACTTCTGGATGTCTCTGTAGGATACATCGAAGCTTCGCGCCGAGCTACGCGAACGGGGCGCTCAGGCGGCGGCGGGGGCTTGGTGCTCGAGATCGAGACCCCGCAGGAACGCAAACTGATCTCGCCAACACTGCCGGGCAGCGGCGCGCATGACGAAGGCGTGGAAGGCGTGAAATTCGCCGGGGTAGTAGCGGGTCTCCACCGGGACGCCCAGGTGCCGGAGCGCGGCGTCCATGCGGCGCGTGTCGTCGAGGAGCGGATCGCGCGTGCCCACCGAGAGGAAGAAAGGCGGCAGCGGCCGATCCGGAGCTTCGCGGCGCTCGAGCATGGTGAGCGGATCGGCGAAGTCGAGCGAAGCGCCGTAGGGCGGCTCGCCCAGGTAGCCGGTCTCTACCTCGCGCAAGCGGTCGGCGACGTAGGCCGGCATGCTGGGCTTGCGGCGCGCGAGCCGGTCGACGTCGCTCACCTGGAAGATGCCACTGGCCGGGAGCACCGCGCGGGGCACCACGCCGCGATCGAACACGCGGGCGGCCCACGGCTCCGGGCGCCGGTACGTGCACGCCAGCGCCAAGCTGGTGACCAGGTTGGCGCCCGCAGATTCGCCGGCCAGGATGATGCGCGAGGGGTCGGCGCCGAAGGCCTCGGCGTGATCGAGCACCCACTCGAAGGCGTGGCACACGTCGACCAGCGCGGTGGGAAAGCGGTGCGCCGGTGCCATTCGGTAATTCACGTTGAAGACCGTGAAGCCCTGCTTGGCGAAGCCGAGGCCCATGACCCAATGCGTGTCTTTGGAGAGAATCCGGAAGCCGCCGCCGTGAACGTAGAACACGATGGGCGCCCGTTTGCCCGAGAGCAGATCGGCCTCGTGCCGGTAGACGTCGAGCAGGTGCTCCTCGCGCGCGCCCGGGTGGTAGCGGTGGTTGCGCGAGACGGAGACGCCGTGACGCGCCGGGTTGGCCCGCGGGTGAAGGCGCGCCGCCCGGGCTGAAAGCGAGAAGAAGCCCTCCACCAGCACCGAGCCCACGAGCTTTCGCGCACGCGTCGCGAAGGGTTCCATGGGGGCAACTATAGGTCGAGGAGCGCGCGAAGACGGGGATACATTTCGCCGGTGAGCACCCGGTACTCGTCCGGGGTATCGCACTCCATGAAGGCGCGCTCGCGGCCGAAGCCAACGGTGATCATGCGATCGGCCAGCATCATGCGCTGCGTGATGTCTTCGTGCTCGCTTCGGGCCTTGGCGGTGGAGTAGCGAACGACCCAGTCGGTGACCGCGGCGAGGGCCGCGTGGTCTTGCGGCTCCCACAGGAGAATGCCGGTGGCCTCGCCCACGCACGGCGTATTCGCCACCATGGGCGTCTCCAGCATACCCTTTCCATGGTAGCGCGGCCTGCGCGCATCGCTGGCGTCGGCGAACACCAGCACTTCTTCCTGGGTGTTGCGAAAGTCGGCGCAAATGAGGGTCTTCGAGCGCGGCGAAGGGTCGTCTGCGAGGAGCGCGAACAGCGAAGGCTCGTAGAGAATGTCGGCGTCCATGAGCGCGACCCGCGACGTTCCGTCGAGGATGCCGTGCGCTGCGTGGAAGGCAAACTGGGTGGAGTGGCCGCTGCCCGAGGTGCTCAGGTCTTCGCTGGGGTTGAGGATCCAGGTGGCCTTTACGTCGTTGTCGGCCAGGAGCTTGGTGCCGCAGGTCTTGTGGTTGCCGACGATGTAAATCTCGCGAACGCCGGCCCGCGCCAGCGACCACAGGTGCCAGTCGAGGAAAGTGGGCGAACCGGCTTTGCCGTCGAGCGGCAACAGCGGCTTGGGGGTCTCCTTGCTCACGCCGGAGATGCGGTTGCCGAGGCCGGCGGCCAGGATGACAGCCTTGTCGATGTTGCTCACGATTGCTCCGGGTTGTTGCGAATGCCGATGCGGATGATGCGCTGACACGCGATCGCGCCGAAGATCATGAGACCGAACCCAACGACTATCACGGTCTTCTGGGTGGCTGCCACCAGGCCCGAGAGCAGACCGATGTTGAACAGGGTGATGGCGTTGTCGCCGGTGACCCAGCTGAGGAGCCGAATGGTGGCGCGAAACTGCGGGGTGCTGGCCTCGGCCCGAATGCCGGCTATCTCGTCTTTCCCTGCGGAGAGGTCGGCCTCGTCGTAGCGCTTGCCGAGCTCCTTGTTCACCCGAGCAAGTACGCTGCGGCGCGTGAGCGGCGCGAGCAGAAGTACCTGCGACCAGTCGACGAAGAGGCCGAAGCCCGCCACGAAGCCACCGCCATCACGTGCATAGTTCACGCATTTGCGCACCAGCTCGTCGGCCGGCCCGTTGGTGGCGGTGGTGAGCGCCGAGGTGAACTTGCGCTTGTAGTAGTCGTAGGCCGCCGCCATGATGGCCGGCGCGAGCAGCGCGCCCAGCGAGAGCAGCGCAGACTCTTCCGGGTGGTGCGTGCGCAAGTACCAGAACGCGCCCACCTGCATGCCGACCCAGCCGACCATATCGCCCAGCTCGTCGATGGTGCGGCCGATCGGCGAGTACATCTTCTTGGCGCGGGCCACGACGCCGTCGAGGCAGTCGAAGATCATTCGCAGCTCGGCCAGCACGAAGGCGATAACGAAGTCTTGATAGGTGCCGCGAGAGATGAAGTAGCCGGCGGCGATTCCGATGGCCGCGTGGAGCGCGGTGATGAGATTGGGGGTGAGCGGCGTACGCATCACCACCGGCAGAATCCAGTTGGCCACCCGGTACCGGTAGAACCGATTCGGGACGTCGTTCATCTCCAGCACCAGCTGCGCGGTGTTCGGATGCTCGCCGCTCGTGCGGCTCCACTTGCGTAGTGGAGTCTCGGACGCGACGTTGGGGTGCGACTCGTTGGCCATCACGGAAAAGGTCTCGAAGTGTGCTGGTTCTAGCGCGCCGAGTGGCGCTACGCCACGGCCCCGCGCGAGGCCGCACTGGTTGCTTGCTTGAGCGTCCGCTTCACGGAATCCAAGACTCGTTCCATGTCGAGGGGGGTGAGGTCGCCCATGTTGGCGATGCGAAATATTTGCCCCTGGAAAGGCCCCTGCCCGGCGTAGATGATAAAGCCATCTTCCTTAAGGGTATCGTGCAGTTCCTCGTATCCGACGCCGAACGGAAGCCGGTACGAGACGAGCGTCGAACCGTAAACGTGCGCGTCCTCCAGGAACGTTGGAATGCCCAGTGCGAAGAGCCCTTCGCGGACTTTTTGCGACAGCGCTGCGTAGTGGGCGTGACGGGCCTCCCACCCGCCGGCCTCGGCCAGCTCGGCGAGCGCCTCCTGGAGCGCGTACAAAACATGCACCGATTGCGTGAACGGCGACCACCCCTTGGCCTGCTCCTTCCGGTAGCGAAAGAGGTCGAGGTACACGCTGGTGGCGCCCGTCTCCTTGCCTTCGAAGGCCGAGGCGCGAGCGACCACGAAGGCGATGCCGGGGACGCCGTGGAGGCATTTGTTGGCGGTGGCGGCGCAGGCCTCGAGGTTCCATTCGGCGAAGCGGATGCGCTCGCCGGCGAAGCTCGACACGGCGTCGAGGAGCAAGGGAACGTTGTACTTTACACAGAGCTTACCGAGGCTATCGACGTCGTTGAGGCGCCCGGTGGTGGTCTCGTGGTGCACCGCCACCACGTGGCCAAACTCGCCGGTCTGCAGGGCCTTCTCGGTGGCCGCCAGGTCCATGCCCTCGGTCCACTTGGCCTCCACCGTGTGGTAGCTCTTGCCCTGGGCCTTGAGCATGGCGGCGGCGCGATCGCCGTACACGCCGTTGGCGACCACCAGCGTCTTCTTGCCGGTCTTGGGCACCAGCGAGCCGAGCATGGCTTCCACCGCGGCGGTGCCGGAGCCGGTGATGAGCACCGGCACGTAGTCGTTCTGCGACTCCGGGTACACCGCCGAGAGCCGCGCCACCACGTCGAGGGTGAGCGCCGCAAACTCGGGCTCGCGGTGGCACATGTCGGGCCGCGAGAGGGCCTTGCGAACGCGCTCGGTGAGGGTCACCGGGCCGGGGTTCAGGAGCTTGTAGCTGCGCTCGGTCATGGCTCAGTGGTCCTTCATGAAGGCGATGAGGCGGTCCTTCACCTGGATGGGAGTGACGGTGGGACGCGGAAGATCGTCGGGCGAGCCGGGGCGCGTTTTCACGTGCACGAAGGTGAGCTCGCTGGTGGGCGCCGCCACCACCTTGCCAACCTCTTCGGCGCTGGGCGCGCGCTGCACGCTGGGGTAGCCGCACGCGGCTGCCACAAGCGCCGAATCGACCGAGTGCGAAACGGTGGACTGCGCGCCGGTCGACTCGTGGAGCTCGTTGTCGAGCAGCACGTGCAGCAGGTTCGCCGGGCGCTCGAACCCGATGGTAGCCAGCGCGCCGAGGCGCATGAGGGCGGCGCCGTCGCCGTCGAGGACGATGACCCGGCGCTTCGGCTGCGCGAGCGCGAGACCGAGGCCGAAGCTCCCGGCGCAGCCCATGCTGCCCACCATGTAGAGCTGGTTGTCGCGGTCTTCGAGGGCGTAGAGCTCGCGGCCGGTGTGGCCGGTGGTGGCGACGACAACGTCGCCGGGGCGCACGTTCTGCTGCACCGCGCGGAGCACGTCGGTGCGCGAAGGGCGATCGCTTGGCCAAACGAAGCTGGGGGCCAGCTGCGCGGCCTTGATTTCGCGGGGCTGGGCCTTGGTCTTGAGCTTGTGGGGCGCCACCGAGTCCTTCTTCATGACCAGGCCGTAGGGCTGCTTGGTCTTCTTCATGTGGCCGGCGGCCCGCTCCAGGCACGCCGCCACCTGCGACTCTTCGGTGGGAAAGTACTCCCAGGGAATGCCCATGAGCTCGAAGAGGCCGGTGGTGATCTTGCCCATGAGCTTGTGCTGCGGCTCGTCGGAGGGACCGCCCGGTTCGCCGCGCAGGGTGGTTATCACCAGCGTGGGAATGTCGAAGATCATGTTCAGCGAGGTGAGCGGGTTCACCGTGTTGCCGAAGCCCGAGTTCTGGAACATCACCACGCTGGGCCGGCCGCCCATGTCGGCGCCGCTGGCAATGGCCACGGCGTCGCCCTCGTTGGTCGCGCCGATGTAGTCGAGGTCGGGGGCGTCGATGACGTAGTTGATGAACGGCTTCAGGTACGAGCACGGCACCCCGGTCCACAGGGTGAAACCGTACTTGGTGCTCTCTTTGACGAACGACTCGGCAGAAATCATGGGGCGAAAACTCTCTTCGAAGGGTCGCGGATGAAAAAGCGCCGGGGCCCGGCCCGCCCCCTACGGGACGGGGACGCGGAGCCACCCGGCGCGGGAGCGTTGCAGACTAGAAGGAAGCGCCGACGACGACGTCTTCCACGCTGTCGACGTCCAGCCAGTGGCCAGTTGTGTAGAGTACACGCACCTGCTGACCGGCTTGCTGCACCAGCTTGAGCAGGTCGGGAATCTTCATGGCGTTGAACTTGGCCGGGTCGACCGAAGCCTTCTCGAGGACGCTCTTGAGCACCGCGGCGCCCTTGTCGGAGACCTTGAAGAAGCCCATCCACTCGCCCATCACGCCCTCGCGGTCGCCGTCGGAGACGAACTCTTTCAGGGTAACCACGTTGCCGAAGCTGCGCTTGGAGTTGGGCTCTGAGCACACCACGAAGTCGGCGGTTCGGCCGCGGTTGCGGCTCTCTTTCCAGTTGGCGTCGACCGCGATGACGAAGTCGTCGGCGGTTTCCATGAGCTCTTGCACGATGTACTTCTTGAAGAGCACGTCGCCGTAGGAGATGACGGTGGCGCCGGCCAGGGCCGAGGCGGCCTTTCCGAGCGAGGCGACTTCTTGGGTGGTGTCGAAGGCGTCGTTGTCGACGTAGGTGAGGCTGGTGAGGTTGACCGCCTCCTTCTTGTAGCCGCGCACCACGGTGACGTCCTTGATGCCCACCGAGCGGTAGGTGTCGGCGATGCGGCCGAGGAGCGGCTGGCCGTTGATGTCGACCATGGCCTTGGGGCGGTCCTTCGTGAGGTCACCCAGCTCGGCGCCGCGCGATGCCGCCAGCACGATGGCGCGCGTGGTTTGCCCGTGCTTCGGCAGGTACAGCTTCTCGGCCTGCTCCAGCTCGGCCTCGCCCTGAATGCGGAATACCTCGGCCACCGAGACGACGTTGTCTTCGACGTTGAGCAGGTTCTGGTCGCCCATGATCTGCTTGGCGGTCTTCTGCATGGCGGTGAGCGACGAGCGCATCAGGTGGTTGGCCCAGATGACCGTCGAGAAGCCGTACTCGCGGAACACGTCGGTGGGCGTGGTGTAGTATTTCGTGGGGACGATGACGACCGGGCAGCGGTTGCCCCACTCCTTCTTGAAGGTGAGAATCTCGCTGGGCGACTTGAGGGCGCTGTGGATGAGAATCGCGTCGGCGCCGGCCTTGCGGTAGGCCTCGGCGCGCTTGAGCGCTTCTTCGAGGCCCCAGCCGGCGATGAACGCCTCGACCCGCGCCACGATAACGAAGTCGTCGTCGATCTGCGCTTCTTTGCCCGCCTTGATCTTGCCCGCGAACTCGTCGATCTCGGCGAGCGGCTGGGCGGAGCCACGGATGAAGCTGTTGGTCTTGGGGAAGATTTTGTCTTCGATGCACACGCCGGCGCAGCCGCGCTGCTCGAGCTTGCGCACCAGGCGGCGCATGCTGTTGAAGTTGCCGTAGCCGGTGTCGCCGTCGAGCAGCATGGGAATCTTCACGGCGTCGGCCATGAACTCCACCACCTCGAGCACCTGGGTCCAGCTCGCCTCGTTGTTGTCGCGGCAGCCGAGCGCGGCAGAGATAGAGAGACCGCTGCCCCAGATACCCTCGAAGCCAGCCTCCTCGACCACTTTGGCGGAAAGGCCGTTGTGGGCTTCCATGAGGAAGCTCATCTCCGGGCGGGTGATGAGGTTCTTGAGCAGGCTGCTCTTCTTGGCGGGCTTCGAGGATGCGGTCGACATTGGGACCGGGTTTAGCACCCCGCGTGCCATGCGAAAGGCCAAACGGTGACGACAAAAAGGCGGGATGTTCCGCGGGAAGTGCCCCAGGGTGCAGTGCGTAAGCTCATTCGCTGTGTATACTGGTTGAACCATTCAGTGTGACCGCCGGTTCGCACCCGGCGAAAGCTGGCAAATTTTCGATAGTGTTGGGGAATGAAGGCGCTCACCCGCTCCCGCCGCTCCCGTCGCTCCGGAGGCGCGAGCCTCTCGTTCGGTAGCCCCGCTCATGGCTGGATGGTGGTGACGCTGGGCCGCGCCGAAGGCGACGCGCGGCAGGTGGACGCCTCCGACGTACCCTGCGATTCGTTGACCCTGCTGCTCGGTGCGATGCACGCGCTCCTGGGCGGCGCAGCGGTTGCCGAGATGGAGTGGTCGCTGGAGCCGGCCTACGAGCAATGGCGCTTCGTGGCCGAGGCGAGCGGCGAGCTGGTGCGCTGGGAGGTGGGGATTCCGCCGGCGAAGCTCGAGACGTTCGCGCGCGCGCCGCGGCGAGAGCTGGTGACCACCGTGTGGAGGGCGCTGCGGCGCCTCGAGACCGATGCTGCATGGAGCTCCAGCGACGCCTGGTCGTGGCCCTTCCCCAGCGCCGATCTGCGCGCGCTCGGCGAAAAGCTCGGCAAATCGCCGGGGCGGCGATCGGTCTGAGTTACCGCTCCGTGCTTTGGCGCTGCGCGTCGCTTTTCCCGCCGGCGGGCGCCGCTTGCTGCTTGCTTCTGGGGTGGGTCCATGTGCAACGTCGCCCCATGAGCGCGGGTAGGACGACCAAGGGTCTCGGGTTTCAAGATGCGGTGCTGCTGGCCGCCCTGGAGACCGCCAAGGGTGGCGATGACGACCCGCTGTTCACGCTGCTGCGGCGCCACTCCAACCTGCCCGGGGTCCGCGCCAACACCGGGCTGGCCGAAGCCTTCGGCGAGGAGATGGGCACCCGCGGCAAGCCCTACGATGCGCTCCTCGATCGCATGCTTCGCCTCGACGCCGATCGCGCGCCGGGCGGCACCGAGCTCGAGTTCTTGCCCCTGTGCGCGGTGTACGGCATCGCGGCGCGCGGCGCCCGCGACCCCAAGGCCCGCAAGCGCGCCTTCGAGCGCCTTCGAGAGGCCGCCGACGATCTGCGCTTTCGGGTGCGCGACGCAGTGGCGCCCGGACTGGTGAAGATTGGAACCCAGGCGCCGGAAGAGACGCTCGCCGAGATTCATGGCTGGGACGATGGATACATGTATGGCGCAAGCACTTTGCAAGCGCTGGCCACCCCGATGTTCCTCGACCTCTTGAACGACGGCGAGGCGGTCGCCGACGTGCTCGACAAGGTGTTCGCTCTGGCCAAGGGCGCGCCGCGGTCGGCCGAGCGCTACCCCGGCTACAAGTCGCTCATCGACGCCCTCGCCGTGACCCCCGGCATCGTCGCGGGTCGCTTCGGCAGCGCCATCTTCGACCGCATGGTGGCCTGGAGCACCGTGAAGGAGCCCATGCTGCGCGAGGCCATCGAGAAGACCCTCAAGAGCACCAAGCTCGCGGGCCGCTTCGCCGACGACGTGGCACGCGTGCACGCGGCACTGGACGCCAGTGCACCCAAGCGCCGCGACCCCACCACCTACGTGGGCAAGACCCGGAACCGCAGCAAGAAGCGCTAGCGTCCCGTCTGGTGCTAGAGTGAGAGCCGCGATGGCGGGGCAGATGCTTCAGGTCAGCGAAGAGCTCAATTCGGGTCAGATTCTGGCCCAGCGCTTTCGGCTGCTCCACGTGGTGGGCGAAGGCGGCATGGGCGTGGTGTGGGCGGCCGGCGAGCTGGCCACCGGGCGCATGGTGGCGCTCAAGTTTCTGCGCGATACCGGCGCCGCCGACGCCAAGACCCACGAGCGGTTCCAGCGCGAAGCGCGCGCCGCCATGGCGGTGCGGCACCCCAACGTGGCCACCGTGTCGGAGGTGCTAGAAACCCCGGCTGGCGCGCCGTTCTTGGTGATGGATTTCCTGCAGGGCGAGTCGCTCCGCGAGCGCCTGCGGCGCGACCAGGTGCTCTCGGTGCAAGAGGTATCGCGCATCATGGTGCCGGTCACCCACGCGGTCGAGGCGGCCCACGCCATTGGCATCGTCCACCGCGATATCAAGCCCGAGAACATCTTCCTCACGAAGGGCGACGTGCGGGTCCTCGACTTCGGCATCGCCAAGCGCCTGCCGCGCCCGGGCGAGGGCGAGATGCTCACTTCGCTCACCACCACCGGCGCGCTCATCGGCACGCCGTACTACATGGCCCCCGAGCAGATCTTCGGCGACGAAGACATCGATGTGCGGGTCGACGTGTGGGCGCTCGGCATCGTGCTCTACGAGTGTCTGGCCGGCGTGCGGCCGACGCAGGGCATCGGTCTCGGGCAGATTCTGAAAATCATCACCAACGATCAGATTCGCCCGCTGGAGCAGGTGGCCGTGCACTTGCCGCGCGACATCACGCAGCTGGTGACGCAGATGCTCTCGCGGCAACGAGACCGGCGGCCGAGCCTCGACACCGTGCGCCGCGCCCTCGAGGCCCACGGCCCGACGCTCTACGGCACGCCGATGCCGCATTCATTGCGGCGCCCCGGCTTCGATACCGGATCGCCAACCCCGGTCGGCTCGCCGCCCACGTTCTCGGCGCCGCCTTCGGGGTACTCGGGGCCCCCGCCCGCCTACTCGTCCGGTCCGCCCATGGGCTACACGCCGGGTAGCGGCTACAGCCCAACGCTCGACACCCACGCGCCGGCGTCTACCGGCCTGCCCACCCGGCTACCGCCAGACCCCGGCACCACGCAGAAGAGCGGAAGCGGCACGGTCTTGCTGCTGGGGCTGGGCGGCCTCGGGCTCTTCCTGCTCCTGGGCGGCGGCGCCACCGGCGCGTATTTTTACATGCAGGATACAGGCTCTAGCATTCCGACCGCGACCGGCGTCCTTACGCCGCCCACCTCTGCCACCGGAACCACCGCGCCGCCGCTGCTCGCCAGCAATACTCCCAGCGGCAGGAGCACCGCCGGCACCGTTCCGCCGCGCGCCTCCACGCGGCCCACCGGCCCGGGTCCGGCGCCGACGACGCCGGTGCCTACACCCACCAGCTCGGCCTCTACGCAGCCCACGCGGCGCGCCGAGTGGAGCGCGTTCACGAGCGGCAACGCGTACGCGGGTCCGGCGCTCATCAGCGCCATCCGCGAGAATCTTCCCGGCCTCCAGGCGTGCCTCCCGGCGCCGACCGACGATGCGCTCTGGGCGGCGACCATCCGCTTCTTCTGGCCGAAGAGCGGCGGCGCCCGCACCACCTCCCTTGCGCTGCGCAAGAACAACGTCGACGACGCCAGCGCCGAAGGCGTCAAGGCGCGCGCGTGCCTTCAGGCCAAGGCCGGCGCATGGCAGCTGCCTTTGCCCAACCACGACGCCGACGTCGGCAACGTCGACTCCTACGTAGACGGGTTCGCGGGCTACACCTGGAAGGCGATTCGCTGAGGGTCAGCGGGCGGCTTTGACACGGGGGTGGTCCTTCCATGCGCATGTAGGCAAGGGTCTTGGTCTCCGGGTCGGCGCGGCGGCTCGCCACTGCATGAGGGCGCCCACGCAATGCGTGCAGTGCACACTATTTTAGCGATGCCGCGAGCCCCACTTTCTACGCAACGTGCGCCGCCCGCGGCCGATGGGGCCCCGAGGCTTGGGTCATGCGTTCTTGCGAGGAAGAAAAGATCGTGATGCATCGGTGGCGGCGATTCCCGATGCGGGTGGCCGAGATGAGCCTCGTGGCATACGTGCTGGCGGTGCCGCTCGCGGCCATGACCCGCTCACCGCTGGCATGCACCATCGCCGTGCTGCCGGGCGTCCTCTCGGCGCTCTCGTTCTTCATCGCCCGCATCGGATTTCCCACGGTGCACGGCCACTTGAAGCTGATTCGCGACGGCGTACTGCTCCGGCGCGCGCGCACTTCCCTCTGTCTCACGCGCGCGGAGCTCTGCGCCGTGGCCTGGCGCCCGGATCGCCTGGAGTGCGATCTGCACACCGGCGAGCGCATCTCCTTCGAGTGCAGCCCTGCCACCGCCCACGAGATCATGGTGCACCTGGCGGTCGCCGAGCCGCCTTCGGCGTTCACGGCGCTGGGCCGCGCCACTTTCCTTTGAAGGGGTTGGTGGGCCCCGCCCGAGGGGCTTCGATCACCCGAGGAGGACGTGTAGAGTGCGGCGCGTGCCCACCCAAGATCTGTCCTCGCTCATCGGCAATACACCGATGGTTCAGCTCACCCAGTTCGATACCGGCCCCTGCGAGCTCTACCTGAAGCTCGAGCTCCAGAACCCGGGCGGGTCCATCAAAGACCGCATCGGGCTCTCGATGATCGAGGCCGCCGAGAAGGAGGGCAAGCTGGGCGGCGAGAAGCGGCACCTCATCGAGGCGACGGCCGGCAACACCGGCCTCAGCCTGGCGCTGGTGGCAGCGCAGCGCGGCTATAAGCTCACGCTGGTGATTCCCGACAAGATGAGCCAAGAGAAGATCTTTCACCTGCGCGCCCTCGGTGTGGAGCTGGTGATCACCCGCTCCGACGTGGGCAAAGGGCACCCCGAGTACTACCAAGACGTGGCCCGGCGCATCGCCGACGAGACCGGCGCCTTCCTGGTGAACCAGTTCGAGAATCCCGCGAACCCGTTGGCCCACGAGACCTCTACCGGCCCCGAGATCTTCGCGCAGATGAACGGCGACGTCGACGCAGTGGTGTGCGGCGTCGGCTCGGGCGGCACCATGACCGGCCTGTCGCGGTACTTCGCCAAGGTCCAGCCGGAGCTGGAGATGGTGCTGGCCGACCCCAAGGGCTCGATCCTGGTAGACTACGTCGCCACCGGCAAGCTCGGCGAGGCCGGCTCCTGGGTGGTGGAGGGCATCGGTGAGGACTTCATTCCTGCCGTGTGCGATCTCTCGCGAGTAAGGCGCGCGTACACCATCACCGACAAGGAGAGCCTGGAAACGGCGCGCGCGCTGCTCCGGAAGACCGGCATCCTGGCCGGGTCGTCGTCGGGCACGCTCCTCGCGGCAGCGCTCCGCTACTGCAAGGACCAGACGACCAAGAAGAAGGTCGTCACCTTCGCCTGCGACAGCGGCAACAAGTACCTCTCGAAGATGTTCAACGACTACTGGATGCTCGACCAGGGCTTCACCGAGCGCACCGCATACGGCGATCTGCGCGACATCATCTCGCGCAAGCACGTGGACCACGCGGTGGTGACCGTTTCGCCGAGGGACTCGCTGCTGGTTGCCTACGGGCGCATGAAGCTCTACGACGTGAGCCAGATTCCGGTGATGGATGAGGGGAAGATCGTCGGCCTGGTAGATGAGTCGGACCTCTTGCTCGCCGCCATGCATGAACCTTCGACCTTCAAGAAGCCGGTGGCCGAGGTCATGTCGAAGCAGCTCACCACCGTCCCCTCCACCACCCCCATCGCCGATCTGATTCCCATCTTCGCTCGAGGTTGGGTGCCCATCGTGGTCGACAACGGCGACTTCGTGGGTCTGGCCACCAAGATCGACGTCCTCAACTACCTGCGCCGACGGATGTCGTGATTCACAGCTACGGAACCTTCGAGCCGGCGAGCTTCATGGTGCTGGTACATGGCGGCGCCGGCGCCGTACACCAGGGCACGCTGGCGCGGCACATGGAAGGGTGCATGCACGCTGCACGCATTGCGGGAGAGCTCCTGCGCGCGGGCGGGAGCGCCGAGGACGCCGCGGTGCGGGCGGTGATGACTCTGGAGGACGACCCGGTGTTCAACGCCGGAACGGGCGCCTGCCTGGACGAGGACGGAACGCTGTCGCTGGACGCGGCCATCATGGAGGGCAAGGCGCTTGGGGGCGGTGGTGTGTGCGCGCTTCCGCCCTTCAAGAACCCGGTGGCCATCGCCCGGGCCGCGATGGACGACGGTGAGCACGTGCTGTACGCGGCCGAGGGCGCGGCACGCTTTGCCATGGCGCGCGGCTTCACGCCCGCTTCGGAAGACGACATGATCACCGCGGTAGCGCGCGAACGCTTCGCCGCGGTGCGCGATCGCGGCGAGCGCTCCGGCTGGGCCGGCGGCACGGTGGGCGCGGTGGTGGTCGTGCGCGGCCACGTGGTCGCCGCCACCAGCACCGGGGGCAAGATCAACAAGCGAAACGGCCGGGTGGGCGACTCGCCGATTCTGGGCGCCGGCACCTACGCCGACGACGCCGCCGGCGCGTGTTCCGCCACCGGCGACGGCGAGCGCTTCATGCGCATGTGCATCGCCAAGACGGTCATCGATCAACTCACCGCCGGCGCCACACCGGAGGCCGCGGCCCGCGACGCGCTGGCGACCATGGTGGCGCGGGTGGGCGGCGAAGGCGGCCTCATCGTGGTCGATCGCACTGGCCGCATGGGCCTCGCGCGCAACACGAACACCATGACGTGGGGCGCCATGGGCGACGGCTGGGGCGAACCGCGCAGCGGGAGCTGAACCCGGACCGGGAAATAGTGTAGCCTCTTCGGTCCGATGCCCGTTTCTCCGGCCATGCTCGCAGACCCCAGTGTTACCGGCCCCCTGGGCGGGCTGGCGCTCTCGGCGGTGCGCGCCGCGACCCCCATGATGGTGGTGCGCACGTTCCGTTGGTACCGCGATCTCGCGCGCCTGGGCATTCACCTGCCGCTCTTCATGGTGCACGACGTAGGGCTCCTGTACTCGTCGCCGCGCGAGCAGATGGAGATCGGCCCTCGGCCCGGGACCGAGGCGATTCTGGCCCGGGTGCCGCGCGCGCAGGAGCTTCAAGCAGCATACCGTTCGGTGATAGACGAGCTTGCCCTGAGCGACGCGTGCTCGCGGGCGCGCAGCATGCGTCTCTCCGACGATCTGGTGGTGGTGGTGCTGGCGCGCGTGCTCGGCTCCCTTGCGCAGCGTGTGACCATCAAGCCCCCCTACAGCGCCACGATTCCGCTCGACCCCGAGCTACCGCGCGATCTCGACGCGCAGCTGGGGCAGCTCTTCGGGCTCCTGCCGCGAAACTTCGAACTGGCTTCCCTCGACGCCCTCTCCCGGGCGCGCCTGCACATTCTCACCATCGCCGACGCGCTCGACCTCGATACGCTGCGCCTCCTGGGCATGCTCGGGCCCGAGTCTTCGGCGGCTGGCGCGCTGGCCCACGTCGACCTGCTGGCGGCCACGTCCTCGCCCGCGGCCAACGACATCGTGAACTTCTCGCTCGAGCTTCTGCCCAGCGTGCTCGAGACCCGGCGCAACACCTCGACCGGCACCCACGCCACACACGGATACGCGGGCCTCGGCACCAAGGGTTCGATCGACTCGATGGTGCTCACGGAGCTGGCCTGGGACGAGACCGAGTTCGCCCGGCGCTACATCGAGAACGAGATCCTGTATTATACACGCGAGCAGGCGCAAGACGAGGCGCGCCGGCTGCACCTGATCCTCATCGACGCCTCGGCGTCGATGCGCGGCGATCGCCAGGTGTTCGCCCGCGGCCTGGCCATCGCCCTGGGCAAGAAGCTCCAGCTACAGGGCGAAGAGGTGTGGCTTCGCTTCTTCGACTCGCGCCTGTACGACGTGCAGCGCACACGCCCGGGGCAGCTCCCCGCCGCGTACTTGCTCGGCTTCAAGGGCGAGCGGGGGCGCAACCCGGCCCGGGTGTTCGCGCAGCTCGCCACCGAGATTGCCCTCCTGCGCCAGCGCGAGCAGCGCGATCCGGTCATTCACCTCATCACCCACGCGGCGCTCCACGTGCCGCGGCCGCTGGTCACCGAGGTGCGTCGCCAGGCCCACTTGTTCGGGGTGTTCATTCTCCCGAGCGGCGGCGCGCTCGACCTCGACTACCTGGACCTGCTGGAGGGTCACGCCGTGGTCGACCACGAGACCCTTACCCAGCAGAAGGCGCGCGCCGCCGCCGCGAGCAAGATCGTCGACGAGGTGGG
Source organism: Polyangiales bacterium (assembly GCA_038210445.1). Lineage (GTDB taxonomy): Bacteria > Myxococcota_A > Polyangia > Polyangiales > Polyangiaceae > JABFRG01. The sequence goes on from JBBQWQ010000038.1 coordinate 40,820, forward strand.
CCACCTGGCCGAGAAGGCGCATCTCTCGCCCACCGTTCCCCCCAAGAGCCGCAACCTCGACGAGGGTGTCCCGCCTTCGTTGCGCGGCGGCGGCGCCTCGGTGCCGCCGCCTTCGATTCGCTGACCCAGCGCAAATTTGCTCACGAATCGACCCTCGCGCCCGTTCGCTAGGGGTGGGGCTGTAGGTGTGATGGCCGAGATACAGGGGTCGCTCGGGGGACGGTGGGGAGACAGGAAAAGGTTTGGCCGATGGACTCAAGTCGCGGCCTCGGGATCCGTTTCCCTTGGATATGGGGTCGCATTTGGAAACGCAAAGCAATCGTACCGCACGGAAACCCGGCGGCCCCCAGAAGGCCCCCCTCAGCGTCATCGCTGCGCGACTCGTTCAAGAAGCGCTGAAGGAGGACGCGTCGATCACCGAGCTTGCCAAGCTCGCCGCGGGCGACGCGGCCTTCGCCATGCGCGTCCTCTCCATCGCCAATAGCGCAGCCTACGGGCCCTCGCGCGATGTGCGCGACATGCGCACAGCGTGTGTGCTTTTGGGCGTGCGCGGCCTGCGCAATGTGGCGCTGGGCATCATGGTGAGTGACATGGTGCCGGCGCACCCCGACGCGACGGTGCTCTTCGCCAACTCGCTCCGGCGTGCGGTGGTGGCATCGCTTCTTGCCGAAAAGGTACGGGGCGTCCCCAAGGACGAGGCGTTCACGGTCGGGCTGTTTCTCGAAGTCGGTCTGCTCTCGCTGGCGCGCGAAGACTTGCCGCGCGCAGCCGAGATCGCCCGCATGCCCGCCGCGCACAGGCCGTTGGTCGAGCGCGCCTTCGGCCTCCTGGAGCACGGGCGCCAGGGTGCCGCCATCGCCAGCACCATGCGCCTTCCCGCCATGGTCGTCGAAGCCATCGAGGGGCACCACGCGGCCGAGAAGCCGGCCACGCCCCTGGCCTCCATCGCCTGGGCCGCAGAGCGCGTGGCTGCCGCGTGGGAAGGCGGCGACGTCGCGCGGGTGCTCGACGAGGCGCAAAAGGCGGCCATTGCAGTCGGGTATCCAGAGGCCGAGGTGGCCGAGCTGCTGGCAAAGATTCCGGAGATGGTGACCGCGATCGCCGTCACGTTCCAGCGGAGCGTAGACGAGCAGCTGGACCTCGAGCGCCTGGCCGACAACGCGCGGGCGCAGCTGGTGGAGCTGAACCACGGATACGAGCAGATCGTGCGTCGGCTGGAGACCCTGCTCACGGAGAAGGCGCAGCTGGCCGACCAGCTGGCGCACGCCAACGAAGAGCTTGCCAAGCTGGCCGCCACCGATTCGCTCACCCGGCTCCCCAACCGGCGCGCGTTCGACGAGGCGCTGGTGCGCGATCTGGCGCGCAACGATCGCGGCGTCGCCGGGTTCTCGGTGATCCTCATCGACATCGACCACTTCAAGCGGGTGAACGACACGCACGGGCATCCGGCGGGCGACGCCGTGCTGGTCTCGGTGGCCGATGCCCTGCGCCGCACGCTCCGCGCCGGCGACATCGCGGCGCGCTACGGCGGCGAGGAGTTCGCGGTCATCGCAGCCGGCTGCAACCTCGAGGGCGGGCGCGCCGCCGCCGAGCGTATTCGCGCCGAGATCGAGCGCACGGTGGCGGCGACGCCGGTGGGCACGCTCAGCGTGACCGCCAGCCTCGGCGTGGCCGAGATGCGCGACGCCGATCGCCCGCGCGGCGAGGACCTGGTCAAGCGGGCCGACCGCGCGCTCTACGCCGCCAAGGCAGCAGGCCGCAACACCGTCTGCTAGTCGCGCCAGCGCGCTGTTAAGTGCGAAGCGAACGCCATCCGACTATAGTGAGCGGATGTCGGTCGAGACGGAAACCCTCGAGCTGGGCGGCGCTCCCTCGGTGGCGACCGGCGCGGGTCTCGTCTTGCTGTACGCGCCGGAGGGACCTTCGGTGCCACCCCTGGTGCTCCTCTCGGAAGACGCGCGGGTGCTCGGGCGCGAGCCCCCTCCCGGCGGCGTCGCGCTGCCCTTCGCCTCCGTGTCGCGGGTCCACGCCCGGGTCTTTCGGCGCGGCGCGGAGATCGTGGTGGAAGACCTCGAGAGTCGCAACGGCACGTTCGTCGCCGGCGCGCGCGTAGAGCGAGCCTTCGCCGCCCACGGCGACGAGGTGCGGGTGGGCGAGGTGCTGTTCAAGGTCGTCACGACCGGCATCGAGCGTTACCAGCACCCAGACTCTCCGGTACCGCCGGCGCTGGAGGGCCTTCGAGGCGGCGCGTCGATGGAGGCGGTGCGGCGCGAGATCCTGCGCATCGCCCGGGCCGACCTCTCGGTCCTGGTGCTGGGCGAGACGGGCAGCGGCAAGGAAGTGGTGGCCACCGCGCTGCATCGGGCGAGCGGGCGACCGGGTCGGCTGGCCACTGTGAACTGCGCGGCGATTCCCGCCAACCTGCTGGAGAGCGAGCTGTTCGGGTACAAGCGCGGGGCCTTCACCGGCGCCGACCGCGATCGCATGGGCATCGTGAAGAGCGCCGATGGCGGCACGCTCTTTCTCGACGAGATCGGCGACATGCCGCTCGAGGCGCAGGCAAAGGTGCTGCGGATGCTCGAGACTCGCCAGGTGACGCCGCTGGGCAGTCACGTGAGCGAACCGGTAGACGTGCGCATCGTGAGCGCCACCCACCGGCCGCTTCCGCGCTTTGTCGACCAGGAGCGCTTCCGCGCCGACCTCTTCGCACGCATCGCTGGGCACACCATTGCGCTGCCTCCGCTGCGGGAGCGAAAGGAAGACCTCGCCGATCTGGTGCGGCACTTTCTCGCGAAGGCCGGCGGATCGCACCTGCGGGTGGCGCCGGCGTTCATGCTCGGCATGCTGGGCTACGCATGGCCCTTCAACGTGCGCGAGCTCGAGGCGGCCATCAAGCGCGCGGTGGCGCTCGCCGACGACGTCCTCGACGAACGGCACCTTCCGGTGAACGCCGGAACACGCGCGCTCGCCGTCGCCGACGCCGCCAAGACCCTCGGCGAAGGGCGCTCCTCGGCGCCGCCCGCAGAGGCCCTGCGGGCGCTGCTGGAGCGACACGGCGGCAACGTCGCGGCTGTGGCGCGCGAGCTGGGCAAGGACCGCGCGCAGGTTCACCGATGGATGAAGCACCATGCGCTCGCGGCGGAAACCTTCCGCAAGTGACGCCGACGTGACGCAAAGCACGCCTTCTACCCAGGCCCCGGCGCGCTTCGGGCGCTACCTCTTGTGCGACGCAATTGGCGGCGGCGGAATGGCCACGGTTCACTTGGGCCGGGCCCTGGGCGCGGGCGGCTTCTCGCGCGTGGTGGCGATCAAGCGCCTGCACCGCGCGCGCGCCCGAGACCCTCGCTTCGCGACCATGCTGGTCGATGAAGCGCGCATGGTGAGCCGCATCCGGCACCCCAATGTGGTTCCCACACTGGATGTGGTCGAGGTGGCGAGCGAGCTCTTGCTGGTGATGGAGTACGTGCCGGGCGTGCCACTCTCGCGCCTGGTCTGGCTCGCGCAGACGCAGAATCAGCCCATCCCGCTCGCGGTCGCGGTGCGCATCGTGCTCGACGTGCTTTCGGGTCTGGAGGCCGCGCACACGGCGGTGAGCGAGCGAGGCCGCGCGCTCGGTATCGTGCACCGCGACGTTTCGCCGCAGAACGTCATCTGCGGCGCAGATGGCATCGTGCGGGTGGTCGACTTCGGCATCGCCAAGGCCGAAGGCAAGCTCTCGATCACCCGCGAGGGAGAGATCAAGGGCAAGGTGGCCTACATGGCGCCCGAGCAGCTGCGCGGCGAAGAGGTCGACCGGCGCGCCGACCTGTACGCCACGGGCGTCGTGCTCTGGGAGCTTTTGACCGGACGCAGGCTCTTCGAGACCGGCCCCGACTTTGCGGCGAATCTCGCTGCGGCCCATGCGCGTGTGGTGCCCGCACCCTCGCAGTATGCAGACGTTCCTCCGGCGGTCGAGGCGGCGCTTTTGCGGGCGTTGGCCGCTACCCGCGAAGACCGCTACGAGAGCGCGGCGGCCATGGCCGATGCGCTCGAGTCCACGACGCGCGTGGCTACCGCCAAGGAGCTTGCGGCCTTCGTGAACCGCCTCGGCGCGGCGGCGCTCAGCCACCTGAGCGAGCTGGTCGCCGGGGTCGAGCAGCTCTCCGAGGTGGCTTCGCTGGCGGCGAGGGAAGCCCCGGCGACCGAGCCCAACGCACCGCCGTCGTTTACCGCGTCGCTGCCGCTTCCCGGCCCAGTCGGCGACGACACGATTCGCGAAGCGCAGCCAAGGTCCACGCATCCGCCATCGCTGGGGACAATGCCGGTGGCTACTGCTCCAGGCCGCGTAGCGCCGACCCGCATCTCGGCGGCTCCCTTGGCGCCGCCCCGAACCACACCACCACCGCCCGCCCCGTTCGTGGCGCCCGCTGCAATCGAGCCACCGCCGCGCCGTTGGGGCCTGTGGGTCGCGGTCATCGCTGTGCTGGTGGCGACCGCGCTCGCGGCAGTTCTGGGCGTGCGGGGAGGGCTCGCGCGACGCCTCATCGGCGGCGGCCGCGCGCACCCTTCGGCAGACGACTCCCCATCCGCGCCGTCGGGGGGCGATCGCCCGGGCCACGGCGGTCGCAGACGCGGAACACCGTGACAGATCACGTGACACGTCACGCTGGGCGCCGTCGACAAGTTCGCTAACTACACGGAATGACTCGCAAGAGCGAGGGGCGACGCGGGGCGCGAAGGCGGCACGCGCCGTGCTGAAGGGAGAGTCACGAGCGACGCGATGGTCGCCGCTTACGCAAGCCTCCCGCAGAAAAGGAACCCCCATGAACTTCTACAAGACCTCCACGTTCGCACTCTCGGCAGCTCTCGCGGGCGTGCTCGCCTATGGCTCGCTATCGTCGGCGGCAGCCGACGAGCAGCCCAAGATGCGCACCGCGCTGACCGCACTGCGTCTGGCGAAGTCGAACCTGGAGGCCGCGACGACGGACAAGGGGGGCCACCGCGCCAAGGCCCTGCAGGCCACCCGCGAGGCCATCGAGGAGACCGAGAAGGGCATCGCCTTCGACAACCAGCACGAGAGCAAGGACGAGGGAAAGAAGTGAGCGCCCGACGCTCCGGTATCGCGCTGGCGGCGCTCGCGCCTTTGGCGATGCTTCTTGGCGCGTGCGGCGGCGGTCAGCGAACTGCGGTGGCGAGCGCAGAAACGCATCGCGGTCGGCCCGCAGAATCGCGCGGCCCGGAAGGCGTGCGCGACGACGCCCGCGACCGCAAGGTGGAGCAAACGACGCGCTGGGAAAAACTCGGCGAGCGCATGGTCGACGGCAAGATGGACCGCGACACCATCGCCGTGGGTCGGGATGACGGGCGCTTCAAGACCATCCAGCTGAAGGTGGAAGGCAGCGCCCTCGAGATGTTCGATGTGGTGGTCACGTTCGGCGACGGGTCGACCTTCTCGCCCCCTACCCGCCTGCACTTCGGCAACGGTACCACCAGCCGCGACATCGATCTGCCGGGCGACAAGCGCGGCATCAAGAAGGTCGAGCTCAAGTACGGCAACCTGCCGGGCGGCGGCCGCGCCCAGGTGGAGCTCTGGGCTCGCTGAGCATCGCGCGAGGCGTGGCCGCGATGGGATGCCTCCACCCCATCGCGGCCGATGATTTCAGGCGAGGCGCGACAAGCGACGGTTCGAGTCGGGAAAGTCCATCCCCGAGGCCAGCGCCGTGAGCAAGCCGAAGCCCAGGCCATAGGCGAGCACGATGGGGCGAAGCAGGAAGGGCGGCGGGACCGCATCGCCGAGCATGGGCAGCGCGGTGAGCAGGCCGCCGCACAGCATGCTGGCCAACGCTGCCCACTGGTACGCCCGCAGCCGCGCCACCACTGGCGTCTGCGGCTCGCCGCGATACGACTCCTCCACGAAGCGCCCGAGCCCGCTCGCCACCAGATACATGCCGGCGAGGAAGCGAAGCGGAACCGCGAGCGTGGCCAACCGGAAGAGGACCGCGAACGTGAGCGCGTTCCAGAGAATGGAATACAGCGGCGTGGGGTGCACCGGCCGATGGCCAAGCTCCGAAAATCGGCACACCCGCGACATGGGATGCGTGTATCGGATCCCTATCTCGGGAGGCGCATGGGAGCCATGGCAGCAACCCTGCACCAGGCAGCGGAGACGGCCCGCCGCCTGGATGTACGGGCCCGCGAGCGCAAACGCGCCCAGCACCGCCCAGGTGGTGCCGCCCATGAGCGGCGCCGCGAACGCAGCCAGGATGATGCCCAGAAGGCCGCCGTAAAAGCCATACGGACGCAAGAGGCTGGAAGAGCCTTCGACCCACTGCGCCCAGGCGCCGGCGCCGAGGATCGCCGCCACGCCGCAGACAAGGATGGCGACGTCGTTCTCGGGCCCCGCGAAGGTGAGCGCCAGCGCCACGCCCACGCCAGTGGAAAGAGCGCCATAGCCCGCGTAGTTGATGACGCGCAGCCGCCCGACGCGAAGCTCGCTCCAGGAGTTTGCGATGCGCTCGGTAGCGCGGCGCAAGAGCTCCCAGATGGCCTCGGCGCGGCAGGCCGCGTAGGCGAGCGCTGCGCCCGCGAGCACGTCGGCGACGCTGTGCATGCCGGTGGCCACGCAGGCCACGCAAACCAGCGCGGCATGTGCATAAAAGAGCACGCGGAGCCGCGGAAAGCGCGCCGCGAAGGCGGTCATTGCCAGGATGATCCACGTGGCGTGGAACGACGGAAACGCGCACACCTCGGTGTCGAGGCGTCGCTCTTCCTGCAGCAGATAGCCGAGCGCCGAGTCGGGCACGAACGGCCGCGGCGGCGCTACCACCGGCAAGAGCAGATAGGTTCCGAAGCCGAAGAGCGAGGTCAAGGTCCCGCGCCAGGCCAGCCGGCGCAGCGACGCCCGCGTGGGCGAAACGAACGGCGCCAGCAGCGCCAGCGGGTAGATGCTCGCGTAGGGCACCTCGAAGGCCGGCAGCACCGGCAACCGCGCTTCGAAAGGCATGGCCAGCGCGAATGCGTCCGGTGCCGCCCCCAGGAACGCGATGGCCTCGTACAGCAGGCCCCACGGGACGAGCACCGTGAGGAGAACCGCGACGCGATCGCGAAGAGTCGGCCCTGCGTCACTCGGGGGCGGCCACGAGAGCAGCGTGGGATAGGGCGGTCCGAAGCGCGCCCGCAGATCGTGCCCCTCGTAGCCGTACACCAGCGCCATGGCCGCGAGCGCGGTGATGGGCGTCACCAGGTAGAGGCCGCTCGGGGATCGCGCGAGCACGGCGCACGCGCCGCAGGCGAGCACGAAGCCCACATAGATGGGGTGGCGCACCACCGCGTAGACGCTGCTCGTCACCTTGCGCGCCGGCGGAAACGCGTTCATCGGAAGACCGCCGCCGCGAAACCAGAGCGCCGCCATGCCGGCCAGCATCAGCATGAGTCCGAGCCCCAGCGCCGCGAACGCGATCGAGCTCGCGAGCAACCCTGCGGGCACCGGCAGATGAACCACCGACGCAGTGGCATGGGCCCAGGCCACCAGCAAGAGCGGAAGCACGACGACGAAGAGCGCGCCGTAGGCGACCTTGCCGATCACCTGAGGACTGCGCTCAGGGGAACTCGACGATCTCGTCGATGACGAGACCCTCGTGGCGCATGCCGTCTTCATCGATGGCCACGCCATGGGCGAACCACTTGTGCTCGACGGTGCCGAGAAAACGTAGCGGCACGAAGTCGAGGGCGCCGCCCAGCGCGGCAAGCGCGGTGGTCCCCAGCGGGCCCTCGCGGAGCACGCGGCGTTCGGTGAGCTCCACCCGGCTGCCGCCCACGGTGAATGAGGTGAGATCGTCGACCCGGCCCCGCACCTCGAGGCCATCTTCGATGAAGACCGAGACGTTGTGCGGACCTTGCCATTCGAGCCACACCAGCCCCTTGGTTTTCCCGGTGAAGCGGCCCCAGCGGAGACGCTTGATGGGGAGCTTCCACGGGGCCATGGTGAGCGTGAGCCGCTCGGCGTAGCCGATGCCGCTGATGCGCGCGGGGCCTGGCATGTCGTCGTCGGGCTCCACCTCGAGGAGCGCTTCGCTGCGCGGGTGCATGCAGTCCCAGATCACGGCGCCGTCGGCGTTGCGCAGCAGCTCCTTGGTGACGCCGCGGTCGACGCGCTGGAGCGTGGCGGTGGCCTGCAGGTTGGGCGACCGCCACACCAGCACCTCACCGGTCTCCACCTCGGAAGCGCGGAGACTGGTGCGGGTGTGCGAGCTCTTCTTCGCGTCTTGCCGCAACAAGTGGCAGTAGCCGAGCCGCGCCACACGCCACTCGAGCTCGGCCGAGTAGCCCATGTACGCGGTGCCGTCCTCGGTGAGGACGTCCAGGTACCACTTGTCGAGGCGGAATGCCGTCAAGCGTAGGCTTCCATCGGCGGGCAGGTGCAGATGAGCTTGCGATCGCCGAGGGCATTGTTGAGGCGCCCCACCGCCGGGAAGAACTTGCGGTCGCGGGTCCACGGCGCCGGAAAGGCCGCGAGCTCCCGGGAGTAGGCGTGCTTCCACTCGTTCTGCGTCACCGACTCGATGGTGTGCGGCGCGTGCTTGAGCGGGTTGTCGTCGCGGGTGAGGCGGCCGTCTTCGATGGCGCGAATCTCTTCGCGGATGGAGATCATGGCGTCGCAGAAGCGATCGAGCTCGGCCTTGGACTCGCTCTCGGTGGGCTCGATCATGAGCGTGCCCGGGATGGGGAACGACATGGTGGGAGCGTGGAAGCCGTAGTCCATGAGGCGCTTGGCGATGTCGTCGACCTCGACGCCCGCGGTCTTCTTGAAGCCTCGCATGTCGAGAATGCACTCGTGGGCCACGCGGCCTTGCTTGCCGCGGTACACCACGTCGAAGTGCGGCGAGAGCCGGGCGGCGATGTAGTTGGCGTTGAGGATGGCGACCTTGGTCGCCTCGGTGAGGCCTTCGGCGCCCATCATGTGAATGTAGGCCCAGCTGATGAGGAGGATGCTGGCGCTGCCCCAGGGTGCGGCCGATACGGCGCCCACCGCGTCTTTGCCGCCGCCGCCGAGCACCGGAAGCTGCGGAAGGTACGGCACCAGATGCTTGGCGACGCCAATGGGGCCCATGCCCGGACCGCCGCCGCCGTGCGGGATGCAGAAGGTCTTGTGCAGATTGAGGTGGCAGACGTCGGCGCCGATGTCGCCCGGGCGGCACAGGCCCACCTGGGCGTTCATGTTGGCGCCGTCCATGTACACCTGACCGCCGTGCTGGTGGACGATCTCACAGATGCGCTTGACGTCTTCTTCGAATACGCCGTGGGTGGAGGGGTAGGTGATCATCAGCGCGCATAGGCGGGCCGCGTGCAGCTTGGCCTTGGCCTCGAGGTCGGCCACGTCGACGTTGCCAGACTCGTCGCACGCCACCACCACGACTTCCATGCCGGCCATCACCGCCGAGGCGGGGTTGGTGCCGTGGGCCGACGAGGGGATGAGGCACACCACGCGGTCTTTCTGACCCTGGGCTTGTTGGTACTTGCGAATGACGAGGAGGCCCGCGTACTCGCCCTGGGAGCCGGCGTTGGGCTGGAGCGAGATGCCGGGGAAGCCGGTGATCTCCGCCAGGGCGCCTTCGAGCTCGGTGAACACCTGGGTGTAGCCCTTGGCCTGATCGCGCGGCGCGAACGGGTGCAGGCGATTCCAGTGGGCGTCGGTGATGGGCATCATCTCGGCCGTGGCGTTCAGCTTCATGGTGCACGAACCGAGCGGGATCATCGAGTGCGCCAGCGAGAGATCGCGGCCTTCGAGCTTGCGCAGGTAGCGCAGCATCTCGGTCTCCGAGTGGTACGCGCTGAAGACTGCATGCTGCAGGTATTTGCTGGTGCGGCGCAGACCGGCCGGGAGCGCCGAAGACCCCGCGGCGGCCAGGGCATCCACCGAGAGCTTGGCGCCCTCGTCGCCTCCGAACAGCTTGAAGAGGTTTCGCAGATCGTCGGCGGAGGTGGTCTCGTCGAGGGCCACAGTGATGACGTTGCCGCGAAGGTGCCGCACGTTGATGCCCATGGCCGCGCCGCGGGCCACGATGGCCTGCGCGTCGCCGTCGGCCTTGGCGGTGACCGCCACGGTGTCGAAGAAGTCTTTCGACACCGAGAACCCGAGCTGCTTCACGCCGTCGGCGAAGACCACCGCCGATGCGTGTACTTTCTCGGCAATCTTCCGAATGCCCTCGGGGCCGTGGTACACGGCGTACATGCTGGCCACCACGGCGAGCAGCGCCTGCGCGGTGCAGATGTTGCTCGTGGCGCGCTCCCGGCGAATGTGCTGCTCTCTGGTTTGCAGTGCCATGCGAATGGCGCGCTTGCCGCTTACGTCTTCGGAGACGCCGATGATGCGACCAGGGAGGCGGCGCACGAAGTCGGTTTTGGTGGCGAAGTAGGCGGCATGGGGGCCGCCGTAGCCGAGCGGCACGCCGAAGCGCTGGGTGTTGCCCACCGCCACATCGGCGCCGAGCTCGGCCGGGGGCGTGAGCACCGCCAGCGAGAGAATGTCGGCGGCCACGATGAAGAGCGCGTCTTTGGCGTGCACTGCGTCGGCGAGCGCACGGAGATCGTGGATGGTGCCTTGGGTATCGGGGTACTGCACCAGCGCCCCGAACACGTTGCTTGCGCCTTCCTCTTGCAGCAGCGAAGCCAGGGGGCCGACCTTGACCACGTAGCCCAGGGCCTCGGCGCGGGTCTGCACCACCTCGATGTTCTGCAGGTGGCAGTCGTCGGAGACGAGAAACACGTTCTTCTCGGCGCTGCCCTTGAACGCATGCGCGAGGGCCATGGCCTCGGCGGCGGCGGTGGCCTCGTCGAGGAGCGACGCGTTGGCGATCTCGAAGCCGGTGAGGTCGGTGACCATGGTCTGGAAGTTGAGCAGCGCCTCCAGCCGGCCCTGGGAAATCTCCGCCTGGTAGGGCGTGTATTGCGTGTACCAGCCGGGGTTCTGGATGACGTTGCGGAGGATCACCGGCGGCGTCACGCAGTCGGAAAAGCCCATGCCCAGGTACGACCGCGCGACGCGGTTGGTCTTGCCCAGCTGGTCGGCGAGCGCGAGCAGCTCGGCTTCGCTCTTGGCCGCGGGCAAGTCGAGCGCGCGCGCGAGGCGAATCGATGCCGGCACCGTCTGGTCGATGAGCTCCGCAACGCTCTTGGCCCCCACCACCTCGAGCATCTTGCTCTGCTCGGCTTCACCGGGACCCACGTGACGAGAAACGAACCGATCGGGATGAACCAAAGAAACAGCCATAGCGCAGGTTCTAGGACGAAACCCAACCCCGGACCATGCCATTTGGCCGCAAAAAGAAGGCTACCGGCGGGCTTCAGGCCCGGCCTGCGCGAGATCGGAGGCCAGAACCGCAGCTGCCGACGCATGTTCCCTCCCCCGGCCAGAACACCGAGGCGCCACCGAGACGTCGAGCGCTTTCGGGCGAGACCGAGGGCGGGCTAGGAGGAGCGCCCGGAGCGAACTCCTGTTCGTGAGGACGTCCGACGACGCCCCCCCGAAGGTATCGCCCGAAAACGCCGACGTCTCACTGCCAGGTGTTGGCGGCGGGCGGCGCCATGCCGCCGGTGTCGCCGTTAATGGACTTGGGGTCGGACTGCATGCGCTGCTGCTTGATGCAGTGCCAGTCGCTGCCGACCTCGTCGCCGTTGAGGCCGTACTGGCCGTCGAGCTCAGCCACGCCCTTCTCTTTGCCGGGCTTGTAGACGAAGTAGCCCTTGCCCGTGGAGTTTGCAGAGGGGCCCACCAGGCCGACTTTGTGCTCGGTCCAGGTGTAATGGTAGAGGTTGCCGGACTTGGTGCCGGTGAGCTCGCCCCAGGCGCTGCCGTCGGCGCGCTTCCAGCGGCCCGCCACGGTCTCGCCCTCTTCGACGAGGTGGAGGTAGCCGAAGAGCGGATGGAAGTAGACGCCGGTCCAGCTCTCGCCCTCGGGCATTTCGCCCGCAGTGACCTGGGCGGTCTTCGGGGCGGCGCCCCCGCCGCAAGCAGCGGCGAAATAGGTCAGTCCGACACCCAGGAACGCGAGAGCTGCAAAACGGCGGATCATTGCGCGAAGTCTAGACCTCCAGGAGAGCGGCGCCAAGACGAAAGCATCGGGCGCGAAGAACGGGGTCGACGTTTGACGTATGGCGGAATCGTCGTGTATCGCCGTTGTATGCATCGCGCACCGATCTCGCTGGCCGTCCTGGTTCTTCCCGTGCTGTCTGCCTCTGCGGGCTTTGCCTGCGGGGGCGACGAGCCGCCGCCCAAGACACCCGACCAAGCCGCCACCGCAGCGGCGAGCCGCCCGGCCACCGCTGCGCCCGAGACCCCGGCCCCTGCGCTCCCGGCGGCGGTGGAGATTCCTGCAGCGCTCCCGGCGCCCACTCGCGTGGCGTGCAGTCTTACCGCCACGAATTGGGTGCAAAGCACACTAAGACTTCGCTTCGATGCCTCGGGCGAAGCGTTCGCTTCGGTGGGCAAGGTGGCGAGCGTGAAGGTGACGGTGCCCGCAGGCCCCAGCAGCCAAGGCTACTTCGTGGAGGTCGACGCGGGCACCGTGGTGCTCAAGGCCCAGGCGAAGGACTCGGACCTCAAGCTGTATCCGGCGCTCGGAACTGCGCTGAAGGGCTTCGTCGCGCCGCGGCCCGGCGCGGGCCTGCGCTGGAAAAAGGGCGACACAGACTCGCTCACCTTCGACGTGGAGCTCGATGCGAGCCGGGTCGTCGCCGCCGACAACGACTTCGCCGAGAGCAGACCGTGCTCGTTCTTCTCGTTGGCGCCCAAAGACTTCGACCCGCTGAAGATCACCGGCAACGAGCCGCGCAAGCGGGCGCGCTTCAAGACCGGCAAGCTCGACCTGAAGAAGGAGCTCAACGGCGGCGTGTTCGCCACGCTGACGGCCGACGAAAAGTCGCCCTATGCCTATGTGCTCGCCACCTCGGGCTCGCAGAAGCGCGTGGCCTGGCCGGTGGGCGAGGCCTTCGTGTTCGGCTGGGTTCCTGCGGGCAGCGCGCCCGACCAGCCGGAGCCGCTCACCGCGGGTGAATGGGCGAAGCCCGCGCCTCCGGCCACCCTTGGCGCCCGCGACACCAGCGTGGCCACCTGGAAGAATGCAAAGTGCACCGAAGAGCTACCGCTGGTAGCCGAGGTCGACGGCAAGCGGCAGACGGTCGGAACCATCCGCGCCAACAAGGCGTTTCAGCTGGGTCCGGATCAGAACGGCTGGCGCGGCGTGGCCTTCCCCACAGCCGACGTGCTCGCGAGCGATCACGGCAAGCTGTGGATTGCGTCGAGCAAGACCACCACCTGCACGATGTGAGAGCGCTCGAGGCGCCGGGCTGACCGCCTGGCGCCGGCGACTGCCGTGCGACTAGTGATTGTGGCCGCGACCCTGAGCGAGCTCGCCCAGGTGCGCGAGCATCTCCTGCGTGGGCTTGAGGAGCTGACGTTCCTTGCCCCCTTGCGCGGGGAGCAGCCAGGCCCAGCCGTCTTCCGTGGGCACGCGCTCGACGTCGCCACGCTCTTCGGCGTGGTACATGGCGTGGGCCACGTCTTGCGGGGTCATCTTGGGCATGCCGATCGTAACCAGGCGCCGGGAGGCGGCCTCCGCGAGCGCGCTTTTCTTCTTCTTCGTGGCCATAGCGTTGCGACGGGTCCTACCAAGAACCCCGGCCCATGTCCCTTTCGTAGTCGACATTCATATGCAATTGAGTTGCATAAATGAACGTGTCGCCGTGACGCAAGAGGTCTTCTTTCCCGTCAAGCCGCCGCAGGTCGCTCCGTTCACCATGGGCGTGCGGGGAGGTTCCACGCACTTCACCCATTTTGCGTTGGAGCTCTTCATGAAGATCATTTCCGCTTCGATCGTGTGTTTCGTGCTCGCCATGGCCGGCGTGAGCGTTGCCGCCACCCACGGCGACGTCCTCTTCACCAACCACGACGGCGGCCACGCCGACTTCGCCAACCACGACGGCGGCCACGCCGACTTCGCCAACCACGACGGCGGCCACGCCGACTTTGCCAACCACGACGGCGGCCACGCCGACCTCATGAATCACGACGCAGGCCACTGAGCTCGAGTCCACAAAAGCGCATCGAGGAGCTGGGTAGCTACCCGGCTCCTCGACGTGTTTTCTCGGCCAGTTCGAACCGCTAGCGCTTCTTCTTGGCGGGCGCCTTCTTGGCAGCGGCCTTCTTCGCGGGTTTGGCGGGCGCCTTCTTGGCAGCGGCCTTCTTCGCGGGTTTGGCGGGCGCCTTCTTGGCAGCAGCCTTCTTCGCGAGCTTGGCGGGCGCCTTCTTGGCAGCGGCCTTCTTCGCGGGTTTGGCGGGCGCCTTCTTGGCAGCAGCCTTCTTCGCGGGCTTGGCGGGCGCCTTCTTGGCAGCGGCCTTCTTCGCGGGCTTGGCGGGCGCCTTCTTGGCAGCAGCCTTCTTCGCGGCCTTGGCGGGCGCCTTCTTGCCCGAGGTCTTGGCGAGCGGCTTGGCCCGCAAGATCTCGTCGAGGTTGGTGGCCGATGACGGACGATCGACGCCCTCGCGCTGCGAGGCACGGGCGCTCAGGGTATCGCGCACCTTCTCGTGGAGCTCTTCCGCCTGAAACGGCTTGTCGATGTAGGCATCGGCGCCGTAGAGGGGGCTGGTGAGGGAGTTCAAGGTCTCGCCGATGCCGGTGAGCATGACCACGCCGGTGTGGGCGAAGGCCACGTCTTCGCGAATCTTGCGGCACACTTCCCAACCGCTCATTTCGGGCATCATGACGTCGAGCACCACCAGGTCCGGCAGATGCTGACGCGCCAAACGCCAGGCTTCGGCGCCGTCGTTGGCCTGGATGACGTCGACCTTCGGGTTCGTCAGCGAGCGCAGGTGGCGCGCGACGAGTTCATTCATCGCCGGTTCGTCGTCGGCCACGAGCACGAGCGGATTCGAGGAAGGCATGGGCGGAACTCTCTGGGAAATGGCGCAGATGGTCAAGCGCCAGTTGTGATCACTCGCCGCGGAACTTGGTGGGAACCTTGGCGGTAGACTCCACCAGGTCCTTCGAGGCGTGGACATACTTCACCATCGTGGGCATGTGCCCCTTGGTGAGCTTCAGTTTGCCCTGCATCAGCGCCTTGGTGGGGTCGATCTCGCGTTTGATGACCTGCTTCCACTGGGCGTAGCTGGCGACAATGACGAAGGGTGCGCTCTGGGCCTCGGCGCCGGTCACCAGCTTGGCGTCGCGGCACTCGCCGCCGTGCAGATCCATGAGCATGGCGGCGTCGTCGGGAATGCCCAGGTCGGGCTCGGCCTTGACCACGTAGGCAACCACGCCGTGGGTCCAGTCCTTGCCGGACTTTTTGTAGCTCTCGTTCTGGTTGATCGCGTCTTTGTAGGCGGCGGTCCACTCGGGGGACGGAAAATCGAAGGCCATGGGGAACGGAGCGTAGTCGTTCACCCGCGCGACCTCAATCGCCATCCGTGGTCGATTTCGTCATAGAGCGCCGTGGGGCCCACCATTTCCCGAAGCATGAGCATTCGCTTCACTGCCATGGTTTTCTGCGCATTCTTCGCGTCGTTCGCCGGCCTCGTCGGCTGCAGCTCGGACGCCCCAGACAAGAGCGCTTCTTCGTCGAGCGGCGGCGCCAGCAGCAGCAGCTCTAGCAGCGGCGGCTCCAGCAGCTCCAGCTCTAGCAGCGGCGGCTCCAGCAGCTCCAGCTCCAGCAGCTCCAGCTCCAGCGGCGGCGGAAAGACCAACGCGACCTGCGCCGCCGAAACGTCGCCCTTTGCGTGCTACACGTGCTGTCAGGACGTGCACAAGAAGGGTGGACCCATTCACGATGCCGCCATGGTCGGGTGCTTCTGCGACGGCGTTGGGGCCAAGTGCGCGGGCCCGTGCACCACGTCGCTGTGCACCAACCGGGTCTTCGGGCAGGGAAAGGCGTGCAACGATTGCCTCGACGCGAACCGCCCCGCGTGTCGCACCATTGCCGCGAACAGCGCGACCTGCAAGGCCGAAGCAGACTGCGCTCCGTACGTGGCCTGCGTCGATGCCTGCCCCACCAAGTAGACGCGGCGCGGGTCCGCGGCACGCGTGGTAGAGTGCGGCGCACCATGATCCGGTTCAAGACCGCGGCAGAAGCCGTGCGCAGCGTGCAGAGCGGCAACCGCGTCTTCGTTCACGGCAGCGCCGCCACCCCCGGCGCGCTGTTCCGGGCGCTCCTCGATCGCGCGGGCGAGATCACCAAGGTCGAGCTGGTGGCCATCAGCACCTTCGGCGCCCTCGACTGGGATCGCCCGGCGGTGCACCAGCACTTCTTCCTCAACTCGCTCTTCGTCTCCGAGAACGTGCGCGGCTGGGTGGCCTCGCACGGCGGCGACTACGTGCCGGTCTTCTTGAGCGAGATCCCCGCGCTCTTTCGCAGCGGCGCGCTGCCCCTCGACGTGGCGCTGCTCCACGTTTCGCCGCCCGACGCACACGGGTACTGCAGCCTCGGCACGTCGGTCGATGCGGCGCTGGCGGCCTCGCAGCAGGCCAAGCTCATCATCGCCCACATCAACCCGCGCATGCCGCGAACCCTGGGCGACAGCCACATTCATGTGTCGCGCATTCACGGCTGCATCGAGGAGAGCGCCGAGCTGCCCGAGGTGCACTACGACAAGGAGGCCGACCCCCAAAGCGAGCGCATCGGCAGCTTGGTGGCGGCGCTGGTCGAAGACGGCGCCACATTGCAGATGGGCATTGGCGCCATTCCCGACGCCGTATTGCGCTTTCTCGGCTCGCACAAGAACCTGGGCGTCCACACCGAGATGTTCAGCGACGGCGTCATCCCTCTCGTGGAGAAGGGCGTCATCACCAACGAGGCCAAGAAGGTGGAGCGCGGCAAGTTGGTGACCACCTTCGTGCTCGGGAGCCGCAAGGTGTACGACTTCGTCGACGACAACCCGTTCGTGTCGTTTCGCGACGTGAGCTGGGTCAACGACACCTCGGTGATTCGCAAGAACCCCAAGGTGGTGGCCATCAACAGCGCCCTGCAGATCGATCTCACGGGCCAAGTGTGCGCCGACTCCATCGGCACCTATCAGTTCTCGGGCATTGGCGGGCAGATGGACTTCATGCGCGGCGCAGCGCTGTCGGAAGGCGGAAAGCCCATCATCGCCATGCCCTCGGCCACCCGCAAAGGCATCTCGCGCATCGTGCCCATGCTCAACCCCGGCGCCGGCGTGGTGACCACCCGCGGTCACGTGCAATGGGTCGTCACCGAGCAGGGCGTGGTGAACCTGTACGGCAAGGCACTACAGGAGCGGGCCAAGCTGCTCATCGGCATCGCCGCGCCGGAGCACCGCGAGGAGCTGGGGCGCGCCTACCGCGAGCGCTTCGGCGCCCACATCTGAGTCTCGGCTCTCACGGGCACTTGGAGACGCAGGTGAGGAACGGCCCGCAGGCGGGCGTGGTGCAGGCACGTTCGGCGGCGGCGTTGCATGCGGTGGCTGCGTCGAGGCAGGCGGCGCAGGCGCCCGAAGGAGCGCTCCCAGCGCAATAGCTGGTGGCGCACACGGCGGCGCAAGACCCCGGCGACGCGCAGGCGCAGTCTCCGAACGCCTGGTACACGAGCTCCATCACAGCGACAGGCGCGGCATCCTCGCAGCAGGTCTGGCACGCGCTACCGGCCTTGCCTTCGCATCCGGTGAGGGGCGCGGCGTCGGAGGCTGCCTCGGGTGCACCTGCGTCGATCGCCGGCTTGGGCGGTATCGAGGCGTCTCCCGGCGCGGACTTCTCCGGGTCGCGCGACGCGCCACCCGACGAGGCTCCGGGGCCCAGCGACGCCGACGCCGAAGGCGGCGCTTCGGTGTAGGTTACACATGCCCAGGGAACAAGCAAGACCGCCACCACGCCAGTTCGAATCATCATGACGACGCCTCGAGGTACCCGCAAAGCAAGCCGTGTACCCCGGGCTCGACGCACACCGACGACGGCCGATTCGCGTGCCCGCGGCAGCGCGCTACACGCCAGCGAGAACCCGCCGAGCCCACCGTAAAACTGTGGGTGGGGCCAAGACACTTCCCGCGGTGTGGCAGGGGAGCCCGGCACTCACGGGGTGGATCGACGCGGCGTCACGACCAGTCGACGGCGAACCGCACGTAGTCGTCGCCATAGGCCTCGACGTGGACCGATACGCCTTTGGCGCCAGCCACCTCGGCGGCGGCGCGAAACGCTTCGCCGTACGAGCGAAACAGGAGCGGCACCAGGAGCTTCGGGGGAAACGTGAGCCGCACTGAAGCTCCGCAGGCCTCGTCGGTGAACGCCACCTGCATGGTCACGCCCCGATGAAAGTGCGCCCAGCGCGACTGCGCACCTTTGAGAATGGTGCGCGGCCCAAGCAGGCTGAACAAGAGGCGGTACATGGGGCTGCCGAGGAGCCGTCGATTGGCGCGATGCGCGAGTTCGAGAAAGGCAGCTTCTTCGCCCACGGTGTCCGCCAGCGCGAGAAAGAGCGCCCCCACATGCACCTCGGGAACCCAGGCGGAGCTGGGCGGCGGCGCGTCGACCAGCGGGTGCAGGGCAGCGGGAAGCACCCGGCGCAGTGCCTCACAATCGACCCCCACCAGGTACTCGCGGTACACCGACGCCTTCTCCAGAACGTCGGGGTAGGAATCGACGCCGTCCGGAAGCTGGGCCAGGTAGGCGGTCATCCGAGGCGCGAGGCTCATGGGGATCGACACGATCGCACGCCTCGACGCCGGCCATGCGACAAAGTTTCGACGAGCCCTTGACCCTGACGCGACGTGAGGCCGCAGGTTCTTCCCCAGGCCTCGGCCGGAAAGGAAACCTCCCATGCTCGCTCTCTCCCTCGCCCCCGCGTATCCATGAAGGTGCCATGCGCGGGCGACGCACCTATCGCGTGAAAGACGTGGCCCGGCTCGCCGGCGTCTCGGTCCGCACGCTCCACTACTACGATCAGGTCGGCCTACTCACGCCTCACGGGCGCAGCGCGGCCGGCTACCGCATCTACTCGGAAGCCGATCTCTTGCGCCTGCAGCAGATCGTCATCCGACGCGAGCTCGGCTTTCCCTTGGAGGAGATTCGCAGCTCGCTCGACGACCCGGGCTACGACCCCAAGGCTGCGCTCCTCGCCCAACGGCGCGAGCTCGAGCGCCGAGCGGAGCGGACCCGGACCATGCTGCAGGCCATCGACTCCGCCCTCTCGGTTCTCGAGGGGCAAAGCCAACCAGGTGCCACCATGAGCACGACCGACATGCAGAACTTGTTCGACGGCTTCGATCCGTCGGTGCACGAAGAAGAAGCCGAGCAGCGCTGGGGAAGCACCGAGGCCTTCGCCATCGCCAAGGCCCGAACCGCCCGGTACACCGAGGCCGACTGGAAGACCATCAAGGCCGAGCAGGCGGCGGTGTACGCCGACCTCGCCGCGGCGCTCGCGGCCGGATGGGGCGCCGCGGACGCACGCGTCGCGGCGCTGGCTGAGCGACACCGGCAGGTCATCGACCGCTGGTTCTACCCGTGCGACGCCGCTATGCACCGGAACCTGGCAGACCTCTACGAGGGCGACCCGCGGTTCACCGCGAACATCGATCGCTACGGCGCGGGCGTGACGGCGCTGCTGGTGGCCGCGATACGCGTCGAAGCCTAGCGGCTTGGGCGCTATCCTGCAGTATCGGTCACGCGATCATGGGATAGGTGGGTTGCCCGGTTGGTGTGCAATCTTCGCGGATTCGTGAGATCACCCGGTGGCATCGCGCTTGCTCTACGCTGGGGTAGCTGCCCGTGGGACTTCGGCGCGACTTCCGAACCCAGCTTTTGTTGCTGTCCTAGCATGTCGCGCCTCTTCTCCCCGGGCAGCGCTCTCCCATGACGCTCTCCGCCATTCAGGCTTCACGCGCTCGGCAAGACCGCGTCGCCCAGGAAGACTTGCTGCTCTTCGTGAACGCGTGCTTCGCGTGCACCGGGCAGCGCGAGTTCTACGGCGACGGCCACGGGCAACGCGTGTCGCTCGATTTTTTGCACCGGTACATTCTCGGCAACTACCGCGCGCTCTACGCGCAGGTGCTGGCGCTGGGCGTGAACCACATGAACCAGGCGCTCATCGTCACGAACCTGTTGGCCACCGGGCGCGACACGCAGGCCGAGCATCGGGCGCGCGAGAACGCGCTGGTGACGCGTGCACTCCACACGCTTCCAACGCACCGGGCGATGCATTTGCTCGAAGACCTGGCCAAGCGCGGCGTCAATAGCCGCCGCGCCCGGGCCATCACCAAGCGCTACCTCGAAGACCTTCGGAGCCGCGACTTTCGCGCGGTGAAGTACCGCCGCTCGTTTCGCCGTGCCGCCGTCCACGCGCACGTTCCGTTCGCCGGAGAGCTGGCTCCGTTTCTGCTTCGCGGCTGGAAGGAGCGCCGTTTCGCCACGCCGCTCTTCGAGTCGTTTCGCCAGGCCCACTTCGCAGCCTCGGCCATCTACGATTTGCCGTTCACGGTGGCCGAAGGGCTGGCGCAGAAGCACGGGGTGCGCCGCGAGGTGTTCCTGGAGCGCATCGGCCCCAAGCTCACCCATCACGAGCGCCTCCGCCTCTCGGGCGCGCGCGAGGCCGCCGGCGTCGCCGCCGACGTGGATTGGTCGCGCCAGCCGCTGGTGCGCATCGCCAGCTACGCGCTCTCCCTCTCGCTCGCCGAGCGCGAGAAGCGCAAGGCGGAGCTCGCGGGGGCCTTCGAGGCTTCAGCGGCGCGCGCGATCCGTCGCACCGCCGCACGCTTCGGCCGGGTGGCGTGCGTCCTCGATCGCAGCTTCTCCAGCTATGGCTCCAGCGAGAAGCGGCAGCGGCCGCTTTCGGTGGCGCTGGCGGTGGCGCACTTCCTGCGGGCTGCGGCGGATTCCTTCGTTGGGCTCTGGACGCATCCGCTCGCTCCCGGCGGAGAGCTCATGGTCACGCCGCGTGGCGCCACCGATCTGGCGACGCCCATTCTCGCCGCGCTCCGCCACGAGCCCGATCTGCTCGTGGTGGTGTCCGACGGCTTCGACAACGATCCCCAAGGTCTCGCCGGCCAGGTTCTGGAAGCCGGCGCGCGCCTCCTTCCTCGGTGCTTCATGCTTCATCTCAACCCGGTCTACGACAGCGAGGCCTTCGCCCCCAAGGCGCTCTCTCCGGCGGTGCCCACGCTCGGATTGCGCGACGCGGAAGACGTGCCGACGCTCCTTTCCATCGCGCGGTTCGCTGCCGAAAACGGCAGCTTGGTGGAGCTCTCGCGAGAGCTCGACGCTCGCGTACGCGCTTTTCTCGACGGTGCATCGTGAGCGCGGAAACGGCGCTCACTGCCCTTCCCGGCTTGCGCGCGGGCTCCCCCCAGGTCATGGGCGCGTTTCGCATCGTGCCTCTGCTGCGCGAAGGCGCGCCGGGCGATCTGCGCATCGGCAAGGAAGCCTACGACGCATACGGCGTGGTGCGGCTGGACGGCCTGCAGGAACAGCCGGGCCTCTCGTACATGTCGTACGTGCCGCACGGCCTGGTCATCGCCCACACCCACGACGGCTCCGAGGCCACGCTCGGCGCGACCCTGGGCAAGGACAAGCCGCGCCGGGTCAAGCTGCACCACCGCATGGTGAAGGCCCGCGCGGCCGAGGGCGGGAACGCGCGCTTTCGCATGCTGCCGCTGCACCTGGCCATGGAGGGGTTTCTCGCCCTGCACTTTCGCGGGCCGGACATCTTGTGGCAGGAGTACTCGGAGCAGGCCGCGCGCCGGGGCCTCGATCCGCGCCGCGAGACCTCGGTGCGCGGCGCGTGGCTTTCGGGCTTCGAGGACGCGGTGCGACTCTTCGAGATCCACGAGCACCAGGTGGGCGTCCTCGTCTTCGTGGCCGAGGCGCTGGCCACCGTGTTCGTGGTCTCGCACCCAGACGACTACCGCAAGCTGCACCTCTCGCTGCTGGAGGACTTCTTCGGCGAGCTGCTCTACACCTACGCGCTGCTCTATCCGGAGTCGCCGCGGGCCGAGGCGCGCATCGACCCGCGCGCGGTGCGCGATCTCGATCACCTGGCCCGGGAGATGGATCGCGTGCGCACCGACTGGCGCCACTACGCGGAGCTCCTGTCGCAGGGGCTCTTCGGGCGTCCGTCGCGCGCCGAGACGGTGCGCGATCTCGGCGCCTTCACGCTGCAGCGCTTCTACCCGGACTTCGACCCCCGCGAGGAATGCCACATCGGCGAGCAGATTCTCCGGCGCGACGGGACGGTGGAGTACATGAAGACCTTCCGCCTCTCGCACGCGCAGGTTCGGCGCGCCTACCTGCTCGAGAAGCTGGCCGCGGCCGAGTGGGACCTCGACCGCGCGATGGTGCTGCTGGGCGCGGCGACCAAGGCCGAGCTGATGAAGCGCATCGCCAACGCCGGCTTCGGCTACCTGCTCAAGCCGCACCTGTTGCGCGGCCTGCCGGTCGAACCGGGGGCCCCCTAGCTCGGCGTGCAGTAGGCGATACAGTTGGCGTTGGGCTTGACGCAGCGATCGCTCGAGTCGCCCTTGCTCTTGCAGTCGCCGTCGCCGCCGCGACAGGTGATGGCGCACTTCTTCTGGCTGGTGGCGCAGCCCGGCGAGATGCACTCCTGCCCGGTGTCGCAGTCTCCGTCGGCGGTGCAGTTCTCGCCGCGGGTGCTGCCGCAGGCGGCCAGAAGGGTCAACGCGAGCAGCAGGGCAACGAGCGCTTTGGAGAGCATCTCCAACCTATGCACTCTGCAGGTTTCCTGGGAGAATGGTCATTTTCGTGTCGGCAACCGGAGATGGTCATTTTCGTTGCAGGTTTCCAACTTGCATTCCGTGCCGCGAGTGCGTGCCCTAAGCTCGTAGAATGCCGAGGCATTGGGTACCACCGCCGCCGAACTTCGGTCGATTGGCCGAGATTCTCTATGCGCTCGACGAGCCCGGCTGGCTTCCCCTGCTCCAGGACGCAATGCGGGCCTCGTTGCCCGGAAGCCTGGCGGAGCTACTCTTCCACGGCACGTGGCGAGACCCGTATCCGGTTCCCAAGGCCGTGGCCGCCACGTCTCCCGAGCTTCACGAGGTGGGCAGCAAGTACCTGCGGCTTCAGCCGCAGCACTACCTCGCAACCAAGCGGCGGACGATGGTCATCAGCGACAGCCAGGCCGCCCGAGGTCGCTTCGATACCCTCGCCCACGCGCGTTGGGCCTCCCGCTCGGGCGGCAAAGACTGCTTCGGCCTGAGCGCAACCGACCCCCTGACGCTGGTGACGACGGGCATGACGGCGCTGGTGCCCGGCGCAGCGCCCGAGCGCTTCGCGCCCGATCTGGTCGACGCCTGGGAGGGCATCACCCTGCACATGTTGCACGCCGCGTCGGTGCGTCAGAGCCTGGCAGAGGGCAACCTGACGGTCGACGCCGTGTACGCCCCCGATGGACGTTGCATCGACGCCGGCCCGCGGGCACAAGGCGCCCGAGACATGCTACGGGAGGCGGTGCGGCGGGTGGATCGTGCGCGAGGCCCGTGGCGCGACAAGCCCGACGAGAGCAAGGTGCGCACGCCACGAGTGGCGGGCGAGTGGACCCTGGTGGACCAGTTCGACCACGACGGGACGCACTATGTGGTGGTGTATGCGCCGCGCCCTTCGGCGACCGAGTCGACGCAGGAGCTCGAAACGCGGCGCGACGCGCGGGGCAGGCGCCCTACGCCACGCAAGGGAGGCGAGCTCTCGGCGCGTGAGCGACACGTGACGGCTCTGCTCGCGTCGGGTTGGCCCTACAAACGCATCGCCTACTACCTCGGCTTGTCGGCGGGCGCGGTGGCGTCCTACTCGCACCGCGCCCGCACCAAGCTGGCGGCGAGCTGAGCGGCGCACCACCCTGGGGCGGCTTTCACTTGCCCGCGCCCGCGTCGCCCCGAAGACGCGCGGCGAGCTCGAAGCGCGACCCGACGCCGACCTTGCGAAACGCGCTGGCCAGCTGGTTGGCCACCGTGCGCGGCGCACTCTTTCGCGCACGCGCGATCTGCTGGTTGGAGAGCCCGGCGGCGGCGAGCGCGACCACGGCCCGCTCGGCGCGCGTCAAGCACTCGAACTCGGGCCCGGAGAGCACCACCACGTGAAAGGCTCCCATGGGAAAGGCTTCCAAAGAGGACGACGCGCCGGCGGCGTCCGGAGGGTGCGCCGGTTCCTTCATCCCGGTCAGCCTACGATCCGCCGACGCCACGTGCACGCACGCATTCGCACGCGCGCGCGCGCCGACGAAACTTCGGCGCGGCGCCGACGACGCTTCGTCGGATGACTCTTGGCAGCCTCGGGGCGCACGCCTTTTCGCGCTGGCCCACGGCTTGCGTCGAGAGACCCTGCGTCCGGGTCATGCAAAGGAATGTCACATGGTAGTGCGCGCGAATTTCAGTCACCCTCTCGAGAAGTCGTCGTGAAGAGAGAAGCTTTTGTGCGCCGCGCGCCGCGCGGTGGAAAGTCGGGCGTGCAAGGAGCGGCTGCGGCTGCGGCACTGTCGCTGGTGGTGCCCATGGCCTGCCAGGGTGAGCTCGCGCCGTACCCCGGCGCACGCCTGGCCGTGGATACCGACTTGCCGGTCCCGCGGGCGGTGGATCGCCTGCGGGTAGACGTGTTCGGCGACACTGGCGTGTGGCTGGAGACCCGTGACTACCCGCGGCTGCGGCCGGAAGACTGGCCCGCCACGTTCTCGGTCTTCGCGGCCGACGAAGCACGCGGGCGAACGTTCACGCTGCGCCTTCGTGCCTACGCCGAAGGCGCGGTGCGCGACTATCGTGGCCCACGCTACGCGGCGCCGGCCACCTTCACTCCGGCCGCCATCCCCGCCAAGCTGGACGAGGTCTGCGCGGCGCTGCCCGTGCTTCCGCCCGGCCAGGCCCTTACCCAGCGCCGCGGCGCGGCCGCGCTCACCGCCAAGCTCGACCACTGCTACCAGGGCAGGGCCGCAACGCGCACCGGCACCGTGGGCGCGCGCATCGAGATCGCAGAGGCCGGCCGCTACCGCTTCGAGGTCACGCGGGCCACGCCGAACCTACTCGGGAGCATCGACACAACCCTCTCGCTCCGGCGCAGTTGCGACAGCTACGAGAGCGAAATAGCCTGCGCCGACGACATCGACTACGACCGCGGCAATCTGCTCTCGCGACTGGTGACCGAGCTGCAGCCCGGAACCTACACGCTGCTCACCGGTGGCACGATCCCCAACCAACCAGCCGACCTGACGCTGCAATGGGACCGCGAGGATCGCTTCGCCGCCTTGCCCGAGGTGCCGCCCGCGCCGCCCAGCGAAGCTGCCGAGACCGCGGGCCCGCGGCTGGTGCGCGGCGGCGCAGACATCACGCCCTCCACCGAGCCGCTCCCCACTGCCGCCGTCGATCGCTTGGTGCAAGTGACCCTAACGCCCGGTCGCAGCACCGAATTGCGCGTCACCCTGCGCGGCGCCTGCGCCGGAACACAGGCCCACCTGGTGTTCGATGCCGACGGCCACCTTCGCCCCGAACAGAGTGCATCCTGCATCGATGTCGCAGGTGCGCTCGCGCCGCCCACCGCCGATCCGCCGCGTCTGGACGATCACCGCGCCTCGGTCGCAGGCACCTACCTGGCCGGCCCCTGCGCAGCAGCCGACAGCGACGATCAGGTGGTGTGCGTCCCCGGCGGCGCGTTCGTGATGGGCGATCCGTCGCTGGCCGGCGTGCAGCCGCTGCCCATCCTCGACACCGCGCCGAGCCGGGTGGTCGGCCTCACGCGCTTCTACCTGGACCGGCGCGAAGTCACCGTGGGCCGCCTTCGTCAGGCGCGCGCCGAAGGGTTGCCGCGGACTCTCGACCCGGACGGCACCGACATCACCGACCTGGTCGACCTCGGCTTCAACGAGTCGACCGACGTCCGCGACAGCAAGGACCGCGCCGCCACCTACAGCGCGAAGCCCCAGGGCCGCGAGGCCTACCCGGTCGAAATGATCTCCTGGGCCTACGCGCGCCGCGTCTGCCAGTTCTACGGCGGCGACCTTCCGTCGGAGACCCAGTGGGAGTACGCCGCCACCGCCGCCGGCCGCGCCGCCCGTTCGCGCTTTCCCTGGGGCGAAAGCGACCCCAGCTGCGAGCGGCTGATAGCCCAGCGCACCGCGTCGCTCCTGGCGCCGGCGTGTGCAGGCGCCGGACCAGCCTCGGTGGAAGATGTGGCGGCGCTCGGTGACGTCACGCCGCTGGGCATCGAAGGCATGGGCGGCAACGTGGCCGAGCTGGTGCGCGATGCGGCCGCCCGCTACGACGCGCCTTGCTGGAACGCCGCCCGCGGCCCCAACCCCGAATGCGTCGACCCCGACGAGCCGCACCGCATCGCGCGCGGAGGTTCGTGGCTCACGCCGCTCGCCTTCTCGCGCGCCGCCTTCCGATCGCTCGCCACACCGAGCGCGCTTCAGCGAGCCACCGGCTTTCGATGCATGTACCCTACACCACCGGTACGCCGATGGAGCGGCCCATGAGGCGCGCCCTGGCCCTGCTCTGTGCGCTGCCGCTGCCGCTCTGGGTGAATGGCTGCGCGACCACCTTGCCGCCCCGCGCCCAGGCCCTGGTGTACCTCGATACCGACGCGCCGCTGGCGCCGGGCCCCGGCACCGAGACCGCCTTCGACGAGCCGGCTCCGCTCTTCGATGGCCTTCGGGCCGACGTGCTCGACGAGGCGGGGCGCGTGGCTTGCGCCGACTGCGTTCGTGACTTCAGCATCGATCGCGAAGGCCTGCGCAGCGGCCGGCTCTCCATTGGCGTTGTGCCCCACGAAGGCGCGCCGCTGCGGATTCGCTTTCGCATGTTCCGCCGGGCGCGCATGCGGGGCGGTGAGCCACCGCCGGCTTCTACCGTGGCCGTGACCTTCGTTCTCCCGGCGCTGGGCGCCGAAGGGGTGAGCGAGTGGACCGCCTTCTTGCCCACCGCGCGGCTGGCCATGGCGGACGACGGCGCTGCGCTCCCGCTGGTGCCCGGCCGGCCTTCTCCGCGCGAAGCGCTGGGAACACGCGAGGCCAGAGGCTGCGAAGGCGCGCCGCCACGCGAGGGCCAAGTGTGCGCTCCAGGCGGCACCTACTGGATGGACAACGCGCTGGTCGCCGTCGACACCCTGGGGCGCGATCTACCCGAACGCGCGGTGCTGCTCGGCGCCTTCTACGTAGACGCCCACGAAGTGACGGTCGGGGAGTTCCGCGCAGCCGGCGTCGCCACCGCCAGCGACCCTACGCGGGGGCAGGGCGCTGCTGCCGATTGCACGTTCACCGAAGCGGCCGGCGGAAACGAAGGCCTGCCGGTGACCTGCATCACCTGGGACCACGCGGCAGCCTACTGCGGGGCGCGCGGCGATCGCCTGCTCACCAGCGCCGAGTTCGAGTACCTGGCGAGCGGACGGCGCTCCCGCGGGTACGTGTGGGGCGACGCTGCACCGGCCTGCGACGACGCAGTGTTCGCGCGCTATCGAGGCCCGCCGAGCGCCCCCACGGAGAGCCCGGCGAGCGCGTGCGCGACGCTGGGCGTGGGCGCCGGCCCCGCGGGCTCCGGGCGACGCGACCGCCTCGCCCTTATCGGCGGCGACGTTCTGGACATTGCGGGCAACGTCGCCGAGTGGACCGACGACGCCGCGGAGCCGGAGCGAACACCGACCAGTCGATGCAAGCAACCCGGCTTCTACCAGGCGCCGCAGTGTCCTCCCCGAAGCGCTCGCGAAGACCCGCTGCGGGTGGTGCGAGGCGGCAGCTTCGCTCTCATCAGTACGAAATCGGTCTCCGGATACAAGACCAATCCGGCCGCGGGAGACCCGCGTCTCGGTTTCCGCTGCGCCCACGATCGCCGGTAGATTACCGGCGATTTCTCATCGATCAGCGTTCGACGACAAGCCCGCGATGACGTAGCGTCGAGGGTATGCAGGTGGCTTTGTCGTCGGCGCCGCGACCGACCCAGGCGATGCTCTGGTCGGCGCTCCAAGAGCTCGTCCATCGTGTGTTTCGTGCACTCGAGGCGCGCGATGCAGTGCTCGACGCGTGCCTCGACGTGGTGGTCGATCTGCTGGGAGCCGACCGCGGCCTGGTGTTGGTGGTGCTCGAGAACGGAAGCACCATCGCGCTGAACGCGCGCGGCAAAGGCAAGAGCTTGGCGGCCGACGAGCGCGAAGAGATCAGCCGCACGCTGGTGCGTGAGGCGCTGGAAACCCAGGGCTGCGCCACCTGGAACGCCACCTTGGGCTCCACCGCCAGCATCGCGTCGCTGGGCATCGTGTCGGCGCTCGCGGTGACGCTCCCGGGTGGCGCCGGTCGGCGCGCGGTGCTGTACGTCGACGTGCGCGACCGGTCCAAGTTCGTGCAAGATACACACGTCGAGTTCTTCCTGGCAGCCGCAGCCATCATCGGCTCGCTGGTGAGCCAGCACGAAGCGACCGAGAGCCTGCGCGCCACGCTGGACGAGGCGCAGAGCCACACCACCGACGCGCGCAAACCCGCTACCCTGGCCGAGCTCCTGGCGCCGCCCTCGATGGCCGGCGTGCGGCGCGAGCTGGAGACCGCCATCGCGTCCAAGGCGTCGATCCTCATCCTGGGCGAGTCGGGCACCGGCAAGACCGCCTTCGCCCAGGCCATCGCCCAGGCGAGTGGGCGCCGGCCCGCGGTGCGTGCCATGCTGGGCGGCAGCGACGACCTCAACACCATCACCTCCGAGCTCTTCGGGCACGAGCGCGGCTCCTTCTCCGGCGCCACTGGCCGGCGGGTAGGCCTGGTGGAGTACGCCCACCGCGGCGTGCTCATCCTCGACGAGCTCTTGAACTTGCCGCTGCAGGCCCAGCGGCTGCTCCTCGACTTCACGCAGTTCGGCACCTACCGCCCGCTCGGGCACGATCGCGCCGAGCCGAAGCACGCCGACGTCCGCATCATCGCCGCCACCAACGGCGACGTTCGGGCAGCCGTACGGAGCGGGCGCTTTCGCGAGGATCTCTTCTACCGGCTGGCGCAGGTGGAGATCGAGCTGCCGCCTTTGCGCCGGCGACGCGGCGACATTCCGATGCTCACCGAAGCGACCCTGGCGCGGCTGGATACGCGGCGCAGCTGGACGCTCTCGCTCCCACTGCGTCGCTTGCTCGTCTCGGAGCGGCTCGAATGGTCGGGCAACGTGCGCCAGCTAGAGGCGGTGACCGCCCGCGCCCGGGAGCGCGCCCTCTTTCGCGACCCCGAGGCCACCGAGCTGGTGCCAGAGCACTACGAGG
Source organism: Polyangiales bacterium (assembly GCA_038210445.1). Taxonomy (GTDB): domain Bacteria; phylum Myxococcota_A; class Polyangia; order Polyangiales; family Polyangiaceae; genus JABFRG01. The sequence goes on from JBBQWQ010000038.1 coordinate 70,012, forward strand.
CTCGAGACCTGGAGGGCTCGAGGCCGGAGAGCCTGGCGGCGCCCGCGAGCGGACGGACCCGCGAAGTCGACGACGGCGTACCGCTCTCCGCCGTGTGGCAGAACATCCAGGCGGAGCGCGCGCGACTCGACGAGCGAGAGCAAGAGACCCTGCGGCGCGCGGTCGACGAGGCCAACGGCACGGTGGCCCACGCGGCACGCGCCCTCGGCATCGCGCGCACAACCCTCGCCAGCCGCCTCGAGCTCTTGCGGGTCAAAGACAAGCGGAGCAGCGAATGAGCGGTGAAGCTGCGGTGGCCCTCGCCCCGGGTGCCGCCTTCGCGGGCTACACCGTGGTACGCCTCTTGGGCGCCGGCGGCTTCGGTGCGGTGTACGAGGCCGTCGACGCGCAAGGGCAGCGGCACGCGCTCAAGCACCTGTCGGGCTTGGTGGCGCACCCGCGGAACCTCGAGAACCTGCTGTCGCGATTTCGCCGCGAGGCCCGCATCTGCCAGAAATTGCGCCATCCGGGCATTGTCTCGGTGACCGACCACGGGGTGGAAGGCGGCGTGCCGTACCTGGTGATGCGCCTCTTGCAAGGGCAAGACCTGGAAGGCCACCTGCGCACGCACGGGCCACTCGATGCCGGTACGCTCGTCACGCTGGCGATGCAGGCGTGCGAGGCCCTGGCCTACGCCCACGACAACGGCATCGTGCACCGCGATCTCAAGCCCGCCAACGTCTTCCTCGAAGACATGGGCGCCGGTCAGCTGCGGACGGTGCTGTGCGACTTCGGCATCGCCAAGACCCTCGACGGCGACGACGAATCGCTCACCGAGACCGGCGCTCTGCTCGGCACCGCGCTCTACATGTCGCCCGAGCAGTGCGTCGACGCAGGCAAGGTCGACGTTCGCTCCGACGTGTGGAGCCTGGGCATGACGCTGTACGCGGCCCTCGCCGGCCGCGCCGCCTTCGAGGAGATAGAGACCTGGAGCGAGCTCGTGGTGGCTCTCATGACGGCGCCAGTGCCTTCGCTGCAAGATCACGCCCCCTGGCTGCCGGCCTCGGTGGTGCGTGCGGTGCATGCGGCGCTGCTCCGCGATCCGGCGCGGCGTTACCCCACGGCGCGCGCCCTCCGCGACGCCCTCGAGCGAACCGGCATCGCGGCGTCGCTGGTGGAGGCCGACACGCTGCACGCGTCGCCGCCCTCGGCCGAGCCTTCGCCCCACCGCATCGTGCTGCCGGAGTCGGCCGACGAGGTTTTGGCGGGTCAGGACGGCCAGCTGGTGGGCGGCCTCTATCGCGTGGTCGCGCGGCTGGGCGGCGGCGGCATGGGCGAGGTCTTCGAGGCCGAAGGCCCAGACGGCACGCGGGTTGCGGTGAAGCTCTTGAAGATCGCCACCGACACCGGCCTCCGAAGGCGCTTCGCCCGCGAGGTATCGGCCATCGGCGCCCTGGCCAGCCCGCACGTCACACGCCTGGTCGACTCCGGGGTCGACGCCGCCACCGCGGAGCCGTTCCTGGTCATGGAGCTCTTGCGCGGTGTAGATCTCGCGCGCCTGGTGGAGACCCGCGGCGCCCTGCGTCCGGGCCCGCTCGTGCACCTGATGCTCGAGGCCTGCGAGGGGCTACAGGTGGCCCACGACGCCGGCATCGTGCACCGCGATCTCAAGCCCGCCAATCTCTTCTTCGCAGACCGCGGCGACGGCACCGTGGTGGCGAAGGTGTGCGATTTTGGCATCGCCAAGCGACTTGCCGAGACAGGCGAGGACACCACCGAGCTCACCCAGACCGGCGGCATTCTCGGCTCGCCCGCCTACATGTCGCCGGAGCAGGCGCAGAACGCCAAAGACGTCGACGCCCGCACCGACGTATGGAGCCTGGGGCTCACGCTGTACCAGGGGCTCTCGGGCCAGCGGCCGTGGGCCGGCAAGAAGTCTACCGGCGAGCTTATCCTTGCAGTCTGCACGCAAGACCTAACGCCGCTCGAGGCGCTGGCGCCGTGGCTCGACCCTGCGCTGGTGCAGGTGGTGCAAAAGGCTACCCGGCGCGACCGCAGCGAGCGCTTCGCCGATATGCGCGCGTTCCAAGAAGCGCTTCGACCCTTCGCCACCGAGAGCGCAAACCTGGACGCGCTGGGGCCGCTCACCGACACGGAGCGCGCGCTGCGACCCGCGCTCGAAGCGAGCTCTCGCATGAGCGCCCCCGGCGCCTTTGCCAGCACCCACGTGCCGCTCCCCCCGCCTCGGCGCCTCACGCCGTGGCTCATCGGCCTGGCGGCTGCACTGCCGTTCATCGGGGTCGGAGGCTACCTGGGGCTCCGGCCTTCACAGGGCCCGGGCCATGCGGTCGACATGCCCGCTGCGTTCACCGCGCCCAGCGCCAGCGCGCTTCCCACGCTCGCGAACATCACCAGCGACGCCACGGCGCCGCCGGTGCACGCCTCCGCATCCGTCGCTCCTTCGAGGGCGGTCGGGCACGCCGCCGGGCGCCCCAGCGCACGCCCCTCCGCTTCCACTGCGCCTTCTGCATCCGCAGTCGCCGTCCCCGCAGCGACGTCCAACGTCGGGCGCGGCGTCACCGCCACCGACCTCCCTTTCCCCACGGCCAAACCATGAAGCGCACTCTCCTTCTGCCCTTCCTCGTCGCGAGCATCCTCGCTGCAGCGCACGCCCATGCCGACGAGGCCGCGACGCCGGAGCAACCCTCCGAGCAAGCACGGGCGGCCTTCAAGCAAGGCGCGCAAGCGGTGGAGGAGGCCGAGTGGTCGCGCGCCCTCGAAGCCTTCGAGCGATCCCGAACCCTGGTTCCCCACCCGCTCACCACGTACAACATTGCCGTCTGCCAGCGCTTCCTCGGGCGCTACACGCTCGCCCGCGCAACGTTCCAGGCAGCGCTCGCCGAGACCGACGCTGCGCATCCGATGCCTGCGCTCTTCCTCGAGCAGGCCAAGACCTACATGGCCGAGATCGACCGCAAGTTGGTCACGGTGAAGGTGCACGCGCGCCCGGCTTCGGCTGCGGTGCTGGTCGAGGGCAGGCCGCTGGTGCCCGGGAGCGCCGCCGACGTGTTCATCGCCGGCACCGCGCCGGCGGGCAAACCAACCTCGCCCCAGCGCGACACCTACACGGTGCTGGTCGACCCAGGCAACGCGCTCTTCAGCTTCTCGCTCGCCGGCTACGACACCATCGAGATCGCCCGCGCGCTCAAGCCGGGCACCCAGGCCGACGTCGACGTGTCGATGGCCGAGCAGCCCGCCACCATTCACCTGACGGCCAACCAACGGGCCGCGATCGTGCGCCTCGACGGCACCGACATGGGGCCCGCGCCAGTCTCCATCACGCGGGGCCCCGGTGAGCATCGCCTCACCGTCACCAAAGACGGCTTCACCACCTACGACACGCAGGTCACGCTCCGGGCCGGCCAGTACCTGCCGCTCGACGCCCGCCTGGTGCCCGAGAAGACTCCGCTCTACAAAAAGTGGTGGTTCTGGACCTCGGCGGGCGCCGCCGCGGTGGGTATCGGGCTGGTGACCTTCCTGGTGGTGCGCCCGGCACCGACCCGCCCAGAAGTGGACCGCGGGGGCCTCAACTGGGCCGCGCAGCTTCCGTGAAGCATGCACACATTTGGCCTCGCGCAACGGAATTGACTATCGCAAGAGGGCGCTGCGACCTCGTAGCGTGAGGGTTCGTTCGGCTCGTCCACCAGGCGCCGGCCCACGGCTCGCGTGACGAAGCTTCGTCGTCGTGACGAAGCTTCGTCAGGTCGAAGAACGCTATATCGCGGCCAGAAACGCGCTGGCTCGGGCCTTGCTCGAAGACGAGCTGAACCAGGAGCTCCTCATGCATTCGTTCATCATCATGTCCCGCGTGGCCCTCGCCTGTGTGCTCGCTTCGGTGGGTATGGCATCGCTCGTCGGCTGCTCCAGCAGCGGCTCGTCGTCCTCCACCAGTGGCTCCCCCGGCTCCTACAAGGAACGCCTTACCTGCACCCTCGGCACGCGAAGCTGCAAGTGCACCTCGCAGTTTGCCTACGACGACCCGCCCTATACCGACTGCTCGGCCAGCGCCCTGCCCTCTGCGGTGTGCTGCGCCACCTCGGGCTTCCCGGGGAGCGGCTCGTGCGAATGCACGCAGCCCGATGCCACCGCCAACGGCAACAAATGCTTCACCTGGCAGGTGAGCGGAAACAGCGGACGCTCGTGCGGATGCGTCGGCGCACCGCCGGCCGCCACCGGCACCATCAGCAGCGTGCAACCAGAGCCCTCCGGCACCTGCGCGCCCACGGGCGGTGACTGCTGCCAGTCGGCCGATGGCTGCTACTGCTACCCCTCCGGCGTCAAGTGCCTCACCAGCCAGACCAAGGTGACCAGCTGCAAGGGCCGTCCGCAGTGCGCGGCCAGCGCCACCGAGGTCACGTCCTGCTCCGGCGCGGCGCCTTCGGGCTCCTCGTCGGGCGGTAGCTCGAGCAGCGGAAGCGGGTCCAGTAGCTCTTCGTCCGGGTCGACCGGCGGCTGCACCGCCGACTCCGACTGCCACGACAAGTGCAAGCGCTGCGTCCGCTCCACCGGCCAGTGCGTGAGCAAGCTCACCTGCTGACGCCAAGCCTCTCGCTTACCCCCCCCCCCACCCCCACCCCCGCCCCCCCCCCCGCCCCCCCCCCCAACCCCCCCCCGGCACCCCCACCCAACCCCCCCACCAGCCCCAGAAAAAAATAGGGCACCCAGCACAGCACCGCGGG
>JBBQWQ010000039.1:0-73035 GCA_038210445.1 Polyangiales bacterium
AATGCGGCGTTTGATGCTGTCGTCCACGCGGCTCCCGCCTCGAAACTCACCTTCAAGCACTTGGTCGCCGCTACCTACCCGCATCACAGGCGGCTCGCGTAGCCCGCTCTCCGCGCGATGCCCCCCGACGCGCGGCGTTCCATGCACCCTGCACACATGTCCCCTCCCCCAACCCCCTCCCACTTCGTGGGGGCGGAGGCAGATCAGTCGAGGGTGTCGTCGCCGTACACGAGGGACGAGTCGGGGGGCGGCGCGAGGGCAGAGCCGGGCGACGAGGGCCCAGTGGAAGACTTGGGCTCGGGCGAGATCAGCTTGCGCACGAGATCGGCGCGGTTGGAGACGCCGAGCTTGGCGTAGAGCCTTCGCACGTAGGTGCGCACGGTGTTCTCGGAGAGGCCGGCGATGGCCGCCACGTTCACACCGCTGTATCCTGCAACCAATAGTCGAGCGATCTCGCGCTCGCGCTTGGAGAGGCCTTCCATGGCGGCGGTGGCCTTGTCGTCCACCGGCTCGGTGCGCACCACCGCGCAGCGCGCGGCGCCGAAGACCGGATCGCCTTCCAGCTTGGTGACCGCTTGCACCACGCCACACGGCAGTCGCGGGGGCGTGGGCAGCGCGTCGCCACGGGTCTTGGCGGCGAGCGCGGCCTCGGCGGCGTTCACCACCTGGGCCTCGATGGGCAGCACGTCGGTCTTCCAGTCGATACCCTCGGCGCGGTTGGCGGCCCAGAGCACCTTCTTCGCTTCGCGGTCGACCACGAAGAGCGTGCCCTGGATCTTCCCCAGCGCGCGCAAGGCCGAGGCCTCGCGCGAGAGCTCCTCGTAGGCCAGCTGGGCGCGGACGCCGGCCATCACGAAGGTGGTGAGATCTTCCAGCCGGGCCACGTCTTCTTGATCGAACGCCGGATCGCCCTCGCGGCGCTCCAGGCCGGCCAGGCCGAACAAGACGCCACCCTCGTGGAGGAATACCAGCAGCGCATCGGTGAGCGCATCGGGCACGGCGTTCTTGGCAAAGTAGGGCAGCTCCTTGCGCACCTCGGCCGGATAGAGCTCCTCGGCCAGGTACACCCGGCGCTGGGTCTCCACCACGCTGCGCGTGTCGAAACCGAAGGCCTCGGTAAGGCTCTTGCCGTCGGAGTCGGCCACGCTGCGTGCGTCATTTCCCACCAGGCGAATGGAATCGATGTAGGCGTGGGCGTCGTCGCGGCCGAAGCAGAAGAACGCGCAGGGCGCTGGCACCAATGTGCGCATCGCGTCGAGCACACGCCGCCGGAAGCCGATCTTTCCCCCCGGCTGAACCACCTGCAGCCGGGCATGCGTAAGTATTTCGGCGGGCGTCGTCATGGAGCGGAGCGTATCACTTTCCCGGACCCACGCGGCGCACTGCGGCACCGCCAGGGAGACGGCGAGCGCACGCCGAAAACCGCACCGTGGCACTCTCGAAAATGCGCGCGCCGTGGCATACTCCCAGGGTGACGACCGAGACCGCACCGCAAGATCTGATCTTCGACTGGAACGAGGTGAACCGTAAAGGCCGCCTCATTCCCAAGAACGCCACCTTCTTCGACGAGACCCTGCGGGACGGCCTGCAGAACCCGTCGGTGACCGACCCCGGCATCGAGAAGAAGCTCGAGATCCTCCATCTCATGGAGGACCTGAGCATCGACGTGGCCGACATCGGGCTCCCCGGTAGCTCGCCGCGCGCCTTCGAAGACGTGCTGCGGCTCTGTCAGGAGGTCGTAGCCTGCAAGATGAAGATCAAGATCGCCTGCGCCGGTCGCACGGTGGTCTCCGACATCACGCCGATGATCGACATCTCGCAGAAGGCCGGCCTTCCGATAGAGGTGTACGCGTTCATTGGTTCGAGCCCCATCCGGCAGTATGCCGAGGCGTGGGACGTCGACCTCATCGCCAAGCGCAGCGCCGACGCCATCGACGTGGCGGTGAAGAACGGCCTCGAGGTCTGCTACGTCACCGAAGACACCACGCGTTCGCGGCCCGACGTTCTCACCACGCTCTTCCGCACCGCCATCGACCACGGCGCATCACGGCTCTGCCTCTCCGACACGGTGGGTCACGCCACCCCCGACGGCGTGCGCAACCTCATCCAGTTCACCCGCAACGTGGTGGCGGGCACCGGCCGCACCGACGTGGGCATCGACTGGCACGGGCACAACGATCGCGGCCTCGCCCTGGAGAACGCCATCTGGGCCCTGGAGTTCGGGGCCGACCGCGTGCACGCCACCGCCCTCGGCATTGGCGAACGGGTGGGCAACGCGCAGATGGAGCTGGTGCTCCTGAACATGAAGCTGCTGGGGCAGCTCGATCGCGACCTCACCAAGCTTCTCAAGTACTGCGAGACCGTCGCCGAAGCGGTGAAATGGCAGATTCCCATCAACTACCCGCTGGTGGGGCGCGACGCCTTCCGCACCGCCACCGGCGTGCACGCCGCCGCCATCATCAAGTCGATGAAACGCGGCGACGCCTGGCTGGCCGACCGCATCTACAGCGGCGTCCCCGCCGGCATGTTCGGCCGCGAGCAGGAGATCTGCATCGGGTTCATGAGCGGCGCTTCAAACGTCAACTACTGGCTCGAGAAGCGCGGCCTGCGCTCCGACGAGCAGCTGGTTGCCGAGATTCTCAAGGCCGCCAAGGCCGCCGACCACATCCTCACCGACGACGAGATCATGGCCGTCGTCCAGCGCATCTCGAAGTAGCTACTTGGTGCCGCAAGTGCCGCTGTTGCACGCGGCAACCGGCAGCGCCGGGCAAGGGCTGCACTGCTTATCGCAGCTGCGGCCCCTGGCCTTGGCGGCATCGGAGGCATACCGCGTGCTCTCGCGCTTGTTGATGGATCCCGACTCGCACGCGCAGTCGCACTGATCGCCGGTGAGCACGGTGACGCAGTCGTCGGCAGTGGAGCAAGACTGGTCGTAGTCGTCGGCAGCGATCGACGACGATCCGCAAGCCGCGACAAGGACGAAAGCACCGAGAAGGAGGGCCGGAATTCGCATGGGCGCGGAGGCTAGCAAAAGCAGACCCGGGGCTACAGAGGCGAACGACAGGCCGGCGGATTCAGTGACGCGCTGCGTTCATGTGCGCGATCAGAGCGGAATGTTGGAGTGCTTCTTCGGCGGGTTGGTGTCGCGCTTGTCTTTGAGCATCTCGAGCGCACGGTGCAGGCGGGCGCGCAGGGTGCGCGGGTAGATGACCTCGTCGATGTACCCGAGCTCGGCCGCCTTGTAGGGGTTGGCGAAGCGTTCCTTGTATTCTGCAATGAACTCGGCGCGCGTCTTCTCGGGGTCGGCGGAGCTCTGAATCTCGTTGCGACGGATGATGTTCACCGCGCCGTCGGGGCCCATGACGGCGATCTCGGCGGTGGGGAAGGCCAGGTTGACGTCGGCGCGAATATGCTTCGACGCCATGACGTCGTAGGCGCCGCCGTAGGCCTTGCGAAGGATGACCGTGAGCTTGGGCACGGTGGCCTCGGCGAAGGCGAACAGCAGCTTGGCGCCGTGCTTGATGATGCCGCCGTACTCCTGATCGGTGCCGGGCAAGAAGCCCGGAACGTCGACGAAGGTGACGAGCGGAATGTTGAAGCAGTCGCAGAAGCGCACGAAGCGCGCGGCCTTCATCGACGCGTTGATGTCGAGCACGCCGGCCAGCACCTGCGGCTGGTTCGCCACCACGCCCACCGGGCGACCTCCGATGCGGGCGAAACCCACCACGATGTTGCCGGCGTAGGCCTCGGCGATCTCGAACAGATGGCCGTCGTCGACCACCGCGCGGACCACTTCTTTCACGTCGTAGGGCCGGTTCGACTCCACCGGAATCATGGTGTCGAGCTCGGGCACCTCGCGGGTGGCGGGGTCTTGGGTGGGGCGAAACGGCGGGTCCTCCTGGTTGTTGGAGGGCAAAAACGAGAGCAGCTCGCGCACCTGGGCGAGGCAGGTCTTGTCGTCGGGCGCCGTGAGGTGGCACACGCCGCTCTTGGAAGCGTGGGTCTGGGCCCCGCCCAGGTCTTCCTTGGTTACTTCTTCGTGGGTCACCGCGCGAATGACGTCGGGCCCGGTGATGAACATGTAGCTCGTGCCCTCGACCATCAAGATGAAGTCGGTGATGGAGGGGGAATACACGGCGCCGCCGGCACACGGGCCCATGATGGCGCTGATCTGCGGGATGACCCCGGAGGCCAACGTATTGCGCAGGAAGATGTCGGCGTAGCCGGCGAGCGACTCGACGCCCTCTTGAATGCGCGCGCCGCCGGAGTCGTTGAGGCCGATGACCGGTGCGCCCACCTTGAGCGCCATGTCCATCACCTTGCAGATCTTCTGCGCGTAGGCGCCGGAGAGCGAGCCGCCGAACACCGTGAAGTCTTGCGCGAAGACGAAGACCTTGCGGCCGTCGACCAGGCCGTAGCCAGTGATGACGCCGTCGCCCAAAAACTTCTGCTGCTCCATGCCGAAGTCGGTGCAGCGGTGGGTGACGAAGCGGCCAATCTCCACGAAGGAGCCGGGGTCGAGGAAGAGGTCGACGCGTTCCCGGGCCGAGAGCTTTCCCTGCTCGTGCTGCTTCTTGATGCGGGCTTCGCCCCCGCCGAGCAGCGCCTTCTTGTTGAGATCGTCGAGACGCTGAAGCTGAGGAGTGGCCGGGGGCTTCGACGGGCTAGACATGGCCAAGGTGTCTACCATGGGGCCGCGGGCGGGTGCCACGCCCACGTGAAAGCCCGGGTTTTCTTCTATCTCAGGGCCGAGAAGAGGGCGGGACGCTGCCCTCGGCGGTCGCGTCGTCCGCGGCAGGCTCCTCTTCATCGAGGTCTTCAACGAGCGTAGGGTCGAGCACCCGCGAGAGCGCCGCGTCGAGCTGTTTGTCGAGCGCCGCTTCGATGGCCGAGCGCTCCTTCGGGTCGAGCTCCAGGGCGCCGAGCAGGTGCGCCTGGAGCGCCTCCGAGGCCTCGCCGAGCCAGCGCGCCACGGTGCTGGAATGCACGCCGTACACCAAGCCAATCTCCGCGGCGGTCAGCTCCTCGCACAGGGCGTAGCGCAAGAGCGCCCGCGGACGCGCCTCGAGAGCGGCCTCGGCCTGGGCGAACGCCGCATGAAAGGAGTCGCCGCGGCGACGTCGCAGAGCCAAAAGATCGGGGTTGGCGCGAAGATCGCGGTTGCGGTGCTTGGGGCCGCGGAGCACCGCCTCTTCGAGGTTCACCTCTTCGGGCGTGCGCGGATAGACCTCCAGGAGCAGCCGCGTCGCCACCACGCGCACGAACGCCGCGAGGCTGGCGTCGCCGCGATAGGCTGCAATGGCCGGCTTGCGCTCGGCATGGCTCGCCGGCACGAGGTGCTCACGCGCCCGTTGCACCGCCTCGTCGAGCGGCAGCCGCGAGTGGAGCCGCGCGTGCGCCAGCGCGGTTTGCGCCTGCAGTAAGGGCTGCACCAGCGCCAACGCGGCTGCGTCGCCCACCGCAGCGCCATGCGCCAGCAGCAGGTCTGCGGCGCGCGTCGAGAGGTCTGGCGCGGCCTCGAAGGTCTCGAGATGCAGGCCGAACGAAGCCCCGAGGTGGGCGAGCTCGGGGTGCGCCGCGAGGGCCGTCGCAGCGTACACGCCGGCGCGCTCCGGGGTGACCACGGCGCGCGCCACCGGCGACGACACCGAGGCGCGGCGCGTGCGAATCGAGGGTCGTACGGGCTCCCGAGAGGATGCGGGTGCGTCGCTCATGGGTGCTCCACTTTCTCGAGAAATGCGTGAATCGGCCCAGGATCCTCGGCATCTTGGAGGGCGCTACGGGCGAGCAGCACCGCGGAGCGCGGATCGTCCTTGGCTACCATCTGCGCCGCCAACATCTTCACCGCCGCGCGCTCGGCCTTGGGCAGCAGCCCCGAAATCGGCAGGCACTCGCCGATGGCGGCCTCGAGCTCGGCGCGCTCGGCGGGGCTCCGCGCCACACGGTCCCCGTGGTCCGCCGCACCGTCGCCCAGCGTGCGTGCCAAAAGCGCCAGCGCCCGAGCCTTGTGCGCCGGCGTCTTCGCGAAGGTAACCGCCAGGCGCGCCGCGTCGAGGGTCTCCGGGCGCGGTCCGCCCAAGAGCGCCCGCGTTAAGGTTGCCGCGAACGACAGCCGGCCATCGCCGTCACGGCCGGCGAGCGCAGCGGCCTTGTCGAGCCAGCTGGTGCGTTCTTCGGCGCTCGTGGTGATGCGCGCCAGGAGCGCGTAGGCGGCGGCCAGCGTCTCGTACACGGCGACGATGCGCCCGGGCATACGGCGGAGCGCTCCGTCGGCCTGCTCCAAAAGGCCGAGCCGCGAGGCCCGGAGATCGGCGCCGGGAACGTCGCGCATGTCGGCCGCCGGAAGGCCGAGAATGAACGCCTCGGCGATGGTCACCGCCGCAGTGGCGGCCTCCTTGGCCTTCGCCAGGTTCTTGCCGGCGAGCGCCGCCTCGGCTTCGTACACGTTCGCCTCCGCCAACGAGGGGTGGCTGGGGCCCCAAGTGCTCGCCACCACGTTCGCCCACAGGCTCGCATCGGCGCCGTTCACGTCGGCGGTGCCGGCAAAGACCGCGTGAAACACCGGATCGCACAGCTCGCCAGCGGCCTCCTGGGCGGTGATGCATGCATCATACAAGGTCGACTTGGGGGTCTCGCCGCGGGCCGCCACCAGCGCCACCCGCAGCGCCTCGGCCAGCCCGTAGAGATCGCGCTCGGTGCGGCCACGGGCCAGAAAGAGCACATCGGTGAACGACTTCTCGTGAGTCTCCGGCACCAGCTCGAAGACCCGCGCCGCCAGATCGTAGTGGTCCAGGCGCTTTCCCTGGAGGAACGCCGTGGCCCGCGCCACTTCCACGTCGGTGGCCGGTGCCGCATCGACCGTGCCGCCGTCGAGGTCGGGCGAAGCGACGAACACCGCGACCGCTGCCTTTTGGCCCTGCGGCGCGCCCTTCTGAAAGAGGCGATGCACCGCCCGGAGCTGCCCGGAGAGGGCGCTCGCATCGAGCGTCGCCAGAGCCTTTCCGCCGTCGCGATAGCGCGACTCGGCGTCGAGCAACACGGCCACCATGCCCGGCAGCGAGAGCGGTCCGGTGCCCGCCACCGTTCGCATCACGTCTGCGTCGAGCGGGCGACCCAGGTGAAAGCGTGCCGAAGCGCGGGCCACCCGCTCACCGTCGGCGGGGGTCCAGGGGTCGAGCGCCACGCGGCGGCAGTCGCCCACCTTGGCGAGGGCCTGCGCCGCGGGCATCGCCAGCACCACGCCGGACGCCGAGTCGACCACCCGGAGCTCCTCGATCAAGCCCGCCTGCTCGTCGAGGCCCCAGCCCACGCACAGCGCATCGCCCGGCCGCGGCACCGCGAAGTCCTCGCAGATCTGCCCCTGGCTCGCCCGAAGCGCCGCGGTTCGCGCCTCGAGCTCGGCGGCCACTCGCTGGTGCGCATCGACCGCCACCGCCTCGGGCGCGACCTTGCGAAACTGGGCCAGCACCGCGGAGCTCTCGGGCTCGCCCCAGGCGTGCGTCAACCGCTCGAACAGGGCATCGCACTCGGGCGAGGGCTTGGTGGGCTTCACCTCGGTGGTCTCTGGCTGGCGAAGAGCCAGGCCCGCCGCCGCCACAAGCCCGAACGCCAACACGCCTGCTGCCGCGATGAGCGGCCACGAGCGCTGGATGCGCGCCTCGTTGCGCAGCTCGATGAGGAGCGCGCGCATGTCGGGGTAGCGCTTCGAAGCGTCGGCCGAGAGCGCGCGGCGCAGGCCTCGCTGCACATGCGAGGGCAGCCGCGCCATGGGGCCGTCGTCGACGCCCCGCTCCACGTGCCGCACCAGCTCGCCCACCGTGTCGCCCTCGAAAGGGCGACGCTTCACCAGCGACTCGTAGAGCAGCGCCGCGAAGGCGTACTGGTCCGAAGCGGCAGTGGCCGGCTTCCCCGCGAGCAGCTCCGGCGCGAGCAGCGCCCCGGCGGCCCCCGCTTCGCCGACCCGCGACGCGTCGTTTCCCAGGGCCGGATGCGCCAGCACACCGACGCCCAGATCGGCGAGCAGCAGATCGTCGTCATCTACGAAGAGGTTCTGCGGCCCCACGTTGCCGTGGACCAGCCCCGCGGCGTGGACGTCGGCGAGCGAATCGCCCACACCCAGGAGCATTGCGAGGACCGCCTCGGAGCCGGGCTTCGCTTCGGCGAGCCAGCGACCGAAGGTGGGACCCGGCGCGTAGGCAGAGGCGACGAATCCGCGGCCGTCACCGCGGGTTCCGGCGTCGAAGATGGGAACGATGTGCGGGCTCTTCAGCTTGCCCGCGGCGCGGGCGCGGTCGACCGCCTCGGCCACCGCCGCGGGGTCCGAGGCTGCCGCGTCGGCCCCGAGCAGGCGCACGACCAGCTCCCGGTCCTTGCCCCAATCGTGTGCAAGATACACGGGCCCTGCGCTGCCGCTGCCCAGCTTGGGTCCGAGCTCGTAGCGATCGCGACGGGGCGCCGCCACCGGCACCACCGCGGGCAAGAGCGGCGCTCCCACAGTGGCGCCCACCAGCGCCATGCACGCCGTGCAGGTCTCCGCATGCGACACCCAGCGGGCGCGCTCCTCCGGCTCGAAATCTGCCTCCATCCACCGGAGCAGCTCGGTGTCGGTTATGCACGTCGAAGGAGAAGGAGCCATGGGCGACCCTGAAGGTACCACAGCGGGCCAGGAGAGGCGCCGCGGGTAAGGGGCCGAGACGCACCCAGCAGCCCCGCCGGTTCAGCGCCGATCCACCGCCGCCGCCACGTGGCGATTTCAGCGGTGGTTTGCCACTGCAGCCTCGCCGCTACGGCGCAGATTTTCCCCCTGACATTCGTGTCGGTCCTCCATTTGGACGTCTGGCATTCGGGTTGGAAGGCCCGTATCCTCTAGGATCCGTGAGCAACACGCAGACACCGTTCGCCTATCCGACTGCCGGGGACATCATTGCGGGCAAGTACCGCATCGAGCGTCTGCTGGGCGAAGGCGGCATGGGCGCCGTGGCCCGCGCTACGCACCTCATCACGCGCATTCCGGTGGCGCTCAAGTTCATGAATCCAGGGTTCATGCGCATCGACGGCGCGGTGGAGCGCTTTCTCAAAGAAGGCGAAGCTGCGGGCCGCATTCGCAGCGACCACGTGGTGCAGATTTTCGACGTCGACAAGCTCCCGCAGGGCGCGCCCTACATCGCCATGGAGTGCCTGGCGGGTCACGATTTGCAGCAGATCGTGGAGGCCGACGGGCTGAGCGGACTGCCCATCGAGCGCGCCGTGCACTTCACCGTGCAGATTCTCCGGGGGCTTCAGGCAGCGCACGCAGTGGGCATCGTGCACCGCGACATGAAGCCCTCCAACTGCTTTGCCATCGAGCGCGACGGCGAGCCCGACTTCGTGAAGCTGCTCGATTTCGGCATCAGCAAGGTGTCGCAGCCAGGGCAGGAGTCGCTGACGCGCACCAACTCGGCGCTCGGCACGCCGCTGTACATGGCGCCGGAACAGGCCAGCTCGCCGCGCGGCGTCGACCACCGCTGCGACCTCTACTCGGTGGGCGTCATCCTCTACGAGCTGCTCACCGGCGGTACGCCGTTCACCTCCGAGAGCGGCGAGCTCACCGAGATTCTCTTCAAGCTGTTCACCGCCGAGGTTCCCAAGATTCGCGACAAGCGCCCGGAGATCCCCGAGGGGCTCGCCACGGTGGTGCATGCCGCGTTGGCGCGCGACCCGAAGGACCGCATTCCCTCGGCGCTCGCCTTCGCCGAGGCGCTCGAGCCCTTCGCCGGGGCGCACACCCGGCCGTTCATCACCAAGATGCGCGGGTACGTGGCGCCGGTGCTCTCCGAAGACACCTTCGCGCACACCGCGCCCATCGACGCGTTCAAGCAGCTCGAAGCCCGCATGCACACGGTGCCGGTGCCCGGGCAAGACACCCAGATGGAACCGAGCAGCAGCGCAGGCGGCGGCACGCTGGCCCTCGACAAGACCGGCTTGCAGGCAGACGTTCCCCCGGTCTCCAAGGTGCCGGTGCTGGCATACGGCACGCAGCTCCTGGCGGGCGGCCAAGCCAAGCGGACGGCGGCGCTATCGTCGCGGCCTCCGCTCACGCCCATGTCGGTGGCGACGTCTGTTTCGAACGAGGCCGCGCCGCAGCCCCGTTCCTCGCGCAACGTCTACATCGCCTTCGCGGTGGTGCTCCTGCTGTCGGCGGCCGGCACCGCGGGCGTCATCACGCTGCGCGGCGACAAGACCAGCGGCGGGGCGTCGCTCCCCAGCGCGCCAGCCACTTCGGTCGCGGTGGTGCCCACTGTCGCCACCACGAAGCCGACGGCGACGCCGACCACGGAAACGACCGCAGCGCCGTCGGCCAGCGCCACCGGCCGCAAGGTGCCCGGCGTGGCCACCAGCGCGAAGGTCATTGCTACGGCTGCCCCCGCGAGGCCCACGAGCTCGGCGGGGCTCAACGAAGGAATTCACTGAATGAGAACCGGTACGCGCAACCTCCTTTCGGCAACCATCGTCGCCTTCGCGCTGGCCCACGCCACCGCGTCCTCCGCGGCGCCGACCAAAGCCTTGCGCGACGAGCTCCAGGACGCAGCGCGAGAGAAGTACGACGCCGCGGTGGAGCTTGCGAAAGCCGGCAAGTGGGCCGCCGCGCGCACCGAGTTTTACCGCAGCTACGAGCTCTCGAAGAACCCGCGCCTCTTGTTCAACGTGGCGGTGAGCGAGAAGAACCTCGAGCACTTCCACGACGCCATCACCACCTTCAAGCGCGAGCTCGAAGAGGGCAAAGGGAAGATCTCGGCAGAAGAAGACCTGCGGGTGCGCCAGAACATCGAGGCGCTGGAAAAGTTCGTGGGCGCCATCACCCTCGAGGTGAACGAGCCGGGCGCCACCGTGCTGGTGGAGAACGAAGAGCTCCCGGAAAAGACGCCCATCACGCGTTCCATCCCGCTCTCCACCGGCATTCGCACCATCACCGTGAAAAAGCCCGGCTTCGAGCCGGTCACCAAGCGGGTCGACGTCTCGAGCGGAAGGCCGACCGAGCTCAAAGTGGTCCTCGAGCCCATCCAGCGCAGCACCGAGGTGGAGATTCAGGTGCAGGGCCCGGCCACGGCCACCATCGTCATCGACAACAACGACATGGGCTTCGCCGGCGGCACCACCACCTACAAGGGCAAGGTCTCCGTCCGGAGCGAGCCACACTCGTTCTCGGCCCGCGCCCTGGGCTACGACCCCGCCACCGAGAGCAAGGTGGCCATCGAGGGGCAGAAGATCGTCCTCACCCTCTCCATGGCGCGCAAGCAAGACCTGGGCATGCTGGTGGTCGACGCCCAGCCCAGCGGCGCCATCATCATGCTCGACGGCAAGCCGGCCGGCGCCAACCACTGGGAGGGCCCGGTGAGCGGCGGCGGGCACCAGGTGGCCGTCAAGAAAGAGGGATTCTACACGCGTCTCTTCGACGTCGACGTGCCGCTCGGCGGAAGGCGCACGGTCTCCGCCTCGCTCGACGAGAACAAGAGCACCGGTTGGCTGGCCTGGGTGGTGGGCACCGCGGTGGTGGTCACCGGGGCCTCGTTTGCGGGCTACTTCTTGTTCAAGAGCAACGAAGACAACCAGATTCCCGGCTCCCTGCGCCGCGCCGAGCAAATCCCGGTGGGCACGCAGCTATTTCGCTTTCGCTGAACTTTCGCTTTCGCTGAACCTACGCTCGAGAGGAGTCTTTCATGACCTTCACCCGACTGATCAAGCGCGGCGCCGCCGCGTCTTCGCTCTCTGCCATCGTCGCCAGTGCTGCCTGTAGCAGTAGCGATCCGACACCGCAGTTCGTTGCGGGATTCCAGACGCAGGTGCAAGTGCCGCGCGACCTGAAGTCCATCATCGTGGACGTGCGGCAGTTCGGCCAGAGCGTGTTCTGTCAGGAATACCCGGTGGTATACGACAGCGTGGCTGGCACCGGCACGGTGCGCCTGCCGCAGTCGCTCGGCACCATCGCCGGCGCCAAAGAGAGCTCGCTCCCGGTCGAAATCGTGGTCCGAGGCACCACCGCATTTTTGCCGCGCGGCGCCCTCAACAACTGCGCGAGCGGCTTCAAGGTGAAGAGCCAGATCGGCGCCGCCGACCTGGCCACCTCCGACGCCAAGGCCGGCGACGTGCGCATCTTGCGTCGCTCGGTGCAGCAGTACGTGAAGGGCAAGAAGCTGTACGTGCCCATGCCGCTCCGCTACGCGTGCTTCGATGTCGACTGCTCGGCGTCGACGGTGGAGGGCGATCAGAGCTGCAAGGGTGGCCGGTGCGCCCCGCCCAGCCTGCTGGCCGAAACGCTTCGCGAGTTCACCGTCGACATGATCAACGGCACCAGCAACCTGTGCTTCCGGAGCAAGACCGCCAACGGCAAGCCGGGCTGCCTCGACGCGCCGCTGGCGCCCAAGGTGCTCGACGCCGGCAAGTGCCTTTACGAGATTCAAGAGCTGCCCAACGTGCCATTCTCCGGCGTGAACGTGCAGCTGGTATTCGAATCGGGCTTCCTCACCGAGGTGCTCGATCAAGATCCGGACGAGGGCTTCTTCATCCCCGACGCCACCAAGCCCAAGCAGTTTCAGCTGGCGCCCGGCCTGTGCGACGCGGTGAAGGGCGTGAACGAGAAGGGCGAGCCGGTTCCGCACCCGGTGACGGCGGTGGGCGCCTCTGGCGTGTGCCCAGAGAAGCGTACGCTGCAGCCGCTGTGCGCCGACGAAGAGGAGCAGAAGATCTACGGGCAAAACGGCGCCGGCGCGCCCTCCTCGGGCAGCGCCCCCGGCATCAAGCTCAAGCCCTCGCCCACCGGCCTGGCGCTGCTCTTCGACTTCACCGAGGCCAATAGCTCCGCCTTCGCCGCCGGCGGCATCGCGCAGCAGCTGGTCGACTTCGCGCTGCAGGATCCCTCGCTCGACACCGTGAGCATGGGCCTGGTGAAGATGCCCGCGGGCGATGCGTGCGTGCCCAACTTCGACGTGAACCCCGCCGCCGGCAAGGCCAACCTCGAGCTCATTCGCACGGTGCTCTCCGACTACACCTCGGGCCGCAAGGTGCTCCTCAACCGCGCCGGCGACATTGGCATGACGCCGTCGCTCAAGCTCGCGGTGAGCAAGCTCGGTGCGTTGAACGTCGACCGCCGCGCCATGGTCGTCATCGGCAACGGCCCCTTCGACTCTTCGGTATGCAACGAGGGCGACAATGCGGCCACGGTGGTCGCCGCCGCGAACACCGCCGGCACCCCCACGTATGTGGTGTTCAGCGGCGACGCCAGCACCAACGATCTGGCGCAAGCCACGGCGCTTGCTACCGCCGGCGGTACGTCGGCCTACGACGCGCGCGGCGCGGGGGGCAACGGCACCGCCGTGAAGGCCTTCGTCGACGTGGCCACCGAGTACACCACCTGCCGCTACGACGCGCCCAACGGCGCTCCCAGCGACGGCAAGCTGGCCTACTTCGACAAGCTCACCTTCCAGGAGGTCTCGATCGCGCGGAACGACGCCTGCAGCGCCACCAGCGGCGCCGGCTGGAAGACCGAGGGCACCCGCATCGTCATGTGCAAAGACTCCTGCGACGCGCTGCGCGACACCGTGAAGAAGACCGCGGCGCTCGCCGTGTCTCAGGGTCAATCGGCCAGCCCGACTGCCGTGTATCTGCGCGTGAAATGAAAGCGCGCAGACGCGTGCACAGGGCGAACTTGTGGTAGTAGGCGGCTCATGACTACCCCCGCTGCAGTCGCCGACGTGAACGCAAAGACCGTTACTTTCGAGTCCACGACCTACTCGATTCAGGAGCTCGGCGAGGACACCTTCACCGTGCTCGTCAAGGGCGTGCCGGTGGGGCGCATCGTGTACACCTTCGGCGCCGCGAACGGCATCCCCGAGGGAGAAGGCGCCACCGAAGACGCCCTCTACGCCATCGCCGAGGCTTGGTTCGCAGCCACCGCCGAGAGCTGAACGGGAGCCTCTCTCAAGGGCCGATCAGGGGCCGAATTCGAAGCCGATGTAGGCGCCCACGAACACCTGGGCGCCGGAAGCGAATTGGTAAGCGGGCGTGGCGATGGGCGCCGGAGGTTTGCCGTCTTTGCCCATGAAGCGATTGGGATCGCTATCGGCGCGCGTCGCCGAGTCGGAGAGGGCGGTGGCGCTCTCGGCCGAGAGGTTCAGGCCGACCTTGATGAGGAACGTCTCGCCGGTGCGGTAACCCACGCTGCCGTCGAGCGAGAGCACGGGCGAGAAGTAGCCGCGGCTCGCGGGCGAGTATTTGTCGATGCGCTCGGAGCCGTCGGTGGCCACGGCGTCGCGAACCATGACCATGCGCCGGAACGCGAGCCCCGCGCCGCCGGCCAGCGCCCCGCGAATGCGCGCGGTCTGAAACACCACGCGCGCACGCACCGCGGCGGTGCCGCCAAGCCGATGAAAGGCGAAGGTCTCGTTGCGGGCCACACCCACGGCGAGCTTGTTCGAGGTGGAGTCGCCCACGCCGTCGAAGACCACCGTCTGTTTGGTGTAGTCGTATTGCGCGGAGACGAAGAGCTCGAGGCCCACTGGGTCCCACTGGTAGCCAAAGTAGCCGGCCACGGTAGGGCCGAGCGGCGTCGAGGAGTCGCACGACTTCGCGCCCAGGCCGTCTTGCGCGCTGCATCGGGTGTCGATGGTGCTGCCCAGCGTGGAGGCCGAGAGGGCGCCGCCGAGCTGCGCGCCGCCGTAGACGCCTTCAAGACCGCGCGTTTTCGTGGCGATGCGCTCGGTGGAGATGGTCTTGGAGAGCTGCAGAGTGACGCTCTCGGTGAAGCTCTCCTTGGGCTTGAGCACCAGGGTCTTGAGGTACGGATCGTAGCCCTCGCGCGTGACCTTGAGCTCGTGCGAGCCGGGGGCCAGCGTTTGCGTGGCGCTCCCCTCGCCCACGTTCTTGCCGTCGATGAAGATGGCGCCCTGGCCATCGGCCACCGCGATTTTCACGGTGGCGGGCCCGCCGTTGGCGGTGAGTGTGAACTCCCGGCGAACGCCGCGGGGGATCTCCACCTTCTCGGCCTCAGCTGCCAGCCCCAGACCGCGCAACGCGATCTCGTGGGTGCCGGGGTCGACCTCGCCTTCCCAGGGGGCGGGGCCGACATCGACGCCGTCCAGGATGACCCGCACGCTCTGTGCCGAGGCTTCCTTCACCACCAGGTGGCCCTTGGTGGCCGCGACCTCGAGGGTCACCGTCAGGGGCGTCACGCCGCCCGCCGGCACGTTGGGAGCGCGGTCGAAGGGCGCCAGATCGGCCTTTTGCACGCGCACCCGGTGTGGGCCCGCGGCGAGACGCAAATTGCGACCCAGCGGCGACTTTCCCACCACTTTGTCGTCCACCAAGATCTCCGCGCCTTCCACGTTCACGTTCACCGTGAGCAGGCCGGTCTTGGTGTTGAGATCCTGCAAGCGCTTGTCGACCTGCACCTTCTTTACCGGCGGAGATTTGGCCCCAAAGGTGTTCAGGTACTCCTCGTAGTGGCCATAGGCCTCGGCGTCGCGCCCCAGCTCGTACTCGGCGTTGGCAAGACCGAAGAGCGCGCGCTCGGTCTTGTTCAGCGCGTAGGCCGCGGCGAAGGCATCGGCCGCGTCGCTCCACTTCTTGGTGCGCGTCGCCGCGTCGCCGCGGGTGAGCGCTGCGGTTTCATCGGCGCCGGCCTTTTGGGCGTACGCGACCTGCGGCACTCCCAGCAGGAGGGCCGAACCAAAGGCAAGAGCAGCAAGAAGGCGCATCGACATGGATTCCGAGATCTTCGAGAGTAAACGAAGACCGCGCAGCTCTGCCGAAATTCGCGCGCCGCCGCTGCCCCTGCGCAGGCCCCTACTTTTTGGCCTTCTTCTTCGCCTTGGCTGCGGGCTTCTTGGCCGCCTTCCGAGTGACTGCGCCCTTCTTGGCCGCCTTCCGACGTACCGCGGGCTTCTTGCCGAGCAAGCCTGGTGAGAAGCTGCGGCACGTCGCCTGGACCCTGGTCAGATTCTGCGAACCGACGTTGTCGGGGTTGGAGCCGGTACCGAGCTCGACGGAGGCCTGCGTTACGTCCGGCTTGGACACGAAGGTCGTGGTCACGTCCTGCCCTGCGGGGCTCGGATACGCGTAGGCCGCGGCCCCGCCGCCGGGAAGGGTCCCGGTGTAGAGGGTCCAAATTTCCTTGGTTCCGTTGCCGTCGGTGATGACATGCACGTATCCGACGGTCTTGCCGCTCTGCCGGAGCGCGTAGCGTGAGTAGTAGCCCATGGTAGGGCTCGGCATGATCTGGTAGGGCTTGATGCTGGCGGGGGGCGGCATACGGGTCTCCTCGGTGGGTGTACCGATGGTTACCAACACCGACCGATGTGAACCCCAATTCGCTACGGGGTTCGGCTGTTCCTATTCCTCGGGGTCGAGGTACGTGACCTCTTCACCGCGGAACGTTCGCAGCACCGTGCGCCCTTCGCCCTGCGACACGATGGCCGGGGGGAAGAGCGGCACCTTGCCGCGGCCGCCCGGGGTGTCGCAGATGAGCTTGGGGAGGGCGATGCTGGTGAGCCGACCCTGCAGCTGCCCCATGAGCTCGAGGCCGCGCGCCAGCGGCGTGCGCAGGTGCGCCGTGCCCTGCACCGGGTCGGCTTGAAGCAGGTAGTAGGGCCGCACGCGTACCCGCACCAGGCCGCGGAAGAGCGCCTCGAGCACCTCGGCCGAGTCGTTGATGCCCCGCAGCAGTACCGACTGGTTCATGACCGGAAAGCCAGCGTCGGCGAGACGCGTGCAGGCTGCACGCGATTCGTCGGTGAGCTCCCGAGGGTGGTTGAAGTGCGTCATCACCCAGATGGGATGGTGCGGACGCATGG
The DNA here is from genome assembly GCA_038210445.1 of Polyangiales bacterium. Taxonomy (GTDB): domain Bacteria; phylum Myxococcota_A; class Polyangia; order Polyangiales; family Polyangiaceae; genus JABFRG01. Next base: position 16,824 of record JBBQWQ010000039.1, read on the forward strand.
CCGAGAGCAGCTCGCTGGTGACGCGCATCGGCAGCGTCACCGGCACCCGGGTCGCGAGGCGAATGGTCTCCACGCTGGGAATCTCGCGCAGCGCTGCCAGCACCCGCACCAGCTTGGCGGTGGCCATGGCCATGGGGTCGCCGCCGCTGACGATGACGTCGCGCACCTCGGGATGGGCGCGCAAATAGGCGAACGCCGGGCCCAGCGCTTCCAGCGACAGGGCGCCGTCGCCGTGGCCCACCATGCGCGAGCGGGTGCAAAAGCGGCAATACACCGCGCAGCGATCGGTCACCAAGAGCAGCGCGCGGTCTGGATACCGCTGCACCAGATGGGGCGCCACCTGGTGGGCTTCTTCGCCCAGCGGGTCGGCGAGATCGCCCGGATCTACCGTGGCCTCGCGCGCGTGGGGCACCACCTGCATGCGCAGCGGGCACGCCGGGTCGTCGCGATCGAGGAGCGAGAGGTAGTACGGCGTGATGCCCAGCGGCAGCCCCTGCGCTTCGGCCCGCCGGGCGCCCTCGCGCTCGGCATCGGTGAGCGCCAGATAGTGCTCCAGGCCTTCGACCCGGGTAACGGCGTTGCGAATCTGCCATTGCCAGTCGTCGCGCCGGAGATCGCTCGCCGCCAGGGGACCGCGACGCCGCAGGCTGGAGGCTTCCACCAGCGCCACGGTCAGGGCTTTCCGGCGTCGACCGTAGTGGCGGTGGTGGCGGAGTCGACAGATCGCCCGGCATCGAGCGGCGGAAGCGCGCCACCGTCGGGTGCCCAGTCGACGCGCACGCCGGCGAGAGCGCTATCGTCTACCTGCACCGGGAACTCTTTCCGCAGATCGCCCAGCAGCGCCTTCTCGCGGTCGCGAATCTTGTCTTGCGCGAGCTTTACCCGGATGACGCGCTCGGCTTCTTCGAAGGCGCGCTCGCGAGCCTCGGTGATGCCCGAGAGGCGCAGCACGAAGTAGCGCTCGCCCACCTTTACCGGCTTGTCGTAGACGTCGCCCACCGCCTTGAGCTCGAACAGCGCCACCCGCACTGGCTCCGGCACCCGGGTATTCTCGCCGCGCGCGTCGCCGGGCGGGCTCACGATGCCCACGTCGCCCAGCAGATCGACCGGTACGTTGGCCTTGGCCTGTGGATCGACCGACTTTTGCTTCACCAGCTCACCAAAAGCCGCCGCCGTCTGCGCGGTCTTGGCGGTCTTCAGCACCGCGAGCGCGCTCGGCTCGTCGCGTACGACGATGACCGACACCCGGCGGCGCTCGGGATCCTTGTAGTCTGCACGATGTGCATCGAATTACGCGCGCACCTCGGCCAGCGGAATGTCGGCCGGCTTGGGCGCGTCTTTGCGCGTGTCGGCCAGCATCGCGTCGCGCAGAATCTGCCGCAGCTCTTCTTGCGCCACTGGGTCCTTGTCGTACCCCTTGGCGGTGGCCTCTTGCGCCAAGAGCTCCACGTTGATGATCTCGTCGAGCAGCTCTTTTCGCCGCTCCGGCGACTGGTACCGCAGGCGATCGAACTGGTCCATGCGGTCGAGCACCGCCACGTAGTCGCCCAAGGTAATGTTCTTGTCGCCCACCTTGGCCAGCACCTTGGCGGCCAGCTCCGGGGTGAGCGAATGGACCCCGCGCGAGGTGTTGCCAGCGTCGACTGCCGGCGTCGTGCCGCTCTTGCACGAATCGCAGCCGCCCACGCTCACGCCGAGAGCGGCGAAGGCGGCGCCCAGGAGCAGCGCGCGCGCGGAACGCGAAATCATGCGGATCGAAGCGCCCATAGCCCTGTGGAACTACTACGACGACGCGCCTTTTGCCAGCGCGTGAGGCGCCGAGCGCCTTCCTGAACCTTGTGATCCCCGGCCGATGCGACTACTCCACGGGCATGCGCTCCGTCCCGAGCATCGCTCCCCCGCTCCACCCGGACCTCAAGTACAAGAAGATCCTGCTCAAACTGAGCGGCGAGGCTCTGTGCGGGTCCACCGGTTACGGCATCCAGCCCGAGGTGCTCAAAGACACCGCCACCGAGCTGGCCGAGGTCCACGCCCTGGGCGTGCAGATTGGCATCGTGGTGGGCGGCGGCAACATCTTCCGCGGCCTCAAGGGCGCCAGCGCCGGCATGGACCGCGCGCAGAGCGACTACATGGGCATGCTCGCCACAGTGATGAACGCCCTGGCGCTGCAAGACGCGCTCGAGAAGGCCGGCGTTCCCACCCGCGTGCAGACCGCCATCGAGATTCGCCAGGTGGCCGAGCCGTACATCCGCCGCAAGGCCATGCGGCACCTGGAAAAAGGGCGTTTCGTCATCTTCGCGGCGGGTACTGGCAACCCGTACTTTTCCACCGACACCGCGGCCGCCCTGCGCGCCATGGAGATTCACGCCGACGCGCTGTTCAAGGCCACCAAGGTCGACGGCGTGTACGACAAGGACCCGGTTCGCTTTGCCGACGCCGAGATGTACCGCGAGATGACCTTCGACAAGTTCATCTCCGAGCGCATCGCGGTCATGGACTCCACCGCCGCCACGCTCTGCCGCGACAACAACATGCAAATTCGCGTGTTCAAGCTCACCACCCGCAACAACATCAAGCGCGCGGTGTTCGGCGAGCCCATCGGCACCACCGTTCAAAGGTAGCCCTCAGTCGCCCAGCGCGACGAGGCGGCCGAAGATCGCGTTGGGGCCGACCCAGCCGTTGATGTTTCCCCGGTTGTTTCCGATCTGAAACCGCCCGGGCTGCCGCGCCACCACCAGGTGCAGGTATTCACTTCCGTGCACCTTGCACAGAACGATCTGCCCCACTTCCAGCGCCTCGAGCTCGGCCTCGCTGGCGAAAGGCGCCACCGTGCACAGCTGGCCCGAGGCGACTTTCCCCTTCATGGAGTGCCCGCGCGGACGAAACGACACCGTCTCGCCCTTGCGCAGTCGCTCGATATGCCCGCTGGCCCAGCCCATTTCGCTAGAATGTGCCGCGGAATACGCGCCGCGCGGGGCCGCGCATGAGAATGTGACCGGGCTCGCGGCGCGAGATGACCAACTCGCCGCCCGGTAGCTTTACCCGGGCGGGCCCCTCGGGAAGCAGACCCTTTTCCCAGGCTGCCACCGCGGTGGCGCAGGCGCCGGTGCCGCAGGCCATGGTGATGCCCACGCCGCGCTCCCACACCACAAGCTCGATGCGGCCGTCGCGAAGGGTGGCGAACTCTACGTTGGTGCCGGCGGGAAACGACGCATCGGTGGCGATGGCCGGCCCGATGGCGCGAATCTCTTCCGGCGAGAACGTACCGAAGAGAATGGCGTGAGGATTGCCCGCGTCGGCGAGCACGAATTCGAAGTTGCGCCCGGCAGCCGACAGAGCACGCACACCGGTGATCCGAACGTCGCCCATGTCGACCACCACCGAGCCCTCGGTCTCTTCCTTTTCGACCAGGCAATGGCGAAGGCCGGCGTCGGTGTCGACCACCACGGTGGAAGATTGGAACGTACCCTTGGCCAGATGAAGCGCCACGCAGCGCAGGCCATTGCCGCACATCTCGGGCACCGAGCCATCGGCGTTGAGGACGCGCATGCGGTGCGTGGCGCCCGGGGCCCGCGACGGTAGCACCAACAGCACGCCATCGGCGCCGACGCCGAAGTGTCGGTCGCAGATCTTCGCCGCGAGCTCGGGCGTGACGCGCCCCTCGTCGTCGGTCTCGACCACCACGAAGTCGTTGCCCGCTCCCTCGTACTTGATGAAACTGATCTGCATCGAGGGGAAACGGTAGTCGCCGACCGCGCCGAACTCAAGGCGCGGCTAGCGCACCGAACAGGTTGAAGACCGAGGATTTTCGGACAATTGCGGGCATCGCAAGGCGCAACGACGCGACTGGCTGGTGTTTTTCGTAAGCTGCCTGGCTCTTCCGGTCCGGACGACTGCGCGACGGCGGAGAGCGCCAAGCAGGAACTGAGGGTTTTTGGCCGAGACCGAGGGGGGCGCGTTCGCTGGGAGGAGCGCCGGTCGCTCACTCTCTCTTCTCGTGAGGACGGGAGGCGCCGGCCCCCCGAAGGTATCGACCAAAAACCCCAGTCTCCTAGCGCAGCTTCTTGCCGGTCTGCGGTTCCACGCGGCGAACCAGGCTGCAGAGTGAATCGCCGAGGGTGCCCACGGCCGCTGGCATCAGCTCGCCAGGTTGGTGCGGGCGTACCAAGCGCGGCTGCCGGAAGAGGAGCAGGTTGCCCTGTAGATCGAAGCCGAGCAGCTGGAGCTTGGACGCCGGCAGATCGTAAGCGCCGTCGGGGCCATCGACGCGGATGCCGCCACCCGACCGAACCCAGGCCACCTGCCCGCGATCGTCGGGCCCCGCCTGCTCATTGTGAAGGTCGAACCCGCCGGCCAGGCGAGCATGCCATCACCCCCTCCGGCGCAGCATCAGGGCCAGCGGCGCGCTTCGAGCACCATCGGCAGCCCGCCTTTGGGTCGTACCGTAAAGAGCGACTCTGCCTCCACCTGGTGATCCGGCACGCCGCGGGCACGAAACCGCGATACCAAGGTGGCGAGCACCAAGGCGCCCTCCATCCAGGCGAAGGCCTCGCCGATGCAGACGCGCGCGCCGCCGCCGAAGGGAAAGTACGACATCTTCGGGCGGTCCTTGCGGGGCACTTCTTGCCAGCGCTCGGGGCGGAACGCGAGCGGCTCCGGGAAGAAGCGCGCATCGCGATGCGTGCAGTATGCAGCGGCCAGCACGATGGACCCTTTGGGCACCGCGTACCCGCCCAGCTGCACGTCCTTCTTCGCCTGGCGCGGCAACGTCAAGGCCGGGGGATAAAAGCGCAGCGCCTCGGCAAACACGCCCTCGGCGTACCCGAGCTTCGGCAAGTCGGCCACCGTGGGCAGGCGATCGCCTACGGCTTCGTGCACCTCGCGCGCCAGGCGGTCCGCCGCTTCCGGATGCTGCGAAAGCAGGTGAAAGGCCCACGCCAGCGCCGCGCCGGTGGTCTCGTGACCGGCCACCAACAGCGTGATGGCTTCGTCGTGCACCTCGGCGTCGGTGAAGGCCGCGCCATCGCCCTCGGCGTCCTTGGCGAACACCAGCATCGAGAGAATGTCGCCCGCGTCACCCCCCTTTCGGCGCGCGCGGATCATGCGGTGGACCACGGTGGAGAGATCGCGCTTGCCCTGTCGGAACGCCACCGTGGCCTCGGTGGGAAAGAGCTGCAAGAGGCGCCCCAGCGGGTGCGTGCTCTGGTGGTACCAGCGCGCGAAGGTCTTGATTGCGGCTCCCACCGCCGCCGATTCGCGCGCGCTCACGTCGGTTCCGAAGAGCGTGCGCGCCGCGATGGCCAGCGTGAGGCGGTTCAGCTCCTCCGCCATGTCGACGGTCTCGCCGTCGTGCCAGGCGCCCGCCACGCGCGCCGCTTCCTCGACCATGGCAGCGCCGTAGGCTTGGATGCGCCCGTGATGAAACGCCGGCGCCATCATGCGCCGCTTCTTCTTGTGGGCGGCGCCCTCGGAGAGGAGGATTCCGGTGCCCACCAGCGGACGGAAGCCCTCCAGGATGTCGCCCTTGGTGAAGGCGTCGTCGGGGTCGACCAGCACCTTGCGCACGTCTTCCGGGTTGTTCACCTGGTACACCGGCAGCCCCATGAAGCGAAAGAAGCAGATGTCGCCGTAGGCTTTCGCGTTGTTCTCGAGGAACGCCATGGGGGCTTCGCGATACGCGCCCAGCGACCCCACCAGGAAGGCGCCGTGGGGGCCAGGGGGTCGCGCTGTCCGCACGGTGGCTTCTTCGGTCATCGGATGCTCCTTCAAAACGAGAGTAATTGCTCGCGTTCAGGAATGCCACGAACACGAGTAATTGCTCGTGTAAAGTCGATGATCGTGGAGACCCCCAAGGCGCGGCGCACGCCGCTTCAAGAGCGCAGCCGCGCGCGCGTCGACGCCATTCTCGACGCGGCCGATGCGGTGTTCCTGGAGATGAGCTACGCCGCGGCAACCACGAACCACGTGGCCGCCCGCGCCGGCACTTCCATTGGCTCGCTGTATCGCTTCTTCCCAGACAAGGAAGCGCTGCTGGTGGCGCTGGCAGATCGCTACCGCGCGCGCCTCATGGAGACCCTCGAGCGCGTGCGTCCGCCGGACCCGCGTGGCCTCACGGTGGCCGCGCTGGTGGCGCGCGGCATCGACGGGTTCAATGCATATCTGGGCGCGAACCCCGGGTTTCGCACCCTCATCGAGCAGGCGAACCACCCGGCTCTGCGCGAAGGCAACCGCGCCCACGACGAGGCCATGGGTGCCGCCATCTACTCCATGCAGGAACGCTTCGCGCCGCTCCCCAGGGGCAAAGGCAAGGCGGACAAAGCGCGCGCCCAACGCGAGGCGGTGGTGGCAGTGACGGTGGCCACCCTCGGCAACTTGCAGATGCTGTCGTTCTCGCGCGACGACTCCTTTCGCAAGCGCGTGGTGGCGGAGGCCAAGGTGATGGTGGTGGCCTACCTGGCCACGCGCCTGGGCATCGATCCCCACGCGCCGCTCGACGGAGCGCGTGCAACGGTTGTGGGCGAGTGAGGCCAATGGTGGGCAATGGCGTCTCGGTTGCCGCCGGCGAAGCTGCTCTGCGCCGTCCTGGCTTCGCTCTCGATGGCGTGCGAATCACCGCCGCCGGTGGCCGCTTCGGCGGGGCTCGAGCGTTCGGCCACGCCCGAAGGTGAGTCGGAGAGCGCGCGCCGCGCCGCGGCAGAGGCGACCGCGCGCATCGACCTGAGCTGCCCGGAGGTGGTCACGGTGATGGCCTTCGACCGCCGCTACGCCAACGGCAGCACGCTCCGCTACGTCATCGAAGGGTGCGGCACGCGCGGCACCTACGCCGAGGCGTGCCAATCGTTTCCGCAGTGCAGGTATCTGCTGGTGGCCAAGGTGCCGGCGCCGTAGCCCTCACTTCGGGCCGCGCTGGGCGCAGCGGTTGTTGATGCACGAGAGCGAGGTGCCGCAGCAGTCACCGTCGCTGGTGCATTTTTCGAACTCCTGCGCGCAGGTGGGCACGGTGTTGGAGCACACAAGTGCGCCGCCGGTGCCGGGACGGCAGTAGCCGCCGCAGCACTCGTCGCCGGTCTCGCACGAGGTGCCGTCGTTGTGGCAAGGGTCGACCACCCAGAAGCCGCGCGCGTTGCCGGCGAGGAGCTCCTGCGCGGGAAGGTAGAACGCCGGGTGGCTGGGATCGGTGCCGGGCGCGCCGTTGAGGTCTACCGCGGCGACCCACAGCTTCTTGGTGGTGGGCTTGGAGCTGATGTCGGTGAAGCGGGGATCGCTCTGCCACGGGTTGATGGTGGCGATGTTGCCGTAGAGGCGCCGGCTGGTGAACACCACCCAGGCGTAGCCGCCAGAGGGCACCGGGTTCACCGTGGGCTCGTAGTTGAGCGTGGCGTCGTCGTTGTGAACCATGGGGCCGGTGGGCAGGTATCCCAGGCCATTGGCCTTATCGAGGCGAGCCCGGGTCTTGGTCTTCACGTCGAGCCACCAGAGCTCGGCGCGGGTGCCGGTGTCGTTGTTGTCGCCGCAGCCGCCCACCGCTTCGCAGCCGGGGCCGCCACGCGTGCCGCCGAAGTCACGGCCGTTGTAGCGGGTCTCCACCTGATAGACGATGGCGGCATTGTTGGGCATGAACGAAGGCCAGATGGCGGTGTTGCCCCCGGCCGGCGTGTCGAGCGTGGTGACTGCGCCGAAGGTCAGGCTCGGCTTGTCGAAGGTCATCATGGCCAGCGTCTTGCGATCGCTGCCGGCGCCGCCGTACAGGTTGAAGGCGAGCGCCTTGCCGTCGGGCGAGAAGGCCGGCGTTTCGGCGCGGAGGTCGACCGGCAAGCCGGTGACGGTCTTCTGCGTGGGGGTGACGAGACCAGCGCCCGACGGCGTGTCGAACACCTTGCTCGCAGGCGAGCCAGCGCCACTGGAGAAGAACATCGACCCGTCGGGATAGAGCGCGGGCCAGGTGCTCACCACGCCGTTGTCGGTCATGGTGGTCTCGGTCGAGGTCTTGAGCGCGTAGGCGCTGAAGGGCTGATTGCCGCCGGCGCGCTGGGTGATGAGGGCGGCGCCGTTGGCAGAGACCGAGTGACACACGCGGCAGCCGCTCGCGGTGCTGTCGCCGGCTACCAACGTGGGGTCGGCAGAGCCGCCACGAATGCCCAGCGTGGCGCCGCCGAAGTTGGTGTCGGGCCCTAGCGCGCCGGTGTAGTTCTTGGCGAGCTTGGTGCCGTAGGAGTTGTAGTAGACGATGCCCTTGAGGGGCGCGCTCGCCACCTTCCACTTCTCGACGATGGGCCCGTAGGCAACCAAGCCCTTGGCGAAGGTGAGCGACACGGTGACGTCTTCGCCCGGCGTGTTCGACTGCGCCAGCGAGCGCCACACGTTCTGCGGGATCGGGTGGTTGACGAAGCGCGCGCCGTTCTTCTTGAAGAAGCCCTGGTACTCGTAGTTGGCCTCGGTGATCTTGATGAGCACCGCATCGTAGTCGGTCTGCGCTCCCGGCTCCCACTGCAGCTGCGGCGCCAGAAGGCCGCGCGGCCACACCGTGCCGTTGTAGGGGTAGAGCCACTTGAGCCCAGCGTCGACCACCGAGGGACTGAGGAGGACCGCCTTGGTGGTGGGGTCCACCGCGATGCCCATGGGGTCGCCGCCCACGCCGCCGCGACCGCCCGCGCCACCGCCGGAGTCTGCGCCCGCATCGCCGGCTGCCGCAGCGCCGTTCTGGGTCGAGCGAATGCGAACCGTCACCGAAGTGGAGACGGTCTTGGAGCCCACGCTGGCGAGCACGTTGGCCTGGCCGCCGATGATTCCGCTCGGCGAGAGCAGTCCGCTGGCGGCCGCCATGGCGCCCACCTCGCCGCGATCGATGGCCCAGGCCACCGACACCGGCTTGCCGTTGACGGTAGCTGTATACTGCAAGGTTGGGAGCGGCTTGCTGTCGTCGACGTCGATGACCGCGTCCTTGGGGGAAATGACCACCGTGCCCTGCGTGCTCCCGTCGCCGGCGCTGGCGTCGGTCTCGCCGATGGGCGGCGGGAACCCGGCGTCGGCCCCACCGTCTTCACCACCGCTGAAGGTGGAGAGCTCCTCACCCCCGCAGGCCGCAGCTGCCCCGACACCACCGAGGAGAGCGAACAGAGCAAAATTTCGGAAGGAGCGCATTATTCACCAGGGTACCGAGGTCGGGCCCGGCGGCCACCTTTTCAGCGGTACATGGACGCGGTTTTGCGCGATGTTCGGCGAGATGTGGGCGCGCGTGCGCGGGCGCTATCGCGCGGGCAGATCGAGCCGCGCGCGGAGTTCGGACGCGTCGAGGCCGCGAAGGACGACGAGCTTGGTGCGGGAGCCCTGCCCGCGCACCAGCTCCACGTCGGCCCTTCGCAGGCCCAAGGCTTTGGCCAGGGTGGCGACGAGCTCGTCGTTGGCGGCTCCTTCGACCGGCATCGCTGCCAGAGCTACCGCGAGCGCACCTTCTCGCGGGCCCAGGATGGCGCTCTTCTTGGCGCGGGGCTTGGCGTGGACCTCGATGCGAACGCCGCCGGGCACCGGGGTGATCCGCAGGTCGCCGTCGCTCTCTGGGGGCGCGCGCGTTGGACCTTCGCGTTTCACCCCTGGTACACTACTCCGCTATGGCGAGGTTGCGATGGAGCACCGGCGGCGAATCGCACGGGCCGGGGCTGACCGCGATGATGGAAGGGATCCCGGCCGGGCTCCGCATCCTGGCGGCCGACGTGGATGGTGATCTGGGGCGGCGGCAGCGGGGCTACGGCCGCGGCGGCCGCATGAAGATCGAGCAGGATCGCGTCACCTTCCTGGGCGGCGTGCGCGACGGCGAGACCCTCGGGTCGCCGATCGTGATGGCGGTGTCGAACCGCGACTACGCCAACTGGGTGGACCGCATGTCGCCAGAGCCGCTCCCCTCCCCGCCCGAGGCCTTGACCCGGCCGCGACCGGGCCATGCAGACCTGGCCGGCGGCCTCAAGTACGACCGGCGCGATTTGCGCGACATTCTGGAGCGCGCAAGCGCGCGCGAGACCGCGTGCCGCACGGCGGTGGGCGCGGTGTGCCGGCGTCTTCTCGCGGAGCTGGGCATCGAGGTGTTTGCCCACGTCTTGCGCATCGGCGACGTGGTGGCCCACACCGAGGCAGACTACGCCGAGGTCCGCGATCGTGCGCGCGCCTCCGACCTTGCGTGCGCCGATGCCGGCGCCGAGGTGCGGATGCGCGAGGCCATCCACGCGGCCTCACACGACGGCGACACGCTGGGCGGCGTGGTCGAGGTGGTGGCGCTGGGGCTGCCGCCTGGGCTCGGAAGCCACGTGCAGTGGGATCGCAAGCTCGACGGCCGGTTGGCCCAGGCGCTCATGAGCATTCCCGCCATCAAGGGCGTCGAGATTGGCGACGGCTTCGCTGCGGCGACGCGGCGCGGGTCCACTGTGCACGATCCCATTGGCTACGACGCCAAGAGCGGGCGCTTCACCCGGCCCTCGAACCACGCCGGCGGCCTCGAAGGCGGCATCAGCAACGGCGAACCTTTGGTGTGCCGCGCGGCCATGAAGCCCATCTCGACGCTGCGCCGCGCGCTGCCGAGCGTCGACGTGGCCACCAAGGAACCCTTCGAGGCGGCCTTCGAGCGCAGCGACATCTGCGCGGTGGCCGCCGCCGGGGTGGTCGCCGAGGCCATGATGCTCGCCACGCTGGCCGACGCGGTGCTGGAAAAGTTCGGCTCCGACTCCCTGCGCGAGCTCTTGCGAAATGTGGCCGCGTACCGTGAGCAGCTCTGCCAGTATTGAGGCGTGCATAGCGTTTTTTTGAGCGGGCTCATGGGCAGCGGCAAGTCTACCCTGGGCGCCCTGGTCGCGGCCCGGCTGGGTCTGCCCTTCGTCGACACCGATCGCGAGATCGAACGCGAGGCGGGTCGCTCGGTGGCGGAGCTCTTCGCGCAAGAAGGCGAGCCGGCCTTTCGCGGCCGGGAACGCGCGGTAGCGCTCCGCTTCGTGAGCGACGGCGCGGCGCGGGTGGTGGCGTTCGGGGGCGGCGTTGTGATGAGCGACGAGGTGCGCCACGCGGCCCTGGACGCCGGCACCTTGGTGACGCTCCGGGCCGCCACCGAAACGCTGGTGGCGCGCACCACATCCGTAGGGGCGGCGCGGCCTCTCCTGGGCGCCGGCGCCATTGAGGCGCGGCTGCGTCTGCGCGAGCTTTCGCGCGCGCGGGCAGCGGCCTACGCCGAGTGCCACGGGACGGTGAGTACCGATCAGCCGGTGGACGCCGCAGTGGATCAGGTGCTCCAGATCGTCGCGCGCCGGCCCATCGCCATGCCGCTCGGGGAGCGCAGCTACGTGGTCGACGTGGTCGATGGCGACCCCTCGCGGAGCACCGAGGCCATTGCGGCGCTCCGCCCGTCGTCTCTCATCGTGATCACCGACGCCAACGTCGCCGAGGCGCGCAAAGACGACCTCGCGTCGCTGCTCAGGGCTGGTCTCGCCCCGAGCCGCGTGGTCACGCTTCCGCCCGGCGAGGTGCACAAGACGCTTCCGCAGGTCGCAGCCATCTGGGACGCGGCGCTCGGGCAGGGCATCGATCGAAACGCGGTGGTGATCACCCTCGGTGGCGGTGTGGTGGGCGACATGGGCGGGTTCGCCGCATCCACCTTGCTGCGGGGCATTCGATTCGTGCAGCTTCCCACCACCCTCCTCGCCATGGTCGATGCCTCGGTGGGCGGCAAGACCGGCTTCGATCATCAGGCCGGCAAGAACCTGGTCGGAACCTTTCACCAGCCGAGCCACGTGGTGGCCGATCTTGCGCACCTGACAACCTTGCCGGTGCGGGAAGTGCGCGCGGGCCTGGCCGAGGTGGTGAAGATCGCCCTCACCTGCGACGCCCCGTTCTTCGAGGACCTGGAGCGCGCAGGGCGTGCGCTGCTGGAGGACCGCACGCATCTCCAGGCGGTGGTGCGCCGGGCCATCGAGCTCAAGGCCTGGGTGGTGCGCCAGGACGAGCGCGAAGCCGGTCTCCGCGAGGTGCTCAACTTTGGCCACACCATCGGGCACGCCCTTGAATCTGGTGCAGAGTACACGCAAATACTCCACGGCGAGGCTATCGCCATGGGAATGGTGGCGGAGCTGGCACTGGGCGAACGTCTAGGCCTCTCGCCGAGCGGTCTTCGGGAGCGGACGGCGCGCCTGCTGGAAGCGTTGGGCTTGCGCGCGGAGCCCTCGAACGCCGAATTGGCCGACGCGCGGCCCTTCCTGAGCGCCGATAAGAAGCGACGCGGCACCCACGTTCGGGTGCCCCTCCCCTCTGCTGTAGGCGCTTGTACGGTGCATCCATTGGAGCTCGCGCTGCTGGAAGATGGACCGAATTTTGGCTCTTTGCCTTCGGCGCCCGTACCATGACCTTGCGGCTTCGGATCCCCGAGGCCTTGGAGGAGTCATGGGAAGCGTGTTCAAACACTTGTTCGGAGTAGGCGCAGCGGCTGCCGTTGTGCTGACGCTGTCGACGGCCTGCGAGACGAACAACCAGTCGTTGGTCGTCCAGGGGCAGATTCCTCCCGTCGTCGTAGACGGCTTGTGCACCTACGCCCCTGGGGACACCTTCCTCACCGGTCCAACCGTTGACGTCGCCTTCGCGGATACCTATATCGGCCACTTCGCGGTGCTCAGCCAGTTCGTGGCGCGCAAGGAAGATCAGGTTCCCCGCGCCGAGTCCAACACCGTGAGCGTTACCGGCGCCGAAGTTCGCGTGACGGATGGGGTCGGCGGAGAGCTGGGAGCGTTCACGACGCTCGTGAGCACCACGCTCATCACGCCTGCAGAGGTGAGCAGCGTCCCGGTCACGCTGGTGCCGCCCACCGTTTCGGCGCGCCTGCGCAACGAGCTCAAGGTAGGAGAGAAGCGTCAGCTGGTCATCCTATTCAAGTTGTTCGGTCAGACCTTGGGCAACAAGAGCATCGAGAGCAGCGAGTTCCAGTTCGTCATCACGGCAACGCGCGGAGGCCTTGTGACGTTCCCCGGCGACAGTGACGACCCGACCATCCCAGGCCGCGACTGCAACCTCGCCACGAAGACGAGTGGGGACGCCAACGTATGCGATGTCGGAGCGGACTTTCCGTTCACATGCACGTTGTGCCGCTTGCGCTTGGGGGCGTCGAACCCTCTCTGCGCGCCGACCCCCTGAAGGTTCTTTGCGCGAACGAGGTCGTTGTCTCGAACGACCCAAAGGAGCAAGGTAGGCGGCGCATGAAGCGTCGCTCCTTGCTTCTCTCCTTTTGTGTGGCCGCGCTGCCCTGCGCGGTGGCGCTCACGTCGCGCCCGGCGAGCGCCGACCCGCAGACCTCGGTGGCCCTGACCATCGGCGGCGGCGCGGCCGACTTGCGCACCTCGCCCCGGCCGGTCTTCCACCTCGGCGGCTGGGCCGACATCCTGTTCTTTCGCAAGCGCGATTCAGACATGGCCCTGGGCCCGTACCTTTCGGTCGACACTGCGGCGTTCGACACCTTTCACGTGGGCGGCGGTCTGAGCTGGCTCGTGCCGCTGGGCAGTCCGGTGCTGGTGGTGTCTGGGGGAGCGCTCGCCCAGAAGTCTGCCTTCGGCTGGGAGCCCGCACTGCAGACGGCGCTGTTCTTCGGCTCTCGGAGCTTCAACTTCCACTCCGTCTATGGCTTCGCCCTCGGCGGATTCGTGCAGGGACGGCTGGGCCTGGGAGGGCTCGACGGGACCCGGCAGGCCGACGTGGTGGGCGGCCTCCAGGTCGACGTCGCGATCCTGGGGCTTCCCTTCGTGCTCCTCTATCAGGGGCTACGCGGACGACCGGCCACCATCCGCTGAAGGAGCCGGCTCAAGGCGCGAGGTGTGGCCCGGCTCTGTTTCACGTGAAACGGGCCACCCGACCCCACGCATCACGGACACCTCCGCCATGCGCGCGACGCTCCACCCCAGGGTGTGCGCAGTACGCCAACCCGTTTCACGTGAAACAACCCGCCCCATCCGCCCTGTTCGCGGGCCCCGAGCGCACACTTCGTCCAGCGAACCCGAAGCGCCGGCCGGGACCGCCGCGCACCCCGGGCACCTCGGGACCCCACATGCGCCTTCCATCACCTGCTCCGGCCGCACACCTCCCTGCGAGACCCCCGCTCTGCGAAGAAGGTTGCCACGACAGCCACCGTGGGGCCCTGCGCCGCCAAGCGGCCAGGCGCCTGCCCGATATGCGCGGGTCAGCCCCCACCCGTTCCACGTGAAACAACCCCGCCGCATCCGCTCTCGTCGCCGCCGCCGGGCGAGCGCATCACGGCAACCTCCGCCACCCGCGCGACGTCTCCCCTGCCAACGCCCACGCCCGTTTCACGTGCAACGCTCCACGTTCGAGGTGGCTCAGCTGCCCCGGCAACCGACCTCCGCCGCGCCGCCAGCGCCTCCGGGGCTCCGCGCATGCGGAATGTGTTCCTCCGGCCACCTCGACGCTCGCCGCCCGCGGTGCCAAGGACCATGGGCACCTGGGGAGGAGCCCCGCAGCCGCGCGACGTCGCACCATCCTGCTGTGCGCCGTGCGACGTAGGTGACTGGAGATTCTCGTGAGCCACGTGATTCTTCGGGTCCGGTCGACTGCGCGGCGGCGGAGCGCCAAGCAGGAGCCTGAGGGCCTTTGCCCGAGACCGAGGGGGGTGCGTGAGGACGGGGTGCGAAGGCATCCCACAGGTATCGGCCAAAGGCCCTCAGTCTCCTCGCCAGTTCCACGTGAAAGAACCCCGCCGCATCCGCTCTCCTCGCCGCCCGGAAGGAACACCCCACCGCCCGGCCCGCTTCCGGGTCTCTACGCGAGCGGAATGTGCTCGGTCGGCCACCTCGACTCTCTTTCCCGCGAGCGCCAGGCACCATGGGCTCGTCCGGAGCCCCGACATCGGCGCGGTGTGGCGCCACCCCAGGTGTGCGCCGTACCCCCAACCCGTTTCACGTGAAACAACCCCGCCGCATCCGCTCTCCTCGCCGGCCCTGGCCGCACACCACCGCGCCGCCCCCGCTTCCGTGTCGAAGGCGAGCGGGGTGCGGTCGTCCCGCTAACCCGAAGCGCTCCGCCCCGAGCTCCGCTCATCGAAGGTGAGTCGGCAGCCCAAACGTCCGTGGTCCAATCCGCTCTCCTCACGTGCCCTGACCCCGCACTCCGCGACACCCCGATGCGCAACGAAGCCCCGGCATCCGCACCGCACCCTACCAAGCGGCGAGCAGCCAGCTTGCTATGCGCGGGCCACCCCCACCCGTTTCACGTGAAACACCCGGACCGCGAGCGCCGCCCTGCTGCGGCAAAAGTGCTAGCTTGCGCACCATCATGGCTTCCCCCGTCGTAGAGCTCCGCGTCGCCGGCCAGGTCTTCAAGGTCGTCAGCTCCGAAAGCCCCGAAGCGCTGGCCGACCTGGCCCGCGAGGTCGACGCCCGGGTGACCAAGCTCGTGCCGAAGGGCCGCACCATCCCCCAGAACGCGGTGCTCCTGGCCGCCATCGCCCTGGTGCACGAGCTGCGCGAAGAGCGCGCCACCCGCGAGGAGCTCGAGAAGAAGACCCGCGACGTTCTCCGCCGCGCCCTCTCGCGCATCGACCGGGCCCTCGAAGAGACGTCCGAGGCCTGAGCGTCCCATCGATGCCGCTCCCCCCCTCGCACCGGCCGCTCCCGTTCCTCACCGAAGCCCTCGAAGGGCGGCGCCGAGAGGGGCTCTTGCGTGAACCGCTTCCGCTGCCCTACCCCGCTCGCTCGTTCTCGTCGAACGACTACCTGGGCTTCGCGCACGACGCGGTAGAAGCATCGGGTCCGGCCGGCGCCGGCGCATCGCGCCTGGTGGCTGGCGACCACGCACCCGCGCAGAATCTCGAGAGCGCTCTCGGCGCGTGGCTCGGCCTGCCCGGCGTGCTCCTCTTCACCAGCGGCTACGCGGCCAACGTGGGCACGGTCTCGGCGCTGGCCACGCGTAGCGATCGCGTCCTCAGCGACGCCATGAACCATGCCTCGCTCATCGACGGCCTACGTCTCTCCGGCGCCCGCAACGAGGTGTTCCCACACAACGATCTCCAGGCCCTCGAAGCCCTCCTCGAGCACCCCGCGAAAGCGGGCCCAGCGCCCCGTCGCACCTTCGTGGTGGCCGAGTCGTACTACAGCATGGACGCCGACGGCCCCGACCTCCGAGGTCTGCGCGACCTGTGCGATGCGAAGGGCGCCGTGCTCGTGCTCGACGAGACGCACGCACTCGGCGTGTTCGGACCGCAAGGTCGAGGCCTGGCCGCGGCGGCGGGCGTCGTCCCCGATGTGCTCATGGGCGCGCTCGGCAAAGCCTTCGGGGTGCAAGGGGGCTTCGCCGCCGGAGCGCCGGAGCTTCGCGCCTGGCTGTGGAACGCGGCACGCTCCTTCGTGTACTCCACCGGCATCTCGCCCTTGCTCGCCACCGTCGCTCGGGCGCGACTGGCGCAGGTGCAAAGCGGCGACGCACTCCGCGAGAACCTCACCCGCGTGGCCCACCAGCTTCGTCATGCGCTCACCGACCTGGGGGTAGTGCCCTTGGGCCACGGGCCCATCGTGCCCTGGGTGCTCGGCGATGAAGGCCGCGCTACGGCACTGGCGGCCGGACTGCGGGAGCAGGGGTTTCACGTCCAGGCGATTCGCCCGCCCACGGTGCCGCCGGGCACGAGCCGACTGCGGCTCACGGTCACCGCGCGCCACACGCACCAAGACATCCTCGACCTGGCCTCGGCCATAAGGAGAACGCTGCCGTGACCATCATCGCCATCGCTGGAACCGGAACGGGCATCGGCAAGAGTCACGTCGCGGTCGCGCTTCTCATGGCCATGAGGGTCCACGCACGCGTGGTCGGCTGGAAGCCGGTGGAGAGCGGCGTTGTCGGCTCCGAGGGCGCCGACGAAGCACGACTCCGGGCGGCGGGCTCGGTCGCGGGGCCTCCCACGCTTCGCCTCCGGCAGCCGCTCTCTCCGCACCTGGCGGCCCGGCGCGAGAACATCGTCCTCGATGCGCGCGCTTTCGCCGACACCGCAGCGCAGCTGGCAACCACCCACGACGCGGTGGTGGTGGAGGTGGCCGGCGGGCTGTTCTCACCGCTCACCGACGAGATGACCAACGCCACTTGGCTGCGCACCCTCAAGAACATGCCGCGCATCGTGCTGGTAGCCCCGGATCGCCTGGGCGTGCTGCACGACACCTACGCCACGGTGCGCGCGGCCGCCGCCGAAGGACTCACCATCGACACCGTGGTGCTGTCGGCCCCCGAGACCGCCGACGAGTCCACCGGCACCAACGCGGGCGAGCTCGCGCGGCACATCTCCGCATACGTGTATTCTACACACATCATCATGGCGCCCCGTAAGGCTCCGAGCGACCTTTCGGCCGACCCCGCCATCGTCGCCCTGGCCGCCCGCGTGCTCCCGCCCCGAAGCGCCGCGACGCTCAGCTCTTGATCCGCCCGCGCTCCATCTCCACCGAGCGATCGCCATAGGCGCGCGCGAACTCGGCGTCGTGCGTGACCACCACCACGTAGGCGCCGCGCGCCACCTCTTCGCGCACCACCTCGCCCAGCTTCGCGACGCCCTTGGGGTCGAGCCCGGTGGTGGGCTCGTCGAGCAACAGCAGCTTGGGGAGCGCAACCAGGGCGCGCGCGAGGGCGATCCGCTGACGCTGGCCACGGGAGTACGTGCGCACCGCCCGCTCCGCAAACGCCCCCAGCTCGAAGCGCTCGGCCACCGCGGCGTAGGCCGAGGTCGGGTCGAGCCCGTGAAGGCGCGCCGCCAGCGTCACGTTCTCGCGCCCGGTCAGGTCGGCGTAGGTCAGCAGATCGTGCCCCACCCACCCCAGCGCCCGGCGCACCTCCTCGCGGGTCTGCCCGAGAGGTCCGTGGTCCAGGGTGCCGGTGGTCGGCTTGGCCAGGGTTCCGAGCACCGAGAGCAGCGTCGACTTGCCCGACCCGTTGGCGCCCAGCACCGACAGCGCCTCACCGGGGCGAATCTCCATCGAAACCCCCAAGAGCGCCCGCACCGGGCCAAAGGTCTTGGTCACCTGGCGCAGGGTGATGGTCACGCCACGACGTTATCGCAAAAACGAGGGCCATACCCCTGCACACTTGTGCCCGTCGCGCGCCGCACGCCAAACCTCGCCCGAAAAACTCCGCTGGCGTTCTTGCCTGGGCGTCATGCTATCTTTTGGTTATGACGGCTGCCGCCTCGCGTTTGAACGCGGAGCTTCCAGTGCTCAACGAGCTACGGCGCAATGTCGAAGGCGCTCTCGAGGGCAAAGGTGAAGCGGTGGAGCTCGCTTTGGTGGCGCTCCTGGCCCGCGGCCACCTGCTCATCGAGGACGTACCCGGCGTGGGCAAGACCACGCTGGCGCGCGCGCTCGCGCGATCGGTCGGCGGCGAGCT
Organism: Polyangiales bacterium; assembly: GCA_038210445.1. Taxonomy (GTDB): domain Bacteria; phylum Myxococcota_A; class Polyangia; order Polyangiales; family Polyangiaceae; genus JABFRG01. Next base: position 35,211 of record JBBQWQ010000039.1, read on the forward strand.
GCGCCGCGTTCAATTCACCAGCGATCTGCTCCCGAGCGACGTGCTCGGCGTGTCGGTGTACGACCAGCGCACCGGCGAGTTCGTGCTCCGGCAGGGGCCGGTCTTCGCCAACGTTCTCCTCGCCGACGAGATCAACCGCGCCAGCCCGCGCACGCAATCGGCGCTCCTCGAAGCCATGAACGAGGGTCAGGTCTCGCTCGACGGCCAGACCATTCCGCTCCCAGACCCGTTCTTCGTCATCGCCACCCAGAACCCGCAAGACTTCGCCGGCACGTTCCCGCTCCCCGAGTCGCAGCTCGACCGCTTTTTGCTCCGGGTGCGCATCGGCTATCCGCCGCCTCAGGTGGAAATGCGCTTGCTCCTGGGCGGCGAAACCGACACCGCGCGAAACGTGGAGACCGTTCTCGAACCGGGTCGCCTGGTCGAGCTGCAGCGCGAAGTGCTCCGCGTCTCCCTCGACAGCTCCCTCGGCAACTACCTCCACGCCATCATCCAGGCCACGCGCACCTCACCGCTCCTGGGCCTGGGCGCTTCGACCCGCGGCGCCATCGCCCTCGGCAACGCCGCCCGCGCCCGCGCCATGCTCCGGGGTCGTGGCTACTGCATCGCCGACGACATCCAGGACCTGGCGGTTCCGGTGCTCGCCCACCGCGTGCGTCTCGCCTCCCAGGCCGAGGGCTTCGCACCCTCGCGCGACGAAGCCGAAACCGCGATCCGGGAGATCGTCGCCCGGATCCCCGTTCCGCTCTGAACCGCCGATGACCCCGGAACCGCGGACGTTGTGGGCACGTCTCCGCGCGCGGCTCAAGTCGCCGCGACGGCTGCGCTTCACCCGCGAGGGGAAGTTCTTCGTGGGCATCACGCTGGGCGTAGGCTTCGCCGCCATCAACACCGGCAACAACCTCCTCTACTTGCTCCTCGGCATGCTGCTGGCGCTCATCGTGGTGAGCGGCATCATGAGCGAGGTCTCGCTCCGGCACCTCACGGTTGTACGCAGGCTCCCGGCGCGCGCGCAGGTAGGCCGGCCCCACGTGGTGGAGATCGAGGTCTTCAACCACAAGAAGCGCGTGCCCTCCTACGCCATCGAGGTGGAAGATCTGCGCGAGGGTCTGCCCGCCGACAAGCGCTGCTTCTTCTTGAAGATCAGCCCGCGCTCCGCGCAGGTCGCGGCGTATCGGCGCACGCCGTCGAAACGTGGGCGCGATCACCACACCGGTTTTCGCATCGCCACCCGTTTTCCCTTCGGACTCTTCGAAAAATCACGGGAAATTCCCGCCGACGGCGAGCTCCTCATCTACCCCGCGGTGGACCCGGTGCAGTTGCCGATTCCCGTTGGCGGGCGCTCACTGGGCGGCGAGACCACCTTGGGCCGCGGCTACGGCGAGGACCACCTGGGTCTTCGCAGCATGCGAGAAGGGGAGGACCCGCGCGACATCCACTGGCGAAAGTCTGCAGCCATGTCGCAGCTGGTGATTCGTGAGCGCGCGCGCGAGGCCCGCCCCGACGTGAACCTCACGCTCGAAGTGCGAAGGCCGAAAGGCTCCTCCTCGGAGTGGGATACGCAGTTCGAAAAGCGCATCCGCGAAGCCGCGTCGCGAGCGGTCGCACACTTGCGGCGCGGCGACAGCGTCACGCTCCGCACCTCCACCGGCCCCTTGGTGCGTGCCACGCGCAGTGCCGGCGCCGACCCCATCCTGCGCTTTTTGGCCCTCGTGGCCTTCGAAGAGACCGAAGCCGACACCGAAGCCAAGGAGGCCGCAGAGTGAGATTCGGGCTGGTGCACCGCATCATGACCAACGCCCTGGCCGCGCTCGGCGTGTTGGCGGTGGTCAACAGCGCGTCGATGAGCCCGTGGGTCAACGTCATCACGCTCGGAGGCCTGGCCCTTGCCATCGCCGTACCGGAGGGATGGCAACAAAAGGCCTGGTTGCGCCACGTGGCCACCGCAGGCCCGCTGGTGCTCTTCTTTGTTGAAGGTGGCCGGCTCCTCTCCGGTCAATCGGCGCTCGACGTCGCCGTGGAGTTCGCAGCGCTCTTGCAGGTGGTGCGTCTGGCCACCCGCCGCGGCGCCGCCCACGACCAGCAGATCATCTTGCTCGCGCTGCTCCACTTCGTAGTGGGCACCGTGCTCGGCGGCGGGCTCGCGTTCGGGCTGTGCTTTCTGGGGTTCTTGGTGGTGGCGCCCGGCGCTCTGGTGCTCTCGCACCTACGCCGAGAGGTGGAAGGCAACTACCGTCAGGGCGCGCGCGATCGCACCGGCCTCCCGGTCGACGTCCCGCGCATTCTCCGAAGCCGCCGGGTGGTGGGGCGAGGGTTTCTCTTCGCCACCGGGCTGCTCAGCATTCCCATCTTCATCTTCACCGCGGCGCTGTTCCTGTTGTTCCCGCGGGTGGGGCTCTCTCTGCTCCTCATCAACCACGCGCGCCCCGGCCGCATGGTCGGCTTCTCCGACCGCGTCGACCTGGGCGACGTCGGTGTATTGCGCAATGATCCGGCCATCGCCCTGCGCTTCGAGGTGCCGAACCTTCCCGACCCGCCGCCCGCCCGCATCACCTTGCGGCTCCGCGGCACCGGGTTCGACGCCTACGACGGCCGCGCCTGGGCGCGCACCGTGGTGGAGCGACGCGCCGAGTCGCGCTTCGGCGACACCTATTCGATCACGCGCATGCCCAAGCCGAGCGACCGCATCGTCTCGTTCGATCTCGAGCCCATCGATCCGCCGGTCCTCTTCTTTCCCCAGCAAACAGTGGCCTTTCGCGTACGCCAGCAGGGCGACGCCATGCTCTCGGAGCCCACGCTCATCTCGCGCGGCCCGGAGGGCGAATATCGCTACGGCGGGGCCGACACCCGCGGACTGCGCTACGAAGTGTACGTCGCGGCCGACGACGAGCTGGTCACCGGACCGCCGCTGCAAGAGCTCGACCGCCGGCGCTATCTCGCGCTGCCCTCCACCTTTCCCAAGCGCATCGCCGAGCTCGCCGAGGAGTGGACCAAGAACGAGCCAACGCCGCGCGCCAAGGCCAAGGCCATCGAAGAGCACCTGAAGAAGGACTTCGTCTACGACACCAACTCGCCCTCCGGCGGAACCGCGCAGCCGGTCGACCACTTCTTGTTCGAATCGAAGAAGGGCCACTGCGAGTTCTTCTCCACCTCGATGGCCCTCATGCTGCGCGCGGTGCACATTCCCAGCCGCAACGTCACTGGCTTCGTGGGCGGAACCTACAATCGGTTCGGCAAGTACTATGCGGTGCGCGAGGGCGACGCCCACTCGTGGATCGAAGCCTACATCGACGACGGCCAACGCTCTGGCTGGCAAACCTTCGACCCCACACCCTCGGCCGGCGCGCAGCCGCTCCAGTCGACCACCGGCGCGTGGGTGTATCTGCGCGATCTGGTGGAGGCTATGTCGCAACGCTGGACGCAGCACGTGGTGGGCTACGATCTGCGGCAACAGCTGCACATCGTCGACTCGCTGACGTCACGCTACGAGCGCGCGCGGGGCAGGGCAGGGCTCACCCGCGGTCTCGGTGAGCGACTCACGAGGCCGCCGGTGGTGGGCGGCGTGCTGTGCCTGCTCGGCGTGGGGGTCTACGTAGTGTGGCGACGGCGCCAGCGCGGCACGCCCAAAGACCTTCCGGCCAGGCCGCTGCCCGAGAGCCGCGAGGTGCAGAACGCCGCCGCCATGTACCGCGCGCTGGAGCAGGCGCTCCTCGCCCATGGCCTGATGCGCCCAGCCGAGCAGCCGCCGCTGCGCTACGCGGAGTCGCTGGAAAAGCGCGGGCACCCGCTGGCCGACGAGGTCTTCGAGCTCACGCAGATCTACCTCGGCGTACGCTTCGGCGGCGAGACCCTGGAGCCCTCCGCGCGCAAGGACTACGACGCCCGCGTTCGCGACCTGCGCCTGCAAAAGCTCACAGGCGCCCCCCAAAGCGCCGCGTAAGCGAGTAGAGGGCGGCTAGTTTGGGATGGTGGGCACGAAGGCCAGCTCTCCGTCGACGCCCACATCGACCTGCACCTTGGTGCCAGGCGGAAAGTTGCCTTGCAGCACTTGCTTGGCGAAGCCGTCTTCCAGGTGCTTGCGCATGGCGCGCTTGAGCGGTCGGGCGCCGTACTGCGGGTCCCAACCCACCTCACCGAGGAAGTCCTTGGCGCGATCGGTGAGGGCCACCGTGAGCTCGCGCTTGGCGAGTCGCTCCTGGAACCGGGCCAACTGGATGTCGACGATCTGCCGGATGTTGCCGCGGTCGAGCCGATCGAAGACCACCATCTCGTCGAGGCGATTGATGAACTCGGGCCGGAACGATTTGCGAACCTGGTCGAGCACCGCGCGCTCGATGAGGTCACGGCGATCCTTCGGCTCGAGGCCCGGGCGATCCTCGATGGCTTGAATGTGCTCTGCACCCATGTTCGAGGTGAGAATGAGCACGGTGTTCTTGAAGTCTACGGTGCGACCCTGGCCGTCGGTGAGGCGGCCATCGTCGAGCACCTGGAGCAGCACGTTCCACACATCTGGGTGGGCCTTCTCCACCTCGTCGAAGAGCACCACCGAGTAGGGTCGACGGCGCACCGGCTCGGTGAGCTGCCCGCCTTCGTCGTAGCCCACGTAACCGGGCGGCGCCCCGATGAGCCGAGAAACCGAGTGCTTTTCCATGTACTCGCTCATGTCGAGGCGAATCATGGCGCGCTCGTCGTCGAACAAGAACTCGGCGAGCGCCCGCGCCAGCTCGGTCTTGCCCACGCCGGTGGGGCCGAGGAACAGGAAGCTACCGATGGGGCGCTTCTCGTCGCCCAAACCAGCGCGCGATCGGCGAACCGCGTTGGCCACCGCGATGATGGCGTCTTTCTGTCCCACCACCCGCTTCGCCAGGCCTTCCTCGATGTGGAGGAGCTTCTCCATCTCGCCCTGCAGCATCTTGCTCACCGGCACCCCGGTCCACTTGGCAATGATGCCGGCGATGTCCTGATCGGTGACCTCTTCGCGCAGGTACGAGGTCTTCTCCTGCACCTTGGCCAGCTGCTTGCGTAGCTCGTCGACCTTGCGCTCGAGCTCCGGCAGCTTGCCGTAGCGAATCTCTGCCGCCTTGCCCAAATCGCCTTTTCGCTGCGCTGTCTCCGCCTCGGTACGCAGGCGCTCCATCTCCGGCTGCGTCTTCCGCAGCTGGTCGATGACCTCCTTCTCGCGCTGCCACTGGGCGCGCATGGCGGTGGCGGTCTCTTCCAGCTCCGAGAGCTCCTTCTTCACGTTCACCAGCCGCACCGCCGAGGCGTTGTCGCGCTCCTTCTTCAGCGCTTCTTGCTCTATCTGTAGCTGGGTCGTGCGCCGCTGCACCGAGTCGATCTCGGCGGGCATGCTGTCGACCTCCATTTTGATCTTGGCGGCCGCCTCGTCGACCAGATCGATGGCCTTGTCGGGCAGGAAGCGCTCGGTGACGTAGCGATCCGAGAGCGTCGCCGCAGCGACCAACGCCGCGTCTTGAATGCGAATGCCGTGGTGCACCTCGTAGCGCTCCTTGAGGCCGCGCAAGATGGCGATGGTGTCTTCCACCGTCGGCTGCGACACGTACACCGGCTGGAAGCGACGCTCGAGGGCGGCGTCCTTCTCGATGCGCTTTCGGTACTCGTCGAGCGTAGTGGCGCCGATGCAGCGGAGCTCGCCGCGAGCCAGCGCAGGCTTCAGCAAGTTCGCCGCGTCCATCGAGCCTTCGGCAGCGCCCGCACCCACGATGGTGTGAATCTCGTCGATGAACAAGATGATGCCGCCGGCGGCACCTTCGACCTCCTTGAGCACTGCCTTCAAGCGGTCTTCGAACTCGCCGCGGAACTTGGCGCCCGCGACCAGCGCGCCCATGTCGAGCGACACCAGCCGCTTGTTCTTCAGCGACTCCGGAACGTCGCCCTGCACGATGCGCTGGGCGATGCCCTCGACGATGGCGGTCTTGCCCACGCCCGGCTCGCCGATGAGCACCGGGTTGTTCTTGGTGCGCCGCGAGAGCACCTGCATTACGCGGCGAATCTCCTCGTCGCGACCCACCACCGGGTCGTTCTTGCCCTTGCGCGCGGCGTCGGTGAGGTCGCGGCAGTACTTCTCGAGGGCCTGGAATTTCCCTTCCGGATCCTTATCGACGACCCGCTGATTGCCGCGCACGCCAGCCAGCGACTTGAGTAGGCGATCGTAGTTGAGTCCGCCTGCTTGCTCGAGGAGCACGGCGATTTCGGGGTCGTGCTTGCTCATGGCGAGCAGGAAATGCTCGACCGAGACGTAGTCGTCCTTGAGCTGCTTGGCCTCGTCTTCGGCTTTGCGAAACACCTCGAGAGAGCGCCGCGAGAGGCCCGGCTCGGCGCCGCCGGACACCCGAGGAAACGACTCGACGCGGCCCTTGACCAGCGCCTCGAGGGCCGAGGGATCGCCGCCCGCCTTCTGCACCAGGGGAGTCGCCACGCCGCCATCCTGCTCGAGCATGCTCAGCAGCATGTGCTCCGGATGAAGCTCGGGGTTTCCCCGACGGCTCGCCCCGTCGATGGCAGATCGCACGGCTTCTTGGCTCTTGGTGGTCAACCTATCAGGACGCATGATGTTCTCCCTGGCGTGGCGCAACGCGCCCGCCCCCTACGAAATTCGACTTCGACCTGCGTCAGAAACGGGAGCAGTCCCATTGCGCAGGAGGCGCGAAGCTGCGGCCTCCTCCGACGTCGGTCTCGGGGATCAGGTTAAGCGTTCTCGAACCAATCGCAAGAGGCGTGCCGCATGTTCAAGGGAAGGCGCAAGGCCTGCGGCACGCGCAGATTCCGGTGCCTCAGCCTGGACGTCGCTCCAGAGGCGCGAGCCTCAGGGGCAGGCGCGACCGACGAACTGTACGCATCGAACGCGGCGCTGGGCGGCATCGGTGCTGGTGGCGGTCTCGCCCGTGCCAAAGTTCACCGTGAAGCGCGCCGTCAGGTCCGAGGTCAACGTGTCGGTCCAAAAGGGCTCGTCGGTGGGCGTGTCGGGGAACGCGGCGCCGTCGATGGCCAGGTCGACCTCGATGGCGCCCCGCTGCTCGCGGTGAAGATCCTCGTCTACCAACGTGAGCAGCTCCTTCACCGTCGGCAAGCGCAGCGGCGATGCGCACGCCGCTCGTGCGCCCAGGTATCCGACCGGCGCACCCACCTTGCGATCCCAGCGGAGACCCGTCTCCTGGTCGCAAATGGTGGTCGAGTTGACGTCGAAGCGTTGGTACTGCGCGGCCGGCGCGGCAGCGGTCACCACGTGGGTCGCCAAGGCCACCGCGGCGATGCATGCACCCTGCACAAATAGGGATCGTTTCATTGGACGTCCACGATGCACACCACGGAGGCGTCGCGTTCGGGGCTGGCCACCACGGCGCCGGTGGCCGCGTTGACGAACCAGTGCTGGATCGGGTTGGCGGCGGGCCGACGAATCGACGAGGTCCACAAGAGGCCCGAGATGGGAGAGAAGCCAGCCGGCAAAACGCTGCTGCGATTGGGTCGGTAGTCGAGCAGCGTGACAAGCTCGATGCGGGTGGGCAGGCGATACCCAGCCCTACACTTACCGACCGCCGCGGCGAAGGTCGCTGCGGGAACGATCACCTGCGAAAACGTGAGCACACCTGCGCTGGCGCTCGTCACCTTGATGGTGACATCGTTGCCAACAGTGCCGTACTCGGCAGGGTTGACCACCCCGGCGTCGGGCTCGTTGGGCATGATCCATTTGGGCCAGCTGGCAGGACGCACACCGGGCGGCACCACCACGTCGCCGGCGGCGTCGACCGCGCCATCGAGCCCGCCGACGCTGCCATCGGTTCCGCCGTCGGCTACCCCGCTGTAGCCGTCGAGGCTCAGCAGGCTATTGCAACCTACACCCATTGCCAAAAGGAGCAGTGAGCCAGCGAGGGCAGGGCGACGCATGCGGCTAAAAGGTTCCATGAAACCCTGCGCTGGCCGGGCCGAGGTAGGGCGTCATGCGGGCGGCGTTCCCTTTTGCCTGTGCTTTGCCTCCCAGAAAAAGCCCTACCACCGCCAGTGCGAGACCCGCGCCCCCGGCGATGAAGCCGATGGTCGCCACCGTTCCCGCAGTGCGCGCACCGTCGAGCTTGTCTTGGTAGCCCGGCGCGCAGCCGGCTTTACCGTTGGTGCAGGATGCATCGAGGGTGCTCTTCTGGTTGAGCGCGCTGATGCCGGCGATGGTACCGACGGCGGCGCCGCCGGCAGCGATGCCGAGACCGATGGGCACCAGCGGCGACATGTGATCCGTGGCCTGCGGCGGGGAAGGCGGCGGCGCGATGGCATTGCCGGCGACTTTCTGAGCCGGCACCACCACCACGAGCTTCACGCTTCCGGAGGCGCCCTCTTCCAGCGTGGCAGCGGCGCGTGCCTCGGGCCCGTCGCCCACCCGCGCCACCACGTCGTGCTTGCCGGGGTTGACGGTGCGCGCCTCGGAGAGCGCCTCGGCGGGCACCGCCTGTCCGTCGATGGTCACGCTGGGCGCCCCGAATGCGCCCTTCGGCGTGAGCTCGATCTCCACCCGCAGCGCGGCCAGCTTGGGCTTGAGGTCGGCGGCGAGCTTGGTCGCTTCGGTGCGGGCATCGGTGGAGCGCGAGGTCTCGTCGGCGGTCACCGGAATGACCGTGACTTGGAGCGCGACGTCGCGCGCCTCCACGTACTTCTTGATGGCGGCGTAGGCCTTCGCCAGCTCGATGCCGGTCACCGGTGTGCGACCGAGCGCGTGCGCAGCCTTGAACTTCTCGGCCGCGCCCGGCAAGTCGCCGGCGTCGCGGAGGGCCCGCGCTTGCTTGATGAGCGCGCGCGCCGACTCCATGTCGGCAGACGAGGGACCGGGCGTCTGCGCCGAGGCCATGGGCGCGGCGCACACCAGCGCGGCGCACAAAAAGAGAGCACGGCTACCGTAGAATTTCATCTTCGGGAGGCTTTACCGGGTGGGCAGAGGTCGCGGGAGAAGCGGGGGCTGCGGCAGTCGCCGTCGGGCCGGGTTTGATGGGTACCTTGAGTTTTCCGGTGGGCAGGGCGGCGATGGTGCGGGTGGGCAACGCCGCGAGGGTGGGCGCGGCGCTCGCCGAGCCCGTCGCCAACGCGAGTGGATCGGCAGTAGGAACGCTGATTGCGGCGGCACCCAGCGAGGGCGCAGACGCGGGCGGCTCGGGTCCGGCGTGAGCTCCACTGCCCCGCCCGTACACTGCGGCGCCCCCACCCACCAGTCCCAGCGCCACCATGGCCAGGCCCAGCGCAATGTACAGACCCTTGCGCGAAGGCGGCGGCGCCAGCGTGGTGGGGTCCAGATCGCCGGTGCCGAGCGTTCGGCTCATGGACGCCGGCTGCGACGCCCGCGGCTTGACGCTCGAGAACGACGGCGCCTCGCCGCTTTGTCGGCTGGCGCCCAGGAGCGCCACGGTGAGCGCCTCCGCGAGCTCCTTGGCCGATCCGAAGCGGGCCTCGGGCGTGAGCGCACAGGCGCGCTCGAACCACACGTCGACGGCCGCGGGGAGCTCGGGCCGCTGCGCGCAGGGGAGGGGGAGCGGATCGTTGTGAATCTTCATGGTGAGGGCGCCCACTGTCTCCGCATCGAAGGGGCGCATGCCCACCAGCGCTTCGTAGGCCACCACGCCCACCGCCCACAGGTCGGCCCGGTGATCGATATTCTTCGCGCCGATGAGCTGCTCGGGGCTCATGTACAGCGGCGAGCCCATGACCGATCCGGTCTTGGTCTCCTTGCCGATGTTGGTCATGGCGGCGCCCTTGGCGATGCCGAAATCCAGGAGCTTCACGAACACCGCGCCGTCGCCAGCGTCGCAGAGGAACACGTTGTCGGGCTTGATGTCGCGGTGGATGATCCCTGCGGCGTGGGCCTTCTCGAGGGCCCGACAGAGCTGCGAGACGATCTCCACCACCAACGCGGGCGTGAGCTGCCCGAGCTCGGCCAGCGCGTCGCCGAGGCTTCGCCCCTCGAGGAACTCCATGACGATGTAGGGCACGCCTTCGGGGCTGATCCCGTGGTCGAAGGTCTGCACCACGTGCGGGCTCTTCACCTGCGCGGCCGCCGCTGCCTCCCGTGAGAAGCGCGTCTTCGCCTCGGCGTTGGACGCGTAGGCGTCGGCGATGAACTTCACCACCACCCGGCTGTGCAAGGAGAGGTGCTCCGCGAGCCATACGCTGCCCATGCCCCCTTCGCCGAGCGGACGCTCGAGGCGGACATTCGGGGTTATGAGCATGCCGGGTTCGAGCTTCACCACTTCACCTTCGAGAATCGCGCCAATGCGCTCCCCTCGCAACTTCTTTGCCGTACCCCGGATCACGAAAAGTACGGCGATTCTGGTCGATTGCCCGCTGTGCCACCTCGCCTAGCCATGATCGCCGTGCCGGGTGCGAGGCACCCCTACCTTGGCAATTTCGCCGGCGTACACTGGGAGATCTGCAAACTTCGCAGAGCGGCACGCAACGTGCGAGCATTGCGGGTCGAGGGACTGCGCATGAAGAAGAACCTTTGGTTTGCATCGATGGTCTCGCTCGCGTCGCTGGCCGCGCTGGGGAGCGCTGCCGGGGCGTGCTCCGCTGCGGCCTCCGACCTGAGCGCCACCCGTGGCGAGAGCAAGGGGGACGACGCCGCGGCCACACCGGGCCTGGGCGGCGACGGGGCGACGGGGGCCGACGGGGGCGACCCCATCGAGAGCCTCGTCTTCATCCACGCCTCGCCGAACCTACCGGCCTTCCGCGTGTGCTTCGACGCGCTCTCGGACCAAGCTCCGCTACCGCGGAGTCGACCCATGCCGCGCTCCAATACAGTGGGGGTAGATGTAGGCAGCGCAGCCTACGTCGAGCTGGGCGTGGACGCGGCGGTACTGCGCGCAGCCGGCGCGACGCTTCCGGCGCACGTCATCAGCGTCGACGAGCTGGCCGACAAAGCCAACGTGCCCTGCGGCGTGCTCATGGACAACCTTCGTAGTCGCAGCCAGCTGGGCATCAACTACTGGGACGTCACCGTGCCCGCTGCCGCGCTGGGCGCCGGCGCCCACGCCATCGCCGTGGTCGGGTGCTCCAATGCGTTCGGCTCCAACCAGACCGAATGCGCCGTGTTCAAGAACGGCACGGTGGATCCGAAGAACGGCACCATCGCCGTGAAGTACCTGAACCTCCCGGGGCGCACAACGCAGGTCTTCAGCGTGGCGGCCGCGCAGCTCACCCCCAGCGCCGACCCGGTCAGCTTCCGTTTCAACGATGTCCTTGGCACCGCGGCCTTTGGCGAGAGGACCGAGCTGAAGCAGCAAGGAGAGAGCCAAGCGGACTTCGATCCGAAGGTCATCGAGGCGTCGACCTTCTCGACGACCGGCGGCGCGTCGCTCCAGCAAACGATGATCGCCACCCAAGCCTACACGGCGCCGCTGGTTCTCCCGCGGCTCTACTTTCGGCCCGACAACCCGGTCACCTTGGTGCTCGTCGGCGCGCGCTCCCCGATTCCGGGGCACCCGGGCCGCGCCCTGCACCTCATCGCCATTCCGTCGCGTGATCCCGAACGGCCGGTGGTGGCGCCCGACGCTGGTACGTTGCCGACCTTCGACGCGGGCGGCCCCGACGCAGCGCGCGACGCGACGCGCGACTGACCTTGACCCCACGGCCGCGGTCGTGCGCTCCTGAACGCGTGACCGCAGCGTGGACCATGCTCAAGGATGCGGCGCGACTCTTTCGCAAGCGAGGGGGCCGCCTGCTCAGCGGAGCCATCGCGTTCTACGCGCTCCTTTCCATCGTGCCGATGCTGGTGATCGTCCTGCAGGTAGTGGCAAGCTTTAGCCAGGGCGATGCGGCGCACGCGTTCGTCTTGCACGAGCTCGGGCGCTGGGTCGGTGTCGCGGGCGCCGCAACCGTTGGTGAGCTGCTGGACCGTACGCGCCACGAGGGGAGCGGTGTGGTCGCCAGCGCCGGCAGCTCGCTCCTCGTGCTCTACGGCTCCACGCGGCTCTGGTCGCAACTGCAGCGGGCGCTCGACATTCTCTGGGGCGTCGAGAAGCCCGAGTCCGCGGGCTGGAAGGAGAGCGCGCTGGGCCAGCTTCGAAAGCGCGGGCTGGCCTTCTTGCTGGTGCTCTTCACCGGGCTCGCGCTCGCCGCGCTGCTGGTGGGCCACACCCTGCTCGCCAGGTTGCGCGTAGACGACGTGGCCGAGGGCGCCTCGCGGGTCGTCGAAGGCTTCGGATCACTGGCCGTCACGGCCGGGCTCTTCACGTTGATCTTCCGCTTTCTCCCGCACGCCAAGGTCACTACCAAGGAGGCCTTTCGCGGCGGCTTGGTCACCGCCATTTTGCTCACGCTGGGTTCGCTCCTGGTGAGCGCCTACGTGGCGCACAAGGCGGCGAGCTCTGCCTACGGGGCGGCCACCTCGCTGGTGATGCTGCTCCTCTACGTGCACTACTCGGCGCACGTGTTCTTCTTCGGCGCAGCGCTCACCTGCGTGCAGCAAAAGGCCTCGCCGGCGTTGGAAGACTCGCCAGACCGCGCGATACTGCCCTCGTGAAGCACTACCTCCTCGTGGGAAACCCCACCGCACAGAGCGGCAAAAACGTGGAGCGCATCGACCAAGCGCTCTCCCTCTTCGCGAAAGCTGGCGCCACGGCGACGCTGTTTTCCACGCTGCCGGAGGGTGCGACCATCGCGGCGCTGGCTGCGCATCTGGGCGGCGCCCCGCAAGCGTATACGGCGGTGGTGGCCATGGGCGGCGACGGCACGTTCCGCGAGGTGGGCGCAGCGCTCCTGGAAATCCCCGAGGACGTTCGCCCGCCGCTGGGCATGCTGCCCACCGGAACCGCCAACGATCAGGGCAAGAGCTTCGGACTCTCGGCAAGCGAGGAAGCGCTCCCCGACAACGTGGCCATCGTGCTGGCGGGCTTCGAGACGCGCCTCGACGCCGGCATCGTCTCGCCCCTCGACGAGGAGGGCCGCGTCGTGCGCAAGGACGCCTTCTTCGACTCGTTGAGCTGGGGTCTCACGGCGCGTGTTCTCCACGCGCGCAACGAAGATCGCGAAGCAGTGCAGAAAATGGGGCCGCTGCAGGAGGTGTACCGTGACCACCTGGTATACGCCGGGGCCTTCGTGCGCACCTTCCTCGAATCCTACGTCGAAACCGACAAATTCTCCGCCGACGTGGAGATCGACGGAGAGCGCGCCACACTCTCCGGCCTCACCGATCTGGTGCTCAAGGCCACCCGCGTCTTCGCCGGATCGTGGGTGCTCGAGCGCGGAGGCGCCCACGACGATGGTCTCTTCGAGCTCGTGCCCTTCGTGGGCAAGCGCGACTGGGCCTCCAAGGCGCTGGTCGCGCTCGACGGCAACCCGCTCACCGAGGACGACCTCAACGAGGTCGGCATCGAGCACTCCAAGAACGTCAGCGGCGCGAGCTTCGACCTCTCGTTCACGCCAGAGGGCAACATTCCGGTGTACACGCAGATGGACGGCGAAGAGTACGTCCTCGCCCTGCGCTTCCGCATCCACGTCCTCGCGCGCGCCCTTCGCCTTGTCGTCCCGAGCCCGGTGGAGAAATGATGGTTACCCAAAGAGACCTCGACGTGCGCACGCTCGGCCCCCGCAACGTTCCGTCGCCGCTCGGCCTCTCCACCGTGGCTGGCGACGAGGTGGCCGACTACGTACCCGACGGAGCCCGGGTGATCCTCGACGTCGAGGTCATGAGCGGCGATCGGCCGATAGCGCCGCTGCTGGTGGAGAAGGCCGGTCCGCGCGAGCTTCTGTTCTTCGCTCCGGCCGAGGTCACCGCCGGCATCGTCACCTGCGGTGGGCTCTGTCCTGGCATCAACAATGTCCTCCGCTCGCTGGTGCTCGAGCTGCACCACAAGTACAAGGTGCACGAGGTGGTGGGCTACCGCTACGGCTTCGAAGGGCTCGACCCCGCGCACGCAGTACCGCCGGTGTCGCTGGGCCCCGACGAGGTACGGCACATCCACCGACAGGGCGGCAGTTTCCTCGGGCTATCGCGCGGTCGCCGCTCGGCCGAAACCATGGTCGACACGCTGGTGCGCGACGGCGTCAACCTGCTCTTCGCCATCGGCGGCGACGGGACCATGCGCGGCGCCCATGCCATCGAGAAGGAGATCGCGCGCCGCAACCTGCCGATCGCCATCGTTGGCGTTCCCAAGACCATCGACAACGACGTGGCGTTCGTCGACAAGACCTTCGGCTTCGACACCGCGGTGGAGCTCGCCCGGCTCGCCGTCGACGCCGCGCACACCGAGGCCCTGGGGGCGCGGAACGGCGTGGGTCTGGTCAAGCTCATGGGGCGCGACTCGGGCTTCATCGCCGCCGCCGCCACGCTGGCCAGCCACGACGTCAACTACTGCCTCTTGCCGGAGGTGCACTACCAACTGGAGGGACCACACGGGCTCCTGGCCCAGCTCGAGCGGCGTCTGGCGCTGCGGGGCCACGCGCTCATCGTGGTGGCCGAGGGGTGCGGCGTCAATCTAGACCTTCCGCCGCCGGAGACGGTGGAGCACGACGCATCGGGAAACCTTCGGCACTCGAGCCACGACTCCGACATCGGCCCGCGCCTGTGCAACATCATCACCAAGCACTTCAAAGCGCGCGACGTCGAAGCGCCTGTAAAATACATCGACCCCAGCTACATGATTCGCAGCGTGCCCGCCAACGCCCAAGACAGCATCTTCTGCGACGCGTTGGCCCGCAACGCCGTGCACGCGGGGATGGCCGGGAAGACCGGCATCATCGTGGGTCGCACCCATCGCATCTTCACCCACGTGCCGCTGGAGCTCGTGACCCGCGAGCGCAAATGCATCGACCCCGATGGCGATCTGTGGCTCGCCGTCACCGAGACCACCGGTCAACCTCCGCTCCGGGCGCCCGGCGTGGAGCGAAAAAGCGAGCCGCGCATGCCCCAGATGTAGAGGATGAATCGCTGGCGGGATGCGCAAAGCAAACGGGCCCCGACGCTTCCGCCGAGGCCCGTTCGTACGCCGACCCGTGATTTTAGATGTCGAGGTTTCGCACGTTGAGGGCGTTGGTCTCGATGAAGGCGCGGCGCGGCTCCACGTGATCGCCCATGAGCACGGAGAAGATCTGATCCGTCTGCACCGCGTCGTCGAGGCGCACCTGGAGCATCACGCGCGCGTTGGGGTCGAGCGTGGTCTCCCAGAGCTGGTCCGGGTTCATCTCGCCCAGACCCTTGTAGCGCTGGAGCGAGGTGCCCTTGCGGCCGCGGAGATCGATGGCGTCCCACAGGGCGTCGGCGTCTTCCGCCTGGGTCTCCTCGGCGTCTTCGCCGTCCTTGTCCTTCTTGGTCTCGCGAAGGAAGTAGGGCGCCGGCCCGATGGATCGCACGTCCTGGTCGATGGAGTAGAGCTCCTCGTACTCGGCCGACTCCACCAGGTTCCAGTCGATGATCGTCTCGCGGGCGTTGGAGCCGGGACGCGGGGTGATTTTGATGATCGCCGCGCCGTGCTCGGGATCCCACCCGACGTCGATGGAGAGCGGGAAGATGTCTGGGTACTTGCGCTCGAGCATGGCGCGCACCGGCGGAATCGCCGCTTCGACCTTCTTGCGCTCGCGCAGCTCGGCCTTGCCCAGCGCCGCCGAGCGGAGCACCGCAGCGACGATCTTGGCGTCGGCGCGGCGGTCGATCTTCGAGAGCGCACGCCGGAAGAGGCGCATGCGCTCGGCCAGCCGAAGGAGCGGCTCGCCGGTGAGGGTCGGGCCCTTACCGGTGGCGCGCACCGCCACCCCCTCGACGCCGTGCTCGAGGAAGAAGCGATCGAGGGCCGCCTGATCCTTGAGGTACAGGCTGGTCTTTCCGCGCTTGACCCGGAAGAGCGGCGGCTGCGCGATGTACAGGTAGCCGCGCTCGATGATCTGCGGCATTTGCCGGTAAAAGAACGTGAGCAGCAGGGTGCGAATGTGGCTGCCGTCGACGTCTGCGTCGGTCATCAGCACAATCTGGTGGTAGCGCAGCTTCTCGATGTCGAAGCTGCCGCCCTGCTCCGGGGTGCCGATGCCGGCGCCCAGGGCAGCGATGAGGGTGCCAATCTCGGCGGAGCCCAGCATCTTGTCGAGGCGGGCACGCTCGACGTTGAGGATCTTGCCGCGGAGCGGAAGGATTGCCTGGAACTTGCGGTCGCGGCCCTGCTTGGCAGAGCCACCGGCGCTATCGCCCTCGACGATGTACAGCTCGGCCTGCTGCGGATCGCGCGACTGGCAGTCGGCGAGCTTGCCGGAGAGGCTGTTGTAGTCGAGGGCGCCCTTGCGCACCACCTCACGGGCCTTGCGCGCCGCTTCCCGGGCCTTCGCCGCGAGAATGGCCTTCTCCACGATCTTGCGGGCGATCTGCGGGTGCTCTTCGAAGTACTGGCCGAGCTTCTCCACAATGATCGACTCGGTGATGCTCTTGACCTCGCTCGAGACCAGCTTGCTCTTGGTCTGGGAGTCGAAGGAAGGGTCGGGCACCATGGCGCTGATGACCGCGGTGAGGCCTTCGCGGATGTCTTCCCCGGTGAGGCCGTTCTTCACCTCTTTGAAGAGGTTGGACGCGGTGCCGTAGGCGTTGAACACGCGGGTGAGCGCGCCGCGGAAGCCCGTGAGGTGGGTGCCGCCATCTCGGTTGTGAATGTTGTTGGTGTAGCAAAACACCTGCTCCGAGAAGGTGGCGTTCCACTGGAGCGCCACTTCGATCTGCACCTCGGAGCCGTTCTCGGCGAGCTGTTTGGCGACGATGTGGATGACCTTCTCGTGCTCCGGCTCCTTCTCCTTGTTGAGAAGCTCCACGAACTCGCGAATGCCGCCCTTGTACTCGAAGACCTCGGTGCGGCCGCCGTCGCGCTCGTCGGTGAGCGTGATGACGAAGCCGGCGTTGAGGTAGCTGAGCTCGCGAAGACGGCTCGCCAGGATGCCGTAGCTGATCTCGGTGTTGCTGAAGATCTCGGTGTCGGGCTTGAAGGTGATCTTGGTGCCGGTCTTGTCGGAGTCGCCGATGACCTCGAGCTTGGTGACCGGTGCGCCGCGGCGGTATTCCTGCGCGTACACGTGGCCCTCGCGCTTGATCTCGAGCTTGAGGATCTCGCTCACCGCGTTGACAGCGCTGACACCCACGCCGTGCAGGCCGGCCGAGACCTTGTAGCTCGAGTGGTCGAACTTGCCGCCGGCGTGGAGCACGGTCATGACCAGCTCCGCAGCGCTTACGTCTTTGCCGAGCTTCTTCGAGTGGTCCTCGTGCTTGCCCACGGGAATGCCGCGACCGTTGTCCTCGACGGTGATGCTGCTGTCGTAGTGGATGATGACATCCATCTTGTTGCAGTAGCCACCGAGGTGCTCGTCCACCGCGTTGTCGACCACCTCCCACACGAGGTGGTGAAGGCCTGACCCGTCGTGCACGTCACCGATGTACATGCCCGGCCGCTTGCGGACTGCTTCGAGGCCTTCGAGGACGGTGATGCTTTCACTGCCATAGGTGCCGGGCGTTGCCGGAGCCGTGCTCGGAGTCGCTTCTACTTCCGTCGTCATGCGTTCGATTCGATCGATGATTCGGGACCCGAAACGGGCACCCTACTGAGGTGCCGCGACTATAGCCCAAAGCCCCCGCCGCGGCAACGCAATCGCCCAAATTTAGCCTTGCAATTTCATGCACTTACATTCGTTGATTCGGGACCCTCGAAGACGCCTTTCGGCGCGGCTGTCAAGGCCTACGAGAGCGGAGAAATCACGCCCTGGCGCAGCTGAAAATCGGCGCGTTCGGCGCCTTCGGTGGCAATGAGCTCGGGACGCGTGGTGGTGAGGAAAACCTGCCCCTCGGTGGCGCGCAGGAAGGAAAAAAGCGCCTCGGTTCGCGAACGGTCGAGCTCGCTCGAGACGTCGTCGAGGAGCAGCACAGGTCGCGCCCCGCGGGCCTCGCCGATGACGGCGATCTCGGCCGCCTTGAGGGCCAGCACGAGCGCCCGATGCTGCCCCTGGGAGGCGCTGGTGCGGGCGGCGGCGCCCTGGAGGCTCAGGGCCAGGTCGTCGCGATGCGGCCCCGTGCGGGCGGTGCCCCGGCGAAGATCGAGCGCACGATTCTTGCGGAGCTCTGCGCGAAACGCTTCCGCCTCGCGGGGCGCACCGGGGACGTACGCGATGGCGCAGGCCAGGGGCGTGGTGAAGATCGACTCGAACGCGACCAGGGCCCGGGAAACGATGCGCTCGGCGGCCGCAGCCCGAGCCTCCATGAGCGCGAGCCCATGCTTTATCACCAGGGTTTCCCAGTGGTCGACGTCGGTTGCATCGATGCCGCGGGCCTCCAGGGTCTTCTGCCGCGAGCGCTGGGCGCGGGTGTAGGCCTCGAGCTCGGTGATGCCGGTGGGCGCCACGAAGAGCGCCACGCGATCGAGGAGCTTGCGGCGCGCGGCGCTGGGGCCGGTGGAGAGCGAGAGCTCGCCCGGATGAAACACCACCACCGGCGAGGCCGTGGCGTAGGCCAGTAGAGAGCGAGGACGCTTGTCGTCGATGCGCACGCTGCGGGTGCCCTGGTCGACTCCGAAGCGCTGCTCCCGGGTCATGTCGCCCTCGCGCACCTTGGCCCGCACGCTCACCACGTCGCTGCCGGCGCCAGGTGCGCCATGCGGCATCAAGTCGGCGACCTTGGAGGTGCGAAAGCTCTTCGACGAGAGCACCGCGTAGAGCGCCTCGAGGACGTTGGTCTTCCCCTGACCGTTGTCGCCGGAGAACACGTTGAACCGCGGCGACGGGCGAAAATCCGCCTGGGCGAGGTTCCGGAAATGGCGAATCGAGAGGGCGAGGACGAGGAGAGACTCCACGCCGCCCTTCAGATTCGCATGGGCATCACGACCGCGAGAAAGTCGCGGCCTTCGGTCTTGGGCGAGGGCGCCGGACGAAGCACCGCGGGGTCGAGCTCGCCAGAGAGCGAGAGCGTGACCTCGTCGTCGGTGAGCGCGCCCAGGACGTCGAGGAAGTACTTGGCGTTGAAGCCGATGGTGATGACGGGACCGGTGTAGTCTACCGGAATCTCGTCGAAGCCATCGCCGGTGTCGGGCGACTCGCTGGTGATGCGCATGGTGCCCTGGCCCACCTGCACTTTGACGCCGCCAGTGCGCTCGCTGGCGGCGATGCTCACCGCACGCAAAGCGTTGGCGAGGTCGGCGCGGGGAGCCCGGACGATCTTCTCTTGGCCCTGCGGAATGACCTGCGCGTACGGGGGAAACTGCGCTTCCACCAGCTTGACGCTGAAGGTCGTGGTGCCGGCTTGGAAGAACGCGCTGGCGCCGCTCTGGGTGATCTTCAGCTCCGGGCGGGTGCCCTTCTCGGCTTCCGAAGCCATCTCGTCGCACAGGCCGCGGAGCTCGAGAATGGCCTTTTGCGGAATGAGCATGGCCGCCGAGGCCTGGCGCCCGGGCACTTTGACTTCCATCTTCGAGAGCCGGTGGCCGTCGGTGGTGACCATGCGAACGGTCTCGCCGTCCCACTCGAAGAGCGCCGAATTCAGGTGCGCGCGGGTCTCGTCGGTGGAGATGGAAAAGTAGGTGCGCTCGATGAGATCCTTGAGGACGTCGACCTCGAGCGAGAGCGTCGGCGAGCCCTCTTGCGGCATCGGGAGCGGCGGAAAGTCGCCACCTGGCATGCCGCGCAGGGTGTAGCGACGGGCGCTGCCTTTGGCCTTCAGCGTGGTGGCCGCGCCGTCGGGCGCCGAGAGATGAATCGGACCGTCGGGCATCATCTTGATGCGCTCGAACAGGTCCTTCGCGGGAACGGCAACGGTGCCCGGCTTGGTCACGTCGGCGACGATGCGGCCCACGAGCCCGAGGTACAAATCGGTGGCGGCGAGCTTGAGGAACCCCGTGCCGTCGGTGGCCAAGAGCACGCTCGAAAGCACGGGCATGGTGCTCTTGCGCTCGGCGACGCCTTGCATCCGCGTCACGAGCCGGAGCAGATCTTTCTTGGCTACGGTCAGTTCCATCGCTTCTCTTTCAAGCCTTCGTCCAGCGGGTTGAGTCGCTGCTTGTAGCGTGCTGCCCCTCGAGAGTCGATGGTCCGCATCGAGCCCAGGTGCCAATCCGGATGGGCTTCGGCGTGAGCGCGGAGCCGGTCCTGGGAGGACCATAGACTACCTTTCATCTGGCCGGAGACTCTTCTCGGAGAGGTTGTTAATTAAAACTGTAGCAGTAAAGGTAGGGCCTGTGGAAACCGGGGAGAAACCGTAAAAGTCAAATAAACGGAGAAGATAGCCGGCCCCAGGCTGTGGGGTACCGAGGGAGGAATGGAGGGACGGGGGTGGGGAGTACGACCTTTGGCTACTTTCCACAGCGCGTCCCCAGGCTTTTTCCCCGTTTCTGCCCCGAACTTGCACACAGGGGGTTCGTGACAGTCTGTACAGCGGTCTGCGCAGGGGTTTTGGCGGGCCGCTCCCGGCGGTCGAAAACGTGCCCGGGGCAACCATCCTGCTACCTTCGGTATCATGAAGCGCTCTGTCCTTTTCGCACTCGCGGCGGCGACCGTATACGCCGCCTCCATGAGCTGTTCGTCCAACGCGGACCCCACCGGCTTCGAAGGCTCGTCCTCCGGAGCCAGCGGGACCCTGGGCGACGGCGGACCCCTCTTCGGGGGCGATAGCGGGCCGCTTTCTGCGGAGCGCCAGTGCTCCAGCGATCTCCACCAGGTGCTCGACGGCGAGGGCAAGGTGGTCAAGACCTGCCCGCTCGAGCAAGGCTGCGCGGCGGGCGATTGCGTCGCGGCTTGCGAGAGCGCCAAGGCCAACAAGAGCACCATCGGCTGCGACTACTTCGCGGTGGCGCCCGACGTCATCACCGAAGGGCAGGGGGCGTGCTTTGCTGCCTTCATTGCCAACACCTGGGGCAGCCCGGTGAAGCTCACCGCCGATCGCGCGGGCGTTGCCCTCAACATTGCCGGCATGGCGCGCATCCCCGCCGGCTCTGGGCAGGCCATCACCTACAAGCCGCTCACCAACGACGAGATTCCACCGGGCGAGGTGGCGATTCTGTTCTTGAGCCGCTTCGGCGGCGCCCTCACCAGCTGCCCGGGCGGCGTTACCCCAGGCTTCACGGGCGGCCTCGCGAACATCACTGGCACCGGTCTCGGCGAGGGCTTTCACATCACGGCCAGCGCGCCCATCGTGGCCTATGACATTTACCCGTACGGCGGCGGCGCCAGTGCCGCCACCAGCGCCACGCTGCTCTTGCCCACCAGCGCCTGGGGCACCAACTACGTGGGCGTCAACGCCTACCGCAAGAGCACCCTGGTGGCGGCCGCGAACCCCTTCCTGGAGATCGTCGCCGCCGAAGACGGCACCAACGTGAAAGTGAGCCCCACCGCGGCCATCGTCGGGGGCCCCGGCGTTGCGGCCACCGGCAAGGGGGTTCCCCAGACCTACGTTCTCAAGCGGGGGCAGGTGGTGCAGTTCACGCAGACGGCGGAGCTCACCGGGAGCGCCATCGAGGCCGACAAGCCCATCGGCGTGTTCGGCGGCGCGACCTGCCTCTCTATCGACGTGGGCGATGCGGCGTGCGATTCGGCGCACCAGCAGCTGCCGCCGGTGAAGGCGCTGGGCACCGAATACGTGGCGGTGCGGTATCGCAATCGCTACGACGGCCAGGAAGAGTCGCCGCCCTGGCGCATCGTGGGCGCGGTCGATGGCACGTCGCTGAGCTACGAGCCCTCGATTCCCCCGGGCGCGCCCCAGACGCTCGCGTTCGGGCAGGTGGCAGAGTTCAAGTCGCCCGGAGGGTTCATCGTCAAGAGCCAGGACGATAAGCACCCGTTCTACATGTCGGCGCACATGACCGGCTGCGCTTCGCTCCCCGGCGGCGGCCTCGGCGATTGCCGTGGCGACCCCGAGTTCGTCAACGTCATCCCCGCGGCGCAGTACCTGCGATCGTATGTATTCTTCACCGACCCCACGTACCCCGAGACCAACCTGGTGCTGGTGCGGCAGAAGACCGCGTCTGGCTTCAAAGACGTGAACCTCGACTGCGTGGGCACCGTCAACGGCTGGACGGCGCTGGGCGCGAACTACGAGTATGCGCGCGTCGATCTCGTGCGCGGCAACTTCCAGAAGCAGGGCACCTGCGACAACGGGCGCCACGAGATCAAGAGCGACGGCACCTTCGGCCTCACGGTCTGGGGTTGGGGCTCGGCGGCCTCCGGCGGCTTCTCGAGCCAGGCGGTCAGCTACGCCTACCCCGCCGGCGCCAGCGTGAAATCCATCAACACCGTGGTGGTTCCCGCCGGCCCCCGCTGATCGCTGTCACGGGAGCTTCGGGCACTTCGGCTGCGCCACCATGCGGCCGCGCGGTACGCAAGATTGGTTGGGTCCCGGAGCGCACGCATCTACCGGCGGCATACGGCCACCGGGACACGGATAGCGCGTCACCAGCACCGTGCCCGGCTTGCACGTGAGCGCCGTGGTGCGCGGGCAGTCGCGGGGCTTCGCTTCGTCCACCGGCAGCGGCGCGGGCGCAGGGGTCTCCGCAGCGATGCTCGCGGCGGGCTCGGGCTCGGGCTCGGGCACCGGCTCCGGCGCCGATCGCGGCGTCTCGGGCGGCGCCGCGGGCTTGCCGCAGGCGAGGAGGGTGAGGGCAAGAAGGAGGGTGCGGCGCATGGGCTCAAGGTACGGCGCAGGCCGCCGATCGGTCTTTGGCTTCGTCCCGGATCTGGGACGGCACGTCCCGATGATGGGATGACGGCCACCCGCGCGAGCCGAAAAAATCGAGGAATGTCGCAGCTTCGAGCCTCGGCACGCGATTCGCTTGAGGGGCGGCGTGGACATCGTTCGCCCCCGCTCGCCGCGCCGCCGTTTCGCGCTTCCGATCCTCGCCGCAGCCGTGGTGGTTGTGGTGATGGTGCTGTTGCTCGCATGGAGGTCGTGGCCCGCCGCGGCGCAGACCGCCTCGGTGGAGCGTGCGAGCGTATTCACCGAGACCGTTCGCCGCGGCGATCTGGTTCGCAAGGTGCCGGTGCAGGGTGCGCTGGTGCCGGAGCACGTAGAGTGGCTCTCGGCCACCGCCGCGGCCCGGGTGGCGAAGATTGCGGTGCGGCCAGGCGCCCGGGTGGAGCCCGACACGGTGGTGGTGGTGCTCGAGAACACCGACCTCGAGCTGGCGGCCCTGGAGGCGGAACAGAAGGCCGCGACCGCCGACGCCGCGCGCATTCAGCTCGACGTGCGCACCGAGTCCGATCGCCGCCAGCACGGCGTGCTCCTGCTGGGGCTTCGCGCGGAGCTCGAAGACGCCGAGCGTCACGCGGCGAGCGCCGATCGCCTGGCGGCGCAAGGGCTCCTGGGGGAAATCGAGCGTCGCGACGCCGCCGCCAAGCGCCTCGATCTCGCGCAGCGGGTGCGGGCCGAAGAAGGCCGGCAAGAGATCCTCCGCGGCGGCCGCGACCGCCAGCTCGCAGCCCAGAGCAGCGAGATCGCCCGCCTCCGCGAGATCGCCAGCTTCCGGAAGCGGCAGCTGGCTTCGCTCCAGGTACGCGCCGGTACCCGCGGCATCGTCCAGGAGCTGCCGCTGGAAAACGGTCAGTGGGTGGCCGCCGGAACGCTCCTCGCCAAGGTGGCCGAGCTCGACCATCTGCGCGCCGAGGTGAAAGTTGCCGAAGCGAGCGCCAAAGACCTGCGCGTTGGGCTCGCCGTGCGCTTCGACGCGCCGGCGGGCATGCATGGCACCATCGATCGCATCGACCCCGCGGTGGTGTTGGGCACGGTGAAGGTGCTGGTGGCCCTGGCGGTGGTGCCGCCCGGCGCGCGCGCCGACCAAGGGGTCTCAGGATACGCCGAGATAGAGACCCTGGCCGACGTGCTGGTGGTGGCCCGCCCCGCCGGCGCACGCGACCACGCACCTTGCTCGGTGTTCCGCCTGGAGGCCGACGGCGCTTCGGCGGTGCGGGTGCCGGTTCGCCTGGGGCGTGGCTCGGTGCGGGAGATGGAGGTCGAATCGGGCCTTTCACCGGGCGACCGCATCATCGTCTCCGACACCTCGGCCTGGGACACCAGCGCACGAGTACGACTTCGATAGTTGGCATTCACACACGCGAGAACCATTCATCATGAAACCCAACGACGAGAATCAAGTGTTGCTCCGCCTCGAGGGAATCAAAAAGGTGTTTACCACCGACGAGCTCGAGACCCATGCGCTCCGGGAGATTCACCTGGACGTGGTCCAAGGCGAATACGTGGCCATCGAGGGGCCCTCTGGCAGCGGCAAGACCACCTTGCTTTCGATCCTAGGTCTCCTCGACGTACCCAGTGCCGGCAAGTACTTCCTGCGCGGCGCCGAGGTGGCAGGCCTCTCAGCGCGCGAGCGCGCGCGAGTGCGCAATCGCGACATTGGCTTCATCTTCCAGAGCTTCAATCTGATTGGCGACCTCAGCGTGCGCGACAACGTCGAGCTTCCGCTCGTGTACCGCGGCCTCTCCGCCGCCGACCGCGCCGCGAGAGTGAGTGCGGCCCTCGACCGCGTGAAGATGTCGCACCGCGGCGGTCACATGCCCAGCCAGCTCTCGGGCGGCCAGCAGCAGCGGGTAGCGGTGGCCCGAGCCATCGCCGGTGATCCGGCCATCGTGTTCGCCGACGAGCCCACCGGAAGTCTGGATTCGAAGAACGGAGACGCGGTGATGGACCTGCTGGACGAGCTGCACCAGGGCGGCGCCACCATCTGCATGGTGACCCACGCACGCGAATATGCCCGCCGGGCCACCCGCGCGATTCACCTGTTCGACGGCAGCGTGGTCGACGACGCCCAGGCTGCCTGAAGGATTACACCATGCTTCGACACCTCTTCATCGATGTGCGTCACGCGCTCCGGTCGATTGTCCGCGCTCCGGCCTTCTTCGGCATGCTCCTCTTGGTGCTGGCCGCCGGTATCGGTGCCACGACTGCCATGTTCAGTCTGCTGGAATGCCTTCTTTTGCGACCGCTTCCGTATCCTCATCCGGAGCAGCTGACCATGGTGTGGGCGGTGCAGCCGCAGGTGAAGCTCTCGCCGGTTTCGATACCCGACTTTCTCGACTGGAAGGCCGGCGGGTCGACGTTTCAGCACATGGCGGCGCTGGAGTACCAAAGCTACACGCTCACCTCGGAGGGGACGCCGCCCAAGAACGTGCCTGGCGCCAGCGTGAGCGGCGACTTTTTTCCCATGCTGGGGCTGGCGCCCACCCAGGGTCGGCTTCTGGGGCCCGACGACGATCGCGTGGACGCGCCCAAGAACGCCGTCGTCTCCGAGAGTCTGTGGCGCGAGCGTTTCGCCGGAGACGCGCGGGTGGTGGGCACCATCGTGACCCTCAACGGAACGCCCTACACCATCGTCGGCGTGGCCGCCGCGGGCTTCCGCTTTTCCGGGCCTTTCAGCGATCGCGCCGACATCTGGACTCCGCTCGCTGCGTCGCGCGCCGACTATGCGACCGACCTGGTTTCCGGCCGCGGCAATCACTTCTTGCACGTTATGGGCAGGCGCAAAGCCGGCGTTTCGCTCGAGGCGGCCGGCGCGCAGTTGGCAACGGTGGCGGCGGCGGTCGAAGTTGCCAATCCCGATACCAATACCCGGGTTAGCGTGCGCCTCGAAGATCTCCACGAGACGCTGGTGGGCGGCTCGCGCGCCGGCGTTTGGATCCTCTTCGCCTCGGTGGGCCTGGTGTTCCTGGTGGTGTGTGCCAACGTGGGGAACCTACTGCTTACCCGGGCCCAGGCACGGCGCGGGGAGATGGCGGCGCGGGCCGCCTTGGGCGCGACGACCTCGCGGCTCATGGCGCAAATTCTCACCGAGACGGTGGTGCTGTTCGTACTCGGCGGTCTCGGCGGCGCGCTGCTCGCGCGGGTCATGGTCGACGCCTTCGCGGCCGGTCTGGTGGAGGGCGCAGGGGCGCTCACGATTCCGGTGCAGGTAGACGGCGGGGCGCTGCTCTTCGCGGTGCTCTCGGCGGCGGTGTTCGGCCTGGTGTTCGGTCTCGTACCGGCGGTGGCGGCGGCGCGCGTGGCGCCCCACGCGGCGCTCAAGGAAACAGCGGCCCGGGCCGGAACCAGCCGCGGTCAACGCACCCTGCGCAGCGCTCTCGTGATGGTGCAGATGGCGCTCGCCTTCGCGCTCCTTACGGGCAGCGGGCTGGCGCTCCGAGCCTTCGCCCGGGTGGCCTCCACTTCGCCGGGCTTCGAGGCCGAAAACGTCGTCACCGCGCGGGTGTTCCTGCCGGAGCCCAAGTACACCGACGCGGAGCGAGCCCATCGCTTTTACGACCAGCTCCTCGAGCGCATGGCCGCCGAGCCGGGTGTGTCGTCGGTGGGCGCCGGCTCGACGCTGCCGTTCTCGGGCTCCAACAGCAATGGCTCGTTCCGCATTCAGGGCCGGCCTGCCTTTCCACCCGGCGACCGGCCGCTCCTGGAGCGCAACGTGGTAACCCCCGGCTACTTCCGCACGCTGGAAATCCCGGTGCTGCAGGGCCGCGGAATCACCGCCGACGACGTGCAGGCGGGGCGCCGCGTGGTGGTGGTGAGCAAGACCATGGTCGACCAGTTCTTTCCCGGCGAAGACCCGCTGGGCCGGCGCATCGACTGGGGCGACCACGAAGACGACAAGGACAGCTGGCGCGAGATCGTGGGCGTGGTGGGCGACGTGAAGCGCCGGGGCCTCGACCAGCCCGCCGCCGCCGAAGCCTACGTGCCACTGGCGCAGCAGCAGAGCCGGTGGATGGTGGTCGCCGCGCGAACCGCTCCGGGCCAGGCTGCGCCGCTGCTCGAGCGCATTCCCGACCTGGTGCGCGAGGTGGACCCGGAGCAGGCTCCTGCCAGCCGCCGGCTCCTCTCCGATCGGGTGCGAGAGTCGATGGGAAGCCGCCGCTACGTGGCGTTGCTCCTCACTGCCTTCGCGGGTGCCGCGCTCTTCCTGGCGACGTTGGGCCTCTTCGGTTTGGTGTCGTACGTCACTGCGCAGCGTACCCGGGAGCTCGGCCTGCGCATGGCGCTGGGCGCCAGCCCGGGCCGGGTGGTGCGCATGGTCGTGGCGTCGGGCCTGCGGCTCCTGGCGGGTGGTCTGGGGTTGGGTTTGGTGCTCGCCGTGGCCTTGGGGCAGCTTTTGGCCGCGCGCATGAGCGGCGTGGAGCCCCTGGACGCCGTGGTCTACCTGTCGATTCCGCTCCTTCTGGGGGTAGCCGGCCTCTCGGCGTGCGTGGTGCCGGCGCTGCGTGCGGTGCGCATTCCCGCAGCGGTTGCCCTGAGATATGAAGGTTGACCATGCGCTTGCCTCGGGTCTTGGTGGTCGACGATCAGGCCGATGTCGTGGTCGCGCTCCGCCTGCTCTTGAAGTCTGAAGGCTTCGCGGTCGTCACCGCGGCCACGCCGGAGGCTGCACTGACCGCGGCGCGCACCGAAGACATCGACGCCGCGCTGGTCGACATGAACTACGCCCGCGACACCACCTCCGGGGGCGAAGGGCTCGACCTGGTCACGCGGCTCGGAGACATCTCGCGCGATTTGCCAGTGGTGGTGATGACCGCCTGGGGCAGCGTGGCCGGGGCGGTGGCCGCCATGCGCCGCGGCGCCCGCGACTACGTGGAGAAGCCATGGCAAAACGAGCGCTTGGTGGCGACCTTGCGGCGCGAGATCGAGCTCCGCGCCATGGTGCGTTCCACCGCGCGCCTGGAGGCGCAATCGGCACGTGAGCACGATCGCGCGCTGCCCGAGCTCATCGCGGTATCGCGCGCCATGGAGCCCGTGAAGCGCCTGATGGCGCGGGTCGCACCCTCCGACGCCAACGTGCTCATCACCGGAGAGCACGGCACCGGCAAAGATGTGGTCGCGCGCTGGATTCACGCGGCTTCCGGCCGTGCATCGCGTTCGTTCGTATCGGTGAACGCCGGCGCGCTGGCCGACGGCGTGTTCGAGAGCGAGCTCTTCGGCCACGTGAAGGGCGCCTTCACCGACGCCAAGTCCGATCGCATCGGGTGCTTCGAGCTCGCCGACGGGGGCACGCTCTTCCTCGACGAGATCGGCACCATGCCGGCGAGCCAACAGGCCAAGCTCTTGCGGGTGCTTCAGAGCGGCGAGCTGGCGCCGGTGGGCGCCTCGCGCACCCGGTCAGTCGACGTACGCGTGGTCTCCGCCACCAACATCGACGTGGCCAGCGAGGTGGCCCGCGGCGCCTTTCGCGAAGACCTTCTCTATCGCCTCAATACCGTGGAAGTGCGGCTTCCGCCGCTGCGCGAGCGGCCCGAAGACATTGTCGCGCTGGCCATGAATTTTCTCGCGAAGAAGGCGGCGCGCTACGGCAAGCCGCTCGAAGGGTTCACCCCGGAGGCCACCCGCGCGTTGCTCGAGCACACCTGGCCGGGCAACGTGCGCGAGCTGGAGCACGCCGTCGAGCGCGCGGTGGTGCTGGCCGAGGGCGCCGCCATCGACAGCGCCGACCTGCATCTTCGCCGGGCCCCGAGCGCCGCGCCATCGCTGGAGCGCATGACCCTGGCCGATGCCGAGGCCTACCTGATTCGCCGGGCGGTGGAGCGGGCACCCAACGTGCTGGCCGCCGCCGAAGCCCTGGGCGTTTCGCGAAGTGCGCTCTACCGGCGCCTCCAAGCGCTCGGCATCAAAGTGCAGGAGTGATGCCTTCTTCTCCCGCTACAAGCGCAGCGCGCACACCCGCGTATCGCGCTGCGTTGGACCTTGCGTGGATGTTCGCCGTGGCGATGCCGCCGCTGGCGGTGGCGACCTATGGCGCCTTCGCGCCCCCGAGTTCGCGGCTGGCGCTGGTTGTCGCCGCGGCCGCGTCGCTGCTGCTCGCACTTCGCACGCGCGCTGTTCGCCAGCGCCGCCTACGCACGTTGGCGGCAGTGCTCGCCGCCTATCGCGAGGGTGACTTTTCGGTACGCGCTCGCCGCACCGGTGAAGAAGCCTCGCTCGACGACGTGCTCGGCGAGCTCAACGCGCTCGGCGACACCCTGCGCGAGCACCGGCTGGGCGAGATGGAAGCCTGGTCGCTCCTGCGCAAGGTCATGGCCGAGATCGACGTGGTGGTGCTCGCCTTCGACGACGCCGGCCGCGTGCGTCTCGCCAACGAAGCCGCTGCCCGGGTTCTCGGCCGATCCAGCGACGCGCTCGGCGGCCGCACCGCACGCGAGCTGGGCCTTGCAGACTTGCTCTCGGGCGACGCGCCGCGGGTGGTGAGCGACTGCGTGCCGCTCGGCGCCCACGCCTGGGAGCTTCGGCGTGGCGCCTTTCGCCTCTCTGGCGTCGAGCACGCGCTGCTGGTGCTCTCGGACCTCAGCGTGGCCCTGCGCGATCGCGAACGTGACGCCTGGAAGCGCCTGATTCGCGTCATGGGCCACGAGATCAACAACTCGCTCGCTCCGATTCAGTCTATCGCCGAGAACCTCGCCAAAGGCGCGGCGCGAACGCCCCGCGCCGACGACTGGGACGAGGACGTGGCCAGCGGCCTCTCGGTGGTGAGCCGCCGCGCCGAAGCGCTCGGCCGCTTCATGGGCGCGTATGCGACGCTGGCCAAGCTCCCGCCGCCGGTGCTCCGAGAGACGCAGGTGGGCGAGTGGGTTCGGCGCGCAGTGGCGCTCGAAGCGCAGGTTCGTGTGCTCGGTGGACCCGACTGCAGCGTCATGGGCGACGCCGACCAGCTCGATGCGCTGCTCATCAACCTGGTGAAGAATGCGGTCGAGGCGACGCCCTCCACTACCGGCGAGGTGCGCCTTGCATGGCACGTCGAAGGTGGCCAGCTGCGCCTCGTCGTGCAGGACGACGGCCCTGGCGTGGCCGAAGCGAGCAGCCTCTTCGTGCCGTTCTTCACCACCAAAGCGGGCGGCTCGGGCATCGGTCTCGCGCTGGCGCGACAGATCGCCGAAGCCCACGGCGGCGAGGTGACCCTGAAAACCCGCCCGGACGCCGCGGGCGCGGAGGCCACGGTGTCGCTTTCGCTGGCGCGCTGAAACCAGGCGCAATGAGCGCCTACTACTGCTGCCAGTGTCTTTGCGCGCCAATGCGAACGGCTGGCGATACGTCCATGAATAGCGGTCACGGTGCCACGTCTTACCCCTGCTCATGGACACCCGTGGCCCTCCGGTGACCATCATGAGCTCTTACGGAACGCGCAATCCCGCGCGCGCCGTTGCGTGCATACATCACGGGCATGTCGGTTGCCGGTCGCTGCGGCAGCCCAGGGGATTCGTCCATGGCTTCGCGTAGAGCGCTTCTCTTTCCTTCCCTCGTCGTGCTCCCGTTCCTCGCCGTTGCCTCGCTGGCCGTGGCCTGTGGCGATCCCTCGCCGTTGCAGGCTGGCGGCGCCGAGACCGACGCCGGAACGCAGCCGGAGGAAGACGGCAGTGCCGCTGCCTCCGACGGGGGCGTGCGAACCGGCGATGGCGGCCGAGACGCCGCCAAGCCGGACAGCGGCCGGCCCGATGCCAGCGTCGGCCCCCTGCCGCTCGACGAGTCCTGTGGCTTCGCGCCCGTGGCCTCCCCCGACGGGACGGCCATCGTGTTCGAGCGCTGCGACACGCCGCGCAGCCTGGTGATCCGCAACATCACGAGCAATACTGCGACGGTCGTCGGCGCCGGCGCGAGCTCCTGGCGGCGCCGCCTGCAGGATGGCCTTCTCGTGTATGTGGGCGGGCAAACGCGCTTCTTCGGTTGGGACGGCCTGCCCAAGTACGCACTGCCGGTCTACGTAGACGAGAACAACAACTGGCGCGTGAACGTGGGGGCCGGCGAAATACGCTATGCGCGCCAAGAAGCGGTGGCGGGGAGCGCCGGCACGCACGAAGAGCGCTTTGCCTTCTTTTCCTCGGGAAGCGCCACACCCGTGCTCTCGGCGCAGTTCACGGCCCAAAATCCCACAGTCCCCAACGTGGTGCTCAGCGCAGACGGTACCTATGCGGCCTCCATCGAGCGCTATGCGTCGGGGCTGACGAGCCGGCTTCGGGTTGCTGCGGTGGCGGCTGGCGCGCCGGTGACGACGTACGAGCTGCCCTACTTCGAACCGCGCTGGGTCCCGAACGGCGTCGTCGGAGGAGGAGCCCTCTTCACCTCTCAACGGTACTTGTACTTTGCAGACTTCAGCAGCGGCGCCGTGGTTGCGCTCTCTACGCTGCCGGTGGTGGCAGACAGCAGCAAGCCCGACCGCGTCTACGCCGCCGTAGCGGGGCCCTACGTGCTCTTCGTGAACGGCGCCATGCGCAAGAATGGCAGCGGTGCGCCGGGCTCGTACGCGCTCCAGCGCTGGGACTCAAGCGCCCCGAGCACGCCGCCCGCGACCCTCGCGACGGGCACCGACTACGTAAGCCCCTACGCCGAAAATCCCCTCACCGTGCTGCCCGATGGCGCGACCCTGGCGTACGCGCTGGAGCGGCCCAGCGTCGCGGCCGGCACCGCCTACCACACGGCGCCCATCGCCGGTGGCGCAGACCGCGTGTTCGCCAACGAGAAGGGCGTCGCATTCGGCCGCCCGGCGCTCGCGATGTGGACCGACTACAGCGTCATCACGGCCGTGAAGACCCGCTTCGAGAACCTCGCGGACGGAACGTTCCGTGAGCTCCCGCGGGCCCCCACCGCCTACCATGATTCGTTCAGCGGCGCCGATGGGACAACGTTCTTCCTCTTCACCACCATTCGCAATGACACCGCCAAGACCTCTTCACTGAAGCTCGAGGTGGGCGGGTTCTCGGGCCCCATGGTGACGCTCCTGGATATGCCGCAGAGCGCGCGGCTCTTCGAGATGAACCTCACCACGTGGGAGCCCTTTTACCGAGCCGACGCGGCGCCCTTGGTCGATGGAATCGTGGTGCGCATCCCCCGCGGGACCCCCTCGGTCGTCGGGGATCTCTTCGTCTACCGCCGGTAGCGGCGGGTCACTGCTTCGGCCGGCGTGAAGTAGCGCTACTTCAGCACGTGGAGCGAGAACCAGCCGCGCTCGTCGGTGAAGGTCGCAACTTCCGTGAGCTCGGCCGAGGCGAACAAGAGCTCGAGCTGGGCCTCGGTGTACTTGTGGCTCGACTCGGTGTGGATGGTCTCGCCCCGACGAAAGCCTACGTCGATGCCCAGATCGGCAATGGCCACCGCCTGATCTACGGTGCTCTCGAGGTGCATCTCCACGGCGCTGGTGCGATCGTTCCAGCGGGCCACGTGGCGGAAGGTTTCCGGGTCGAAGGTGCCGCCCAGCTCGCGGTTGATGCGCTGGAGCACGTTGCGATTGAAGGCGGCGGTGACGCCGCGTGCGTCGTCGTAAGCGGGCAGGAGCACGTCGAGCGGTTTCGCGCGATCGACGCCCAGGAGCGCGCGCCCCTCGGGGCCCATAGCGACCTTGACCTCACGCATGAGCGCGACGGCGTCGACCGCGTCGTAGTTGCCAATGGAGCTCCCGAGATAGAGCACCACCCGCGGCCCTTGCCATTCACGGAGGGCGCGCAGCCCGGCCTCGTGGGTGCCCACCACCGGCGTCACCGGGAGGTTGGGCAAGCTTTTGGCGAGCCGCGCGCGGGCCAGCTCCAGCGGCGCCGGCGACACGTCGGCCGGCAGAAACGTTACCTCGCGCCCCTCGAGGGCGAATGCGAGTAGCAGCTCTTCGGTCTTGCTCGCAGTGCCGGCTCCCAGCTCCATGACCGCCGTGTGGCCACTGCGCGGCGCCAGCGCACGGGCAATGTCGCGGGCGTTTACTCGCAAGATGTCGCGCTCGGTGCGGGTGGGATAGTACTCCGCGAGATCGGTGATCTGCTCGAAGAGCGCTGAACCGCGCTGGTCGTAGAACAGCACCGGGGGCAAGGTCTTCCGCTCGGCGGTCAAACCGTTCTTCACCGCCGCTGCCAGATCGTTTCGCGTCATCATGATTGCACCGTTCGGGCGAGGCGGAGCCCCGTCATTTGAAAGCGAGTATCCGCATGCCAGAAGTTGCGATACGAAGCGCGCACGTGACCGCGCGGCGTGAAGCACGAGCCGCCGCGGAGCACCTGCTGGTTCACCATGAACTTGCCGTTGTACTCCCCGAGCGCGCCCGGGTCTGGGGCAAACCCGGGATAGGGCGAATAGGAGGAACTGGTCCACTCCCACACGTCGCCAAACATCTGCGCGAGTCCGCTCTCTTCGGTGGCGAGCGGCCCGAGCGCGCCGTCGTCGGCGAAGTTGCCCGCGTCGGGGTCGAGGCCAGCGGCCGCGTGCTCCCACTCGGCTTCGGTGGGGAGCCGCGCGCCCAAAAAGCGCGCGATGGCATCGGCTTCGTAGTAGCTCACATGCGAAATTGGCTCGTCGTCGTGGCAGGTGCGAACGCCCCCCAGCCCGTAGGCCAAAAGCTCTCCGCCTTCGCGCCGCGCGTACATGGGCCCTCGAATCTCGTTCTGCGTGGCCCAGTCGTAGCCTTCCGATAGCCACAGGGCGGGCGTAGTGTACCCGCCGGCGTCGGCAAACGCTTTCCACTCGCGCACCGTTACCGATCGCAGCGCCAGCTCGAAAGGTGCAATATACACGCGATGGCGCGGCTCCTCGTTGTCGAAGCGAAAGCCCGTGCTGCGTGCCGCGCCTTGTTCCGTAAGGCCGCCCTCGAAGGCCGCAAAGCCCAGCGCCGCTCCCTGCGTCGCACGCGCCGGCCTGTTCGGAGCGGCGTACACCGGCGAAAGCGGGTTGTCGGCGAAGGCATTCAGCAGATCGGTAAGGAGCAGCTCCTGATGCTGCTGCTCGTGCGCGAGGCCCAGCGCCAAGAGATCGCCGAGTGCGTGCAGCGAAACCTCCGGCTCCGTTTCCACCACGCGCGACACCTCGACATCGACCGCCCGGCGATACGCGTCGATCTCGCTCACCGACGGTCGCGAGAGCATGCCGCGCTTGGGGCGCGGGCTGCGCGGCCCCGCTGCCACATAGTACGAGTTGAAGAGCGGGCCCCAGCTCTCGCGGTGCTGCCGAACGCCGCGCGGCGCGAGGACGAAGGTTTCGAAAAACCACGCGGTGTGGGCGCGATGCCACTTCGCAGGGCTGCACGCGGGCATGGATTGCAGCCCCTGGTCCTCCGCCGAGAGCGGCGCAACCAGCGCCTCGGTACCCGCACGCACGCGACGGTACGCATGGAGGAGGCCTGCTCGTGACGGCGCGTCGGTCATAGGTAGGCGTTGCAGGTGTAGCACCAGGTGAAGGAGCTCGGTCCGAGAGGCAGCGACTTGATGATGGGATGCCCAGCCGCCTTTGCGTGCGAGGCATTGTGCCCCTGCTGTGACGCGCAGCACCCTACGTGCCCACAGGCGGTGCAAACCCGAAGGTTCGACGTTGAGCCGCACCCCT
This sequence comes from Polyangiales bacterium, assembly GCA_038210445.1. Classification (GTDB taxonomy): domain Bacteria; phylum Myxococcota_A; class Polyangia; order Polyangiales; family Polyangiaceae; genus JABFRG01. The sequence goes on from JBBQWQ010000039.1 coordinate 69,469, forward strand.
CGCACTTCGCCCCGTGGGGCTCGGCAACGGTTCCATCGAAATGATTGCACTTTGCTTGGGTCATTGAAAATTCCTGGGTGCCCTCGGGGGGTACGTGGGCAGTGAGGGTTCGTTACCAGACAGCTCTCCGAGCGAGGGTAGATGCAACCGACGCGCCGACGGTCGCGTTGCTCGGTCAATCGAGAGAGCTTGCTGATGGCTAGGCGCATCATCTTGTCACGCATTTGCCATCGAACCACAGCGGGCCTTCCTCCCGTGGCCGTGCGTCGGTGGAGCAACCATGGCCCTCGAATCATTGTCGGGTAAGTCGGAACATTGCGTACCAACTGTATCGAAACGAGTGACAATGGCGCGTGGCTCTCGATTCACTCGAAGACATCCGCCTCTTTCGTCAGATCGTCGCCTCGGGCGGGCTCAGCGCGGCGGCGCGCGCGCTGCGGCAAAACAAGAACCGACTGAGCCAGCGGCTCGCGGCGCTGGAGACGGCGGTGGGGGCGCGCCTTGCCGACCGCACCACGCGCCGGTTTCGTCTCACCGATGAGGGGGAGCGGTTCCTGGTGGCATCGGAGCCGCTGGTCCAGGCGGCGGACCAGGCGCTCTTGGCGGTGACCGGCGCCGAGAGCATCGCCGGCCGCGTCCGGGTGGCGGTGCGCTCGGCGTTCCACGGCTTCGGTCTGGGTGAGGAGCTGGGTCGGTTGCTGCTGGCCGAACCCGGGCTCCGCCTACAGGTCGCGGTGGTCGACGAGGACGCCGACGTTCACGGTCATGGGTTCGACCTGGCGGTGCAGGTGGGCGTCCTGAAAGACAGCTCGCTGGTGGCGAAGCGCATTGGCGACACCGCCTTCGCCATGGCCGCGTCGCCGTCCTACGTGCGCCGCGTCGGGCTTCCGCGCACCGTGGCCGACCTCGTGAACCACGAGTGCATTCGCAAGCTGGGCGCGGAGCCGGAGCGGGTCTGGCCCCTGGTACATCGGAACGGGAAGCGCGTCGAAGTGCGGGTCGGGGGTCGGCTCGAGTGCAGCGATGCGCGGCTGCAGGCCGAGGTGCTCTACGCAGGCTTCGGCATCGGGGTGCGCCCGCAGGCCGAGGTGCGCCGCGCGGTCGAGGCGGGCACTCTGGTGCACGTGCTGCCGGCGTGGGCCTTCGCGCCCATTCGCGTGTGGGTGGTGTGCCCCAAGGGTCGTCTGCGGCTCGAGCGCGTAGCGCGGGTGGTCGAGGTGCTCACCCAGCTGGTTGCTGCGTTCGAATGACCGCCTGCTTCAGCGCTTTGATCTGCGCTTGGCAATGGGTGCGATCGGTGTTCGATAGCCCCTGCTTCACCGCCAGACGATAGAGCTCGAGGGCCTTTCGCTCGCGAAAGAGCGCCCGCATGGCCTCGGCGGCGGCCATGATGCGATGCGCGTTCCATTCGCCGTGGAGCGTGCGCACCCCGCGGTCGCGGGTTTGGCGCAAGAGTCGCAGCGTGCGCGAGGGAAAGAGAGGCGCCAGCTTGCGAAGGAGCGGGCCCGAGATGCCGGTGGTCGACCGCTCGAGCCGACTTGCGGCGACGAACACCGCGTTCTCCTCCAGCAGATCGGTCCGGCCGGCCGCGTGGAGCAGGTGAGCGAGCCGCAGCAGCAAGTGCTCGGGCACCGCCTGGAGCGCGGCGACCATGGGGGCAAAGGCCACCGCAAGCTCCGGCCGGGCCGCAACCTCTGGCAGCTCGAGCACCGAGGGCAGCGTGAGCTCGCTCGGCCCCAGCGGCGCCATGGTCCGCTCGCACAGTGCGCGCACCGCGTCCAAGGGCACCGCGCCGAGGGAGGCGCGAAGCTCGGAGCCCGCTTCCAGGAACGAAAGGCGCCCGCTGCGGTCTACCGGGCCGTCGTCGTACCAGTCGGGCGCCACCAAGACCTTCACCTTGCCCGATGCGAGCACCGTCACGCCCATGCGTCGCGCGAGCTCGCCTGCGAAGCGCTTCACCATGCCCTCGAAGTCCATGGGGCCGTGGCGGTACGCGTGAAACGTCACCACGCCGCCGCCGACGGTGAGCGCCATGAGGCATCGTCCGACCACCTTGCCTCGGGCGTCGCGGGCGTAGAGCACGCGCTTGTTGACGTCGACGATGTTGGCGAAGACCGAGAAGTAGTTGAACGCAGAGGGCGAGAGGCAGGTGCCGAAGTGTTTGCCCATCTCCAGCATCTCCAGTGGATCGTCCTCCAGTGCCAGTGTCACCTTGCCCACGTCGGGGGCATCCTCCACCCAGGGACCCATACCTTCGAGCCAGGGCGATGTGTTCACGCCGCGGCGGACGAGCCCCTCGATGAACGCGGCATTCGCAGGGTGATCGCGAAAGTCCCAACGGCTCCCCGTCAGGCGCGCCACCAGCACCATGCGCGCGATGGTTCGGCTCGGCGGCTCGAGCCGGAGAATCCCCACCAGACACTCGCGGGTTCGCGGCGCGTGGAGCAGCGGCGACTGGGCCAGCTCTCCCAGGTGGAGGGTCGCGTCGAGCTGCCGATCGATGGCGCAGTCGAGCGCGTCGATCCACTTCTCGAGCTGGGTGCGCCGCACGGTGAGCTCCAGCTTGGCTACCAGGCGTGCGAGCTTCTCCGGCGACAGCCCGCGCGTGGGGTCGGCCAGCATCTGGTCGCGTCGTCGCTCCAGGGCCGCGGCTCGCCGCGCGAGCGGTACCGAGCCCGCCGTGGTCAGCTTGGCGCAGATGGCCGCAAGCTCGCGCTCGACGTCGGCGCGCGGGCGAAATGCCGGCCCCAGGATGCGCGCGATGGCGGCCTGCGGATCGGCGACCAGAGCCACGAGCCGACCGAGGGCAGGACGCAACACCGGCGGATACTCGCCGAGCGAGGCGGCGCGTGAGCCCGGTTGCTGTGCGGCGAACGGGTCGGGCACCGCGCCACCCGCGTCGGCCAGCGTGTCCATCCGCGAGAACGCGACGTCGAGGAGCGAGCCGTGTCCGTCGAGGAGCGCATCCCGAACCAGCGCCTGCCGCTCGGGGCCCTTCATCCAGCGCGCGAGGCGCCGGGTGTCGCGATCTTCGACGTTGGCCTTCACGGCGCACTCAAGGAGCGCGCCGAAGGGGGCGCGGTCGCCGTCTTCGAGTTGCGCCAGAAACGCGATGAGCTCGCTCGAGGTGTACGCATCGGTCTTCGCAAGGTGGTCGACCCAAACGCCGGCGGTGGTCGCATCGGGCGCGTGGGCGGCGGTGCGCGCCAGCAGCGCGGCCAACGTGTCGCTCCAAGGCGGTAGGCCCTCCTTTGCGCGGGCTTCCCATACGGCGAAGAACCGCGCGCGCGTGGCGGGCGTCGTGAGCTCGTGGGCGACGGTGCTGGTGAGGCTCGAATAGATGCCCTGGCGGGTGGCGCTGACGAACGGATGCAGCAGCGGCGCGGGATCTCCAGCGGCGCGCTGGAGCATGCCTCGGAGGCCGGCGACGAAGCCGCGGAGTAGCTGCGGCCAGTCGCTGCCGCAGCGATGGGCGCTCCAGTCGACGAGGAGCTTGGCGCGCAGCGGGTGCCCCTCGACCCGCAACGGAATCAGCGCCAGCGTTGCCCGTACGTCAATGTATACTGC
>JBBQWQ010000040.1:0-71912 GCA_038210445.1 Polyangiales bacterium
TGAACAGGAGTTCGCTCCGGGCGAGCCTCCTTGGCCTCCCTCGGTCTCGGCCAAAAACCCTCAGTCTCCTGCTTGGCGCTCTCCGCCGCCACGCAGCCTCCCGGACCGCAAGAGCCACGTAGCCGACGAAAAACACCAGCATCGCCGAAGCTCGTGGTTCGGAAGATTGTGCGACGTCGCGGCGTAGCGTGTCTCTCGTAGCCACACGTCATCGCGCAGCCTTCGCCCTCTCGCTGGGGAGTCCTCGCGTCCACCGTCAGAAGGGTTATGCTGAACAACATGCATGGTTATCCCCCGCCGCCAGGACCGCAGGGCTACGGCGTGACACCTCCGCCGGGTCCCGTATCTCCGTACGGCGCGCCCCCAGGTCTCGGGTCGCTCGGGTCGCTCGGGTCGCCGCCGGGCTTTCCGCCGTTCGCCGCGCCGATGCCGCAGACCGACGCTCGCGCGGGCATCGCGCTGGTGCTGGGCATCCTGAGCATGACGTGCGCCGGGTTCGTGGCCGGCATCCCCGCGGTCATTCTCGGGCTGCTCGCCAAGCGCGACATCGATCGCTCGGGGGGCGCTCGCACCGGCATCGGGCTGGCGCTGGGCGGCGTGGTCACTGGCGTCATCGGTACGTTGTTGAGCGCGGCCATCACCCTGCTGGTCGTCGCGGGCATTGCCAGCGGAGCCTCGGAGGCGTCGAACACGCCGTCGCCGCACGTGGCCCCCCAGGACGATCGCAGCGATCTCGTTCCCGAGCCCGACCACGCACAGAACCCCAAGAACCAGCCGAAGCAAGGCACGGCGGTGCCGGTCGCGCCAGGCGCGAAGATGGTCGGCGCAGTGCAGATGGTGACGCTCGATCCCGACGACGATCGCGATCTCGAAGACCAGCTCGACGCCGCCGTCGCCACCGCCCATGGCCGTACCGTGGTGGTGCAAACCAGCGCCACCTGGTGTGGGCCCTGCAAGGAGTTCGAGGGCTCGCTCTCCGATCCTCGCATGCAGCGCGCGCTCGCCAACGTGACCATCGTCAAGGTCGACGTCGATGCCTTCAAGGACGACCTCAAAGCCATGAACATCGTCACCAAGAGCGTGCCGTGGTTTTACAAGATGGACGGCGAGCTCCGCCCGGTCGACGCCATCAGCGCCGGCGAATGGGACGCCAACATTCCGGCCAACATGGCGCCGGTGTTCGAGGCGTTCTTGGCGGGCCGGCTCACCAAGCGCCGGGAGCCCTCCCCGCTCCGCGGCCCGCAGCTCTGAGCTCAGCAGATCCGGAACACCAGGGTCATGGCAATTCCCCGCCGCACGATGCCCACGCGTAGCTCGTCGGCGAGGCGCAGCCGCGCATACGCCTCGAGGGATTTTTCGGGGCTCGTCAGGTCGTAGCCGTTGATGGTCTGCAAGAGATCGCCGCTCTCGAAGCCAAGACGTGCCGGATAGGAGCTGGCAGCGGAATAGAGAAGGCGCACCCCGGCCACGCGGCCATCGGGGGCCGAGACCGGCACGATGCGCGTTGTGTGCATGAGGTTTGCCTGGTCCTCCAGCGCGCGGTCTACCTCCTGGCGGGTGACGTACGTAGTGGTCCAGCTGGTGGGAAGGATGCCGCCGCTGGCGCGCGCGCGAACGCAAGCGCCGCCATCGGTCGCAGACCAGCTCACCTGCGGTTCGGGCATGCGCGCTTCGAGCGGAGCGGGCGGCGCCATGACGGGGCTGGGCGCCATGACGAGGGCGGGCGCGGGCGGCGAGGCCTTGGGCGGCGCGGGATAGTGCACGTGCACCTCGGGCGGAGGGCCGTGGGGGTTTTTGAGAGCGAGTGCACCGAACGTGAAGGACGCGCCTGTGAGCGCCCAACCAGCCCGACGCGCACCCGCGTAGAGGAGCTCTTGGAGAGGGGTCATGCACGCACCTAAAGCGAAGCGCGTGCCACCGTCGCAAGCCGCAAATTCATCGAGAAAACGAGGCCTGTCAGCGCCGCCGGCGCACGCGCGCGCCGTTCTGTCCGGGGCCTACCTCGGTGCGCTGCCGTTCTGACAACCGCCGCCGATCAGGTAAAGGCCTGCGCGGCCTCGGCCAGCGTCACCGCGCGGTAGTCCTGGGCGCGAAGGGTCTCGACGACGGCGTGCAGCGCAGCGAGCTTGCGCGCCACCGGCACCCGCACGTCTGGCTGGTAGGTGGAGAGGCCCTCGAGACCATCGGAGGCGTCCAGAAGATCGATGCCGTGGAGCTCGAGATTGATCAGCTCTTCGCCCACACACATGCGCGCCAGAAGCCGCGCGCCGCGGGGCCCGGCCAGGGTGATGGAGGTACCGATGAAGGGCAAGCGAGCGCCGCGGGTCACCTGCACCGGCAGCTCGAGCACGCCGCTCCCTCGCGTCCAGTAGGGCGTGCCGACGCGGTAGGGTCGCGTCGGCGCGCGCAGCACGTTGGGCGTATCGAGGACGCTGCGGCTGGTGCGCCCCTGCGCGAGAATGCCGCCCACCGCCGCGGTCTTGGCTGCATAATACACGGGACACGGAAAGACCGACGAGTCGTAGGCCACTTCGAGCTCGGCCAGCACGGCGAAGACCTCGTCGTTCACCGTGTAGCCGGGCGCGCGAAACCCGGTGGGAAGAACGCCGGTGGCTTTGTGGATGGCGCGCACGCCGCCCTCTACCTGGGTGCGAATGCCCGAGCGCGAGAGCTTCGAGAAATCGTACATGTGGTCGAGCGAGTGGTTGGCCAGCTCGTGCCCCTCGCGGGACGCGAAGCGGAGCGCATCGGCGGCCTCGCGGCGCTCGAGATCGGCGCCGATGACGAAGAACGTCAGCGGAATCTGCGCGTCCTTGGCGAACTGCCGCAAGCGCCCCATCGCGCGATCGTAGACCAGCGTGCGCGCCGCGCCGTCGGGCTCGCCGAGGCCGTGAATCTGGTGATAGTTGGGAATCTCGTCGAGGTCGACGCTGACGGCCAGAAGGCGCACGCAGTAGTTCTACCACCCCTGCCCGCGGAGAGGTCGGTCCTTCGGCGCGCGCGTGCAGACTTCACGCGATGACGCGATAACGCGATGCAAAAGAAAAGAGCCCACCGGCTACCGATGGGCTCTTGCGCTCCGGCGTGTGCCGGCAGCCGCGCTCAGTTGCCGATGGTCTTGGCGACTTCCGCAGCCAGGTCTTCCTTCTTCTTCTCGATGCCTTCGCCGAGCTCGAAGCGCGTGAAGGACGCGAGCACGACCTCACCGCCGACCGCCTTGGAGACGTCCTGGCGGAGCTTGTCGATGGTGCCGTTGCCTGGATCCCACACGTTATCCTGACCGAGGAGCGTGATCTCGGAGACCCACTTGGCGACCTTGCCCTCGAGAATCTTCGGCCATGCGGCCTCGGGCTTGCCCTCTTCCTTGAGCTGCGCCGCGAAAATCTCCTTCTGCTTGTCGGTCTGCGCGGCCGAAAGCTCGGACTTCTGCACCACAGAGGGGCGCATGGCGACGATCTGCATGGCGACGTTGTCGGCGAAGGCCTTTACCGCGGCGTCGGTCTTGTCGGTCTCGACCACCAAGAGGGCCGCGTTCTTGCCGCCCATGTGCACGTAGGCCTGCACGAACCCGCTCTTGGCCTCCTGCGCGTCCCAGCGGCGGACGACGATGTTCTCGCCGATCTTTCCCGCGAGCTCCAAGCGCTCTTCCTCGACGGTCTTTTCGGTGCCGGGGTACTTCAGGGTCGAGACCTCGGCGCCCTTGGGCGCGGCGGCGGCGGCGGCGAGGACGTTGCCGACGAAGGTCTGGAACTGCTCGCCACGGGCCACGAAGTCCGTCTGGCAGTTGATTTCGACGATGGTGCCACGCTTGCCGTCGGCGGTGACGTGGGTGCGGACTTCGCCTTCGCTGGCGACCTTGCCGGCCGTCTTGGCGGCCTTCACGAGACCCTTCTTGAGGATGATCTCGACCGCCTTCTCCATGTCGGCGGCGGCCTCGACCAGCGCGTTCTTGCAATCGCTCATCCCGGCCTGGGTGCGCTCGCGGAGCTCTTTGACCATGCTTGCAGTGACTTCAGCCATGACTCGAATCCTTCCGATGATGTGACTACGGAGCGCCAGATAGCGCTCCGCATCGAAAAACCTTGGGAGAAGCTGCGCGCGCTACGCCGGGTGGGCGCAGCGCGCGACGCCTCAGTTGGTGGGAGCGGGAGCGACGGCCTCGGGCTCCTTGTCGGGACCACCGCGGCGACCGCGCTGGTAGACGTCGGCCTGGGGACCGCGGTTGCCACCGCCGCCGCCACCGCCACCGCCGCCGCCGCCCTCGTCACGACCGGCAGACTCCTTGCGGCGCTGCGAGCCTTCGACCACCGCGTCGGCGATGCGCGACGTGATGAGCCGGATGGACCGGATGGCGTCGTCGTTGCCGGGGATGACGTAGTCGATGACGTCGGGATCGCAGTTGGTGTCGGTGATGGCGATGATCGGCAGGCTGAGCTTCTTGGCTTCCTGAACGGCGATCGTCTCCATGGCGGGGTCGATGATGAACACCGCGGCCGGGAGCGAGGTCATGTTCTTGAGGCCGCCGAGGTACTTCTCGAAGCGGTCGCGCTCCTTCTCGAGGCGCGAGACTTCCTTCTTCGGGAGCTGAAGGTAGGTGCCGTCGTCCTTCATGCGCTCGAGCTGCTTCATGCGCTCGAGACCCTGCTTGATGGTGCGGAAGTTGGTGAGGGTGCCGCCGAGCCAGCGGTTGACCACGTAGTAGGAGCCGGAGCGGGCCGCCTCCTCTTGCACGATCTCTTGCGCCTGGCGCTTGGTGCCGATGAAGAGAATGTGGCCGCCGCGGGCGCACGTCTCGGTCACGAAGTTGAAGGCGCGGGTGAAGAGCCGGGCCGTCTGGTCGAGGTCGATGATGTGCACGCCGTTGCGCGCGCCGTAGATGAACGGCCGCATCTTCGGGTTCCAGCGCTTGGTCTGGTGACCGAAGTGGACGCCGGCGTCGAGGAGAGTTTTGATGGGGAGGGCGAAGTCACCCTTGATTTGGGGGAGGCCCTGAGCGTTGAGTTCCGTCATGATTGCGCGTCCTTTCGGTTGTGCCTCCGCCCCCTTCCCCGTCTGAGCTCGGCAAGCCGAGCCACCGAGACGGAGTTTGCGCAGGGGGCGTGTGGATTGGGTTTCCCCGTTTCGGGATTCTCGGGCAGAAACCTGAGAAGGGGCCTTGTCGGGGGCCGGGAAACTAGCGCCCTCCCTCGCAATGTCAAGGGTTTCGGGGCTTGTGCTTCGGGGAGGAATCTGAGACGACAAGCGCATGCGGAACCATCGGCTTTTTGCCCTGTTCACCGTTCCTTTGCTGGGGGCCTGCGCGCTCGTCGCGCTCGCGTGCGGCGGCTCCCCGAAGCTGCCGGCCGGTCCCGGCCCGGAGTACGAGGAGCCCGCGGCGAGCGCGTCGGCGCCCACGGTTTCGCCGAGCGCGGGCGGAGCCGCCGGCGCCGAGGGCAACAGCTCCGGCAGTCTTGCACCTTCCGGCGCCGGCAACGCGCCCGCCTCCGCCAACGGAAAGCCCCCGACGCCCGACGAGGTCGCGCTCATCGCCAAGCGCGCCGGCGAGGCGCAGCCGAAGTTCGTGGGCTGCTACGACGCGGAGCTTCGCGCCAAGCGCAAGGCCGAGGGGAAGATGCTCCTGCGCTTCGTGGTGGCCAGCGACGGCGCCGTGAAGGACGCGGGCCCCGAGGGCGAGACCGCCATGGGCCCGGAGCTGGTGGCGTGCATCGTCTCCACCATCAAGGCGGTGAAGTTCGAGCCACGTGCCACCGGCGACGCGACGGTCATGCTCCCGCTCACCTTCGTGCACGCGGCGGCGAAGACCGAGGACGCCGGCGCCGGCGACGCGAGCCCGGCGGACGCAGCGCCCACGGGGAAGAAGAAGAAGAAATGATCGTGGACGAGACGCTGGTCGTTCGACTCGAGCACCTGGCTGCGCTGTCGCTGGAGCCCGAAGAGCGCACACGAGTTGCCGCCGACCTCACGCGCTTCCTCGGCTACGTGGCGGAGCTGGGGGAGAGCGAGGCGGCCGCCCCAGACGACGCGGCCGCCGAAGCCATCACCGCCGCCCTGCGTCCTGACGTGGTGGAGCACTTCGCAGGCCGCGCCGAGGCCATGGCCGCCGCGCCGGAGCTGGACGGAACCGCGTTCCTGGTGCCGAGGTTCAACCCGTGAGCGGCCCCGCCACCGCCAACGTCACCCTTGCGCTGGCCCGCATCGCCGCCCACGACGAGGCGCTCGGTGCGTTCCTGGCGGTGGACCGCGAGGGCGCCCTCGGCGCGGCCCGTGCGCTCGACGCCCAAGGAGACCACGGCGGGCCCCTGACCGGTGTTCCCATCGCGGTAAAAGATGCACTCTGCACGCGTGGTCTGCGCACCACCGCCGGCTCCAAGATTTTGGCCGGCTACGTGCCGCCTTATGACGCCACCGCGGTGGCGCGGCTGCGGGCCGCTGGCGCCATCGTCGTGGGCAAGACCAACCTCGACGAATTTTCCATGGGCTCCTCCACCGAGCACAGCGCCTTTCATGCGAGCCGCAACCCCTGGGACCTCGCCCGCGCACCCGGCGGATCGTCGGGCGGCAGTGCGGTGGCGGTGGCCGCACGCATGACGCCGGCGGCGCTCGGGAGCGACACCGGCGGGTCGATCCGTCAGCCGGCATCGTTCACCGGCGTGGTGGGCATCAAGCCCACCTACGGGCGCGTCTCGCGCTACGGGCTCATCGCCTTTGCTTCGAGCCTCGATCAAGTGGGCGTGCTGGCGGCCGACGTGGCCACCGCCGACACCGTGCTCCGGGTCATTTGCGGGAAAGACCCGCACGACGCCACCTCGGTCGACATGCCGCCCATCGCGCCGCTCGCCAAAGAGAGCGATGTGTACGGCCTTCGCATCGGCGTGCCCGCAGAGTACTTCGCCGAGGGGTTGGACCCAGAGGTAGAGGCGCGGGTGCGCGAAGCCCTGCGCGCACTCGAGGCCCGCGGCGCGGTGTGCGTGCCTGTCTCGCTCCCCAGCACGCGCTACGCGGTGGCCACCTATTACATCGTCGCGAGCGCCGAGGCGTCGAGCAACCTCTCGCGTTTCGACGGCGTGCGCTACGGCGCGCGGGTGGCCGGTGAGTCGCTCCACGAGATGTACGAGCGCACCCGGAGCCGCGGCTTCGGCGCCGAGGTGAAGCGCCGCATCTTGCTGGGAACCTTCGTGCTCTCCTCGGGCTACTACGACGCCTACTACAAGAAGGCCATGGGGCAGCGGCAGCGCATCGCCCAGGACTTCGCGCAGGTGTTCCGGGAGGTCGACGTGGTGTGCACACCCACCACCCCCACCACTGCCTTCCGCTTGGGCGAGAAGAGCGATCCGCTATCGATGTATCTTGCAGACATTTACACGCTGCCCGCGAGCCTGGCTGGGCTGCCGGCGCTGAGCGTTCCCTGCGGCTTCGCCGGCGCGCTGCCGGTGGGGCTTCAAGTCATCGGCCGCCCCTGGGACGAAGCGACCGTCTTGCGGGTGGCGGCGGCCACTGAAGGCGACTTTCCCGCGCGCGGCGCCCTGCCGTGAGCGAGGCGCCCGAGCTGCAGGTTCGTTGGGTGGGCCCGACCGACGGCCCTGCCCTGGCGGCATTCTTCGAGGCCGCAGGTTCCACCTGCTTCTGTCGCTACTGGCATTTCGGCGGCGACAAGAACGGCTGGCTCGAGCGCAGCGCCGCGCGGCCCGAAGAGAGCCGCAGCGAGCTCGAGGCGGCGGTGCGCGAACAGCGTCCCGACGGCGCGGGCCTGGTCGCGCTCGGCGGCGGAGGCGTCGTCGTAGGCTGGCTCAAGCTCGCGCCGCGCGGCGCGGTGCCCAAGCTCCGCAACTTGCCGGTGTACCGCACGCTGGACCTGGGGCCCGACGAAGGCGTGCTCGCGATCGGCTGCGTCCTGGTGCACCCCGAGCATCGCGAGCAGGGGGTGGCGCGCGCGCTCCTCGAGGGCGCCATCCTCGAGGCAACACGTGGGGGCGCTCGCTTCCTCGAGGCGTATCCGCGGCGAAGCGCGACCCGGCTCTACGACGAGGCGGCATTTCTCGGCCCCGAAGCGCTGTATCTGGCGCTGGGCTTCGACATCACCGTCGACCAGCCCCCGTATCCGGTGCTTCGGCTCGCCCTGGCGCCCGCAGCTCCGCATGCATAGCGCAGGCTGATTCCACCAACGATTTGCCGGTACGACACCGTATCGTCACCGAGAGCGGCGAAGTGTGTTCCCACATGTTCGGCATCTCCACCAAAGACGACACGTTCTTCCAGGCCTTCAAGGACCACGCGCAGAAGAGCCTCGAGGGAGCTCGCGCGCTCGCCGAGATGTTCGAGAACATGGACCGCAAGGTCGAGCTCGCGGCCGACGTGAAGAAGGCCGAGAACGCCGCCGACACCATCACCCACGACACCCTCAAGGCGCTCCACGAGACCTGGATCACGCCCATCGACCGCGACGACATCCACACGCTCATCACCACCATGGACGACGTCCTCGACGCCATGCATGCGGTGTCCGATCGCGTGGTCATCTTCGAGATCGAGGCCTCGCGCGACGAGGCCAAGGAGCTGGCCGCGGTGCTGGTGCAGTGCTGCGAGAAGATGAAGCAAGCCATCGATTTGCTGCCCGGCCTGAAGAAGCCGCAGGAGATCCTCACGCTCTGCCGGGAGATCGACCGCCTGGAGATCGAGGCCGACGCCATTTTCCGGCGCGCTCTCGGCAACATCTATCGCACCCGCGGCGGCACCGACGGCGGCCCCTACCGCGACGCCATGAATCCGGTCGAGATCCTCAAGTGGCGCGATCTGTTCGACAACCTCGAGGGCGCCACCGACCGGGCCAACGACGTGGCGAACATCCTCGAAGGCATCGTTCTCGAGTACGCCTGATGTTGTTCCTCGTCCTCATCGTCGGTCTGGCGTTGGTGTTCGACTACATCAACGGATTTCACGACGCCGCAAATTCCATCGCCACCATCGTCTCTACCCGCGTCCTGTCGCCCCGCGCTGCGGTGGTGTGGGCGGCGGCCTTCAACTTCATCGCGTTCTTGTTTTTCAGCACCCACGTGGCCGGCAACATCGCCAAGGGCGTTCACGCCGAAGTGGTCACCCTGGGCCTGGTGGCGGCGGGTCTGCTCGGCGCCATCGTCTGGGATCTCCTCACCTGGTGGTGGGGCCTTCCCACGTCGTCGTCGCATGCGCTCATGGGCGGCATCGCGGGCGCGGCGGTCATGAAGGCGGGCTTCGGCTCGCTCGACGGCAAGTTCTTCCTGAAGACGGCGGTCTTCATCCTGGTGTCGCCGCTGCTCGGCTTCTTGCTCGGGTGGATCATGATGCGCATCACCATGCTCATCTTCGGGCGCACCCCCCAACGCAAGGTCGACAAGACCTTTCGGCGCATGCAGTTTCTCTCGGCGGCGCTGTACTCGCTGGGCCACGGCGGCAACGACGCGCAGAAGACCATGGGCGTCATCGTCGCGGCGCTGGTGGCCAGCCACTACCTGAAGGCCGACGCCGGGGTGCCGCTCTGGGTGGTGCTCTCGTGCCACGCCGCCATGGGCCTCGGCACCCTCACCGGCGGCTGGCGCATCGTGCGCACCATGGGCATGAAGATCACCAAGCTCAAGCCGGTGGGCGGCTTTTGCGCGGAGACCGCCGGGGCGGCCACGCTCTTTCTCGCCACCGGACTCGGCATCCCGGTCTCCACCACCCACACCATCACCGGCGCCATCGTCGGCGTGGGCAGCGTGCAAAAGCTCTCCGCCGTGCGCTGGGGCGTGGCGGGCCGCATCGTGTGGGCCTGGGTGCTCACGGTGCCCGGCGCGGCCGCCATCAGCGCCGGCGGCTACCTGCTCCTCAAGGCCTGCGGCGTCCCGGTCTGAGGCGCAGCGAGACTCAGCGGCGCGGGTGCGACGAGACAAAGGCGCGCCAGCGCGGCGTGCGCAAGATGTCGCAAGAAAGCCCGAAGAAGATGGCGCGGGCCACCTCGTCGGGGGTCGCCATGTTCTCGCGCACCGCGCGGTCTTCGAGACCGCTGCGCGTGATGCGCCCCTCGACACTTTGCAACACCCGCTCTTCGCGCTCCGGCAGCCGGAACGACTCCACGCGAACCGGCGACGGCGCCACCCGCTCGAGCGGATCGTTACCCACGCGCTCCAGAATCTCCCCCAGCTCCACGTAGCCGTAGTGCTGGCAAATGCCCCGAGCGATGAGCTCGAAGGGCTTCACGCCCAAGGGCAGCGTTTCTTCTTGGCAGCGCGCGCCGGGCAAAAATGCGATCTCGCCGTCGGACCACGAGAACGCCTCGACGATGCGATCCTGGGTCTGATCGAGGACCGCGCGGAAGAGCTCGATGGGCCGGAGCACGCCCAGCCCCACCAGGGCGTCGCCGAGCTTGCCGTCGAACTCCGAGAGCATGGCCAAGGCCATGTCGACTTCCATGCGCAGCACCTGGCCGCGCCGCACCAGGCACTCGCCCAGGAGCTCGGTGCGGTCGGTCGACGCCACGTATTCGGGCACGCCGTCGACGAAGAAGATCTTCTTCTTATTCTCGCCCGACTGCAGAAGGAGCGCGCCGGTCTCGCGGTGCACCGCAAGGTAGTAGAGTCGCGACGGCAGCGTTGCCCGGTCGACCACTTTGCGGTCGATGACGCCGGTGGGCATGTGCTCGGTCCAGGCGAGGGCGGGGCTGGTGACGAAGCGCGAGAGCTCGGGGTAGTTGCGGGCCACCTGAAAAGGGGACCCCTCCTTGGAAAACTGCGCGCTCTCGGCCGGCACCTTGCCGGTGACCAAGAGCTCGATCACCTCTGGGTAGGTGAGCCCCGAACGCACGTCTTCGCCCTGCCGCAGGGTCCAGCTGGTGGCGAGCGGGGCCGACGGGAGCGACATGCGCGCCGAGCCTCCCTCGGCCCGCACCGGCGGAATCACCGTGGAACGCAGCTCTTCTTCCGGCGCACGCACGGAGATCGGCGGCAAGAGCGACTCGGTGTCCGGTTGCTGCGCGAGGCGATACTCGCGGCTCCCCCCCACCAGGTTCAGGTTCTGGAGCGCCTGGGCCAGGGCGCTCGGCGCCACCGGCATGCGGCGCCGCCGGATGACTTCCTCGAGGGCGGCAGCGAAGGCCGCGGCGTCGTCGAAGCGATCCCTCGGCTTTCGGGCCAGCGCATGGAGCAGCACGGCGCGCACGTCTTCGGGGATGTGCGCGCGGTCGAGGATTCGCAGATCGGCGTCGCGGATGCGCATGAGCACGTCGAGCTCGTTGGGCCCGGCGAAGAGAGGTTCGCCGGTGAGCAGCTCGGCGAACACCACCGCCAGCGTGAAGAGATCGCTGCGCGGGTCGAGCTCGCGCCCCACCACTTGCTCCGGCGACATGTAGCCGAGCTTGCCCTTGAGCTGGCCGGCGTCGGTGCGGCGCTCGATGCGCGCCGCCCGCGCAATGCCGAAGTCGGTGAGCTTCACCGCACCCGAGGCGTGGAGCAAGATGTTGCCGGGCGACACGTCGCGGTGCACCAAGTGGAGGCCGGTGCCGTCTTCGTCGACCGCGGTGTGGGCGTAGTCGAGCGCACGAAGCACGCTCAGGATCAGGTGGAAGGTGGCGTCCAGCGGCAGCAGCTGCGGTCGGCCCGAGATGGCGCGAATGAGCTTGGCGGTGCTCGTGCCCTGCACGAACTCCATGGCCATGTAGAGCTCGCCCTCGTCCTCGCCGAAGTCGAAGACCTGCACGATGTTCGGGTGCGAAAGGTGCGCCGACACGCGCGCCTCGTCCACGAACATGGCCACGAACTCCGGGTCCTGGGCCAGCTGCGGAATGATGCGCTTGACCGCCACGGTCTTCTGGAAGCCGTGGGGACCTGCACGGCGCGCCACGTACACCTCCGCCATACCGCCCGTCGCGATGTGGCTCAAGAGCTCGTAGGGCCCCAGTCGCTGCGGCTTGGCGAGCGCCATTCCTCAAGAGTGTAGCCCAGATACGCGCCGTGGGGGGTTCATGCTTTTGGCGCCCGCATACCGCGCCTTCGCCGAACGAAATGTCGGCGATATACGGCACAAAGCACCCTTCTGGCGCCGAGATGCCTCTGGTAGGCTCCGCTCGTGAAACGTGAGCCTCAACGCCGGGCCAAGCCCCGCGGACCATCCGACGCCGCCCCTCTTTCGGCACCGCCCTCGGAGGCGCCGCTGGCCACCGTGGCTCGCGGCGATCTCGTCGCGGCCGGCAGCCGTCGCGTGGTGGCCGTCACCGGCGCGTCGAGCTTTCTCGGCAGCAACCTCATCGCGCTGCTCGAAGAAGACGACAGCGTGAGCCGCATCGTCGCCATCGACGAGACCAGCAAGACCTTTCCCGGGCCCAAGACGCGCAGCTACGAGGTCGACCTCACGCAGCCGACCAGCGAGGCGCGACTGGCGGAGATCCTCGCCGCCGAGAGCGCGCACACCATCGTGCATCTCGCGTTCTTGGCGAGCCCGAGCCACGGCTCCGCGTGGGTGCACGAGCTCGAGAGCGTCGGCACCATGCGCATTACGGTGGCGGCCCGCGAGGCCCGCGTTCGCAAGTTTGTGCTGTGGTCGCAGACCATGCTCTACGGCGCCGAGCCCACCAACCCCAACTTTCTCACCGAGAAGCATCCGCTCCGCGCCTCGCGCAGCGAGCCCTTCTTCGCCGACAAGCTCGAGGCCGAAGCCGAGGTACAGCGCCTTTACCAGCAGACGCAGCACGGGCTCGACTGCGTGGTCACCACGCTGCGCACCGCGCCCATCGTGGGGCCCAGCGTGCGCAACGTCATCACGCGGTATCTGGCGCGGCGGGTGGTCGCCACCATGATGGGCTTCGACCCGCTCGTGCAGTTCCTTCACGAGGTCGACGCCATCGCGGCGCTGAAGTTCGCAGTGGACCGCGACATCGCCGGCACCTTCAACGTGGTGGGCGACGGCATCCTCCCGCTCTCGACGGTGCTGCGCGTGTGCGGCCGCGTCGCGGTGCCCATTCCGCACCCGGTGGCCGAGCGGGTGAACGCCGCCCTCTGGTTGGCGCAGCTCGCCGACGCGCCGCCGGAGTTTCTGAAGTACCTGCGCTTTCTCTGCGTGGCCGACGGCTCCAAGATCGCCGCGGCTGGCTTTCGACCAGCGTATTCCACGCGGGAGGCGCTGCTCGACTTTGTCAACGCCCAGCGGCTCCGCGACGTGCGCCTCATCGAGGAGAACGTGGGATGAGCAAGAAGAAGAAAAAGAAGCAAAAGGGGCAGGAGCGCGAGATCGCCCGCACCGGCGAAGGTCGCAAGCGCGTGACCGCGAAAGCGTCGGCTTCCCCGCGCCAAGGCCGCGCCAAGGCCGCAACGCCGCCCGCGCGCAGGAGCGCAGGAGCGCCGGAGCGCCGCGCGCGAACGAAGCCACTTCCGCCGCGTTCGCCGCGCCCGGCCACGGTGACCATCGAGAAGGCGGACGCCGCCGCAACAGAGCCGCCGTTTCCGCCGACGCTCGGCCCCCCCGAGCCGCGTGAGCGCGACATCGAGGCCGAGATTCGCGCGCTCGAGGCGCAGATCGACCTGCTCACGCCGAACCGGCCGCCAGGGAGCGACGCACTGCGGAAGGCCCGCGGGAGCGATCCGGTGAGCGGCCCCACAGACACCGCCACCGAGCTCCTCTCCGAGGCCTACGTCGCCCAGCGATGGGGCAAGGCCGCGCTGCGCTCGAAGTTCGAACCCGTCGACGAGTTCGGCTACGACAAGGTGTACGAAGAGCGCGCCAAGCCGCTCCTCGATTTCCTCTACGAGTCCTACTTTCGGGTCGAGGTCCGCGACGCCGACCGGGTGCCCAGCGAGGGCCGCGTCATCCTGGTGGCGAACCACGCAGGCACGGTGCCACTCGACGGTCCAATGCTGCGCATGGCGCTCCAGCGCGAGCACCCGAAGAAGCGCGAGCTCCGCTGGCTGGCCGAAGACTTCGTGTTCCACATGCCGTTTCTGGGCGCGTGGATGAACCGCATCGGCGCGGTGCGTGCCTGCCAGGAGAATGCCGAGCGGCTGCTCCAGGAAGACGCGGCCATCGCGGTCTTTCCCGAGGGCGCCAAGGGCGTGGGCAAGCTGTTCCGCGACCGCTACCGGCTCCAGCGCTTTGGCCGCGGCGGCTTCATCAAGCTCGCCCTGCGCACCGGCGCGCCCGTGGTCCCGGTGGCCATCGTGGGCGGCGAAGAGACCAACCCGCTGCTCTTCAAGGTGGAGCTCTTCGCCAAGAGCTTGGGGCTGCCGTTCTTGCCGGTGACCCCTACCTTTCCGCTGCTGGGCCCGGCGGGGCTCCTTCCGGCGCCCACCAAGTGGCGCATCTTCGTGGGCGAGCCGCTCGATCTCTCGGAGTACGGCGAGGGCGCGGCCGCCGACGAGCTCTTGGTGGGGCGCCTCTCCGAGCGCGTGCGCGCAACCATTCAGGGCATGTTGGATCGCGCCATCGGCGAGCGGCGCTCGGTATGGTTCGGGTAAGCCCCATTCACGGCGTGGTGGTCGTCGACAAGCCGCTCGGCCCCACCAGCCACGACGTGGTCGCAAAGCTGCGGAAGCGCTTCCAGACCCGAGAAGTCGGCCACGCCGGCACGCTCGACCCTCTGGCCTCGGGCGTGCTGGTGGTCGGCCTCGGCGAGGGCACCAAGCTCACGCCGTACCTCACCCAGGCCGACAAAACCTACGCGGTGACCATTCGCCTGGGGCAAGAGACGCCAACGCTGGATGCCGGCTCGCCGGTGACAGCCGAGGCGCCGGTGCCGGTCGGGCTCGGCCTCTCGCGCATTGAACCCGAGGGCCTCCTTCGCGCGGCCATCGCCGCCGAGATGGCGCGCACCGAGCAGGTGCCACCTTCGGTGTCGGCCATTCACGTGGACGGCGAGCGCGCGCACGATCGCGTGCGACGCGGCGAGACCGTGGTGCTTCCGGCGCGCCCCGCGAGCATCCGAGCGCTCACCTACCTGCCCGGCACCGACGAGCCGCCCACCGCACGCTTCGTGATCACCGTCGCCAAGGGCTACTACGTGCGCGCCTTCGCCCGCGATCTTGCGGCGGCGATGGGAACGCTCGGGCACGTGGTAGAGCTGCGCCGCCTGGCCTCTGGGGCGTTCACCAGCGACGACGCCTTCGCCTTCGACGCGCCAACCCTCCCGGTGCTCTCGCTGGCGGATGCGGCGAGCCGCTGCCTGCCCACGGCGGTGCTCTCGGAGACCGGCGTGCGCGATGCAGGCTTCGGGCGCGGGGTGCGCGCAGAGGATCTCACCCCCTTCGCCGAAGGTCCGCACGCCTGGCTCAGCGAAGCCGGCGTACTCGTCGCCATCGGTCAGCGCGAAGGCGAGGTGGGCCGCGTGATGCGCGGGTTCGCTTCCGCCGCCGCCGCGCCTACTTCTTCTTCTTCTCTTTGAGAATCTTGATGCGCTCGCCGGCGGTCTGCGCGAGCGGGCCCTTGGGCTCGAGCTTCACGTAGGCCTCGTACTGCGCGATGGCGTCCTCGCGCTTGCCGTCCTCGGCGAAGCGCCCGCCCAGGTAAAAGTGCGCCGGGCCGTAGCTGGGCTCGTTCTTCACCGCCGCCTGCAGATCGCCGAGCGCGCCGGGCTTGTCCTTCTCGCCGAGCTTGCACAGGGCGCGGTAGGTGCGCAGCTCGGCCGCGTCCTTCTTGGCGATGGCGCGATCGAGGGCGCCGATGCAGTCGGCAAAAGCGCCAATGTTCTTCAGCTCGAAGCCCGCCGAGGCGAGGATACCCACGTCGTCGCCCGCGAGATCGCGCGCAGCCTTCAGGCGCGCCTTGGCGGCATCGACCTGCTTCCACTTGCCCAGCCACATGCCATGGGTCAGGGCCACCATGGCGTCCTTGGGAGCGAGCTTCTCGGCGGTCTCGAACGCTTTGCCACTCTCGGCCTCGCTGCCACCCTTTTGCGCCAGGGCTACCGCCAGGTTGGAGTGCAGCTGCGCGCTGTCTTTCTGCTTCTCCAAAGCCTTCTTGGTGATGCGCAGGGCATCGTCGAGGCGCCCGGAGTCGATGTACAGTGCACCGAGATTCACGGCGGCGGCCTCCAGATGGGGGCGTACCCGGAGCGCCTCGCCGTACTCCTTTTCGGCCTTGGCCTTGTCGCCTTGCTGATCGCCGATCAACCCCAGGTAATAGTGGGCTTCGGCGTCGTCCTTGTTCTTGGCGACAGCGGCCTCGAAGGCGGCCTTGGCGCCGGGGACGTCGCCTCGCTCGAGGGCCTTGGCGCCGCGGTCGACCTCGGGGCTCTGCGCGGGCTCGGCCGGCGGCGCCTTGGGGTCGGTCGTCGCAGCCTGGGTGCTGGGGCCCAGCGGCGCATTGGGATCGCCGCCTTCGTCGGCAGACTTGGGGGGCGGGCCGCCGCAGGCGACGAGGGCGAACAGGACGATGCAGGCGCGCTTCATGGGGCCCGTAGAGTACGCAGGTTTGGCATGGGCTGGTTGGACAAAAGGCGAGCGCGAAGCTTGGGTGATCGCCAGTGGCTCAAGGACTCGCGGTAGCCGCGGCGGCGGCGCCCGGGTCGACGCAGCGGAGCAGCGCTTCGCGCACCTCGGCAAAGCGCGCCGGGGGTAGCTTCTGGCCCTGCAAATCGGAAACGTAAAAGACGTCGGCCGCCTTGGCGCCCTCGGTGTTGATCTTGGAGAGCGCGATGGTCAGGCCGAGCTCCGAGAGGGCTTGCGACAGCGCGAAGAGCAGACCGGGTCGGTCTTTGGCGAACACCTCGACCACCGTGTGCTGCGGCGAGGCGCGGTCGTCGAATACCACCTCGGGCGTGACCGAAGGCGTGCGCCGCTGGCTGGTGGGCGGCCTGCCAAGATACTGCCGCACCAGCTCCTTGGGGTCGAAGCCATCGTCGAGCAGTCGCCGCAGATCGGCGCGCACCGCCCGGAGCGCCCGCTCTCGATGCTCCGCGTGGTCGTGCTCATGGCGATCGCGCAGCGAGAACACGTCTACCGCTTCGGCGCCGCGCTCGGTTTTCCGCGAATACACCTGGGCCGAGAGCACCTCCAGGCGATTGGCGGTAAGCGCGGCCGCGATGCGGGCCAGAAGGCCGGGGCGATCGTCGGCCACCACACACAGCTCCAGAAGCTCGGAGACGCCGGCCGCGCCTTGTGCCTCTTGCGCACCGGAAGGGTGCTGCGCCGGCGAGAGCCCCAGCGCGAACGAGTCGTCACCGCGGGCGAACGCCACCTCGAGGTGGGCGGCGATGGTGCCGGGCGGCGTGGCCAGGAAGTAACGCTCCGGCATACTGCCCAGGAACGCTTGGGAGAAGGCGTTGGGCACCGCGGGGCTTGCCACCTGCGCACGCACCGACGGACGCTCGTCGCGAGTTCCCGAGAGGAACGCGTCGGTGAGAAAGTAGAGCTCGTCGAGCATGCGTGCCTTCCAGGCGGTCATGGCCTGGGGCGACGTGGTGGTGATGTCGGCCACTGTGAGCAGGTACAGGTTGCGCAGCGCCTCGCGGCTTCCCACCACCCGCGCGAACTCCTCGATGGTGCTGGGGTCGTCCAGGTCGCGGCGCGTCGCCACGTGGTACATCGCCAGGTGGTTGCGAATGAGCAGCGCGATGGCCCGGGTGTCGGCCTCGCCGAAGCCCAGCCGCGGCGCAATGGTCTCTGCCAGCTGGGCGCCGCTCTCGGAGTGCTTGGCGCGAGAGCCGTCGCGGTCGGGATACCCCTTCCCTACGTCGTGGAGCAAGGTTGCAAAATACAAGCGTCCCTCCTGCGCCACCTCGAGGGCTAGGCGGCTGGCCAAGGGATGCGCCGAAACCAGCTCGCCGCGGGCGAGCGCGCGCAGGCAGTCGACCGCGGCCACGCTGTGTACGTCGACGGTGTACACATGGTAGACGTCGTGGTGCACGCGGCCGGTGACCTTGCAGAACTCGGGAATCATGGCGAGCAGCAGGCCCACGTCGTGAAGCTCGCCCAGCACCGATCGGGCGCGGGTCGGCACCTCGAGATTGGAGCACACCAGCTCGCCGAAAAGGCGTGCGGCCTCGGCGTTCCTGCGCAGGGCCTCGCCGAAAGCCGGCTCCACAGCGGCGCGCGAAATGGCCTCGCGCGCGAAGGGTAGAATGGGCATGGATCGCATCATGGCGGTCCGGTACACGCGCAGCGCCAGCGCCGGGTCGGTGTGCAGATCGGCGGCCGCGGTCATGGTGATCTGCCCGTCGAAGGAACGCACCCCGCCGCCCAGGTCCATCTCGTGGGGCCGTTGCCTTCGCTTGGGCGAGGGCGTGGCCAGCGAGAGAATTCGCTCGCAGCCGCGCACCACCGCCCGCGCGTGCTGGTAGTAGTCCTGCATGAAGCGCTCGACCGACGACGGTTCGCTGCCGTAGTCGAGCTCGGCCGCGATGGCCTCTTGCTCCTCGAAGGTCAGTCGATCGGAGCGGCGATCAGCGTGTACGTGGAGCCGGTTGCGCACCGACCAGAGAAAGTCTTCGGCGGCCGCAAGCTCTTCGCCCTCGCGGGGCAGGAGCACGCCCACGTGCACCAGCTCGCGAAAGGTGGGCGCCCGCGGGTCGAAGCGGTAGCGTGCGCGCGCCGCCCAGCGCGCGTGGTCGAGATCGCGCAGCCCGCCGGCGCCGTTCTTCACGTCGGGCTCCAGCAAGTACACCGACCCGCAGAAGCGCGCGTGACGACCCTCGCGTTCTTCCTCCAAACGCCGCAAGAACGCCGCCAGGTGCGCCTCGCCGAACAGCCCCTCGAAGGCGCGGTCGAGGAGCGCGCGCACCACTGGGGTCTCGCCCCGCAGGGCACGGAGATCGAGGAGCGAAGTGGCCGTCGAAACATCCTCCAGCGCCAGCTCGAGCACGTCGTCGACCCGCAGAATCTGGTGGCCCACCGCGATGCGCGCGTCCCAGAGCGGGTACAGGAACGCCTCCACGTCTTCTTCGCGCGGCGGGTCCTTGGCGCACACGAAGCGGAGATCGAGATCGCTGCGCAGCGCCACAGCGCCGCGGCCGAAGCTCCCAGTGGCAGCCACCGTGAGCGGGGTCGCGATGCGGGCGAGGATGCCCTCGTAGAAGGCGGCGTTGGCTTGCCCCGCCGCGAGGCCCGAGCCGGCGCCCGGCCCCGTGGGCTCGGCCGGCCCGCGCTGGCCTTCGCGATGCGACTGCACCAGCACCTTCAGCGTTTCCGCGTTCATCGACCGCCTACGATAACCCAAGGCGACCACGATCGGTGGGTCGAAGAGGCGGAGGTTCCGAATGAAGAAGACGATGTTGCCGCTCGCGTGCGGCCTGTTCGCGCTCGGGTTCACGCTGCTGCCCACAACGGCCGAGGCGCAGACGCCGGCCGCCGCGGCGCCCAAGGTCGATGCCTGCGGGAAGGGCTACTCCGACAACGTCGCGGGCGAGCAGCGCACCGTGACGTTCTGCGACGATCTCGGCGACGGCTCATCGCACACGCCCATGATCGACGTCATTCGGCGGCCTCCGGGGGCGCTGCGCATGGGGCTCATCCGCCCGCGCCTGCAGTTCATCAGCGAGATGCTGAAGAGCGTCGAGAACCTGTAAGCCCCGCCGGCTCAGCGCGCGACGAAGGCTTGGTGGAGCGCACGCTGCGCGTCGCCGAGGTAGCTCGACTCGATCACGGCGCCGATGCGCAGAGGGCTCCCCGCCAGGTGCTTGGGGGCGGCGCCCAGGCGCTGCAAGATGGCGCGGAAGCGATCGACGTACGAGGTGGGGCCGAGGAGGCCGTCGCCCACCACGCTCACCAGCGCGAGCCCTGCGGTGATCTCCAGCGCGGGCACCTTGCTGCCGAGCTCGGCGCGGATGCGGTCCCAGTCTGGGAGGTTCAGGAGCGGCACCACCGCGGTCACGTCGCCGCCAGGCGCCTGCTGCACGTCGAGGAGCGGAAGCGATTGCTGCGCCGCCACCTCGAGGAGCCGCGGCCCGTCGCCGCGCAGGAGCACCACGCGGTCGAGGCCCACCACCGCGCGTACGTGGGTCGCGGCACCTTCCTTGGCCACCGTCTCGCGCGCGCCTCCGTCGCCGTGTGCGTCGCCGGTGCGACGGGCGTGGATGGTTATCTTGTTGCGCCGGGCCCACTCCACTGCCTGGGCGTTGAGCACCTTCGCGCCGCACTCGGCCATCTCTGACAGCGCCGCGAGGTCGAGCTCCGGTACGTGCTGCGCGTCGGGGACGACGCGCGGATCGGCGGTGTAGACGCCGTCGACGTCGCTGTAGATCTCGCAGCGCTCGGCGCCCAGAGCGGCGGCGAGGGCCACCGCCGTGGTGTCGGAGCCGCCGCGACCGAGGGTGGTGATCTCTCGCCGGTAGCTCATGCCCTGGTAGCCCGCCACGATGACGATGCGGCCGCGCGCCAGCTCGTCCTCGATGCGGTGAGGCCGCACCTCGATGATGCGCGCGTCGAAGTGGCGATCGTTGGTGATAATGCCCGACTGGCTGCCGGTGAAGCTGATGGCGTCGTGCCCGCGCGCGAAGAGCGCGATGGAGAGGAGCGCCATGGTCACCCGCTCGCCGGTCGACACCAGCATGTCGAGCTCCCGGCGCGGGGCGTCGGTGTCCATCGAGACCTTGCGGGCGAGCTCCAGGAGCCCGTCGGTGGTCTTGCCCATGGCGCTCACCACCACCACCACGTCGTGGCCGGCGCGCTTGGCGAGCGCCACTTTGTCTGCCACGGCGCCGATCTTTTCGGCGTCTGCAACCGAAGAGCCACCGTACTTTTGAACGAGTATGCCCATCGAATATTTCGGTATCACGGGGGCGCCGGCGGACGCAAAATCTCAGTCGCGAACGACCAGCTCCACGGTGCCGAACGCTCCGACCGCCAGCACCATCTCCCCGCGTGCGAAGATTCCGGTCACGGGTCCTTCTTCGATGGCCGCGACGATGCGCGGCTCGGGCCCGTCGAAGAGCACGAACAGCGTTCCATCGGGAACCGGCAGCGCACCGAGGAGCGACGTGCGCGCGCGCCCACCGCGGCGATCGGTGATCAGCGCCAGCGCCGACGCCGCCACCGCAGGCAGGGCCACGAGCGCGCCGACGCCGTCGGCCCAGCGCAGCATGCCATCGACCCGCCCAGCAACCTGCCCGCCGCGCACTTGAAGATGCGAGAGTTGCTCGCCGGCAAAGGTCGCAGTGGTGGTTTGGAGCGCGCTCTCCACGTCGACGCCGCGCCCCAGGAGAATTTCGCCGCCCCCGTCGCGGGCCACCACCCATGCCTCGTCATCGTGGGCCACCGCCAACGCGGCCCCCACGTCCTCCAGGGCGCCGCTCCCGGAAACCTTGCCGCGATAGAGGCGGCCCTGTCCGACCGCCGACAGATCGTCGCCAAAAACGACGACAGCGGAGAAGGCATCTTCCGGGCGTCCCAGCTTCGTCATGCGATCGCCATCCAACCGCCACAGGGTCGCGTCGGCGAGCACCGCGAACGTGACGTCGGCGCCGGCGAGCGCCAGCGACACCACAGGCCCGGGGAACGGGAGGGTGCGCTCGGTGCGCCAGGCGCCGCTGTGGAACGCCGCGGCGAGGACGGGGCCCGGCACCAGCTCCCGGCGGTCCCAGGCGCGATCGCTCCATCGCCACTCGGCGCGCTCCGGGCGCAGGCGATCGAACAGGGTCGCGGGATCGAGCTCGCCCTCTTCGTCGGCGTCGAGCGGCGGAAGCTCCCCCAGCGTCTCGTCCGCCTCCGACGGCCCTTCGGCGCCCCCGTCGTCGGCCGTTTCCATCTCCGGGTCGAGCTCGTAAAGGCCTTCGATTCCGGGGCCTTCACCCTCCGCCAAGAGCCCGACTTCTTCGAGCAGGGGCAAGACGCCGCCGGGGTCCTCATCCAACCCCTCAGAATCGTCTTCTAACGACTGGTTTTCCTTGGCATTTCTACTGTCTTCAAGGAGATCCTCAGGGATGCCGAGGTGGTCGCTCTCGGCGTCGTCCCAGGGTTCGTCGTCGGGCGTCTCGAGGTCTTCCTCCGGCTCGCCCGCGGTGGGGTCCTCGTCGAGATCACCGTCGGCGGGCGGTAGCTCCAGATCTTCGTCGGCCATCGCCCCCTTGATAGCAGCCGCGACGCGACGCGGCGGGCGGAATCTGCCACAGACCTGCGCTCTGCAAGACACGTCGATCAGGCGGCCGGGCGCGCGAGGCCTGCAAAAGCCGCGCGACCCGGGCTGGCACGGGCGATGCTTGAGTAGCTCGCGGAGGGCGCATCATGTCCCCGAACACGCACTTCTGGCTTCGCTTCGTCGCTGTTTTCCTCATCCTGGCCCTGTATCTCGTGCCCCGTGGCTGGCTGAAGCCCACCGGTTGGTTCGAGGCGCCTGCGGAAGCGCCCGTCGCCCATCGCTGAAGGGCGGCCCGCCCGGGAATTCTGCGCGGCAATCGTGCGCCCGCAGGGCTCTGTGGAGTATGGTGCCCGGCCGGGCATGCACCTCCTCATCCTCTCTCGCAACGCGCAACTCTACTCCACGAGCCGGCTGGTCCTGGCGGCCCGATCGCGGGGGCACGAGGTGACGGTGGCCGATCCTTTGGACTTTCAGATCGTCATCTCCCGCGGGCGGCCCTCCATGTACCTGGGCGATCGCCCGGTGCCCCACGCCGACCTGGTGGTGCCGCGCATCGGCGCCTCGGTCACCAACTACGGCCTGGCGGTGGTGCGGCAGTTCGACATGATGGGCGTTCCCGTGCTCAATACCGCGGTGGCCATCGCGCGCTCCCGCGACAAGCTCCGGGCGATGCAGCTCCTCACCAAGAAGAACATCGACGTGCCCATTACGGTGTGCGCAAAAACGCCCGACTCGGTGGCGTTGGCGCTGGAGCTGGTGGGTGGTTGCCCCGCCATCGTCAAGCTTCAACAGGGCGCGCAGGGCATCGGAACGATGATCGCCGAGACGCCGCAGGCCGTCACCTCGCTCCTGGAGACGCTCTGGGCCATGGGTCAAGACATCATCCTCCAGGAATACATCGCCGAGTCGAAGGGCAAGGACTACCGGGCGATCGTGGTGGGCGGACGGGTCGTGGCCGCGATGCGGCGCCAGGCGCGGGCCGGCGAGTTCCGCTCCAACCTGCACCGCGGCGGCGAAGGTCAGCGCGTGAAGATGGACAAGCGCTACACGCAGGCCGCCATCGTGGCCGTCCGAGAGATGGGCCTCGAGGTCGCCGGGGTCGACATGCTCGAGAGCAAGAACGGGCCGAAGATCCTGGAGATCAACAGCTCGCCCGGCCTCGAAGGCGTGGAGCGCACCAGCGGCGTCGACGTCGCCGGCAAGATCATCGACCACGCGGAGCGCTACGTCATCGCCCGAAAGAACAAGAAGAAGAAGCGCCGAGGCGACCCCATCATCGACGCCGAGCGCCGCACCAGTCGCCTGCGCCCGGCTCCCCTCGCGGCGCGCGCCAACGGCGTAGCCTCGGTGCGCCGACCGTGACCGTACACCTCGTCCGCGAGGGCGATCTCGCGGTCCTCACCATCGCGCGGCCGGCCGTGAAGAACGCCCTCGACGGCGCCACCGTGCTCGCGCTGCGCGCGCACCTCGAGGCGCTGGCGGGCGACCACGACCTGCGGGTAGCGATCCTCGCGGGCGAGGGTGACACCTTCGTGTCGGGCGGCGATCTCTCGGAGCTTCGGGCCCGCGCGAGCCGCGCCCATGCGGAAGAGCTGGCAGAGCAGGGCAGCGCCCTGTGCGACGCCATCGCCGACCTGCCGGTGCCGCTCATCGCCGCCCTCGACGGGGCTGCCATCGGCGGCGGCGCCGAGCTGGCCTTGGCCTGCGATCTCCGGGTATTCGGCGCCGCGGGCAGCATCGCGTTCAAGCACGTGCGGCTGGGCGTGACCACCGCCTGGGGCACATTGGGGCGCCTTCACACCCTCCTGGGCGCCCGCGCCGCGCGGCTCCTTTACACCGGCGAAACGCTCGATGCGCAGGGAGCGTTGGCGGTCGGTCTCGCCGACGCCGTCGCGGAGGTGGCCATGGTGGAGGCGCGGACCATCGCGGCGAGCATCGCCCGGGCTGCGCCCGCGGCCATTCGCCAGACCAAGCTGAACCTGCTGGCCGCCAGGCGCTTGGCCGGCAGCGAGCTGCGCGGGGTGGAGCGCAAGGCGTTCGTGAGCACCTGGGCCAGCGACGATCACGCCGAGGCGGTGGCGGCGTTCTTCGAGAAGCGGCCACCGTGCTTCGGTACCGCGCGCTGAGCGGCACAAAACCGGAGCCTGGGCGGCCCCAGTAGAATTTCGCAGCCAAGTAGGCTACGCAGGTCGCGTGCGCCTCCTGTGCCTCTCCGACATCCACGGGCAGCTCGATGCCCTCGCCGCCGTCCTCGCGACCGCGGAGAAGCGAAGCTTTCACAAGCTGCTCATCGCGGGCGATCTGCTCTTCCCGGGGCCGCAGCCGCTGGAGACCTGGCGCCGGCTCTCGGCCGCCCAGGCCATCATGGTGCAGGGCGCGTCGGACCGGGCCATCGCCACGTTGGATCCGAAGACCATCGCAGCCAGCACCGAGCACGAGCGCGCCATGGTCGAGCGCATGCGCGGCGTGCGCGCAGAGCTGGGCGACGTCATTCTGGAGCGCGTTCGGCGCCTGCCCACCCATGCGCGTTTGCCCTTGGAAGATGGCACCGAGCTGGTGCTCGTGCACGGCTCGCCCCACGATCCCTTCGAAGCCCTAACCTTCGATATGGACGAGGAAGAGCTCAATGCCCTTCTGGGAGACGATCCCGCCGACGTGGTGGTGTGCGGCATGAGCCACACGCCGTTCGATCGCATGCTGGGCGACGTGCGCATCATCAACGTGGGCAGCGTGGGCGACGCGCCCGACGGTCGCGCCACCAACGCCGCAGGTCCTCCGCTGGTGGCCCACGCCACCTGGATCGAATCGACGCCCGGCGGGCTCATCGTGGAGCAGACCGTGGTGCCGCTCCGCGAGACCTGAGACGGCGCACGCGTTCAGCGCGAAGGAAGTTGTACGCGGCTGCGCAGTCCAGGCACGATTTCATCCGCGCGCTGCCCTCGTCCGGTAGCTGCGCCATCGCAGGAGTGCGCCCGTATGTCGACTCGTGGTGGCCCCGGTCTCAAGAAGGCCCGCGGTCCGGGATTTTTCTTGCGTGAGAACCTTACCCGCTTGCGAAGCGACGACGCGGCCTGGCGCGAGGTCTTCGCGCGCGCCGACGTGGTGAGCGAAGGTGCGGTGCGCGGCGGCGACTGGTTCGGAAGCACCAGCATCATCCTGAAGCTCCCGGAAATGCCCGCCGACGACCTGGCTACGGTGCGCGCGCTGGCCTCCCGATGCCTGCACGTACGGCTCCGGGCCCTGCGCATCGCCCGGCGTGAAGCCCAGAGCCGAGCCGGTGCAAGTCTCTTGCCGAGTCAATGCGAAATTCGCTTCGATGACGATTCTCGCGGTCTGAGGATTGACGTGGACGTCCAAGCGTCGTTGTTAACAAAGCGGCACGCTCGCGTCTGAGGGCGGCCGCATGTCGACACCGATGGCTCGCAAGGAAAACTCCCCCAAACCCGGCAATGTGATCCACGTGGCGTTCGGCGCCGGCGGGCATCGCATCACGCCGCCCCCGATTCCCGACCCGCTAGACGGCGAGGCCGCGCGCACCGAGCCACAGCTCGACATGTTCACGCCGCGCGAGGTCTCGAAGCTGCTGGGCTTGCCGCAGGCGAAGCTGCGCTCGCTCGATCGCTCGAACATCGTGAGCCCCTCCGGCACCCGCAAGGGCAAGCGCGCCTACACGTTCTCCGACCTCATCGCACTCCGCGCCACCCACGATCTGCTGGCCAAGAACGTGCGCCTGCGCGACGTGGCCAAGGCCATCGACGCGCTCCGCCAGTCGCTGCCGCGGGTCACCCGGCCGCTCCAGGAGCTGCGCATCACCAGCGACGGCAAGCGCGTGGTGGTGCGGGCCGAAGAAGGCGCTTTCGAGCCCATCAGCGGGCAGATGGTGATGGACTTTCGGGTCGAGAACTTGGAGAGCGACGTGGTGCGGGTGCTCCGGCCAGAGACCGCCGATGCCCGCGCGCGCACCGCCTACGATCTGTACCTCCGCGCCAGCGCCATCGACGAGGATGCGGCGCGCTTCGAGGAAGCGGCGAGCCTCTACGAGCGCGCCATCGCCATCGATCCCCACCTGGCCATCGCCTACACCAACCTCGGAAACATTCGCTTTCGCCGGGGCGACGAGACCCAGGCCGAGGCGCTCTATCGCCGGGCGCTCGAGCTCGACGGCCGCCAGCCCGAGGCTCACTACAACCTCGGCTACGTCATGCTCGAGCGCGGCAAATACGCCCAGGCGGTGGACTACTTTCAGCGGGCCCTGGCCGCCGACCCCCGCTTCTCCGACGCGCACTTCAACCTCGCTATGGCCTACGAGGCGCTGGAAGACCGGGAGCGCGCCAAGCGTCACTGGCGCAAGTACCTGGACCTCGAGCCCACTGGTAGCTGGGCAGATATCGCCAAAGACCACCTGCGCTGATCGACGATCCTCACGCGCGGTGATGGTTTACCCAGACGACTTCCGGGTGCTCTCGTAGGGATCGCGCAGCTCCACCAGCGACGCGCCTGCGATCGCTCGCTCGAGCTCGCCCAGCGCCGTCAGGTTCTCGAGCCACACCACGCGGTCCGCGGGCGGCAAGGGTGGCGCCCGGCGCCCGGAGCGCAGCGACGGCACCAGGAAGAGCGTGCGCGGCCCTTCTGCAAACGCGATGTAGCGACCCCGAAGCATACGGCCGCCCTCGCCCTGGAACACCCCGGGAAAGCTCCGCGCGCCGCGCAGTCGGTGCGTCTCGGAGCCGCGGGCCCAATCGAGCCGCACCGTCATCGACGTGCAGCGAACCCGGCCCACCGGCCTGGGCGTTGGCCGAGGCCACGCCCGCGCCAGGACGAGCCCCAGCGCCACGCCCACCGCCGCGCCCATCGCCGCGCTGGCGGCGCTCACCATCTCGCCGCCCATGCCGGTCTGCGGCAAGAGGACCCACCCCAGTGTCGAGAGCGCACCCGACGCCACCAGGCCACCGGCGATCGCCGTGAGCCACCCGAGAGTCGGCAGCGAAACCGGCGGCGGCGCGCTGTCGAGCGCCACGATCGCCAGCTCTTTGCTGTCAGCTTCCACAGGCGGACCTTGGCCGAACGCTCGAAAAGACGTTGCCCACTCGCTCAGCGGTGCTTGTCGAAGACCCGGTGTTGCAAACAGGGGATTTGCGCCCGCACCCGGTCGACGTAGGCGAGATCGAGGGTCGCGAGCGCCATGCCCACGCCCTCGCTGGCCTGGGCTACGACTTCGCCCCAGGGATCCACGATGAGGCTCTTGCCGTAGGTGCTGCGCCCGCGCGGGTGCTTGCCGTGCTGCGCTGCCGCCACCACGTACACCTGGTTCTCGATGGCGCGCGCCCGGAGCAAGGTGTGCCAGTGGTCCTTGCCGGTGGTGAGCGTGAAGGCCGAGGGCACGGTGACGATGCGGCTGCCCGCCTCGGCCAGGCGCCGGTAGAGCTCCGGAAAGCGCAGATCGTAGCAAATGGTCATGCCCAAGCGCGTCCCGTGCGTTTCCACCGTCACCACGTCGCGGCCGGCGGAGGTGGCGTGGCTCTCCTTGAGCGTGGTGCCATCGGCCAGCTCCACGTCGAAGAGGTGCACCTTTCGATAGTGGCCGTGCACCTCGCCGTCGGGGCGCACGAACACGCTGGTGTTGTACGGGCGCTCCGGGGCCTCGCTGGCCTCGGGCATGCCGCCGGCTACGATGGAAACGGAGCATTCGCGGGCGAGATCGCGCACCCGGCGAAGGATGGGGCCATCGGGGAGGGCCTCGGCGACCGCGAGCTTGGCGGCCTCGGTGTCGCCCATAAACGCGAAGTTCTCGGGCAGCACGATCAGCGTGGCGCCGCGGGCAGCCGCGACGCGGGTGAGGCGCGCCACCTGGTCCAGATTCTCGGAGACGTTGGCCTGCGCGTTGAGCTGCAGGGCGGCGACGGTGAGCTCCATGACAACGGAGGCTAGCGCACCGATCAGGTTGAATCGGTCGGCTTTTCGGAGATTTCCTTCGCAGCGCGGCATTGCTCGTCGTCGCCGAGCCGCAGTAGGCGTCGTCGTCGCCCCGTGCGCGGCTCGCAACTATCCGCAAATCCTCGGTCTTCAACCTGTTCGGTGCTCCCACACCTCGTAGCGGGCGGGCGAACCGGCGGCTTCGCTGGTAGCCTGAAGCGCGTGAGCTCCCCGCCCACGCCGAAGTGTTACGGCGCCCGCCTGCCATTGCCGGCAGCGTTGGGGGGCGTACATGCCTTCACCACCGGTACGCCGGCTGCCGTGTGGGCCAGCGGGCCGGTCGCGTTCTCGCTCGACGCCGGACTGCCGGCGGAGGTTCGCGCGGCGTTTCGCGTGGCGGTGCGCCGCTGGGAAGAAGCTTCGGCCTTTCGCGCGGTGGTGACCGAGGTGCCGGCCTTCGCTGCAGCCGACGATGGGCGCAACGGGCTCTACGTCGACCAGGCAACCTGGGCCCTCACCCCCGGCGCCCTCGGCGAGACGGTGCTCGCCGTGGGGGGCGACGGATACCTGCATGATGCAGACATTCACCTGAACGCCGCGGGCTACCGCTTCGGCACCGCGACGGCAGCGAGCGCGCCGGCAGGCCAGGTGGACCTGGAGGGCGTCTTGGTGCACGAGCTGGGGCACGCGCTGGGGCTGGGCCATAGCCTGAGCCCGGGCGCCACCATGCAGGCGGCCTACCCGGCCGGCGTGGCGTGGCGCTCTCTCGAGGCCGACGACGTGGCCGGCGCCCAAAGCCTCTACCCCGGTGCCGGGATCGCAGGATGCGATGGCACGGCCCAGCGCAGCTGCCCCGACGCGTACCTGTGCCTCGGTGTCCGCTGCCAGCCGCAACGCGGGCTCGGCGATCTGTGCGCCCCCTGCGACCGAGCGACCGACGCCTGCGCCGCGGCCGGCGACGATGCGCGCTGCGTCGACCTCACCGGGCTGGGGCGCGTGTGCGGAAGGAGCTGCAGCGGCGACGACGCCTGCGGGGTCGGCTTCCACTGCAAGCCCACCACCGAGGCGGGCGATCTCCAGTGCATCGCCGACGACGCCTGCCGCAGCGGCCCCCTACCCTGCGCAACCGATGCACAATGCACGCAAGGCGTTTGCCGCAACGGCGCCTGCATGGGCCGGCTCGACCTTCCGCTGGCAGACGCCGGCGCCGCAGATTCCGCGGGCTCCTCAGGCTCCTCAGGCTCCTCAGGCTCCGCCACGCCCAGCCCGGGCACCGCCGGCGGAGGCTGCGCGACGAGCCACGAAGGCGCAAGCCCAGACGTGCTGGTGTTGCTCCTTCCGCTCCTGCTCACGACGCTGGTGCGGCGCTACGCGCGCCACGCCAAGAAGACCTAGAGTCCCACGTCGCTCAGGTTTAGGTGGCTGGTGTTTTTCGTGAACTACCTAGCTCGTCCGGTCCGGACGACTGCGCGGCGGCGTAGCGCGCCAAGCAGGAGACTGAGGGTGCTTGGCCGAGACCGAGGGTATCGGCCAAAAACATCCGTCTCCTACGTCGCTCAGGAGGCGCGCGCGGTCTACGTCGCTCAGGAGGCGCGCGCCTCCGGCTTCTTCGCCTCGGCCTTCTTCTTGTAAATGGCGTCGATGGCTGCGCCGTGGACTTCCATGACCTTCTTGCGCTTGAGCTTGAGGCTGGGCGTGAGCATGCCGTTTTCGGTGGTGAAGTCTTCGGTCACGAGCGTGAAGTCCTTCACGTCCTCGAAGCCCTTGAACTTCTCGGTGTAGGTGGCGATCTCGTTTTTGAAGAGCTCGCGCACCTTGGCGTGGGCGATGAGCTTCTCGGGATCTTTGGTGTCGACGCCGTTCTCCGAGGCCCAGCTCTTCACCGCGTCGAAGGCCGGCACCACCAGGGCGATGTTAAAGGGCCGGTTGTCGCCGTAGACCAGCACGTTGGCGACGTAGGGCGAGAGCTTGATCTGCTCCTCGAGCGGGGTCGGCACGACGTACTTGCCGTTCTCGAGCTTGTACTGCTCCTTGATGCGGCCGGTGATCATCAGGAAGCCATCCTCGAGCTTGCCCATGTCGCCGGTGCGGAAGCCGCCGTTGGCGGTGAACACCGCGGCGTTCTCTTCGGGGCGGTTGTGGTAGCCCTTCATGACGTTGGGCCCGTGGACGATGATCTCGCTCTCGGGGCTGATCTCGATGCGCACACCGGGGAGCGCGCGGCCCACCGAGCCGATGCGGCGGTTTTCCGGCCAGTTGGCGGTGGCGATGGGGCTGGTCTCGGTGAGGCCGTAGCCCTCGTATACGGTGATGCCGAGACCGTCGATGAACTCTGCCACATCGGTGGAGATGGCAGCGCCGCCGCTGAAAGCGTAGCGCATACGGCCCCCGAAGCGGGCGCGCACCTTGGAGAACACCACCTTGTCGGTGAGCATGGTGACGAGCCCCTCGCCCACCGAAAGCTCCAGCCCGTCGCGCTGCTTGCGGCGGGCGGCCATGGCCACCTTGACCATGCTCTTGATGACGCCGGGCTTGGTCGACATCTGCTTTTGCACCGCGCCGTAGATGCGGTTGAAGATGCGCGGCACGCTGAAGAGCAGCGTGGGCTTCACCTCGGCCAGGTTGTCGAGAATCTTGTCGACCGCCTCGCACATGGCCATGCTCGCGCCCATGGAGAAGAGGGCGTGCAGCTCGCAGGTTTGCCCGAACACGTGGGCCCAAGGCAGAAACGACAGCGAGCGATCTTCCGACGACATCGGGAAGACCTCGTGCACCGCGCTCACGTTGGAGGCGATGTTGTAGTGCGACAGCATGACGCCCTTGGGGTTGCCGGTGGTGCCGCTGGTGTAGATGATGCACGCCAGGTCGTCGCGGTCCGGGCGAATGGTGGCGGCCTTCTTGCCGGTCTGCAGGAGCGCGTCGTAGCTATGAACGGCGCCTTCTCCCGTGGCTCCGGAGGCGCGCGCCTCCGTCTGGGTCTTGGGGTCGAGGCTGATGATGTGCTTCACGCTCGGGATGCTCTCGAGGAATCCCCGGGTTTTCTCGGCGATGGCGTCGGTGGCGACGATGAGGCCCTTGGCCTCGCAATCGCGCACGATGAACTCCCACTCCTTGGCGAGTTGCGCTTCGTACATGGGCACGAAGGCGACGCCCAGGCCGAAGCACGCGTAGGCGGCGACCGCCCACTCGACGCGGTTGTTGGAGATGATGGCGACCTTGTCGCCGCGGACGTAGCCGAGGTCGGCCAGGCCGGCGCGGAAGCGGTCGACCGATCGCCCGAACTCGAGGTATGTCGACCAGCGCCATTCTCCATTCTTCTTCGTTCCGAACAGCTCGCGGTCCGGAAACGTCTTGATGGAGCTTTGGAAAATATCGACCAGAGTCTCGAACTTCGCCATGCCCGCAGCATAGCGCCTCGGGGCCCAGGCGAAAGAGCGGAAACAAGGGAATGTGGCCGGTGGCCAGGGCGCCGCCGGCTGGCGTGCAAAGCTACTTCTTCGCGCCCGTGAACTTGCCCTTCAGGAGCTCGCTCTCGCAGTTGTCCTTGGCCTTTTTCTCGGCTTCTTCCGGGGTCTCGGGCTTTTGCCCGGCGGCCGGCGCGCGGTGGTAGTAGCGCTTGAACTCGCCGTCCTCGAGGGCGCAGGTGCCGAAGACCTTGTCGTCCGCGCACGGCTTTTCCTGGAACTTGCCCTTGTAGCCCTCGCACAGCGTGCGGTGCAGCATGAGGTCGCTCTTGGTGTAGTCGATGCACACGCCGAGCGTCTCGACCTGGTCGCAGCTCTCGACCACCTTGGGCGGAGGCGGCGCCGCATCCACCGGCCCGGCGTCGGCGTCCGCGGTCTGGGGCTTCTTGCAGCCGGCGCCGAAGGTGGGCGCCAGGATGGCAGCGGCGAGGCAAAACGCGTGAGCGGGCTGAAGAAGACGCATCGGCGGCCATCCTACCCTGCCCCTCTGCGCCGTGCTAGGCACTACGCCCCACTGGCGGCACAGCTCGCCGGGCGCCCCTATGAAGTACTTCATTCACACGTTTGGCTGCCAGATGAACGTCCACGACTCGGACCGCATGGGCGAGGTCTTGCGCGGCCACGGGTTCGCGCGGGCAGAGTCGCTGGAGGGCGCCGACGTCGTCGTCTTCAACACCTGCAGCGTCCGCGAGAAGGCCGAGCACAAGCTCCGGAGCGAGATCGGCAAGCTCACACCGCTGAAAGAAGCGCGGCCCGAGCTGGTGCTGGTGGTGGCCGGCTGCGTCGCTCAGCAAGAGGGCGAGAAGCTCCTCGGCCGCATGAAGCACGTCGACCTCATCGTGGGGCCCGACAACATTCCCGAGCTGCCGCGGCTCATTCTGGAGCAAATGGCCGGGGCCATCCCCATGGCGCGCACCGAGTTCGATCTCGCGGCGCCGACCTTCCTCTCGGCGGTGCCCCAGCCGGGCAAGGCGCCGGTGTCGACCTTCGTCACCACCATGAAGGGCTGCGACGAACGCTGCTCGTTCTGCATCGTGCCCCACACCCGGGGCAGCGAGCGCTACCGCCCGTACCGCGAGATCGTGGGCGAGGTGCAGCGCTGGGTCGAGGCGGGGGTGCGCGAAATCACGCTCCTGGGGCAGACGGTCGACAGCTACCAGGACGCCGATCTGCCGCCGCCGGAGACCGGCGATCCCGACGAGAGCCAGTTTCCGCACCTGCTCCGGCGCATCGCCCAAGACGTTCCGGCGCTCCTGCGCCTTCGCTACACCAGCCCCCACCCGCGGCACCTGACCCCCTCGCTCGCCCGCGCCCACGCCGAGCTCCCGGTGCTGGCAGAGCACGTGCACATGCCGGTGCAGTCGGGCAGCGATCGCATGCTGCGGCGCATGATCCGCCGCTATACGCGTGCAGAATACATCGAACGGGTACGACGTCTCCAAGCGGCGCGGCCCGGCCTCAGCCTCTCCACCGACATCATCGTGGGCTTCCCCGGCGAGACCGAGGCCGACTTCGCCGCGACGCTGTCGCTGGTGGAAGAAGTCGGGTTCGTGAGCCTGTTCGGCTTCAAGTACTCGCCGCGGCCCTACACCCCGGCGCTCAAGCTGGGCGACGACGTGAGCGAAACCGAGAAGAGCGAACGTCTGGCGCGGCTTTTCGCGCTCGCCGAGGCGCAGGGCAAGGCGCACCTGGCGCGGCTGGTGGGCACCCGCACCAAGGTCTTGGTAGAGGGCGATAGCAAGGCCGACTCGGACCTCGGCCCCACGCTCCAGGGTCGCAGCGTGCGCAACGAGATCGTGCACGTCCTGGGCACCGGCGGCGCCGACCTGGTGGGCCACGAGATCGAGGTCACCATCACCCGCGCGCACCGGCACTCGCTCCTCGGCGAGGCCGACCCCACGCACCTTGGCTCCCTGCCCCGCCGCACCGCCAAGGCTGGCAGGCGCGCGCTTTCGGTGGTCTCGTGACCCTCTACGCCTTCGAGGACAAAGCGCCGGTGCTGGGCGAGGGCGTGTTCGTCGCCGACAGCGCCGCTGTGATCGGCGACGTGGTGCTCGGCGATCACAGCAGCGTCTGGTATTCGAGCGTGGTCCGCGCCGACATGTACCCGATACGCGTGGGCAAGCGCGTGAACATCCAAGACGGCGCAGTGCTCCACGTCACCGGCGGCATCGCCGACACCGTGGTGGGCGACGACGTCACGATCGGCCACCTGGCGCTGGTGCATGGCTGTCACATCGGCAATCGCGTGCTCGTTGGCATGGGCAGCATCATCCTCGACGGCGCCATCATCGAGGACGAGTGCATCATCGCCGCCGGCTCGCTGGTGCCGCCGCGCATGCGGGTTCCCAAGCGCAGCTTTGTGAAGGGCAGCCCCGCCAAGGTGGTGCGCGAAGCCACCGACCACGATCTGCTCATGGTCGACGCCGGCGTCACCACCTACCAGGCCTACGCGGCCATGTACGCCAGCGGCAAGCTCCGCCGCATCGACGCGTAGCGCGCCGAGCACGTTCCAGGCTATGGCCACGTCCATGGACGTCAAAGACAGCAACGGCACGCCCCTCGCCGAGGGCGACTCGGTCACGGTCATCAAGGACCTGAAGGTGAAGGGCGGCTCCTCGAACCTGAAGCGCGGCACGCTCATCAAGAAGATTCACATCACGGACGACGACGACGCCGTCGAGTGCCGGGTAGACGGCAGCACCCTGGTGCTCAAGACCTGCTTTCTCAAGAAGGCCTAGCGCGCCGAACTGGCTCGGTGCTCGTGGTCGGTCTCACTCCGGGCCGGAAACCACCCGAAGCTCCACCTTGGCCACGCCCTCGCGCACCATGTCGAGGGCTTCGGCCGCGCGCCGCGAAAGGTCGATGATCCGAGAGGCCCGGGTGGGACCACGATCGTTGATGCGAACGCGAATGGAGCGTCCGGTGTCGACCCGGCGTACCTCCACCCAGGTGCCGAGCTTCAGGGTGCGGTGCGCGGCGGTGAAGGCGCCCGGGTCGAAGCGCTCGCCACTGGCGGTCTTGTGGCCGGCGAGCTCGGCGCCGTACCAGCTGGCCATGCCCACCTCCGGCGGCGTGTCGGGGTGGCGCTCCGCGTGCTTGGCAAAATCGAGCCCCGGCCCCGGGCCGCTCTTCGGTTTGTCCGCATGGGTGCTGCCCACCGGCGGGTTGAAGCG
The DNA here is from genome assembly GCA_038210445.1 of Polyangiales bacterium. Taxonomy (GTDB): domain Bacteria; phylum Myxococcota_A; class Polyangia; order Polyangiales; family Polyangiaceae; genus JABFRG01. The sequence goes on from JBBQWQ010000040.1 coordinate 34,556, forward strand.
CGGCGGCGCCTGCGGCTTTGCGCAGCTGGCGGCGGCGACGAGCGCCACGACAGACAGCATTCCTGGGCTTCGCACCCCGGAAGGATACACGCAGCGGACCGGCCGAGGTATCCTCCGCCTGTGTCCTTACGTCGCTCTGGAGGCGCGAGCCCCTTACGTCGCTCTGGAGGCGCGAGCCTCGCGTACGCCCTCTTCCTCCTGGCCTGGTCGCTCGTGGTCACGCTGGCCACCGGGCTCTTCGGCACGCGCCGCGGGCTCGCCGCGTTTCGCGCGAGCTACGCCAAGGATCGCCTGCCGCCGGTTACCAAAGAAGAGCGGCGACGCCTGCCGACGCTGGGTGGGTGCATTGCCTGCGGCCTCTGCGACTTCGCCGGCGCCGCGCAGCAGGTGCCCGCCCCGCCCGGCGGTGAGGCATTCGGCGGGATCATGGACCTGGCCCTCGCCAGCTCCCGAAGCATGCCCGACTACGACGCCGCGGCCCGCTCGTTCGGTGGCGTGAGCGACGCGGCGCTGCTGGAGGCCGAAGCGCTCTGCCCCACCCGCGTTCCTTTGCGCGAGCTCCGGCAGTTCGTGGTCGACAAGGCTCGGGAGATGGGCGCGTAGCGCGACCGCGCGACGTTCTCCGGCGGAGCGTCACACCGTAACGATGTTCCGCTGGAGCGTAACAGTCGACCCCCGAACGTTACGCTGAGTGTGACGCTCGACGCCGCCGCGATTCGCGTAAATCGTTGATTTGTTTACAACGACTGCTCCATCGCGCCGCTGGCACGGCGGGTGCTCAAGGGGAATCCGTCGCAGGTGAGACGGCGACCCTTTGAGGAGGCAGTGATGAGCGTTCGTGAAAGTGGATTCTTCGAGGCAGGGACGGTTTCGGAAGCAGCGGAGGAGCGCAATGCCGCTGAAGTGGAGCTGGTCGCAGGCCTCCTGAAGAGCGAGGCCCGCGCCTGGCGGACCTTCCGCGAGCGCTACGATCGGCTCATCCACCGCTGCATCGCCAAGGTGGTTCGCCGGTTCTCCCGCATCGTTTCCGACGACGACGTGCAGGAAATCTACTGCAACGTCTACGTGCTCCTGCTCGCCAACGACATGGTGAAGCTCCGCACCTGGAGCCCGGCGCTCGGCAGCCGCCTCTCGACCTGGCTCGGGATGATCACGATTCACGCCGCCTACGACTACCTTCGTCAGCGCCGCCGGGAGCCCAAGAAGGAGGACCTCTCGTTCGCCTTCGACCTCGCGTCGAACCTGCCGGACCCGTACGAGACCGCCGCGCTCGCCCAGCGCGCCAACATCACCGCCCGCACCCTGGAAGCCTTCAGCGAGCGCGACCGCACCTTCGCCACCCTTTACTTCGGCGAAGGCATGACCCCCGACCAGATCGCCGAGCGCATGAACATCAGCGTGAAGACGGTCTACACGAAGAAGCACAAGATCCAGGCTCGCCTTGAGTCGGTGCTCGCCGGCGAGGCCCAAGCCGCCTGATTTGCCGCATCGAACGCACACCGTAACACCTCCCCGTCTCCCCGCCGGGGGCGCCCCGAACCCCGCACGCACGTGCGATCCGTTCGGGGCGTCGCCGTTTCCGCAGGCTTGCACCCCGCCCGATACGGTTGCATGAGGCCGAAACGTCCAGTAATTACAGAGTCGATGCTCCGAACCCACGCCGCGCTGCTTCTTGGCCTTATCGCATCGGTCGCCTGCAGCGGTGGCGGTGGCGATCCCCCGCGCGACATCGGCGCCCCCACGCCGCTCGGGCAAGGGATGCGCATTCGCGCCGTCAGCAACCCCGATGCGGAAACCAAGGCCGCCAACAACACCGTGGTCTCGGTCTCCGCCGCGAGCATCGTTCAAGTCGACAACTACGACGAGACCGGCGACGGCAAGAGCCGCGGCACCATCTACATCCAGGACCTCGACTCCCAGTCGCTCCCGGACAAGGACCGCGCGTACTCGGGGATCTCGCTCTTCTCGCCGACCTTCGTGCCTTCGGATTTGAAGGTGGCCCCCGGCGACGTCCTCGACTTCAACGGGCCGTATCAGGAGAACGCGAGCATCGGCACCGCGGTGTTTCCCGCAGGCCAGCTGCTGGTGCAACTGGCGCGGCCGGTGGGCACCTTCCGCTTCGAAGCGCGGCCGCTCGCGCCCACGGTCATCGACGTGAACGATCTGCTCGACTACAAAAAGGGTCGGCGCTGGGTGGGCATGCTGGTGCAGGTGAAAGACGTGGAAATGCTCGGCGCGCCGTTCGCCAGCAAGGGCCGCCTCACCAACGTCATCGCCGGCGACGCCAACGATCGCAACGCGCCAGTGGTCTCCAACGAGCTCATGCCGCTCACGGCAGAGGTCGTGCCCCAGGGCCGTAAGTTCAAGACCCTCACGGGCATTTGTACCTACTTCTTCAACCTGAAGATCGCGCCGCGCTCGCCCGAGGACCTCGTCCCCGCTCCGTGAGGTGCGCGCGAGCTTTCTTGGGCCTCTGCCTGGCGGCGGGCATCGGCTGCGCGGGTCCCGCTCGCGGTCCGCAAGGCGCATCGACCACCCGCCGCACTAGCCCGGAGGAGCCGGTGTTCGTGGTCATCGCCCGCGAGGGCGATCCCCAGGGCAGCCTGGCCGTGGCCATAGCGCTTCCGACCGTCGATCCGCGCGCCCCGGTTGCCCTCGCTGCGGTCTTCGAGGCGCGGCTGGGGGGCGCTGCGCGCAACGTGCTCGCCACGCCGGCCCGGAGCGCCGTTCGCATCGTGGCGCCATCGGCCAGCATGGAGGAAGTGAAGGCCGCCCTCACCGCCCCCATTTCGACCGCCGATCGCGTGGTCGCCGAGGCCAAGCTGCGGGCCTTTCCTTCGGCGCGGCCGCCGGAGACGGTGGCCGCATGCACCGGCGTGGCCCGGGGCCTCGCCGCGCGCGACATCACTGAGGCGGAGCTCGAGACCCTACGCAAGGAAGCGGTGGTCGGCGGTCGGCTGGCCTTCGGCGTGGTGGGGTCGCCGAGCTACGTGGCCCGCGCGAGCGTTGCGTCGGCCTGGCCGCGCGGCGCCATCGACGCGCACGTTGCCCCGCCCGATTCCGCATTCGAGCTCCGCGCGCCGGAGGGCCCGGGCGACGGGGGACCGCGCCTCGCGGGCGCCACGGTGCTCACCTGGATTCCCCAGCGCGACGAGGGGGCGGCCGCGCGCGTGGGCCGGGAGCTCTTGCCGCTGCCGGCGCTCTTTCCCGGGCTGACGAAGGTCGACGTCGACGTCCACTTTCGCGTCGCCGGTGGCGCGTGTCTGGCGGTGGACCTGGAGGGCGCGGCGCCCGACGCGCTTCCGGCGCTTCTGGCCTTCGTGCGCGGCGCCACCCGCCGGGCCTTGGGCGGCGTTTCCGAAACGGCGGCGAGCGCCAACGAAGGCGCTCTGGCGCGCGAGGCCGACACGCGCGTGGCCGCGGAGCGGGCCGCATGGTGGGGCCTCACCCGCGACGGCGCAGGGGGCGATCGGCCGGTGGAGATCACCGACGCGCGGGTCTTCGATCGCGAGCTCACCGCAGATCGCTTGCGGGCCCAGACCGAGCGCGCCGAGACGTGGTTGAAGGCGCCGCGGGTGGAGTCGCGGGTGCGCCTCGAGCCGGGCCAGCGCGAGCTCTGGCTCCTGGTCGGCTCTCCCTGCGGCACCGCCTTCGAGAGCCGCGACGACGCGGGCACCGGCGCCCTGTTCATGGCCACCGTCGCGCACACGCTGCTGCACCATTACGAGCTTGCCGCCGAGCCGTTCCTGGATGCCGACGGGGTCGGTCTTTACGTGCATGATACACAGAAAACGGGCGAGTCCGCAAATGCCCTCGCCGAGCGCCTGGGCAGTGCAGTGGGCGCAGCCTGGGCCCCGTTCGATGATCGGTCCATCGAGGCCGGCCGCGCGTCGCTGCTCCCCATGGTGCGGCGCAGCGCGGCCTTGCGCGATCTCTCCCGCGAGCACCCTTCGTGGCTCGCGCCTGCGGGCAGCGAGGAAAGCCGCATCCCCGCCGGGCTGCTGAAGCACCCCCAGAACCGCTTGCGCATGGGCCCGGTGCGTATGGCCGTCTTGGCCTTCGCTGGCGAAGGTCAGGCGGCCGCTGCCCGCAGCGCCCTCGATCGCTGGATGATGCGCGCCGAGGGTCAAGACCAGTGCCCGGCAACGCCGCCCGCGACGCTCGCACTGAGCAAGCCCGCTGCCAAACCCGACGGCGGCCTCACCTTCGCGCTTCCGCTGAGCGGCGCCCCGGCGTTCGCGGCAGCAGAAGCGTGGGCCCCTCGGCTCTCGAGCGAAGCCACGCGCCTGGGGGCCGGTCCTGCCTGGGCCGTCGCGGCCGGTGGCGCCCGCGGCGGCGCATTGGTGGTGCACGTCGAAACGGGTGCGGGACCGCAGGCGGCGCAGGTGCTCACACCCCGGCTTCGGGCTGCCATCGCCAGCGCGCGCGCGGGCACGTTGCCTGCACTGCCCGCTGCATTCGATCCCCGGCGGCGACTGGCAGAGCTCTTTCTGGGCCGCGCGCCCGCCACGGCCGCCGACCTCCAGGCGCTGGCGGCGCGCTTCGACGGCGATGATTGGATCGTGTGGCCATGAAGGTCTTCTCGGTCGACAGCGACGACGTGGCGCTGCTGCGCGACGGCGCGCAGGCCTTTCCGGCGATGGAGGCGGCCATCGCCGGGGCGACCCGCGAGGTGCTCCTGGAGATGTACTGGGTCGGCGACGACGTGGTGGGGCGGCGCTTTCGCGAGGCGCTCACCGCGAAGGCGCGGCAAGGCGTCCGGGTGCGCGTGGTCTACGACGCGGTGGGCAGCCTCACCCTTCGCCACACGTTCTGGCAGCCTCTCATCGACGCCTCCGGCGAGGTCTTCGACTACCACTCCTTCTCACCATTCCGTCCCACCTTTCGCCTGCGCGATCTCGAGGAGCGTGACCACCGCAAGCTCCTGGTGGTCGACGGACGCACCGCGTTCACCGGCGGCATCAACCTGGCGCGGCCGTGGCTGCCCATCGACGAGGGCGGCGACGGCTTTCGCGACGACATGATCTCGGTGGAGGGCTTCGGCGCCCAGGAGCTGCGCACGCTCTTCTACAAAACCTGGCGCAAGCTGGGCGGCGTGGCCCCGAAGGATCTGGTGCCGGTGGGGCGCACTCGGCGGCGCCGGGTGTGGGTGCTGTCGTCGCTGCAAAAGAAGCGCAGTCTGCGGCAAGAGTACCTGGTGCGCATTCGCACGGCCCAGCACAACATCGACATCGCCAACTCGTACTTCGTGCCCGACCGCGCGGTGCGTGCGGCGCTGGCGCGGGCGGCGGCGCGGGGCGTTCGCGTGCGCATTCTGGTGCCGGCGCGGGGCGACGTGCCCATCGTTCAGTTCGCGCTCGAAGGGTTCTTCGACCGCCTGCTCCGGCACGGCATCGAGGTCTACACCATGCCTGGGCCTCTGATGCACGCCAAGACCGCCATCATCGACGACCACTTCGTCACCATCGGAAGCTACAACTTCGACCATCGCTCCTTCACCAAGAACCTGGAGCTCAACGTGGCGGTGGAAGACGTGGCCTTCGCCACCCACGTGCGCGCCTTCTTCGAACAAGACGTACGGAAGAGCAAGCAGATCGTGCTGGCCGAGTGGCTCCAACGTTCGCTGGTGCGACGTCCGGTAGAGTGGGCCGCGCTGGCGCTGCGGAGGCTCTGGTGAACGCGCAGGCCCGCACCTACGGCCGGGCCGCCGGGTTCGCCGGCATCACCGCGGCGCTGCTTCCCATGTATCTTGCACGCATGCGCTTGGCCCAGGTGCGCGGCGAGGCCGAGCGCCCGCTCCGCGACGCCTGGATTCACCGGTGGACCACGCAGCTGCTGCGGCTCTTCGACATCCAGGTAGAGCTCGAAAAGGCCCTCGGCCCCCCGCCCCCGGCCGGGCGCTTGGTGGTCGCCAACCACCGCTCGGCCATCGACATCGGCGTTCTCCTCGGCACCTTCGGCGGTCGCATGGTGAGCCGCGCCGATCTCTCCGGCTGGCCGCTCCTGGGCGCGGCCGCGCGCGCGGTAGGTACGCTGTTTGTCGATCGGCAGAAGGCCCAGAGTGGCGCCGCCACCATCCGCATGATCAAAGACGCCCTGCGCTCCGGCGACACGGTGCTGCTGTTTCCGGAGGGAACCACGTTCGCCGGCGACGAGGTGCGGCCCTTCCACGCGGGTTCGTTCCTCGCGGTGAGCCACACCGAAGCGGAGATCGTGCCGGTGGGGCTCGCGTATTCGAAAGACTCCGACGCCGCCTACGTCGACACCACCTTCGTGCAGCACCTGGGACGCATCGCGCGCTCGGAGCGCACCCGGGTGGCGGTGGTGGTGGGCGAGCCGCTGCGGGCGGGCGACGAGAAGACCAAGGTGCTCGCGGCGCGGTGCCAGCAGCGAGTCCAGGAGCTGGTGCACGAGGCGCGCATCCGGGTCGATCGCGTCTGAGGCAGCGCAGGCGCTCCGGCGCAGCGTGCCATGAAAATGCGTCGTCCGTTGGGGTGACGGACGGACGGGCGAAAGGAGGCTAGTCTAGGTGCATGCGCTCTTCCCTCCGCCGCGGCCTCTTCTCCCTGTCGCTCTTCGGATGCCTCGCCTCGTTCGCCTGCGGAGGTGGCGACGCGGGCAGCGGAAGCAGCAGCGGCGGAAGCAGCAGCGGCGGGGCGGCGCTGCCGGACCCGTGTACGCTCATCTCCGCGGCAGAGGTCGAATCGCTGCTGGGTGCCCCCACCGTGGGGGAACCGCAGACCGCATCGACCGCGGGGGGCGAGCTCCGTCGCTGCTCTTGGAAGCGCAAATACTCGCCGGAGCTGCGAACCGACGAGATCGTCCTGTCGGTGGCCCAGGCCGCCGCCTATGCGTCGAGCGGCCCCGCCGCGCTCGTCGGCGCCAGCCCCTACGCCATCGGCGACGAGGGGCAGCTCCTCGACCAGAGCCGGGGGGTGCAGATCGCGTGGAAGAAGGGCGCCCGCAGCGCCACCTTTCGCTACAGTCTCATCGGCGTCTTCACCAACGACTTCGAGCCCCTGCGAGCCCGCGCCAAGGAGCTTGCGAACGCGGCGAACGGCCGCTTGTAGGGCGGCGTCCTTCTCACTTGGGCACCGGCGCGGCCTCGAGCCAGGTGAGCGTCGCGTTCTTCCCGCAGAGGTGAAGGAAGGCGTTCCACTCGTGGGCGAACAGCCAGTGCACGAAGCAACCCTCGGGCGCCGGCGGGATGCGCGAGGCCGCGCTGGGCGCGATGCCGGGTCCGTCGGAGATCCACACCGAAAGCGCTGCTTCGCCTGGGCAAGCCGGCGGATCGATGGCGCAATAGACGAGCCCCTCCACACGCAGCGTCGCCCGCCGGTACGTTTCCTCGCCCATCCCGAGACGCAAGGTGAGCTCTAGCCGCGCCTTTGCGTAGTCCACGTGCAGCGCCTCGAGATGCGCGTCGTGGAGACCCCAGGGCAGGTCGCCCAACAGTTCCTCGAGGGTACCCATATGCGTGCAGGATACCGCAAAAAATAGACAGCGGGCTCCGCATGCACGGAGCCCTGCTGGCTACGTTGCCGCCGCAGACTTCTCGAGCTCGTCGACCTCCCAGGCCTCGAAGACCCGGGAGCGCACGAGGAAGCGAAAGCCCTTCGGCGACTCGAGAGAGAAGCCCGCGCCCCTCCCCTGCACCACGTCGATGATCAGCTGGGTGTGCTTCCACAGCTCGAACTGCGCGCCGCCCATGTAGAACGGCACGTCGGCGATGTCGCCCATGTGTACGTCGCGGGCGCCGAGCTTGAACTCGCCGAGCGCGTAGCACATCGGCGCACTTCCGTCGCAGCAGCCGCCGGACTGGTGGAAGAGCAGAGGGCCGTGCTCGGCCTTGAGCTCCTCCAGCAGCCGGACGGCCGCCTCGGTCACCAGAACACGCTGCACCGGCGCGGTCATCGGCGGCTCAGAAGAAGCCCATGGGCTTGGGGTCGTAGCTCACCAGGAGGTTCTTGGTCTGCTGGTAGTGGTCGAGCATCATGCGGTGGTTCTCGCGGCCAATGCCCGACTGCTTGTAGCCACCAAAGGCGGCGTGCGCCGGGTACAGGTGGTAGCAGTTGGTCCACACGCGGCCCGCCTGAATCTCCCGACCTGCGCGGTAGGCCACGTTGCCGTTGCGGCTCCACACGCCGGCGCCCAGGCCGTAAAGCGTGTCGTTGGCGATGGAGATGGCGTCGTCGAAGTCCTTGAAGCTGGTGGCCGAGACCACCGGTCCGAAGATCTCCTCCTGGAACACGCGCATCTTGTTGTTCCCCTGAAAGATGGTGGGCTGCACGTAGTACCCCTCGGCCAGGTCGCCCGAGAGCTTCGCGCGCTCGCCGCCCAAGAGCACCTTTGCGCCCTCGGCCTTGCCGATGTCGATGTACGAGAGAATCTTCTGCAACTGGTCGTTGGACGCCTGCGCGCCCACCGCGGTCTTGGGGTCGAGCGGGTTGCCCGGGTTGTGGTTTTTGGTGCGGGCCACCGCGCGCTCCAAAAACTGCCCGTAGATCTTCTCACTGATGATAGCCCGCGAAGGGCACGTGCACACCTCGCCCTGGTTCAGGGCGAACATCGAGAAGCCCTCGAGCACCTTGTCGGCGAAGTCGTCTTGCTTGTCGAAGACGTCTTCGAAGAAGACGTTGGGCGATTTACCGCCGAGCTCGAGGGTGACCGGAATCAGGTTCTCCGACGCGTATTGCATGATCAAACGGCCGGTGGTGGTCTCACCGGTGAACGCGATCTTGGAGATGCGGTTGCTCTGCGCGAGCGGCTTTCCCGCCTCGATGCCGAAGCCGTTCACCACGTTGAGCACACCGGGCGGGATGAGATCGCCGATGAGCTCCATGAGGTACAGGATCGACGCCGGGGTCTGCTCTGCCGGCTTGAGCACCACGCAGTTGCCAGCGGCGAGCGCCGGGGCGAGCTTCCACGTGGCCATGAGCAGCGGGAAGTTCCAGGGGATGATCTGCCCCACGACGCCCAGCGGCTCGTGGAAGTGGTAGGCCACCGTGCCGTCGTCGAGCTCCGACATGTGCCCTTCCTGGGCGCGGATGCAGGAAGCGAAATAGCGGAAGTGATCGATGGTGAGCGGAAGGTCGGCGGCGAGCGTTTCGCGCACCGGTTTTCCGTTGTCCCAGGTTTCCGCCACCGCGAGTTTTTCCAGGTTCTGCTCGATGCGGTCGGCGATCTTCATGAGCACCGCGGCGCGGTCGGCGGCCGAGGTCTTGCCCCACTTGCCCTTCGCGCCATGGGCCGCATCGAGGGCCTTCTCGATGTCCTCGGCGGTGGAACGGGGAATCTCGCAGAACGCGCGACCGGTCACCGGCGTGATGTTCTCGAAGTACTGTCCCTTCACCGGCGCCACCCACTCGCCTCCGATGAAGTTCGCGTAGCGAGACTTGAAGGACATCTTCGAGCCTTCTTGATTCGGCGGGACGTAGACCATGGGAACCTCCAGAAGCGTTAGGAAGCGGCTTGGACCGGCGCGCGAGAACCAGCGAAACGCTCGGCATCGGCGCGGCCGTGACGCACGCAGCGGCGTGTCACGAACGCTGGGTGCATGTGCACGTCTCGGGCCGCAGGCCGTTTCTGCGGCGCGTCGTCGGAAGCGCCCGCGTCGCCGGCGCGGCCACCTTTGCCGCGCGGTGTTGCGTGGCGCGCGGACGATGTCTCGAAACGCAACACGATGGCCCCGCCGACGCGGCGCGCCATGGCATCGAGGAGCATTCTGCGCGCGATTTCCCCGTCGCCGGGCGTGACGCCACCCCGCCATCGTGAAAAACTCACGTGAGATCATGCTGCACCTTCGAGAGCCCAGCCTTTCGCTCTGGGAGCGCTTCTTCGCCGGCGACGTCACGCCCAGCGAGCGGGCGGCGCACCCGGTGCTCGAGCGCTGGGCTCGGGTGCAGACCGCGGCCGGAGCTCGGCCCGACGGCAGCGCCGAACCCGAGGGCACCAGCGACGACGATCTCCGCAGCCGCCGCGACCGCGTCGAAGGCCTCTTCATCGACGGGTCGGCGGTGCTCGAGCCGCTGGCCGAGAAGCTCGCGCACCGGGGCATGATGGCCGTGGTGGCCGACACCGAAGGCTTTGTCCTGCGCGCCCACGTGGGCAAGCGCTTTCAGCAGCGCGCGCTCCAGACCCGCCTGGTGGAGGGCGCCCACTGGAGCGAGCAAGCCCGCGGCACCAATGCCATCGGCACGGCGCTCGCCGAAGGCACGTCGGTGTCGGTGGTGGGCCGCGCCCACTACGAGCAAGCGAACCACGGCCTCTTCTGCTACGCGGCGCCGATTCGCGACGCCTTCGGCGAGATCGTCGCCATCTTCGACGTCACCGGCGCCGTGGAGTCGCACAGCCCCGTCGTGGGCGTCGCGGTGGAGTCTGCCGCCGAGGCCATCGCCCACGCGCTCCGCATGCGCGCCTATGCTTCGGTGGGTGGCTATCGCCTCGTCGAGGCGCTGGTCCAGCGCGCGGCCACGCCCGCGCTCCTGGTGGAGGCCGCGGGCTTCGTGCGCGCCATGAACGATCCCGCGGGCCGCGCCCTGGGTTTGGCGGGCGATCGCCGGGGCGACGCGGCGGCCGGTGGCGGCACCGTGAACGGACCGCTCTCGGTGGAACGCGTGTTCGGCGTGCCCTTCTCAGTGCTGGCCCGCGAGGCCAGCGCCGGGCGCCGCGAGGCGCACTTCGAGGCTCGTGGCGTTCGCCATCGGCTCACGCTGGAGCCGCTCCTCGATGGCGAAGGCCGCGCCTACTCCATGGTGGTCTACCTCGACCGGCTCGCCGCGCCAGCCCCTGCGCCCGCACCGCGCCCTTCGCCTGCGCCTGCGCCGGCGTTCGACGTGCTCCTGGGGAGCGATTCCCGGCTCACCGAGGCAAAGGCCGCCGGCACCCGCTTCGCGAAGACCGAGATGCCCATCATGCTGCTGGCCGAGACCGGCACCGGCAAGGAGCTTTTCGCGCGGGCCATTCACCGCTCGAGCCCGCGCAAGAACGGCCCCTTCGTGGCGCTCAACTGCGGCAGCCTGTCGTCCACGCTCCTCGAGAGCGAGCTCTTCGGCTACGCGCCCGGCGCCTTCACGGGCGCCCAGCGGCAGGGCCAAGACGGCAAAATCGCCAGCGCCGACCGCGGCACCTTGTTCCTCGACGAGATCGCCGAGATGCCGCAGGCGCTCCAGGCCATGTTGCTGCGGGTTCTCGAGGACGGCAGCTATCGCCGGGTAGGCGATACCCGCGAGCGCCGCGCCGACTTCCGCCTCGTCTGCGCCACCTGCCGCGATCTCCCGCGGCTCGTGGAGACCGGTGTATTCCGCAGCGATCTCTACTACCGAATTCAGGGCGCGGTAGTCGAGCTCCCGCCGCTGCGCGCCCGCGCCGACCGCGAGGAGCTGGCGCAAGGTCTGATAGAGTCCCAGGGCGCGAGCCACCCGGGTTCACCACGAACATTCGCCAACGATGCGCTGGCTCTCCTTCGGGAGCACACCTGGCCCGGCAACGTGCGCGAGCTCAAGACGGCGCTCACGCACGCGCTTGTCATGGCCGAGGGCGAAACCGAGATTCGCCGCGCGCACTTCCCCAAGGTGCGCATCACCGAAACGCCGCGCGCCGACGAGGCGCCGCGGCTGCGCAAAGACATCGTCGAGAGCGCCGTGCGCGCAGCCCTCGACGCCAGCGGCGGCAACGTGAGCCGCGCCGCCGAAGTGCTGGGCGTGGCCCGCAGCACGGTCTACCGGCTGCTCAAGAAGTCGGGCGGCGCGGGCGCCTAGTTGCGAGTCGCCTCAGCCGCCGCCGACGAAGTGCACGATCTCCACCACATCGCCGGCATGAAGCGGCGCTTCGTCGTGGCGAGCGCGCGGAACGATTTCTCGGTTCACTTCCACCGCCACCGGGCCGGTGAGCGCCAGGTGCGAAAGGAGCCCGCGAATCGTCAGGGCCCCGCCCGGCGCCTCGACTTCCAGCGTCTCCCCGTTCACGACGAGCTGCATCCTCTTTCCGAATGTGCACCCTTTGTGCAACAAGGGGAAGTCGGAAGCTCGTAATTTCATGGCGAATCATCGTAGAATCTGGGAGATGGACGATTTTCCGGCACTCCCGCGCGTGCCGTCCGCCAAGGACGACGATCCTGAGGACGTGTCCTGGGCCCTCTCCACCGCCGAAGCCATGTGGTCTCGCGGTGAGCACGCCGACGCCATCAAGTGGGTTCGGCGGGCTGCGGAAGCGGCTTCTGAAGTGGGCGCCGACGTCCGCGCCGTCGACCTCGCCAAGACCGCCGCCGACCTCACTTCAGCATTGGCGCGTGAGTCGGCCATGAGCGTCGAAGGGACGCCCAGCTCGCGGCCCCGTCCGCCGAGCGCGCAGCCTCCGAAGGCGCCGGGCAGCAGCAGGCCGCACCGCGAGCTCGAGCTCACGCCGGTCGCGGGCGCAGGTGCAGGCGCCATCCCCGAAGCGCCCTCCACCTCGCCGCTCTGGATGGACGCCCCGCAGCCGCTCATCTCGTCGACGGAGGCCAAGAGCGTTCCACCGTCGAAGGCCGAGACCCGACCCCCGGCCGCCGCAGCGCAGCCTTCTGCCGGCGGCAAGCGCCCGATGGCTCCGATGGCGCCCCGGCCGGCCCAGCAACCGCCCACCACTCCCCCCACTTCGGCAGCTCCAGCCCGGCCACGCACCGACCTCACGCCCGCTGCGCCGCGCATCACCGAGGCGCCTCGGGCGCCGGCGCCGCCGAAGTACGAAGCGCGGCCGGCCGCGACGATGACCACCCCCGACACCACCGCCAGCTTCATGGTGGTACCGGACCTCGAGCCCGAGGAGGCCTCCGGGCGTCCCACCGCCGAGGACCTGGGCCGCACCGCGGCCGTCGAGGTCCCGCGACGTCCCGGTGCCGACGAGCCCGCGCTCAGCCCGCTCAGCGCCGCGCCCCGCGCCGCGAGCAGCGTGCCCGCCGGCGTCGCGCTCCAAGAGGGAAGCGTCGACATCCAGGTCATCGGTACCGCGCCGCCGCCGGCGGGTCCCATCGCGTGGCTCCCTGAGGACGAAATGACCGTCTCCACGCACGGTGGAAGCTTCGAGATCGGCCGCGTGGTGGCCTCCGCCGAAGCGGCCCGCGCCAAGGTGCCGGAGTTCGTGCCGCCCACGCTGCGACAGAGCCAGGCGGTGCGCGTCATCGTATGGAAGGACGCCGCAGGCGTACACGTCGCGCCGCAGGGCACCGTGGTCTCGGCCATCACCGTCGACGCCATCCTGGTGGCGCTCGACGAAGCGGCCGATCTTTCCGCGTGGCTCGTGCCCTCGAAGAAGCCTTCCCGCTGAGCTCGCGCGAAAAATGCGCGATCCTTGGCCGTTTGCCCTGCAAATAGGTGCGAGAAACCGCCGCGTGGGTGCCTTCGCGGGCCTAGATTGTGCGCCACAGAACGCCGTATTTCGCGTAACGTAGAGGGCCTTGGCGGCGCTGCCGGAACGTACCGGTAACGTTCGCATTCCCCCCTCCTTCCACCCTGGTCACCCCAGGCGGCGAGCAGGCACATCATGTTCGAAGAGTTCGGGATCAACGCAGGCTACGTCGAGGATTTGCACAACCTTTGGCGGCAAAGCCCGGAGGCCGTAACGCCCACCTGGCGCACATTCTTCGAGGATCAAGAGAAGAAGGCCAGCGGCGCGAGCGCCGGGTACACCAACGGCAACGGGGTGCACGCCAACGGCAACGGCACCGGCGCCGCGGCCCTCCGCGCCGACACCGTCCTCACCGAGGCGGCGGTGCGCGCCCGCGTATTCCAGCTCGTGAACGCCTACCGCGTCCGCGGTCACCTCTTCGCGCGCATCGACCCCCTCGGCACCCCGCCCGACGCGGCGCCAGAGCTCGATCTCTCGATCTTCGGCCTGGAGAGCGCCGACCTCGACACCGTGTTCCCCACCGCCGGCGTGGCCGGCCTGCCGGAGCGCGCCAAGCTCAAGGACATCGTCTCGCACCTGTCGGAAACGTACTGCAGCTCCATCGGTGTAGAGTTCACGCATATCGAAGAGCCGGAGATGCGCGAGTGGCTCCAGAACCGCATGGAGGAGACGCGCAACCGCTGCTCCCTCGACAAGGCGGAGCTCACCCGGGTGGTCAAGCGCCTGACCGACGCCGAGACCTTCGAGCAGTTCATCGACACGAACTTCAAAAATACCAAGCGCTTCTCCTGCGAAGGCGCGGAGAGCAGCATCGCCATGCTGGATCTCCTCATCGAGTCCGCCGGCGCCCACAACGTCGACGAGATCGTCCTCGGCATGGCCCACCGCGGCCGGCTCAACGTCCTCGTGAACATCATGGGCAAGAACCCGCGGGAGATCTTCGCCGCCTTCGACGACAAGAACCCCGAGCTGTTTCTGGGCCGCGGCGACGTAAAGTACCACCTCGGCTACTCCGCCGACTGGCAGACCACCTCGGGCAAGAGCGTCCACCTCTCGCTTGCTTTCAACCCCAGCCACCTCGAGTTCGTCAACCCGGTGGTCGAAGGCCGGGTGCGCGCCAAGCAAGACCGCGGCAAGCGCCGGGTCGTCATGCCAATGCTCATCCACGGCGACGCCGCCTTCATGGGCCAGGGCGTGGTGCCCGAGACCCTGAACCTGGCGGGCCTCGAGGGCTACTCCACGGCCGGCACCATCCATCTGGTCATCAACAACCAGGTGGGTTTCACCACCAAGCCCGAAGACTCCCGCTCCACCCGCTACTGCACCGACATCACCCGCATGCTCAAGGTGCCGGTGTTCCACGTGAACGGCGAAGACCCTGAGGCGGTGGTGCAGGTCACGCGCCTGGCCATCGAGTTCCGGCAGCTCTTCGGCAAAGACGTGGTCATCGACATGTACTGCTACCGCAAGTACGGCCACAACGAGGCCGACGAGCCGCGCTTCACCCAGCCGCTCATGTACAAGCTCATCGACGCGAAGCCCACGGTGCGTACCGTGTTCGTGCAGAAGCTGGTGGAACGCGGGCAGTTCACCCAGGCCGAGGCCGATGAGATCGCGCGCGCCAGCAAGGCCAACCTCGAAGAGGCGCTGATCGACGCACGCAAGGGCGACTTTCTCAAGCCGCCAAGCACCCTGGGCGGCGTATGGCAACCGTTCCGCGGGGGCGCCGAGAAAGACGTGCCGGAGGTCCCGACCAACGTCACCAAGGAAACCCTCGTCGCGCTGGTGGAGAAGCTCACTGTGGTGCCGGACGGCTTCGCCGCGAACGCCAAGGTGGTGAACATTCTCAAGACCCGGCGCGACAAGCTGGTGGGCGGCAAGGGCTTCGACTGGGGCACCGCCGAGCACCTCGCCTTTGCCTCGCTGCTGGTCGAGGGCTATCCCATTCGCCTCAGCGGCCAAGACGCGCGGCGCGGCACCTTCTCGCATCGGCACGCGGTGCTCACCGACACCGAGACCGGCAAGCGCTACACGCCGCTGTCGAACCTCTCGCCGAGCCAGGGCAACTTCGACGTATTCGACAGCTCCCTCTCGGAGACCGGCGTCCTCGGCTTCGAGTACGGCTACAGCCTCGACTACCCCGAGGCCCTGGTGATGTGGGAGGCGCAGTTCGGCGACTTCGCCAACGGCGCCCAGGTCATCATCGATCAGTTCATCGTCTCGGCGGAAGACAAGTGGCAGCGCCTCTCGGGCCTCACGCTCCTTCTCCCGCACGGCTACGAAGGCCAGGGCCCAGAGCACTCGAGCGCACGCATCGAGCGCTTCCTGCAGCTCGCCGCCGAGGAGAACATTCAGATCTGCAACCTCACAACCCCGGCGCAGTTCTTCCACGTGCTACGGCGGCAGGTGGTGCGGCCGCTGCGCAAGCCCCTGGTGGTCTTCACCCCCAAGAGCCTGCTGCGCCTGCCGGAGGCCGTCTCCACCGTCGAAGACCTGGCGCACGGCTTCTTCCAGCGGGTCATCCCCGACGCCGAGGTGGACCCCAAGCGCGCGCGCCGGGTGCTCCTCTGCAGCGGCAAGGTGTACTACGACCTGCTCGCGGCCCGGAAAGCCGGCGGCGTCGACGACGTAGCCATCGTGCGCCTGGAGCAGCTCTACCCGCTCACCGACGCCCTGGCTCAGGTGCTCGACCCGTACACCGACGGCACGCCGCTGGTGTGGGTCCAGGAAGAGCCCAAGAATGGCGGAGCCTGGTACTTCCTCAACGCGCACCTGCGCGACGTGGTGGGCACCCGCCTGCCCCTCTCGTGCATCGCCC
Organism: Polyangiales bacterium; assembly: GCA_038210445.1. Lineage (GTDB taxonomy): Bacteria > Myxococcota_A > Polyangia > Polyangiales > Polyangiaceae > JABFRG01. Next base: position 50,757 of record JBBQWQ010000040.1, read on the forward strand.
GCGACGAGAGCGCCTCGCCCGCCACCGGCAGCATGGCGAGCCACAAGCTCGAGCAGAAGCGCCTGGTCGACGCTGCCCTCGTCCGCTGATCGCGAACCCCGCCTCCGGCAAAGCATGCATACTGCGGCCATGACGATGCTCGAGGCGCACGGTAGCTAGCCGCCGTGTACGGTATTCTCTCCAGCTACAGCTCCGAGCTCGTGCTCGTCGTGGGCCTTTTGCTCACGGCGGCACTGGTCAACCGGTTCGCGCCGCAGAAGCGCACGCGTCTCCGGCGCATCTGGCTCTTGTTCCTGGTGCACCTGGCGGCGCTGGGCCTGGCGCACTTCGCGGGCTACGAAAAAGCGACGGCGTGGGTCACCCGGCTCACCATCGGGGCCGATCTGTTCGGCGCCTTTGCGTTTGTGAACCTTGGCGCCGTGCTGCTGCTCGACGTGGTCCTGCCGCGCCTCAAGGTCGAGCTGGCGTCGATCACCACCGATCTCGCGGTCGGTGTATCTTACATCTTCGTCACCCTGGCGGTGCTGCGGGGTGCCGGTCTGAATCCCACCGAGGCGGTGGCCACTGGCGCCGTGGTCAGCGCGGTCATCGCCCTCTCCTTGCAGTCGACGCTGGGCAACATCCTGGGCGGGGTGGCGCTCCAGGTCGACGGCTCCATCCAGGTCGGCGACTGGGTGCAGCTCGACAACGGCAAACAGGGCAAGGTCACGCGCATCCGCTGGCGCCACACCGTGGTGGAGACGCGCGACTTCGACGCCATCATCGTGCCCAACGCGTCGCTCCTCGCTTCCAACATCACGGTGCTGGGGCGCCGCGGCGGCCGCACGGTGCCGCACCGCATGTGGGTGTACTTTCACGTGGACCACCGGTTCTCGCCGGGGCGGGTCATCGACGTGGTGCGCGACGCCCTGCACGCGGCGCCCATCGAGAACGTGGCGGCCGACCCCAAGCCCAGCGTCATTTGCTACGATCTGGGCCACGAGCGCCGCACCAGCTTCGCACTCTATGCGGTGCGCTACTTTCTCACCGATCTGGCGGTGGACGACCCTACCAGCTCGGCCATTCGCGTGCGCGTCCACGCCGCCTTGCGCCGGGCCGAGATTCCGTTGGCGATGCCTGCCACCGCGGTGTTCGTCTCGGAAGACGACGAGCGACGGGCGCAGCGACGGGAAGACAAGCAGCACCGCGCGCACGTGGAGGCGCTCCGCGGCGTGGAGTTCTTCCGGACCCTGAGCGACGCAGAGCTCGAGTCCATGGCGCCGCACCTTCGCTACGCGCCCTTCGGCGCCGGCGAGACCATGACCCGCCAGGGCGCGGTGGCCCACTGGCTCTACATCCTGTGCGCCGGCCGGGCCGAGGTGCGCACCAGCGTCGACGGCAACAACGCCTACAAGGTGCTGAGCGTCCTCGACGCCCCCGGCTTCTTCGGCGAGATGGGCCTGATGACCGGCGAGCCGCGGCAAGCCAGCGTGGTGGCGCTCACCGAGGTCGACTGCTATCGACTGGAGAAATCGGGCTTCCAGCGAGTCTTGCAAGAGCGGCCCGAAATTGCCACGGAGCTCTCTACGCTGCTCGCGCACCGCAAGATGGAGCTCATCGCCGCCCGCGACGGCCTGAGCCACGCCCAGAAGACGGCCCAGGAAGAGACCGAGCGGGAGCGCATCCTCGGACGTATTCAGGAATTTTTCGGCCTCTGAGGCCGCAGGAGTCTGGCTGGTTTCCGATGCATCGTGATACGCACCACCGGATCCATGAATAATCCAGGCGAGGGAGCACATCGCCGGTGAACGGTCACGAATGGGAAGGTCTGACGGTGGACGAGACGTTGCGTCTCCTCCGCGCGCTCACGGTGCATCGCTACGTGGCCGGGCGTAGCCACTTCATCCACGCGCTCGCGTTCGCGTCGCTCTCGCGCCCGGCCGGCGACGCCGAAGACGTGCTGGGTGCCGCGCGCACGTGGGCAGAAGCGACGCTCGCCGACCCGAAGGTCGACGCGGCCTCCCGCGATCCGGCGTTGCTCCGCAGATCGTCGGACGCCGAGCTCTTGGCGGTGGTGGGCGCATTCTGGACCGACCCAGCAGCCCGGGAGCGCCTGGCGGGACGCCTCGCGGCGCTCCGCATCGACATCGACGCTACCCGGCTTCCCTTCGATGACGCCCGCGAAGAAGATGTGTACCCGGTGCTCGTCGACGGCGGCTTCGAGCTCTTCCGCCTGGCGGAGCTCGATCCGGTGCGTCATCGCGGCGCCATCGAGAGCTTCGGCGAGGAGATCGCCTGGCTCTCGGCGCGCTTCGAGGAAGAGAATGCGGTCCCCGCGCTCGAGCCGTACCTGCAAGAGCTACCGGTCTTCGGGCCCGAGGAGCTCCTGTGCGCGTTCGACGACGACGGGCGGCTGCGCGCCCCCTTTGTGGTGTGGACCCAGGGCGAGCCTCGGTACCACGACTACGTGCTCCGCGGGGTCGAGCGCGGCGCGAAGCTGGGGTAGGGCCGGAAAGCGGAGCGTGCCCGTGCACCAACGCTCCTGTTGGGTGACTTACGGCTTCTTCTCTTCGTCGTCTTCGTCGTCTTCCTCTTCGTCACGCGCGGCGGCCACTTTGGCGGCCTTTTTTGGCTCGACCTTGGCCTCATCGGCCATCTTCGCGGGCGCCGGCTTCTCGACTTCGGCTCCCTTCTTCGCCTTCGGCGTTGCGGCCGGCGTGGCGTCGTCGGGCAGATCACCGATGGGTCGCGCCCAAGGCTCTTTCACGTTGCGGAACACGACGAACACCCACGCAGCAAGCGCCGCGAAGACGATCGCCGTCACCGCGTAGAGCATCTTGGGATCGGGCATACAGCGGCGTATAGCAAAAACCGGCCACGCGAGCGACGCCAATAGCGCCCAGAAGTGTGCGAAGCTCGTCGCATGCGCGCGCTCCGCGTGTGGCTCCTCTGCCTCGCCTGTCTGCTCCTGCCGTGGGCCACGGCGGGCTGCGGCGGCGTGCGACTGGTGGCCGGAATGAGCGACGTGGAGCTCACCTTCGCCACCACTCCCCTCGCGCCTCCGGTTCCCCTCGAGGAGCTGGTGCGCGCGCGCCTCGCCGCCGCGCGGTTGCGTGCCGATGTGCGCGAAGAGCCCGGCGGCATCGTGCGCATCACGGTCGACGAGCTCGCCCGCGAAGACGTCGTCGACGTGCTCACCTGGACCGGCGGCGTCGACCTCTTCGTGCCCAAGCGCGGCGTCGCGTCGAGCGAGGCCGACGGAAGGCTCCTTCCCGACGGCACCTACTGGGCCTTTCGCCGAAGTGGCGAGGACGAGGGTCCGACCCTGCGGGAGAGCCGCGCCGACGGCAGCGAGCGACGCTACCCGGTCGACCTTCCACCCTGCGCGACCACCCGCGAAGGGCCGGTCGCGCTCGGCCCCTTCGGCCTGGATCTCGGTCCGCTCCCGCCCGGCTGCGATGCGCCCATCGTGGCGCTTTCGCGGGGCAACCGGCTGCTCACTGTGGAGAACCTCGCAGCCGCCACCCACGAAGGGCACCTGGTGCTGCCGGTGCGGGGCGATCCGGCGCCGCTTTCGCGCGCAAAGGCCTTGGCCGAGCTGCTCTCGACCCGCCACCTGCCGCCGCTCTCGCTCCACGGCCAGCGCCGCGCCGAGCCTCACTACCCGGTGGCCATTCTCTCTGTGCTCTTGCCCTGGCTCGTATCGCTCGCCTGGCTCAGCTTCATTCGCCGCTTCGATCGCGCGCACCCGGAGCCGCTTCGGCTGGTGCTCCTCACGTTCGTGCTGGGCGCGGTGGCGGTGGTGCCAGCGGGCGCAGCAGAGTGGGCGCTGGAGCGCCTTTCGCCCTATTTCGCTCCGGAGAACGCCAGCGCGGGCGAGGGTGCCGGCGCGTTCTTGCTGGCGGTACCGCTGCTCACCTTCACGGTGGGCTTCGCCGAAGAGGCCTCCAAGTTCCTGGTGGTGTGGCTCTTCGCCAGCCGCACCAAGGAGTTCGACGAGCCGGTCGACGGCATCGTGTACGGCGTGGCCGCGTCGCTCGGCTTCGCCACCATCGAGAACATGAAGTTCTTCGCCCTGGCGCGCCTCGCTGCGCCGGTCATCGTGGCGCGCTCCCTGCTCACCGTGCCCGCGCATATGTTCTTCGGCACGCTGTGGGGCTACGCCTTGGGGCGCAAGCTGGTGGCGAAGAAGACCCGCGTGCTCGCTTACCTCCTGGTGGCCAGCGTCGCACACGGCGTGTTCGACGCGGGCCTGGGCACGCGCGGCTTCTGGCCCCTGGCGCTGGTGGTCAACGGCGCGCTCACCACCGCGTTCGTGGTGCTGGTGCGCCGGGCATTGCGCCGCGGCATCGTCTCCCACGCGACGCGCATCGTAGAGTCGACCCGGCGCGCGCTGTTCTCGGTGGGTCGCCGCCGGAACTTCGCGCTCAGCCTCTTCGGTCTCTACGCCTTCGGCGCTCTGCTCTTTCTCTTCACCGCCACGTACATGGCCGGCGAGACGCTCTCCCTCACCGCGGTGCTGGGCGGCACCGCGCTGGCGTGCGCGGTGGGTGTTTCCGCCTATGCGATTCCCACCACCATGCCGCTCGACGTGGCCATCGACGCCACCGGCATCACCTACGCCGGCAGCGCCATCGACTGGCGCGACGTCCACGGCGTCAGCCGCGCCGACGCCGAGACCTTGATGCTGCACACCACCGACGGCGACGTCGAGATCGGCCCTGGGCGCAGCGACGTCCTGGAGCGTCTCGCCGAGGCCATTCAGTACGGCAAGGAAGCCGCCTCGAGATAGCAGCCGTATCCCGTCGAATTCGCGCCTCGGTGGTCGGCGCGCTTCGACGCCAAACCGATCAAGTGAGTCGCGATCGGGCCTTACTTGACCTCGACCAGCTCCACGTCGAACTTGAGACCGGCCTTGCCGGGGATGTTGGGCGGGCTGCCGGTGTCGCCGTAGCCGAGGTCGGAGGGGATGGTGAGCTTGCGCTTGCCGCCCACCTTCATGCCCACCACGCCTTGGTCCCAGCCCTTGATGACCTTGCCCTCGCCGAGCTTGAACTCGAACGGATCGCCGCGGTCGCGCGAGCTATCGAACTTCTTCCCGTTCATGAGGGTGCCCGTGTAGTGTACACGCACCGTGTCGCCGGTCTTGGCTTCGCGGCCCGTCCCCACGGTCTCGTCGACCGTCTCGAGCTTGGTGGGCCCGGGCGGAAGCGGCTCGGCGGTGGCCGGCTTGAAATCGCCGGAGGGCTCCGAGACGGACCTCGAGCAGCCGAGGACAGAGACGAGGACGATCAGGGCAAGGCTTCGCATGGCCGGGGTTATAGCCGGTTTTCGCACCGCTTCACAACCGAGGCTCGCGCCTCCGGAGCGACGAAGAGCCTCGCGCCTCCGGAGCGACGAAGAGGCTCAGCCGCGGCCGGCGTCCTTGATGCCCGAGTCGGGCGAGCCGGAGTCGGTGCCGCCGTCGCGAACCGGCGGGTCTTCGGCGCCCGCGTCGCCGCACGCGCACGCATGCGAGGAGCACACGTAGCTGCCGGTGGCGCAAGCCTTGAGACCCTGGATGCTGCAGTCGGCCTTCACGTCGCAGTACGAGGCAACACGCTTGAACTGCCGGGTGCCGCCGCTGGCGCGCAGCAGCAGCGTGCGCCGCTTGCCGGTTTCGAGCACGTCGTACGAACCCATGGCGAAGGCTGCCGCAGGCGCGGCGCCGGCGTCGGCTCGGGGCGCGCCGCCGTCGGCCGGACGGGTGCCCGCATCGCCCGGCGTGGTGCCGGCATCGCTGGTGGACGCGCGACCTTCTGCCAGGGTGACCTTGGGGCCGTTGCCGCCGCGCGCGGAGACGTACTTGCCTTCGGTGCGTGCGCCGTTGTCGGCGACCACGAAGGCGCCGCTCTTGGCGAACAGCACGTGGAGCTGGGTGTTGCCCACCTCTTCGTAGGCGCCTTCAAGGCTCATGTTCTGCTCTTCGACGTTGGACTCTGTGGCGTCGGGCTCCGCCTTGCTGCAGGCAAAGGCCGCGCACGCAGCGCCGAGCGACAGGCAAACGAATAGCTTCTTCATCACGGCTGCTCCTCCGGGGCGGGCGCCTCTGCTTCTTGCAGCTCGAAGTACCGGGCCCACGCGCCGTCGAAGATCACGAGCTGGTGCGTGGAAGCCGAGTAAGTCAGGGTCTTGGACGGACCCGACGGGCACTCCGGCTGAATCGTGATCTTGTTCTCGGTGGTGGAGAACCGGAAGCCTGCGCTCTGGGCCGGCTTGCTGTTGTCCTGCACCGTGTAGCGGCCGGTGCCTTCGCCGATCTCGATGCTCTGGCTGCTCTTGGCGTCCTTCGCCGGCTGCGCGCCATCGGCGCCGCGGAAGTACACCATCCACGTCTGCACGTAGGTGCCGGGCTTGATGGGGCCGCCGAGGGCCTCCGGAACGTCGTCCTGGACGTTCTCGCTCACGAGCACCGGAGACAGATCCTCGAGCTTGCTGCAGTTGGGGGCGGGCGCCGAGGGGTCTTCTTTGGCGGGGTCGGTCCTCGGGTCGGTGGGGGGCACCGGGGGCGGGTTCGCGGGCGACGGATCTTCCGGAGAGTCGAGGCCGGAGCCGGCCACGTCGTCGGGCTGGGCGTCGCCGCAGTCGCACTCGCCGTAGGTCTTGCCGTCGGCGTTGCATACCTTGGAGCCAGAGGCCCGGTTGGCGCAGCGGCAGAAGGTGATCTTCCCCTTCTCGCACCCATCTTCGGTGCTCTTGGTGGAAGAGCAGCCGGCGACGGCGATGAGCGCCACCAGGCCGATGCTAAGGTTTCGGAAGAATTCCCGGGTCATGGCGCTGAGTGGAGCAAGCAGTGTGCCATTGTCCTACATCCAGTTTTGGCGTGGAATCCGCAGGTCAAGAAGGGTCGTAGCACGGAATTCCATCCACTCCTGGTGAAACCTTTATCCAGCACCCCGCCTGCGCCAAGGCTTTCGCCGCAGGCGCAAAAGGGTGTTTTCCCGCGCCAAACGATGGCGCGCGGCGCGACCTGCATGCCTACTTGAGCTCCACGCCCAAGAGGAGCGCGACGGTCCCGAGCACGCGGTCGAGCTGGGTGCGGGAGGCCGAGATGTGAAGGTGCACGCCGGAGCCTTCGGCCTCCACCTTGGCGCCGTTGAGGAGCCCGGCGGTGCCCATCTGCACCAGGCCGGAGTTGGTGCGCGAGAGGACGTCGGTGAGGGTTGCGGCGGTGGACGTGGCGGTCTCCTCGCTGGTGCAATCGCCCTCGCCGTACACGTCGGCGCCGCCGTCGGCGCGCGGCACGATCCATAGGCGAAGCTCCTTCAGCTCCTTGGGGAAGGTGAGCCCGCGGATGGCCACCTGGCGGTAGGGATCCTTCACCACGATGCGCAGCGCCTCGCCCGGGCGAACCTTGGGGTTCACGGTGCGGGCCTTGAGCACCTTGGCGAAGTCGCGGGCCTTGTCGGGCGGCACCACCGCCAGCACGTGCGGCTGCGCGCGAATGAACACCCGCTGCGCGTTGTCGGCGTGACCGAGCGTGGCCTTCACCCCTGGAACGCCCGCGTCGTACGCGCCGCCGTGATCGTACTTGGCGGACACCAGATCGATGGCGTGATCGACGACGGCGTCGGGCACCGAGTAGTGAATGAGCATCGCGTCGCGATCGGTGTTGATGAGCGACGGCCCGTAGATGAGCATCCAGTCGGTATCGCGCACCGGGTCGAAGTTGGTCTCGTTGCCCCGGATGAAGTCGTTCCACTGCGGGAGTCCGGCGAGGAGCGGCCCCAAGCGTGCGCCCACCGGATGCGCGCGGATGACCTGCATGTTGACCAGCAGAGTCACGTTCACGGTGCCGGCCGAGACCAGCCCCGCCATGCCGATCATGCTGCCGGGATCGCGCGGGCCACCGGCGCCCGGGACGCCCGCATCGGGATCGGCCTTGGCGATAGCGTTGCCTCCGCCTCCATCGCCCGCGCCGGCATCGGACTCGGCCACCGGTACGCCGCCTTCGCCGAAGAGTGCTACCGGTCCCGCGTCGGTCGGTTCGCCGGCGTCGCGGGGCGACGCATCCTCGCCGCCATCGACTGCACCCGCGACGTCGACGCTGGCGTCGGGCGCGCCTGCGTCCTTCTTCTTCGGGGGCGGTGCGGCGTCGGGCTTGCCCGGCCCATCTGCGTTCGGGTCGCGCGGGCCCACCGGGGTCGGCGGAGGCTCCGGATCGGGGGGCGGCGGAGGCGGCGTGTCCTCGATGAGGTCGGTGGGGATCGTCAGCTCGTCGTCTACGTCTTTGAAGTCCATCGAGGTGCTGGGCATGAAGCCAAACGGGAACATTGCGTAGTGGGCGCCGGTGGAAGCGACCAGACACACCGCGAGCGCGATGCGGACCCCGCGTCCGCGCCAGAAGCGGGCCGCGCGGGTGGTCACCGAGCCCGAAGGCGTTGCGTGCGGCGCAACAGGGGCCGACTCCGCCGCTCCGGCGACGAGGCGATCCTTCGGTTGCGGCTGGTCAGACACACAGGGCCTTCAAGTTGGACACAAAGCGAAGCACCAAGATCCAAGGTAAGCCGCATTTTCTGCAGATCCAGAGCCAAACGTCGGCGGGCACGTGTTTCGCACAGAGAGCCCGCATGCCCGCCTGGTTTTTCGCCCCCGAGCCCCGCTGCGCGCCGCCGCTGCACAAAATTGGATCCTCCACCCCATCTTCGCTATGACCGACCGTCGATCCACCATGCGAAGGTACTTCTATCTCTTCGCCGCCCTTCCCCCGGCGCTTGTGTTCGCCTGCGGCGAGTCGAAGCCCAATCCGGCGCCGAATCCCGAAACCGCGGTCGCGACCGTGGCGCCGCGCCGCGATGCGCCGCAGCCGAAGGCCGGTTCCAAGGTCGAGCCCCAGGCCGCGACGGCGGCCGACGCTGGCTCCGCCGCCCCCGAAGGGCAGCAGCACTACATCGGCGCGCTGGCGCTGCAAACGCCGGTGCTCTCCGAGATGGAGTGGCCGAAGGAAGGCAAGAAGGGCGGTAGCGTACGCCTTGGCTACCTTCGGCAAGGCGGCAAGGCGGCGGTCATTCCCGAGCCTCACGCAAAGTCGAACTGCAGTGAGGGCTGGTACGAGCTGGTGTCGGGCGGCTTCGTGTGCGGCAAGTACGCGACGCTCGATCTCAACCACCCGCGTTTTCGCAGCTCGCCCCATGTACCGTACACGGATCGTCCGCTGCCCTATGACTACGGATACAACGTCGCCAACGGCACGCCCATCTACCGGGCGGTTCCCTCCCGCGAGGAGCGCGTAGCGAGCGAGCCCTGGCTCACCGCCCCCAAGAAGAAGAAGCGCGACGACAGCGAAGGCGAAGGCGAAGGCGAAGCCACCAACGTGAGCGCCACCACCAGCGCCCCGGCGGCCCCGAGCGACGGCGATGCCGGGGCACCTGCCTGGTACCTGCGCGACTACGACGGCGGCAAGCCGCAGGTGACGCTCGACGATCTCCGCGGCGACGGCCCGGTGTACCGGCGCATGGTGCGCGGCTTCTTCCTCGGGCTCGACAAACAGTTCATCTCGGGCGGCTCTCGCTGGTGGCGCACCACCGACACGCTCATCGTGCCTTCCGACCGCATCATGTCGTGGAAGATGCCTACCGAGTTCCACGGCATGTGGCTCGACGACCGCGGAAAATCCGACAGCGACCCGGCAGCGACCGCACCCGCGGCGCACAAGGGCCCTGGCCTGGTGGGATTCATCCTCAACGGCAAGGCGCGCAAGTACACCATGAGCGCGGAGCACAAGCACGTCTCGTCGGGCGGCGATCTCTCGCGCTTCCAAGCCGTGCGACTCACTGGCGAAACAGCCACCGTGGGCCAGAGCAACTATTCGGAGACCGAAGAAGGCTGGTGGATGCGCGACGCCGACGGCACCAAGACCAAGCCCGGCGGCGCCCCGGCGGATCTCAAAGCCGGCGAAAAGTGGGTCGACGTATCCATCGGCCAGCAATCGCTGGTGCTCTTCGAGGGCGACAAGCCGGTCTACGCCACGCTGGTCTCCACGGGGCGCACCAGCCCCATCAAAGACAAAGATCACGCGACGCCCATCGGCGCCTGGCGTATCCGCGACAAGCACATCGCCTCCACCATGGACGGCGACGTGGCCTCCGACGGCCCCTACTCGATCCAGGACGTCCCTTGGATCCAGTACTTCCAGGGAAGCTACGCCCTCCACGGCGCGTTCTGGCACGCGAACTTCGGCCACAAGCAGAGCCACGGCTGCGTGAACCTCTCGCCGGTAGACGCCAAGGCCATCTTCGGCTGGACGGAGCCGGCGCTGCCCGAGGGATGGCACGGCGTAACCTCGACCGCCGACCACCCCGGGAGCTGGGTCGTGGTCCACGACTGAATGCAATTCGCGCGGCGCCAGCGGTTGGGCCATCGTCCAGCTTGACGAACGGGCCGGTTCTGTCGAAAAGGAGATGGTGGATCAACTCTCCGCACACTTGGACCGAGGGTGGGACTTGGCGCAGCGCGGAGACGCCGCGGGGGCCAGCGCATGTGCCCGGCGTGCACTCGAGCTCGATCCGCAGTCGCCGGAGGTGCACAACCTGCTCGGCTACACCGCAGCGTTGCTCGGGGAGACCGACGAGGCCCTCGACCACTATCGCCAGGCCATCGCCCTCGACGAGAACTACTTCGAAGCGATGCTGAACGCCGCCGAGGTGCTCATTCCGCTGGGCGACTGGGACGAAGCGGTCTCGCTGTGCGACGACGCGCTCGATCTTGCCGAGACCGACGAAGAAGCGTGCGACAGCTTGCTCCTCAAGGTCGACGCGCTGCTTGCCAAAGGCGACGATGACGCCGCCCGGGTGGCGCTCAAGCGCATTCCCAGCGGGCCGTACGTGAACCCGTCGCACTCGTTTCTGGTGGGGCGCGCCCACTACGAGCTGGGCGACATGAAGAGCGCCCTCCCCTTCCTGGAAGACGCCGTCAAGCGCGACGGCGAGAACCCAGACGCGCACTACTACCTCGGTCTCTTGAAGGACGAAGAGGGCGAAGCCCACCGCGCCACCGAGTCGTTCCTGCGGGCGCGCCAGCTCGATGCGCTGCGGCCGCCGCCGCCTTGGTCGCCCAAGCCCGACACCTTCGGCACCATGGTCGAGAACGCCATCCTCAAGCTCGACGTGCTCCTCGCCCGATACGTGCGCGAAGCCCAAATTTACTGTGTGGATCTTCCGGGCGCAGAGCTGGTGGTCGACGGCGTCGACCCGCGCGTCTCCCTGCTCATCGATGCGCCGGAGGACAAAAAGCAGGTGCGCGTCTTCGTCTACCAGCGCAACGTGGAGCGCACCGCCGGGAGCCTGGTGGAGATGGAAGCCGAGATCGGCCGCTCCCTGGAGCGCGAGGTCACGACGGTGTTCGGCAACGTTCCCAACGAGACCGACAAGCGTCACCTCAACTGAGGGCTTCGCCGGCGCGCGGCGCGGCCGACCGCAGCTCCGCGGTGGCGGCCCGCAGCTCGGCGAGCAAGGACCGGGCGTCGGGGAAGCGGTCCTTCGGATCACGCGAGAGCGCGCGCTCGCCGATGGCGCGCATGCGCGCGGCAACGCCGGCCCATTCGCGCACGTCGAAAGGAGAGCGGCCGGTGGCGGCCGCGTACAAGAGGGCGCCCACGGCGTAGACGTCGGCGCGCCCGTCGACGTCTTCGCCTGCCTCCTGCTCCGGCGCCATGAACCCCGGCGTGCCCAAGGGAATGCCGGAGCCGGTGATGCGCATTTCTTCCCACTCCACCTTGGCGATGCCGAAGTCGAGGAGCTTCACCGTGAGATCCTCGCCGGTGAGTGACTGGAGAAAGACGTTGTCGGGCTTCAGATCGCGATGCACGACGCCGGCCGCATGAATGGCCACCAGGGCGCCGGCGATCTGCTCCAGCACCGGCAGCAGATTGGCCTCACCCATGGGCCCGTGGCGCTCCACGCGGCTGGCCAGGGTCTCCCCCTCCAAGCGCTCCATCACCATGTAGGTAGTGCCGTCCGGAAGCCGGCCGTGGTCGAGCACCTCGACCACGTTGGGGTGCCAGGCCAGCCCCAGCGCCTCGGCCTCGCGCCGCAGGCGATCGGAAGAGGCGGCGTCGTGGGCGGTGGCGGCGCGCAGCAGCTTGATGGCCACCGGGCGCGCATCTTCGGTGCGTGCCGCTTCGTACACGGCGCCGCTGGCGCCGGCGCCCACCCGCCGTCCGATGCGGTAGCGCCCGGCCACCACTGCGCCTTCGAAGTCGCCCAGCGCGGACTTCGGCGCGCGCTCCGAGAGCTCGAGCCCCCGCTCGAGCATGCGCAAGCGTAGGCCTTGACCCGCGTCGCGCCCCTTCGACGTGAGGCGCAACCACATCGACGACGCGATCACCACCACCAGGCCGAGCACCATTGCGACGGCGCTTTGCAGCAGTAGCCAACCCGCAAGCGCGGTTCCGAGGCCGCCGATGGCCGCCCATCGGGCCCAACCGGGAGAGCCCCAGCGCACCTCGAAGCGGCTGCTCCCGAGCGCGGTTGCGGTCACCCGGGTCTCCCCAAAGAAGAGCACCAGCGCTCGCAGATCTTGAAGGCGAATGCGCTCCAGAAGGCCGGAGCTCTCCAGGCTGGGATCGTGAGAGAGCACGAAGCGCCCGCGAAAGCCGCCGGACCACGCATCTTCCTTTTCGACGCGCACCGTGACGCCGTCGTCGACGTCGCTCCCGTAGCGAAGGATCGCCGCCGCCGGGTCGGCTACGCCGCGGACGACGCGCCCGAGCGCACCGATCACCGAGGGCTCCAACAACGCGTCGCCCAGCTCGCCCAGCGCTTCGTCGCCGGCGGCGCCCACGAAGCGCTCTGCCGCCGCTTGCACGGTGGCCAGCGCCATGGGCTGCGTTTCGTCCTCCAGCTCTGCGTCGCGGAGCCCCACCGCCTCGACCCAGGTGACCGCCGCGTGCTCCCCCTTGCGCCGCGCGAGAACCAGCCGAAGCGCCTTGAGCTTGGCGGTGGACGTCGCTGCCGAGGGGAAGGAAGGGCGATGCAAGCGCCCCTACTCTACCACCCACTCTGGCGCGAGGGCGCGCGGAGTCGACGCGTGCTGCCGGCAGACGCGCAGCCTTCCGCCCGTGTACAGTGCCCGCGTGGTTCCCCTCCTCGGCGCCGTGGCCCAGCGCATCGACATTTCGCCGGGTGCGGTGAGCTTCGAGACGCGATTGCCGGGCGAGACCATCCAGCTCGTTCTGGCGCAAACGCCCACCGGCCCGCGGCTCTTTGCGCTGGCCGCGAGCGAGCGAAAGGTGCTGTGGGGCGCGGCGCGACTCCCCGGCGCGTCGCGGCTCGAGGGCAAGCTCGAAGGCGCTCGGCTGCTGGCAGCTTCGGCCACCGAGCTCAGCGTGGGAACCGAGAGCGCCGTTTTCCGCTTCCGCTTCAAGGGTCCGAAGCTGGTGCGCGAAGCCGCCGAGGAGCCCACTGCGCCACTGGAGCCGCCCCTGGACGCCCTCCGTGCCGGGGCGGTCGAGCTTGCGAGCGCGCTCTCGGCCCAGGTCTTCGAGGCGCACCGCGCCGAGTCGCGGGTGGCGCTGCGCAAGGCCATCGGCCGGGTGAACAAGCGCGTCGAGGCCATCGATGGCGATCTCGGACGCATCGCCGCGGTGCAAGCGCTGGCGGCGCAGGCCCCGTGGCTCCTGGCAGAGGCGGGCCGGGCGCGCCGCGGGCAGAAGGCGCTCACCGCCACCGACTGGTCCACCGGCGAGCCGCGCGAACTGTCGTTTCCGCTGGACCCAGCGCGTCCGGCACAGGAGCAGCTCACAGCGCTCTTTCGCCGGGCCAAGCGCATGGAGGAGGGCAAACGCATTGCCATCCTTCGGCGCAGCGCCGCCGGCGATGCCCAGGATGCACTGGGCTATGCGCTCCTGGCGATCGACGAGGCGCGCGATCTGCCGGCCGTCGAAGCTGCGCTCGCGGGCGCAAAGACCGCCGCCCCCAAGGACTTTCGCGGTGTTGGCGCGGCGGCCGCGCGAACCCTCGCGCAGCGCTCGCTTCCCTACCGAACCTTCGCCGGGAGCGGCGACGCGCGCATCTTGGTGGGCAAGGGCGCCAAACAGAACGACGTGCTCACGTTCCGCGTGGCGCGCTCTTTCGACCTGTGGCTGCACGCCAAGGATCGCGGCGGCGCCCACGTCGTCGTCCCGCGAAACCGCGGACAGGAGACGCCGGCAGAGGTACTGGTCGACGCTGCACACTTGGCCGCGCACTTCTCGCTGGCCCGGGGCGAGGCGGTGGTCGACGTGCAGTACGTGAGCCGCGGTCACCTGCGCAAGCCCCGCAAGTCGGCCCCCGGATTCGTGGTGGTCGAGCGCGAGAAGGTGCTGGTCCTGCGGGTATCCGAAGCGCGACTGCGCACGCTGCTCTCCCTGGAGGAGACGTGATAGAACAGGCGTCGTGAAGCTCTCCGAGACGGTCACGCGTTGGTTCGGTCGCGTCGAGGTCGCTATCGCCGGCGCCGAGGCCGCGCTGCGCGACGCCGAAGAGGCGCTGGCCGTGGGCGATGCCATGCGCGCCCGGAGCGCGGCCCACGCGCTGCTGAACAAGCTCCCCAAGTCGCCCATCGGCCTCGCGCTCCTCGCCGACGCGTGCGAGCTCGGCGGCCTCGACGCCGAGCTGGCCATGACGCTGGAGGAGCTCGCCTTGCGGGTGGGCTCCCGGGCCGACATTTGGCTCCGCCTGGGGCGCGCACGGCAGAAGACCGAGGCCCCGCAGGAAGACGTGCGCGACGCCTGGCTGCGCGGACTGGCGGTGGCCGAGGCGGGCAGCGACGTGCGCAAGGAGACCCTGCTGGCGCTTGCCGATCTCGATCTCGCCATCGGCGACGGCGCCCGGGCCGACTTGTGGCTCGACCGCCTGGCCGACGACAAGGCCAACGAGGTGCGCCTCCGCCGCGCCGAGGCGCGCCTGGCGGAAGGCGACTACCAGGGCGCCGAACGGTGGCTCACCGGCTTCGAGGGCGAGATAGCCCACGGCCGCGCAGCGCTGGCGATCGGGCGCGCGCGCTCTGCAGCCCACGATTCGGAGGCGTTCCCGGCGCTCCTTCGGGCCATGCTCCTGGACGAGCCGGGGGCCAGCGAGGCTCTCTCCTCGGCGCTCGGATACCTCACGTCCGACGACGCCATGCGCGAGCGCATTCGCACCGTGGTCGACGGCAAGGAAGAAGGGCATTTGCTCCGCTGGCGCGCCGCATTTGCGCGCGCCGATGGGCGCCGCGGCGAAGCCCGCGCCGCGCTCCTCGACGCGGTACGCCAGGGCGACGCCGCCGCCGCCAGGCCGCTCCTCGAGGCTGGCCTCGAAGACCAGGACCGCGACGCGGTGGCGGCAGCGCTGCCACTCCTCGAAGGCGCAACCGACGCGCCGGTGAGCGACGCTCGCGTGATCCTCGACGCGCTGTCTGCCAGCGGCGCCGACTTTGGACGCCTCGACGCAACCTACCGCCTCACCAGCGAGAGCTCCGCCGCCTGGGGCGCGCGGCTCCGGCGCGACGTGACCCTGGAGCTGGTGCCTGCGGCCGGGCTCGCCCGCTGGAGCGACGTGCTCCCGCGGCTCGAGCGCCACGCACGAAACCTCGCCGACCTGGAGAGCCTGTCGCTCATCGGTACGCTGGCGCTCGAGCGAACGCGGCCGCTGCGGGTGGCCATCGTGGGCGAGTTCAACGCCGGCAAGAGCACGTTCATCAACGCCCTGCTCGGCGCCGACGTGGCCCCCACCGGCATCTTGCCCACCACCGGCACGCTGCATCACCTGCGCTACGCGCCGAGCCCCATCGCGAAGATCTACTTCTTCCCCGGGCCCACCGGCGTGGTGCCCGAGGAGCGCATCATCCCGGTGGGCGAGCTGCGGGCCACCCTGAAGACCCTGGACACCAGCCTGGTGCGGCGGGTGGAGATTCTCGAACCCCTGCCCTCGCTCACGCGGGTGGAGATCCTCGATACCCCGGGCTTCAACGCGCCCGACCCGCGCCACGCGGAGGCCGCGCGCGAATCCTTCGACGAAGCCGACGCGGTCATCTGGCTCCTTGATGCCGCGCAAGCGCTGAAGAATACCGAGCGCGAGGTACTCGACGAGGTGAAGCGCGCCCGGCTGCCCATTCAGATTCTCGTGAACAAAGCCGATCGCCTGGCCGAAGCCGATCTCGCGCGGGTGATGGCCCTGGTGGAGTCTGCCCTGGTGGAGATCGGCATCGAATCACACGCGCCGCCGCTGGCGCTCTCTGCCAAGCTTGCGCTCGAAGGCAAGCTCGGCAACGCCGAGGCCGCAGCGCGCTCCGGCTGGGCCGCGGTGCAGGAGCTCCTGGACCAGAAGTTCGAAGGCAAGAGCGACGAGCTGAAGGAACGCGCGTTGCGGCGCAGGGCTGCCCGCATCGTGGGTCGCCTGGGCGGGCGGGCCGCCGAACGCGCCGACGAAGAGCGCCGCCGCGACACCAAGACCGACGAGCGCTCCCAGAACGAGCGCAAGGCACTGGCGCGCCTCGAGGCCAAGGTCTCGGACATCGCCGTGGAGCTGGCCGCGAGCCTGGCCGAGCCGGCGGCGCGCTGGCAGCGCGATCTCTCGATGGTCGCGGTGGGCCGCGATACCGACGCGGTGGCCAAAGACAGCGCGCTCCTCGACTACTCGGTGGAGCGCGCCCTCGAGCACCTGTCGTTGCCGCTGGCCCAGGGCCTCTCGCGGGCCGCCGAGCCCTCGCAGCTCACGCCCGCCGATCTCCTGCCCATGGCCCGCGCCATGGTGCGCACCCTCGCCTCGACCACCGGCCCACTTTCACAAGACGCCGTGCCGCTCGAGCCGCTGGCCCGCGCTGCTGTGCACGCCGTGGCGGAGCGCCTGGTCACCGGCTCTCTGCGCGAGCGCAAGGAGCGCGACGCGGAGGCGCGGCTGCTCGAGCTTCAGGCCTTCGCCGACGCCCTTGCCTGAACGGCAATACCCCCGTACAAACCATAGGATGCGCCTCGCCTCTGCGTTCACGCCTCGGGCGATGGTCGTCGCCACCTCGATTCTTCTGGTGGCGCCCGCGACCGCCGCCGATCCCCTGTCGGCGGTGGGCGGCGACAAGATGGCGGTGCAGGCGGAGAAGCTCGAGGTCGACGTGAGCGGCGGTTCGGCGGTGCTCACCGGCAACGTCTCGCTGGCCAAGGGCGATCTCAAAGTGGTCTGCCCGCGCATCGATCTGCGCTTCGACACTTCGCCGCACATCACGTGGATCAAGGGCTCCGGCGGCGTCTCCGCCGACGTCCGCGGCGTTCACGGTGAGGCGCCCGAGGTCGAGGCCGACCTCTCCCGGCAGACGCTCGAGCTCCGCGGCGGCGTTCGTCTTGCCCGTGGCAACGGCTGGCTCCAGGCCGAGAAGGCCACCATCGACATGGCCACCGCCAAGGTGACGCTCACCCAGGTGAAGGGGTCGGTTCCGGTCCCCAAGTGAGCGAGGTCGAGGCAAAGGAGACGGAGATCGCCGCCGAGGCGCTCTTCGTCGAGCGCGGCGCGCGCACGGTGCTGCGCGGGGTCGACGTCGCGGTGGTTCGCGGCGAGGTGCTGGGCGTGCTCGGCCCCTCCGGCTCCGGCAAGTCCACGCTCTTTCAGGCGCTCGCCGGAGAGAGCGACGTCGTCTCCGGACGGATCACGTTCCGCGGCGCCGACGTGACGACGCAGACGTTGTGGCAGCGCGCGGGCCTCGGCCTCGGCTACATGCCGCAGGAGCCGAGCGTGTTCTGGGACCTGACCGTGCAGCAGAACCTTGCGCTGTTCGCCCAGGTGCGGCGCACGTCGCTGCGGCCCACGCTCGCCGAAGAAGTCGGGCTCGACGCGCGCCTCGATGTGCCGGCGCGTTCACTCTCCGCCGGCGAACGCAGGCGCCTGGAGTTCGCCCGGGCGGTCACTGGCTCACCCAGCGTGCTCATCTGCGACGAGCCTTTTGCCGGCGTCGACCCCATCGGCGCCGAACGCCTGGGTCAGATGCTCGCCAAGCTGGCCGCCACCGGCGTTGCGGTGCTGCTCGCCGACCACCATGTGGAAGAGGCGCTCTCCGTGTGCACCCGCGCGCTCCTGCTCCTCGACGGAGAGGTGGCCGCCGCTGGCACGCCCGAGGAGTTCCGCAACCATCCTACGGTCCAGGGCCGCTACCTGGGCACCTGGCGCCGCTCGCTCCCGCCGCCCCGCTCCACGGCCTGAAAGACTCGGTGTCGGGTGCTGGCACACTTATCGCTAACGCGTGCCGGGTTGTCGCTAGTGGAACCACGCGGGCGGTGGTACACTCTTTGATAGAGCCTTCGGAGCACCTGCCCCGAGACGCCCTGCTTCCCCACCCAGCTTTTCCTTGCTCGGCGCGGAAGACGTGAGATCCTCTCGAGAATTCGGTCAGCAATCGGCAACGACGATGGCTCGGCCGTCCGGAGAACGACCCGATGGAGATCAAGCAGCAGCTCAAACTCAGCCAACAGCTGGTGATGACGCCCCAGCTGCAGCAGGCCATCAAACTCCTGCAGCTGTCGCGCCTCGAGCTCATCGACGAGATCCGCAAGGAGCTCGACGCCAATCCCGTGCTCGCCGACGACGACATCGATCCCCGGGCGCGCATCCGCGGCGACAACGCGGACATTGGCGCGCTCGGCACCAGCAGCGAGCAGGGCGAAGCCCGCATCGACCGCCTCGAAGACCGCATGCGCGGCGACAATGCGGCGAGCTCCGGTGAGGCCAAGGCCGTCAAGGAGATCGACTGGGAGCAGTTCCTCGAAAACCGCACGCTCCAGCAGCCGCTCCAGGCCTCGCGCGGCGGCTTCGACGAGCTCCCGCCGATCGAGCAGAATCTCACCAAGATCACCAGTCTGGTGGACCATCTGCGGTGGCAGCTGCAGCTCTCCGACTTCAACGAGAGCGAGCGCAAGTTCGCAGAGCTCATCCTGGGTAACCTCGACGAGAACGGCTTCCTCGACCTCAAGGGCACCGAGCGCGAAGACGGCACGCGCACCCCCGACATCAGCATCGACCTCATCGCCGACGAAGCGGGCCTCGATCACGAGGACGCCGTCGAGGTCCTGCGCATGATGCAAGAGTGGGATCCGGTGGGCGTTTGCTCCCGCGACATTCGCGAGTGCTTGCTGGTTCAGGCCGAGGTGTTCGGTCACGACGATCTCGAAGTGACCATCATCGACAAGCACCTCCACAACCTGGAGAAGCACAACTACCAGGCCATCGCGCGCGACCTGAAGATCACCGTCGAAGAGGTCTACGAAGCGGTCAAGGAGATCCAGAAGCTCGAGAGCCGGCCGGCGCGAAACTTCTCCGAGACCGACGACAAGACCATCGCCATCACCCCCGACGTGTACGTGGTGAAGGACGACGACAAGTGGGTCGTCTCCGACAACGACCGCGGTGTGCAACGCCTCTACATCAACGAATCGCTCACCAAGTCGCTGCTCAAGGACCCCAACGCCAAGGACTTCATCGGCGAGAAGCTCCGCAACGCGCAGTGGCTCATTCGCGCCATCGAGCAGCGGCGCAAGACCATCATCCGCGTCACCGAGTGCATCGTCGAGAAGCAGCGCGAGTTCTTCGAGCGCGGCGTGGCCTTCCTGCGCCCGATGATCCTCCGCGACGTGGCCGAGGCGGTGGGCATGCACGAGTCCACCATCAGCCGCGTCACCACCAACAAATACGTCCATACGCCGCAAGGTCTCTTCGAGCTCAAGTACTTCTTCAACTCCTCGATCCGCCGGGTGTCCGAAGAAGACATCGCGTCCGAGAGCGTGAAGCAGGCGATCAAGAAGATCATCGACGGCGAGGAC
Source organism: Polyangiales bacterium (assembly GCA_038210445.1). Taxonomy (GTDB): domain Bacteria; phylum Myxococcota_A; class Polyangia; order Polyangiales; family Polyangiaceae; genus JABFRG01. Next base: position 70,531 of record JBBQWQ010000040.1, read on the forward strand.
AAGCAGAACCCGCTCTCCGACCAGGCCATCGTGGAGATTCTTTCCAAGGACGACGGCATCCAGATCGCCCGCCGCACCGTGGCCAAGTACCGTGAGATGCTGGGCATCCTCGCCTCGAGCCGCCGCAAAAAGCTGTTCTGAGGCACGCAACGACCGGCACCGGCCGATGGTTGGTGCTCAAAGGACCCGCGGCGCCGCGCGCCGAGGCTCCAGCAGCGTTCGCTTTCTGGTGGGAGATGCCCCTACCCGTTGGACGCCCCGCCGACGACGCCTTGGGGAAAAAGTGAAGGCAACGGCTGCGGGGCCGCACTTTGTCGTTTGTGCGGCGCGCGGCGGGGCTACACTTTGTCTATGTCCTGGGGAAATCGCATCAAGCGGGTCCCCACGTCCCCCCCCGACGTGACGCTGCTGCGTAGCGCCACACCGCACGGGAGGACGATCTCGAAGGAGGCACGGCACCATGAACATCGCGATCACGTTTCGTCAGATGGATGCGACCGAGGCGGTGAAGGGCTACGCGACCGACAAAATCTCGAAGCTACAGAAGTTTCTCAGGCAACCCATGCAAACGCAGGTCACCGTCAGTTGTCAGAATCGGGAGCACACGGTGGAAGTCGATCTCCACTCGGGCACCCAGCGCTTCCATGCGCACGAAGCGAGCGATGACATGTACGCATCCATCGACAAAGTGGTCGACAAGCTGGAGCGCCAGATTCGCGCGCACAAGGACAACAAGAAGGGCGCCGAGCGGGCTTCGGAAAGACTCCTCACCCCCACCGAGGACGATTGACCATCGGTACCCGCCAGGGCTAACGCTACGAACTTAGGAAGCCCGCGAAGCCGCGCGCTGCTCGAAAATGCGGGTAGCCCGCGGCTTCATCGCGCCAACACTCCAATGTTTCTGTCCGAACTTCTCTCCCCGGAACGGGTTCTTCTCCAGCGCGGCGATTCCTTCGACAAAAAGAAGGCGCTGTCGCTCCTCGCTTCGCTCCTTTCGAACGGGGGCGGAGCTTCGGAAAGCGAGCTCGTCCGCGTCCTCGAGGAACGCGAGGCCCTGCAGTCGACCGGCGTCGGCGAAGGCGTGGCGATTCCTCACGGCGCGCTCGCCAACCTGGAGCGCCAATGCGCGGCGCTGCTCATCGTGCCCCAAGGCGTTGAGTTCGAGGCCATCGACGACGCCAAGGTGACCATCCTCTTCGCCGTGGTCGGCCCCAAGCGGGCCTCCGGCGAGCACTTGAAGACCCTCGCCCGCGTCTCGCGGCTCCTGCGCAATGGCAACTTCCGCGCGCGCCTCCTCTCTGCCAAGGACAGCGCCAGCGCCTTCAAGCTCATCGCCGACGAAGAGGCGCGATGACCGCCGACGCGTCGCTGCGCGAAGTGTC
>JBBQWQ010000041.1:0-71259 GCA_038210445.1 Polyangiales bacterium
TTGCTCGACGTGGCAGGAGTGTACAACCACTACTTCCACACCAAGGACATCTTCCTTTCGCTGGTGTACCTGCTGGCGAAGGACGACTCGTACTACCTCGACTTTGCCGAGTTTGCTGCAAAGTACAAGTATCCAAAGATCGTCCCCACCCCGGAGGAGCGCAATGGCCTCCGCGAGAAGCTCAAGTCCCTGGGGATCCGCAAGGATCAGCCGCTCTTGGTCATCAACCCCAACACCTCGCCCGACCTGGCGCCGGAGGCCCGCAAGTGGCCCGAGGCTCGCTATGCAGAGCTGGGCGCGCGGCTCCTCGATGAGCACCCGACGGCGGCGGCGCTTTACATCGGCGCCAAGGGCGAGCGCGCCTACGTTGAAGGCATCGTGCACGACGTGGGCAACGCGCGCGCCGTCTCGGTGGCGGGCGAGCTAAGCCTGAAGGAGCTGGTGGTGCTGTTCGCCGAGTCGGCCATCGTCATCTCCAACGACAGCGGCCCGATGCACCTGGCTTGCCTGGTCGACGTGCCCACGGTGGGGCTCTTCTTCGCCGATACCCCGACCCTGTTCGCGCCGCTGGGCACCAAGGTGGCGAGCGTGGCGCCGCCGCTGTACTCCATCCCGCTCTTCACCGTGTACAACGGCAAAGACGTGGTGATGGGCAAGCCCACCGACGAGATCAAGAACGTGGCCGCGCGCAGCGTCTCGCTCGACGACGTGCTGCGGGTCGTTCGCCCGATGCTCACCGAGACGGTCGCCGCGCATCCGCGGCACACCAACTGATGCGCATGGAACGCGCTGCCACCGAGGCGATCATCCGCGCCGCCATGCGCGAAGGCGTTACCGTGCGCCTCGACAGCCAAGTGGCCCTCACCGAGGCCATCGCGCGCGCGGCCGACCTCATCGTTGCGTGCGTCGACGGTGGGCACAAGGTCATGTTCTGCGGCAACGGCGGCAGCGCCTCCGACGCCCAGCACATCGCTGCCGAGTTCGTGGGCCGCTACGTCGTTGAGCGTGAGCCGCTCCCGGCGTTGGCGCTGCACACCGACACCTCGGCGCTCACCGCCATTGGCAACGACTACGGCTTCGAGCAGGTGTACGCGCGGCAGGTGCGGGCCCTGGCCCAGCCGGGCGATCTCCTGGTGGCCATCACCACCAGCGGCACCTCGCCCAACATTCTGGCGGCCGTGAAGGCGGCTCGCGAGAAGGGCCTCCAGGTCATCGGGCTCACCGGCGCGAAGGGCGAGGCCTTCGCCAAGGACTGCGACGTGGGGCTGGCAGTGCCGTCGCGCGTCACCGCGCGCGTGCAGGAAGTTCACATCACGATCGGGCACATCCTGTGCGAGATCGTCGATGCCAGCCGCTCTCGTTCGGTGGCCGCGCCCGACCGCGTGGGGGTGGTCTCGAGCTCGCCCAAGGAGATGTCGCGGGCCGAGCTGGTGGCGCTGCGCGAGAGCCTGCGCGAGCAGAAGCGCACGCTGGTGTGGACGTCGGGCGTGTTCGACGTCTTGCACATCGGGCACCTCTCGAGCCTGCGCGCCGCCCGCGCCTTCGGCGACGTGCTGGTGGTGGGGGTCAACGACGACGCCTCGGTGAAAGCTTTCAAAGGCGAGAGCCGGCCCATCTTCCCGGTGGCCGAGCGGGTGGAGATGCTGGCCGCGCTGGGCCTGGTGGACTACGTGCACGTGTTCTCGGAAGCCACGCCCAGCGAGGCCCTGCAGGCCATTCAACCAGATGTACACTGCAAGGGTTCGGACTACGCGCCGCCCGCCGGCAAGCCCATTCCGGAGGCCGCCATCGTAGAGGCCTACGGGGGCCGCATCGCGTTCTTGCCGCTGGTGCCGGGGCGCTCCTCCACCAGCACACTGGCCCGTATTCTCGGTGAAGGCGGAGCAGGTTGAAGCGGGCGCTCTTTTTGGACCGCGACGGGACCATCCTGGTGGACCCGGGGTACCCGCGTGATCCCGAGGCGGTGCGCTTCATCGACGGCGCCGAGCTGGGGCTGCGCGTGGCGCAGGACCTCGGCTTCGCGCTGGTGGTGGTGAGCAACCAATCGGGGGTGGCCCGCGGCATCATCCAGCCCTCCGAGGCCAAGGCGGTGCACCAGCGCATGGTCGAGCTCCTCGGCGCGCGCGACATCACCCTGGCGGGGAGCCACTACTGCTTTCACGGGCCCGACGAGGGGTGCCGCTGCCGCAAGCCCGAGCCGGGCATGCTGGAAGACGCTGCCCGCGAGCTCGGCCTCGATCTCCCGAGCTCGGTGATGCTCGGCGATCGCCGGAGCGACGTTGTTGCCGGCAAGCGCGCCGGCGCCCGCGCGGTGCTCCTTGGCGCCACCATTCCCGAGGCCGATTTCTGCGCATCCACCTGGGGCGACGTCGTCGCCTATCTCGCCAAGCACGCCGCCGAGGTCTCTCCGTGAAAGCACTGGCCCCGCACCTGCAATCGTTCTCCGGCAAGCGCATCCTGGTGGTGGGCGACGTGATGCTCGACGAGTTTTTGCGCGGCGACGTGAAGCGCATCTCGCCCGAGGCGCCGGTGCCGGTGCTCGAGGTGCGCTCGCGCGACCACCGGCTGGGCGGCGCGGCCAACGCCGCCGCCAACGTGCAAGCGCTGGGCGGCAACGCGACGGTCATCGGTCTGGTGGGCCAGGACACCGAAGGCGACGTGGTGGACCGGCTCCTCCGCGACGGCGGCCTGGGCGCCTCGTTGGTGCGCGATCCGGCGCGCCCCACCACCCGCAAGACGCGCCTGGTGGCCCGCGGACAACAGATGGTGCGCGCCGATTCCGAGTCGCGCGAGGCGCCGCAGAACGAGGCGCTTTCGGGCCTGCTGCAGGCCATCGACGCCGGCTTGGCCAACGCCGATGGGTGTATTCTCTCCGATTATGCCAAGGGCGTGGTGTCGCCCGCGGTGGCCGCGCACTTGCTTGCCGGCGCAGCCAAGCGCGGCATTCCGGTGGTGGTCGACCCCAAGCATCGCGACTTCGCGCTGTACCGCGGCGCCACCGTCATTACCCCCAACCAGAGCGAGCTGGAGCTCGCGGCCGGCACGTCGCTGCCCAGCGAGAGCGCCATCCTCGCCGCCACCGAGCGCCTGCTCCCGCTCCTCGGCGGCGGCGCCATCCTCGCCACCCGCGGCGCCGACGGGATGACCCTGGTGCGACCGGGGCTCCCGCCTATTCACGCGCGCGCCACCGCCAAGGCGGTCTTCGACGTGACCGGCGCCGGCGACACGGTGGTGGCCACCCTCGCCCTGTCGCTGGCCACCCACGTGCCTTTCGAAGACGCCATCATCCTGGCCAGCGTTGCCGCCGGCGTGGTGGTCTCGAAGGAAGGCACCGCCACCGTGACGCCGGAGGAGCTTCGCGAAGCGCTGCACGAGGTCTGAGGCGGCGCGCGCCCGAAGGCCGCGTGGTATAAGCTACGACCCATGACCCGGCGTCTACTTTCCGTTCTCGCGGTTTTGGTTGCAAGCTGCACGCAAGTGCCGCAGCCGGAGCCGACGGTACTGGGGGGCGACGCGCGTGACGCGGGCGACGCGGGCGCTTTTGCCATCTGCGACGCTGCGCCCCCGGGCGGACCGCGGGTGCTTCTGTACGGCCGGCAGATTGACTGGGACCACGCATCGAACCCGGCTGCCCAGGCGGCACTGGGGAACGCCGGGATGGCACGGGGGTGGTTGGTGGTGCAGACCAACGACGCCAAGGCCTTTACCCCCACGTTTCTCCGCGACTACGACGCGGTGGTCTTCGTCATCACCTCGGGCAGCACCCTCGATGCCTCGCAGCGGGCCGCGTTCCAGGCGTTCATCAACCAGGGCGGCGGCTACGCAGGCGTTCACTCGGCCTCGTTCACGGACATCGACTGGCCGTTCATGCGTGCGCTCGTGGGGGCCAAGTTCTTGGGGCATCCAGCCATTCAAGAGCTGGACCTCACGGTCGACGATCCCGCCGATCCCATCGTCAACCACGTGCAGCGGCCGTGGCGCCGAACGGACGAGTGGTACACATTCGAGAATCGGCCCGAGAACGATCCCTCGCTGCACATTCTGCTCTCGCTGGTGGAGCCGCCGGGGTATCCGGGCGCGGGCTTTCCCCCGGCGCTGGCGGTGGGCAAGCACCCGGTGGCCTGGCGTCACGAGGTGGCCGGGGGCCGCGCGTTTTACACAGCACTCGGGCACACTGTCGAGAGCTGGTCGGAGCCCGCCATGGTGGAGCACATGGCGCGAGGCATCGAGTGGGTGGCCGATCCCTCACGGCGACGCAGAGCGTGCGCCCGATAGGCTGCGCATGACGGAGCGTTCGTGAAGCGTTCCTGGATTCACGGGGCTGCGCTCGGCCTGGTGTGCTTGCTCGTGCTTCGCGCCGCGTGGGCCATGACCTACGCCACCTTCGGTCGCGACCCGGGCATCTTCCAGTACGTGGCCTGGGCGCTCTCCCAGGGCGAGCGCGCGTACGTCGACTTCCGCGAGATCAACGGGCCGCTGCCGCACCTGATTCACTGGGCGTTCCTGGGCCTCGGCGGCGCCGACGAGCACCGGTTCCGGGTGCTCGACGTGTTGCTGGGCTCGGCGGTCTTCCTGTTCGTGGGGCGAACGCTGGTGGCCTCGCTGCTGCCGCCTGCGCGCGTGCGGACAGCCACGGTGTGGGCCTGCACCCTGGGCACCTGGGCGGTGCTCATGGGCCAGTACCTGAGCTTCGGGTGGTGGCAAACCGCGCAGCGCGAGAGCTTCTACGATCTGTTCTTGCTCGCTTCTCTGGGCTTTCAGAGCTTGGGCTCGCGCGCGCCGCGTACCGGCGACAAGCGCCCCGGCTGGAAGGCCGCCGGCTGGCTCGCCCTGGCGGGCCTCGCGAGCTCCGCTACCTGGTTCGGTAAGCCGCCGTGCCTGGTGTTCACGTTTCTGCAGATAATTGCACTCTACATGCTTCCGTCGCCCCTCTCGCGGCGCCTGCGCCTGGTGCCGTTTCTGGGCGGGGTTGCCGTGGTGGGCGCCTTCTTCGCGTGGTTCCTGCATCGCTATGGCGACTTTCGCGCGGCCTTCACCATTCTGGTGCTGGAAAACCCCAGGCTCTACCGCTTCATTTGGAAGCGCTCGCTGCTCGACGCGTGTCTGGCCTGGGGCAATCTGCCGCGGCTCATCGCCAGCGTGAGCACGGTGGTGCTGCTGGGCTACCTGCTCTGGGCCCGGCGCATCGCCCGGCGCTTCGTGCTGCTGCTGGTGCTGCCGGTGGGCGGCCTCGCGCTCTTCTTCGTACAGAGCAAGGGCTTTCCGTATCACCTGCACCCGGTGTGTGCCGGCGTGTACTTGGCGTGGGCAGCGCTCGTGGCCGACGCCCGCTGGCTCCGCACCTTCGGTCCGTGGGTGGTGGAGCGTCGTCGCCATGTGGGCTCGGCGCTCTTCGCCGCGCTCGGCACGCTCCTCGTGGTGCATGCGATGGACAATGAGTACGTGGGTCGCTCCCGCGCCACCGAGTTCGCCACCCCGGCTTCGCGGCAAGAGCGCGCGTACTTCAAGCGCTTCCCCTGGGGCGACTTCTTCGCCTGGGATCTGCGCGAGGCCGCGCGGTACGTGCAGCAAGAAACGGCGCCTACCGATCGCGTGCAGATCTACGGCATGGACCCCTATTTCCTGTATCTCGCGCAGCGGCTCAGCGCGACGCCGTACATCTACAGCTTCGAGCTCAACGTGGACGCCGCGCTTCAGGGCGGCAGCGGCGGCAGCCCCGACGAGGCCGAGCGCACCTGGCTGGAGGACACCGCGGCCCGCAACGAGGCTGCCATGCTCGCGGCCCTCGAAGCGCGCCCCCCTGCGGCGTTCGTGTTCTTCGACAAGGTTCCGTTCACGCAGCCGGCCGATGGCCGAGCCGACTTCGAGCGCCACTGCCCCACCGCCTACGCCTGGGTGGTCGCTCACTTCGCGCCGGCGAAGGACTTTGGGACGGCGCACGTGTGGCTGCGCAAGCGCCCGCCCGTTCCGGCGCCGTAACTACGACCTGAACTGAACGATTCCGATAGGTTCCGAGCCGCCGTGACAGAGTATGTCCGGGGCGCGCAAAAGCCTGCCTCCGTTTCCAAGGAGCCGGCGGCCACCCCAACGCGCGCGGGCCTGAAGCCGCAGCGGGGATCTCTTACTCCGTTCGGGATGACCCATAAAGCGGCGACCGGCGCGAGAGCACCCACCCGACCACGATGAGCAAAAGCGCCAGCGCCGGCACGCCGTAGGCGATGGTCTGAAGCACCCCGAAGGCGACGATGCGATGCCGCGGGTGCGGCTCGGGCACCGGGGGCAGGGGCGGATAGCAGGTTGCATCGGCGAACCGTCGCTGGGCCCGGGCCGCCGCGTGCACTGCCATGCGCGCGCCGTCGCCGTAGTCCTTCATTTCTACGTAGGGCGCGATGAGAGGCTCCACGATACCCGCGTAGGCTTGGCTGCTCATGCCCGGCGGCGGCTCGCTGCGGGTGCCCCAGGGGCCGAGCGCGATGCTGCCCGGCGGCATGGGCCCCGGCGGCTCGGCGGTGATGCGCACCTCGAGATGCACCTTGGCCGCCGCGAGCATGCCCAGGCTGTGATCGGCGATGGTGCGGTCGCGCCAGTCGAGGGCCTCGAGCTCGTCCTTGACCGGCGTGGCGGTGGCGACCCCGAGCGGGACCACGGCGGCCGGCTCATCGGTGTAGGTTACACGGTAAAGTACCTGCGTCGGCGAGCTGTTCCAGGTCGAGGTAATGCTGGGGATCCACACGTCTTTGGGCGAGGTGAGGCGCGTCACCACGTCGAGCTCCACCGCCGGGTTCTCGGCCAACCGCAGGCGATAGGCGAAGTTGGTGGGGTTCGGCAGGTCTTCGTCGTAGGAGACCGGCAAGACCAGATACCGCACGTCTTGATCGCGCAGCTCCTCCCACAGGCGACCTTCCATGAGCCGCTTGGCAGTGCCAGGGTCCGAGAGCCCACCGGCGTCGATGATGGGGCGGGTGGCCGCGTATCCGGTGCCGCCGATGTCGAAGCTCGCCACCTTGGCGTCGGCCGGTAACTGGTTGATGGCCTCGCCCATGGCGAGCTCGGTGTCGTGGATGTGCTTGACCGCCATGCGGTAGAGAAAATTCCAGTGGGCAATCTCGACGCCGAAGAGGAACGCGAAGGGGAGGCACGCTGCCGCCACCGCCCACCCTTCGCCCCGCGCGATCAGCGCGATGCGCGAGGCCGCCACCCGGACGATGCCCTGCAGGCCCAAGGCGATGCCCGCGCCGTAGAGAAACGGGATGAACGGCTGGTAGCGGCCGCCGTGACCCGGCGAGGGCATGAGCGCGAGATAGAAGCCAAGGTGCAACGCGGCGAACACCAGGATGGCCCGGGCGCCGGTACCGCACCGGCGCGCCACCCGCGCCAAGCCCAGGCCCGATACCACGAGGCTCACCACGAAGAGCGCGTCGGACTTCACGCCCAGCGTGAAGTCTTGCAGCCGCGAGAGCCAGGTGTCGAAGAGATCGAGGGTAATGGCCAATCGCGGAAGGCCGGCGGTGCCGTCGAACCAGAGCCAGCGGCGGCCGCTCAATGTCTGCGGCGCCAGCTGCTTCATGAGCAGCAGGTTGGAGCCGAAGTAGAGCGCCATGCAGGCGAGCCACGGCAGCGCCGCGAGCACGACCGTGGAGGCGCGCCGGTGCCCGCGATAGCGCAGCAGCACCAGGAGCACACCGAAAGGAATGGTCTCCGGGCGGGTGAGCGCCAGAAGGCCCCCGAGGAGGCCGGTGGCCACCGTCGCCATGTGCGCGGGCGAAGGTGACGTGGCCCACAGCACGCTCGCGAGCGCCAGCGCCAGCACCAGGCTCGCCTCCATGCCGCTGTGCGCGTAAAAGAGGACGTTGCCGCCCACGGTTGCCAACAGCGCCGCCGCGAAGGCGGTGAAGCGCCAGGTAGGCGCGGGGGTGTCTTCGGGCTTCTCGCGGAGGAGCAGCGAGAAGAAGCACTGGCCCGAGACGAGGAGCAGCGCGCCGTTCACAAGAAACGCAAAGAGCGCGGGCTCGACCTCGAAGAGCCGAAAGTTCGCGCCGAGGATCGCCGCCCACAGGTAGCTCGTGGCCGCCGCGCCGTGGTGCCCCGCGGTGTATCCGAGGGTGCCGGTGGCCGCGAAGGTTCTCCCCACCACCTGGTGAATCCAGGCGTCGTCGAGTGGCAGGCCGGTGCCCGGCTCGGCGAACCCCAGAAGCGCGCCAATCTCCAGGGCTGCCAGCGCAACCCGCAGGCCCCACGTGGATGCCGCGTGCGGTCCTTCGGACCGACCTGCGGCACGTGGCTCGGCTGCGGTCGCCGCGGGCTCGGGGGCGGTGGGGGGCACCATGGTTCCTCGGCTTTAGCCGGATTTCCCCGCGAAAGTCTATCTTCAGGGCCGGGGAGCCGCACGATCGTGCGGGGTCGGCACGTCACATGCATTCCGCATCCGCAGACCATGCGTTACGCTCTCGGATCGAGCGCGTATGGCCCAACACATTCTCATCGTGGACGATGACGAAGAGATCGCAGCGGAGCTCTCGCGCGTGGTGCGGGCGTCGGGCTTTGCATGCAAAGTGGTGAGCGACGTTGCGTCGGCGCTCGCGGAGCTCGCGGCGGGCCCGGTAGACGTGGTGCTGCTCGACCTCGGGCTGCCGGGAGAAGAGGGGCTTTCGCCGGTGGAGCGCGTGGTGCGGGCCGGCTCTTCGGCACGCATCGTGGTGCTCACCGGTCGCGACGAAGCGTCGCTCGCCATCGGCGCGCTTCGCGCCGGCGCCTCCGACTACCTGGTGAAGCCGTGGAAGCGCGACCTGCTCCTGGCGGCGCTGCGCCGCGCTGCGGGCGCCACTGCGCCGACGCAGGGCAAGGAGAAGCCTCGGCCGAGGCAAGGCTCCTCGCCCGACCTGCTCTTCGGATCGTCTCCTGCGTTTCGCGCGGTGGTCGACCAGGCGCGGCTCGCCGCCGAGAGCCCGCGCGTGCCGGTGCTCCTCACCGGTGAATGCGGCACCGGCAAAGACGTGGTGGGCCACCAGGTTCACCTGTGGAGCCCGCGCGCCGCCGGGCCTTTCGTCAGCGTCAACGCCGCGTGCCTGCCCGCGACGCTCCTTGAGTCGGAGCTCTTCGGGCACGAGGCCGGGGCGTTCACCGACGCCCGCGGTACGCGTCGTGGGCTCTTCGAGCAGGCGCACGGGGGCACGCTCTTTCTCGACGAGATCGGCGAGCTGCCCATCGAGCTCCAGCCCAAGCTCCTGCGCATCCTCGAGGGACATCCGTTCCGGAGGCTCGGCGGCGAACGGGAGATCTCGGTAGACGTTCGCTTGGTCGCTGCCACCAACCGGCGCCTGCCCGAGATGATCAGCCAGGGGCTCTTTCGCGAAGATCTCTACTATCGTCTGAGCGTCTTCGAGCTGCAACTTCCGCCGCTCCGCGAGCGGAGCTCCGACATCGCGGAGTTCGCCCGGCACTTCCTCGAAGCGAGCTCCCGCGACCTGGGGCGCGACGTACCCGCGATCCTCCCGCGTGCGATGGAACGCTTGCTCGCCCACCCGTGGCCAGGCAACGTGCGCGAGCTTCGCAACGTCATCGAGCGCGCGGTCGTGCTCTCGCGGGGAGAAGCCATTGATCTGCTGCACCTCCCGGTAGAAGTCCGCGGCGCGCCGCCGCGACGAGCCTCGGAGCTCCCGAGCGATCACGGCATTCTGCCGCTGATCCCCCGACACATCCCCACGTCGGAGGAGCTTTCCCTCGACTCGGCTACCCGCGTCCACGTGCTGAAGGTGTTCGAGCTCACGTCGCGCAACCTCACGCGGGCTGCTTCACTGCTCGGTATCACGCGGGTGTCGCTCCGCAAGAAGCTCAAGGCGTATGGAATCTATCCGGTTCAAAACTGACCGGTGGATAGATCCTGACCGCCCCCGCCCCAAAGTTCTCAATCAATTCCAGCGCCCAACGTTGGCCCGCTCGTTGCTCTACTGCTTTGCGTGACCAACAAGGAGACAAGCAGCCCGCAGCGGGGAGAGCATCAGGGAGCTCGCGGACTGCGAACCGAGCTCCGCGCACGAAAGATCGCGTGCCGGAGCCGTACAGGGGTGAACGCCGTCGGGGACGGAATCAGAGCGGCGTTCCGGGGGATGTGTGGGGGGATGGGAGCACGATGGGCCATGGGGATGGGCTCGTCGCGCGGTGTGGGGGTTGGGGTGGCGCTGGGAGCGCCTGGACGGGCGCTGGGAGCGCCGGGCTCGGCGGTGGAGAGTGGGTTCACGACGATTGGCCAAGGCAACGCCTGCTCGCGCACGGGAGTGCGCGACCTACGCGCAGCCACGGCTGGGGTTCGTGGGCTCATGACCACGGCTGTGTCGAGTGGTGTTGATCGGGGAATTGGGGGGTCGCGCGCTCCTTCGGCGGGGGACGAAGGGCGCGCGCAGCGCACGGGGGCACGGAAGGGGGACTAAGGGGGGATCCGGCTGGCAACAGCCGGATCGCGGAACAGGGAACAGGGAAGCGGGGAAGGGGGGAGCTCGGTTGTCGAACGACAACCGAGCTTCGGTTTTTTGTGAGGCCCGAGCTCGCTGCCCCCGAAGGTATCGGCCAAAAACACCAGTCACCTAGGGGCAGGGGGTTCCGAGGGCCTGCGGCGCGGGGACGGTGGGCGTGCCGCGGGTGAGGAGTGTCGAGAGAAAGCACCCATATTGGTACTTCACGGCGTCGAGCTGTCGGTAAATCCCGTGGGGATCGCCGATGCCGTCGCCCTCGTATTGCACGATGACGCCGGTGTACGGCTGGTTCGTTTCGGAGGTGAGGTTTTGGCGAACCGGGTAGGGAAGGATGCCGTCGAGCTTCTGGAGCGCGAGTGCAGGCTGCATCGTGTCCCAGGTGACTTGCCCTGCCTGCCGGTGGCCGTAGGAGAGCGCCATGGCGTCGTAGGTGGTGGTGGGAAAATAGCGGTCGCCCTTGCCGACCGGCTCGTAGATGTGACGCTGCGGATGATTGGGCAGCGGCCTTCGGGCCACGCGGCCCGCGTACACGATGGGGTCGATGGCCTCCCACGCGGTCTCGATGAGCGCGAGCGAAGGGTGCAGGAAGGTCAAGAGCTCACGGGTGCCCACCAAAAGGCCGATGCCCCGCCGTACGTTGGGAATCAGCGAAGTTTCCAGGATGAAGTTGGTCCAAAAGCCCCCGGCCCCGGTGGGGACCGCCGCCCGGATGCGCGGCTCCACCGAGCTGAGAAAATTCGTGTACATTCCACCCATCGACTGACCCATGGCAAAGAGGCTCTTCTCGTCGAAGCCGAAGTCTTCGCCGGTGACCGTGACGCCGGTGCAGGCGCCGAGCGCGCTCTTGGAGATGCGCAAGGTTCGCAGCGCCTCGAGCAACATGCGCTGCTCGAGGACGCCCTGGCGGAACGTGTCGCGCATGGCCGCCGGGTTGGAGAAGTTCAGGTACTCTTGCTCCGAGGCGTTGGGGAAGCGATCGGTCGAGAAGGGGAGCGACATGCCGGCGGCGGCGATGCCGTGGGGCGCGAGAAAGCTCGCGGGCCCCTCGCCCTTGGGGCCGTCTTCCTGGCCCTTGGCGGTGATGCCACTGGCGTCGACTACCTCGCGGCCGACGCCGCCGGAGCCGTGAAAATAGATGACCAGCGGCAGGCCCTTGTCGGGCACCGAGCCCTTGGGAATGGCGAGGGTGAGGGGCGCGATCTCGCGCCGCTGCTCCTTGGGAATGCCGTTTTCGTCGAGGTCGAAGAAGCCGTCGGTGTTGAAGGGCGGCGTGCCGCGCTGGAACTGCGGCAGCGACACGGTGGCCACGAGCTCGCAATAGCCCGGGTGCGCCGCGCCGTCGTCGGGGTCGACTTTGATGCCCTCCACCGTGACCGAGAACTTGGTCTTCACGCGCTCCGACAGCGCGAAGGTGTCTTCCACCACGTCGCCGGTGGTGAAGACGGTGGCGGCCGCGACGCGTCCGAGGTCGACCTTGTTCTCGCCCAGGGCGGTTGCGAGCGGCGCGTACAGGGCCTTGGCTTCGGCGCTCCCCCCGCCCGCGAGCACGTCTTGCACAGCTTTGGGCTGCGCCAGCGGCTTGCCCGCGGCGTCGTTGTAGTCGCGGAACACCACCACCGCGTACTTGCGCTTGGGGCGCAGGATGAAGCCCTGGCGCGGCGCGACCGCGAGCAGGTTGTCGGGCACGTAGTCGTCGGGCGGCGGCACCGTCGCGACCAGCGGCGTGAGCTCGCCGTGGGTGGGGCCCGGGTCGACATCGATGAGCACCACCGGCGACGTGAAGGCGGCCGGGATGACGTTCGCGATGTCGTGGCTGGCGATCGGTCGGTCGAAGCGAAAGTAGGCGACGGCCAGGGTGGGGAAGCCTTTTCGCTCGCCCGCGATGGTGCGCACCGGCTCCATGGTGCGCTTGACCAGCTCCGCCATCGGATACCCGCGCACGTCGGGCGCGCCGTTGCGCAGGCGCAGATCGGACGGGTAGGGCGCGTCGAAGAAGTGCTCCGGCGTCGTCAGCTCGGCGCCGAAGTCGAAGCTCGCGCCAGCCTCGCTGCTGGCGGCAGGGTCGCTGCTGCAGCTCGGAGCCAGGACCACGGACGCGAGCAACAAGGGAAGCACGAACAAGGGCCGCATGAAGCAGCACGCTACCGCACTTCGGCGTGCGCCCCAACGCCCGCAACGGCCTCCCAAGCCTCTGGCGCGCCGCGTCGTGGCGTGCCACGTCGGGCGTTCGTGGCACTCCAAGGGCACCACGCGCCGGAAGTCACGCGCCTGCCCTCTTCCGTTCGCTCAGAACTGCTGCTCGTCGAAGTGGAAGAGCATGAACGTGGGCGAAGCGCCGTCGGGATCGAGGACGATGGCGCCGTCGTTGCCGCTGCCATTGCGGTGCACGAGGTGAGTGCTGCCGCCGCCGCTCGTCGACGAGTACACGGCTACCTTGCCGTCGAGCGGAATGGCGTCGATCACCTTCTTCACCAGCGCTTCGAAGGCGATCGGTTTGAAGTTGGCCACGTGCATCGAGAGATCGGTGACGTAGTCGAGCGAGACGCCCGTGTGCCACCCTTCGGCGAACGCGGGCGCCGGGAGCGCGTGGGGCGTGGTGGTGTAGTAAACGTCCGGCGGGCCCTGGTTGGAGAGCACATTGACCACCATTCGGTACACGCTGCCCTTGGCCTTCACCTCGAGGACGATGTGGTCGTTGTTGACGGTCGGGCACTGGCGGTCGGACGGCGCCACGATGGCGAGCACGGTGCCGTCGAGCCGGCCGTAGGGGGCCGTCAAATCGCTGCCGAAGACCGAGGCGCAGCGAGCCGCCTTGTCGACGGCGGCGTCGGAAACCGGGGCTGCATCGCCCGCCGCAGCGTCGATGGGTGCCGCGGCGTCTTCGGCCGCTCCCGCGTCGACAGTGGGCGCCGGCGCCGCTCCGCTGCTGCTGCAAGCGGCGCCCAGGGGGACCGCCGCGGTCGCGAGTGCGAATACGAAAGCGAACGCCAGGCGAGACACAAACGCGGAAGGAAGCAGCTTTCGCATATCCGTCCCCGTAGCATTTTCCGCAGCGCCAACAAGCTCTTGTGGAACGACGCGGAACCGGAAAGGATGAGGTATGGGCGCTTCTGGCGACGGTAGCGGCGAGGCCCGACGAGGCTTCGGCGCTGCGTTGATGGCAACCGGGGCCTCGGTGGACGCATTCGCGTCGGCCTTGCTCGACACGGTACCGACCTTCGTGGCGCTCACCGACGTCGAGGGGGTTGTGCTCGAGGTGAACAGGCTACCGCCCGGGCTCGACGTTGCGGCAGTGCTGGGGCGCACGGTGTTCGATCTCGCCCGCGAGTCTTCGCACGCCAACATTCGCGCCTGCCTGGAAGTGGTGCGCCGGACCCACGCGCCGAGCACCTACGAAGTGGTCGGCGCCATACCCGGGCTCGTCGATCGCGACGCGCGCGTGCGGGTTGGGCCCGTGCTCTGCGAGGGGGAGCTTCGGGGGCTGGTGGTGGTCATCTCCGACGTGACCGCGCGCAAGGAGGGAGAGCGAGCGCTCCGGGAGCAGGAAGAGAAGCTCCGCCTGGCTGTGGAGGCGACGCGCATGGGCCTGTGGTCGTGGGACCTTCTCGAGAACAACGTGCACTGGGACGCGCGGGTATGCGAGATTTACGGCCGCGGGGCCTACCCCGCCGACTACGAAGAGTGGCAGCGGTGCATTCACGCGGAGGACTTCGACCGCGTCATGGAGGGCGTGCAGCGCGCGGTGGCCACCGGGGTCTACGAGCCGCTCGAGCACCGCCTGTTGCGCCCGAATGGCGAGATGCGCTGGGTGTACTGCTGCGCCATCGTGGTGCGCGAAGGCGGCCGCGTGGCGCGCCTCACTGGCGGTATCCTCGACATCACCGAGCGCCGGGTCATCGAAGAGCGCCTCCGCCTCTCGCAGAAGATGGACGCGGTCGGCCAGCTCACCTCCGGCGTCGCCCACAACTTCAACAACATGCTCGCGGGCATGCTGCCGGTGCTCGAGGTGGTGGAGCGCAAAGTCGAAGAGCCGTGGCGAAGCCGGGTTGGGCATGCGCGCCACGCCGGCCAGCGAGCGGCCGAGATGGTGCGGCAGCTGATGACCTTCGCCACGCCCGGCCGCGCCCTGCCGCGATCGCGCGCGTCGCTGGTGGAGCTGGTGGAGCGCGCGGTGGGCATGTGCCGCGAGGCCATTGGGCCGTCGGTCGACATCGTCTCCGGCTTGGCCAATACTGCGTCGCCGGTGGTGCTGGCGAACGCCGGCGAGCTGGAGCAGGTTCTGGTGAACGTGCTCTTGAACGCCCGCGATGCGCTGGAGGCGGTGAACGGCGCGACGGTGCGGCTCTCGCTGGTGGAGCTCGCGGGGGGTGACGACGAAGTGGTCGATCGGTGTCGGCGGGCCAACGCTGCCGCCTTGGACCCCGCGAGCCGGATCGCGCGCCTGCGCGTGGTCGACAACGGCACCGGCATGCCTCCGGAGGTCCTCCGCCGCATCTTCGACCCGTTCTTCACCACCAAAGACGTTGGTCGAGGCACCGGCTTGGGGCTCGCCACTGCATACGCCATCGTCCGCGACCACGGCGGCTTCATCTGGTGCGACTCGACCGCCGGCCTGGGTACGACCTTCGATATCTACCTGCCGACCATCGCGCGAGCTGAAGCGAGCGTCGAGCGCCCGCGACCCGCCCTGGCGCGGGTGCTGGTAGTGGACGACGACGCCACCGTGCGAACGGTGGTGGCCGAGGTGCTCCGCGAGCACGGCTTCGTGGTGAGCACTGCGGAAGGGGGGCGCGCGGCGCTCGAGTCGGTGATGAGCGGGCAGCCGGAGCTGCTGGTGCTCGACTACACGATGCCGGGAACGAGCGGCGCGGAGGTGGCGCGCGAGGTGCGGCGCTTGTGGCCCGAAATGCGCATCGTCCTGTTCACCGGGCGGGTGACCGGCGACGTGGAGACAGCGTCGGCCGACGCCGTGCTCGCCAAGCCCGCCTCGGCCGATGCGATCGTCGACGTGGTGGTGCGCACCCTGGCCGCCCCGCGACGCGCCCTTCATCCCTGAGCGGTCGCCGCGCCTCTCTCAGCGCGCGTCGAGCACGCGGGTTTCCTGGGCCGGCAGATCCAGCGCGCGCTTGCTGGCCTCGTAGGCCAGGTGCATGGCGCGCTTGCCGGCGTCGAGTTTGTGCGGTCCGGAGCGCGGAAGCCCCGCCAGCGCCAAAGAGCGCATGCCGTCGCGCTGCGGAATCTGCGCGCTGGGTGACGACTGCGGCCGCCAGGGCGAAGCGGAGACGAGGTGGTGAAAGAGCACCGCGTCGCCAGAGGGCAGCCCGGCCAGCCCCGGGCGATCCTTCACGCCGCCGTCGATGAACATGCGACCACCCCGGCGTGCCGGCTGGAGCAGGAAGGGAAAGCTGCAAGATGCACGCACCGCGAACGACAGATCGCCGCGGTCGAGGATCTCGGTGCGCATGCGCCCCAGGTTGAACACGCTGATGCTCACCGGAACCGCGCAGGCCTCGAAGGTCTTCTCCCGCAGCATCCGGTGGATGCGCTTGCGAAACAGCTCACCGCGGAGGAGACCCAAGCCGAGGCCCGGGTCCCAGAAGTCTTTTCGCTCAATGCCCTCGAGCTCGTGCCACAGCTCGAGCGGCGAGGTGCCCGAGGCCACCACCGCGGCCGCCAGCGCGCCGGCGCTGGAGCCGGAGAAGCGCTGCGGTCGCAAGCCGGCCTCCAAAAGCGCACGCAAAAAGCCGGTGTGCGCGAAGAAGCCGAAGAAGCCCGACGACAGTGCGCACGAGAAGGGCCGAGCCGCGAGAACCGATGCGAGGGACTCGGCCACGGGCGCGCTCAGGCCTCGGCGCGACGCACGTACTGGAAGTCGATGGGGCGACCCTTGATGCCTTGCTTGGGCGGGGCGATCCAGTTGGCCATGGTGTTGGGCTCGAAGTTGGCGCGGGTCATGAGGCTCTTCACGAAGACCTTGTCCTTCTCGCTGGGGAGCCACGCGTCTTTGCCTGCCTCCCAGGCCTCCTTGGTGAGGAGCTTGCCCGAGGGGTCGGCGAAGGTGCTCGCGTAGAGGCCCACCTGCCGGTGAAAGCGCCGGTGGGGCAGGGTGAGGCGCACCGGCAAGCCCTTGGCCTCGAAGGCGCGGTTCCACTTGTCGACGCCGCGCTGGCAGTCTTCTACGTACTGGTCGCGCAGCACCTCGTTCATGGCGTTGCGCAGCGGCACTTCTTCCTTGGCGATGGCGCCGTCCTTGGGCACGTCCATGGAGTAGAACTGGTTTAGGGCGGTGTGCTCGTCGTAGCGTTCTTCCTTGGCGCGGCCCTTGAGCCCGCTCGCAAAGAACGACGCCGCGTTGGAGGAGATCTCGCCGCCGAAGAGATCGAGCGAGAGCGTGTACCAGAGGTTCAGGTACTTCTGCAGCGTCTGGACGTCGATGACCCCGAGCTTGCGCAGATCGTCCGGATGGTCCTTCTTGTGCGTGGCCATCATCTCGGCGGTGCGCTCGACCACCCGGAGAATGCCGGTCTCGCCCACGAACATGTGGTGGGCTTCCTCGGTGAGCATGAAGCGCGTGGTGCGCGAGAGCGGGTCGAAGGCGCTCTCGGCCAGCGCCAGCAGCTGGAACTTGCCGTCGCGATCGGTGAAGAACGTGAACATGAAGAACGAGAGCCAGTCTTCGCAGGGCTCGTTGAAGGCCCCCAGGATGCGCGGGTTGTTGGCGTCGCCGCTGCGGCGCTGCAGGAGCAGGTCGGCCTGCTCGCGGCCGTCGCGGCCGAAGTACGACTGCAGCAGGTAGACCATGGCCCACAGGTGGCGCCCCTCTTCGACGTTCACCTGGAAGAGGTTTCGCAGATCGTACACGCTGGGGCAGGTGAGCCCGAGCAGGCGCTGCTGCTCCACGCTCGCCGGCTCGGTGTCGCCCTGGGTGACGATGAGGCGCTGCAGCGTGGTGCGGTGCTCACCGGGAACCTGCTGCCACACCGGCTGGCCCATGTTGTCGCCGAAGCCGATGCGGCGATCGGCCACCGGGTCGGCCAGGAAGATGCCCCAGCGGTACTCTGGCATGCGCACGTAGTCGAAGTGGGCCCAGCCCTCGCTGGTCACCGACACGGCGGTGCGAAGGAAGATGTCATCGGCCTGGAAACCTTCCGGCCCCATGGACTTCCACCACTCGACGAAGTTCGGCTGCCACGCTTCGAGGGCGCGCTGCAGCTTCTTGTCGGAGGCGAGGTTGACGTTGTTCGGAATGCGTTCGTCGTTGAGCACGCTGGACATGGGGACCTCGTTGGCGCCGGAATGTCGACGCAGGCGATGAGACGTAGGGGCGGCCGGGGGGCCGCGAAAAGGCCTTCAGGTGCGGAGGAAAGAGAACTCGGCACGTTCGGGCTTGCCGTACAGGGTGAGCGCGCCCTTTTCGCCGACCGCGTTGGGGCGTTGGAAGATCCAGTTTTGCCAGGCGGAGAGGCGCGCGAAGATCTTGGTCTCCATGGTTTCCGGGCCCCCGAAGCGCAAGTTGGCCTCCATGCCGGTGAGGGCGTCGGGCGAGAGGCTGGCGCGCTCCTCGAAGGCGATGCGGATCTCGTCGTCCCAGTCGATGTCGTCGGGGGCGAAGGTGACGAGGCCGAGGGCGACCGCGGCGTGGGTATCGACCGGGCCGGTTTGCTCGAGCACCTTGCCGGTCTGCGCGGGGCTTCCCAAGAAGCGCGACTCGAGGCGCGAGAGGCCGTTGCCCATGGGGAACGAGCCGCCGTTGAGCTTGGAGACGTACATGAAGGCCGGCGCGTCTTCCGAGTCTTTCATGTACACGCGGTCGGAGGCGAGGGCGAGCTCGAGCAGGGAGCCGGCGAAGGCGCTCTGCGGCTCTACCAGCGCGAAGAAGCTCTTGGCGGTGATGTCCATGCGCTTGAGCGTGCGGCGCACCAGGCCCAGCACCTCGTGCACGAGGCCGTCGTCCTGGTGCTTGGCGAGCATTGCGTCGACCGCCAACACCGCCGCGGGATCGCCCGAGGTCTTGATGGCCACCACGCCGATGGCGGGGCGGTTGAAGCGCAGCTCGATGAGGGCGGCGTCGAGCTCACGGAAGGCGCGAATGGCCCAGGCCTCGGCGCCGACCTTGGCCAGCTCTTCGGGGCTCTCCGGCTGCTTGCCTTCGGGCGCCTTCACGGTGAGCGTCGCCACCCGGCCTTCGAAGGTCAGGCTCACATACTTGTACTCTACAGATTCTTCCGACCGCTGCGGGCTTAGCTCCGGCAGCACCACCCGGGCCATGGGCTTGCGCTTGGACCCGGCCACCAGCGCCTCGGTGCGCTTGCTCACCTCGGCCTCGAACTGCGCGCGGGGCGGGGCGGCGTCGACCAGGCCCCACTCCTTGGCGCGCTTGCCACGAAGGCCTTCGGCCAGGGTGGAGAAGGCGTCGGCGAGATCGCGGCGCACCTTGCGCTTGTCGACCAGGCGGGTGAGGCCGCCGGTGCCCGGGAGCACGGCGAGGAGCGGCGTCTCGGGGTAGCTCACCGCGGAGTTGCCGTCCTCCTGGAGGACGATCTCGTTGCAGGCGATGGCCAGCTCGTAGCCGCCGCCAGACGCGGTCCCGGCCAGCGCCGCCAGGCTCTTCACGCCGGTGTGCTCTGAGAGGTCTTCGATGCCGAGGCGCGTCTCGTTGGTGTACTTGCAGAAGTTCACCTTGAAGCCGTGGGGCGAGGCGCCCAGCATGTAGATGTTGGCGCCGGAGCAGAAAATGCGGTCCTTGGCGCTCTTGAACACCAGCGCGCGCACCTCGGGGTTCTCGAAGCGAATGCGATTGAGCGCATCGGCCAGCTCGATGTCGACGCCGAGATCGTAGGAGTTCAGCTTGAGCGGGTAGCCCGGCCGCATGCCGCCGTCTTCCTTTACGTCCATCACCAGCTCCGCCACCTTGCCGCCGTAGGCTTCGGGAAACTGCAGCTTCCAGTGCGTGTAGCGCGAGGGGTGGGTCTCGAAGTGGACGGGTTCTTGCGGAGCGTTGTCGGGCGCGGCCATCTTCTGGATGTACCTGCGGCGCTGGACTTGCGCAAGTACTATACTGCGTGCAGGTCTTGCGAAGCGCAGTATACTGCATGTGTGGACCGCACCATTGCGCAGGAAAAGTTGCTCCTCGCCCTCGGGCAGGAGGTGCGCTCGCTGCGGGTGGCACGGGGTCGCACGCTCAAGGAGCTCTCGGCCGGCGCCGAGGTGAGCGAGCGGTTCCTGAGCGACGTGGAAGCGGGGCGCGGCAATATCTCCATCGCGCGGCTCGATGCGCTGGCGCAGGCCCTCGAGACCTCGGCGTCGTCGCTGCTGGCGCGGGCCGAAGCGCTACGCGCACCACGGGCGCGTGCGGTGGTGTCGCTGCTGGGCCTGCGGGGCGCGGGGAAGAGCTCGGTGGGTGCCCGGCTGGCCGCGCTACTGGGGGTGGGGTTCGTGGAGCTCGACGTGCAGGTGGCCGAGGCCGCCGGCATGAGCCTGGCGACCATCTTCGAGATTCATGGCGAGGCGTGGTTTCGGCGTCTCGAGCGGGAGACGCTGCGGCGCCTCCTGGAGCGGGCGGAGCCTGCGGTGGTGGCCACCGGAGGCTCCATCGTGACCGACGCGGAGACCTTTGCGCTCCTGCGCGCGGAGACGCAAACCGTGTGGCTCCGCGCCGCGCCCAAGGATCACTGGGATCGCGTGGTGGCCCAGGGCGATGGGCGCCCGATGCGCGGCCGCGCCAACGCCATGAACGAGCTGCGGTCGATCCTCGCGCGGAGGGAGCCGCTCTATGCGGCCGCCGACCACGAGCTCGACACCTCGCGCGCCACCATCGACGACGCCGCGCAGACCATCGCCGGCTGGGTACGCTGACGCTCAGGCCGGGGCGTCCAGGAGCTTGCTGCCGGCTTCGATGAGCGCCAGAGCCACGATGCCGAGGGCGATGCGCAGCGCGGTGGCCAGGCCGCCACCCGCGACCACCGCGACGAGCGCGAGCGCGAGACCGCTGCCGAGAGTCCATCGCCCGAGGCTCCGGGAGGCGCGCGCCTCGCCGGCTCGCGCGGCGCTGGTGAGCGGGCTGCCTTCTGGTGGGCCGAACCAGAGCCGGAGTAGACCGCCGAAGCCCCGCACGCGTCGCGACGCCGCGAGCAGCCGTACGAACAGATACGTGTTGGCGAACAGCGGGCTGGTGCGCGCGTAGCCCCCAGGGACGCCGTAGTGCACCGGGACCGACTCCGGCTCGAACGTGCCCAGGAGCCGATCGAAGACGATGAAGAAGCCGCCGTAGTTCTTGTCGATGTAGGGCTCGTTCTGGCCGTGATGAACGCGATGGTGGCTGGGGCTCGCGAGGAGCCACTCGAGCGGGCCGATGCGCCGCACCAGCTCGGTGTGCACGAAGAACTGGTAGATCTGATAGGCCGCGTGGACGAGCACGAACGTCTCGGGGGCGACCACCAACGCCAGCGGCAGATAGAACAGGTAGGTCACCCAGGTGGCCACCGCACCTTGTCGCAGCGAGACCGTGAAGTCGTAGTGATCGCTCTGGTGGTGCACCACGTGCACCGCCCAGAGCACGTTTACCCGATGCGATGCCCGGTGGTAGGCGTAGTAGGCGAGATCGTGGAGGAGGATGGCGAGCAGGATTGCCACCGGGCCGTGCGCGATCCGGAGCACCGATGCCGAGGCGTGGTGGACCGCCGCGTAGGCGCCGAGGAATACCGCCAGGGTGGCGAGGTTGACGATCTGGTCCCAGGCCAGGCAACCGAGGGCGCTCCCGAGGCGCAGGAACGTGTAGGCGCGCCGGGTGCCCCGAAGCGCCAGCCCCTCGGCGCAGAGGGCCAGTGCGAAGACCGGCGTCGCATAGAGGATCGGGTCGGCCATGCGCGAATCACCTGGTACGGCGGCGGCGACGCATTCCTTCCCCCGCGTCCGATGCGCGGTCGACACCGCTGCGCGCGGGGCGTTCAGGGGCAGGCTTGCGCCGTGAACCCGGTCACCGCGAAGCCTTGCGGATTCTCCTGCGTGCAGGTGGCGCCCAGCATGAGCGCCGACACCGATCCGATGGCGGTGGTGAGGCTCGCGCCGTCGACCGTCACCTTCGCGGGGGTGACTTCGAACGCGACCTTGCGGTTGAGCGGCGGCGTGGCGAGGGAAGCGTTGGTTGGCTGGTTTCGCGTGACGTCGAAGGTGCCGAGGCCGAAGGTGCTCCGCTTGGCCGCGCTCATGGAGCTCTTCTGGGAGTCGTAGAAGGCGCCGGCGCCTGGGCCCGCGCCCAAGCCGAGGAGCGCCGGCGTGGTGGCTCCCGGGGTGCCCGCGTAGAAGCCGATGGCGGTGCCGTCGCCGTAGCCGCTGCTCACCGGCGAGCCGATGGCCAGCTCGTACGATCCGGTGATGCGCGTGGACGCGGGGAACTTCCAGGTGGCGCTGCCGCTCTGGTTGAACGCGAAGTCGTCGGCGGGGAGGAGCGTGAGCTGCGTGCCGCCCATGCTCGCGCGACCGGCGAGGGTGGGCAGGCGGCCGCCGCTCGCCGAGGAGAGCGAGAGCACCACGCACGGCGCCGGCGCGTCGGTGCCGGCGTCGCCCACGATCGCAACGTCGACGCTCGCATCGGCCGGGCCCACGACCTGCGCGTCGCTCCCCGCATCAGGCGCCGGCGCGGCGGTGTAGCTCGCGCATGCGGTCATCGACAAGATGACAACGGCTCGCCCGCTTCGAGAGCCTCGACGCTGCATGCTTCGAGGCTATCACGCAGCGCCGGCGGAGGTGGTAGGAGGCGGCCATGAAGCCATTTCGCACGCTGACCGCTACGGTCGTACTCGCCGCCACGGCTCTCGCCTGCAACGCTCCGGTCGGAACCGGCGGCATGGTGCAGGTGCCCAAGGACGGCGCAGCCATCTGCGCCGAACACTGCGCCACCATGGGCCTCACGCTCGATGCGGTCGTGGTCATGGCCAGCAACGTCGGCTGCGTGTGCCGCGCCGCGAAATCTCCGGCAGTCGGGGCGTCGAACGGCTCCGACCACGCGGGTGCCGCGGCCGGCGGCATGGCGGCCCTCGTGGCCGAGGAGCAGCAGCGTCAGGCGTCCCAGAGTACGCCGCGCCGCTGACCCATGGTCGTCCGCACCTTCGCACGAACGCCGTTGACGTTCGGCGATTCGGGTGCAGAATAGAGACCCGATGGCCCGCCGTTCCCCTATCCTCCAACAGCCGAAGCTTGCGCCGCTCGGGCTCGATTCTTGGCGGAATTGGTGGTTCTTGCATGCGGGCCTGCGTCCCGGGTGATGCCATCGCGCTGAATCCGTTTCGACCAAGGCCCGCTTCTCGCGGGCCTTTTTCTTTTCGTCACCGTCACCGGAGCTCCCATGATCGTCGTACTGAGACCCGAAGCCACCGCCAAGGACGCGAGCGAGCTTTTGGCGCGCATCGAGGCCAAGGGGCTCAAGCCTCTGCACCTTCCGGGCACCGAGCGCACGGTTCTCGGCGCGCTGGGCGATGAACGCGTCTTGGCGGAGCTCGACCTGGAAGCGCATCCGATGGTCGAATCGGTGAAGGCGATCCTCGCGCCCTACAAGCTGGTGAGCCGCGAGCTTCACCCGCACGACACGGTGGTCGACCTGGGGGGCGTGCGGGTCGGTGGCGGGCGCTTCACGGTGGTGGCGGGGCCGCCGCAGGTGGAGAGCTCGGCGTCGCTCGAAGCGACCCTCGCCGCCATGGGGAGCTTCGGAGGCGTGCTGCGGTCCGCCACCTCCGGGGCGCGCAGCAGTCCCTATGCGCGCACCGCGGTGCTTCCGAGCGGCGTGGATGCGCTGCAGGGGGGAGCGCAGCTCGCGGGCATTCCGGCCCTCACCGAGGTGTTCGAGGCCGACGACGTCGCAGCGCTTCGCACCCGGGTTTCGTGCCTGGAGGTGGGGCCACGGAACATGCACAACCATCGCTTACTGTCGGCGCTGGCGCATGCACGGGGCCCGGTGCTCCTGAGCCGTGGACCCGCGGACCGGGTGGAGGAGCTCCTGCTCGCCGCGGAGTACCTCATGGGCGAGGGCAACGGGCAGATCATCCTGTGCGAGCCCGGCATTCGCACGCTGGAAACGGCGATGCCGGCCACCGTGGACCTCGGCGCCGTGGCGTGGCTCAAGGAACGCACCCACCTGCCGGTGCTGGTGGACCCTTCGCGGGCGGTGGGGCACCGCGCGCTGGTGGCGCCCCTGGCGCTCGCTTCGCTGGCGGCGGGCGCCGATGGCGTGGTGCTCCTCGTGCACCACGACCCACCGCATGCCCTGGAGGGCGGGGCCGCGTCGCTGGATGGCCGATCCTTCGCCCGCCTGCTGCGCGATCTCCGCGCGGTTGCGGTGGCGCTGGGCAAAGACATGGGGCAAAGCCGATGAGCGCGTCGTCGAGTGCTCTCTGCCTCTCGCGACATCTGCGCGAGGCGCCGGACCCGCAGGTGCTGTACCGGCAGCTCTCCGGCGGCGCCCCGGGAACCCTGCTCTTCGAGACCGGCGAGGCGCTGGAAGGGGCCGGGCGCCGGAGCATCTTGGTGACCGCGGTCGCGGCGCGCCTCGAGTGTCGCGGGAGCGAGGTGCGGATCTCTGCGGTCTCGGCCCAAGGCGCGAGCATCGTCGCCAAGGTCGCGGCCGATTTGCCCAGCTACGTGCGCGAGCGCACGGAATCCCAGGTGCTTCTGGCGTTCCCGCGCACCGACGAGACGGAAGACGAGGCCCGGCTACGCGCGCCTTCGCCGCTCGATGCGCTCCGTGCGCTGGTGCGTTTCGAGGTCACCGGCGACGCCGGCCCGTTCGCGGTCTTCGCCGCCGGCGTGTTCGCGTACGACTTCGTGGAGGTTTTCGAGCCGCTTCCGCCGCCCGCCAGCGATCCGCTCGACTACCCCGACGCGGTGTTCTTCCTCGCAGAGAGCGCGGTGCTCATCGACGGCGCAGCGGGCGTCACGCGCCTGTACGCCACGGCCTTCGGCGACGATCGCCGCGCCGTTCACGACGCCGAGCGGCGTATCGCGGCGCTGGCGCAGGCCTGCGAGGAGGCGATTGCTGCACCGTCTCCTTCGCGCGCGGCCGAAGCCCCACCGCCGCACGTGGCGCAGACCGACCTCGACGACGCGACCTTCGAGCAGCTGGTGCGCACCATGAAGGAGCACATCGTCGCCGGCGACGTGTTCCAGATCGTGGGCTCGCGCTCGTTTTCTGCGCCCTGCCTCGACCCGGTGGCGGCCTACGGGCGGCTGCGGGTGCAGAACCCCAGCCCCTACCACTTCTTCTTCGCCGACGTCTCCGGCACCCTCTTCGGAGCCTCGCCGGAGACCTCGGTGCGTGTAGAGCGCACGCAAGAGGGCTTGGTGGTGCACGTGCACCCGATCGCCGGCACCCGGCGCCGTGGCGCGACGCCCGACGAGGACGATCGCATCGAGGCCGAGCTCCGCCTCTCGGAGAAGGAAGTGGCGGAGCACATGATGCTGGTCGACCTGGCGCGCAACGACATCGCGCGGGTGGCCATCCCCGGCACCCGGCGGGTGAAGCCGCTGCTCTCGGTGGAGCGCTACTCGCAGGTGATGCATCTGGTTTCGTCGGTGTCGGGGCGCCTTCGCCCCGGCCTCGACGCGCTGCACGCGTACGGCGCCTCCGCCAACATGGGCACCCTGGTGGGGGCACCCAAGGTGCGCGCCGCGGAGCTCCTGCGTACCTACGAGGGGCAAAAGCGCGGAGCCTACGGCGGCGCCATCGGCTGGCTCTCGCACGACGGTTCCTTCGACTCCGCCATCGTCATTCGCTCGGCGCTGGTGAAGGACGGCGTGGCGCACGTGCGCGCCGGGGCCGGCATCGTGTTCGACTCCGAGCCGGCGGACGAGGCCGACGAGACCCGCCGCAAGGCCGCGGCGGTGCTCCGCGCAGTGGGAGCCCGACTCCCGGAAGGCAAGCCATGAAGCGCGTGCTGCTGGTCGACAACAAAGACTCCTTCGTCTTCAACCTGGCCGAGGCGTTCGGGCGTCTGGGCGCCGCGGTCACGGTGGTGCGCAACACCGCCCTGGCGCCGGCCCTGGTAGACGACGCCGCGCGCACCGGGGCGCTCTTGGTGCTCTCGCCAGGGCCCGGCCGCCCGGAAGATGCAGGATGCACCATTCCCGTGCTGGGGCTCGCGCTGGGGCGCGTGCCGGTGTTCGGGGTGTGCCTGGGGCACCAAGCCATGGTGCTGGCCGCCGGCGGAAAGGTCGAGGGCGCCTCGGGCATCGTCCACGGCAAGGCCTCGCGCATCACCCACGACGGTCAGGGTCCGCTGCGGGGGCTTCCGTCGCCGCTCTCGGTGGGCCGCTACCACTCGCTCTGCACGCGCATCGTTCCCCCGCGCTTCACGGTGCACGCGTGGCTCGACGGCATGGCCATGGCCATCTCCGACGCCGCGGCGAAGCAGACCGCCGTGCAGTTTCACCCGGAGTCGATCCTCACCCCCGAGGGCGATCGCTTGCTCCTCAACGTTCTGGAAGCAGGAGTATCTTGACCCTCCCCTCCGAAGCAGAGCGAGCCGCGCAGTCTGCGGGGCTCATGAGCCGGGTGCTGGAGCGGCTCTGCGCCAGCGAGAGCCTCACCATGGGCGAGAGCGAGGGGCTTTTCCGCAAGATCGTGGAAGGTACGGTGGAGGCGCCGATGCTCGCCGCGATTCTCACAGCGCTCAAGGCCAAGGGCGAGACCGCGGCGGAGATCGCCGGCGCGGCGCGTGCCCTTCGCGCTTCGGCGGAGCCCTTCGAGGCCCCGCCGTACCCGGTGGCCGACACCTGCGGCACCGGCGGCGACGGTGCGGCGAGCTTCAACGTCTCGACCGCAGTGGCGTTCGTGGCGGCAGCCGGCGGCGTGCCGGTGGTGAAGCACGGGAACCGTTCGGTGTCGTCGCGTTGCGGCTCGGCCGACGTGCTCGAGGCCCTCGGGCTGCGCATCGATCTCGACGGCGCCGCGGCCCGCAAGGCGCTCGACGTGACCGGGTTTTGCTTTCTCTTCGCGCCGCGCATGCATCCTGGCATTCGCCATGCGATGCCGGTGCGAAAGGCCCTGGGCGTGCGCACCATCTTCAACGTGCTGGGGCCGCTGGCCAACCCGGCGCGGCCCGCGCACCAGGTGCTCGGCACCGGCGTGGGCGCGTGGGTGTTGCCCATGGCCGAGACGCTCCGCCTCCTGGGCTCCACCGCGGCGCTGGTGGTGCACGGCTCCGGCATGGACGAGATCGCGCTCCACGGCGAGACGCGCGCGGCTCGGCTCTTCGAAGGGAAGATCACCGAGCTGACCATCACGCCGGAAGACGTGGGGCTCGCCCGGGCGCCCGCCGATGCGCTGCGCGGCGGCGATCCCGCGGAGAATGCCGCAGCCCTGCGCGCCGTGCTGCAGGGTCAGGGCACCCCGGCGCAGCGCGATGCGGTGGCCTTCAACGCCGGCGCGGTCTTCTGGACCACCGGCGCGTCGAGCTCCTTGCGCGAGGGCGTGGCCCGGGCGGTCGACCTGGTGCGGAGCGGGGCTGGCGAAAAGGTACTGGAGAGCTATCGAGAGGCGAGCCATGACTTCCCGACTGGATGAGATCCTGGCGCAGAAGCGCATCGACGTGGCCGCGCGCAAGGCCGCACGACCGCACGTGGGCGAAGGACCCGCGAGGCCGGCGCACGTCTTCCGGACTGCGCTCTCCCGGAACCCTGGCGCGCGCTTCATCCTCGAAGCCAAGCGAGCGAGCCCGTCACAAGGCTCGCTCCGTCCGGCGCTCGATGCGGCGACGGTGGCCGCCGCGTACGTCGGCGTTTCCGACGCCATCAGCGTGGTGACCGACGGACCGTTCTTCGGTGGGAGCCTCGAGTTTTTGGCGGAGCTCCGGGCGGCCGTGCACCAACGAACGCCCCTGCTGTGCAAGGACTTCGTCGTCGATCCGTACCAGATCGCCGAGGCCCGCGCCTACGGCGCCGACGCAGTGCTGCTCATGCTCTCGGTGCTCGACGACGAAACCGCCCGCGCCTGCCTCGGCGAAGCTGCGCGCCTGGGAATGGACGCACTGGTGGAGGTGCACGACGAAGTCGAGCTCGCGCGGGCGCTTTTGCTGCCGGCGCCCATCCTCGGCATCAACAACCGCGACTTTCGCGATCTCTCCGTGAACCTGGCGGTGACCGAGCGGCTCGCGCCGAGGGTGCCCCGCGACCGCATTCTCGTCTCGGAGTCGGGCGTCGCCACCCACGCCGACGTGATGCGCCTCGGGCCCCACGTAGACGGCTTCCTGGTGGGCTCGGCGCTCATGAAATCGGTCGATTTGCGGGCTGCTGCGCGGCAGCTGGTCACCGGCGCGGTGAAGATCTGCGGCCTTACCACCGAAGAAGACGTGGCTGCGGCGGCGAGCCTGGGCGCGACCCACGGTGGCCTCCTCTTCGCCGAGAGCCCACGGCGCGTAACCCTCGAGCGGGCGCGCGTACTGGCGGCGAGCACTTCGCTGCCACTGGTAGGGGTGTTTCGCGACGCGCCGGCGCGGGAGATGGCCGCTGTGGCCTCGACGCTGGGCCTGGCTGCAGTGCAGCTGCACGGCAGCGAATCGCTGGCGCAGGTTCGCGAGCTTCGCGCCGCACTTCCGGCAGAGGTGGAGATCTTCCGGGCCGTCGCCGTGGACGTAGCCGGCGAAGGGCCGGTGCGGGAGGACGAGCCTTCGGCGTCGCGTTTGCTCTTCGACGCGCGCACGGCGCAGGGCTCCGGCGGCACCGGGCGCTCGTTTGCATGGTCGCGGCTATCGGCGCATCCACGCCTGGCGACGGCCTTCGTCGCCGGCGGCATCGGTCCCGAGAATGCCGCCGCGGCGCGGGCGGTGGGCGCCTTTGGGGTCGACGTGGGCTCCGGCGTGGAGAGCGCGCCGGGAAAGAAATCGCACGCCAAGCTCGAGGCGCTGTTTGGCGCCCTCCGGGCTCCTTCGCGTGGCAACGGTAGGGAGAACATTCAATGACCGCAGGTAGGTTTGGTCGCTTCGGCGGCATGTACGTCCCCGAGATTTTGGTGCCGGCGCTGGAGCAACTGGAGCGGGCCTTCGCCGACGCCGAGAAAGATCCCTCGTTCAAGGCGGAGCTCGGCGGGCTGCTGCGCGACTATGCGGGGCGGCCCACGCCGCTCTACCTGTGTCGTAACCTGGTGCAGGATACACCGGTATCGCTGTACCTGAAGCGCGAGGATCTGCTGCACGGCGGGGCCCACAAGACCAACCAGGTGCTGGGTCAGGCGCTCCTGGCCCGGCGCATGGGCAAGACGCGCCTCATCGCCGAGACCGGCGCTGGCCAGCACGGCGTGGCCACCGCACTGGCCGGCGCGCTGCTGAAGCTGCCGGTGCGGGTGTACATGGGCAAAAAGGACGTGGAGCGGCAGAAGCAGAACGTCTTTCGCATGGAGCTCATGGGCGCCGAAGTGATTCCGGTGGCCACCGGCGGCGCCACGTTGAAGGACGCCATCAACGAGGCCATGCGCGACTGGTCGGCCAGCTATGCCACCACGCACTACCTGCTGGGAACCGCCGCCGGGCCGCACCCGTTCCCCACCATCGTGCGGGAGTTCCAGCGGATCATCGGCAAGGAGGCGCGCGCGCAGGTGCTCGAGCAAGCGGGCCGGCTCCCCGACATCGTGGCCGCGTGCGTGGGCGGCGGCAGCAACGCCATCGGCATGTTCGCCGACTTCCTCGGCGATGCGTCGGTGGCGCTGGTGGGGGTCGAGGCGGCGGGCAAGGGGCTCGACTCGGGGCTGCACGGCGCGACCCTCGCGCGGGGCCGCGTGGGCGTGCTCCACGGCGCCGAGACCTTGGTGCTCCAAGACGAGGACGGTCAGATCGCCGAGACCCACTCCATGTCGGCAGGGCTCGACTACCCGGGCGTGGGCCCCGAGCACGCGCATCTCGCGTCGATCGGGCGCGTCCGCTACGAGGGCGTGACCGACGACGCGGCGCTGCACGCGTTCCAGGCGCTGGCGCGGTCCGAGGGAATCTTGCCAGCCTTCGAGTCGGCCCACGCGCTCGCCTGGGCCATGGCCTATGCCGCGAAGGCCACCAAGCCCGAGGTGGTGGTGGTGAACCTCTCCGGCCGCGGAGACAAAGACGTGGAGAGCGCCCGGGCGCTCCTTGCCGGAGAGAGCCGATGAACCGCTACGCGCAGATGTTCGACAAAGTGAAGGCCGAGGGCCGCCGCGGCGCGTTCATCCCGTTCTTCATGCTGGGCGATCCCGACGTAGAGACCAGCCTGGCGCTCCTGGAGGCGGCGGTGGCTGCGGGCGCCGACGCGCTGGAGCTGGGCATTCCGTTCTCCGACCCGGTGGCCGATGGCCCGGTCATCCAGGCCGCTGCCGAGCGCGCCCTGGGCAGCGGCGTGCGGCCCAGCAGCGCCTTCCAGATCGTGGCTCGGTTCCGCGCCGCGCACCCGGAGGTGCCGGTGGGTCTTCTGGTGTATGCCAACTTGGTGTTCGGGCCCGGCGTAGAGCTGTTCTACGAGCGCGCCGCAGTGGCCGGCGCCGACAGCGTGCTGGTGGCCGACGTACCGGTGCGAGAGGGCACGCGCTTCGTGGCGGCCGCGCGCACGGCCGGCGTCTTCCCGGTGTTCATCGCGCCGGCCGACGCCAGCCCGGCAACCTTGCGGCGGGTCTCCGAGATGAGTGATGGATACACGTATTGCCTGGCGCGCTCGGGGGTGACCGGCGCCGACGATGCGCTCGCGCTTTCGCTGTCTCACGAAGCGCTCTTTCAGTCGCTGCGTGAGTACAAGGCGCCGCCGCCGGTGCTCGGCTTCGGCATCGCCACGCCGGCGCACGTGCGTGCCGCGCTCGCCGCTGGCGCCGCTGGGGCCATCAGCGGATCGGCGGTGGTGAAGCGCGTGCAAGATCACCTCGGCGATCGGCCGGCGATGCTCCGGGCGGTGGGCGACTTCGTGGCCGCCATGCGCGCGGCTACCGAGCGCTAACGGCCGCGCTCGGCGCGTGATGACCGAGCTCCTCGGCCAGGCGCTCGGCCACCTTCACGCCAGAGAGCGCGACCGCCAGCGTGCTCTGTCCGGGAAAGCACGTGTCGCCGCACAGGTAAAAGCCCGGGCGCAAGCGCGTGGGCGTCAAAATGCGGTAGTTGCCAAGGCCAGCGCGCCGCGGGATGCCGCCCACGTAGCCCTGTGGGCGGCCGGTGAAGCGCGCGAAGGTGCGCGGGCTGCCGGTCATCTCCAGGGCGACCCCGGCGTCGAGCTCCGGCGCCAGGAGCGAGACGGTCTCGCGCATGCGCTGCTGCACTGCTCCGATGTAGGTGCCCTGCTCCGCCTCGGTCATGGCCAGCAGCTTGCGCATGGGTACGTGGGTCGAGACGGTGAGGGTGCGTGCGCCCGCGGCCTTCGCCACCCGCGCTTCGTCTGCGCCGGAGAGCGAGCAGAACACGTGGTTGCCCTCCACCAACGCCTGCTCCGGGTCGGCCACCAGCTCCACGTGATGCGCCGCCGGCCGCGCCGCGACCGCCCCCGGCTCGAGCACGCGATAGAGCATGGCTGCGCCCCAGCCGCCCTCCACCCGCTCCTGCAGCGGACCAAGCACCTCGTCGCCGCCGGCGCGCGTGCCCAGCAGGCGCGCGGTGGCCTCGGGCAGCAGGTTGCTCACTACCGCGCGAGCCCGCAGCTCGCCGTGGCGCGTGGTCAACAGGTAACCTGCGGCGTCACCGGCAATCGAGTGCACTTTGCACGGAAGTACGACCTCGCCACCGGCACTTCGAATCGCGCCTGCCATCGCTTCGGCCAGGCGTCCGATGCCCCCGTGCACATGGCCGGTCCCGCGAAAGTAGTAGTCCATGGCGCCCATGGCGAACGGGGCCTCGGCCTCGGCGGCGCTGCACTGGACGGTGATCTGGCACACCGCATCGAGAAAGACGCGCAGCGGGAGAACGTCGGCGATGCCATGTCGCACGAGAACGTCGCGCAGCGGCCGGCCCACCAGGCGCAAGAGCGGTAGATATGCCGGCGCCCGCGCGGCGTGCCGCAGCAGCGTTCCGATACCGAACGGCGGCAGCAGCGTCGGATCTCGAAACAGCGCCCACAAGGCCTCGGCCACCCGCGCCTGCTCCTCGAAGAACGCAGTCACTTGCGGCCCGGCCTCGCCGCACGCGTCGGCCATTCGCGAAACGAAGCGCGCGCGGTCGGCGTCGATGGGCATTTGAAAGCCCGGGCCCCGTAGCTCGACCGGGGGGTCGATGCGCTGGAACTGCACGTCCATGCGGTGACGACGCACCCACTCCGCGAAGAGCTCGCCCTCCCCGAAGCCGGAGAACAACGTGGCGCCGCTCTCGAACTGCGCCCCTCGGCGGGTGAAGGTGCTGGCGCACCCACCGGGGTAGGCGAGCGCCTCCAGGCAAACCACGTTCAGGCCCAGCTCCGCCAGGCGCAGCGCTGCCGCGAGGCCACCGAAGCCCGCTCCCACCACCGCGACGTCGCATGCGGATCTCATCGGGAGTGGGATGCCGGCGGCGCCGCGAACCGCCGTAGCCGAGCGATTCAAGAAACTGCGGGTGGTGCCGTTCTACCTCGAGAGCCCATGAAACCTCCCGTTCTACCCGACGAAGTGGCCCGGCTCGAAGCACTCCGCGACTACGACATTCTCGACACCGCGGCCGAGCGCCGCTTCGACGACCTGGCCAAGCTGGCGGCCTGGGGCACCGGCTCTCCCATGGCCGTGGTGTGCTTGGTGGATCATCGACGGCAATGGTTCAAGGCGACCTTTGGCATCGAGCTCCGGGAGACGCTGCGGGAAGACTCGTTCTGCGCGCACACCGTGTGCGAGCCCGGTCGCATGCTCGAGGTGCCGGATGCGGCGCTCGACGCCCGCTTCTTCGACAACGCGCTGGTCACGTCGGAGCCCCGCATCCGCTTCTATGCAGGCGCGCCGCTGGTTACCCCAGAAGGGTATGCGATCGGCGCGCTGTGCGTCCTCGACGTCGTCCCGCGGACGCTCTCCACCGAGCAGCGCGACACCCTGGCGAGCCTGGCCGAGCAAGTAATGACGCTGCTCGATCTGCGTCGCGCGCTCGGGGAGCTGACCCGCTCCCACGATGCCCTGGTCACCGCGCGCGAGGCGGCCACCGCGGCCTCCGACGCCAAGAGCGCGTTCATCGCCCACGTGAGCCACGAGCTGCGCACCCCCATGACCGCCATCCTGGGCTACGCCGAGCTCTTGCGCGACACGGTGGCGCCGGCCGAGCGCGACAACGTGGAGACCATCTGTCGCAATGGCCAGCGGCTGCTCGGCATCGTGAACGACGTGCTCGACCTCTCCAAGATCGAAGCGGGCAAATTCTCGGTGAATCGGGCGCATTTCGCACCCCGCGAGGTGGCCGAAGACGTGCTCTCGCTCCTGCGTGGGCAGGCCGATGCCAAGGGCGTCGGCCTTCGCCTGTACGCCGACGACGCGCCGGCCGAGGTGTTCACCGATGCCGACAAATTGCGGCAGATCATGCTGAACCTCCTGGCCAACGCCATCAAGTTCACCGAGCGCGGCCACGTGGAGATGCACCTCGGCTTCGACACCAACCAGAAGCGCCTCGACATCGCGGTCTCCGACACCGGCATCGGAATGAGCGAACCCTTCATCGCATCGCTTTTTCGCCCCTTCGAGCAGGGCGATGCCTCGGTGCCTGCGCGGTTCGGAGGCACCGGACTGGGGCTTGCCATCTGCAGCCGCTTCGTCGACATGCTCGGCGGCGAAATTCGCGTGAAGAGCATTCCCGGCGAGGGAACGGTGTTCCGCGTCTCCGTCGATACCTGTCTCGAGATCGACCCCAAAACCCTCTTCAGCAACCCGCCCAGCGAGCCTGCCCGAACGCCCACCCCGTCGATGGGGCCGGTGCCGCGGGTGCTCCTGGTGGAAGATACACCCGACCTGCGCCGCCTCATGGCCGCCTACCTGGTGGAGCTCGGCATGGAGGTCTCCACTGCCGATGATGGGTGCGGCGCCGTGCGGTCGATGCTCGCCCGTGACTTCGACATCGTGTTCATGGACATGCGCATTCCCAACATGGACGGATACGAGGCCACCGCGACGGCCCGCGCTGCCGGCTACCGCAAGCCCATCGTGGCCCTCACCGCAGCAGCGCTCTCCGGCGACCGCGAGCGTGCGCTGGCTGTGGGCTGCGACGGCTACCTGGCGAAGCCGGTGACCCGCTCGGGGCTCACCAGCTGCGTGCGGCAGTTCGTGGCGCTACCGCCGGCAGGCCCTCTGGGCATCGTCGAGCGCCAGGCAACGCTGCGGCCTTCTCGGGTTTCGGAGTTTCCCTCCTACAACCCGCGCCACTACTGACGGTCGGCCCACGAGAACGTGGCGGTCGCCGCGGTCTTCTGACGATTCACCGCGAAGTCGACCTGCCCGTCGACGCGGGCGATGTCGGCGATGCCCAGGCACGCTCCGTGAAAGGAGTGGAAGTAGTTGGGATACGCGCGCAGCTGGTCGGGTGCATCTTCGAAGGCAATGACCAGACGTCCGGCACGGCTCTCGGCGATCCGCGGCGAGGTCATGTTGCGATAGACCAACGGCCAGCCGCGCGGGAGAAGCCCCAGCACGCGGCGCGGATCGCCAGCGAAGATGCCCATCATCCCGGAGACAAAGGTCTTCAGCAGCGGGCGCTCGACGAGATTCGCCATGGCACCGCGCCAGCACTGGATGGATCGCTCGATGCCCCACATCTCGACGATCGCGTCGACCGTATAGTGGTCGTGCTCGATGGGCACCCAGTAGGACCGCGCGGTGTTCTCGATGAGGTCGCGCGAGGCCGTGGGCACTCGGTCGAGCACGCGCGCGCGGGCGCCTGGCTCGAGCTTGTCCAGAAATGCCAGCGTGTCTCGCACGGCGCTGGCGCGAACGGCGGGGGAGCTCTCTGGCATCGCGGCCAGCCTATACGCGCCCCGGTTGCGCGCAATGCGTCTCGAAAAAAATGAATGATGACGTATGCTTGCAAGAAAAGCGCGGGCCCGTCCGATTCCTTGTCACCAGGACCCTGCTTGGTCGCGTTGGGCCTTTCGAAGGTGCACGGACCCGTCGCAAGTGACGCGGCTCGTAGCCCCGAAAGGATGCCATGATGTCGCTCTCGAACGTGATCTCGTCTCTCTTCTCCGATCCTTCGTTCTCCTCCTCCGGCGCGGAGCTGGTGGCCGCCGATGGGCGGACGTTCGCCTTTCAGGGCGCCACGCTCACCGGCGAGGCCTGCGGCGGCATTGCCCGCCTCGTTCTCGAGCAACACTTCAAGAACCCGTACAAGGAGACGCTGGCGATCACGTATCGCATGCCGCTTCCTGCGGAGGGCGCGGTGAGTGCCTACTCGTTCGAGGTGGGCGATCGCCGCATCCACGGTGAGATCGACACCAAGCAGAAGGCCCGCGACCGCTTCACCGCGGCGGTGGCCAAGGGGCACACGGCGGCGCTGCTGGAAGAGAGCCGGGGCAACATCTTCACGCAGGAGATCGGCAACGTGCCGCCGGAGACCGACCTCAAGGTGCGCATCGTGGTGGAGCAGCGCCTCGACTGGACGCCCGAGGGCGGCTGGGAGCTGCGCTTTCCCACGGTCATTGGCCCGCGCTACTTGAGTGCGCGCGACAGCGCCGAAGACGCCCGTGACGTGGGCATCCAGGTGGCGAGCGCCGAGCTGCCCTTCCGCATCGCCATCGAGATCAACGTGAAAGACGTCGTCTCGGAGGGCGGCCGCATCACTTCGCCCACCCACACCGTGGCCGTCTCCGGCGGGTCGGTGAAGCTCGGCGCGGCCGCCGGCGCGCGGCTCGATCGCGACATCGTCCTCCGGTGGCCGGTGGCGGCGCGCAGCGTGGGGGCCTCGTGCGCGGTGGCCCGCCCGGCGGCGAGCGAGCCCCACGCGGCGTACGCATACGCGCTGGTAACCGTGGTCCCTCCGGCTCCGGCCGCGCGCGCCCGCCCGGTGGCGCGCGACCTCATGGTGCTCCTCGACACCAGTGGATCCATGAGTGGCTCACCGCTCGGTCAGGCCAAGCGCGCGGTGTGCGCGCTCCTCGACACCCTGGGGCCGCAGGATCGCTTCGAGGTCATCGAGTTCTCGAACGTGCCGCGGCGCTACAAGGAAGGCCCGCTGCTTTCTACCCCCGACGCGAAGCGCGAGGTAATTGCCTGGGTGCAAAAGCTCGAGGCCGGCGGCGCCACCGAGATGTACACCGCCATTCAAGATTCGCTCTCTGCCCTTCGGCAGAACGCCCAGCGTCAGGTGCTCTTGGTCACCGACGGCTACATCGGCGGCGAGGCGCAGATCATCCAGCTGCTCCACGAACGGTTTCCAAAATCGTGCAGGTTGCACGTTCTTGGCGTGGGCTCGGCGGTCAATCGCTCGCTCTCCGGGCCTTTGGCCCGCGCGGGCCGTGGCGTCGAGGTGCTCATCGGCCTGGAAGAAGACGTGGAAAAGTGCACCGACACCCTGTGCCGGCGCATGAACGCGCCGATTCTCACCGACGTCACGGTGGAGGGGCCGGCGCTCCTCGAGCACGCGCCCGCCATGCTTCCCGACGTCTTT
This sequence comes from Polyangiales bacterium, assembly GCA_038210445.1. Lineage (GTDB taxonomy): Bacteria > Myxococcota_A > Polyangia > Polyangiales > Polyangiaceae > JABFRG01. The sequence continues at coordinate 35,990 of JBBQWQ010000041.1, forward strand.
CAGGGCGCGCCGCTGCTGGTGGCCGCCAAGGTCTCGCCCGCCGGTGGCACGCTGCGCGTTCGCGGCACCACCGCCGACGGAGCGTGGGAGACCGAGGTGCAGGTGCCCGCCACGGCCGCCGGGCAGGGAAGCCCGGCGGTGGTATCGCTCTTCGCCCGGGAGTGCGTGGCCGACCTCGAGACCCGCTGGGCCATCGGCGCCGATCTCGGCCGCATCGACAAGGACATCGAGCGCATCGGGCTGGTGTTCAAGATCGCCACCCGCCTCACCTCGTTCGTCGCGGTGGACGAGACGGTGGTGCACGACGGCGGCACCAGCCGCCACGACGTGGTGCCCCAGGAGCTGCCCTACGGGACGCTCATGGAGGGCTTCGGTCTCGGAGGCGGCGGCGCCGCGCAAGGGCTTGCCCAGACTGTCTCTCGGAGCGAGGCCATGATGCCGCGGAGCGCGCCGGCCCCTGCTGCGTTCGCGCCTCCTCCTCCGCCTGCGGGGCCCGCAAAGCCGATGGGGGCGCCGCGGCCTGCGCTGGGCTCGGTGCTGCGCAGCCCCCAGCCCAAGGAGAAGAAGGAAGCCGCGCGTGAGGAGGCGCCCGACACCCTGCGACGTATCGAGCCCACCATGGACGAGAGCGACGCCGAGGACCGAACCATGGTCAAGGCCGAGCCCGACGCACCGGCGCTCGCCCGAGGTGCGGGCGCTGCGCCGCAACAGGCGTCCACGCAGGGAGCCGATGCGGGCGCCCCCAAAGAGGCGGGCGCCCCAAAAGAGGCGGGCGCGCCGAAAGAGGCGGGCGAGGCCGACAAGGCCGACAAGACCCACGTCGCCCCCTCGCTCGGGGTGGCCTGGGGGCCCGCGGTCGCCCCCCGGCCTGCGCCGAAGGCGAAGCGCTTGCGGCTCCTCCTCCTCGCCCTGGCCATCCTGGCCTTCCTCGTTGGCCTCGTGGTGTACCTCCTCCGCCGATGAACGAAGACCTCGACTTCCTCGTCATCGCCATCGCCCAGGGAGACGTCAGCGCGTTCTCCCGGTGGCTGGCCAGCGCCGAAGCGCCCCTACGTGGCAGCCTCGTTCGCTTCGCCACGGTGGTCGATACGGAAGCCGTCCTGCAAGAGGCCATGCTCCGCATCTGGAGCGTGGCCTCTCGCTTCGAGCCCGACGGCAGGCCCCATGGTCTCTTCCGACTCGCGCTGCGCATTGCCCGCAACCTCGCCATCAGCGAGCTGCGGCGCACGCGCGCAACGCCGGTGCCCAGCGAGATGCTGGCCGAGGAGCCGGAGGCCGCCGCCTGGGCGCCGCCCGACCCGATGCTCCAGAAAGTGCTCCGTAAGTGCCACGAGGCGCTCCCCGACAAGCCCAAAGAGGCGCTCGGGGCGCGCCTCGCCTCGCAAGGTGGCGAGCCCGACGAGGTGCTCGCGCACCGCCTGCAAATGCGCCTCAACACGTTTCTCCAGAACATCACCCGGGCCCGCCGCCTGCTCGCCGGGTGCCTCTCCAAGCACGGCGTTCAGGTCGACCCGGAGCTCTCGTCATGACCCAGCCGCCCATTCCCCCGCGAACGCCCGACCCGGAAGACCCGCTGGTGGAGCAGGTCGCCTCGGCCTATCGGCCCATGCATCCTGCACGTATCGCGGCACATCCAGTGTGGCACGACCTCTCAGCGCAGGGCCGGGTTCGCGCCTTCGAGCTGGCCACGGCGCTGCGCAAGGTGGAGGCAGCGCTGGACCCGGAAGGCCTCTCGAGCACCGCCCGCTCCGTGCTCTCGCGCTTGCGCTGAGTCGCCACCATGGGACCGCGGCCGGTTCCGCGATATACTGCCGCGCGATGACAACGACCTCGAACTCCTCGGGCGCGATTCGCCTGGGGGCAGATTTTGCGCGGAACCTTTCGCGGGCTTTGCCCCGCCTGCTCGCGAGCGGGGCGCTGCCCGACGACTGGGACCCGCGGGCGACGACCTACGATCTCCAGCGTTTCGATTCCGACGAAGCGTTCGCGCCGCGGTTCGAGCGCGCGGTCGCGGAGATGGTGCGCGACGAGGTGATGGCCCCGCCGCAACTTCGCGAGCGGCTCGTCGCCGTGGGCCTGCCCTTCGACTATGCGCGCCTCGGCCAGCCACTCTCGACGGTCCTCGAGCTCTTTCTCCAAGCGCGCGCCAACGCCGAGCGCTGCTTCTCGTTCGCGTCGGTCACCAAGCCTTGGCTCGCCATCGTCGAATCGCCCAAGCGCACGCTGCCGGTACGTGTTTTCGCCGAGGGCTCGCTCCCCATCTCGGCAGCCAAAGCGGCGGAGCTCCGCGCCCAGGGCTGCGAGCTGCACGAGAACTGGGCAGAGCCGTTGCCGGCGGCCCGGGCCGATGTGCTCACGGTGTTGGTGACGCGTGCCTCGTTCGAGGGCGATCTGCAAGCGGTCGCGGCCGACGCGGTGTGCTTCGCGCTCCCCGTGGCCGATCCCCATCGCGGCGGCATCTTGCTCATTCGCGACGTCGCCCGCGTCGACCCGAAAGGCATTCAGCTGATCCGCAAGCGCACCGTGGCCGCCATGCTCGCAGCCGACGCGCGCGCGGAGCTGGAGCGCATCGCCGGGCAGGCTCCCCAAGCGCTCCCCGAAGCGACCGCGGCAGCGTGCGACGCCAAGCTGCGAGCGGTGTTTCCGGAGATTCAGGAGTCGCTCTATTTTTGCACTGGGCTCGCGGCCGAGGCCGCGGTGTTCGCGGCCGCCGCCGACGTGCTGGGCCCGGACCCCATCGCGCTTTTCTACGCGCAGAACGGCTACGGCGGCACCGGGCAGCTCATCAGCGATTTGCTCGCGCGGCCGGGCACCATCGTTCCCCGGCCACTCGCCGTGTTCGGTCAAGACCTCACGCTGGTCGATCGCGTGCTGGCGGGCCTCGCGCAGCTGGCGGGCGCCCCGGCCTGCGTCTTCCTCGAAACCCCCACCAACCCCGAGCTCCAGGCGCACGACTTCGACGCCCTCATGCAAGGGCTCCGCGCGTACGCCCAGCGCTGGCAGCGTAAGGTGCCGGTGATCGTCGACACCACGCTCGCGCCCCTGTTCCCGATCTTCGCCAAGGCGTTCGCCCGGGACTGGCCGTTCGTCCTCGTGAAGAGCGGCTCCAAGTACTTCACCAAGGGCAAGGCCACGCTGGGGGTGGTCGCGTGCGCCAACGAACCTTTGGGCCTGGCTATCCTTGCGCGGGCCCGTGCGCTGGGCGTTGATGCCGACTCGTTCGCGCGGCCCCACCAGCTCGCCGAGCTCAGCGCAGGCCTCGACGATCTCGCGCCGCGCATGAAATCTATCAGCGACAACACCATGCGCCTCGCCGCTGGTCTTCGCCGCGCGCTGGGGGCGCGTGGGCACGACATCACGCTCTACGCCATCTCCGAGCCGCAGGTGGCCGATGGTCTGGCCACCGGCATGCTGTCGTTCTACCTGCCGCCAGCGCCCACCCAACATGCCGATCTCGTCGACGAGTTCGTGGAGTACCTCCTTCGGCACGCACCGGCGCTGGTGAAGAACCGGGTGAGCTACGGCCAGTCCACCGGCGACGCTGCGCCCGACTACTTCTACGTCATCAACCCCGAGGAATCGACGCAAGGCGCGCTCTCGGCAGAAGTGAAGAACGCGCAGAAGAAGGACAACGTGCAAATTTGCCGCGTGTCGGTGCCCGAGCACGCCGACGTGGAGGGCCTGCTCGCCGCCATGGAAGGCTTCTTCGTGGAGAAATACGGCGCGCGCTGACGCTCCGGCTCAGAAGCAGTCGTGGCCGCCGGGGCAGTCGTTGGTGGAGGGTACGTCGGCGAACGAGGTCGACGCCTCGAACTCGCCGGAGAGGGAGCCCGTGAACTCGAGGCTCGCCGAGAGCATGAAGCCTTCCTTGCTCCAGTATTTGTTGTCGCGCACGGCGGCCGGCAGGCGCACCCGCATCACCACCGTCTTGCCATCCGGGAGAATGCCCACGTCGCGCACGCCGGTGCCGAAATTTCCCGCCAGCGGCGCGGTGGTCTTGGCCTCCAGATCGATGAGGAACGGCGTGCCGCCCAGGCCGTCCTTGCGCTTCTCGAGGGTGAGGACGTGCTTGCCATCGGCAAGCTGCACGAAGCGATCGAGTCCGGCCTGGGGGCCAGAGAATGGCGCGAAGGCCTTGGTCTCGAGATCGAAGTAGCCGAACGGCGACTTCTCTTGGAACACCTCGGCGCTGGCGCCCACTTCGCCGGAGAAGCCGTTGGCGCTCAAGGTGGCGTTGCCGTAGGCGCTGGCGCGCGCGCGGGTCTTCACCTTGATAGAGGCATCGACCAAGAGCCCCCGGCCGTCGCGGGTCATGGCGAAGCGGGGCAGGGCGTTGCCGATACCGTGGAGCGAGAACGTGAGCTTCGCCGGGTCGATGACCATGATGTGGTACTGCGGTTCGCCGCTAGGGATCTGGCTCTTGTCGTCGAACATGGCGGCGTCGATGCGCTTCACGTCGACGTAGGCCACCAGGCGCTTGCCATCGGGGCTCATGGAGACCGGACCGAAGCCGGGCAGGTTCTTGACGAACGAAGCGCTGCCGGCGGCGAGATCGACGACGCTCACCGGGTCGGGATTGCTCCAGGTCTCGCCCGGGTTGGGGGCGCGGTCGGGTTCGCAGAACGTGGGCGAAACGAAGGCGCGGCGCTCGTCGGGCGTGACCACCACCGGCGCTTCGCAGTTCGGAATGTCGAGCGACGTGACCGCTGCGGTGTCGAGGTTCACGAGCGACACCGGCGTGTGCGGCTTGATGGTGGGATCGCCGCGCCAGGTGGTGTGACCGACCACGATGGCCTCGGCCCGGGTCTTGAGAAACGCCAGCGATACCGGCTGCGCGCCCAGCTCGGCCACGCCGCGCACCTCGCCGGTCTTGGGCGAGACGATGAGCGCCCGGTGCGAGTCACCCACCACCAGCGAGGAGTCGGTCTCGGTGACGCGGAGGAGCGAGATGGCGGTGTCCACCAGCTGCTGCTGCCACAGCTCCTTGCGGGTCGCGAGATCGAGGCCCACGAGCACGCCATCGGCGCGTACCGCGAAGGCGGTGTCGGAGGTGCGGGCGAAGGCCACGCGGCGGAGCTGCTTGGGGAGCTCGCTGTACTTCTTGGTGGCGATGTCGAGCACCACGGTCACGTCGTTGCGCTGGAGCACCGCGTACTTGCCGCTGGGCGCCAGGGTCATGGCGCCGGTCTGTAGGTCTTCGCCGTCGACCACCTGCGTGCGATCGTTGGCGTTGGCACCCCCCTGTTCGACCGGCGAATCCGCGCAAGCGACAACACCACACACGAGCACCGTGAAGAGGCCCAAAGCGCGCATATTTTTGACTCCAAGCGAAAGAGCAAAGGCGCGGCACGCGTCGGCGATGCGCGGCCTTTGCAAGGTATTCTGGGCAGACGGACCAGCCGTTCGCTTTATTCTGCCCACCGCATATTTCGCTACGGGTGGAAGACTCGGAGTGTCACTGCCCGAACGCGGCTTCGATCTGCTTGGCCACGTCGGAGGTGGCGCGGGCGCCCAGCACCGAGAGCAGGGAGCGCCGCTCGCGCTCGCTGAAGCAGCCGCCCTGGGTGGCGATGAACTGACGCGCTGCCAAGGCGCCCGCGGCCCGTGCGTACGTGGCTTCGTCGCCGGCAGTGCCGATCGGCAGCGGCTTCGGATCGGCGGTGCGGGCAAGTTCTTCCTGGGCCCGGGCGAGGGCGCGCTCCCCTAGCAGATCCATCACGGTCTGCAGGTGCACCCAGGCGCGGTGGTCGAAGAGCGCCTTGGTGGCGCGCCCCAGCGCAGCGTCGACCCCCGGCGCCTCTTCGCGGTTCAAGGCCCGCTGAATGAGCGTTCGACCCGGGCGCGACCGAAGCAGCGCAAGGTTTTGCTCATTGAACGCGAAGCTGGGCGCGTGCCGCTCGCAGGTTGCAAAGTCGGTGAGCGGAGTCCGCGAGAGGAACTTGGCGATGGCCGCGGCATAGGTGTGCTCTGCACCGACTACCGGAAGTGACATGAGCGGGTGCGGGGTCTTGATGACGTTCACCCGGCGGAACTCCGGCCAGGCGGTGAGGCGCGCCGGGGGCGCAGTGCCCAGGAACTTTGCGCTGCCGGTCCACCACTTCACCTCGGTGTCGGTGCGGGTGATTTCGAACATGCGCCCGAACAGCGTGTGGCGGGAGAGCGCCTCCTTGGGCGACCGTGGGGGCGGGATGCGGTCGAGGGTCTTCTCGGCGATCTCCACCAGCCGTGCTGGCGCGCTCTTGCGAAAGAGACCCACCAAGGCTGGGTGCGTCGCCTGCACCAGATCGTGGAGCACCGCCGCCAGGGCCCACTCTTCGGCGCTGAAGTTCTCGAAGCGATCGACGCCGGCGAGCTCGCGCCCGCGGCGACACCGAGCCAGCTGCACGTGCGAGAATCGCTCCGGGTCCACCGGTGGGCGATCGCTCTCGATGGAGAGCGCCATGCGCCCACCGATAGGGCGTTCGGGGTTCATCTCTCCGCCGAGCACGAGGGGCGCGAGGAAGCTCTGGAAGAGCCGCTCGGCCGTGGCGCCGATGTCCGCCTTGGCCATCGCTATCGGACCGCCGGATCAGCGGGTGGCATGCCGGGAGGAAGCTGCCGAATCGTATTGGGCGCCTCTTCCGGCGGCGGCTCGGCGCCGCCCATGGGGAAGAGGCCGAGCGGCGCCACCAGCAGGTCCACCGGGGCGTCCTCCAGCGCACGCTCGATGGCCTCGGCCATGATCGGCTCCCAGGGCTTGGCTTCGAGCAGCGCGTTCTCGAGCGGGACGAAGGCGCTCTCTTCGATGGAAAGAGCGCGCGCCTCGCGCGTGATGAACACCGCCATGGAACTGGGGGCCCCCAGCGCCCGGTGAAGCACCTCGGGCGACACTGCGGGCGTGACCTCGTAGCCCGCAGGAATGAAGAGCTGCGTGTGGAACTCCACGAAGAAGATGCCCAGGGGAATGGCCTCGATGCCCTGCGGACAGCGGAGGAATGCGCCGTGGGCGGTGACCGCGATGCGGGTATTGGCGATGGTGCGCTGGGGTAGCGCGTAGGCGATCTTGCGGAGCAGCGGAATCTCGGCCGGCGAGACCCACGACGCGGTGACGTTCTTCCACGCCGAGGACGACGGCACCACGCGCAGCGGCACGCGCACCGGCGGCGCCTGGCTGGTACCGGTGGCGATGCTCTCGGTCGGGCCTACCTCGCGCATCTCCACCCGGGCGAAGGCTCGGATATCACCCAGCTGGGGCAGCTTCTCCACCGTCCAGGGCTCGTCGCCGCGACCCCGCAGGAACACCATGCCCAGGGGATCGAAGATGGGGCACGCGCGGAGCGCGACCGGATGCCGATAGCCCACTTCGACGCCGATGCCGGGGCCCGCCGGAAGGAACGTGGTGAGGCCCGGCGTGCCTTGCAAGAGCGGGCGCATGCGGGCCGGAAGGTCGGGCACTTTGAACACGTAGCGGCGGGTGGGGCCCTCGTCGAACGCGCTCGCAGGCGGCCACTCGGCAACGCCCACTTCGGCGTCCACCCGTGAGCGAACGAAGTAGTGAATGAGCGCGGGCCCCAAACCTTGCTCGGCCACCACGTAGCGCAGGCCGGACTCCTCGGTCGTCGAGGGGTCCACGTGCGGCATGAGCCGGAGCAGCAGCGAGCGGATCTCGATCTCCTTCTCGACCTCGTACACCTGGGTGAACTTGTCGTGATAGAGCGCCAGGGCCGCATCGGTGGTGAGCAGCTGCCCGGCGTCGTAACCGAACGGGGCGGCGGCGTCACGGTACTGCACGAAGTGGCGGCTGGTGCCGGTGAACGTGAACCCGCCCACCAGGCGTCCGGTCTCGGAGATGCGATCCATGCGATCGCTCGACTCGGCGGCGAACTCGAGGGTGATCTCCCGGGTGCCGAGCTTGGAGCGCACCAGGCGAATCTCGAGGCTGGGCAAGAGGTCTTCGAGGGAGCGCTCGCGGGTGTACACCGCCAGCCAAGCCACCAGACGATCGATCGAGGGCAGCAGCACCAGCCCCTTCGCACCGAGGGCCACTCCCTTGCCGTCGAGGCCGAGACCCGGCGTCCGCAGGCGGGTTTGGTGCAGCGCAATTCTCTCGAGCATTGCAGCGATGTTAGCTGAGCCACGGCACAAAAGGAGTCTCCCTTTTTGCCTCCCCGAAGCCTTCGCGTTTCGTGCTACGGAGGGTGCCATCATGAGGCAACGCACGCTGCTCCGAACCGGGGGTCTCCTTTTCGCAACGCTCGCGCTGCTCGCCCCGGCCACCGCCGCGGCCCAGACGGTGGCGGTTCCCCAGCGCTGGGATGCCAACCGATTCGAGCCGGCGGAGCGGGGCAGCGATTGGTTCGTCCTCGACTCCCTAGACTTCCGCGGCAAGTTCCGCCCGGCCTTCGGCGTCACCGCGCAGTTCGCCCATCGTCCGCTCGAGGTGTTCGACTCCACCGGCGGTCTTCGGTCCGAGGGCAACGATCGCCCTGCGGTCATCGCCAACACGTTCACGCTGCACCCGGGCCTCAGCGTCGTGCTCGCGAATCGCCTTCGCTTGGGCGCGACGATTCCGCTCCAGCTCGTCGGCGACGGCGAAGAGACCACCGTGCGCAACGTCCTCTACCGGCCGCCGGCCAACGGCGCCACGGTGGGTGATCTGCGCCTCGCTGCCGACGTGCGCCTCTTCGGCGAGTACGGCGACGGCATCACCGGCACCTTCGGCCTTACCGCCCATCTGCCCACCGGCGATCAGCCCTCCTATCTCAGCGACGGTACGTTCCTTCGCATTTCTCCCCGATTTCAGATCGCCGGCATCGCCGGTCCGTTCAACTACGCGGTGCGCCTCGGCGTGAACATCCGCGACCAGAAGGACTTCGCCGACAGCACCATCGGCACCGAGCTTTCGTACGGCGGCTCCTTCGGCTTCACCTTCGCGCGCCGCAAGATCCTCGTCGGACCGGAAATTTACGGGGCCACCACCGTGGTCAACAGCGCCATCTGGAAGCAGCGCACGTCGCCCACCGAGGCCCTCCTCGGCGCGCACGGAATGTTCGGGGCTTTCCGCGCGGGCGCGGGCATTGGCGTGGGCTTGACCGACTCCTTCGGCACCCCCGACTACCGCTTCATCCTGGGTCTCGAGTGGACGCCCTTCCAGGCCCTCGACAAGGACGCCGACGGCATCGAGGACCAAGACGACGATTGCCGCGAGGTTCCCGGCGTCAAGAGCGACGAGGCCGGCAAGAACGGCTGCCCTGCGGAGGCGCCCAAGGTCACCGACCGCGACGGCGACGGCGTGCTCGACACCGACGACGCGTGCATCGATGTGGTCGGCGTGAAGAGCGACGACCCCAAGACCAACGGCTGCCCGGTTCCCAAGGTCGAAGACCGCGACGGCGACGGCATCGTCGACGCGGCGGACGCCTGCATCGACGTGGTCGGCGTGAAGAACGACGACCCCAAGAAGAACGGCTGCCCCTCCGACAAGGACGGCGACGGCGTGGTCGACGCCGAAGACGCGTGCCCCGAAGTGGCCGGCGTGAAGTCTTCGGACCCCAAGACCAACGGCTGCCCGGTGGACACCGACCGCGACAAGGACGGCATCGCCAACGGCGAAGACGCCTGCCCCGACGCGGCCGGCCCCAAGAACGCCGACCCCGAGAAGAACGGCTGCCCGGTGGCCGCAGTGCAGAACGGCGTCATCAAGATCCGCGAGCAGGTTCAGTTCAAGACCGGCAGCGCCGACATTCAGGGCGGCAAGGAGACCGACGACGTGCTCCAGGGCGTCCTCAAGGTTCTCAAGGAGCACACCGAGATCAAGAAGGTGCGCGTCGAGGGTCACACCGACAACAAGGGCGACGCCAAGCGGAACCAGAAGCTCTCCGCCGACCGCGCCGCCTCGGTGGTCAAGTGGCTCACCAAGAACGGCATCGACGCCGCGCGGCTCGCCAGCGTAGGCTTCGGCCAGGACAAGCCCATCGCCAGCAACGAAACGGAAGACGGTCGCAAGAAGAACCGCCGCGTCGAGCTGCACATCGAGTAGCCCAGCCGTCGCTGCGGTTGCTCTCGTACCGGCGCCCACTCTTGCGAGTCGGCGCCGGTGCCGTTTTGTGTCAGACGGCGGCTTCGTTGGCCTTGGGCGGCGCGGCGAAGAAGACCATGTAGGCGGCAAGCAGCGGAAGCCCGAGCGTGTAGAGCGTGCCCATCATGGCGGGCCACCCGGGCGCATGCCGGACCTGCATCCCGGCGGCTGCCAGGCGCACGATGGTGCCGTGCGCGCCGGCGAGGATCAGGCACGCCGCGGTGAGACGCACCCGAGGAAGGGGCGAGCCCTTGCCCGCGAAGGCCGCGACGGCCAAGCCTCCGAAGCCCAGAAAGGCAGACTCGGTCAACGGATGCAGATCGTGCGGGCCGTAGCGCATCTTTTCGCTCATGGCCAAGGCCAGCCCCCCGCCGAACGGGATCTGGACGATCACCAGGGCGAAGCCCACCCAGCCCGCTGCGCCGGCGCCGTTGCGCGCCAGCGAGGCGACGCCCACCGCGGTGAGCACCCAGCCCACGAACCAGCCGAGCCAGGGAAGCGCTTCGGCGATCGTGTGGGGCGCGACATTCGCGCCCAGCGCGGCGACCAGGATGGTCATTCCGGCAGCGCCCAGCACCAACCCCACGGGTCGCTCCGCGGGGGCGGCCCCCAGCTTGGCGCCGACCACCAGCAGCAAAGCCGCCACGAATACGCGCGACTCACCCAAAAGTACGTGGAAGGCCGACGAGAAGAGGGTCGCCATGGCTCGCGCGTCGACCGAGCCCAGCGAGAGTAGCGCCCCCAAAAGCCGCGCCAGTACAGCGGCCACGAGTGTGGCCACCACCAGCCCCATCAGGCCCTTGCCGATGCTTCCGCGCACCACGACCGCGAGCCCGAGCCACGTTCCCGCGAAGACCAGATCGCCCAAAAATGCAGGTGCATCATGCACGAAACCCTCGCCCACATCGCCGCCGACGAGGCGCCAGAACGACTGGAGCACGAACGCGAGGATGAGCGGCGCCATGAGCGCCAGCGCGGCGCGCGCGCGGGTCGCGCGGTAGACGCCGTAGAGCGCGGCGCAGAAGACGAGCGCCGAGACCGTCGCACCGCGCTCGCCCAAGAGCAGGGAGGCGCTCCCCGCGCCGCACAAGAGAGCCGTGATGGGATCCATCGCGGCATGGTGCGGGCCCTTGTTGGCGAGGTCAACGACTCGTTATTGCGGAATACACGCATCGGGGATGGTCGCGAGCACCCGCACCGCGCCCAGCACCGCGGCCGCCACCGTCTCGGTGCGCAACACGAAGGGTCCCATCGACACCGTCTGCCAGCCCAAGGCCTCGGCGGCCCGCACTTCTTCTGCCCCCAGGCCTCCCTCGGGGCCCACCAGAAATGCCACCGGGCCAGGCAGCGCGCCGGCGAGCAGGGGGCCCAGGGGCGCCTGCGCTTCCTCGTACAGCGTGAAACGCGCGGCGTCGCCCCAGGCCTGGAGCGCTGCCTCCAGCGGGGTGGGACCCGTCACCGTCGGGACGTCGGTGCGCCCGCACTGGCGCGCAGCTTCTTCGGCGATGCGTTGCCATCGGTCGCGCCGCGCCTCTGCGCGCGCCGGGTCGAGCTTGACCATGCTTCGCGCGGTGGCAACGAACGTCACGTGGGAGACCCCGAGCTCCGTCGCGTCACGCACGATGGCATCGGCTTTGTCGCCTTTGGGCAACCCCTGCAGCAGCGCCAACGTCTCGGCCGCGACCACCGCGCCAGGCTGGCATGCGCCGACGTCGATGGTCGTGCCGTCGCCCGCGAGCGTCGCGGTGGCTTCAGTGCGCGAAGCAGGGTCGAACGCCACGAAGGTGTCTCCGGCGCGCAGCCGCAGCACGTGGCCAAGGTGATGCGATACCGCCGCTGACAGGGTCATGACGCCAGACCGCAAGCCACTGACCTTGGCGCGTCGCATGCGGCTACCGCCTCAGACGTTCTTCTGCAGCACGAGCGAGATCCACTCACCCTTCTCGGGTGCCGACACCAGCGAGAAGCTCGGGTAGGCCGCGAGCACGTCGGCCTTTTGCGGCACGAGAATGCCCGAGAGCACCAGCGTTCCGCGGCTGCCCACGCGATCGCCGAGGGCGCTGGCCATGGGGATGAGCACGCGGGCCTCGATGTTGGCTACCACGAGCGGGAAGACCTCGGTGAGCGCCGTCACGTCCTGGCTGCCCACGTCGATCTTGGCGCCCAGGCCGTTGCGCTCGGCGTTCTCGCGCACCACGTCGAGGACGTCGGGATCGTTGTCGATGGCGACCGCGTGGGCGGCGCCCAGGAGGAGGGCGAGGAGCGCGAGGATGCCGCTGCCGGTGCCCACGTCGAGCACGCGCTTGTGCGCCACGTCGGTGCTGGCGATGGCCCGCGCGACCAGCGACGTCGTCTCGTGGAGGCCGGTACCGAAGGCGCGCCCTGGCTCCAGCTCGAGAATCCGCTCGCCCGGCTTCGCCTCGTAGGCTTCCCACGGGGGCCGCACCACCACGCCGTCGCACAGCAAAAACGGTCGAAAATGCTCTTTCCAGGCGTCGCGCCAGCCGTCGCCGATGATCTCTTCGATGGCCGGGTCGAGCGCCGGATCGAGGGCGGTGCGGGCCTCTTCGGCTTCTTCGTGGGTGGCGAAGCTCGCCACCAGCGTGACCTTGTCGGCCCTGCGGGCCTTCACCAAGGTGGTGGCGTCGCGCTCCTCGACCCCTTGCGCGCCGAGGTCGAAGAGCTCGGAGCTGAGCACTTCAGCGTCTTCCGCCGTGGTGTCGACCAGCAAGAAAGGAAAGCGCAGCTCGCTGGGCTCGATAACGGCGGCGCCCTCGGTCTTCGGTTCGGTCACGTCACTCTCCGACGATGATGGTCACGGTTGAACGTCCGCCGCCGGGCGGCGTGGGTGTGGTCGAGCTCGACTTGAACACGCCGGCCAGTGCGAGGATGCCCACGATGGCTGCGGCCCCAAGCACCCCGCCGCCGATGGCGACCGGAAGGACCCAGCCCTTGGACGGCTCGGGCACCACGATGCGGAGCGGATCTTCGGCGTCGCCGCGGGTGGCCACTGGAAGGCCGCCCTCGTCGAAGGCCTCGAGGTAGTACTCGAGGAGCGGCGGCCTCACGAGGGTCCCCGGAATGGTGGCGGTCACCAGCCCGCTGCCGGTCATGGGGCGCTCCTCGAACTTGCCCTTGGAGCCGGCGCGCACGAAGAGCTTCACCGAGGCCACGCGCTTGCCCGGATCTTCGATGCGCGCGCGGACCTCGATCGACTGATCGTGCTTGGCCTCCGACGGCACGGAATGCCGGAGCACCACCGCGGGCGGCGGCGGCTTGTCGACGGTGACGAGCCCGGGGCGCCCTTCGGCCTCCCACTTCTTCTGCACTTCGGCGAAGAAGTTGCGGAACCGCGGCGACTCCTTGGCCGGAAGCGCGTAGGCGGGCTCGAGCGCCAGGAGCCCACGAACAGCGCTCTCCGCCTCTTCCTTGCGGTTGATGGTGATGTAGTTGAGCGCCAGGAGCCGGTAGATGGCGATCTTCTGCTCCTTGGTGTTGCTGGGGCGGAGTAGCGCGGCCGAGAGCGTCTGGATCGACTCTTCGTACTGCTGGTCGTCGAAGAGCGACTGGCCGCGCGAGAGGAGCTTGTTCTCGGTCGACGGAGCCGGCTGCGCATACACGACCGAGCTGGGAACGCCGGCCGCGAGGCCGATTCCGAGCGCAACCGTGAAGAGGAGCTTCCGCCGCATGCGACGCGACTCTAGCACTACTGAGCGACTTCCAAGCATGCCGTTGCGTGCGTTAAACGCGAACCGCGGGGCGCGGACGAAAGAGCTTCAGAAGCGGATCACCGGGCCGCCTTCGGCACTTCGGCTGGCGCCGGGGCCTCCCAGGAAGAAGCTCACCAGGCCGGCGCCCAGGAGCACGACGGTGCCGATGCCCAGCGCCGTGGCCACGTTCCCAAACGCGGTGGCGCGGTCGATCCGCCGCGTGCCTTCCGGAGAGCAGGCGCTGGGGCCGCACTCGTCGCGGCGGGCCGTGTCGTTCTCGAGCTTGGCCACGCCCCCCAGCACGAAGGTGCCGGCGGCGGTGACGCCCGAGGCGATGAGCAGCCCTACGCCCACCGGACGGAGCGCGCTGCCGGTATCGCGCTCGGCCTGGTGCCCGGCGACGATGCGGCGCAGCGCGGGCACCTGGATGCGTTGGTCGCTGCGCTCCACGAAGACGCTGGCGTTCCAGCTGCGAAAGCCGGGCGCCGAGACGCGCAGCTGGTGCGCGCCGGGGTCCACCGGAATGCGCGTGCCCCAGGCGGCGCGCCCGAGATCGGTGCCGTCCTGTTCCACCACCAGGCCGGCCTCCGGGCGCGGTACCACGTACACCACGCTCACCAGCTTGGCCTCGAGCTCCTTCACCTTGGTCTCCGCGAAGGCCGCGCGCTCGGGTTGCCCACGTCGGGTGGAGAGCGCTGCGACCTCGCGGTAGCGAGCCCAGGCGCTGGCGGTGCGCCCCAAACGCTCGTAGCACTGCGCCAGGTTCAACACCGTCCCCGGCGCCACGTCGAGCCGCGCGCTCTCCTTGAACTTCTCGCAGGCCTCGGCGAACTTGCTCTGGTCCATGAGCGTACGCCCCTCCTGGAAGAGCTGCTCTGCGGCCGCGGGGTTGGCGTCTTGGGCGCGCGCGGTGGCGCCGGTCGCCGCGAGCGCGCATCCGAGAAAGAGTGCGCCGACACTGACGCGCAGCCTCGAGGTCGGGCGCCGGGGGGTAGAGAGAGCCGCGTTCATCCGAGAGATCCGTCGCCCAGAGTAACGGCAAGCGAGGGCGCGCGTGCAATGTTCATCGGGGCTCCGCGCCGTCAGTTGCGCTCCTGGAGGCGCAGTGGATCGGTGCCCACGGGTGCTGCCGTCGCGGCCTGCGGCGCGGCGGCGGTGGACGCCGGTTGCGGCCGGGGTGGTGGACGCTGCGTCCCGCCATGCCGCAGATCGCGCCCCGGTCGCGCTACCGGTGCATCGGCGGGGCGCGCGGCGAGCGCCGGAAGGGAGACCAGCGTCACCGCCGGCGCGGGTGCGTGTGCCGCTGCGGTGGTCCCCCCCGCGGCGCTCGCCGCGGGCGCCGGCGTGGCGCTGCTGGCTGCGGCGAGAACCGCGCTGCTTCCGCGGGCCCGGTGCACGCCGTAACCGAGGACCGCGACGACGGCGATGGAGAACGCGCCGAGCAGCGCGATCCACGGCCCCCGTCGCGCGGGTGGCGGGGCCAGGGAAACGCTCACCGGCCGCGCCAACGCCTCGGTGCGCGTGTGCGCGTCTCCGCTGGGCGGCTGCATCGCAGGCAGCTCCGCCGTGACGTCAGGGAGGCGAACGGTGACCGGAGCCGCGCTCTTCGCGTCGCTCGCCTTCTTGGCGCGCGCGCGCCGCTCTTTGAGCGCGAGCTGCTCCATCTCGGCGAGCGCCGTAACTTTCTTTTCGAGCTTGTCGCCGGCTGCGCGCCGTAGCCACTGCGCGACCTCGCGCGACGACGCCGGCTTGAAGGCCTTCTCCACAGCGAGCGCCATGGCGCGTGCGGAGGGGTAACGGTCGTCGGCGGAAAAAGAGAGCGCGCGCATGCAGATCTCGGACAGCTCT
Source organism: Polyangiales bacterium (assembly GCA_038210445.1). Taxonomy (GTDB): domain Bacteria; phylum Myxococcota_A; class Polyangia; order Polyangiales; family Polyangiaceae; genus JABFRG01. Next base: position 51,605 of record JBBQWQ010000041.1, read on the forward strand.
GCGGGACAGGGGCGGTGGAGCTCCGGCGGGGAGATTTCGCCGCTCAGCACCCTGCGCATGGTCTGGGCGGCCTCGAGACCGGCGAAGGGCTTGGTGCCTGCGAGCAGCTGCCACAACACCATGCCCACCGCCCACACGTCGGTCCGCAGGTCGACGGCATGGCCGTTCATCTGTTCCGGCGACATGTACGCGAGCTTGCCGCGTACCTCTCCAGACTCAGTGGTGTAGGCGCGCTCCAGCGCCTTGGCGACGCCGAAGTCCACGATGCGCGCCACGCCCGAGTCGTCGACCAGAATGTTCTGGGGCGAGACGTCGCGGTGCACGACCTCGAGCGGCAGTCCCGCTTCGTTCTTCACGCCATGCGCCGCGTGGAGACCTTCCAGGGCGTCGACGACGATGCGCGCCACGATAGGAAACGGGATCGCGTAGTGCACGGTTTCGACGAGCTGGCTCAAGCTCTCGCCGCAGACGTACTCGAGAATGAGCGCGGGCCCGCGCTCTTGCGACACCACGTCGACCACTGGCACCACGTTGGCGTGGCGGATGCGCGAAGCGATGCGGGCCTCGCTCAGCATCATCGAGATCATCCGCTCGGACCCTCCACCGAAGGCGTGCATCACCTTGATGGCCACCGGTCGCACGATGGCCTCGTCGGCGTCGAGCCAGCCCAGGTACACGGTGGCCATGCCGCCCGAAGCGATGGGCTGGAAAACCCGATAGCGACCGACGCGCACGGGACCCATCGGGAGGTCTTGCGCGTGGCCCGACGACGGAGGCGAAGCCTCAGCTTCGCGCATCGGGTCCCTTCAGGCGGAGGTTCGGGGTGCGCTCCACGGGGTACAGCATATCACCGGACGCCATGTGGCGCCTATTGGCTGCACCGCCCTCGGAGGAATGTTACGCTCCCGCTCACCATGAGTGGAACCCCCGTCGAGGTTGGCACGGAAGCTCTCCCCAAGAAAGGTGGCCATATCGCGGCTGCTTTCGCCCTTTCCGTCGTCGACGGGCCCGACAAGGGCCTGGTGGGGCGGGTCGAGGCTTCGTCCAAGGTCTTGGTCGGTACCAGCGAAGCCTGTGGCATCCGCCTCGCGGATCGGTCCGTTTCGCGCCGCCACCTTTCGCTGGAGGTGCACGACGCATCGCTACGTGTGCGCGATCTCGACTCCACCAACGGCGCATTCGTCCAGGGTGTGCGCGTGTTCGAAGCTGCGCTGGTGGGCGGCGAGCAGCTCCGGGTGGGGTCCACCTTGTTCCTGGTCGAGGTGGTGGCGCCGAGCGACGCGGGGCTGAGCAAGCTGGCGAGCTTTGGAAGGGTACTCGGTGCCAGTTCGTCGATGCGCCGCATTTACCCGCTGGTGGCCCAGCTGGCGGCTTCGTCGGTTCCGGTGCTGGTGGAAGGCGAGGCGGGGACCGGCAAGGAGCTGCTCGCGGAGGCCATTCATGAACAGAGCGAACGCGCCGACAAGCCGTTCGTGGTCTGCGACGCCACCGACGAGCGCGTTGACGCGCTCCTCTTCGGGACCAAGGCCGCGCCCGGCCTGCTCGAGCAAGCCGCGTCCGGGACGCTGTTCATCGACGAAGTGACGGAGCTCACGCCCACACTGCAGCAGAAGCTCGTGCGCTTCCTCGAGAACCACGGAGTCCTTCGCAGCGACGGCTCGCATCTCGAGAGCGTCGACGTTCGCGTCGTGGCCGGCTCCCGCAAAGACGTCGACCAGCAGGTGCAGCAGGGGAAAGTGCGCGAGGAGCTGGCGGCCATTCTGTGCCGCGCGCGGGTCGAGCTACCGCCGCTGCGCGAGCGCGAAGGCGACGTGCGCACGCTGGCGCAGTACTTTTGGAACGCCCTCGACGTGGGCGATCGCTTCATTCCGCCGGTGACGCTCCGCCGCTTCGAGAGCTACGGTTGGCCCGGCAACGTGCGTGAGCTGCAGGGCGCCATCGTGCGTCTGGCCACCACCGGCGAAGACGCCGTCGACCCCGGGAACACCCTGCGCACCGACGACAAGGCGACGCTGGGCGAGATCGCCGAACGGTTGCTCTTGGCCGACCTGCCGCTGCTCCAGGCCCGCGGCCTGCTGGGTGAAGAGTTTGATCGCCGCTACCTGGTGCGCATCCTCGCCCGCCACGGCGGCAACGTCTCGCGCGCCGCCGCCGCCTCGGGCATCGCGCGCCGCTACTTCCAGTCGCTCAAGACCAAGCACGGCATTCCCGCCAAAGCCCAATAGGATACCGGTGTTTTTGGCCGATACCTTCGGGGGGCCTTCGCCTCCCGTCCTCACGAACAGGAGTTCGTTCCGGGCGCTGACCCCAGCGAACGCGCCTCCCTCGGTCTCGGCCAAAAACCCTCAGTCGCCTCGCTTCATTGCCAGGGGTTTGGCCTCGCGGAGGCTAGCCGGTGTGTGTGTGCGGTTGCCTTGGCGATAGGTCTCGGGGCCGGCGTGCTCACGAGAAAGAGAGTGAGCGATCCGCGCGCCGCCCCCAGCGAACGCGCCTCCCTTGGTCTCGGCCGAAAACGCTCAGTGTCCTCGCTTGGTGTCCGCCCGGAAGAATTGCGTGGCTGACGAAACGCGCCCGTTAGGTGCTGGTGGGCATCGCCAGGGCTTTGGCCTCGCGGAGGCTGGCCAGTGCGTCCTTGCGGTTGCCTTGGCGATAGGTCTCGAGCGCTGCTGCCACCAGGGCGCGTTCGAGGCGATCCTGCGCGCCGGGCTCGCCGGTGCGCAGCGCGTGGCGCAGCGCGAGAATTCGTGTGGTGCCGTGGAGCCGCGCGGCGTAGACGAGAAAGCCGTGGCGGGGCGCGGCGCCTCGGGCCACCAGGAGACGGAACAGGCCTTGGGCGGCCTCGTGCGCTCCTTCGCTCGCGAGGCCCTCGAAAACCGCGGCCCAGGCCGTCCGGTGCACCAGCGCCGTCGATGAATTTGTATTCTGCATGCGCTCCAAGGTCGCGATGGCGTCTGCCACTCGCCCGGCACGCAGCGCAGCTACCACCTCGACCCCGGGGTCGCCATCGGCGCGCCGCGACGGCACGCGGCGCTCCAGGACCTCCCGCGCCCGGAGCACCTCTTCCAGCCGCGCAGGCTCGGCCTGGAGAATCTGCTCGGCGGCCCGCGCCGGCGACGCCGCGTCGATATCGCTCCAAGCAAGCGACCGGGCCACGAGCTTCGCCACGCGGGCCCGTCGCCCCTCGTCGGGGTCGCGCGAGAGAATCGCGAGCAGACGATCGCGTTCGAGGGGCGAAGCGCGATGGCCGGCGCCGTCGGTGTAGTCTGCCGCCACCGCCATTGCCATCTCGCGGTAGGGGCCGTCGGTCTTGGCGACGTCGTCGAGAATACCGAGGCCGCTGGCGCGGGTGAAGCGGCTCGCTGCGTCGAGGAGCAGGCGTGCAACCCCGATGCGCACGTCGACCGGCAGCTCCTGCACCTTCGCGAGGTCGAGGCTGCGCGCCAGTTGCACCGCGCGGGCCCGATGCTCGGGGCGACGCGAGAGCGAAAGCGCAAGCCGTGCGCGGCAGAGCAAGGCCAGGCGCACGTCGCCCGTCTGCGTGGCCAGCGCAGCAGCCTCTTCATGGGCGCCGTCGCTCTCTGCGTGGTCTCCCTCGGCACTGCGGGGCTCGGCGGCGCGGGCGAGCAAGTAGCTGGTGAGGGCGCGCCGCAGCCGGCTGCGCTCGGCGCGCAGAAGAAGAAGAAGCGAGGTGCCGTCGCCCTTCGCGTCGAGCGCCCGTACCAGCGCCGCGAGCTCTCGCAGGCCGTCGGCCTCTACCGTGCTCCACAGCTCCAGCAGCTCGGCGAAGGCTGGGCGATCGTCGAGCTCTACCGCCAAGGCGAGAGCCGCCAGGGTGGCCGCCGCGCGGACGCCATCGAGGCGCCGGGCGAGCGCGCGATAGGCGACGAGGCCGGCGCGGGGGCCCGCCGAGCGGCGAATGCGCGCCGCCCCCGCCAGCGCCAGGTCGTCGCCGAAGGTCATGCGCCGTTGCCGCGATCGGTGACCAAGCCGATGGAGGGCAGGCGATCGATAGCGAGCTCCATGCGCTCCAGCTCGGAGAACGCGTCGGAGATCTTGCGATTGGCGTCGGCCGGCTCGAGCGTCTTGGGGTCGCCCGCGGCCAGGGTCCGGAGCGGCCCGAGAACGCCGCCCTGCAGCCACAGGCGAATGCGCTGGGCCTCCTGGGCGCGCGCCTTTTCCACCGCCTCGTCGCCAGCGCCGGTGAGCTCCGTGAGCCGCAGCTCGAGCTCCATCGCCCATGCGATGGCGCGGTTCAAGCGCCGCTGAATGTACGCCGGATCGTCGGTGTTGGCGGTGCTCCACTCCTCGATGCCCGCGGTCTCGAGGAGCGCTTGCACCTCGTTGTTCACGCGCTTCCACGCGCCCGCGTCGCTCTCTTCGTAAGCGCGCCGTGCTCGGCTGTTGATGTCGTCGATGCGCTTTTCCCACTCCGCCTGGGTCATCCCCACCAGCTCGCCCTGGATGCGATACACGATGCGCCGCAGCCGATCGAGCGCGGATTCGAAGAGGTGGAGGGGCGGCGCCATGGCGTCGACCGACGTGCCGCGGTGCTCTTCGATGAGATCGCGGAGCCGGTGCGAGAGCGAGGGGACCTTGTCGGGGTCGATTCGCAGCGCTTCACGAATGAGGGTGGTGAGCCGGTCGGCCTCGCGCCGAAAGCCGTCGCCGATGGAACCCCACAGCTGCCGGCCCGAGGCGTCGGCCTCCTCGAGGATGCGCTCCACCGTGCCTTCCGGATCGAGCCCCGCCGCGTCGGGCGCGTCGACCACCGCGGTGATGGTCTGCGGGCCCACCTCGGCGCGCGCCTCGATGCGCATGGACTCATCGCAGGTGAGGGTGACCTCCACCGGCGAGCCCACCGGAAGGTCCTTGGGTACGTCGATGGCCAAGGTCTTGATAGGGAGGCGATTCTGCAGCAGCCGGAGCAGGACGCTGCCGGTCTGATCGACGGTGAAGAATACCCGCGAAACCTGCGCCGGAAGGCCCGTTCCGCGGGCGAGGATGACCCGGCGGTCGCGCTTACCGGCCCGCACCACCTCGATGCCGATGTCCTTGGCCAGGACCGCGGCGCGGGTGAGCGCCGTGGGGCGCGGCCGTAGATCGCCGCGATAGAGCGTGAGCGGCAACTGCGCCAGCGGCGCACCGAGCTTCGACTGGAAGGCGAGCGACACCGCGGTCTCCGGTAGCTCGCCCAGCGCGACCTCGAGGACGCGGCTCTCGCCCTCGGCCGGCAGCGCGCCCTGGGCCAGCGGCTCCTCCTGCGCCCACAGCGCGATCTCGGTGGTGCCGGGCGGCGCCGCTTCGACCCGCAGCGACACGCGGATTCGCTCCCGGCTCGAGACGAGCGGGCTTTGGATGCGCACCCGGGCCTTCTGCTCTGCGTCTTCGATGACCAGGCCGCCCACCTGGGCCGCGTGAATGGCGGCGCCCAGGGCCACACAGGTATCGACTTCGTCTTGCAAGAGCCGCTGCCCACGGGTCTTCTCCACCAGCGCAGCCTTCACCCGCTCGATGACCAACGGGACGCGCGTGGAGCCGCCTACCAGAATGACGTGGTCGATGGAGTCGAGGCCGACGCCGGCGGTCTCCAGGCTGCGGGCGATGGCGCGCTCGCAGCAAGCGATGGTGGACTCGACCAGATCGCCGATGGCCTTCTCGTAGTCGGCTCTTCCGATGTCGCCCTCGAAAGAAACCAGCTCACCGTCCTTGTCGGAGCAGAAGTCGTGCTTCGCGACGTGGAGGACGTCGGTGGTGGAGAGCGACTCCTTGATCTCCTGCGCCAGATTCACCAGACGCTGGAAGATGGCGCGGTCCTTCTCGTCGCCGCCCACGTCGAGGTCGAGCGCGTAGCCCTTGGCGCAAAGCTCCAGGCGCAGGGTCTCGGCGAAGCGGCGGTCGAAGTCGTCGCCGCCGAGATAGTTGTCGCCGTCGATGGCGAGCACCTGGTACTCGCCGCCGAGCGCCCGCAGGATGGAAACGTCGAAGGTGCCGCCGCCGAGATCGTAAACGAGGACGTTGCCGTCTTCCGCCAGCTCTTCGTGCTTCCAGGTCTGGTAGATGGCGGCGGCGGTGGGCTCCTGCAGTATGCCGATGACCGAAAGCCCCGCCAGCTCACCGGCCCTGCGCGTGGCTTCGACCTGCGGCGCATCGAAGTAGGCCGGCACGGTGATGACGGCTCGGGTGATGGCGGTAGCCGGGCCCGCATGCGGGCTCTGCGCCATGTATTCGGCCATGCGTGAGGTCAGCTCGGTGAGGATCTTGGCGGAGATCTCCTCCGGCAAGAGCTCTTCGGCACCCAGGCGGGTGCGCACTGCCTGGCCCATCTTCCGCTTGATGGACTCCACCGGCGGCTGGCCCGACCCACGCCTGCCGCGGGCGGTGTGGCCCACGATGAACGCGCTCTGCTTCGGGTCCCAGGCCACCGCCGAGGCCACGGTCTTGCGTCCGAACTTGTCGGCGTAGATGAGCACCTCGCGCTCGGAGGGGGGTAGCCAGGCGATCTCGGAGTTGGTGGTGCCGAGGTCGATGCCGACGGCGCGGTCGCGCACTGCGCTCACGAGAGCACCTCGAGGAGCAGCGGATCCTGGTGGAGTGGCAGCGGCGTGAGCCGCAACTCGCGGAACGAGGCTGCGACGCGCGGCGGCGGCACCAGGTCGCCCAGCGAAAGCTCGGCCTCGGCCGTCGCGCGCACCTCGCCGGCGGAGACCGGCGCGGGCGGCCGCGTTTCGGGCGCCGCCAGCAAGGCCTCTCGCAGCCGGGCCTCGGGGTTTCGCGTGAGGCGCTCCCAGGCTTCGCGCAGGGCCGCGCGCTCCTCTTCCGAGTGAGCGTCCTCGATGCGTTCGCGCAAGCGCTCGGTGATCACGCGGATCCCCTCTTCGGGGCGAAGGTCGTACTGTTCGAAGAGATTCGGCACGGACGTAGATTAGTACGACCCGATGGAACTGCGTAGAGGCCATCGCAGCGGAACTTTCCGCGCGCGCGCGCCGCGTGCGCCACATGCGCGCACATGGTGCCTCCGCCAACGGTGAGCGCCCGCGCGTCGAGCCGCGCAGAGCGGCTCGCCATATTTGTGCATTGTACATATAACGGACGAGAGCAGGTCGACGGTTCCCTTCGGCATGTGCCTTTTCCGCCGGAAATGCGCGCAAAATACCAGGTGCGCGATGTCGCAGATGGATCGCGCGACACCGGATGATCCACCCGGATGCATCACATGAGCATGACGCGGCGACGATTCTCGCGGAGCCCTCGTCGATGCTCCCGGCGCAACGTCGCGGCACGCGCCTTGAATTGAACGATCGCGAGCCCGACCGGGTTCTCGCGCTCGCTCCGGGCGCATCACCCCGGCTCCGGCGCTGGTTTTCGCACTTCGATTCAGCGGGCCTGCGGACGTTCCGCGCCCATCGAATCCTGGGAGAGGTTCGCCATGTCGATCGTGAATGTCGGGCTACGAGCTCTGGTGCTGACGGCCTTCGCCGGCGGATCGGTCGTCGCGTGCACGCTCGGCAGCGACACGTACATTTACAGCACCGAGGCGCCGCGCGCCGACGCGACGCGGAAGACCGATGCCGGGCCCAGCTCGAGCTCGGGCGGCCCGGAAGCAGCGTGCTTCGAGACGGTGGACCTCGCCGCGCTCACGCCCTGCGGCAACGGCGCCGGCCATTGCTTCGAAGAGGCGCGCGCGCCCTACGCCGGGCTCCTCACCCGATGCCCCAAGGCCGACGAGGTGTGCGTGCCCGACGACGCGCTCAAGGCCGGCGGCGCCAAGCTCAAGAGCTGCACCTCGGTCATCGGCGCCGGCGCCTGCGCCACGCCCCAGCTCTTTCCCAAGCTCGATGAGCAGAAGGCAGCGCTCACCCAGGACGTGTGCGCGGGCGGGCAGGTTTGCGTGCCCTGCGTAGACCCCACCAACAACAATGCCCCCACGCCCTTCTGCCAGAGCGTCGGCGCCTTCAAGACCAAGAGCCGCGAGGCCGGCTGCAGCGGCGCAGCGGTCGATGCCGGAGCGCCCGCTCCCAGCGAAACCTGCTGCGCGGCGAGTGGCCAAAGCCGTGGCCTGTGCGTCGACGTTCCGCGCATCGCGCCGGCTGGCTATCAAGACACGGCGAGCCAGGGCACGTGCAAGAGCGCGACGAATCGCTGCGTGCCCACCACGGTGTACGAGAAGACGCCGGTGCGCTGCACCTCGGCCTATCCCAGTGCCGCATCGGGCAAGGCAGGCATCTGCCTCGATAGCTGCTTCACCGACTCGTTCTTCGATGCCGAGTGGAAGCCGCTCGTGAAGCAAAGCAGCTGCGGCGCGAGTGAGCTCTGCTTGCCCTGCGACGCGCTGCTGCCCGGGACGCCGGGGTGCCCGTGAAGGCTTCTTCGGCGCTTCGCAGGGCCTTGGCGGTGGCGCTGCTCGGCGCGCCGGTGTGGGCCTGTTCCATCGGAGAGACCACTACCGAATACCTGGTCATCCCGGCGCGCAAGCAGAGCTTGGAGACCCGCTGCGACTCGCCCTTCGTGGCGCCGGACCTGGCCTCGCTCCCGGCCTGCGGGGGCGGGAAGGGCCACTGCTACGACCCCACCAAGAGTACCTTCCTGGAGGTGGAGGCGTGCGCCGCCGGTAGCGGCGGCTCGTGCATGCCCGACAAGCTGCTCGCGGCCAAGGGCGGCACCTTCAAGTCGTGCACGTTCTATATCAAAGACGCCCCGGGCGCCTGTCTGAGCTTGCTCAACCTCGACGTAAAGAAGAACGCGCCGTCGCTCAAGCAAGACGTGTGCGACGAGGACGAGCGCTGCATCCCCTGCGTGAACCCCACCAACGGCGAGAGCACGCACGTGTGCGATCCGGTGGGCGTACACGAACGAGCCTGCGCGTCGTCGACGGCCACCGACGAAGCCGAGAGCTGCTGCGGTGGCCTGGGAATCTGCATTCGCGAGGACGGCGTACCCAAGGGCTCCGAGGGCAAGCTCGAGGGCTTGGGCTGTCCGGAGAAGCAAGTCTGCGCGCCCACTTCGCTTGTCGACGGCGACCCCGTTCACTGCACGGCCGTGGGTCTCTCGGGCGTGTGCTTGGGGCAGTGCTTTGCCCAGCAGCTGGCGGGCGCGAGGACGGTTTTGCGCGGCGATTGCGGGCCTGCGCAAGTGTGTTTGCCGTGCGTCATCGGTGCGAGCCAGGACGTGCCGGGTTGTTGAATGTACGTGTGGTCTCGAAGAAGGAGTTTCGTCATGAAGAAGCGGTCGCTCGTGGTCGGGGTCTTTTGCGCGGCGATGGTCGGCCTCCCAGTGATGGCGGGGTGCGCCGCCGAGGCCGGCGAGGAAGAGGCCGCCACCAGCGGAGCCGAGCTCGACTCGTGCTTCGCGAAGGTGGACCTCAGCAAGCTGACGGCGTGTGGTGGCGGCGGCGGACACTGCTACGAAAAAGCGCTATCGCCGCTGGCCGACGCGCTCACCGACTGCCCCACCGCGGGTCAGGTTTGCGTCCCCGACGAGGTGCTGTCGGCCAACGGTAGCAAGCTCAAGGGCTGCACGTCGGTCATCGGCTCTGGCGGCTGCATCACCTCGGCGCTCGTTCCGCAGATCGAGAAGAACAAGGCGTCGCTCAAGCAAGACATCTGCGCCGCCGGGCAGCTATGTGTACCCTGCACCGACCCCACCAACGGCAACGCGGCCACGCCCTTCTGCAAGCCCATCGGGGCGTACAAGAGCAAGGACAAGGAGCTCAACTGCAACTCGGGTGGCGGCCTTCCCAAGCCACCGCCTCCGCGGGCGGCCCGCTGCTGCACCAACAAGTCGAGCGGAGCCAGCAACGGCACCTGCCTTGCGGAGACGGCCATTCCCGAGAAGAACCGCAGCGACACCAAGCGCGACAGCTGCAGCGCCGGCGAAAAGTGCGTGCCCACCGCCTTCGTGGAGAACAAGCCGGTGCTCTGCGACGCGGGCATCATCGGCAAAGGCGTGTGCCTCGACAAGTGCTTCGACGACATGCTGAGCCTGGCCTCGGTGGTGCTCAAGCGCGACGTGTGCACCAGCAGCGAGGTCTGCATTCCTTGCGCCTTCGCGCCCGACGGAACGCCCGGCTGCAAGTAGGAGACTGGTTCTCTTCGCCAAAACCCTCCGGTCCTTCCGAAGAGAAGCCGCTCGGTATTGGCGAAGTAGCTCAGTCTCCTCGCGCACGCTCGCCCAAGGCAACCGGCGCGGGGCGCTCAGAGGCCGTATTTGGCGCGGTATTTCTCGGTGAGTCGCGTGTGCTCGTTGAAGAGGCGCATCTCGTCGCGCATGGCGTTGTTGGCGAAGTTCGCCGACCACCAGGAGCTGATCTGGCTGTAGTCCACGATGGTGAAGCCCAGCTTCGCCAACGCCGCCTGGGGATCTTGCCCCTGGGCGGAGGCGGCTTCCATGGCCGCGCCCATCTCGATCCACGCTTCCAGGGTGCACGGCTCGCCGCCCAGGCTCTTGCCCGCGCCGCCTGCCTGCATATTGGCCACGCCTGCTTGCGCAGCGCCCGAGAAGCGCCCGGTGCTGCCGTTCACGAAGGCTTGCCCGTAGGCGGTGGCGATGGCGGCGGTGGTGTCGCGCGACATGCGCGCGTTCCACTCGGCGCTGACCTTCTCCCAGGTGGGGCCGTCGATGGCGAGCTCACGGAGCACGTTGTCGAGGGTGCCGGACTGGGCAATGTAGGCCATGGCCCCGGCCCAGCTCTCGAGGGTGACGCCCGCCACCGGCTCCATCTCGCCCGCCAGTTTTCCGCCGGCTTGGGTCGAGGCTTGGAGACCGCCCATGAGGAAGTCCTGGGTGGTCCGCATCTTCACGTGCATCATGTCGTGGATGCTCCCGTGCCGCTGCTGTGCCTGCGGCGACTGCATGAAGCGCTCCAGCGTGGCTTTCACCTGGTAGTAGTGCTGCACGCTCCGAATGCCGAAGGTCTGAAAGAGCGTGCGCCGCTCGTCTCGGTCTTCCCACGCGCGTTCGATACGGAACTCCGCGAGGAAGTAGGCGCCGAGATCGTTCCACACGTCGAAGCTTGCAACATCGTCGATGGCCTCCAGGCGGTAGTCACGCGACTCGTCGTCCTCTGCCATCTGCTGCTGGGGGTAGCCCTGCTGTTGCTGCTGGGGATAGCCCTGCTGTTGCTGCTGGGGATAGCCCTGCTGCTGCTGGGGATAGCCCTGCTGCGGGTAGGCTTGTTGCGGATGACCTTGGGGGGGATTGGGCTTCTGCCCGCCGAACGGATTGAACATGAATGCTCCTTGTCGTTCGGTGTCTTCAGCAGTCCGCATGCCAGCCCCAGAAATGGCGAATTTCCCCGAATTGGCTCGGTCGCCGAGAGCGCAGTTGCCGGAGCCGGCAAGGCCTTGCCGGCCAAGCCGTGCTACGATCCTCGGTCTCATGTGGCGACCGGAGGACGACGCGCTACTTCGTCGGGTGGAGGACGAGCTCCTCCTCGACATCGTGTGGAAAGCGCATGCAGGCGTCGACCGCGCGACCTCCAGCGAGGCGCCGAGCGATCGGGCGAGCGGCATGTTCGAGTTCCTGCGCGCCTCCGAGGAGGGGCATGGGCTCCTCACCCAGGCGCTCGCGGAACGCCCGGGGCCGCTCCTGGCCTGGCTCGAGTCGAGCCCGGTGGAGGCGCATCCTCCGGCGCTGCTGCATCATCTCGGCCTATACTTCGAGCGCCTCGGGCGCGCGCTCGAGGGCGTGAAGGTGGAGTCGGCCGCCAGCGCCTACCTTCGTTCGCTGACGTGCTTTCTGGCGTTGGGCGCGGAGCGCGAGTACCTGGAAGAGCTCGCCCGGCGCATCCTCGGCCCGCAGGCCAAGAGCGTCGACCCAGAGCGGAGCACCCAGGCGTTCGTCCTCTCGCGCATCGACGAACTGGGGGCCCGCGCCGAGCTCGGCGCCAATGCGCAGGCAGGTTCCGCCGGCCGCGCCACTCTCGATGCATCGAAGGCCGCCATGGTCGCGCTGGCGCAGGGCGAGCGTGCGGTGGCCATGGCTGCACTTCCGGCGCCGTATCGCGAGCCCATCGTGCGTCACCTCTCGCGCGTGCGCGCCAGCGCGGTCGATGCCGCATTGCAGCGGCTCACCGAGGAGATCGACGCCGCCACGGCCAGGAACACCAGCGCCGAGGCGAGGTTTCAGATCTTGCTGGGCGCGGTCGCGGTGTGGTCGTGGTCGTACTACGACGAAACGGTGGAGACGTTCGCGCTCGAGCGCGCGGAGCCTCTGGCCTGGGAGCTGCGGCGCGCCAAAAACTGGAAGGACCTGCGCGCGCTCTACGTGCAGCTCCGGCCCCTGGTGCAGACGCTCGCGTCGCGCATCGAGGCCGATCGCTCCAAGGTGGCATGGGCGGCGCTGGCGGCGCAGGGGTTCGTCTTCCTGGCAGACTGCTCGGAGGTGCTCGCGGAGCAGATCCTCCTCTGCGAGCGCGCACTCGTGGTCTGCCCCAATCACCCCAACGCCAAGTCGGTGCTGGCCTGGTACCTCGCCACCGACGCGCTGCAACGCCTGGAGAGCGGACTTCCGACGGCCGGGACCCGAGACGAGATTCATGCAATCTACACGCGAGCCAAGGCGATGGACCCCGACGATGCCCGCGTGAAGAAGCTCGGGGAGCGTCTCTCGCTACCGCGCGGTGGCTAGGAGGCTGGTGTTTTTGGCCCGCGTCCCGTCCTCACGAGACGAGAGAGTGAGCGACCGCCGAGCGCACGCGCCTCCCTCGGTCTCGGCCAAAGCCTCCGTCTCCTGCTTGGCGCTCTCTGCCGCCGCGCAGCCTCCCGCACCGGAATGGCCGCTCTATTCGTACGAGACCTCTTCGAGGTCGAAGCGCCCGTACACGAACGTGCCGCCCGGCTCGATCCACGTCGCGTCGCCGTGGCTGGCCAGGCGCACACCGCCGAAGTCGCGATAGTCGCGCAGCGGCGTCGACCACGGGTAGCGCTGGAAGTGCACGCCGTCTTCGGACTGGAAGCGATCTTCGGACACGAATCCCACGAGCTGGAAGTGGTCGTCGAAGGTGAGCCGCGCCGTGATGATCTGCCCGGCGTTCTCGAAGCGCGCGTCGACCACCCGGGGGGCCACCTCGCTCCAGTGGAGCGCGCCGCCGGCGGTGGCATCGACCAGCGCCGCCGGGGCGAGAATGCAAAGGTCGTTGAAGAGGGTCACCGTCTCGCCCTGGTTCATCTCCCTGCCTTCGCCGTGGAGCATGGGAATCACCGAGGCGACGCGCACGTCCATGGTGGCCACGCCGGCTTCGTAGCGGTGAAGGGCTGCGAAGGGAACGCCGTGGAGGCTCGCCTCCATGAAGAAGTAGCGGGCCGCGGGGGCGAAGACGTTCAGTTGCTCCGAGGTGAACTTCATGAAGCCGCCGTCGTGCGAGCTCCGCATGGATCCGGTGAAGCGCGCGCGCACCGCCTTGACCCGCGGCTTGCCTACCACGCCCGCCTGACGAAGGTAGCGGCGCACCGCATCGGGGAGCGGCCCGAGGTCGGCCTCCTCGACGCGCGAGGCGTCGCCGCTATGGCCGGCTCTGGCCTGGCGAGCCTGCGCGCGATAGAGCGAATGAAGGCTGGAGGGGCGGAGATCGAGTGCGGCCACGAGCATCGGCACCAGCACCAGCAAGTTCGCCGCTGTGCCCACCTTGGCGTCGCCCCAGGAGCGGACGATCACGTACTGCGAGAGCACCACCGCCAGCAGGCCCGGCAGCGCCCACACCCCGCGCACGCCCACGCCCAGCAGCGCCGCCGCTGCCAAGAAGAGCGCCGCGGCGCCGAGCCAGGCGAGGCCGAGCGGACGCGAGATGGGGACGGCGAGCTGCGGTAGCGCCGCGAGCCCGAAGGCCTTGGCGAAGCCCATGACGTGGATGAGCCCATGAAGCGCGAGCAGGCCGACGAGAACGAAGCGCATGCGCTGCGGCGTTGCAAGCCACCGACCGTTCGCTCGGCGCGGCGAACCTACTCTGTTTTTTGCGACGACCGGGTGCAGCGTTTGCGCGACGCGCAGCTATGCGGGAATGTGCGCCGGCACGTAGTAGGCGCGCCGTGCCGGCACCGACACCAGGAGCGCCTTGCGGTCCGATACGTTGGCTGGCACCGACTGCCCCGGTGCGAGGAGGAGTCCGGTGAGCGCGCCGCCGTACACGCAGCCGGTGTCGAGCCCGGTCGCGAAACGGTGAAGCTGCAGCCGCGCCATGGCGTGGTGGCCGAAGACCAGGTGGCGCGGCCCTTGGTACACGGAGCCCCACAACACGTCTGCCCGCTGGCGATCCTTGGCTTCCGCCTTCACCGTGCGAATCGCCATGAGCGTGGCCGGCTTCTGCTCCGAGAGCGCGATGCCGGGAACGACGCCGGCGTGGACCACCGTCAGGGCGTGCGCATCGAGGTCGAGGGCGAGCGGCGCTGTACCGAGGGCGTGCCAGTCGCTCTCTCGAAGGCTCGCGGCCAGCGGACCGTGCACCGGGCCCAGCGGCGGCTTGCGGGTGGCCGGCGCGGCGGCCCAGCTCAGGAGCTTGTCCTCGTGGTTTCCGCGCACCATCGATGCGCCGGTGCGCCGGACGATGTCGAGCACGCCCAGCGAATCGGGGCCCCGCGCCAGCACGTCGCCCACCAGCACCAGGTGATCTCCGCTGGCGAACGCAGCGCGGTCGAGCAGGGCGTCGAGCTCGTCCCGGCAACCGTGCACGTCTCCCACGAGAAGAGTGCGGCCCATGCGCTCGCTTATGCCCCAGCCGCCGGGCACTTCCAAGGGCAATGCAACACGCGAGCGGTGCTATCGTCGACTGGTGAGCGGCGGCATGTTCTTTCTGTTCCTCCTCGCCGTTGCGGTGCGCGTGGGGTTCTTCGTTCTCCGCAATCGGGGGGCTTTGCCGCCCCCCAAACGCGCCCTGCCACCGCCGGACGATCCGCGGTGGATGGGCCGCGTCGAGGATCAGATCGCCGGGCGCCCATGCGGCCACTGCACGGCCAAGATCGTCACCGACGCCGAGGGCCGCGCCTGCAAGCACTGCGGCGCCCTCTTGCACCGCCGGGCCTGCGCCAAGGAGCACCGGGTGCGCGCCCACGCCGTTGGCGAAGCCCCCTATCGATAGAGCTCTTGGCACCACGCCCGCGGCGCGCCGTACATGGCTTCAGCCCGAGGCGGGACCGAAGCGCAGCGGTCCCACCGGAAGCCCCGCGTTGGACAGCAGCTCCGCCAGTTGCGACGACACGGTCTTGGTCCGCACGGAAATGCGATTCGGTTCGAGGGCGGCAAGGAGGCGCGCGCGGGCCTCGTGCATGCGCCAGGCAATGGTGCCGCGCGAGCACTTTTGCACCACCGCAGCCTCGGCGTTGGAGAGCCCCTGGAGCGCTACCAACACCACCGTCGTTCGCATCTCCACCGGAAGGGCGTCGAGCGCATGCAAGAGGCGCGAATAGGTTTGTCGTAGCTCGGCGGCCCGTCGGGGATCGCCGCCGGCGTCGACCGCCACGGCGCGCTCCAAACGCGGATCGTCGTCCTCGATGGACGACTCGCTCCGGCGGACCCGGGCTCGCCGGGCGTCGATCGCGCGGTTCACGGTGAGCCGATAGACCCAGGTGAAGAACTCGCTGCGCCCCTCGAACTGCTCGAGGGTGCCGAAGGCGCGGATGAAGACGTCTTGGGTAATGTCGTCGGCGTCGCTCTCGGAGCTCGAGAGGTGCAGCGCGAGGGCGAAGATGCGCTTGCGGTAGCGCCGCACCAGCTCGTCGAACGCCCGCGGATCGCCCGCTTTGGCGCGCGACACGAGCAAGGTCGCCGTGGCGGCTTCCTTTTGGGCAGGCGTCATCATCGCAAAGTTAGACGTGCCACGTGGGTCGTTGGTTTGGGAAAAAGCGTGCTGGCTTCCTCCTTGCTCGTGCAGTGCCACGAGAACCCGCCGCCCCCGCGTTCAGGTGGGCCCGGCAGATAGCCGATTATAGCTCGAGTTTCGCGCGCTTGGGGATGACGACCAGGCCGCCCTCGGTGACGAAGAAGCGCTGCCGATCGCGCTCCAGATCGTAGCCGATCTCCATTCCCGACGGAATTTCGACGTCCTTGTCGACGATGCAGCGCCGGAGCTTGGTATGCCGGCCTATCTGCACCCGCTCGAAGAGGACGCTTTCTTCCACCTCCGAGAACGAGTTGATGCGGCATCCGATGGAGAGGACGCTGCGGTGGATGCGGCCGCCGGAGATGATGCACCCGTGCGAGACCATGGAGTCGGTGGCGATGCCCACGCGCGCTTGGGCCTCGTCGCGGAACACGAACTTGGCCGGCGGATCGTGGGTATTGCCGGTGCGGATGGGCCAGCGCGGGTTGTAGAGGTTGAACTGTGGCAACACCGCGATGAGGTCCATCTGCGCCTGCCAGTAGGCTTCCAGTGTTCCGATGTCGCGCCAGTAGCCGCGCCCGTAGTCTTCTTCGCCGGGCACCGCGTTGGTCATGAAGTCGTAGGCGAAGACCGGCAGGCCGGAGCTCACCAGCGAAGGAAGAATGTCGTGGCCGAAGTCGTGCTTGGTGAGGCTGTCGTCGAGCTCTGCGTCCTTGCGCAGGGCATCGGAGAGCACCGGCGTCTCGAAGATGTAGTTGCCCATGCTGGCCAGGCACATGTCGGGCCGCCCGGGCATGGTCGGTGGATCTTGCACCTTTTCGTGGAACGCCACGACGCGCCCCTCGCTGTCGATCTCGAGAATGCCGAAGGACGACGCCTCGTGGCGCGGCACCGGGATGGCGGCGATGGTGGCGACCGCGCCCTTCAGGGCGTGGAAGTCGAGCATCTGACGAACGTCCATCTTGTAGACGTGGTCGCCCCCGAAGATGGCCACCCGATCGGGCTGATCGTCGTCGATGACGTGGTGGCACTGGAACACTGCGTCGGCCGAGCCCTTGTACCAGCTGGTCCCGGTGCGCTGCTGCGCCGGAATGGCCTCGATGAAGTTGTCGAGAATGGGCGAGAGACGCCACATGCGCGCGATGTGCTCCTCGAGTGACGCGCTCTTGTACTGGGTGAGCACCTTGATGCGCGCCAGCCCCGAGTTCACGAAGTTCGAGAGCACGATGTCGATGATGCGGTAGCGGCCGCCGAAGGGCACCGCGGGCTTCGCGCGATCGACCGTGAGCGGGAAGAGACGTTTTCCCTCGCCGCCGGCGAGGACCATGACGAGAACGCGGCTGGTGTCGATTGGACGAAGCATCGGCGCGAACAAGGATACGACGTCTTCACGGCGCGCGGCACGAGAATGACGTGGTGGACTCGCCTGTACGGTGCGGTCGCACCGGGGGCCGCGGCGGGAGCGGCCAGGCCGCCGCGATTTGTGGAAGGGCCGCGTGGCGTGAGCTGGGTAGTGCTAACCTGCGCCCGCAGGATGATCCGAAGCGCTTCCGCATCGAGCGGGCCTATGCCGGAGACTGCGTTGCCGTCGCGTGTCCTTCAGGTGGCGGCCGCGAACACCAGCGCAGGAATTGCCGGCGCCATGGCCACGGTGGTGGCGCGGCACGGGTCTGCGCCGGCCACGCCCGGCCAGAAGCTGTATCTCGCGGAGAACGGAAACGCCGTGGGGACAGTGGGGGGCGGAGCCATCGAGCGCGAGGTCCTGGCGGCCCTCCGAGAGCTCGTCGCGAGCGCCGACGCCGCGCCTTCGGTGCGTGAGTTTCGCCTGGGGCCGGAGCTGGGTATGTGCTGCGGCGGGCGGGTGACCATCTTCCTGGAGCCGCTTGCGGCGCCCACCGCGGTGCTGATCGTGGGCGCCGGCCATGTGGGGACTGCGCTCTCGCCGCTCCTTCGGCGCCTTGGATTCGTCGTGCACCTGTGCGACGCGCGCGACGACCTGGGGCCGGCGCCCGCCGACGCGCCGCGGACCATCGGCGAATACGATGAGGTAGGCAAGGCCCTGCCGGTCTCCTCGGCGGTGCTGGTGATGACCCACGATCACGTCCTGGATCAAGACGTCCTCGAGTGGGCGCTCCGGCGTGGGTTCGCGCTGGTGGGCGGCGTGGGGAGCCGCGCCAAGGCCCTGCGGGTTCGCGAGCGCCTGGCCCACAAAGGATTCGCCGAGACCGATGGCGCGCGCGTTCGCATGCCCATGGGCGTGGACGTCGGCGCTCGCCTGCCCGACGAGATTGCCGTCGCCATCGCCGCCGAAATGGTCGCCTGGCGCCGAAAGTAGCGCGCCGCGTCGAGCGTCGTGAATGCTCGGGGCCTACGAAAAGGCGGCGAATTCGGGTAGTGTGAGGCATGGATTCCCGCTTCTCCTTCACCCTCAACGGCGTCGTGGTCGACGTGGCCGGGGTATCGACCCACACTTCGCTCCTCACGTGGCTGCGGCAGAATGGCCACACCGGGAGCAAAGAGGGCTGCGCCGAGGGCGACTGCGGCGCCTGCACGGTGGCCATCGTGGAGCGCAACGAGCGCGGCGAGACCACCTATCGCGCCATCAACAGCTGCATCGCGCTCCTGCCCATGCTCGCGGGTCGGGAGATCGTCACCGTGGAGGGACTTGCTGCCAACGGCGCGCTGCACCCGGTGCAGGAGGCGATGGTGGCGTGCAACGGCTCACAGTGCGGCTACTGCACGCCGGGCTTCGTGGTGTCGATGTTCGAGGGCTACTACCGGAAGGATCTTCATGGTCCGGCCGAGGTGGGCGACCAGCTGAACGGCAACCTGTGCCGGTGCACCGGCTACCGGCCCATTCGCGATGCCATGGAGCGCGCGCTGCGGGTGAAGAAGTCCGAATCCGGTGACGATCTCTTCGACCTTCGCCTGCGGAAGCCCGCGGCGGCGCTGGCGGCCGTGGAATACGCGGCGCCGCAGACCACCACCGGCGCCGAGCAGCGCTTCTCGCGCCCCACCACGTTGGCCGCGCTCCTGGCGGAAAAAGCCGCGAACCCCGCGGCGGAGCTGGTGTGCGGCGCCACCGAGATCGGCGTGTACATCAACAAGCGCTTCAGCGAGTACCCGGCGCTCATCTCCACCGAGGCGGTGGCCGAGCTCACGCGCATCGAGAAGACCCAAGCCGCCTTCGTGGTGGGCGGCGCCGCCTCGCTCACCGCCTTCGAGGAGGCCATCGGCGACGAGCTGCCCATGGTGAAGAAGATGCTGTGGGCCTTCGCCTCGCGGCAGATTCGCAACCGCGCGAGCCTGGCCGGCAACATCGTCACGGCCTCGCCCATCGGCGATACGCCGCCGCTCCTCTTGGCGCTGGATGCAACCGTGCAGATTGCATCGATCCGCGGCGCGCGCACCGTGCCCATCGGCGAGTTCTTCGTCGGCTACCGAAAAACCGTGCTGACGCCGGACGAGGTGGTGGTCTCGGTCACCGTGCCGCGACACAACCCTGCGCCTTCGGGGCGGCGCCTTGCCGACTCGTACAAGGTCTCCAAGCGGCGCGAGCTCGACATCAGCACCGTCGGCGCCGGGCTCTACGTCGAGCTCGACGACCGCGGCCGCGTCAGCGCGGCGCGCCTCGCGTACGGCGGCATGGCAGCGACCCCGGCGCGCGCGTCTCACCTCGAGGCCGCGCTGCTCGGCAAGCCGTGGACCCTCGCCCAGGTCGAGGCCGCCCTGCCGGCCCTCGCCCACGACTTCCAACCCATCGATGACCTGCGCGGCTCGGCCTGGTATCGCGGCCTCGTCGCCGCCAACCTCGTCCGCGGCTTCGTGCGCGAGACGGAGCTCGTCG
>JBBQWQ010000042.1:0-70259 GCA_038210445.1 Polyangiales bacterium
GCAACACCAGTATAGGGATTCGACAGCGCCTGGCGTGAACCGTAGGTATTGAGATACCGCAGGGCCACGGTGGGCAAGCGATGGACGCGGCCGAGCACCAGGGAAAGCTCTTCCTGCGCGCGCTTCGAGGTACCGTACGTACTCGTGGGGCGCAGCGCATGGTTCTCGTGCGTGGCAATCGGACGAACTTCGTTGCCGCACTGCGAGCAGATGGGCTCCCACAGGCGCTGCTTCAATCGTTCGACGGGACGAGAGAACGTGGCGCTCGTTCCGTGCTCTTCACAGGCGTATGCGCCGTCGCCATAGACCACCATCGAAGACGACACCACAAGCCGTTCGAATGGCGCGCGGCTCATGCGCTCCACCATGGCCTCCACCAACGTGGCGGTGCCAACCACGTTCGCCTCCGTATAGCGGCGTATGTCGTACATCGACTGTCCGTTGCCAACCATGCCCGCCAAGTGAAACACGGTCGTCACATCCGTCAGGGCGCGGTCCACGGTGGCGCGATCGCAAACGTCACCGAGGACGAACTCCGCCGCTGCGTTCACGAAGCGCGGCTCTCCGGTCGGATGGGCCTGAGGCAGGAGGTTGTCGAGCACCCTGACCTTCGCGCCCTCTCGAACGAGGGCGTCTACGAGGTGGGAGCCAATGAAACCAGCGCCGCCGGTAACGAGTGCGTAGCTCATGGTGCGATCCATAGCACCACGCGACCACGACCTGCGAGACGCTCAGGGATCGGTCGCGGCGAACGACACGTCGACGTTGACGTCGGGTTTCACCGAGGCGCCAAGGAACGACGGCTCCTCGATGCCGAACTGGGTCATGTTGACCGGAATCGTGCCACTCACGCGGTAGACCCCACCTGCGTTGGCCACCGTATAGTTGAACGTTGCCGGTTTGGTCTGCCCGTGGAGCAAGAGCGTTCCCGAAGCGCTGCCCTGGATCTTGGCGCCGTCCGCGGGAAACTTGAGAGCAGATCGGGCGACCGTGAGCTTGGCGACAGGGAACTTGTCGGTTTGCAGGTACTTCTCGCGCATATGCTTGTTGCGGAGCGAGAGCCCGGTGTCGATGCCGGCTAGCTGCACACTCACACTCACACTGGTCCCGTCGTCGGCAACAGAGACGTCGGCAGTGCGGCCGTCGATCTTGAGGCCGCCAGGGCCCACAGCGTGAAACACGGCGGACGTGGCGTCAGCGGTCTTCGACAGCTTGGCTTCAGCGGCGAGGGGAGCAAGCAGGAGCGCGACAACCAGGGCAAAACGCTTCATGGGGGGGTGACCTCGAAGTGTCTACGCTGCCCAGGGGCGTGCGTTACGCGCGAGGCCGATTTGTTTTCAGGCGCAGTGGAATACTTCCGCCAAGGAATTGCGGTGAACCGCGTCGCGCTCGCGCAGTTCGGTGAGCTTGCGCACGATATCGGCGACCGGACGGAGAGCCGTGCTCACCAGGAAGTCGTCATCGGTCGCGCCGACCGGGTGGTAGTAGACGCCGCGACCGGTGAAGGTGATCTCGGGAACCAGGTCGGCTCTCACCAGCGCCAGCCCGGCCTCGGCAAAGCCACGGAGCGCGACCCGACGCACGACGCGATCTTCCGGGGGAATCTGCTCCGCGTCCAAGAAGTCGCGAAATCGCTGTTCATCGACGTCGGTCGACACGGTCGCGGCGAGGCGCACCCGGAAGCCGAGATCGCGCGCGATGCGAATGCCCGCGCGGGCTTTTTCGAAACTACCGGCACCCCGGTGAAGATCGTGGAGACCGGCGTCGGGGCTATCGAGACTCACCTGCAGCGCAACGCGATCGCGTGGCAGGCTCTCGAGGGCGCTCCTGCGGCGTCCGGCGAAAAGCATGCCGTTGGTCAAGATGGTGGTGGGCGCGTGCTCGGCGGCCGTCAGGGCCAAGGCCGCAATGTCCTCCAGCAAGAAGGGCTCGCCGCCGGTCAGAAAAATTTCCTGCGTTTGCGCAACCAGGCGAAGCTCGGCCAGGATCGCAGAAACCTCGCCCACCCCCAGCGCGTTCCGTGCGGTCTTCGGTGAAGAGCGCACGCAACAATAGTCGCACGCGAGGTTGCAATCGAAGTTCGTATAGAACCAAACGCGCGAGCCGATGGGCCGCTCGGCCTCCCGTTCCGACGCGGGCAGGGCTCCGTTGCGAATGGCGACCACGACCCCGTGTGCCTCGCTCGACTGCACCTCGACCAGCGCATTGCCGGTAAGGCTAGACCAGCGCTCGAGCTCGGCCAGCGCAAACTGGTCCTTCAGGTGAACCGAAAAGGTTGCGCCCTTGGGCGTTGCGCGAATGGCCTGATGCAGCTCCAGCAAGAGGCCACTCGCAAACGTGAGGTCGGCTTTGGGTACTTGTACCGCAACCGCCTGCCTGAGCACGGGAAGGCGCACCGCCTAACGGCGCTCGAAGAAGCCTTGCTGCGTGCACGCCTCGCGCAGCGACGCGTAGCCGTCGAGCTGAGGCAACACCCATTCCTTGAGCCCCTCCGCCTCGAGAATGGGTCGATGCTTGGGGTTTTCCCACTTCATGTCCAAGAGGGCCTTCACGAATGCACTCTTCGTGTCTTGCTCCAAGCCTTGGCGTGCGGTGAACATGCAGTGGGGGTAGGCAGGCGAAGTCCACACCGCCTCGATGGAACCGGCCGGGACGAGGTTCTTTTCTTGGATGCCGTGCCAGAATGGCGTGCCCACCATTCCCGCGTCGACGTCGCCGTTCATCACGGCGCGAAGCACGTCGGCTTCGCTGGTACCGGTATCGCCGTGCTTGCCCAGGTCGGTATTGAAGCGGGTGGCCTGGTAGTCGGTGCCCTCGACGAGCCCTGCCTTGGCCAAGTAGTGCACCGGAAGGATGGCGGCGTGCCCGCTATCGCGGCTCCCGAGGGCGATGCGCCTTCCTTTGACGTCGGCCAGCGACTGGATGGCACCGCCCTTGGGTGCGATCAAAACCGAGTTCCAGACCAGATCGGTATCGCGCATGGCGAGCGGAGCGCACGATTCATGGCTCCAGGCGCTCGCCTGCACGTACGCCAAGTTGGTGTTCCATCCGATGTCGACGACGTTGTCGAGAAGCGCTTGCACCTGGGCCTCGTAGGACAGGAAAAGCACGATCTCGATGGGCAACTTGGCTTCTTCGCGAAAATAGGTCCGCATGCCCTCCCAAATGGTAACGACTTTGGGATCGTAGGCGACGGCACCGAGCAATAGGTTTTTCATGAAGGGGCGCTCAGAAGAGGGGAATGCCGAGAAGGGCTTTGCCGATGAACTCGCGGAGTACGTCGCTGGTGGGAGCCATGACCGCGCTCGCCTGAGCGTCGCGGAAGTAGCGTTCGATGCTGGTGTGCTTGGAGAACGCTGCGCCACCGCAGGTGCGCATACCCATTTGGGTAACTTCAATCGCGACCTCGGCCGCGGCAGCCTTGGATTCGAGAACCCGCAGCATGGTCGCCTCGGACGGCACTTCGAGGTGGCCGATGTAGTCGCTCAAGCGGGCAGCCAAGCCGTCGGTGGCGATTTGCATGACGGCGAGGTTGGCCCGAAGGTTGGGGAGCGCTTCGCCCAGCGATGCGCCCAAGTGCTCGAACCGGGCATTTTTGAGGTGCGCGATAGTGCTGCCGACGGTGGCGCGGCAGATACCGAGGGACACCGAAGCAGACCCCAGGCAGAAGAGCGGGAGCACCACCTCGAGCATCGCCTTGAAGCCAGCGCCGCGCGCGGTGAGCTCCTGCGATGCGGGAATCTTGCAGTCTTCGAGGGTGACCGGGGCCGCAGCGTTGGAGCGCATACCCATGGCGTTCCATGCTCCGGCAACACGCACCCCCGGAGCGTCCTTCTCAACCCAGCAGAGAACGGTGTCGGTCGGTCCACTGGAGTCGGGCACTTGTGTAGAGACCACGTAGCTATTCGCGATTCCTGCGCTGGTAACCCAGGATTTATAGCCGTTGAGCGTGAGCCCATCCTTGTGGGTACCCGCCTGCGAGACGGGCGCCCAGAAGTGGCTGCGCGAGCCTTTTTCGCTGAACGCGAGCGTAGAGAGGTGCTTGCCTGCGGCCATTTCTTTGAGCACAGCGCTGGCGGCCGGCGAGTTGGCGCTCGCCGCGCTGAAGCAGGCGGAAGCGCAGACGTGCATGACGTAGATCATGCCCAGTGAAGGGTCGGCCTCGGCCAGTACTGCAGCAACCTCGGAAAACGCCCGCGGACCGAGGCCGCTACCACCGAGCTCCTGGGAAACCATCAGACCGAGAAGGCCCTTGGCTGCGAGGGAGTCGACGGCCGAAGCGGGGAAACGGCCGTTCGTGTCGTTATCCGACGCCTCGGGGAGGGCGGCATCTCGCACTTCGTGAGCTTTTTGCAGAGCGGTTGTAGCAGTCAACATTGCGGACACCTCGTGGCGGAGAATAGACGCAACCCCGAGCCGCCCGGGTGGGGAACGTGCGAATATTTGCGTGGCGACGTCTTGATTTTTCGCGCACTTGGAACTTCCAATCGCCGCGCAACCGTGATTACGCGGCGAAGAACCGTCAGCGCTTGGGCGTGGCGACGCCGTCTTTCCATAGGTAAAAGCCTTCGCCGGTCTTCTTGCCGAGCTTGCCGGCGCGCACCATGGCGCGCAGGATCGGCGGCGGACGGAACTGCTCGCCGATCTCGCGGGTGAGGTGATCGAGAATGGCCAGCCGCACGTCGAGGCCCACCAGATCGGTGAGCTTGAGCGGGCCCATGGGGTGCCGATAGCCGAGCTCCATGCCGCGGTCGATGTCCTCGGCGCTGGCCACGTTCATCTCCAGCATGCGCATGGCCTCGGCGCCGAGGATGACGCCGAGACGGCTGGTGGCAAAGCCGGGCACGTCGCGCACCACGATGGGCGTTTTGCCGAGGCCGGAAACGAACGCCAGCGAGCGCGTGAGGGTCTCGTCGGAGGTGCCGAGGCCGCGCACCACTTCCACGAGCTCCATCACCGGCGGGGGGTTGAAGAAGTGAAGGCCCACCACCCGGTCGGGCGCGCCGATCTTTGCGCCAAGCTCGGTGATGGAGAGCGACGAGGTGTTGGTCGCGAGCAGCGCCTTGGGCTCGAGCACGTCGCGCACCTCCGCGAAGAGCGCGACCTTGAGCGCCATGTCCTCGGGGATGGCCTCGATGACGATGTCGGCGCCGCGGCAGGTCTCCTTGGCATCGGTGCCGGCGGCGAGGTTCTCCAGGGTATGGCGCCGCTGATCCTCGGTGATCTTCCCCTTCGCCAGCAGCTTGTCGAGGGTGCCACGCAGGGCGACGATAGCGGCCTCGGCGCGGCCCTTCTGCGCGTCGAAGATGCGCGTGGTGTGGCCGGCGCTGGCGGTAACCTGCGCAATGCCTTGGCCCATCGTTCCCGTCCCACAAACGGCTACAAGCAGCGATTTCATCGGACCAAAGATAGTGCGGTGTCGGCGTCGAAGGGAAGGCTCACCTGCTTCGACGCGCAGTGGGCGGCGAAAGCAGTGCCCACGGAATCCGCTGTACGTGCGCCCTCTTTCGCGCAACTCTTGAGAAGGAGATGCTCATCCCGCGTCACAGAGCCGGCCCCGCGCATGCGGCACGGAACCCGCGGTAGTGGCGCGCATCATTCTCGTCGACGACAGCGCGAGCGCGTGCGCATTCCTCAAGGGCGAGCTCGAGGGGCGCGGCCATGCGGTGGAAGACTTTCGCAGCGCCGAAGCCGCCGCGGCGCGCGCCGTCGCTTCTCCGCCCGACGTGGTGGTCACCGACCTGTGGATGCCGTCGATGTCGGGCCTGCAGCTGTGCCGCTTGCTGCGCGGCGAGCCCGGTACCTCGCATGTTCCGGTGATCCTTCTCACCGCTTCGGAGGACCGCGGGTCGCGATTCTGGGCCAAGCACGCCGGCGCCGCGACCTACGTGACGAAGCAAGAGGTGGCGCGCCTCCTGCGCGAGGTCGACGAGGTGAAGGCCACTGCGAAGATCGCCGCGCCCGAGCGGGTCCGCAGCCCGAACCGCTCGGTTCAAGAGCGCCTGTCGGACCTCATGGACGAGCTCCTGCAAACCTCGACCCTGGCCGGCGAGCTGCGGCGGCTGGGCCTCGCGGCCGAGAGCCACGAGCGCCTGTTTCGCGAGCTCTCGGGGCTGGTCTCTTCGGTGATGAACTACCGCTGGCTGGCGTTGGTGCTGGAGGACGACGCGATGTTCGTGCACGCCCACCCGGACCTGGAAACGCAGGCGGTGGCCGAGGCCCGCGAGTGCTTCGGCGTGAAGGCCAAGAGCCCGGAGCGACGGCGCTTCGAAGAGGACGGCGTGTTCCTGCTCTCCGACGCCACGCCCACCGCCACCAAGACGGCGCCGTCGTTGCCGTCTTCGTGCGCCATTCGCTATGGCGACATCACCCTGGGCCACTTCGCGATGAGCCCAGAGAAGCGCGGCCTCTCGCGGGAGGAGAAGCGCCTTCTCTCGCTGCTCGAAGCCGAGCTGGGCGGCCCCTTGCGAATGGCGGCGCTGGTGGCCGAGGCGCAGCGGCTGGCCTCCACCGATACTCTCACGGGGCTGTTCAATCGACGAGCGTTCACCGAGCGCTTCGAGCAGGCCCGCGAGAAGAGCGGGCTCCCCACCTCGCTGCTCCTGCTCGACGTCGACCACTTCAAACGCGTGAATGATACACGCGGTCACGACGTGGGCGACATCGTGCTCAAGCGGGTTGCCCAGCTCTTGCGATCCATGGGCCGCAAGCGCGACATCGTGGGGCGCTGGGGCGGCGAGGAGTTCGTGGTGGGCCTGCCCGGCTCACCCGAGAGCGGGGCCCGCATCGTGGCCGAGCGGCTGCGTCGGGCCATTGCCGAGAAGCCGGTGGAGACCACCCACGGCGACCCCATCGCCGTTACCGCGTCTATCGGCGTGGCGACCATGCTGCACAGCCTGGAAACGCTCGACGAGCTGATACAGCGGGCCGACAAGGCGCTCTACTCGGCCAAGGAGCGCGGAAGAAACCGCGTCGAAACGCTGTGATCGCGTGATCCGCGCAGGCCCTCAGCCAAGCTCCTGAAGGAGCGCCGCGGGCTCGGCGATGGGCAGTGAGCATGCGCGCCCTCGGCACACGTAGGCCACGACGGCGTCGCGTGCGGTTTTGCCCGCCGCCAGCGCGGGCACGGCGGCGGCGGTCTCGGGCTGCTCGGGGTCGACCCACGCCACCGCCCGATGCGGCACGAAGCTGGTGAACACCGTGCGGGCCAGCGGCGTCTCGAACGGCTCCGCGTTGTCGGTTCCGCGCTGTCCCACCAGCACCACGTCGACGCTGGCGCGCACCAGGCGGTCGAGCACCAGGAGCGTTTGGGCGAAGCCCGCCGGCGACTCGAGCGCAGAGGCCGCCAGCCGTCGCAGCTCGCGCTCGCCCATTTCTGTGTATTTTACATCCACAAGCGTACCCAGTCGAAGGAGCAGCTGGCAGGCCATGGAAGTACCGCTGGGAATGGCGTTGTCGAAGGCATCTTGGGGGCGCACCACCAGCGCCTCGCCGTCTTTGGGTGAGAAGAAGAACCCGTGCTCCTGGTCGAGGAAGCGCGCGCAGGTGGCGTCGGCGAGCTCACGAGCCACCGCCAGCCAGGAGAGCTCACCGGTCACTTCGTAGAGCGTCACCGCGGCGTCGCCCAGGAACGCGTAGTCGTCGAGAAAACCCGGTCCGCGCACCCGATCGCCCTTCACCAACCGGGCCACGCGCAGTGTATCTTCGTCGCGCGAGAAGAGCGCGCGCTCCACCTGCACGAAGGCGCGCTTGGCCGCGACCACCCAGCTCTTCTCCCCCAGCGCCGCGCCGGCCTCGGCCAAAGCGGCTATCATGAGCCCGTTCCAGCTCGCGAGGATCTTTTCATCGCGGTGCGGACGCGGCCGCTTCTCGCGGAAGCCGAGGAGCGCGGCCCGGCCCCGCTTCCACGCCGCAAGAACCTCGCCTTCGCCGAGCCCAAGCGCGTGCGCCACCTCTTCGGGAGAGGCCACCTGCGAGAGCACGGTCTTGCCGGTCTCCTCGAAGTTGCCCTCGTCGGTCACGTCGTAGACCACGCGTAGCACGCGGACGGCAACGTCGTCGTCGCCCAGCGCCTCGGCCACCTCTGCCGGCGAGAACACGAAGAACTTCCCCTCTTCACCCTCGGAGTCGGCGTCCTGCGTGGAGTAGAAGCCCCCGGCGGGGTCGGTCATCTCGGCGAGCACGTAGCCCACCAGCTCCCGCGCGGTGTCGGCGAACAGTGGCTCCTTCCACAATCGAAAGGCCTCTACGTAGAGCCCGAGGAGGAGCGCGTTGTCGTAGAGCATCTTCTCGAAGTGCGGCACCAGCCAGCGTTCGTCGGTAGAGTACCGGTGAAACCCACCGCGGAGTTGGTCCCAGATGCCTCCGTGGCGCATGGCGGTGAGCGCCTTGTTCACCCGCACACCGGCCTTCTCGTCGCCGCGCGCGGCGAGGTGCAAGAGCGCGGTGAGCGACATGGTGCTGGGGAACTTGGGGCGCACGCCGAAGCCGCCGTGCTCGTCGTCGAAGCGGCGCGATAGTTGCGCCCCCGCCATCTCGAGGAGATCGCTGCGCAGGAGCACGTCGCGACGCTTCTGGGTGAGCGCAGAGGAGATGCCGCGGGTGACGTCGGCGGCCTGGGCGTCGATCTCGCTGCGCTTGTCGCGAAACGCGTCGCTCACCGCCGTGAGCACGTCGCGAAACGAGGGCATGCCGTACTTGGCCTCGGGAGGAAAGTAGGTACCCGCGAAGAAGGGCCGCTGGTCCGGGGTGAGGAAGACGGTGAGCGGCCAGCCGCCGCTGCGCCCCATGAGCTGCACCACCAGCTGGTAGATGTGATCGAGGTCCGGGCGCTCCTCGCGGTCGACCTTGATGCTCACGAAGCGCTCGTTCATGAGCGCGGCGGTGGCTTCGTCTTCGAAGCTCTCCCGCTCCATGACGTGGCACCAGTGGCAGGCGGAATAGCCGATGCTCAACAGAATCGGCTTGTCCTCGGCCCGGGCCCGGCCCAGCCCTTCTTCGCCCCAGGGGAACCAATCCACCGGATTACCTGCATGTTGCACGAGATACGGCGAGGCCTCGAGGTGGAGGCGGTTTGGCTTTCGGTCGGCGTTCACCCTGTCGCTATAGCACCGAACCCCGGCATTTTTCGGCCTCGGCGTGACCCGGCGGCTCGTGGCCTTCGCCCTTCTTGCCGACCAGACAGCGCTCGGTTATGCCGAAGGGCCGTGGATAGCTCGCCCCCGCCCCCTTCCAAAGTCGCGTCCACGCGCCTTTCCCGGCGGCATCTCTCACCGCTCTCGCTCCTTTCAGCGGCGGTGGGGCTCGGGGCCCTGGCGGCCCTTCCGGCGCGCTGGACGCTGGCAGCCACCCAGGGCAACGGCACCTCGATGCGCTGGGCCTACCTGGCGGGCGGCCTGCTCACCGACGTGACCTCCATCGGGCCCTTCGTGGCCTTCGCGCTGCTCCTTCTGCTGCTGGCGGCGCGGCAAAAGCTGCGGCTCCTCGAGCTCGGCTTTCTGGCGCTAGCGGCGTGCCTTCTGGGCACGTGGCTGGCGCACAACGCCGCCATGGAGTTCCGCTTCCAGCGCGGCATCTACCCGGGCCCGATGGACGCGCGCGAAGGCCTGGGGCACGCGGACTTCGTGCGGGCGGAGCTGCCGGCGCTGCTGGGCGGACGCTTTCTTTGGCCCAACCTGGTGGCCCTCGCGCTCGGTGCGGCGCTCCTTCGCTGGACCCGCAGGCGCCTGCGCGCGCTCGCCGCCTCGGGGGCCCCGCGTCTTTCGCTGGTGGTATTGGCGCCGGCCACGGTGGGCCTGTTCCTGGCGCTCCTTTTCGGAGCGCGGCGCGCCAGCGCGTTCTGCGAGAGCCTGCACAACCGCGGCGCCATCGCGTCGCCGGCCTCGACGCTGGTGGGGGCTTGGCTCAGCGGCAATCGATACGACGGCTCGCCCGAGCAGCTGCGGCGCGAGATCTCGGCGTTCGTGGGCACCGAGGCCGAGGTGGCCCGAGGCGCGCGGCACCTGGGCTTTCCTGACGCGACCGCGCTGAGCCTGCGGCTCGCAGAAGAGCGTGCAGATTGCACGCACCATCCCTTGGCCCGAAACCTCGACGAGCCGGGCGGCGAGCTCATCGACGCTGCGCGTGCCGTGTCGCGCGAGCTTTTTCGCGGTCAAACCCTGCCGCCCCGGGTGTTCCAGGTGTCGCTGGAGAGCCTGCGCGCCGACGACATCGCCAGACTTCACCCCACGGCGCCGGCGCAGATCGCTCCGTTTCTGAACCAGGTCTACGATCCGGCCACCCCCACCGGCGCCGGCGCCGCTGCCTTTCACGGCGCGCACCAGAGCGGCATTCGCACCGCCCAGGCGCTCTCCGGGGTGCTTTGCGGAATCGGGGCGCTCCCCTTTCACATCGCGCTCGGCCGCGACTTCGGCAACATCCCGCTGCGCTGCGCGCCCGACGTGCTGGCCGAAGGGGGCTTTCGCACCCGGGCGGTGTACGGGCACGAGTTCGTGTTCGACGACATGGGAACCTTTCTGCGGTTCCACGGCATGGACCTGTTCGAGCGGCGCAACTTCGAGGCCGGACGGCCGCGCGGAGTGTGGGACGGCGTCTCCGACGAGAGCGTGTACGACGCTGCGCTGGGCGAGAGCACAGATGCTTCGCGTGCACAATACACGTTCATTCTCACACTCTCGAACCACACCCCCTACACTGCACCGGCCGACCTGAGAGCCGTGGATGCCCAAGAGATGGAGGCGCTGTGCCAGGCGCGCCGGTTCGGCGGCGAGAACTGCGACCGACTGAAGACGGTGCGCTACGCCGACCAGGCGCTCGCCCGCTTCGCCCGGCACGTGGAAGAAGGGCCCGACGCCGCCCGCACCATCGTGCTCTTGGCAGCGGACCACACCACCCACGAGTGGGAGCCGTGGGAGAGCGGCGCGCACGAACGGCCCGAGGGCATCACCCAGATTCCGGTGGCCGTGTGGTTGCCGAAAGCCTGGCGTGACGCCGTGACCGACCCGGTGCGCTTCGCCGCAGCGTGGGCGCGTTTTCAGGAGCTCGCGCGGCTTCGGTCCATTTCCAACGCCGACCTCCCCACCCTGCTGCTGGCGTTGTTGTCGGAGAGCCGGGAGATGCGCGGTCTACCGCAGGCTCGGCGCTGGCATACACTCGGCGGCCAGAGCACTAGCTCCTGGTTCCAGTCGCCCACAGGCGAAGGCGTGCTCTTCGGCATCGACGCGCACGCGCAGATCTTCGACGTGACCGCCGGCGGAGAAACCCATCCCACGGGCATCGTCATGGATACGCTGCGCACCGGCGACGACGTGCAGGCGGCGTCGGCCCTGAACCGCCCCATGTTGGCGTTCTGGGGTAGCTTCCTCCGCGGTTTCGCCGCGCGTTGCACCCAGGCCTCGAGCATTCGGCTCCAGCCGGCGTTGCCGTAGCTGCTCTGCGCGGCCGGCGCCGGGCTCGGGCCCGCCCCGGGCGCGCCCGCGGACGCCCCGGGAATTGGGTGAAAACACGAATCATTTCGTGGCGCGCCGCCGGCACGCGGGGTGCAGCTTTCGACCGCATGGCCTCGGTACGCACCCTCGCGCTCGCAACCGTTCTTGGAGTGGCGGCGGTCTGTGGTCCGGGCGAAGCGCAGGCCAAGCCCAGCGCCAGCGGATGGGCGGTGACCAGCAGCGATGGCAGCGACACGCTCCACGAGGGCCCGGGCTTCGACCTGGAGCTGCCCAAGGTAGGCTACCTTCATCTGCAGAATACACGCGGCCAAAACCTGGCCTTCGCCGACCGAGCACGGCGCAACGTGCGCTTCGCGAAGAAGGGCGGCGGGCAGATTCGCTGCGGCGATCGCTTCGCCATCGCGGTCGACGCCGAGTATCTGGTGTACGGCGATCAGGCCGAGGGCACCATGGACCTCACC
The DNA here is from genome assembly GCA_038210445.1 of Polyangiales bacterium. Classification (GTDB taxonomy): domain Bacteria; phylum Myxococcota_A; class Polyangia; order Polyangiales; family Polyangiaceae; genus JABFRG01. Next base: position 11,909 of record JBBQWQ010000042.1, read on the forward strand.
ACGCGCACCGAGCGCGGCGTGAAGACGCTGCACTTGGAAGAAGAGATTCATCAGTGGACGGTGGGCGGATGCCTGCTCGGAGAGCCGGTGTCGCTCAAGGGGCCCATCGCGCTCGCCAACACCCGGGTCAACGACGCGGTGGTCGCGTGCCGAAGGCGACGTGGACTGCAACTTTGCTGGGACGATCGCCAACGTGGCGGCGTCTCGAAGGAATAGCCATGCGACCGAAGTATCTGCTGCCCGCTCTCCTCTCGTTTTCCATGCTGGGCGCGCTGGTGGGCCTCTCGGAGCCGCGCGCAGCGCTCCGCGAAGCCCCGCGCCGCACGCTGGCTGCAGCAGCGCGCGAAGCGGCAGCCACGGCCCGCCCGGCGAGCCCTGCGCCAGCGGTCTCTTGCCAAGAGCTGGTGGCCGAGGTGCAGAGCGCCTATGTCGCCTCGCCCGCGGGCGAGGCCGCCAACGCCCTCCACCAACGCATCGTGGTCGCAGCGCGCGAGGCCTCGTGTCGCGAAACCCTCGACGCCGCGGCCCTGCGGGCGCCCTGCGGCGCGGGCCTGGGGCTGGTCACCTCTGCCCTGTTCGCGGCCGAGGGCTACAAGGCTGCGTCGACGCGCAAGCACGTGGCGCGCGCCAAAGACATGCTGGGGCGCGGCGATGGCTCGTGCATGGTGGCGGTGTTGCCATCGGTGCAGTTTGCATACGACGCCGACCTTGGCCTGGCCGACGACGTGACGTCGCTCACCGCGCTCGCCGACGACAACGCGCGCGCCGCCGGATGGCTCACCCTGGGCTCACTCTCGTTTCGCGCCAAGACCGTGGGCGATGCCAAGCTGGCCAGTGCGCTCAATACGCGCCTCCTGGCCGGCATGCGCAAGTATCCCCACGACGCGCTGGTGGTCGATGCCGCGGGCAACGCCGGCTGCGAGAGCTGCACGCAGGCCTTCGACGCCGCCCGTCGCGACCCGGACCCGTGGGTTCGCCGCACCGCCGCATCGGCCTACCGCTTCGTCACCTCGAAGCCTGCGGTGGCCGCCATGTGCGCCTCGCTCCGCAGCGACGCCCACGCGGCGGTGCGTGAGCATGCGGCCTGGAGCCTGGCCTTCGGCGCCAACGCGTTGCCGGCACGCACCGCCTGCCTGGTGGAGTCGGTTCGCACCGACGCCGACGTCGACGTGAGGCGGAGCGCCGCCCGCGCGCTGGTGAACCTCGCCTCGGTATCGTCCGAGGCGAGCCGCGCACTCGTCGACCTGCACGGGCCAGAGCTGCCGCGCGACGTACGCATCATCGTCCTCGAGCACCTCTCGGCGGGCGACGCGCCGGTGCTGCACGAAGACCCGCTCAAGGGCTGAGCTACTTTTTCAGGCCGTATTTTTTCACCAGGCGCTTCAGCACGTGGCGATTGGCAAGGCCCAGGTCGCGCCAGGCGCGCTCCTGCACCCAGTCGGCGCGCTCCAGCGCGGCGCGCAGCTCCTCCACCGGGAGCTCGTGCACCGAGCGGCGCTCGGTCGCGTTGTCGGTCTCGGCCCCTTGCTCGAACTCGCGTTCGACGTCGGCGGTGAGCTCGATGTCGCCGTCGGGGCTCGAGGCGAGGGCACACCACAGCAACGCGTCGAGCTCGCGCACATGCGTGCGGTATACATGCGTCGACAGCCTTCGGGCCAGCGCCGGAGTGATGCGCGGTTCGCCGCGCTTGCCGTCCCACTTGTCGAAGAAGCGCGCTCCCACGTCGGGGTCGGTGCGCACCGCGCGCAGCAAGAGGTGCCGCGCGATGAGCGCGATGTCCTCGCGGCGCTCGTTGAGCCCAGGCAGGGTGAGGCGCAGCTTCAGGCGCGCCGCCACGTCGTGCTTGAGTGCGGAGGCCGCGCGGTTGGTGGCGCCAATGAAGCGAAGGTTTACGGTGCGTCGCTTGGCGTCGCCCAGCCGCTGGTAGTCGCCGCCGTCGTCCAGCAGCCGGAGGAGCCGGGTCTGCAGCTCTTCCGGTAGCTCGCCAATCTCGTCGAGGAACAGCGTCGAGCCGTCGGCCTCGCCCACCAGACCCAAGCGCTCCGGCATGCCGGACTGCGGGTAGTTGGCCACGTTGCCGAAGAGCTCGGCGTCGATGAGCGTTGCGGGAATGGTGGCGGCGTTGCGCGCAACCAGCTGCCGCTTGCTTCGCGGCGAGAGCGCATGAATCGCGCGAGCGATGACCTCTTTGCCGGAGCCGCTTTCGCCCAGCACCAGCACGTGGGCGGCGCGCCCCGCCACGAAGGCGCACTGGTCGCGGAGCTCCCACGCGAGCGCGCTCTCGCCCACGAACCCGTGGACGTCGGCCTCGCCGAACACCTGCAGCGACTTCTGCGGCAGGCTGCGGAGGGGGGCCAGGATCACGGGCCGGCGCACGCAAACCAGCACCAACTGTCCCTTGATCTCGCAGGCTTGCCCGGGCGCCAGCCGGAGCTCGTTGCGCGCCACGCCCGCCTCGTCCAGGAGCGCACGTTTGCCCTCGTTGACCAGCGAGAGCTCCTTGCCGTCGGAGCTCAGCCGAAGCTGATTGCGGGAGACGAAAGGGTTGTCGAGGCCGCCCATGGTGCGCGTGAGCTTGGGCCGCTGCTCCGAGAGCAAGAGCCGCGGGAGCGGACTGTCGTCGCCCTCGGCGCCGCGACCGAACACGTGCTCTCCGCGATTGGTCGGTACCAGCAGCACCTGCCCGAGAAGCGACGCGTCCGGCGCCCAGGCCACCGAGAGGGCCAGCACCGTATCTACCGGGCGGTTCGATCCGGCGAGGTCGTCGTCGGTCGCCGCCGTATCCATCGTTGCGGTCACCGGCACATGCTAACGCGCCCAGCGCCGCTTTCCCAGGCAGATGCACCGCCGCGCAGGCGCTTCGAGTCCGGCGCGCTCAGAACCCGCTGCGAAAGTAAATGCTGCCGCCCTGCGGTGAGGCGTCGAAGGTCACGCGTGTTTTGTCGGTCTTGCCGGTCAACAGGAAGTACGCGCCGAGGCCCCCGCCGACCAGTGCAGTGGCGAACGAGACGTTGGCGATCCACGCGAAGGTGTTGGCCGCGGTCTCGCTATCGACGGCCCCCTGCGTGCAGTTTCCCGACGGGCAGTCGCGATTGCTCGCGTTGTGGCGCGAGATGGCCAGGGCCCCGGTTACGAGCCCTACCCCGAGCGCAGCCCCGCCCACGCCGAAGGAAACGATGGCCGCCGGGCGGCGCCAGTTGGAGGCCGGTCGCTCGTCGGGGGCCGGCGTCGTTGGCGTCGTTGGCTGCGGCGGGACCACCGCCGGTGCAGCGGGCAAGAGCGACAGCACCGGCACCACGACCTCGCGCGTTTGTCCTTCGGTGTCGACGGTCAGCGTCTCGACCCACTCCCGGCGTCCCGGCGCGGTGGCGCGAACGCGGTGCTCGCCCGGGTCCACCGGCGAACCGCCCCAGGCCGCCGGGCGGAGGGCCGTGCCATCGAGAAAGACCTCGAGTCCCTCCACTTGCGAAGGCCCCGCCACCCGCACCGCGATGCGCGAGAGCAAGGGGGCAATGGCCTGCACACGCTCGCGCGCCGTGGCCTCGCGCTCCTTGCGCCCGTCGCGAATCGCGAAGCTCACCGCGTCGCTGTAGGCCGCGTAGGCCGACGCCAGCTTCTTTTGCTTCTCGAGGCAGTACGCGAGGTTGATGACGGTGCCGCCGGCCGGATCGAGCCGGTGGCTCTCGGCGAACTTCGGGCAGGCCTCGACGTACCGTCCGTCGCGCATGAGGGCCACAGCGTCGTCGAAGAGCGACTGCGCCAAAACCTGATTCTCCGGCACCGCAGACTGCGCGTGCGCAAGGCTCGACCCGAAGCAGGTCCAAGCGAGAGCCACCGCGGCCAGCTGCTTAGCGACGTTCACCGGACGGGATAGTGCCAGAAGGAGCAACGGTTGCAACGGGCGGTGTTCGAGGCCCCCCCTTTGGCGCCGTAGAAGCGGCAGACGCGGCGGACGTGAAGACCGCCAGCGACCGCGACGTGGCCGGGCGCCCCACCCACGGTGCGGTCGACGGTGCGGTCGACGGTGCCGTTAAGGGTGCCGTTGACGGTGCGGACGACGATAGCCCGGTCCGAATGGTTCGAGCCCCTGCGGCGCTCGCGCGGCCCTGCCCTCCCAGCGTACCTTCGCCACCCCCGGACATCACGGCCAGGGCGCCGATCACTGCGAACACTCCGGCGCTCACCGCTCCCACCGCGAGAACGCGAGGTCGCCGCGTGGGCACGGTCTCCACCAGCTCCCGCGCGACCACCGGCGGCATCGCAACGGCAGAAGCAACGGGTCGATGCGAAGCCGGCGGCGTGCGCGACGACGAGGGCGCGATGGCCATGGAATCGAGCGTCGGACCGCTGGGCCGCCGGGAGGGCGTGGGGATGCTCGGGCGCGACGGCCGCGACGCCGCGTCGGCCAACATCGCGCGCACCAGCGTCAGATCCGGTCGATCGTCGCGGCGCCGAGAGAGCATCTTCGAGACCAGCGCCGCCACCTCGGCGGGCACGTCGGGCGCGACCTCCGACAGCGGCGGAATCGCGTCGTTCATGATGACCTTGAGCACCTGGCCCACGCCGGTGGCCTGGGTCGGTCGCTTGCCGGAGAGGCACTCGTAGAGCACCACGCCGAGGGCCCATACGTCGGCTTTTCCGTCGACGTCGTTGTCGCCGAAGATCTGCTCAGGTGCCATATAATAGGGCGTTCCGAGCATGGTTCCGGTGGTGGTCAGCGAAGGGGCGTGGGTCACGTCTTCGCGTTCGACGGTCTTCGCGATGCCGAAGTCGAGCACCCGCACCGAAGGCGGCGACGTACCCGCGCCCAGGAGGAAGATATTCTCGGGCTTGAGGTCGCGATGGATGATGCCGCAGCCGTGCGCGGCTTGAATGGCGTCTACCACCGCGCCGAGCACCCGCGCGCACTCCGGTAGGGGCAGCGTTCCCTCGCGCGCCAGACGCGCGGCGAGCGGCTCGCCCTGCAAGAGGTCCATGACCAGAAACGGCCGCCCGGTGGCGGTCTCCAGCACCTCGTGCACGGTGGCCACATTGGGGTGACGCACGGCCGCCGCGGCCTTGGCCTCGCGCAGGAGCCGCTCCTGGTGCCGCACGTCGGAGGCGCGTTCCTCACGCAGGAACTTGAGCGCCACGCTGTCGCCGCTCCGGCAGTCGCGCGCCGCCCACACCACGCCCATGCCGCCTTCCCCCACCACGCGCAAAAGCTCGTAGCGGTTCGCCACCACGGCGCCGGCCTCGAGCAGCGGGTCTTTCGGAGTCTGCAGCATGCCTCGAAAGTCTATACGTGGCGCGCGCCACAAAAGGCGAAACCCGCGCTCAAGGAGCGCAGTTGTCGCTCCAGGTGGGGCCGCAGCCTCCACCCGAGTCGGGCTTGGGCTTCTGGGGGCCGAGCTTGGCGTTCACCGCCACGAAGTTCACGCCGAGCGAAACCGCCGAACAGCTCTGGCCGACGTCGTCGTTGTTGCGGTTGGCCGGAATGTCTAGGCTTCCACACACGAAGGTCTTCACCTGCTGGTACACGCCCGAGTCGCCGCAAATGGGCGTGCTCGTGGGGTCGCTGAGGGAGGCCAGGCTGGTGAGCAGCTCGCTGGCCGGCCATCGACCGGCGAGGGTGCCCCGCAGCGAGTACTGAACACCCGCATCCGTAGGGTCCTTCTCGCGACGAATCATGGCGAGGAGCCTGCCGTCGTTGACGTTGATGCGCACCCGTTGACCGAAGCTGCTGCCGACGATGATGGGGAAGGAGAGCGACCCCACGAGCGCCCCTCCGGCCACGTAGGCGCCCTCGTCGCGGGATACGCCGCGGTACGGAGGTCCGCCGTCGGTGCTGCTGGCGACGCTCACGTCGTCGACGCTCCAGATGTCGTTGCCATCGAACGCAGGCTGCGACCGCCCCACCGGGCCTTCGAAGCCTTGCGAGGCGAACACCTGAATGCGCACCTGCGAATCGTCGGGCTCGCCGTTCCAGCCGTCAATCTGCACCAGCGCCCCGAAGTAACCGCTCTGCAGCGCGTTGTTGATGATGGTCTGGTCGAGGACGCCAAGCTGGAACACTTGCGCGAGCAGGTCGCGGCTGCCGTTGTCGATGCCTCGCTCCTGATCGCACGGCACTTCCGAAGGCGCGCGGCACGAGCTGGGCCCGGGACAGGTGCACCGGCCGTCGAGGTTGAGGCCCACCGGCGCGCCGCCGTCGATGCCGAAATCGAGGCTGCGGAGTGCGAAGACAAGGGAGATGTCGCCGCCCGAGGCCGCGTCGGGAACACTGGGAATACCCTCGCTCCGGCAAGGGTCCGGGGCCTGCGCTTCGACCCCCGCGTCGGCGCCGGCGTCGCTCCGCGGCGCGGCCACCCGTACGTCACTGTCGATGCCCACGATCCACTGGCAAGCCGCCACCACCAGGCCGAGCCCAAGAGCGGCGAGCGAAAGCAATTTACGTGGGTACTGCACGAATTCCTCGCTACCGGCAGCGAGCTAGGCGGCGGTGATCTCAACGCGCAGGAGCTTCTTGCCGATGAACAGGTAGTCGCCGTGCGAGAGCTCGCGCTCGGCGTGCAAACGCACGAAGGTGCCGTTGCGCGAGTTCAGATCGGTGAGCTGGAGCTTGCCAGAGGCCTCTTCCACCTTGCAGTGCGAGGCGCTCATGTAAAGGTCGGTGGGGAAGTTCAGGTCGCCGCCTTCGCGGCCAATCTGCACCCCCGCCGAGCGCGCGCATACGGTCATGCCGGTGGGCCCGCCGTGGAGAATCTGCACGATGCGGAAGGGGGTCTGGTGCTTGGGCGACGAGTAGAAGTACGTGCCGTCGGCGCCGGGGCCGTCGGTCGCCTTGGGCGTGGCGTCGATGCGAAACAGCTGCTCGCCGGCCAGGAAGTGATCGCCGGAGCTGATGTCGATGGTGCCGCGAACGCGCACGAAGACGCCGTTGAGCGAGCCCTCGTCCTTCACCACCAGCTTGCCGTCGCGGTAGAAAAGGTTCGCGTGGCGCGGCGAGACGAACGGGTCGTCGGGAAATACCAGCTGGCCTTGACGGCCCACCAGGTGGTTCTCGGCGTTGAGCTGGTAGCTCAGGCCCTCGACCCCTTCGCCGCGAATGAGAATCAGCTTGGCCTTGCCGGGCGACTGAAGCTGACCAAAGAACTGCGTGCGCGTCGCGAGAATTTCCGGCGGAACGCCGGCTCCGCAGCGGCCACAGAACTTGTGGCCCATGGGTACCGGTGTCGAGCAGGACTTGCACACGAAGTGTTTCGCTTGGTCCATCAATTCCTCCAAAGAGAGGCGCGCCGCGCCTGCAGAAGACAACTTCTTGTTTCGATCCGGCGCCGCCGGCGGTTGAGGCTCCTCGCGGGGATCCGGTCGGGGCGAGCGCACTTTGGCTTCCACGATGCGGCGAGGGAAAGGGGTACGCGCGGTGCGCGGGCGAAGGCTCTCGTTGAGCACGGCGCCGAGCGAGTCGACGGTGTCGGTCTTTTTGACCTGGAATTCGCGGGTTGGCTTCTTCGGGAGCACGCCCGGTGCGGGTGCCGGTGCGGGTGCCAGTGCGGGTGCCAGTGCGGGTGCCAGTGCGGCTTCCTTGGGCTCGGTCGCAGAGGCGGCTTCCGCTTCTTCGGCGGCCATGCGCTTCTCGGCGGCGGCGATACGGGCCTCCATGCTTCCTGCACCGCCCACGCCACGCGGCGTGGGCGGCGAAGGGGCAAACGCCGGAGGCGGCACCATCGAAGGCGAGCGGTCGGTCTTGGGAGCGTCTTCCGAAACCGGCGACGCATCGGGTATCGAAGGGGCGCGGGCCAGCGCGGGCGGCTCGCTGTCGGGGCTCTCGAGTGACGCCGCGGCGGGCGCAGGAAACGAGGCCTCGGTGGCCGGCCCTTGGGCGTCGGGGTCCGCCAGCGCGAGATCGTTCTCGCACGTCGCACACCGTGCGGTACCCATCGACGCGTAGGCGTCGCAGCGGGCACAGACGATGCCGATCTCGAGGTTCATAGGAGGCCGAGAAGATTACCAAAAGCCCCGTGGGCGCGTCAGTAAATCGGGGAAAAGCGCCGGGCCTCGGAAAACGGCCCCCCGCGCCCCCAGAGCCGGTACACGACCCGGCGGCAGGTCTGGCCGGGCAGCATCTCTCCGGCCAGGGCCGGGGCCGAGGCGGGTGCGGCCGGGGCAGAAGCCGCGGCGGCGGGAACCTTGCGTCCAGGTGCAGGTGCCGCGCGGCGCCCGAGCGAGAGCGACTCTGCCGGCTCCGCCTGCGATTCCGCGCGCACCACCACGTGGCCTGGCTCTACCCCGGCAGCCTTGCCGTTGGTGGCCGCCACGCGCTCGCCCGCCAGCGCCGAAACGCGGCCCGCCACCACCGCTTGCGTCCGGGGATCGCTGCACCGCACGAGGGCATCCTTGGTGGGCTCGCTGCGGCGCCCCACCAAGACCACATCGCCGGGCTCGAGAGCGGCCGTCGCCGGCGCCCCATCGGGAACCACCCACACGTCGAACACCGCCAGGTAGAGGACGGCGCCGACGGCGAAAAGGATGGCCAGGAGGGCCAGCGTTGCACGCGACAGCTTTGCCACGCGTGGATCCTATGTAGGTGCGACCACCGGGGCCAAGTCTTCCACGGTGAACCACACCCGCGCGCCGGCGTGCGCGCCCTCGGTTCCCTTTGCCTTGGGGTCTGCCTCCTGCGCTGGCAGGTTCTCGGCGCCCGCGGCTCCCCGGTGCGCCTCGGCGATGCGCTTCACCAGCGTCAGCCCGAGACCGGTGCCCTCGTGGGCGTCGCCGCCGTCCTTCTTGGGGGTGCGGGCCTTGTCGGCGCGCACGAAGGCGTCGAAGACCCGCGGGAGCACGTCTTCGGGAATGCCCGGGCCCCGGTCTTCTACCGCGATCTTGGCGCCGGCCTTGGTCTTCTCGACCCGCACCACCAGGGGCTCTTCTCGCGGGTGACCGTATTTTCGTGCATTCTGCACCAAATTCGCGAAAGCTCGGCCGAGGAGCGCTCGGTCCACGTGAAGCGTAATGGCCTCGGGCATCGCGAGCTCGATGGGCGGCGACTCGGGCTCCATGGCGATGCGCTCCAGGAGCCACGGCTGCAGCTCGGTCTTCTGCGGCCGCAGGTCGGAGAGGCCGGCGCGCGCCGAGGCCAGCAGGTCGGTGAGGATGGCGTCGATCTCGCCCAGGTCTTTTTCGATGCGATCGAGCGCTGGGTCGCCGGTGCGATCGCGGGCGATCTCCAGCGCCACGCGCGCCCGTCCGAGCGGTGAGCGTAGCTCGTGGCTGATGGCACCGAGGAGCGAGCGCTGGTCGACCACCACCCGCTGGATGCGATCGGCCATCTCGTCGAAGGCCTCGGCCACCGAGCGCACCTCTTCGGAGGAGCTGCCCGAGCTGGTGAGCGCACGCGCGCCGAGGTCGCCGCCGCCGAACCGCCGCGCGGCCTGCGCCACGTCTTCCAGTGGCCGGGTGAGCCGGCGCGAGAGCAAATACGCGGCTGCCGCCAACACCACCACCGCCACCGCGATGGCCACTGTGGGTCTCGGGCGTGGCGGAGAGCGCGCCATGCGCAGCTCCACGATGGCCACCAGCTCCCCCTTGTCGGAGATGGGAATGTAGGCGTGCCCGTCCGGATCGAAGGTAATGGCATCGCGCCGCTTGGCGCGCATGGCTCCCCGCGGCAGCTGGTTCAAGTCCCGCAGCAGCACCAGGTCGAGGCCGGTGTTCTTCCGCACGTCGCGCATGTATGCGTCGCATTTGGGCGGGTCGCCCCACCAGGCTTCCAGGTTGGTCTGGATGGTGCGCGCGGTGACGCGAATCGGCGCCTCACCAGGCGCGGGCCCGAGCAGCGAGGTGGCGAAGTAGCTGGTGATGGCCGCGAACGCGATGGACAGGAGGAGCCCGAAGAACACCCGCGTCCGGAGCAGGTTCACGTTGGCCTCGCGAACACGTAGCCCACGCCGCGCACCGTCTTGATGCGCTTCGGCTCGCGCGGATCCTCCTCCAGCTTCTGCCGAAGATGGCTTACGTGCACGTCGAGCGAGCGGTCTACGCTGGGGTCGTACGACTCGCCCAGCCCCACTGCATTGGCCAGCTCCTCACGCGAAACGGGTGTTCCCGCCTTGCGCGCCAAGGCCAGCACCAGGCGAAACTCGAAAGATGTAAGATCCACGTGTTTTCCGTCGACCAGCACCGAGTGAGCGGCGGCGAGCACCTCCACCGCTCCGAGCACGATGCGCTCGCTCTCGCTGGGCGCGGGAACAATCTCGGTGCGGCGAAGCACCGCCTTCATGCGCAACAGCAGCTCGCGTGGATTGAAGGGCTTGGCCAGGTAGTCGTCGGCGCCCAGCTCGAGGCCCCGCACCCGGTCGTCGTCGTCGCCGCGCGCGGTGAGCATGATGACCGGCGCCGAGCCCTGGGCGCGGAACTTGGGCAGAAGGGTAAAGCCGTCTTCACCCGGCAGCATTACGTCGAGCAGCACCACGTCGAAAGGCTCGCTGGCTACCCGCGCCAGGCCGGAAACCCCTTCTTCGGCCTGCTCCACCACCACGCCGTGAGAACCCAGGTATTCGCGGAGCAGCGAGCCCAGCCCGCGGTCGTCGTCCACCAGAAGAGCGCGCATGATCAGGGCGTTCCTTCGGCCGCGCTCAGGGCGGCCTTCAAGTAGTTCTGTGCGCGCAGGGTGAGCGGCCCCGAAGGATGGCGCTCGAGGTGCCGGCGAAAGTCGGCGCTCGAGGCCACGTAGTCGCCCAGCCGGTAGTGGGCGATGCCGAGCGCATACTCGGTGGGGTAGGTGGGGTCGAACTCGCCGAGCACGGTGATCTTCGATACCCGCCACTTCTCCGCCATGGCCCGCTCCTCGTCTTCCACCTTTGCGCACTCGGCGGCGTCACGGGCGTGCTCTTTGGCCTTTGCCAACGTCATGCGCAAGTGCTCCGGCGGATGCGGCAGACGCAGGTACAACCGATACAAGATGCGGCGCTCCTCGAGGTCCAGAAGAAACGGCGCGTCTTGGTCCATGCCGATATCGAGCCCCCACATCATCTTGTAGAGGACGCGGCGCTCGTCGTCGCTGGCGAGAATGCGGTGGTCTTTGACCCAGCCTGCTTGACGGAGCCGCGGCAGAAAGGCTCCCCCCAGCTCGTGCAGCTCGTCCGACTCCACCCCGCTGTTTTCGAACGCGGCAACCTCTCGCAAGAAGGCGGTGCGCTGAACCACGAAGAGCGCGTGCACCTTTTCCATACCGGCGGTCCCCACCGCCAATGCGCGGGCGTGCTCCACCGCATCTTTGGTGGCAGGCGTGTCGGCGCTCCCGTCGAGCTGTGCGCGATGGTAGGCGCGCAGCGCCGACCCCAAGGCACGCACGTCTCCCACCAGTCCATCCCGGTCGAAGTCCGCGAGAAGACGTTCCTCCTCGGCCTGCGTCTTGGCGAGGGCGCGGCTATCGACCTCCGGAAGGGGCACCTCGTCGGGCGGCACCGCACGCGGTAGCGAAAGGAAGGCGAGGAAGCCCGCAACGACCACCGGAACCAGCGCCAGGCCCATGCCCTGCGCCCGCCGCTTGCTGGGATTTTTGAGAGTAGGTTCGGACATGCGTCGCGAGCCCCATGGTACACTAGAGCTGCTTGCGTACGCGAGGATGCGCGCGAGCTCCGCAGCTCCCCCTCTACTCACGGATTCCCATGGTCGAACTTCGACGGTTTCAGCGAACGCCCATCGACGAAGACGTGAACATCGTGGACACCAAAACCGGGGTGAAAGGCCGCGGACGCGCCCGCGACATCTGCGTGGGCGGCATGTTCATCGAGACGCGCGTGGCCTTTCCGTTCGGCGCTACCGTCACGGTCGAGCTGCGAACGCCCGGGGCGACCCTGCTCCTGCCCGGCGTCGTACGCTGGACGCGCACCGAGGGCATGGGCGTTCAGTTCGGCCTCATCGGCGCCAAGGAGACGCACATCATCACGGAGATGACGCGCGTCGAAGGAGAGTAGGCTTTAGCGCTTGACGTCGACGGGCAGCGAGACGCTGGCGGCTCCGCCCTCGAAGCGCACTTTGTAGATGATCTCCGCCGCGCAGCTCTGCGCGTCCGGATGAAGCGGAGGGGAGAACCGCGCACCGCGCACCGCGCCGCTGGGGTCGAGCGTGAGATTGAGCGTGGACGACACCGACACGGCGACCGCCGAGCCGCTGCTGCCCACCGCGCCGTCGCCGTGGGTGAGCACGCAGTTGCGTACGGCCGCCAGAATACGCGTCCGCGGGTCGACCTCCGGAGGCGCCAGGGCGATGATCGCCGAGCTGCCGGGAGCCGAAGGCAGAGCCGGCGGGGCGCCGTGCACCTTGGGCTCGGCGCTGGCCTCGAGGTTGGCCATGGGCGCCACCGCGGTTTGCTCTTCGAACGACTCGGCCGGACGCACGTGAACGCGATCGACGTCGAGCGCTTCCGGATGCTCGGTGTCGAGCTCCAAGTGCGCAGGCGCCGAGATGAGCGTGCCCGCGAAGCTCGAGGTGGAGCCCACCGAGACCACGCCGCGCGTGAGGTCGACGGAGACCTTGTTGCCGTGTCGCTCGACCCGCAGGTGGGTGCCTTTCACCGAGACCCGCGCGCGGCCCACGTCGACCGCGAACGATTGGCGATCGGACGAGCGCACTTCGGCCTCGACGGCGCCGTCCTCCAGCGCCACGACCAGGGCGCGATCCTCGGCGACCAGGCGAGCCCGGGCCTGCGACCTTCCTTCGTTGGAAAGCGACCAGGTGACCATGCGCGCGTCGCCTTCGTTATGGGCGAACACCGCGCGGCCGCCGTCGACAGTGACGGTATCGCCAAGGTGCGCGGCGGCGTCGGCCGAAGCCAGCTTGCCGCCGATGCGCACTTCGCCCTGCCCGAGCTGCCGCAAGAAGCTCGATGCGTCGGCCACCGAGTCGGCGGCGGTCACCGGCTTGTAGGCGCCAGGCGACGGGGCGTCGCGGTGCCCGATCACGAACATGGCAGAGGCCGCCAACGCGAGCACCGAGGCGATGGCTGCTGCGGGCAGGAGTCGAAGACCTCCTCGCGCGGGCGCCGGCTCTTTGGCGAGCCGTGCGAAGAGCTTGTCGTCGACGACGCTCCAGTCGATGGCCTTGCCGGTCATACGCTCGGGCGTCAGGTGCTCTCGCGCCTCGTCGGTCAGCGCGCGCAAAAAGTCGCTGCGGTCGTCTCGATCATGCATCGTCCCCTCCTGGGTCCCGTCGGGAGAACGTCCCGCGCAGCTGCGCGAGCGAAGGCTCCTCCGCGAGCATCGCCTCGATCTCTCGTCGGGCGTAAAAAAGTCGTGTGCGCACCGTCAGCACGGGGGCGCCGACGATGGTGGAAATCTCGGCGGGCGTTACCCCTTCGAGGTCGTGAAGGACGAAGACAAGGCGCTTTTTATCGGCAAGACGTTCGAGAAGTCGGGAGAAGGCGCGAAGGCGCTCCAGGCGCTCGGCGTCCTCGTCGGGGAGCGGCGCGTCGGCCGGCAGCTCGTCCTTCGGTTCGTCGGCGAACGCTGGGCGGGCCTTCTGGGCGCGGCGCTGCATGAGCACCACGTTGACGGTGACCCGGTGGAGCCATGTCGAGAACTTCGCCTGCCCGCGGAAGTCTTTGAGACTGCGGTGCACTTGCACGAACACTTCTTGGACGGCGTCTTCGAGATCGCCGGGCGGGGCGCCCATGCGGTACACCAGCCGTGCCACGGTGCTGCGGTACTTCGTGTACAATGCACGAAATGCCGCCACGTCGCCGGCAACCGCCGCGGCGACCCGTTGGTCCTCTTCGGCGTCAGCAGACATGCGACGCGGGGCCACCGAGTCCGGGCTGGCTGCGGCAAACGGGAAGGTCATGGCGGGAAACGCAACATGCACGAGAGGTTCGATGCAAAGGCTGGTGCGTGCATTCGACGCTCCCGCGAAACACCTGACAACTATCGAGTTTTACTGACGAAATCTCGAACATCCACGAACACGATGGCGAGCGTCGCGAGAGCGGCAAGAACGAGCATGGGCCGAGAATGCGCGGGTACGCGCAGCTCGGCCCAGTTCTCGGTGCAATTGAGTAGGAGAATGTGTTCCAGGCGCCCGATGGGCGGCGGAACGACGCGCCTAGAAGAGGGTCTTGAGGTCGACCTTCTCGGCCTTCTTCTGCTCGAGAATGTGGTTCACGGCGGCCAGAAGACGGGTCTTCTGCGGGCCGGTGAGGGAGCCGCCCTTGAGCGCGGCGGCGAGGGCGCGGGGGGTGATGGGGCGACCGGAGCGGGGCTTGAGCTTCGACTTCTCGGTCTTCTCGGCGCCTTCGCCCTTGGCCTGGCGCTTCGCGAGCTTGATCGCGCGGTCCTCCGGCAGGAAGGACTCGAGCTTGTCGGAAGCCGCAAGGATGCGGCGGGCGTCGAGCTTCTTCGAGGCGATGAACGTGGCGAACTTGCTGTCTGACATGGGCGAAGGCTCCGTCGTACGTTTGGGACGGTCGGCAGTAGTCGATGCAGCCACGAGTCGCAAGTGCGGAGCGAAGTCGACGCTACTTCTCCAAAAAACGCACTGGACATCTGCACACGCCTATTCGTCTCCCGCGTCTCCCGCGTCTCCCGCGTCGAGGGTGCCGCAGATGGTGGACTCCAGGTGCCACGAGGCGTCCTCGCCGCTGCAGGTGGCCGAGACCGGGCTACCGCCGGCGTCGCCGCAGCCGTAGGTGCAAAAGTTGAAGCGCGACCAGCAGGCCGGGCAGACCTCACCTTCGCGCGGGGCGAACTGCGGGCATTCCTCAGACACCGGCGGGTTCGCGGCGAACGCCCAGGCGCCCGCCGTGCAGATGGCGTAGCGGCCGCGGCACCGGCCGACTTCGCACGCGGTGCCCTCCGGCACGTCGCAGGCTGCGCCGTTTTTGGGGATGTCGCGGCGCGGGCAGAGAGACCCGATGGGCGTGCCGCCGTCGACCGCGGCGTCCTCGACGCCGACGGGTGAGGAGGACGCACTCTCGCCCATGGCGCACGCCACGAAGGCAGCGCCGCCGCTCGCGAGCGCGAGGGCAGCCAGAACGGAAGTTGGGGGACGCCACAGGCGCATGGGCCAGCCCCAAAGGTAGCACCCCGCGCGGCCCTTGGCTTCGACACAGCTATTGCCCGGCCCGGGCGAGGGGCTATAAACGCGCTGAACCCACCCGAAGGCGTTGTCGCGCCCGGAAAGCAGGATCTCCCCATGGCCCAGAACCCCGTCTTCATCGTGTCCGCAGCCCGCACCCCCATTGGAGCCTTCCAGGGCGCGCTCGCGTCGCTCAGCGCGCCGAGGCTCGGTGCCGTCGCCATCGAGGGCGCGCTCTCCCGGGCCAAGATCGAGAAGAGCCTGGTCGAAGAGGTGTTCATGGGCAACGTGCTCTCCGCCGGCATCGGCCAGGCTCCGGCGCGCCAGGCACTCATCTACGCCGGCCTTCCCAACACCGTGCCCGCCACCACCGTGGGCAAGGTCTGCGGCTCGGGTCTGCAGGCCGTGGTGCTGGCGGCCCGCACCATCGCCCTCGGCGAGAACGATCTGGTCATCGCCGGCGGCATGGAGTCCATGTCGAACGTGCCCTACTACCTCGAGAAAGCACGTACTGGCTACCGCATGGGCAACGGCACGCTCATCGACGGCATGATCCACGACGGCCTGTGGGACCCGTACGGCAACGTCCACATGGGCGCCTGCGGCGACAAGTGCGCAGCCGAGTACAAGATCACCCGCGAAGCCCAGGACGAGTACTCGAAAGAGAGCTTCCGGCGCGCCCTCGCGGCGCAGAAAGAGGGCCTGTTCGACGCCGAGATCGAGGCCGTCATGGTGCCGCAGCGCAAAGGCGACCCCATCGCGGTGAAGCAGGACGAAGGCCCCTCCAAGGGCGACCCCAGCAAGTTCGGCGCGCTCAAGGCCGCGTTCACCAAAGACGGCACCATCACCGCCGCCAACGCCTCGTCTATCAACGACGGCGCCAGCGCGCTGCTGCTCGCCAGCGAAGCTGCGGTGAAGAAGCACAACCTCACGCCGCTCGGTCGCATCGCCGGCTGGGCCAGCGCAGCGCAGGCGCCGGAGTGGTTCACCACCGCACCGGCCAAGGCCATCGAGCGCGTGAACACCAAGCTCGGCCTCAAGGCCACCGACATCGACCTCTACGAGATCAACGAGGCCTTCGCGGTGGTGGCCATGGTCTGCGCGCAGCTCTCGGGCATCGGCACCGATCGCGTGAACGTGCGCGGCGGCGCAGTGGCCCTTGGTCACCCCATCGGCGCCAGCGGCGCTCGGGTGCTCACCACGCTCCTCCACACCATGAAGGATCAGAACAAGAAGCGCGGCCTGGCCACGCTCTGCATCGGCGGCGGTGAAGCCGTCGCCCTGGTCGTCGAGCGGTGATTCGCCCGCGGGAGCTGTCGCGCGACGTTTCGCTCTTCGCGGCGCGCACGCCGACGCTCCCGCCCGCCACCCACACCAACAGCTACGCGCTGGGCTCCCGCGACGTGGTCGTGGTGGAGCCCGCCACGCCTTTCGACGACGAGCGGCAGGCCTTCGCCGAGTGGATCCGCGGGCTGCCCAGCCACGGGCGTCGTGCGGTGGCCATGTTCGCAACGCACCATCACCCGGACCACGTGGGCGCCGTCGACCTGGCGCGCGAGCTGGGGCTACCCCTGTGGATGCATGCGGAGACCGCGGCGCGCCTGCCCGGAGTAGGGTGCGACCGTGCGCTCAACGACGGCGACGTGATCACGCTCGACGGGCCGGTGCCCACCCGCTGGACCGCGCTGCACACGCCGGGGCACGCGGCGGGCCACATTTGCCTGTGGGAGGAGACGCAGCGAACGTTGATCGCCGGCGACATGGTGGCCAGCGTGGGAACGATTCTCATCGCGCCGGGCGAAGGCCACATGCGCACCTACCTCGCGCAGCTGGCGCGGCTCGAGGCGCTCGACGCGCGGCTGGCTCTCCCGGCGCACGGTGAGCCCATCGACGCCCCTTCCGCGCTCTTCCGCAGGTACATCGAGCACCGCGGCCTGCGGGAACAGAAGGTGCGCGCGGCGGTGGCAGCTGCGGGCGAAGGCACGCTCGCCGACTTGGTTGCTCTCGCCTACGACGACACGCCGGTTGCGATTTGGCCGTTTGCCATGATGAGCCTCGAGGCGCACCTCATCAAGCTGGTGGAAGACGGCGAGACGACCTTGCGCGACGGTCGCTACCGCGCTCAGCGGACGTAAACCTCAAGGCGCCGCTTCTCGAACGAAGCGCCGTTCTTGGCGAAGGTCCAGTCGGGCTGCCCGGTGTCTGAACGGCCGATGCCCAGATCGTACGCGTCGCCCGAGGCCCAGCGGTTGAACGCGATGACCGGCGAGCCGGCCACGTGGAACTGCATCGACCCATAGCAGTCGGGCTCCGCCCCGGCGATGGTATCGTCGCTGTCGAACACCCCGTTGGGCCCTTCGTCGTAACAGTTGGACCAGAGCTCGAGGGAGCCCGCGGTCGGCACCAAAACGTCGGGCTGACGGGCGGCGAAGGAGTGCACCACCATGTTGCTCGCCGGAACGTCGAAGACGCGGTCGACCGGCACGCCGAGCAGCGTCGGGTCCGTCGTGAATGCGTCGAGCTCGACCCACACTTCTTCGGCGTCGAGCCGAAGAACGTACGCCACCCGCGCGAACGACCCGAGGCTCGCGGTGCGATTCACCGCGTACGGCACGTCGCCCTGGGCAACCCATCGGCCGGAGACCGGAATGTCGAGCGCGAGCGCGAGTCGAAAGTCGCAGCTCGGGCCGGCGGTGCTCGCGGGGCACGGCGTGGAACAGTCGCCGCCCGTGAAGCCGGTGCGGCACGCCACAACACCGCCGTCGGGGCGCGGCACACCGGCGTCGGGCTCGCCACCCTCGGTGGCGGCATCCGGCCGCCCGGGAGCAACAACGGGTGCCCCGCTCGAGAGGCCTCCCAGATCCACCGCCAGGCTGCACGCGCTGAGGCTGACCGCAACGGCGGCACCCAGCAGGCGCCGCGTGGAACGCCTCCCGTGCGACCGATGGACCACGGTCTGAGTGTAGCACGCGCGCTGGCGCGAGGTCGCTTGCACGCAAATACGCCACAGGTGAGCGAATCGTGCGCGCTGTAGAATTGCTGAACCCACGGGATTCCCAGGGTCGAGAAAGGGCACGACGGTTGCAGCAACCGGATTCGTGAACGCCCCGCCGCCCGACGGAACCGCATCGACCTCAACCACGCCACCCGTGAACGTCACCATGGTGATGGTGGGCCTGGCGGCAACGTGCGTCGTCATCGCGGCGATGAAGCTCGCCGCGTCGTTCCTCATACCGCTGGTGTTCGCGGTCATCCTGGCGGCGCTTTTCTCGCCGCTGGTCACCTGGGTATCGCACCGCGGCATTCCGCCCATCGTGGGGGCGCTGTTGGTGCTCCTCATCGAGGTAGCCATCTTGTCGCTGGTGGGCGTGGTCCTCGCCATGGCCGCTTCGGAGGTGACCCAGCGAGCCCCCTACTACGGCGCGCGAACGCAAGAGGCGCTGGAGTCGATGCGGTACACCGCCGGGCGCCTGGGCATTCACATGCAGATGCCCAATGCCTCGAACATCGGCGATCAGGTCATGCCCATCGTGGGCGTCGCCGCGGGCAAGTTTGCCACCACGGCCTCCGACTTGGCGGTGATCCTGCTCGTGGTGTTGTTCTCGCTGGCCGAGTTCGCCGGGCTGGGCGAAAAGCTGCGCGTGCTCTCACCCGCATCGTCGCCCATGGGCTTCGAGCGCATCGACCGCATCGTGCGCGATATTCAGAAGTACCTCGTGGTGAAGACGCTCACCAGCCTGCTCGCCGCGGTGTGCGCCTTCGTGCTGCTCAAGGTGTTCGGCGTGGGGCTTGCGCTGCTCTTGGCGGTGATCATGTTCTTGCTCCACTTCATCCCCAATGTCGGAACGTTCCTGGCGACGTTGCCGGCCATCGCTCTGGCGTTCGTCGACAAGGGGCCGGGCACGGCGCTGGCCGTGGGCATCGGTTTCGTCACCCTCAACACTGTCATCGGCAGCGTGCTCGAGCCCCGCATCCTGGGCCGCACGCTCGGCGTCTCGCCGGTCGTCATCCTCGTCGCCATGCTCTTCTGGGGTTGGATATGGGGCCCGGCCGGCGCCCTTCTGGCGGTGCCGCTCACGGTGGCCGGCAAGATCATCCTCGAGAACACGCGCTTCGCCTGGCTGGCGCGGCTGGTGGAGCCGGCGTCCGAGGCCGATGCCGAGGTCGTCGGCGACGAGCGCCCGAGCCTCACCCAGCGACTCACCAAGCCTCTCACCATCCGGCGTCCGAGCGGCATCGGTCTCGGCGCCAAGCGTCCGAAGACGCCCGTAACGCCTTCCTGAACAACCAACGAACGGAGAACGATCCCATGAATCGCGAGCCCACCATCAACGGCAAACACAACGGCAACCAACCTTCGCCCAAGCGCGACGACGCGCAGAACGAACCGCTCGCGCAGCTTCGCACCGGTGAGCGGGCCGGCGGAGGCCACCTGGCCAGCAACCCCGACGGTGGGGTCGGTGCGAACTACGGAGGCACCGGCCACGGCACCACGCGCACCCCGGAGGCCGAGGCGACGGTCCCGAATCTGCCCACCGACCTCGAGCTCGAGGAGCACGCGCGACTGGCCCTGAAGGCCGTTGCGTGCAACGTCGCGAACCTCGTCATCCGTGCGAGCGAAGGCGTCGTCACGCTGACCGGTGAAGTAAAAATCGCGGAGGAACGTACCCGCGCCGAAGAGACGGTAGCCGCTCTGCGCGGCGTCAAGCGCGTGGTCGACGGCCTCACCGAAGCGCAGAGCTGACCGATCACGACTGCGTGGCTTGCGTGTCAAATTCGCATGCCTGTTGCATTCGCACCGGCGTGCGTGCGTGGAAGCCAGCGTACCGGTAGCCGGAGCCGCCCGCGCCCGGTACCATGGGCGCATGTGGCAAGAAGGCTTCGTGACCATGAGCCTGGCGCTCGGAATGCAGGTCGAGGACGACATGGCCGAGCCGCGTGAGCTCTTCGACGGAACAGCCAAGGTCCGCGCGTTGGCGCTCACCCGCGAGCTGGCCAAGGTCGTCATGGACCTCCGGGCGATGGCCTTCACCCGGCTGGAAGAGCGATGATCGGCCGCGGGCGGGTGATTCGCACGGCGGAGGCCGACACGGTGTCTGTGCTGTCGGTCGACCTGGTGCGCGACACGGCCTCGCCGGGGCGCGCGCGCATCGTGCAGCGACCCTTGGCAGAAGCCCATGCCGAGGCGCAGCGCGTACGGGCGGAGGCGGCCGCAGAGGCCGAGGCCCTGGTGGCGGCGGCGCGCGCCGAGGCGCAGGGCATGCGCGAGCAACTGGCGGCCGAGGTGCACGCGGCGGAGACCGCCAAGCTGGCTGCCACCTATCTCGCCATGCGCGCGGAAGACGAAGCGCGCGCCGAACGGGAGATCGATCGCACCATCGCGCTGGCTGTGCTGCTCGCCGAGCGCATCGTAGGCGACACCATCGCCGCCGACCCGTCGAGGCTCAAGCGTCTCGCCGAAGACGCCCTGCGCGAGGCCCGCGGCGCGCGCAAGGTGTCGCTCGACGCGCATCCAGACGACGCCGAAGCGCTGCGCCGCGCGCTCGGCGAGCTGGGCGCCGACGCCTTCCTGGTGCGCGAGAATCCCGAGCTATCCCGCGGCTCTCTCACGGTGTACACGGAGCTTGGAACCATCGATGCGCGACTCCGCCCCCAACTCGAACGACTCGCCCGCGCCATCCGCAGCTCGCTCCGGCGGTGAGGGCGGTGAGGGCGGCAACGGCGCGAGCGTAGGCGCGCAGCTGCGCCTTCCGGCGCTGCTCTTCCTGGTGACCGCCGGGAGCGTCTTCTTCAACGGGGTCATCATCAGTCGCTCGGCGCCCGAGGCCAAGGGTGTTCCCTGGGCTGCGTTCACCACCCACGCGGCGCTGATCGACGGCGCGAAGTTCGCGGCCGCTCTGCTGGCCATCTTGCTGGCGCACGAGTTCGGCCACTACATCGCTGCGCGCATTCATCGAGTTAGCGCCAGCTTGCCGCACTTCATTCCCATGCCCTACGTGTCGCCGTTCGGCACCATGGGGGCGGTCATTCGCATGCGCGACACCATCTCGTCGCGCATCGCCCTCCTCGACATCGGGGCCGCCGGGCCGCTGGCGGGTCTTTGCGTGGCCATCCCCTGCTACGTCTGGGGCATCGCACACTCGACCGTGGTGCCGCTCACCGCCGACTCCAACCAGCTCGGCAACTCGCTGCTGCTGAAGCTCATCGACCACTTCGCGGCACCCACCGTTTCCGAGGGCCACGACATCTTCCTCTCGCCCATCGGCTTTGCCGGCTGGGCCGGGCTGTTCGTGACGATGATCAACCTCATTCCGGTGGGCCAGCTCGACGGCGGGCACGTGGCCTATGCGCTCTTCGGCCCCGCACAGAACCGCCTCGCGCCGGCCATTCACCGCGCCATGTTGGGCTTCTTCTTCGTGAGCATCGCCGCCCACGTGTTCCGCGACCACCAAGCGGGGCGCTCCGGCGTGGCACATTTCGGCGACGCGGTGTCGGGCGCCATCTTCTGGTTCGTGTGGTTCGAGGTCATCGCCATCATCTCGTCGTTCTCGCGCAGCGCGCCCGCGGCCGACGATCCCCGCGCGCTCTCCTCGCGCGTCCGCGCCGGCGCCACCATCGGCCTCGTGCTCTCCCTCGACAGCGTTCGCAAGGCGCAGAAACCCTGGCTCTGGGCGGCTTGGTTCGTGGCCCTCTTCGTGCTGCTCGCCATGGAGTACGTGGGCGGCACGCTCAAGCCGCACACGCTCCTCGATCACCCCCCCACCCGCACCGAGACGCTGGGCCCAGTGCGGACGGTGGTGGCGGTGGTGACGCTGCTGTTCTTCGTCTTGCTCTTCATGCCGACGCCGATGACGGTCTAGCTACGAAGCGCGTGGCGATTCAGTTGCCGGTGCCAGGCCCCCCGCGCATGGGCGGCGGCGGCGGCGCGAGACCGAGCGGGTTCGCCGACGGGGGCGGGCTCTTCGGCTGCATCGGATACTTGAGCTCGGCGGCGGTAGGGCTTCCGCCCAGCTCCTTCCAGGCCTTGCAGGATGCACCGATCTTCTGGTCACGGCATCGCGAGGTGACGCCGTTCATGTGGAAGTCGTCGAGAATGAAGCCGAGCTTCTTGGCGCGAACGCACGCGGCGTCCTCCGAGCGATTGCAGCGCGCAGCCCAGAAGTCGACCGCATCCTTGCCACCCTTCTTGGTCACGATGGCCTCGGCCTTGGGGCACACGGTGGCCTTGACGGCGGCGTCGAACGTGTCGCGGCAGGTGGTGACCCAAAGGTCGTTCGCTCGCGACGCGTCGGGCTTCAGTTCGGGGCCGCCCTTCTCGTAGAGGGCTGCGGCGCGGGCGCGGGCGTCTTTGTAGGCGGCGATGAGCTCGAAGGCCTCGGCGGCCTTGGCGAAGTTCTTGGGGGTTCCGTCGCCCTTCTCGTGCATCTCGCCGAGCGCGTAGCAGGTGGGCCAGCCGCGCACTTCCTTGGTGCAGCCGCGCTCGTAGTACCCGCGGGCACGGCTGGCGTCCTTGGCCACGCCGTCGCCGTCTTGGTATTGCTTGCCGAGGGCGTAGCACGACATGACGTTGTTCAACTTGCACCCGCGCTCGAAGGAAGCCATGGCCCTGTTGGCGTCCTTCACGACGTCCTTGCCCGCGCTGTACAGGCGCCCCTGCTCGTAGCAGTAGAAGGCGTCGCTGGCGCGACCGCTCGAGCAGGCACGATCGTAGGCCTCGAGAGCCTTGGCGGGATCGCGCGTGGTCAGCTTGCCTTCGAGATAGGCGCGCCCCAGGAGCGCGCAGCCGTAGCCCGCGCCGAGCTTGCACCCGCGGTCGAACGCCGCGAGGGCCTTGGCCGGCTCGGGGGTGCCATAGGTGTAGGATTCACCCAAATGGACGCAGCCGATGCCGCTCTCGGCGTCGCACCCGCGCTTGTAGAGCTCCCTGAGCTTGGCGTTGCGCTCCTCGAGCGGCTTGCCGGCCTTCTGCATGGCCATGCCCACATAAATCGCCGCGTCGGAGCAGCTGTCGCCATGGCCGAGATCGCAGGCCTTTCCAAGCATCCGCTCTACCTTGGCGAAGTCGGCCCGACGCTCCTTCGAGAAGGTTGCCTTGCCGTCTGCGCCGACGTCGAGGCCTCCGTAGTACACGCGCCCCGCGATGCAGCTCGCGGCGTTGCCCGACTCGCACTTGGCTTCGCAATCGGGGCCGTCGTTGGGCGCGCAGGTAGCCTTGGCCGCGGCCGACCCCTTGGGAGCGCACTTGTCGCCGGTCCACACCATGCCTTCGGAGCAGGTGATGGCCTTGGCCTCGTTGTGGCCGCGCTCCTCGTCCTTCTTCGCCTCCTCTTCGGAGCGCCTGCGCTGGGCGAGCGGCATGAGCTCGAGACGCGTGATGGCGCCGCACTGCTCAGGCGGCGTGGGTGCGTCGGGGCTCGCCTTGCGGCAGGCCTCGATGTCGCCCGACTTGCTGCTCGCCTGGCGGTCGCTCACGCTGCCCGCGGCGGCGCCCGCGCCGAAGATCTCGGCCACGGCCTTGGCCTGCCCGACGGTGCCGGTGCCCATGGCGAACGCGCCCACATAGGCGCCGCGGACCACGTGCGTCGCGCCCTCGCAGTCGCCGTCGAGGTCTTTTTTGAGAACCTCGCGCACCGTGGTGCGCCGCTTGCCTACGGTGATGAGCGCGAGGTCGAGCGTGGAACCGCTCTTCATCTCGGCCGAGAGCTTGGCGCCGGAGATGGGCATGTTGGCCGACACCTCGTCTTTGCTGTTCATGCGCACCACGTCTTCGTTGCGCTGCACGCCGACGAACGAGTAGGCCGCGTGATACGAGCAGTTCTTGAGGAGCTTCAAGGTGCGGCAGTCGAAGCGCACCACCGCGACGCCGTCCTTCATGGCGACCTCGAAGTCGGAGCGATCGCTCGACTTGATGTCGACGACCAAAGGCTCGGCGAAAGAGGCGCTGCACCCCTTCACTTCCACCGAGCCATCGGCCTGCTGCTCACCAAGGGCGGTTTGCGCCGAGGTTTCCTTGGGGCGCAGGGCCTCCCCGACCTTGCCTCCGCCACAGGCCACAAGCGAGAAGATCACGCCGGCAAAGACGCCGGAAGAACGCCATTTCATGGCAGCCAATGCACACCTCATCGGGGACAAAATCAACGGAAACGCGAGACCCGCACAGGGTTCGCACCTCAGACGCTCGCGGCGCTCCGCTGTCGCGGATATTTTCCATCAAACTGGGGGTGCACGGGAGGGGACTTGAACCCCTACACCTTTCGGCGCCGGAACCTAAATCCGGTGCGTCTGCCATTCCGCCACCCGTGCATGCCTGGTGCGTGTGAGCAGCATAGTTCGAAACGCCTGGGGTGCCAACGACCGCCGCCGAGGTCACGAGCGAGTGCCGTCCGGACCTCGCCCCCCCGCGGCGGCCGTGCTATCCCCCGGGCTCGCCCACTTCCCGGAGGACGCCCATGCGCTCACGTTCCTTGCCCGTCGCTGCCCCTGCCCTCGTTCTGGCCCTCGCCCTGGTCGCCTGCTCCAGCTCCGGAACCAGCGCCGCCACGCCCGCCGGGCCCACCGAATGGGACAAGCTCTTTGGGGAGGCGGGGGGCACGCCCACCGACCCGCAGGCCCTCAGCGGACTGTGGGTGGTCTCGGTCGACGGCAACGACCTGCGCCTCCGGGCCGACGGCACCAACCTGCGCTTCGGCATGAAGTGCGGCGGCGTGATCTTCGGCGTCACGGCCGCCTATCAGGTGAAGAGCAAGGAGCCCATGCCGGGCAGCAAGCGCACGGGTTTCCGCGGTGATCTGACGATTCCGCAGACGCAGACGGCCAAGGGCGCCGGCGGCGAATTCGCGTGTGAGCTGAGCGTTCCGGCGGGCGCCGTGGGCTACACGGTTCAAGACGGCAAGCTCTACCTCACCGGCGTGGGGGCCTCTGCGAAGAAGGCAGCCGCCACCAGCAGCGGCGGCCCGACCTCGGGCGGTGGCACGACCAACGGCGACGGCCCCGGCGGCGGCACCATCCCGGAATTCACCAAGATCGGCGACTGAGGCATTTCAGACCGAAGGCGAACCGGGCTATCGTCGCCGCCGAATCGAGGAACGACTCATGGACCTGCGCGCGAAAGACCTACGGACCATCCCTCTTTTCCAAGAGATCCCCGAAAAGCACCTGGATTCCATCCTCGAGCTCTTCACCCGCGACAAGGTCGCGACCGGCACGGTGCTCTTCAAGGCCGGCGACAGCGATTCCCGCATCCGTATTCTCGTGGATGGCGAGGTCACGCTGAGCGAAGAAGGCCAGGCGACGCTGCGCCTGCAGCCCATCATGCTCATCGGCGAGCTGGGCGGCCTCACCGGCACCCCGCGCAACACCACCGCCACGGTGTCGAAGGCCGCAGTGGTCCACACCGTCGACGCGAAGAAGCTCATGTCCTTCTTCGAGAAGCACGCCGAAATCGCCTTCCCCTTCTACCGAAGCCTGCTTTCGGTGGTGTCCGAGAAGGTGCGCCGCGACAAAGAGCGCATGGATCAAATGCGGCGGAACATCATCCGCACGCAAAAGGCCATGAAAGAGCTGCGCGATCTGGTGCTGTCCAAGCCCGAGACCGTCATCAGCAAGCCCGTGTGCGACGCCCTCGAGGAGCACATCGCCAAGAACCGCCGCGCCGGCTACCGGGTCGCGCCGACCCAGCACTTCCCGTCTTCGGTGAAGCTCGAGAACGGCTCGCGCCTCAAGGTGGTCGAGCTCTCCAACGGCTTCCTCAAGCTCGAAGGCAAGGCGAAGGACCTGGGCAAAGACCGCTCGCTGTGGATCGGCGTGCTGGCGCTTCCCACCCTCGAGATCGCCGTGAGCGGCGCGGTCGAGCGCGAAGACTCCGACGGTGTGGTGGTGCGTCTCGACACTCTGGTCGACGAGTACCAGGCAGCCCTCGAAGACTACGTCACCCGCGTCCAGCTCATGGACTTCGTGGTCTGAGGCAACCCGCGGCGGCGTTCAGCGACAGGCGCAGGCTTTCACACGAGCCGTGTTGTCGTCGAGCACCTTCCGGGCGCGGGTGCACTTGACGTCGGCCTCACCGGCCAGGCGGCACACGGCCGCCACCGCACGCTCCATCGACGCGAACGCACGGCACGCGTGTTCGCACGGAGAGCTCTGCGTCGCGGACGGCTGCTCGACGCCCGGCGTCGGCACGTGCGAAGGCGGAGCCGAAGGCGTGGGCTGCGCTTGCGAAGGGTGGAAGGCCTGGTCGAGATCGCTACGAGCCTGCTCGATGCGCGCGTTGGCCTCCTCGATGGTCGCGGGCTCAGGCTCAGGCGCCGGCTGCGTCGACGAGGGCGACGGCTGTGCGGTAGGCGCCTTGCTTTCGTAGGCCGCGCCTCCGCAGGCCGCAAGGGACGAAGTGAAGAGGACCACGGCGACCAGGGGCCATAAGCGCATTCCCGAAGTGTATGCCGAGGGCGGCCGTTTGCGAAAGAGGTGGCGCCGCGCAAATGCTACCGTTCCGCGCATGCGAACCTGGTCTTTCGCCGCGTTGGTGGCGGCTTTTGCCTGTTCTTCGACCCCGCCGGCCTCCGATGCAGATGCCGGCGCCGGCTCGCGCGACGCCGCTCCCGACGTAGCGATCCCCGGAGAAGATGCGGGCACCGACGCGGGCCCGGGGAAGGATGGCGGGGGTGAAGGCGGCGCGCGTGACGCCGGCGCCTACCCGCACCAATATGGCGATGCCGGTGCCGACGCCGCCTGCGAGCTCAATCGCAACTGCGGTCGCGGGCTGCGCTGCGAATGCGCCAACGGCGACTGCTTCTGCAAAACCGGTGTGCGCGGCGAGGGCCGGGCGGGCGTGAGCCCCTGCAAAGATGGCAACGACTGCGGTAGCTCCATCTGCATCAACGACGAGTGGTGCAGCGACGAGTGCAGCGGCCCCGGCGATTGCGGCCCCAAGACTCCCTCCTGCAAGGCCGTCTTCGGCTTCAGCACGAAGATCTGCGCGCCCTAGCCTCTCGCCGCTTCGGGCCCGCTGCCCCTCACTCGGTAACGTACATATCGAGGGCGCCGGTCGAGGCCATGGAGCCGTCGGGAAAGATGCAGAATCCATCTTCGTTGCCCGACGTGGCGCGACCTGTCGTGTTGCGAAAGCCAAGCTTTTTGCAGGCGACCGCGCCGGGGTTGGCACCGGTCGCTTCCGGACCGACCTTCACCTGCTTGCCCTTGCGCAGGGTGCGCATGGCATCGCAGTCGAGGGAGCCATCGGGCCGCGCGCACGAAGCGCTCACCCGGACGCGCTCGGCGTCGAAGGTGAGCATCGGCTTCTGGCCGTCTTCGAAGGTGAACGTCTCTGCCTTGCCACGCGAAGCCGCGAGGGCAAGACTGCCGGTCTGCGTGGTGGGCGACGCAGGCGCCGGCGCAGCGTCGCCACACGCGAGAAAGAGCAACGAAGCAGAGACCAACGACATGCGCATCATCGGCGCATCATCGCACGACTGCCGTCACTCTTGGCGCTTCGTGGGCAGGTTCACGAGGAACCCCTTCTTGCCCGCGGAGAAGTTGGTGGGGCGCAGCTTTTCGTGGCCCACGGGCTCCTCGCGCTGCGCATCGCGCTTCATCGCCGGCTGCTCCGGAAGGGTCATCTGCACTTCGTCCGGGGGCGTCCAGTCGGCGGCGTTCACGGCCACCGGCGCGACCGGGGCGGGGGCGGGCTTGGAGGCGCAACCCACCGCAGAGGAGACGAGAGCGACGGATACTGCGAGAAGAAGAGTTTTCATGACGCCACCAAATTCCGGCAAGAGCGATGTAGGTGGAGGTAATGTCATACCCTCCAGAATGCGCAAGCTATATTCTTCCTTGGTGCATCCCGCAGCCCCGCATTCACGTGTATTGGGGTTGTCCATGCGCTCGCTCTTGCCCTGGGTTCTGGCCGTTGCGCTCGGCGCCGTTGGCGCAGGCGGCTGCAGGAGCAAGGCCACGTCCTTCAGCAAAGCCACCGAGGCCCCCAAGCTCCTGGGCAATGCGTCGCCCGCCGCGCACCTTCCGCGCTCGTCGACGTTCGTGGGGCACGTGGACGTGGTGCGCTTCCGGAAGAGCTCGCTGTTTCCTGCCGTGGTCTCCTTCCTGCGCGCCCGCGGCTTCGGCAAGTTCCTGATACAGCAGGAAAAAGCCTGCGGCTTCTCGGCCTTTCAGGGAATCGACGACGTCGCCTTCGGCAACGGCCCGGACGGCTGGACGGTGGTGGCGCACCTGGCCACCGGAGAGGCCGAGGCGCTTGGCTGCGTGAAGAAGGCGTTCGGGGGCACGGAGGACGGCCGCTCGGTGCGCGTCGACCCGTACCTCGTGTCCGCCCGCGATGGGCTACTGGTAGCGGGCGATCCGCGGGCCGTCCGCGGCTCCATGGACGCGCTGCCCGACGCGGCGGAGAGCGACCGGCTGGCCCTCAAGGAGAGCACCGTCGCACTGGTCCGCGGTGATCTCGGCGACATCGCCGTCGACGGCCGCATCGACGCGTCCCCGGCGCGCGTCGCCGCCCTCTTCGGGCTCCGTTTCGCATCGGCGGAGATCGCCGCGGCGATCTACGACCGCGTGACCAAGGCGCAGTCGCGGGCCCTCGACGGCGCCGAGCGAGCACTGGCGCGCGACGTGCTGAAGAGCATCAAGCTCTCGCTCCGGGGCTCGAGCGTCGAAGTTTCGCTGGGGACCGACGGCGATCTGGCCATCCAGGAGCGCTACCTCGACGTGCTGCTGGGCATTCTCGAAATCGTGATTCGAGAATACGAAGCAAAGTAAACGCAACCCGTATTGCCGCGTCGGCCTTCACGCCACGCGGCAAATGCGCTTTGGTCCCTGCACCATACATGCGAATCGGCCGCGCACCTCGCGGTAGAACTACGAAACGTGCGAGGCGGCGCCGTGGACGGCTTCGCTCGGCGCATGCTCGGCAACGATCGGCTGCGCGGCGTCGCGGGCCGCTTCCTCCGCCGCCAGGATGCGCGCGACTTCTTCGTCCATGCTTCCGCCGAGCATCTTGCTCCACATCTTGAAGTCGGCCGCCAGAGACCACAGCGGATACTTGAAGGATGCAGGCTTATTGTTCTCGATGAAGAAGTGGCTCACCCACGCGAAGCCGTAGCCGGAGATGGGCGCCGCGAGAAGGAGCCAGGGCTTGCGGCCGAGCACCGCGCCAGCGACCGCGGCAAGCGCGCCGGAGGTGCCGATGAAGTGCATCGTGCGGGTCGCCTTCTTCGAGTGCTCGCGCACGTAGAAGGGCCAGAACTCCTCGAACGTTTGGTAGCGCTTGTCCGACATGCCCATGGAAATAGCAGCACTGGGCCGAGGAACAAGGCTCGACCGGGAGAAACCGAAAAAGCGGCACTCGAAGCGCGGTGTGCGCCAGCGTTTGTTGAATGAACAAAAGGCCGAAACCGGCGCTCCGTAAGAACGGAGGCCGGCTGCGGTGGTGGGTTCCCTCGCTATCGAGCGCTTGCGATCACTCGCCGGGGGAGAACACGATCGGGTAGTTGACCGTGACGATGCCGCCTTCCGGCGCCGGGAAGCTCAGGTTGCCGAAGCTTCGGACGACGCAGGAGGTGACAGCTTGATCCGGAAGGTCTGAGCCGCCGTCCTGCGAGGTACTGACGGCGCCTTCGCGACCGATGACGAAGCGCACGGAGACGCGGCCGGTGAGCGAGGGATTGGTGCGGAGACCGCTCTCGTAGCAAGCGCGGAAGCGGCCGTAGTTGGCGCGCACGATGCGCTGGATGACCTCGGGGGGAATGTGGCCGTTGCCGGTGGTGACCGGAACTCGCATGGTGATCTTGCTCACCTGGTGGTCGCCGGTGACGTGGTTGCCGCCGCGGCCCCAACCGCCCTTGCCGCCGGGTCCGAAGCCCTGGCAGTCGCCGGTGGTGCAGGTGCCCTGGCCGTGGCCGATGGTGCCAATCTCGCCGAGACCGACGCCGAAGCCCTTGCCGCCCCCGTTCTCGCCGGTGCCGAAGAGGCCGAGGCCGCCCGCGCCGGTGGCGTCGCCGATGTCGCTCGCCCACATGGCGCCGTTGAAGCTCTGCGCGTCTTTGCCGCGGCCATCGAGCGGAGCCCAGGCTGCGGTGGGGGCGTTGGGGTCGGACAGCGACATCGAGGCGAGGAGGCCGTTCATGCCGAAGTCGGCGGCCATGCTCTTGAGCTCGGCGCGAGAGAGTTGCGGGTTCGCGTTGTCGCGCGGTCCCTCTTTCTGCCAGCGACCGTTGGTGCTCGCCTGGGCCTTCCCCATCTTGCCCTCTTCGCCCACCGCGCGGGTGCCGGCGCCGCCCGGCGCTTCGGCGGGAGCCGCGCTGTCTTGCGGGAGCGGCTCGTTGTTCCGCTCGGCGCTGGCGTTGAGCATCTTCTGCATCATGAGGAGCTGGTCGCGGTCCATGCCCTCGGCGTCGTCTTGACCCATGCTCGGCATGAAGAAGGCGAGCGAGCCGATGATGGCGCCGTGGAGCAAGAAGGAGAGGCCGGTGTGCTGGTAGGCGCTGGCGGCGAGGCCGCTGAGGAGGCCCTTCTCGACGCGCTTGCCGGCGCGGACCGCAGCGACGGTGACGGTGAGCTCACCGAGGGCGAACGAAGCCGAGGTCCCTGCGGAGAGGTCGAACTCGCGGGCGCCGTTGCCAGAAGCGCGACCGAAGCCCTGCGCCACCAGCTCGCCAATCGACTGCGCGGTGCGGTTCTCGGCAGACACGGTGCCCTCGGACTTGGCCGGCACCACCACGCGGACGGTGCCGCCGTCGCAAGAGACCACCTGCACCCGCGACGCACCGAGCAGCTCTACCGGGGCCACGAAGTCGGCGCCGTCGCCGATGGTGAAGGGGCGCGGAGGCGAGAGGTGCTTCACGGCGAGGACGTTGCTGCCCCAGGCGATGGTGATCTCGACCGCTTCTGCGTGAAGCTCTTCCACTTCCACGTCGGATACCTTCGGCGTGGTGGGCACGAGCGCGTAGCTCTCGGCAACGTCGACGGTGGAGAAAGACGCAAAGGGATTGATCGAGTGGGTAGCCATGACGGACCTCGCGCGGGGGCTTCGGGTTTGCGGCACGCACGCGAGAAGCTCGCGACGACGCACACGCGGTTGTTGGTTGGCGACCCCGCCGCGCCCCGTTTCCGAGGTGCATCGTGGCTCGCAAAAAGACAGACAGAGCCTTGGGAGAAAGGTTCCAGAAAAATCGCGGGGGCCCTGAAAGCCAGAGGTTCTCGATATTTGCAGGCCGGTCCGAAAGTTCTCGCCGGACTGTGCCAAGGTGCCTGCGATGGCACCTACATGCGATGCGGGGGAGACGAATCGGGCGAGGAGCCGGCGCGGTCACGGTTGGGGCGTGCGTTGGCCAAACGCATGCAGCATGAATGCATCCATTCGCGTGCGGGCCCGCGTCCTCGTCGTCTCCTGCGTCGCGCTTGCCTTCGCGGGCGCCTGCGGTCCTTCGACCCGCCCGGGCGGGGACGCCACGGGGAAGGGAGCCGATGCGCCGCTAGCGCGGCTTTCACCGGATGCTGGGCCGGGCAGTACCGAGCGGCCGCTCGACGAAGCGATGGAGGCCCGGGTGCGCGAGCTCGATCGCTTGGGAGATCCGGTCGGCAACTACGGAACCACGCCGCAGACGGTGCCTCCGAAGTATCGCGTGCCTGCCGCTCGCGCGCAGTTTCCCGCGGCGCGGGTGGCGAGGGCGACGATGGTCACCTTCGGGCATACGCCTCGCGAGGGCGAGGCATGCGACGCCGAGGCCGAACCGCTGCGCGCGAACGGTACGTACTGCGCAGACGTCAAGACGGGGCACGCCGATCTGACGACCGAGGAGCGGGAAGCGGTCTTGCGATTGCCCACGCTGGTGGAGGCGGCGCGCAAGCTCTCCGAACAGAAGCCTCCGCGCTCTATCGTCACCTTGCGGTGCGGGTTCGACCCGCATCACGCCCTGGTCTTCTTCGACGCCGAGGGCACGCCCATCGCACGCATCGTCGTTTGCTTCACCTGCGGCGAGTGGATCGTGGCACCGGCGAGCGCGCCCACCGGCGGAACCGCCCCCACCGCGATGCCGGCGGACGTGAGGGCGCTCTTCGCACGCATTGCCAACGCACACGCCCTCGCGACCTGGCTCTACGACGATGCGGAGCGCGGCGCGTTCGAGACCTACCTGCGCGCGACCTACGGCACCGAGGCCGAGCCGACCGCGCGCGGACGCGAGAAGCGGCGGGCGCGGCTCGCCAGCGGGAGCGGCGTTGCCCAGGAGAAGCCGCTACGCGGCCTCGACGAGAACGACCGCGCGCGCCTGTGCCGATGGACCAACGAGGAGGTCAGGCCGGAGCGCGGTCAGCGGCGGAGAAATCCCGACGGC
Organism: Polyangiales bacterium; assembly: GCA_038210445.1. Taxonomy (GTDB): domain Bacteria; phylum Myxococcota_A; class Polyangia; order Polyangiales; family Polyangiaceae; genus JABFRG01. The sequence goes on from JBBQWQ010000042.1 coordinate 44,302, forward strand.
TATGGCTACGAGTGCAAGGACGGCGCCCAATGGCTCGGCGCACCGGAGCGCAAGGCATGTGCGTCGAAGGCGCTGCCCTGCGACCGCTCGGTGGCGGAGCTCGAAGCGTGCTTGCGCGTGTTCCGCGAGCCCGAGGACCTGTGCGAAAGCCCGCCCAAGGCATGCGAGGGCCTGCTCGATTGCCTGCCGGGACTGGTGCGGCGACCCCATCGCTGACGACGACGCCGAATGCTGACATCATAGCGCCGATGCCCGTCAGCAATGCGCCCTCTCCTACGCAGAGAGGAACGACCACTGTACGCGTGGCGCAGCCGACGGACGCAGCGGCCATGGCGCGGATTTTCGATCACTACGTGCAGCACACGGCCGTGAGCTTTCACGACACCCCGCCCACCGTCGAGGCCTGGACGACGCAGATGGCGGCCGGCGCGCGGTACCCTTGGCTCGTGGCGACACGGCCCGGCGAAGCGAACGTGGCCGAGGTCGTGGGGTTCGCATACGCCAGCGAGCACCTGCCGCGCGCCGCGTATCGGTGGAGCGTGAACACAACCATCTACTTGCAGGACGGGCTGCAGCGGCAAGGGATCGGGCGGCGGCTCTATGGCGCGCTCTTGCGGAGCTTGCGCGGTCTGAGACTGGTGAACGCGTACGGAGGGATCACCTTGCCGAACGCGCCGAGCGAGGCACTGCATCGCGCCCTGGGGTTCCGCCCGGTGGGCATCTACGAAGCGGTGGGGTTCAAGCACGGCACGTGGCGCGACGTCGCCTGGTACCACTGCCGCCTGGCCTCGATGGACGCCCCGGCGGAACCGCGCGCCTTCCAAGACGCCAGCGAGGGCGAGCGCGGACGGTGGCTCTCGCCCACGTGAAGGCACGCACCATCTTTCGCGTGCATTTTACATACATAACCATCCCGGGCGCGGCCTACCTCGTGATGCCCGGCTACGGCGCCTTCGATCTCGACGGCGAGCAGCAACGTGCCCACCTGGTTCTCCAGTGCGGGTCTCCTGGCTTGCGGCGCCTTTGCCTTCCTCCTGCGACGACGGCACGCGGCCTCACGGCCTTCGCGTTCTTGCTCGCCGTCGTCTCGGGCGTGGTGTTCGGCGTGTCGGCGCTGGGCGTGGAGACGCTGGGCCAAGCATGGGCGCGACGCCACGGTCGGAAATGCAGTCAACACACTTCTCGTCCTCCTCGATGAGTGCGGCGAGATGCTCGGCGCCGCGCTCTGCCTCCACGCGCTCCTCGCCTGGCGAGAGGAGGCTACTTCGTGCGGCTCCGAAGAATGCGCGCGGCCTCCGCGAAGCTGGGGTCCTCCGGGTGCTGCGCGGCGAGAGCTGCGTAGCGGCGTGCCGCCTGCGGATAGTCGCCCGCGGCCACGGCGTCGAGCGCCAAGCGCTCGTCGGTACGGGGAGTCTGCGCGGTCCGTGGGGGGAGGCGCGTCGCCGCAGGCGGACGCGAGGCCAGCGCCGTCGAAGGGGCGCTTGGTGTGGCGGAAGCCGAGGGCGCGACCCTGACCACCGGAGCCACGCTCGAAGCAGGCTGCGCAGGCGGCGGAACGCTCACCCGCATCGACGCCGAGCGAGTCACACGCGCGCCGCCCGACGTCATCCCGGGCTTGGAGACGGACGAGACGAAGAGCAATAGGACCATCGGTGCCGTGAGCATCGCGATGAGCTTCTTCGGTCGCGACGCTTCACGCCAGCCGCGCTTCAGCTTTGCTGCCGTCGATTCCGAGGTCTGGCTCGGCACCGCGTGCGCCGGCGGCTCGACGGCGACGACCACACCGAGCGGCGTATCCGTGGGGAGGGCCGGCGGCACCGCCCTGATGGGGGGGGGAACAACGACCGGAACCGCGCGCGTCATCGGCTCTGGCTCGACCGGCGGCATGGTGAGCGCCCTCGAAGGCCCTCGAAGGACGACGTGTGCGCCGGCCGCCGGCACGTGGTTCTCCTGAAGCGGCGCGAAGCGGGTGCGGGCCGACTCCGGTAGCGATTGCCGCGGCGCACGGCCTTCCCAGCGCTGGGTAGGCGGGTCGAGATCGGGCTCGCGTTCGGGCGGGCACAGGAGCATGCCGACAGTGCGGGGCTCGGACTCGAGCGCCGGGATGGCCATGGTGACCGGCGTGTGCTCCTGGGTGCGTAGCGAGATGCCCAGACGCACGTCGCCAAGGTCCACCGTCGAACCGGGCAGCAACGATACCCATCCCCGACCGGCCACGTCGAGACCATCGACCACCAACGGTGCGCCGGCGAGCGCTGCAACCGAAAGGGTCGATCCGTTGAACGCCAGCGCGAGATGGTTCGAGGCCACACCCCTGCCAGCGATGCGCCACGAAGCCTTGGTGCCCACCGAAACCGGTGGCGCTGCGACGCCCACCTCGAACGCGATCTCCTGGTAGTGCACGCCGCGACCGGCGAGCAGGCGAACGACGACCTCGTCGAGTGTAGCGCCGCGGTTCATTGCGGCACGGCGCGCATGAGGTTCGCGCGCGCCACCTCAGCCCGCGGGCCATCGGGCGCGAGCCGCAGGTATTCGCGAAACTCTGCGTCCGCTCCCATCACGTTGCCATCGCCGCGCTCGATCTGCGCGAGCGCGTAGTGTGGATCTGCGAGCCCCGGCTTCGCTGCGATGACGGACCGAAGAGCGCTGCGAGCACCGGCGAGATCGCCGATGGCAGCGCGCACGGTACCCGACGCGTAGCGCACGTCGACATCCGTGGGGCGGTTGCGCAGGTAGTCTTCCGCATACTCGAGCGCTACCGGGTAGCGACCGTCGGCGACGCACACCGCCATCAGGCGTCGCACGAGCGGGGCCGCGTCGCCGCCCGCCTTGAGGGCCGCCGCGAAGTACTGCTCGGCCCGCGTCATGTCGCCGATGCGGGCGAAGGCTTCGCCCCGCGCGGAGAGCTCCGCCGGCCGGGAAGCGCGCCGCATCTCCTCGGCGCCGCGATCCGCAGACATCTGCCGGTCCGCGCAGCCCGTGGCGGTCGCCGCGAAAGCCATCAATCCGAACGTCGCTACGAGGCACTTGAACATCACTTCTTCTCCGGCTTCATGCTCTTCAGATCACGGTCCACTTCCGAGAGCCAGGCGGCGTAGGGACCGCGCTGACCCTCGGTGAGCAGTCGCAGAACCGTCAGATCCTGACGGGCGACCTCGACGTCCTTGACGGCGAGCATGCGACCCAGCCGCAGGTGCCGCATGCGGAGCTCGAGCCGGGCTTCGGCCTCGATTTCGCGGGCAATCGCGGTGGCATCGGTGGCGCTCGGCATGTCGCCCGCGACGCGAAAGCAGGCTGCCGCGAGATCGTAGGTCTTCACCGCGCCCACGATCTCGCGCGGCTCGAAGGGAGCGCGCTCCCGCCCAGCTTCGGCGCGAGCGCGAGCATCTTCTGCGCGCACCCGCGCCTCGCCCGGGTCGGCGTGCGGACACGTGAGCGTGGGCGAGCCGAAGATCTCCGGCGGCAGCGAGGGCGCCGCCGCTGCCTCCGGCGCGGGCATACCGAGAATCGCAACGATCGCCAGGAGCAGTGCGCCGACGACCAATCCCTTGGCCACCGATGCGCCATTGACCTTGGACGGGGCCACGACCGCGCCGGCTCGGCGCTCGAGATAGATCTGCGTGCCACCCACCACCAGCATCGCCGAAGTGGCCAGGGGCGCCACGGTGAAGCCCGATCCATTGAGAAACGACGGCGGCGACTCGGCGAGACGACGGATGCGCGCGCCATCGGCGACCAGCTCGATCTCGAAGTGCTCGAACGCAGCCTGGTCCGGCGCGAGGCGGACGTCGCAGTGGGCGCCGCTACCGATGGTGGCCCGGACGGCCTGCACCAGCGAGCGCTCGTGGGTGCCGTTGGGGTGTTGAACCTGAACGTGCAGCTCTTCCATGGCGGTCACAGTCCCTGGGCTTTGAGCTGAATGGCGATGGGGGCGACGATGACGATGAGGATCGCGAGAAAGAGCAGCATGAGCGGACCGATCATCTGCACCGCAGCGTTGGAGGCCGCCTCTTCGCCGAGCACGCTCCGCTTCTGGCGGAGCACGTCCGCCTGAATCTGCAGCACGTCGGCAACCGGGCTTCCGCGGAGCTCGGCCTGGACCACCGAACCCACGAACTCCTGAACGATGGGCGTCGGCGCTCGATCGGCGAGCTCGTCGAGGGCCTCGCGACGGCTCCGGCCCAGCGAAAGATTGAGGAGAATGAGCGAGAGCTCCTCGACCAGCGGATCGTCGGGGGTGCCCGAGTGGTCGACGGTCATGCGCAGCGCGCCGGGAAAATCGAGACCGGCGCCGAGCCCAAGGGCGAGCAGCTCGATGGCCGGCGGGAGCCGACGTCCGATGGACTTCAGGCGCTCTGCCGCGACGCTGGAGAGGGTCATGAACGGTGCCACCGCGCCGAAGGCCGCGATCCCCGCGGCGAGCCAGAGGGTCGACTTGAGAAGGACGGCAACGCCGACGCCCACCCCGCCGCCGAGGACCGACGCGACGATGGAGAGGGCGACCATCTCCTCTGCGTGAAGTCCCATGTAGTCGCCGGCCATGCACACCTTTCGGTCGATGGCGGCTAGGTGTTGCTCGGAAACCACGTGACGCACCCGGGCACCGATCCACCGGAGCAAAGGCTCCACCGGCGCGATCCCCTTCCCGCTCGCGAGCATCTTCTGCCGCTTGAACCCACGCATGCCAGTGCGGCGCACCGCGGGCGAAGGCGCTGCTCCCACCAGCCTCCCGAGAAGGAAGAACGACAGGAAGGTCGTGAGCCCGAGACCGACCTTGAGAAGGAGCGCGGAGCTCATACGTCCACCTGCATGATCTTCCAGCCGAGCGCGAGCGACGCGAGCCACAGGGATACCGCGACGCCGATGCAGAGGTGACCGACGAAGGTGTTCTGAAGCGGCTCGAAGTAGCCCGGCCGCACCAGGTTGAAGACGAAGACGATGACCAGCGGAAAGACCGCGAGCACCAGGAGCTGGATGCGCGCTTCCGCGGTCTTCGCCCGCACCACGCCGAGCATGCGGTTGATCTCCCGGAGCATGGTGGCGGTCCGCTCGAGCACCGACGGGAGGTTGCCGCCGACCCGCAGGCCCACCAGCACCGCCGACAGCGCCACGTCGACCCAACGGCTCTTGATGCGGGCCGACATGGCCAGGAGCGCGTCTTCCAGGGTGCTGCCCACGCGCATCTCCTTCAGCACCCGCTCCACCTCTTCACGGGTCGGTTGCGGAAGGACCATGGTCGTGGCTTGAAGGGCGTTCGCAGCGCTCGGCACCGTCTTCATGGCGTTGGCGAGGGCGAGCACGAACCCGTCGACCTGATCCTCGAGAAGCGCCAGGCGCTTCCCCCGGAGGTGCAGCAGGTAGAACGGGGGAATGACGCCCACGACGAGGACCCACATGGGCAGCACGGTCGGGAGATCGGTGAGTACGTTGGAGGCGACCAGCAGGAGGGCCACCGCGCCTTGCACCATGACGATCTTCTGCCCCGACTCCGGCCGGAACAGCACCCGGAGGGTGCCGTTCAGGTGCGCCACGTAGCGCGCGTGGTACCGAGAGAGCGCCGTCTGTCCGGAGGCGATCGCGTAGACCACCAGGGTCGCGGAGAAGGCGGTGAGGAGCAGGGCGCCCAGGCGGAGGCCGGTGAGCGCGCTCATTTTCGGACCATCGGCACCGAGCCGGGCTTCTTCTCGTAGGCGTTCACCTTCTCGATATCGCCGTCGTAGTCGGCGAACTTGGCGATGGCGGTGTCGACCATCTCGGCAGCGGAAGCGGGCACGCTCTCGACCACGCTGGGCACCACGAAGACGGCGCCCTCGGTCTGCAGGTCGAGGTTGCTGTGCGAGGCGAACAGCAGGCCGAGCACCGGAATCTCGCTGAGGAACGGGATACCCGAGGTGGAGTGCGCGCGAGACTGGGCGCGGATACCGGAGAGGACGATGGACTGGCCCAGCTTGAGCGTGATGTTGGTCATCAGCTTCGAGGTGGTGCGTCCCGGGAGCGCCGAGCCCTGCGCCCCAGCGCTGAGATCGCTCACGTCGGCCATGAGCCGCATCTCGACCTCGCGTTTGGCCACGTTGTAGCGCGGCAGCACGGTGACCTCGGTGCCGAAGGAGATCTTCTGGATGCCGGCGGTGAGCCCGGCATTGACCGCGAAGTTCTGCTCGCCACCGTTGGCGAAGGTGGCCTCGACGCCGTTGTTGGTGACGATAGTGGCCTGCTTCAGCACCTTCGCCCAGCCCTTGCTCGACGCGATGTCGAGGCGCGGGAGCGGCTGATTGGTGATGCTGGCGGTGGCCGCCTGGCTGCCCGCAGAGAAGTCGAAGGAGAGCGCACTCTTGACCACCGAATCCCCGCCGATGTGGCCGGGCCAGCTGATGCCGACGCCGTAGCTCGAGTTCTTGTCGTACTGGACGAAGTAGAAGTCGATGCGGATGATGTACTTGCCGTTGCTGTCGGCGGAGCCCCCGCCCCCGGGCAGGGTCACCAGCGATTCCACCTGGTTCGGGTAGAGCGCGGCGACCCGCTGCACGCGCTTGAGGTCGACGTCATTTGCCACCACGCCGTCGATGACGATGCGCGAGCCGACGCGCTTAACGCCGAGCCCCGGAAGGCCGTCGAGGAGCTGCGTGAGCTCCTTCTCGACCACCACCGGAGAGCGCGCGAAGACGTGGATGGTGAGGTTGACCTGCGAGCCGTCGTTCTTGATGAGCAGCAGGCTGGTGGTGCCGGCCTTCTTGCCATTGATGACGAAGGCGCCATTGTCGGAAGTGAGCTTGATCTCGACGATTCCGCCAGAACCCTCGGAGAAGTTCTTCACGTCGCGGGCGGAGATGGTCTTGGTTTCGCCCACGGAGATGACCACCTCGTCGCCATTCTTCGCCACTTCGGCGCCGCTGCTCTGGGCGCGCGCCACGCTGGGCGCGAAGGCGACGAACGTTGCGATGACCAGACCGAGAGCGGAGATTGCGCGGGAGCGACGGGGGATCATTTCTTCACTTCTTTCAATTCGGTGGGGCCGGTGGGGGAGCGACGACGGGGGTTCTGGAGAAGCTGGCGACGGCTGGAGTCGGTGAGGGTCTGGGCGCTGACGTCGGCGGGCGACTCGGCAACCCGCTGATCGTTCGGATTGCGGACGACGGCGGTGAGCTTTCCCTTCTCCATGGCGACCGCCAGGAGCTGGCTCTCCTGGAGCGAGGTGCTCAGCGTCAGGACGGTGACACGCTTGGATGCAGAGTCCTTCGCGTCCCCTTGGAGGACGTTGGTCTCGGTGCCGGCGGCGAGCACCAGCACCCGCTGGAGGAGCACAGTGGAGTCCTTCGCTTCGCCGCACACGCAGAGGACGTCCACGAAGTCGCCCGGATGAACCAGAGTCAATACGTCGGTAATATGCACGCGAATGGGGGTCGCGCGATTGCCCGGCTGCACCAGGCTGCTGAGCGCCCGCTGATCGTCCTTGGCCGCGAGCACGTCGGTCCAGGCCAGGCTCTGCTGCACCGGGATGGTGGTGGTGGCCCGAAGGCCGACGATCTTCTCCTTGTCCGAGGCGCGAATGACGCGGTCGTCGAGGTAGGAGAGGGGGATGTCGCGGGTGCCGAGCATCGCTTCCGTGATGGGCTTTCCGCGCGGCACGGTCTCGACGACCACCAGCACTTGCACCCTGCGACCACCGGAGGCCTCGGCCTCGATCTTGCGGAGGTAGAGAAGCAAGAGGGCGACACTGACGAGACCGGCGATGATGCCGATGAACAGGGGGCGGTTCTTCACGGCGCGGCTCGCAGGCTGAAGTAGTGAACGACGAAGGTGGCGGCGGTACCGATGAAGATGGCGGGGCCGAGCCGGAACCAGGCACGCATCTCTTGCGGGACCTCGCGCTTGGCTTCCTTGCGACGGAGCGGGTTCATCACCAGGGTGGTGGTGTTGCCCAGCGTGCGCAGCAGCGTGCCCTGCCAGGCCAGCTTGCTCATGGCGAGCACGGCGGCAGCCACGAACGCGTAGGTTTCGGCCTCGAGGCCCGCGAGCGGGTGGAGTAGCGCGCCGATGGCCGCGAACAGCTTCACGTCACCGCCGCCCATGCCACCACGAAGGTGCATGAAGAGCGGGGCTAGGCCGCACGCCAGCGCGCCGCCGAAGGCGAAGCCGCCCTCGCTCAGTGCCCCACCCGGGCCGTGCACGCTGGCGCCGTGAATGGCGTGGGCCACGATGGCCAGAGCCAGCGCGGGAAAGGTGATCTGGTTCGGAATGTGGCCGGTGCGAAAGTCGGTCCACGCCGCGCACGCAGCGAGGGCGACCGCACCCAGGAAAAAGTAGAGCATGGGGGCGTCTCAGGGGTAGGGGCAGAGGACGAAGGACCGCACGAGCTCGAAGCTGTGCAGCAGCGCGACGCCGAGGCCTACGAGCGCGGCCATGGATGCGAGCGCGACGGTACCCACGAGGATGGTGTACTCGACGGTCACCGCGCCGCGGGAACGCGCTCGGTTTCGGTATCGAACCATGCTCTCCACTCGGCCGCGCCGCGCGAGGGTTGCGTACTACCTAGCCCGGACTATTCATGGTTCCGGGGCTGCATGTCACGATGCATCGGGAAATCTCGGGCGTACGGCGGTTCTCGACCCTGCGAAGGAACAACAGTCCGTCTCGGGTCTGCGATCCGGCGTGCGCCCGCCTTTCCCGCGCCTCGTGCCATTCGCCTACCGGCCCATGAATAATCCGGGCTAGAACCGCGCAGTTTCGTTCACGGTCACCACCGCACCGGTGATCGCGTCGACCAGCGCCTCGGGCGCGATGCAGGTACCTCCCGCGACGGACGCCGGGATTCGCCAGACCAGGCGCAAGGCTTCGCTGTCGCGGGCCCACGCAATGAGCTCCGTTGGGTATGGGGTGATCGCTGCAGGGGCGACCTTGCAGTGAGAGGCAACGGCGCTGAGGGCGCGCTCCCTCGCGGTGCCTTCACCGATCTTCGCTTTTCGTGGCACTGCCCCGATGTCCTCGCGAAAGCCCGCGGCGGCCATGAAGAAGCGGCCGTCCTTGGTGAGCTCGAAGGTCGAGTCAGTCGCGTCGACCCGGATATCGGTGCCCGGCAGGTAGTGGTTAAAGCGCATGAAGTAGCGGCCGTCCGGGTCCTGCTCCAACACACGAAGGCGAAGCTCCGACGGGTCGCCGGTGCCATGAAGGTACATGCGATACTTGTCGAAGAAGAGGCGCCCTTTCTGCTCCGGGGTATCGCCGGGTAGCTGAGGGCCGGGCCCCGCGAAGCCGGGGACGAGCGTTCGCGCCCTGTGGTCGACAATCACCACAGCCCAGTGCAAGCCGGTGTCGGCGTTCAGGCGCGCTTCGAGCTCCTCCGCTGGCCTGAATCGCGCGGCGACGGACACCTTGGATTGGGGGTTGCGCGGTCGCCCCTGGGCGGCGCCGACGGCGAGCGCGAGAGCGAGAACGGTGAGAGCGCGAAGACGAAGCGAGCGTTGCATGGGATTCTCCTTGTCTTCCGGTCGGCCACGCCGCTGCGGAGTTGCGAAGAATCTGCGTTCAGAGGCGGCTCGGGCCGCGCGGCCGCGCCGGGCCAGGGCGTACGATGGGCCGGTCCTGGACGAACTTCTGCTCGAGCACCACGAAATCGTCGCGGTCCTTGGTGACGAACGTGAGCGCCGGGCTGCGGGGACGCAAGAGAGGTGCCTTGCCGTCGGAGCCGCTGGTGTCGAGGAGCAGCGAGATCTGCTCATCCGCCTTGGCGCGGACGACGATGTGGGCGACGCCGGATGCGTCCGTGCGCCCGACCACTTTTCCCAGCCGCTGCACCGGCAAATTGGCCCCGTTTTCCGCGCGAATCCCTACCACCGTGAGGTGCTCCAGGGGGCTACACGCTGCAGCGAACCGCACCGGGGGCGACTGCGGCGAGAGCTTTCGAAGGACCACCCGAACCGGCGACGGCGACGCGTAACCGGCAGGGCATTGCACCGCCACGTCCAGGGCGTCGCCCTCGGTCCCGCGGAGCGAGAGGGCCGCTCGACCGCCATCGTCGGTCTTGGCGACGTTCTGTCCGGCGAGCGCCAGGTCGACGTTGGGGAGCGGTTGTTGCGGTCCGGCGGTGATGACGATCTCCGCTTTCATGGCGAAGTTGGTCGGATCCTCGGCCTCGGGCGCCGCGCAGGCGGCCAGCAAGCCGAGGAGCGCACACAGGTTCTTCATGTTCACAGCGACTTCTCCACTTTCACGCCGCGGATGGCGGCACCGGTCTCCACGATGGCCACGCTCGTGCGCTCTTCGTTGCCCGCGATGCGCTTGACGGACAGGAGCACTTCCACGCCGTCGTCGCGCAGGTAGGCGGCAGAGCCGTTGCCGGCGCCCACTTTTTCCACCACGCGAAAGCCCTTGGCCCGGAGCGCGCGGTCTTCGCGCCCCAGCACGTCGGCGGGCTCGCGAGACGTCTCGTAGCCGCGGACGCCCGCTGCGAAGCCGTCGATGGACACGCTGAGCGTGCGGCGGCTATCGGGCGGCCGGACCGCGAACTCCACGTCGCTGCCCGGCGCGTCGCCCACGGCGGGGAACATCTGGCCGGGCTTCAGCGGGCCGTCGCTCCAGAGCGTGACCACCCGGGTGCCCTTGGGGCGGCGCTCGGCGAACACGTAGCGAAAGTGCCCGAGGCTGGCGAGATCGCCGGTGACGCCGAGGGCTTGCAGCTCGCGGCGGAGACCATCCGGGCCCCGCCGCTGGCCGCTCGGGTCCACGAAGCACGCCACCAGACCTCGGCCCTCGGCGTTGGTGCGGACGATGGCGGCATGCGCGGGATCGTTCTTCTGGAGTGGGATGCGACCTGCGACGGTCTCGGGAATGTCTTGCATGGCCTGGCCCAAGCTCGAGGGCGACGTGCGGCAATAGCGCTCGTAGCGGTCCAGGACCTCGTCGACCGACTGGGTGGCGGTGTTGCTCGCCCAGTGCACTTCGGCGCCGTTGATGCGCACCAGGTAGGCGCCGCCGGTGAGATCTTCGAGAGAGGCTAGCTGGTGGCCGAGGCCCATGCCGCTCTCCATCGCATCGGCATACACCGCGCGCCCGGACACGACGCCGAGGGCGCCGAACACCAGGAGCGAGAATGCCGCCATGCGAATCGAGCGCATCGAGGGCACGGCAAGGCGCACCAGGCGAGACAGAACGCGGACGAGCAAGGGGAGTTTCATGGGGGTCTCAGAAAGTTCGGGCGATGAGCTCGGCGAGGGCGGCGTAGCGATCGTCGGGAGTGTCGTCGGCGCACGCCACCACGGAGTCCGACGAAACATGACCTTCGAAGCCAAGCGGTTTGGGGGCCTTCGGGTCCGGCGGCGGGGCGTTGGGATCCGGCTTCGGCAGCGAGGAGGCCTCGCCATCCACGGCGATCGTCGTGACCTTGCCGGTCGCGCCTTCCAGCGCCAGGGCCTTGTCGAGCGCGGCGATGCCGAGACCGCTCAGGCCCGAGGGGAGCACGTCGAAGGCCAGGTCCTTGGGCTCCTTCTCCTGGAACTTTCGAGTGCCGAGCTCGCCGGCGACGGGCGCCTTCGAATCGCCCTGGCAGGCGCCCATGGCGTGGGAGATGGAGGCCGTGCGGGCAAGGCGCTGGACCGACATCTTCTGCGTGTAGAGGAGTCGGAAGTACACCACCGCGGAGAAGCACATGACGAAGAACACGATGACGACGATGGCTTCGACCATGACGGCGCCGCGCTGCCGCTTGCGAAGAGGCGGGCGCGCGCCCATCAGTGCACGCCCCGCTTGCTGGTGGCGTCGAGTGCGCGCGAGAGATCGGCGCAGAGCTCCGGGTTCACTGGCTTTTGCTTCTGTGCGTCCTCGGCCCGCTGGGCAAAGGCCTTGAGGTCCACCGAAGGGGTGTGAACGAAGCCCATCTCGGCCAGCGTCGCCGTGAGTGAGCGGGGCTCGTTCCACCGACGCAGGCGCGGGCGCCACTTCAGGTGCCACATGGCTTCTTGATCGTCGTTGCATTGGTCCCACTTTCCACTGCAGTCGTAAAAGAACTCGGCTTGCGCCCAGGAGGGCATTTCGGCGCCGTCGGGCGTCTCGGCATCGCCGCGCTTCCAGGCGCCGATGCGCACCAGCCGCGCCGAGCGCTTGAGCCGTGCTGGGTCCATCGAGGCGCCGCCGGCGACCTGCGCTTCGACGACCCCGTTGTGAAATTCATCCGCCACGCGCTTAGGGGTCACGTCGTTCTCGCTGGGCGTTTCGGTGCTGGAAGTGGCCTTCTTGGCTCTTTCGGCCTGCTCCTTCTGGCGACGCTTCAGGTCGCCTTTTGCCCAATCTTCGCAGCGCACGCGGTCCGTCCCCTTCTCGACACCATCGGGAAACTTGTCGCGATACTCCTTCACGCTTCGGGCGTCCTGATCGCGGATCATGCGAAGGCGATCGAGCTCGGCCTGCCGCTCGGGGGTGGTGCTACCGCCCTGGATGCCGCCGGTGGGCGCACCCTTGTCGTCTTTGCCGCTGCACTTGACGCCGTATTCGGCGCACTTCTTCTCCCACTGGCTCTCGGAGCGGTCGAAGGCTTTGTTCGTGGCGTCCGGCTCGTGGGCGCACTGCTCCTTGGCGGGGTCGTCGAACAGTCCGTCGATGTCGGTGTCGCCCGTCGCCGAGCCGATCTCGCAAAAGTGCTTGGGGCTGGTGCTGGCAATCCACGCGAACTTGTCGCCGAGCCACTTCTTGGGTCCGTCGCTGATGCTCCCGAGCCCGGCCTTCTCGAAAACGTAGCTTGCGAGATAGGGCACCGATCGCCCGGCTTCCTTGCAGAGCTTGTCTTGGCTGCCGCTGGCGATGGGAAGCGACGTTTCACTGCCGAAATGGGCCACGCCCGTCTGGGTGACTGCGGGCTCGTAGGCCCCGCCCACGGCGATCATGGCGCCCATGCGTGCGACCTGGGGCGTCGACTCGGAAACCACGTCCTGGACGCTGCTCAGGGTGCGGAGGGCTTGGTTGATGGGCTCGCGGGTGTCGTTGATGAGCTCCTCACAGGTGGCTGCACCGGACGCGCACGGCCCGGCGAGAGCGCCCAGATACGGATACACGTATCCGAGTGCAGCAAACACCGCAGCCGCGACGCTGAGCACCAGCTGCGCGATCTTCAGCGCGACGCGCACGCCGAGAATACACGCCATGACCACGTTGATGAGCACGATGAGGTTCATGCCCCGGGCGTGCAGCGCGGCATCGCTGAAGGCGACCGCGTCGGCCGCTTCCTGCGCGCGTTCGCGATAGAGAATCGCATCGCCGAGCCCTGCCAGGTACCAGAGAGCGCCTACCAGGCATACGCACATGAAGATACCGAGCACCATCACGGCGCCGGCATCGTCGCCTGCTACGCCGCGCAACTTGCGCACACTACTCGTAGACATAGCTCGCTCCCTGGTACGGATACAGGACTTCGGCATTCACTCGGGTAACCCGCAAGAGTCCGGGGCCCTTCTCACACATGAACAGGTTCACCAGCGCGATCTTGCAAATCGCCTCCGCCTCGACCCGTACGCGGACCATCTGCGGGCCCCCGGCGCCCAGCGGCTTCAGGTGCGCATCGTCCGGCTGGTCTTTCCCGCCCGGCTCCTCCGCCAGGGGAAACGCAACGTCCACCCGCTCCAGCGATCCATCGAGAATCGCCGGAGCGAGGGACACGAGCACTGCATCCCGAACGGCCTGACGACGCCCACGCGCCAACGTGTGAACGTCGTCTTGCCCGTCGCCATACGCCCCGGGTTCGTCCCCGAAAACCACCGCCGCTGCACGCGCCCCCTGCACGTTCGAATGGTCGACGAGAAGCTTCGTCGAAAAGAGCAGGGAGAGCTGCAGCAGCGATAGAAAGAAGACGAACACCGGCAGAAATGCGATGAGGAACTCGACCGAGACCGCGCCGTGGGTACTCACATTGAGATTATTTCGTAGCACGAGACACCTCGACAGCGTCGATTCGCGTTCGTTCCGACCGCAAGCACAGAAGTTCACTTGGTCGGAATATCGTTCTTCACTGTATCCGCCTGCTGACCAACCTTCTCGGAGACGTTTCCACCAAACTTGCCGAACGCTACAATCCCGATGATCGCCACGACGCCCACCAGAATGATGTACTCCACGAGGTTCGCGCCCCGCGTATCACGAACGAGAGAGCGGGACCGAACCACAACCTTGTCGATATTCATTGCAGGCTCCATGTTTTCGCATCAATAAGAAGCGTCGCCTCCCGAACAATTCGAGCCGCAAGCAACCTGATGCGTTCCACAACCCCTTCGGACACCCGCCAGAACTGTTGCGCGGGAATGACGGTTTGCCGCAATTGTTCAGCTGCGCAGAGTTCCGCCGGACAAAAAAAGATATTCGCGCTGATCCGCAGGGGGGCGAACCAGCGCGATCTCGTACACAGAACAGCGGTTAATCTGCGCTGTACTCTTGCGGCTTCTCACAAACAAAGTTGTTCTTAGAGTCGAGCACTGCAGTGGGATCGTCTGGAGACACGCGCTTACACCACTCGGTATCGATCTTCTCGCACCATCGAGTACTTACATGTTTTCCGCCGCGGCACTCCAACACTGAGTACGGCAGTCCCGACGAGCAAACGTAGCCATCCGAGCGCCCGGCGCAGCTCACTTCAGGCTGCGGTGCACAGCGAAGGGAGTACCTGCTCATGAATCCTGCATCGAGTACGCCGATCGCACTCCAGGCGCACAGTTCAGACTGAAACGCGGTAGGGAACCTCTGCTGAGCCTCCTGCAGGTGACGGACGGCTGCCTCCTTGAATGTCGACCGACTGGTTAGTTTGATTGACGCCGCAAACCACAACTTACCGGCTGCATCCCAGCCTAGGGACGGAACTTTTGTTCCGTTCGGATGAGCGCCTCCACTCACCATCAAATAGAAGGCGTAGGTCGGAAGGGTCGACACTTGGTGAACCTCGCAAACACCGCGCACGCCCACACCGGAGGGGCATGCATCTTCGTACGCTGCACGAGTGGAGAACGTAGGCTTCTGCATATTTCGAATGCCCTTCCCGTCAACAGTAATTGCCTCACCCATGACGACTGGATTCGGACGAATTTTGGACTGGTATGATATGGTTTTGGACCAATACTCCGCATAAGCACCCATCGCGTCTCCAAAGGACTCATTGAGCGCCGACGGTTCGCCGGAGCCTATCAATCTGGACTTTTGGTGTATAATTGCGTGACCCAACTCATGGGTAACCACGTCGAGACCGGCGGAGGATGGTAGAATGTTTCCGGACGACGCGACGTTGCCGTCACTGAAGTGCAGCTTCAGATCGGTCGTCGAGAAGAGCGCGATTCCTTTGACTACTTCCGGAGTATTGTCGTGGACCACCATGGTCAACTTTGTCCCCTTTCCATCTGCCCCATTGTGGCCGAGTTCATCGGAGTAGAATTTGAGCGCTTGATAGCCGTGGTAGTGCGCGTCCACGTCGGCCCCCTTGACCGGGTTGGAGTCCCACTTCCCTTTCTCCACCGTGGAGATCTCGTTCTCCCGGTTGACTGCAATGCCAAAAGAGACTCCGGTGGAAAACTCTCTCGTCTCCAGCAGAGGCGGCGACTCGGACCGGAGTACCCAGCGCTTTGCCTTTCCGGCCTCGATGACCGGCGTTACATCGATCACGCGGACCGGCTTGGTTTCATTCATGGGCGGGTAGTATCGAACACCGCGAGCTTCCGTATCCCACTCGTATCGAGCTTCGTCCTTCGCTTCGAGGGCAGTCCCCGTCGTGGCATCCACCGTAGCGACTGGCGCTGCACATGTCCCCACGGGGGACGCGAATTCGGCCCGCCACACCAGCCGCGCAGGTTGCATCTCGTCGCCATCTACCCCCAGCGTCATCGAAGGGACGGGGAAGTTTGCCTGCGGCGCGGCACACTGGGCTGCCACAGCGGCCAACGCGCTCGCACGCGCGACGCCTTCGGACACGGCGGCGTTGGTCGGAACAGTCTCCAGGTCTGCCCGAAAGCTTGGCTGGGCGATGTAGAGCTCGCCCGCAGCGGTGAAGTCGGCGACGGAGGACGTTTCAAGGACCGGAATGTCGGTGCCCGGCAAGTAGTGGGCAAAACGAACATGGGTGGCTCCGGTGTCCGGGTCCACACTCTGGTCCTTGAGCCGCAGCTCGTCTGATTTTCCGGTCCCGTGGAACATGTCACGATACTTTGCGAAGAAGGTGCGAGCCATTTCCTCGGGGCTTCCCGTACCAACGCGAACGGGCTTCGTCGGCGCCACCAGCCGGATTTCCTTGTTGTCGTGGGTCGTAACGATCCAGGGGACGCCCGTATCCGCGAGCAACCGGGATTCTGCCTCGTCGATGGGATCGTCCGACGCCGCCTCCGGATCCGCTGCGCAGCCGTAGCCGGCGGCAAGGACGAGAAGAAGCGGGCCAAGGACTGTGAGATGTGAGCGACGACGCATGATTGAAACCTCCACGATGCCCCTCGGCCGCTTCTGGCCCGCGTTGCCGAGTTTCGGCGCTTCGTTGGACAAGCGCCGGAAGCTCGAGGTCCAGCGGATTCCCCCGGGGGCGTGGCTGAGCTCGGTGGCCTTGGCTCATTCGGGTCGTCCGCTAGCAACTCGCGCGCGGCTTGGCCGATGAGCGTGGTCGAGACGGCCGCGAGGTGGGAGCTCGGATTGAGCTGGCAACGCACTCGCCAGCGGAAGGAAGCCAATCCATGAAAAGCGCTAGGATTTCTCCGCCTGGCTCCTGCTCTGGCCGCTCGGAAACTGATCCACTTCGCCGCTCGGAAACTGATCCACCCGGCACCTCTGTCAAGCGACAGCAGGAACTGACCCCCCTGCGACACTAAAACTGACCCCCCTCCCGGACCCTACAGCTCACGCCTTCGCGTGAGCGCCTGTGAGCAATCCAGCCTTCTTCTTCTTCTGCTTCAACCTGTAGCTGTCTCCTTGGATCATGAGCGAGTGGGAGTAGTGCAAGAGCCGGTCGAGGATCGCGGCCGCGAGGACATCGTCGCCGAAGACGGCGCCCCACTGCGTGACGACCTGGTTGGTGGTGATGAGCAAGCTGCCACGCTCGTAGCGTCTGGCGACGAGTTGGAAGAAGAGATGCGCTGCGCGCTTCTCGAAGGGCAGGTAGCCGAGCTCGTCGACGATGAGGAGCTTCGGCTTCGCGTAGTAAGCGAGCTTCGCATCGAGTTGCCCCTCAACCTCGGCCCGGGCGAGCGAGGCGAGCAGTGTCGTCGCGCTGACGAAGAGCACGGCGTGTCCCGTCTCGACGGCCGCGCGTCCGAGCGCGATTGCGAGGTGCGTCTTCCCAACGCCCGGTGGTCCGAAGATGAGAACGTTCTCGGCGTTGGCGATGAAGCGTCCCGTGGCCAGCTCGCGCACCAGCTTCTGATCCACACTGGGCTGAAACTTGAAGTCGAAGTCGCCCATCGTCTTAACCGCGGGAAAATGTGCGATCTGCACGTGCATCGCGATCCGCTTTCGCTGCTTGCTGTCGATCTCTTCGGTGAGGAGGCCGTCGAGGAAGTCGAGGAACGTCGACTCCTTCTTCGCAGCGTCGGAGAGCACGCATCGAGCCGCTCGACGACGTGACCGAGTCGGAGGCGGGTCAGGCTTGCGACTACTCGCGCATGAACAAGCTCGTTCACGATGCCACCTCGATTGCGACTTCATAGTCGCTGAGCTTGCGGCCCATGGCCTCGAGCGCACTGCCCGATGAAGGCGACGCCATCGGCGTGCGTCGCCAGAGCCCATCGAAGTGCGCCGGGTCGACGATTCGGGCATGCGGTTCGGTGGAGCGACGGTGTGTCGCGACGCGTGCGACGCCGTCGAACACCTCGACAGTATCGTCGCCGACCACCACCTCCACGTGCCCGCGAACGAGCTTGAAGGGCACGCTGTACCGTACGGTGTCGATGTCCACGAACGAGTCGTTGCTCACGCGCCGCTTCAGACGTCGGTGACGAACGACGAGCGGGCCGACCGGGAAAGGCCGCAGTGCATGCCGCTCATCGCGCTCGAAGCGCGTCAGCGGCGTCTCGTGCGTCGTACCGTGCTCACGTTGGTCCGCGTGCACCATCCAAGACCCGAGGTGCTGCTCGAGGTGCGCGAAGGACTCGAACTCGCGGGCCGCGAGTGCGTTGCGCTTCACGTACTTGACGCCGCTCTCGGTCTTGCCCTTGGTGCGTGCGCGGTACGGCCCACATGCGCGCGGCAGCACGCCCCAGTCGCGGCAGAATGCGAGATACGCCGGATGGAACGTCACCGTTTCCGTCGCGCGGTCGCGGCCGATCACGAGCGCCTTCGCGTTGTCGCCGAGCACCTTGGCCGTGACGCCACCGAAGTGACGGAACGCGCTTGCAATGCCCTCTCGCCAGTCGTCCGAGCGCTGGTTGAGGAAGGCTTTCACGAACAGACGGCGCGAGTACCCCAGCACCGCCACGAGCAGGTACACCCGCACGAGCTGGCCAGCGATCGCGATCCACTTCTCGCCGAAGTCGATCTGCATTTGCGCACCGGGACTCCGTCTCGAAGCGCACCGTGGCGATCTCTGCCACGCGCTTGTCGCGGCGCTGTTCGCTCACGGCCCGCTGCACCGTACGCACGCTGGCGTCGACGCCACGCTCGCCAAGCATCTGCTTCACCACGACCGCGTTGCCCTCGGCCGCGTTCGCAAACAGCTGGCGTGCCTCCGACCGCGCATCATCATCGAGCGCCCTGCGGGCTGGCCGGGTCTGCACGAGCACCGTCGCTCCGCGCAGATACCGTCGCACGGTGTTGCGTGCCACGCCGACCTCTCGCGCGATCCGCTTCGCGCCCCATCCAGCTTCTCGCAGAAGCCGCATCTGCCGAACGAGCTCCGCTTCGACCATCGAAACCTCCGCCTCCGGAGGTGCCATGCTCTTCCTGGTTTCCATCGAATTCTTCCTGTCCTTCCGGGACCAGGAGGGGGGTCAGTTTTAGTGTCGCCAGGGGGTCAGTTTTACTGACGCTCAACATCTCGTAGCGACGCGCGTCTTCGATCAGGCAGAGAGCTGCTGGTGGCTCGGGCGAGACGGGCCGCCAGCTGAACTCGTTGATGACTACGAGCCGCCGCAAGGCATCACGGTTCGTCATGGCAGCCGCGTGTACACCTACAAGGGAGACGGCAAACTGCCGGAATCGGTCGCGAATGCACGCGCCGTGCTCGACGCGCTCGATCGCGAGCTCGACGTACAGGGAGGGGCTTTTACGTTGTGATCGGCCGTGCAATCGTATGGTTCGCGGCGCGGATGCTCGTGGTGATGCCCTTGGCTCCTTTACAAGGGCTGAGGAGCTGCGAAAAGCTCGCTGAATCCCGCAGAGGAGTGAAGCGCAGGTCGCGAAGTTCGTGCCGGGAGCAACCGGCGCGCGGCGTGGCCGAAGGGGTACCCATGGTGCGTTCGGTTCGTCGTTCGGTGGGTGTCGGGCTCCTGGTTGCTGGCTCTCTCGTGGCGTGCGAGCCGCATCAGGCCCTTTCCGCGCCGCAACGGCAGGTGGCAGCGCTCGAGGCGCGAGGCATGCGAGCGTCGGTGGGTGACGTAGGATGCAACGCCGATCCCCTGCCCGACGGCGCGATTGTCCAGATCTTCGCCGGTGCGGGGTTCACGGGAGAGCGGCGGGTGCGCACCCTTTTCAGCGATGGCCGAGTCACGCAAGAAGGTGTGCCCCGGCCGCAGACGGCCCTTTTTCACGTTGGCGCGGGGCGTATGCAGAGGTTCGACGCTGATCTGGTTGCGGCCGGGCTCTTCGAGCAGGCCGAGGGCTGTTGGTGGCGAAGTCGCAAGGAGCCCCCGCCGGTGGTCTACGACGGCTACGAGCCGCCGGCTGGCATCAGCGTTCGTCACAACGGACGGGTGTACACCTTCAAGGGCGATCCCGAGCGGTTTCCAGAACCCGTCGCAAGGGCGCGGAAGGTGCTCGATGCACTCGACCGCGAGCTCGACGCCCAAGGCGGCGACGTCATGGCGCACTGAAGCTCGCGCTCGACGCCCTTGGTGCTTGGTGGGTGATTCGGGGGCCTAGCCGGGCCTAGCCGGGCCTACCCGCTCTGTTGCGCGGACCAGGTGGCGAAGGCTTCGGTGACGAAGTCGCGGAAGGCGGTGACGCGCGCGGGCACCTGCTTGCGCGAAGGGTACACCACGTAGAGCCTGGCGCCGCGGGCGTGGACGGCGGGCAAGACGCGCACGAGGCGACCGCTGGCCTCGTCGGTGGCGCAGTTGATGCGCGGGAGCAAGGCGATGCCGCCGCCGGCGATGACCATGGCGCGCACGAAGCTGAAGTCGTCGCCGCCGATGCGGCCTTGAACGGTGTGGTCGACGGTGCCGGTCGGGCCCCGGAGCGCCCAGGTGCGCGTGAGCTCTTTGGCGCGAAATACCAGGCACGAATGGCGCTCGAGGTCGTCCACCGAGCCGGGCACGCCGTGCTTGCTCAGGTAGCCGGGCGACGCGTAGAGACCGTGCGCGATGTCGCCGAGCTTGCGCGCGACCAGCGACGAATCGGCGAGGTTCGCGGTGGCGCGTATGGCGACGTCGAAACCCTCGTCGACGAGATTGGTGTGCTGGTTGGTGAGGGTGAAGTCCAGCGTGACCAGCGGATAGCGATCGGCGAACTGGACGAAGACGTCCGCCAGAAACGTGGCGCACATGTCCGTAGGGGCGGTCACCCGCAAGCGCCCTTTGGGCTTGCGCGAGGCCGGCTCGAGTGCGCGCGCTGCGGTGCGCACGCTCGTGACGGCCGGCGCAATCGAAGCGAAGAGCTCGCGCCCGTCGGATGTGGGCGTGACCGCCCGGGTGGTTCGATGCAGGAGCCGGACCCCCGACTGCGACTCCAATCGCGCCACCGCGCGGCTGATGTTCGAGGTCGGCACCCCGAGCTCCCGCGCCGCGCTGGCGAAGCCTCCGCGCTCCACGACCCGCACGAAGGCCGCCAGATCATCCAAGCTGAGGTCTGCCATCGCCCCCGAGTATAGGCCACGCGCGCTCAGGCTCTCACCAGCGAGATATCGACCCGGAGCGAGACCTCGTCGGCGATCGCGACGCCCCCGGCTTCGAGCACCTTGTTGAACACGATGCCGAATTCGGAGCGCTTCACCGTCGCCGTAGCACTGGCGCCGCGCCGCGGGTTTCCGTTGAAGTCTCCAGGCAGGTGCGCCAGGTCGCGCACGGTGAGCACCATGGTGTTCTTGCACCGGAAGATGCGCCCACGGCGCGCACCTCGGTAGCCGGCCAAAGCGGCGTTCATCGTTGCAAAAACGGTGTGAATGCCGGCGGGTGTACACTCGAGCGCATGCTGGCTCCGAGCTTCCGCCGAACGAGCGTCCTCGCGCTCACCCTCTTGCCGCTGCTCGCCGTTGTCGCGTGCGAGACCGGCGGCCGAGACGCGCGTGCGCCCACGCCGATGCCCAGCGTGATTCCGGTACCGGTCATTTCCACGGCCCCCGCCGTCGCAACACCGTCCTCTACAGCGACGGCGGTCGCCAGCGCGAGCGCGCTGCCCTGCGAGCGCCGTGGTCAGCGTCGCTTCGGGACCGCATGTTGTGAAGCCCCCGAGGGCCACGAGCGGCGCATGCCCGGTCAAGCCATTCTCAGCTGCCGGGGCCCACGCATCGGCAGCCCTTGCACCCGCAAGGGCGACTGCGACATCGCGTGCTTCTGCCAGGGGAACCAGAACGGTCCGGAGCTGTCTTCCGATTCCGGGCCAGCCTCGGGCGCCACCGGCCTCACCGGGGTGTGCGGCGGCACGCTGTGGGCCGGCGCGTGGATGTGTCAGATCGACGAAGCCGGCAAGGTCACGCGGATCATCATCGATTGACCTACCCCTTCCTCGCGGCCGCGGCTACGCGGATCGGGCGCTTGGGCAGGTGGCGGAGGCCCATCCAGGCGAGCGCTGCGATGTGGCCGGCGACCTCTTCGACCGCGGGCTTCTTGGCTTCGGTCCACCACTGGCCCACGAAGGTGACCATGCCGATGAGCGCGTGCGCATAGATGGGGGCGGTCTTGGCGTCGTAGCCGGCGTCCTTGAAAGATGCCGCGAAGACGTCGCCCACCCGGCCCGCGAGATCGTTGAGCAGCGACGACATGCCGCCGCCCGCCGCCGTGACCGGGGCGTCGTGGGTGAGGATGGCGAAGCCGTCTGGGTGGTCCTTCACGTACGAGAGGAACGCCAGCGCCGCGGCCTCCACGCGCTCCCGGGGCGTGCCGGCGGAGATGGACTCGGAGATGCGACGCACCAGGTACTCCATCTCGCGGTCGATGATGACCGCGTAGAGCCCCTCCTTGCCGCCGAAGTGCTCGTACAGCACAGGCCGCGAGACCTTGGCGCGGTCGGCGATCTCTTCCAGCGACGCGCCCTCGTAGCCGCGCTTGGCGAAGATCGCGCGGCCGACGTCGACGAGCTGGGCCCGGCGGGCAGAGGCAGATAGGCGCGGTCCTCGGGGGGTCATGCTGCGCTTATATTACGTCAGTGTAGGTAAGGAAAGGCCAACGAAAGCGCGGGGCCGCGCCGGGCCGCCGCCGAAAGCGCATGCAATTGCGGCTTCGATCGCGCAATTGACGCACTGCGCACAAAGCGCCTTGACTCCTGGCTACGGGGTCGTAAGTTACACATGTGTAGGTTGAGGATGGGGCGGGACGGGGAGAAATGAACATGACGACAGAACGCAGACGTGAGTTGATTTCGAGCACTTGTCGCGAGGTTGGTCTGCAGCTGATGCAGGCAACGCTTCCGCTGGCGCGCACGGTGGTGGGCCTTCCGCTTGCCGGCGCCAGCTTCATGACCGGCTGGGCGCTTCAGTTTGCCGCGGCCCCTCGGGTAGAGCGCCGCGAAGTGGAGCAGAGCGAGTGCGACGAAGCCACCGCCGAGCTCCTCGGTTAGCCATGGGCAACGAGAACGACACCGCGCCTCGGCCGCCGCCGCGCAGCCACGAAGGCGATCTGCGGGGTGCGGCGAAGCTGGCCATCGTCGCCACCACCGGCATCACCGATCTTGTGGAAGAGATGCACCAGACCATCGCCAGCGGCCCCGCCATTCTGGGGAAGCCGCTGTCGCGACCCGTGCGCGCGCTCACCCGGCTGGTGTACGGCCCTATTCGCGGCATCACCAACCTGGTGGGCACCAGCATCGACGTGGTGCTGTCGCAGCTCGGCTCGCTCCTCGGCGAGAGCGTCCCGGGGCCCGAGCGCGACGCGACGCTGGCCGCCCTCAACGGCGTGCTCGGCGACTACCTTGCGGAGACGAAGAACCCGCTGGCCATCTCCATGGACCTGCGCTTCGAAGGGCGACCGCTCTCGCTCGAGCCGGGCGCGCTGGCTTCTGCCATGCCCCGCGCCACCGGGAAGCTCCTGGTGCTCGTGCACGGCTCCTCGATGAACGATCGCCAGTGGAGCCGCGGCGGACACGATCATGGCGCATCGCTCGCCGCAGACCTCGGATGCACGCCCGTGTACGTTCGCTACAACAGTGGTCTCCACATCTCCACCAACGGTCGCGAGCTGGCCGCGCAGCTGGAAGCGCTGGTGAAGGCGTGGCCGGTGCCCCTCGAGGAGATCACGCTGCTCGGTCACAGCATGGGCGGGCTGGTGTCGCGCAGCGCATGCCACATCGCGCAGCTCGAGCAGCTCACGTGGCTTTCCAAGGTGCGCAACCTGGTGTGCCTCGGCTCGCCGCACCACGGCTCGCCGCTGGAGCGCGGGGGCAACCTGGTCGACGTGCTGCTTGGCATCAGCGCCTACAGCGCGCCGTTCGCGCGGCTCGGCAAGATTCGCAGCGCGGGCGTCACCGATCTTCGCTACGGCAACGTGGTCGACGCCGACTGGACCGACCGCATGCGCTTCGCGCGCAGCGCCGACCTCCGCCAAGGGCTACCACTGCCCGAAGGCATCGCCTGCTACGCCATCGCAGGCACCACCAGCAAGGCGCCAAGCCTGCTGCGCGACACGCTGCTGGGCGACGGCTTGGTGCCGGTCGAAAGCGCGCTCGGCGCCCACACGCGACCTTCGCTCACCCTGGCCTTTCCAGAAGATCACCGGTGGATCGCCATGGGCACGGCGCACCTCGAGCTCCTGAGCAGCACCGCGGTGTACGAGAAGCTCCGGGAGTGGCTACGTCTCTAGGACCGGCCGCAGGGCGCCGCCATATTCGCCCATCTCGACCCACACCTTCATCGCATCGATGCTTGCGTCTACCGCACGGCTCCGAGCTTCCTTGACGCCAAACAGCAGAGGAGGAGCACGTCACGCTGCTCCTCGCGGGCGCGGGCGAACCCGAGCGTGAGGGCGCGGAGCATTGCCCGGGCCGCTGCTCACCTTCCTCTGGCATCAATCCTGATGCGGTGAGGCGGTGGCACGCCGCTGGCGCTCACTCTCGCGAGCTCGCGACGCGTCAGCGGGGCCAGCATCACCTTTCTTCGGCGTCCCAACCGACCGTTCACGACGCGGCCCGATGGGTCGGCGCCTTACTTGAGGGTCCGGATGAGGCGGAATCCAAGCGCTGGCGCGGTCTCGTTCCATCCCGTTTGCCCACGGTACGACGCGGTCGTTGTCGTCGGCCACGTCAGAACCATCCCTCCTCGTTTGGGGCGTTGGTCGAGGGTGCCGATTTGACCACCGGGATTGACGAGAATCGTCGTACCAGGGCCCAGGCCCGTGTAAGCATCGCTCGCCATCTCTTGGGCGTTCCCCAACATGTCGTAGAGCCCCCATGGGTTTGGGAGCTTCTGCGCCA
Organism: Polyangiales bacterium; assembly: GCA_038210445.1. Lineage (GTDB taxonomy): Bacteria > Myxococcota_A > Polyangia > Polyangiales > Polyangiaceae > JABFRG01. The sequence continues at coordinate 69,013 of JBBQWQ010000042.1, forward strand.
CGGGGCTGGTGCTGCGGTCGATGACGTTGTTGCAGTACCAAGCTGCCTGGTTCAGGACCTTATCCTCCTCGCACCGGTTTTGCGCAGAGACCATGGGACCGTTGTAGTAGGGCGTACGCGTTCCCGCGCGAGCAGCATACTCCCACTCGGCGTCGGTCGGCACGCGGTACCCAAGGCACTCATGCAGCGCGGGCGTCGTCTGACGCACACCGGTACAAACCATGGTCTCGGTGCCCACGGCACCGCCGGTGCATCCCTGCAGCTCGTAGCATTCTGGCAGCGGAGGGACGTGGGCGCGCGAACGAGCATTGGCGTAGGCCAGCGCTTCGAACCACGAGATTCGGTCGATGGGACAGGAAGTGGAAGCGCAGGCGCCGTACTGCTCGCCAACCGGCCCGCGAGATGGGTTGGGGAACCCCATCGCAACCCACTCCGCTTGGGTGGTCTCGTGCTCGGCGATCTCGAAGTCGTGGGTGAGCGTGATCTGAAGCTCGGGCTCCACGTTTGCGCCGCGATCGGGCTGGCATGGTGGGGAGCCGGCTACGAAGCATCCCGCCGGTATACGGCAGAATCCATCGCGACAGTCCTTCACGACGAGCGGGTGCTTACAGTCGGGCGTCGCTTTGAACGTACTCACACACCCCGCGTCCGCTGCGTCCACTGGGGTGCCGGCCTCTTGGGTCGTCGGCGCTGCTTCCGGAATGGCGCTGTCCGCCGTCGAATAGGTGCCTGAAGGCGAGCTACAGGCGGCACACGCCGGCGCGAGGAGCGCCAGCGTGATGCCGAGGAAGAGACCGAAGCTAGTGGTTCGCGCCATAGCGGATGATGTCCGACTCGACCCGGAGGGCTCGGCTCGATGTTGCTCCGTACTTGCTTCGCGCGGCCGCAACGAGCTGAGGTGGCGTCGGCTGCTTGTTGGTGCAGGTCCCTCCACCGCAGGCGATTTTGTAGATGTCAGCGATGTCGCCCATGTTGCTGTTTTCGGTGATGGGCGCCGTGTCGACCGAGCGCTTCCAGTTCATCCAGTCCCATTCTACCGCAAGGCCTGCGATGTCGGTGCCACACTTGTTTTCGAGCCACTTGGCTTGCACTGTGCAGTCGACCGGGTAGGGCGCGTCCTTGGTGACGGTGGTTCCCGCGGTGGTCTCGAAGAATCGCTTGTAGTACACGAACTTGCAGGCGGTCGCGCTGCGGCCGTTCCATGTGTTCGAGGCCACGTAGTGGGCGAAGCTCTCCCGCTCCGTGGC
>JBBQWQ010000043.1:0-68061 GCA_038210445.1 Polyangiales bacterium
CTGGCGATCTCCGGGATGGTGTAGACGCCGGTGGGAATGAGGTCTTCCGCGTCTTCCGCGAGCCCCAGCGCGTGACGCGCCGCGCGTCGCCCTTGCTCGGCCCCGGCTGCCGCCAGCGAGGGCGGGCCGGCAACGTCGCCCACCGCGTAGATGCCCGGCACCACGGTGTTGCAGTGCGGCCCGACCGCGATGTGTCCGCGGGCGTTCACTTCGAGGCCGGCGGCGGCCAGGTTGAGCTTCTCGACGTTGGCCACGCGCCCGAGCGCGCAGAGCACCTTGTCGACCTCCAGGGCCTCGCCGTTCGAGAGCTCCAGGCGCACGCTGCCCAGCGCACTGGTGGTCATCGAACGCACGGTGGTGCCGCCGCACCAGCGGGCGCCGGCTGCTGCCAGCGTCGCTTGAAAGCGCTCCACCAGCTCCGCGTCGATGAAGCCGAGCGGGCGCTCTCCGCGATCGATCATCGTCACCGAAACGCCCAGCGCGGCGAAGATCGAAGCGTATTCGCTGGCGATCACGCCGCCGCCCATGACCGCCATCGATCGCGGCAGATAGCCCATCGAGAGGATCGAGTCGCTGTCCATTACGTTTTCGTGGTCGACGGGCACGCCCTCGGGCGTCCTCGGCCGGGAGCCGGTGGCAATGACGATGGTGCGAGCCTGCACCGATCGGCGCTCCCCACGGCGTCCCAGGACTTGCAGCTCGTTGCGCGAGACGAAGCTGGCGCGGCCGTGCCAGCGCTCGACGCCCATCTTGGCGAGCTGCTCGGTCATGGTGGTCTCGTGTGCGTCGACCACGTCGTGGAGCCTCCGCATTAGGGCCGCCAGCTTCACGTCTTCCGCGACTTCGGCGCTCACCAGGCCGGGCGCCTTGTTGCGCAGGCCGGCGAGCACCATGGCGGTCTCGCGCAGGGTCTTGCTGGGAATGGTTCCGTAGCGGACGCAAGCGCCGCCGATGCCGCGCTCGTACTCGACGACCAGCGCGCGCTTTCCGGCCTGGGCCGCAGCGAGTGCGGCTTCGCGGCCGGCGGGTCCCGAGCCGATGGCGATGAGATCGAAGCGTTCGCTCACGCGGCACCTGCGGCGGCTACGAGCTCGGGGCCGCGCTCCACCAGGGCCATCATGTCTTCCGGATACAGGTTCAGGGCTTCCATGGTGGCCTCGGATGCGGCAGGCACGTGGGCTTCACCGTCTGCGCACGTGCAGCGCAGGAGCGCGCAGCGGGTCAGGGCGTCGGCCACTGCCACCATCTGCGTCAGCGGTTCGATGGGGTACTGCTGGTGGTGCTTGAGGGCGGCCAGCGCCAGCGGCTCGGGCAGGGTCCACGCGCGAATCACGTCGGCGCCGATGGGACCGTGAAGCTCGCGCACCGACGCCCAGATTCGCTCGCGCGCCGAAGGCGTCCGCGGGTCTTCGGTCTTGCGCACTTGCTCCACCGCCAGGCGCAGCGCAACCGGCTCGCCGATGTCGTGGAGCAGGCCAGCGAGGAACGCCTCTTCGACGCCGAGCCGACGCGAGCGCGCCACTTCTTGCGCGAAGAACGCCGACACCAGGGCGGTGCGGAACAGCTCTTCCAGGTCGGCCTCGTACCCGACCACCGAGTACACCCCGGCGCGCATGGAGATGATCAGTGCAAAATCGCGCACCTGCCGCATGCCGAGCCGCGCCAGCGCCTGGGTGATCGACACGATGGGCGATTTGGCGGCGAAGAGCGGCGAGTTTGCCAGCCGCAGCAGGTGGGCGGCGAAGGCCGGATCGTGCTTGAGCACGTGGGCCAGCTCGGCAACGCTCCCGTCGGGATCGTTGGCCAGCACCATCACGCGCTGGGCGACGCGGGGAAGCACCGGGAGCTCCACCGACCCTTCTGCGAGAACGGCGCGGCTGACGTCGCTCTCCATCTCGCGCCCTGCCGGCACGTCCCGTGTCATCGCACACTGGTCCATGCAGACCCTCCGTCCTCGTCAGAACGGCTGCGCGCGCCGACCCTTGAGGCCTTCAGATACCGCGGAGCGTGACCCGGTTGCGCCCGAGCCGCTTCGACTCGTAGAGCGCCTCGTCGGCAGAAGCGATGAGCTCCAGTGGGCCACTGGCGTCGAGCTCTGGAATCCCCGAGACGCCCACGCTGATGGTGATGGGCATTCGCTGCCCATGCCACTCGAGCGGCGCTTGCTCCACGGTACCGCGAACGCGCTCTCCAAGGATGCCCGCCGCGATGACGTTCACACCGCGGCAGAGGATGGAGAATTCCTCGCCGCCGTAGCGCGCCAGGACGTCTTCCGAGCGAATGAGCTGGTGCGCGAGCCGCGCCACGCCGAAGAGGGCAGCGTCGCCCGCCAGGTGACCGAACGTGTCGTTGACCCGCTTGAAGTGGTCGAGGTCGAACATCACCAGCGAGAGCGAGGTGCGGTGGCGCCGCGCGTAGGCAAACTCGGTGTCGATGCGGTCGAGCAGGTACTTCTTGTTGAAGGTCTTGGTGAGGCCGTCGCGAATGGCGGCCTCGTACATCTGCTGCTGAAAGCTCTCGTCCAGGTTGTCGTGGTACGTGAACTTCAAGATGGTGGTGGAGCCGAAGCGAATCTTGTCGCCGTCCTTGAGAACGACCTGGTCGATCTTCTCGCCGTTGACGATGGTGCCGTTGGCGCTCTGCAGGTCTTCGATCATGAGCTGACCGGCCACCTGGATGATGCGCGCGTGGCGACGCGACACGCCGTCGTCTTGCAAACGTACGCTGGCGGCCGATGCGCGACCGATGAGCATCTCCGGGCCGTCGAGCTTGTACATGGCGCCGACGTTGGAGCCCTGGAGCACGATGAGGTACGCGTTGAGGCGGCGCACCTTGGCCACCTCCTCCTGGATCTTGACGTACGTGGTGATGCTCGTGGCTTCACCCTCGTCTCCGCCCATCGGCGGCAGCGATCGTTTTTTTGGCGGACGACTATGCCCCATGCAACGGTTAAGGTTCGCAGACGCCTTCCGGATCGGTCAAGAGAGCACCGTCGCCGGGGAACGATTTGGACGACTTCGCTGTCTCTTCACCTACCTTGGTGCGAATCCACCACGTTGGGGGCCATTTCGCGCCCCCTCGACTCCCTCGAAGGCCACCCCCCCCTTTGCGCCCGCCCCCCTACATCGGACATTTCACGCGTTTCGCCGCCTTTGCGCTCGTTGGCGCCTGTTCCCGCGCGGCTGCGGTGCCCGCGCCCACGCCCAGCACTGCGCCCAGCAGCTCTCTTGCGGCCTCCGCGGCGCTGCCGCCGGCGCCGCCCCCGAAGCGAACCGAGTTCGACACCGCGGCCGACGCGTTTCGCCACGTGCTCGAAACCAAGCCCAAGGTGCTGGCGGTGGGCGAGACGCACGCGCCCGCCGACGTGGCGGCGGTGGAGAGCTCCACCAAGCGGTTCGCCCGCGACCTGCTCCCCATCGTGGCGCCAAGTGCCAAGACCCTGGTGCTGGAGCTTTGGGTGGCCGACCCCCAATGCAACCGCGCGCAGGTGGCGCAGGTGCAGAAGGGCACGCAGGAGGTGACGCAGAACCAGGCCAAGTCGAACCCCAGCGAGTTCATGGTCCTCGGAGGCGAAGCCAAGCGCCTCGGCGTCATGCCCAAAATACTCGTCCCCAGCTGCGACGAGTACGCGGGCATCCTCGACGCCGGCGGTCGCGACATCGAGACCATGTTGCGCATGATCGCGCGCCTCTCCGAGGCGGAGATCAAGAAGGGCCTTGCCGCACATCCAGACGCGATGGTGCTCGCCTATGGCGGCGCCATGCACAACGACGTCGCGCCGGCGAAGGGCCGCGAAGACTTCTCCTTCGGGCCGAGCCTCTCGGCGGCCACCGGCGACCACTACGTGGAGCTCGATCTCATCGTCCCCGAGTTCGTGCGCGACACCGAGGCCTGGCGCGCGCTCCCCTGGTTCGCCTCGTTCGACCCCAAGACCCACGGGAAGAAGGCCGTTCTCTTCGAGACCGGTCCCCGCGCCTTCGTTCTCGTGTTCCCCAAGTCTTCTTAGAGGCGCGCGACTGCCGCGGGTCCAAAGCTGGAAATGTACCGTAGGGGCGGTCGCCTGTTTTGGATGCGGCGGGGAACGGAAATCATCTCTTTCCCTCGGGGAAAGGCCGGAGCCCCGAAAGGCGTGGACGCAGCCCCCAAGGAGGGCAAAACTGCGACCCCCATGCGTACGCTTTTTCCGCGGGTTTCCCTCGCGCTTTCGGCGGCTATCGCGGTCTCCGCGCTGGCTCCTTCGGCCCATGCCATCACCTTCGACGAGGCGGGCGTCCCGGCCTTCGACGCCAAGGCGACGGTGAAGATCACCTTCGACGACGCCACCGGTATCGCCGGCGTGGCGGCCGGCACCGGAACCAGCCTCGAAGGGAAGGGGTACCTTGTCATCAAGGGTGGCGGCGGCGGCGGCGGTGGCGGCGGCGCGCGGCCCTCGATTCCGCTCACCTTGCCCAAGGAGAAGAAGGCCTACGTGGCACGTCTGTTCGCCCGCAAAAACCGGGTGGTCGGGTCTGTGGGTGTAGAATACACCGATGGGTCGCCCGGCTTCGACGCGCAGTTCTTTCCCACCGGGCGCGTCACCAGCGACGGCTGGTACGAGATCGAGACCGCGCGCTTTTCGGTGGACGGCACCAAGGCCCTCAAGGCGACCCTCGACCTGTTCGCTTCGAGCGCCGACGTCGACGCCTTCGAGCTGGTGCCCGACGGCGACTTCAAAGCGCTGGCGGCCTGCGGGCTCAAGACCGACGCCGCCTGCGGGAGCGGCGAGTATTGCGCCGCCGGCGCTTGCCGCAACGGCAACATCCAGGTGCCGCGGCTGCCCCAAGGTGACGAGAAGACCAAGCTGGTGCGCTACCTGGGCGACCGCCTGAAGATCTTCTTCGGTGGCCGCTATACCCGCGAGAACACCCTACCCACGGCGCTGGCCACCCTCGCCAACATGAACAAGGCGGAGACCGGCTGGGCCTTCTGGAACGGCTTCGCCACGGCGATTCACCAGCTCCGCGACTGGCACACCAAGATCGACGGCCCGGTGGTGGTCAACGGCCGCGGCGCCTTCCCCATCTGCGTGGTGGAGGGCGATGCCGACCTCTCTCGCGCGCTGGCGCCCAGCACCGATGGCCTCCCCGACGTCATCGTCTCGCACGTGGGCCCCGAAGGAGCCTCCGGTCTCAAGGCCGGCGATCGCATCGTCGCGGTCAACGGCATCCACCCGGTGCTCTTCGCCGAGTCTATGGACGACATCGACTGGCAGTACTGGCACTCGAACGACCCCAACGGCCACGCCGAAGGTCTGGAGCGGCTGCGCTACATGATGCGCCGTTGGGCGGTGGACTTTACGGTCATCCGTTGCGACAAAGACGCTGGAACCTGCTCGGCGCCGCAGACCATCAAGATGACCGAGCTCCCGCAAGTGGAGCCCGCTGTGTATCCGGAGTGCGATCACCGGCCCACGCTCCCGGTGGCGGGCCGCGACGCCGTGACCCACCAGAGCGGCAACATCGTAGTGGGCCCGGTGCTGGGCACCACCGCCGACGAGGCGCTTTACGGCATGATCTGGGAGTCGGTGTACCTCGACGGCAGCGCGACCAACCCGTACGCGGCGCCGTATGCCACCTTTCGCGCCAACGCCAAGGGCGTGCTGCTCGACCACCGCACCGGCAACGGCGGTACCGAGAACGCCTCCGAGTTCCTCACCACGCTGTTCCGCGCGCCGGCGCTCCTGGGCGCTGCCACCGGCTTCAACTTCACGCTCGGGCAATTCGACCCACCGTTCTCGCAAAGCGACGGTCTCCGCCTCTTCAACCTCCGCAAGGGCTCGCGCAGCGACGGCTTCAACGTGGGCAGCAGCGAGGCCCGCACCGACATCAAGGCTGCGCTGCTTCTCGCGCGCGACGGGAGCGCCAGTGACTGGTTCCCGGAGGGCATGAAGGAGGTGGGCAACGTACGGGTCTTCGGTCGGCGCACCGCGGGCGCATTCTCGTCGTTCATCCAGTTCGACTACTACGGCGGCGTGAGCTTTCAGTTCGGGTCCGGCGACTACATTCGCGACACCGGTCGCTCCCACCTCGGCGAGGGCGTGCTCCCCGACGAAGACATCCTCCCCAAACAGTCGGACCTGGTCGCCGGTCGCGACACCGTGGTGGAGCGCGCGCTCCAGTGGCTCCGGCAATGAGCGCCCGAACGGAGACTATCGTCATGAAGATGTATTCTGCACTTTCTCTCTCGCTCCTGGTCGCGCTGTCGGCCGCTTGCTCCGAGCAGTTTCCCAAGGAGGTGCCGCAGCCCAAGGCGGTGGCGCCGACGCCCACCACCACCGTGCAGGGGGTGCGCAAGGTCGAGATGCGCAGCCCCTTCGGCAAGAACGACGTGGAGCAGAACCTCCTGGCCGACGGCGACTTCGAGTTCACCGGGCGCTCGCAGCAGATGGCGTGGATCTCGTTCGGGCAAAACGGCCAGAACACACTCACCTACGAGACCGGCGGCAAGTGCTTCTCCGGCATTCGCTGCGCCTCGCTGGCGAAGGGCAATCAGCTCATCGGTTGGGTCTCCAGCCCGCGTACCGGAAAGGTCGCGGTGTCGCTCTACGTGCACCCTTCCACCGGCGTGTGCGCCGACACCGACGTGTTCTTCATCGACACCGACGATCAGAGCCGCGCCGCCACCATCAAGCCGCCGGCGGCGCCCGACGCTGCCGGTTGGTGCAAGTTCGAGGCGACCACCGGCGTCTTCCCCGACGGGCAGCCCGCCATCTACGTGGAGCCCAAAGCCGACGAAACCTGGCTCGACGCCGGCTCGGTGACGGTGGTGGCTCCGGCGGGCGGCGCGCCTTCGCCGGGCGCGCCGCTGCCGGGCGACGTCGCGCGCTTCGACAATACGAGCGCCCCGCTCGCTGCGAAGATTGGCTTCATCGGCGCCTGGGTCAAAGCCCATCGCATGTACGGCCTTCGCAAGGACCGGCCCCTCGACAACCCGCCGCTGGATCCGAAGCGCGCGCGCTGAGCGCGTCCAGACCGCGTTCAGCCGAGCGTGCGCCCGGCGCGTCGGGCGAAGGCCAGCGTTGCGTCCATGGCCGCCGGGACGATGCCGGTCATCAGGGCAAAACCGTGCGGAAGAGAGTCGAAGCGCATGAGCTCGGTGGGCACGCCGGCCTCCCGCAGGCGCTCCGCGTAGGCGACGCCTTCGTCGACCAACGGATCAAAACCGGCGACCACCACGATGGCCGGCGGCGCGCCCGTCACGTCCTTCTCCCACAGCGGCGAGAGCCGCGGGTCGATGCGGCTCACGTCGGCGCCGCCCAGGTAGTGGTCCATGTACCAGGCCATGGTCTCGCGCGTGAGCAGGTAGCCGTCGCCGCGCGTGGTGTGCGACTGACGCGTGCGGGTGGCATCGGTGGCCGGGTAAATCAGCAACGTGAGCGCCGGCCGGCGCGCTTCGCCACGGGTGGCCAGCCCCACCACCGCAGATAGGTTGCCGCCGGCGCTGTCGCCGCCGATGCCGAGGCGCTTCGGGTCGATGCCGAAGGATTCGGCCCGCGCCGCAACGTCGCGGAACGCGGCGATGGAGTCGACCACCGCCGCCGGAAACGGATGCTCCGGCGCGAGCCGCGGGCACACCGCGACCACCCGCATGCGTCCGTGGATCGCGAGCCTTCGGCAGAGCGTGTCGTGGGTTTCGAGATCACCCGTGACCCATCCGCCTCCGTGGATGAACACCAGGCCACGAGAGCCGCGCTCCAACCGGGCGTCGCCCGCAGGTTCGTAGAGGCGCGCCGGCAGCGAGCCCGCAGCGCCCGTCACCTCGACCTCGCGCACGTCGACCAGCTCAGCCGGCATCTCTTCCGCGAGGCGAATCCCCTCCAGCATGTTGCGCCGCGCCTTCTCGGGGGTCGAGGCGACAAGCTCGCTATTGCCGGTCACGCGCGCAAGCACCAGCATGAGCGCGATGTCTGGGTCGAGCCCTTCGGCCACGTCGGTGGCGCGCCCGCGAAGGAGCAAACGCCGGAGCCCCGCCGCGCCTTGGCTGCGGAACACCGATCGCGACACGCGCTTCAGGGCAGAGAGCCGCAGCTCCGCCGCATGTTCTGCAAGCTCACGAAGAGAGGGCATCGCCGAGAACTATCATTTCCCGAATGCTTCTGGGCGCCGCGAGCGTACCTGCGCCGCGAGCCGCGCGCCGAACCTGCCGAATCTGCCGAATCTGCGCCGCGGGCGCGCCCTTTCGTGGCACTTCGCCACGGCGCGGGGATTGGTGGCGAGATGCGAAATCGCGTGTAAAGTAGCACCATGGCGTCTCAACTTCTTCGCGCGCGCTCTCTTTGTGGGGCATTGATCCTTTCCTCTCTCGTTGTCGGTGGCTCCGGCCTTGCTGCATGCAGCAGCGATCCCGATCCCGCGAAGCCCGCGGTCGACTCCGGGTCGACCGTAGACAGCGAGACTCCGCTGCCCGACGGCGGCGCCACCGACGGCGGCGACACCGACGGTGGTCCTGTGGTGGTCGATCAAGGCGTTCAGGTGCTCGGGCGGGTCGACACCACGCTCGTCACCGACGCCAAGACCATGGTCAAGGCTCGCCTCAGCTGGCCGGGCTCTCAGATTCGCGCAAAGTTCAAGGGCACCGAGGTGAAGGCAAGCTTCCGCGAGACGGGCGGCGCGGGCGGACCGACGTTCAGCCAGTACCTCGTCTCCATCGACGACGCCGTGGTCAAGACGCTCAAGCTCAAGGATGGTGCCACCATCGACGAGGTACTGGCGACCGGGCTTCCGGATGCGGAGCACACCGTTACGATCTATCGAAAGACGGAGACGCAGTTCGGAACGACGTCCTTCGAGGGATTCGACTTCGGAACGGGAACGGTGCTGCCCATCGAGCGTCCCGCGCGCCGCATCGAGTTCATCGGTGACTCCATCACCGCCGGGTATGGCGTGGACTTCCGCGGCCCGTTCGACAAGGACTATCCCGGCGTCGCCGGCGGCTTTCCGCCCGGCCCCGCTAGCGCCACCTGCTGGACGGTCGCCGACTCCAACGCGGGCGGCGCGATCGAGGCACGCAAGGACGCAGAGAACGCAATGAGCTCCTACGGCGCCGTCATGGGCGCCTCGCTCAAGGCCGAGGTCAGTCTCGTGGCTTGGAGCGGCAAGGGCGTGGTGCTGAACTTCGAGGCCGTTCAGACCGAGAAGTTCCCCGAGGTCTACGATCGCGCATTCGCCGGCACTGCCACGCCGAAGTGGGACTTCACCAAGTGGACCCCGGACCTCGTGGTCGTCAACCTCGGAACGAACGACTTCCTGGCAGCTCCCACTGGCGATCCGGGTGTCGCGTTCTCGACCGCCTACGAGAATCTGCTCAAGCGCATTCGAGCGAACCACCCCAACGCATGGATTTACGCCATCGTAGGACCGATGGTTGCGTTCGGCGGGCCGCGCGAGAAGAGCCTCGAGTACATCAAGGACGGCGCCGTCAAGCGCCTCAACACCGCGGGCGATACCAAGATCAAGGTAATCGAAGTGCTGCACACTCCGTCCGATCTTTCCAAGGTCGGCTGTGAGGGGCACCCCTACAAGGACACCAACATCAACATTGCCGACAAGATTGCCGGCGAGGCGAAGCTCGATATCGGCTGGCGCTGAGTCGCCGTCGTTCGTGCCAAGCCCCGCGGTTCAAGCCGCGGGGCTTTCTTTGTTTGCCGCCGAAAGCTCAGCCGCGAAAGCGCCAGTAGGCCACCGCGATGGCCACCAGCACGACCAGTAGGAACACCACGATTGCCGTGCGACCGCCGCTGCTCGTGCTGCCATGCTCCCGCACCGAAGGCGGAGGCGCTGCGACGATCTCCTGTGGGGCAGGGTCGGGTTCTTCGCTCTCGGCGCTCGGTGCAGCTTCGCTGGCGCTCTCGGCCGTGCTCACCATTGGCGGCGCCGCCACCTGCGCGTCCTGCACGCCCTGCACGTCCTGCACGTCCTGGGCGTGGACGCCGGAGATGGGGTGCGCTTCCTCGGCGTGCGTCGGCGGAGCGGCTGGCATTTGCGATGACGTAGGCGCCGCAGCCGCCGGCATGCGAGAGTCGGAGGGGGCTACCGAGGAGCGGCGCCGCTCGAGCAGCTTCAAGCGCTGCTGCGCCTCGCTCAGGCGAGGGTTCAGACGCAGCGCCTTGCGTAGGTTGCGCTCGGCCTCGCCGTCGTTGTCACCTTCGAGCAGCAGCTCCGCGCGCACGAAGTAGGCAAGGGCCATGGTGGGCTCGCTCTCGACGCACTCGTCGAGCAGCTCCTGGAGCTCGGACTGGGTCGCCGCCTTTTGCTCGGCTCCCTGCGCGAGCTTCCACTTCGCCCGGCCGAGCAAGACAGCGTACTCGAGGCCACGCGGATAGTGCAGCACCGCACGCTCGCTCTCCACCAGCGAACGCTCCCAGTGGCCGATCTTCGCCAGGGTCATGGCGTTGATGTAGTGGAGCTCTGCCAGAAGGCGCGCGTCGCGATCGTCGCGCGCCTCGCGCTCGGGAATCTTTCGCAAGCTCAAGGTCACGCGGTTGAGCCGCATGCGCCCCAGCGTCCCGGCGCTGCGCGCGGCCTCGTTGGGGTCGGCGCCGGGGCGGCTCGAGTCGGGCAGATCGCTGGAGCTGCTGGGCGGTGGCACCGGCACCGAAGTACGAAGGCCGGAGACCTCTTCGTCGAACCCGCCGTCGATCTCCATGCTCGGCTGCCAAGCCGGCCCCATGGGGGCCTCGCCGAGCGTGATGCAGTCGGCCAGAACGAGGCCCACCAGCATGCGCTCGTGCTCTTCCTGCCCCGCCGCGGCCACGTCGCCCAGGCGATCGCCGCCGGCAGCCAGGCGCAGCAAGAAGGGCCGCATCGCACTGGTGAGGCGCGCCGTTTCCATGACGTCGCTCAACGGCGCCGCGAGCTTGGCGAACAGCGCGCGCACCGGGGCCATGTGGCTCTCCAGGTCGGCCTCGTCCATCCGTGCGGCCATTTCCTGTGCCAGCGCTTCCACGCAGATAGCCGTACGGTGCTTGTGCGCTGGCGGCGCTTCGCTGGAGGCGACCTCGGTCGACGCGACTTGCCACTCGAGACACCGGACCGCCTTGCGCATGGCTTGCAAGTGCAGGCCTGCGACGACCTTGTCGGTGGGAACGATGCTCGCATCGCCGAGGACCTCGCCGAGTCGCTTGCCCGGTCGGTCGGTCATCAGGTCGAGCGCGTTGGCGTATTGCTCCGGCGCCAGCACGCCCTGCATCCACAGGACGCGTCCCAGGGTCTCGCCGAGCGAACCGGCTTCCACCGCCACCAGCTTGCCGAGGTCGAACCACAGGGTTGCGCGCTCGAGGCCGCACTTGACCTTCAGCGCCCCGCTGCGCTTGTGCTGGGCGAGCGACAGTGCTGCGGCCAGCACCGGATACAGGGACCCGTTATGCACCGAGGCTGCCTCTGTAGGGGAAAGTGTACTCTGCACCAACCCTGAATTATGCCGCCATTTCCGTCCAGGTGAAAGGACCTTCGCTCGGGCCTTCGGCGTTTGGTGCGTGCGCGTGGGGGTTAGTGGTTCGCGCCGAGCCATGGGGCGGCCTCGCTGCCGCGCCGAGAAAGGGTCAACGAATTCGCGCACTCCGCCCGCCTCCTTCGGCGGGACGCGACAACCACTGAGTGCCAAGTGTTGCACGGGTTAACAGAGGTTCACATTCGAAGAGCGCTCTCCGCCGCAGAGCGCTCTCAACCTCAGAGCGCGCGCAGCCAGCGGCGCCAGTCGGCCGAGGCGTCCTTCGGCGTCTTTCCCATGGTGGCGATGAACGCCTTTTCGCCGCGTGGATCGTCCTTCGCGTTGTCGCGCCACGCGTGGAAGAAGGGCCAGAGCTTTCCCTTCTCGTCCATCCACTGGCAGAAGTAGCGAGCCATGGCGTAGTGGAGGTCTTCGCTCCCATTGCGGAAGTCGTCGTCACCGATGGTGAAGAGGGTTTCGAGGCGAACCGAAGGGTCTTCCTTGGCGCTGCTCATGGCGCTCCGAAGCCGAGGGAAGCGCCAGTTCTTGCCGCCGTGTATCTCGCCCCGCCCGGCAAGGATGGGTTGCTCGAAGAGCGAGGCGATGCCCTCGTTGATCCAGGTGGGGGCGTCCGGGAAATCGGTCTCCACGAAGGGGTGGGCGAGCTCGTGAGAGAGCGTGCCGTCGGCGCCGCCGTTCATGATGATCTTGCGATCGTTGGGCTCGTAGAAGCCGAAGCGCGAGATGCACTCCTTGCCGCCGTAGTGCTTGCGACAGAAGCCGTGGTAGCTGGAGGGCTCCGGGAAGATGTAGATGGAGATGGCCTGCGCCGGTGCCTTGGCGAAGCGACCGTTGGTGTAGGCCGCGATGACCGCTTCGATGAAGGGCGTCGCGCTGCTCGTCACCGCGGGGCTCGGGCCCGCTACGATGAAGATGGGCGCCACCCGAATGGCCTTGGTGCCCGCGCCCAGGTCTTCGCGGGCGAGCTTGAGGCGCCCCTCGCGATCGGCCTCGAGGTCGTAGGGGGGCTCGGTCTTCGCAGCGCCGGCGTCTTGATCGGCGGGCAACGTGGTGGATGTGGTGGATGTGGTGGCTGGCGCCGCGGTGATGGTCGGTGCGCTCCTCGCGCTTGCCGCGGCGGGCGCGGGCGGAGGCGGCGTAGAACAGGCAGCTCCGCAAAAGAGCGCGAGCGCGGTCAGCGCGGTCAGTTGGCTACGCGGGTGCGGGCGGTGAGTGGGAAGGCGCATCGAAGGGTACGTCGTTCGACACCGCCGAAGCGTGACACTTTGGTCCGCCGGCCGCCGCGCATTCACGCGGCCAGGTGCTCCGGCAGGTGAAAGGGCGTGCCGTACAGGGCGTAGCCGCGGTCGCGCACTTCGTCCCAGTAGCGGGTTCCGGCGCGCAGCTGCGCGTCGCCGAAGGGCCGCGCCCGCTTCATGAGCTCGCCGCTGCGCACCAGGCGCCGGATGACCGGAAGCGCGAGCCGCAGCGGTGAAGGCGCGAAACCCAGCGCGGCGGCGAGATCGCGACCGAGGAGCTCGTGCGATATGGCGCGCAGCATGTGCACACCCCGTTCGGCGCGGGTTCGCTCCTGGGGGGTCTGCGCTTCGGCGACTCCGGCCTGGAGGAAGGCCCGGACCAGCTCCCGGGCGTCGTCGTCGGGGGGGGCCTGGGTGGCCGCGATGACGTCGGCCAGGCGCTCGGCCTCCGGGGTGCAGGTGGGGAGAATGTCGCTATCGACTCCCATCAGGCGCCCGGCCCAGCGCCAGAGATGCATGTATGATTCACGTTCTTCGGCGCTCAGCGATACGCCCAACTTTTCCAGCCCCTGCACAAGCACCAGCGAAAAGAGCAGGGTGGTGGCCGCCATGTCGTGCTGGTTGATGGCCACGCCCCAGGCGTCTTCGTCCCAGCGTGGGCTCTGCTGGAGCATGCGGCGTACCTGGGCGTGCATGAGCCGCACCTTCACCGAGCTAACATAGCCATCGGCGAACGGTCGCAGCCCGCCCGGGCACACCACGTTGCGCACGTAGCGCGCGGTCTCGTTGAGGCGCCGCCCGGCACGCTGGAGGAGGTTGCCGGTGAGCACCAGCGGCTTGTTGCCACCCGGCGACGCGTAGCCGAGCACGATGGACTGCGCGCCCAGGACCAGGCCCGACAGGATACCGGTCCGGAGCACCAGTCGCCCCCCCACATCGATGGTGGAGAAGTCGACCCAGGCGGGCACGGTCTCGAGCTCCTGGAAGAACGCCCGCATCGGCGCGGGAGCCTCGGGCACCGTGGCCACGCCTCGGCTCGCCGCCGCTTCGACCATTCGCCAGCCTACCTCGCGCGGCATTGTCGCCAGCACCTCGACCACGGCATCGGCCGGCGGGTCGCCCTTGCGCAGGAATGGCCCGAGGCGGTCTACGCGATCGCCGAAACGCGCGCGCGCCGCCGGGAGGTTTACGAAGCGCGCGGGAAAGCTCGACATGGCGCGAAGTATGGGGGCGGGCAAGGCATATTTCCACTGCTTCTCCCGTGCACGTGGCGTCGCGCGCCCGGGTTGGACAGCGCGCGGGTCGGTGGCTACCCTGGGGCCATGTCGCTCGTCTTGCCGTTTCTCGCGGGGCTCGCCCTCTACTTCATCGTTCGCTACTTCCTCGCGCGGAAGAAGACCCCGAAGAACGACATGGTGCACGAGCTCGCGGTGCTCGAGCCCTGGATTCACGAGGTGCTGGGGCGCACGCTGGGGCGAAAGCTCGACCTGGGTGAGCGGCTCTTCAAAGCCTTCTCGGGTGACCCCGACGCCGACGTGGTGACCGCGGTGGAAGCTGCGGTCGATCGCGTGGAGCTTGAGTTCGTGAAGTATGCCCACGAATCGCACGCCGAGGTGCATCTGCATGTGGTGTTCGAAGATGGCACCCGCCAGACCGAGTGGACGAAGAAGACGGTTGCCGAGCTTCCGGCCTCGGTGCGCGAAGACTTCGAGAAGAAGGCCGTGACGCGTCTCTACCGCACCTGGGAGTTCCCCTGGGGTCGCCGCTACACCGCGCTCTGAGCGGAGTCAGAAGAACGAGACCTTGGGCGAGAAGCCCACGAGCAGCGCTGCGCGGTCGGTGCGTGCAAACGCGCCTGCCACTCCCAGGAACGACACCTCGAGCTTGGGGCTGACATTCCAGGCCAAGCCTGCGCCCAAGGAAAGCTCGTGAGGGTCGCGGCTTGCGTAGATGGCCGCACCCACTTGCACGAGGAGCGAGAACCCGTCGTGGTCGTCGAGGTCGAGGTCGACCGAGGCGCCGATCACCACGCTCACCGGTCTCTTGCCGAAGGCCTGATCGCCGGGATCGACCACGCCGCCAACGTTGATCGCCAGGTGAAGCGGGCCGCGGACGAAGCCCACCAGCGCCAGAGCCCCGTAGCCGATGCCCCGCGTGCCAGGTACCACCGGAACCCGCGGGCCCAGCTGTACGCCTACCGCGAAAGCGCGGGCCCGCTCGTGTCGGTCGTAGAGACCGAGCTTGAGCGAGGTCCACAGCGCATCGCCGCCCAGGGAGCAGCCGTGGGTTTCGTCGAGGCGATCCAGCGAGAACGCTCCGTCGATGTCGACCTCGAGGTTCGGCAAGACGCCGAGGTCGAGCTCGAAGTCCGGCAGCAGCAGGCGCGTTCCGCCGTCGCTCTCGCCGAAGGCAGGGCCGATCTGGACATCGAGCTCGGCCTCGCCGGGCCGTTCCAGCTCCAGGTCCGTGGGTTCGAAGCGTGGCCTCCGCGGCGCGGCCCCGGCCGTGGATGCGCTGACGAACGTTGCGAGGCCGACGAGGAGCAGGGTTGCCAGCGCGCGCACCGGCGCATCTATCCCCGGACGCGGCGCGAAAGGGGTAACAAATGCGTTATGTCGACGCCGCGCGGTCAGCGGAGCACGATCGTGCCCTCGGGCGCCACCAAGTGCTCGAGGAGCCACTCTCGCTCGCGCCAAAGGGTGCCGAGCACCGAGCGCACCAGATCTTGGTGCTCCTCCAGCTCGTCGAGCATCGTCTCCGGGCGAAACGAAAGCACGCGGAGCTCGCCGTCGTTCGAAAGCGACCAGCTCTCCGGATGGGAGAGCACGCCCTGCGGAAGGAAGGAGCCGGGCCCGATGGTGACAGTGCCGCCGTGGCCGATGCGATGACCCACCAGAGTTCCCGCGAGCAGCAGGTGGCCGACCCCGGTGCCGGCTGCAGCCAGCGCATTGCCGCTCGCATAGCGGGCCTCGCTCGCGCTCTCTGCCAGGGTGGTGAGCGCCTGCATCCCGGCCATGCGCGTGTAGTTGGGCACCGACAGGGCGAGGAGCCGCTCCACCAGATCGAGCGGCTCGTCCGGCAAATCGAGGGCGCCGGTGAAATGCCGCGCCACCAGGTGCTCCGTCGTGAGCCGAGCGTACAGCGCGCCGACGGCCCGGGAGGTTCCCAGAAACGCGTTGCGAACGAACCAGAAGTCGTCCTCGAAGATACCTCGCCACACGCCGGCCGGCGCGGCAATGAGCCGGGTCTTGGAGCGCATGGTCGCCGTGCGCATGCGCCGCAGCTCGATGTTGCACTCCATGACGCCAATGATCCACTTGCCCTTCATCACCAGCGGCGTCGTGCCCGCGCGCGTGAGCTCCACCTCGCCGTCCTCCATAAAGTAGGCGAAGTCGGCAATGTCGCCTTCGCGGAAGAGTACCGTCCCCGGCGACACCTGCCTTTCCTCCAACGTGGGTGCCAAGCGGTCGATCTGCCACTGACCGACCCGGGTGCCCACCGAGAATGCCGATAGAAAGAGGCTCCGCGAGAGGTTGCGCAGGTTCTCGTCGTCAAGCATCGAGCACACTCCGGGAGGAGGCGAGGGCGCGCGTCGTGGCGTCGACCTCGGTGCGGGCGCCGCGGGCGGTGGTCGCCCGTTCGAACAGCTGTGGATCGCCGAAGGCGCGCGCGTGGTCGAGGGCGATTGCGGAGAGAACGGCGTCGCGGTCGCGGGAGAGCTCCACGATCGCCGCCCGGTGATCGCGCGGCGCCGGGGAGGCCAGGAACGCGCTGGCGCGCTCGACGCGGTCGGCGCCGGTCACGTCGTCGATGATGATGCGCAGAATGGCCCGCAGGCGCCGCTCGTACTTGCGCGTGAGCAACGTGTCGAGAAATTCGCTGGCGTTGGCGCGCGCGCGCTTGTCGCTAGAGGTGGCCGCGATGTGAACGCCGTGAATGTCTTCCTTGGGGTAGGCGACCTTGAGGAGGCGAAAGGAGCGCTCCAGCGCCTGACGCATCTTGTCTTCCAGGAGCCCGTCGAGAAACCGCATGGTGGCGAAAGCGCGCCGCGGGTTCTCTGCGCTCGCCGGGTCGAAGCCTCGTTCGAGGCCCACGCCCAGCGCCACAAGGCGCAGGTACTCGACGAGGTTGTCGTAGGCGAAGCGCTCGACCCGTCGCGGTTCGATGCGCACGTGATGCTCCCCCGCGAGCGCGCCGAGTCCGCGGATGGCCTTGTAGCGCACCAGCCCGTCGCGCTCTTCTTCGAGCACCCGCAGCAGCACTTGCGCGGCTTCCGGCGTGCCGAACCGCGCCAACGTGCGCGGCAGGTGGACCCGCAGCTGCCGCGGTGATCGCCGATCGCGCAGCGCGTTCGCCACGGCGTCGAAGCCCGGTTGACCGAGGCGCACCAGGGCGCCTCGGATGGAGTCGCGACCCACCCGGAACGCCAGCCGCGGCACCAGTCGAGGAACGGTGCGCGGGTCGGCCTGGTTCGCCACCGCGAGGGCGAGCAGATCCAGATAGTCGGTGGCGTTCTCGAGGGCGTCGGCGGGAAGGGCGTGCACGTCGAGGCCGGCGTCGAGAAACTGGAGAAGCATGTCGCCCAGCTCGGGCAACTGCGGCGCATCGGCGATGGCCGCCAGCGTGCCCTCCCACACCGCCGTGGCATCTTCGTCGCGAAACGTCTCTGCGGGCATGGGCCCACGCGTGCTCGGTGGCGGCGCACCCGGAGGCAGCGAAGCGCGCTCATGCTCTTGCTGAATGGCGCGGACCGCGAGCCACAGGTTCACGTAGGCGCGGATACGCGGCTGATCGGTGGCCGCCATCTTCTTCAGCAGATCGACGCGCCCGCGGCGGCACAGTGCGCGAAGGGCGGCCATGCGCACGGTTTCGTCGGCGTGGGTCACCAGCCCCTCGGCCAGCAGCATCCAGTCGGTGCGGTCGGAGGCGGAGAACACCTCGATGGCGTGCACGAGCACCCGAGGCTCCGGGTGGTACAAGATGAGGGCCGGCACCAAGCGCTCGCGCCCGCGCGCTTCGAGAACGCGCATGGCAGCCACTACCTCTTCCGGCTTGGTGTTGCTGAGGCGCTCCACCAGCATCTCCACGGTGGCAAAATCGAGCGCGGGCGTGCCCTGCTCCAGGGTGCTGTCGCGGGTAATGGCGCGGCGGAAAATCTCCAGGTAGGGCTTGCGCGTATTCGCCGCGAGCGCCAGCCATGCAAAGGCCAGCACGCAGATGAAGACGGTCATGTGCCAGCGGCTGAGCCGGCCCGTTTCGGCCATGGCCAAGAGCAGGCACGCGGTGATGGCCTGGGCGAAGCGCGCCAGCGCACCGTCGATGAACGGCTTGATGCGCGCGCGCGTGGTGGCGTTCACCGGCAGGTACACCAGCTCGGTGGTGATGCGATGCACCGAGTGGCGCAGCGCACCGTCGGCGCCCTTGGCGACCATCACCGCGCGGTGCGCGCCGCCGAACACCGCCATGCCCACCGAGGCTCCCGCCAGCAGCATGGGCGTGACCAATGCAGCGCTGGTCACGCCCAGCCGGCGCACCAAAGCGCCTCCCACGAAGAGCTGCATGACCAGCGAGATGCCGTTGACGATGGCATAGTAGGTCGCGAGGTAGCGCCCCAGGCGCTCCGGCGGCACCGACTCCGCCACGCTCCACTTGAACAAGTAGTCGAGCGCCAGGACCGTAGCCGTGGAGAGGGTTACCAGGCCTGCGATGCGGAGAACGAACGGGTCGCGCCGCACGTCGGCCATGGCGTCGCGCGAGAACATCGACTCCTTCTTCGCGCTCTCCAGGGCGGTTCCCGCGAGGGGCTCGTCGCCCACCCGCGTGGTGAGTATGCGGCCGGCCGCCACCAAGAAGAGCGCCCCTGCCACCAGGAGTAGCTGGCGCGTGGGCATCATGCGGACCGCCACCGCGGCAAGGCCGGAACCCACGAAGCCGCCGATGACGCCCGCCGAGGCGATGGGGCCCAAGAGGCGCCTGCCCTGGGTCACCGTGAAGAGACCACCAGCGAAGGCCCAGAACTGCGGCACCAGCACCGCACCGATGAGCCCGGTGAGCACGTACAGCGTCATGGCGGTGTTGGGGCCCGCCGGCAGTGCGCGCACGCCCATGACCGACGCCGCTGCGACCACCAGCGATCCGGAGAGCGCCCGCTTCGGTCCCCACCGCCGGGCCGTCGCCGCCGCGATGGCGCCGGTGGGCAGCGTAAAAATAGCGATGAGCACGTACACGATGCCGAGCGAACGACGCGGCATTTTCGCCAGGAGCAGCGTGTCGCGAGCGGTCTCGAGCATGGTGTGTGCCGAGATGGTCAGAAGGAGCACCACGAACGAAAGCACCACCAAGCTGCCCTCGCCGCGCCGCACATCGAGCGCGCGAGCAGCCCACGCGAGCAGACGCGAAGTCACGCTCGGACGGGTGAAGACAGTGGGAGCGACCGTGGTTGCCATAGCGAAGGACGGATGAGCTTAGTTCTACTGCGAGAGATGCGCGCCAGATTCGCATGTATGTCGAACCGCGGCCGCGGGACGGAAGCGGCGAGACCGCAGGAATTCCCGGAGGCGAGCGCACCCGCGAATCAGGTGGAGAGCAGCTCGATCCGGGTGATCTCAGCGGGAGCGCCGACCCGCATGGGCGGTCCCCAGTAGCCGGTACCGCAGCTCACGTAGAGGAGCGCGGTTTTGTGCTCGAAGAGGCCCGCGACGTAGGGCTGCTGCAAGCGAACGAAAAAGTTCCACGGGACAATCTGCCCGCCGTGGGTGTGCCCCGAGAGCTGCAGATCGACGCCGCTCTCGGCCGCACCTTCGATGGCCTTCGGTTGGTGCGCGAGAAGCACCAGCGGCTTGGCCGGATCGCGCCCCAGGACCGCCTTGGGAATGTCTTCGCCATGGCCTCGACCGAACTGATGGGCGCTCGAGTCGTCGACCCCGGCCAGGTGTATGGCGCCCAGGTCGACCTGCTCGTTGCGGAGCACGCGGATGCCCAGGCTCTGCAGATGCGCCAGCCACTCGTCGACCCCGGAGTAGTATTCGTGGTTGCCGGTCACGAAGAAGACGCCCTGTTTTGCGCGCAGCTTGCCCAAGGGCGCCACGTGCTCCCGGAGATCGGCCACGCTGCCGTCCACCAGATCGCCGGTGATGACCACCGCGTCGGCGTCGAGCTCGTTCACCTGCCGGACGATCTCTTCGATGAAGTCCTTGCCGATGGTCGGACCGACGTGCACGTCGGTGAGCTGAACCAGCGTGAACCCGCTGTGCGCCTTGGCGAGCTTGGCCAGGCGAACGGGGACGTGCTTGATGGCGGTCTTGGCCATGACGCTCAGCGCGCCGCCCACGCCCATGAGCAGGGCGGCGCCGCCCACCACCGCAGCGATGGCGCGCGCCAGGAACACGCGGCGCTCCGGCTCCAGCGGCGTGCCCCGGGCCGCGCTCACCGCCTTGACGACCAGCGTGGCCACGTCTCCCACCAGGAGCATCATGAAGAGGAGGAAGAAGACGCCCATCCACGAGTACGCCAGCCAGGAGATGGGGAGCGCGATGTTGCGCGGGGCGCGCCGCGCCAGAAACCCGCCCACCATCACCACCATCATGGCCACGAGCGCCCACGTCCCCATGGTGTGCCCGCGTGCAGGCCAAGAGGGATCGCGCACCAGGCGCGTCCACAGGTAGTAGTGGCCGCCGCCGGCAATGAGCACGAGCAGCACCAGAAATATGGCCATGCGGGAGAGAGACATCCGGTTCGGGCTTCGATGCCGCGCGCGCCCAGTGCGTTACAGCTTGGTCTTCGACACCTTGAGGACTTCCTGGAATTCCTTGGGCGATACGGCCGTCACGCTCAGACGATTCCGCTTGAGAATCTGCATCTCCGAGAGCACTGGGTGGGCGCGGATGGCATCGAGGGAAATGGGAGCCTCGAGGGCCTTCACCGGCGCGAGGTCCACCACGCTCCAGTCCTCGTCGGACGTCGGGTCCGGGTAGGCCTCCTTCACGACCTTGGCCACCCCCACGATCTCCTTGCCCTCGGTCGAGTGGTAGAAGAGGACCAGATCGCCTTTCTTCATGGCGCGCAGGTTGTTGCGCGCCTCGAAGTTCCGCACGCCGTCCCAGGTGGTCTTCTTGTCCTTCACCAGTTCGGAGAAGGCGTATTTCGCGGGTTCGCTCTTCGCGAGCCAATGAGCAGGCATGGGGCGACGCTAGCACTACTGTGAGACCTCGAGGACTTCCCGTCCTTTCGACGGACACGGTTTGACCTTCGCGACCCGCCGCTCGCACACACCTGCGGGCTGCGGCGGCGCCGCGTCGGCAATCACGACGCGCGGCAATGGCTTGGCGTTCCACGAATTCCGGCGTCGATTCCGAGTGATCCCGCCCGGAAGGGGAACGAGCACAGGCTCTTCCGGCGGCATGGAGCCGCCGCAGCCGAAGGCGGTCGAGACCCTTATTTGGGCTGCACCGAGGTCTGCTGCTACCGTGTGCACTATGTGTCCCAGTTGCGGCGGCGCCCTCGCCGGAGACGGAGCGTGTGAAGCTTGCGCGGCGCTCCGCGTTGCGTCACGGAAAGCGCGGCAGGCGCGGGTCGAGCGCCACTACCAGGCCGCCTTCCTGGCTCTGTCGCTCGCACGTCGCTACCGAAAAGAGCAGGGTTCCAGCGGGCGTCGAGAGCGCGAGTGCATCGAGGTGGTGCAGACGCACCGCGCCATGGTGCGTGCGCTGCGGTCGGGAGATGATGCGTTGCTCCATGGGCTCGACGCGCAGCATACATCGACCGCAAACCCGCCCTCGCGACCGGGCCTGCGCCGGACCGAACCGCGTAGAGAAGTACGCCGTGACAAAGAGAAAAAAGCCCTTTGACAAAGGCGACTTAGGCACCAGGCTTTAATGCAGTAGCTCGCAACTACGAAGTCGAGGGTTGTGACCATGAATGCTCATTCTTCGGAGCCTCCAAAACGCACGCTCCGTGCGCTGGTGGGGGGCTCGCTCCTTGCTATTTTTCTCATCGGACCTCACCGCGGCCTGCTCAGTGACGCGGAAGCCAACGCCGCCGAGCCCCGCGCCTTGGGCGTGGCCGTGGCCGAGCACGTGGTGCCGCTGCCTGGCCTGAGACTTCTGCCCTCGACCGACGCCGAGCACGAGCAACCGTCGCGCGCCTGGCGGCTCATCGATGGCAAGCACTGGCAGATGGTGGCGAGTGGCACGCCCGAGCCCACCGTGGTGACCGATGCGCGCGAGAAGAATCGCGGTACGTGCGCGCCCGGCATGGTGGAAGTGAAGGGCAAGATGAAGACGCACCCCACGTTCTCCATCGACGGCCTTCAGCTTCAGACCTGCACCAAGTGGGTCCAGAAGGAGTGGCCGGAGCGCTGCGGCGAATACGATCGCGCCAAGTGGCTCGAACAGTCGAAAGACTATCCCACCAAGGATGAGCACTTCTGCATCGACCGCTTCGAGTATCCCAACCAGAAAGATGCCTATCCCATCGTCATGGTGACCTGGTTCGAGGCCCGTGATGCATGCAAAGTACAAGGAAAGCGCCTCTGTACCGAAGAGGAGTGGACCTTCGCCTGTGAGGGTGAGGAGGCCATGCCGTATCCCACCGGCTACACGCGCGAGGCCGACAAGTGCGTCTTCGACGAGCCGTGGGGCATGCCCAAAGAAGGGTCGCTGCTGCCGCGCGACAGCGACCACGCTCGAAACGAAATCGACCGAATTTTCCACGGCGCGCCCTCGGGCTCGGCCCGGAGCTGCAAGAGCGCGTTCGGGGTCTACGACATGACCGGAAACATCGACGAGTGGACGCGCTCGTCCATTCCCGGCGAGCGCCCGAGCATTCTCAAGGGCGGCTACTTCGGACCGGTGCGCACCCGCTGTCGGCCGGCAACCCGCGCGCATAGCGAGGGCCATGTCTACTACCAGCAAGGCTTTCGCTGCTGCGCCGGGAGCAACTGAGCATCTACCTCACTTCGCGCGCTCCGCTGCCCGTCATCGCGAACGGGGCCTCTTTGCCGCCCGCGCGCCTCGCGTAGTACACGAACCCTACCGAGAGCAGCACGTGCAGTACCGAGTTGGGGGCCACGCCCGCCACGGTGGAGACAATGCCCCGGGCGTAGGCCACGAGCTCGATGGGAAAAAGGAGCGCCTGAAACAGCGCATTGCCGAACAGGAGCACCCGCAGCGTGGGCGAGTCGCCATGGCCTCGCACCGCGAACGAGGTCGCGCTGATGGCGATGATGGCGACGCCCACCTCGCGCACCCACACCTCGGTGGCGCCCGAAGGCTCGACGATGCCTTTTCCCGCGAGGAGCGCGCCAGGGGCCAGGGATGCGAATAGGCCAACGGTGAGGCCGAGGACGGCCGCGAGCGTAAGGAACGTTTTGCGTTGCATCCCTCGAGGCTGCGCCACCCGCGCGCGGCACTCAATTACGTGCTGAGGTAAGCGGTCACCGTAGCCAATAAATATCGAGCAAATCCACGGCGAAGGTCTGCGACGACTGGAACACGCTGCCGGCCGCGATACCGCGCACCACGTCGCCGGTGGCGAAATGCCAGACCAGAGACCCTGCAACCATCGTCGCCACCGACCAGGCCGTGCTCAGGAGCGCGCCCTGGCGCAGCGAGACGCGCATTTGGGCGATAGACGATGTGGTCGCCAACTCCTTGTTCATGTTGCTGCGAAGAAGCATCCAGACGATGGAGCGCACGAACTTGGTGCCGCCAAGCACCAAGCTGGTGGCGCCAAAGGCCCGCGCCACCGTGCTGTCGGTGCTGGCCAGGGTCGAAACCCCGACCGAGGCGGTGAAGAGCCCGCTGGCGCCGAACGCCAGTGCGCTGTGCTCTCGCTCCTGCCAATACGACTCCCGGGCCCGCACCAGGGCGACATCGTCGGCGGCGGCCGGAGCGGCCCATGCCAGCGCCGCCGAAGCGAGCGCCGCACGAAGGAGGAAGGGGCGAAAGGTCACGAGCTCCATCGCGTGTCGAAACCATAGCGCACGACGGCGAGGCAGGCCGATGTGATTGCCGCGCGAGTTTTGCGCGCCCCTCGGCGGGCCCGATACCGGAAACCAAGGAAGCGGCGTACAATGCCGGCCCATGTTCGGCGCGCTCCTCAGGTACTGGCGCGGCCGGCGCGGCTTCTCGCAGCTGGCGCTCGCACTGGAGGCGGGCATCTCCGCTCGCCACCTGAGCTTCCTCGAGTCGGGCCGCGCGCAGCCGAGTGAGCCCATGGCGCTGCGGCTCTTCCGCGTGCTCGAGGTGCCGCTGCGGGATCAGGACGAGGCGCTCCGTGCATCGGGTTTCCCGCCGCGCTTCGGCACGTCGCAATCGGGCGAAATTCCTGCCGCGGTGGACCGCGCCATCGCGCGCATGATGCGGCAGCACGAGCCCTATCCGCTCACCGTCATCACCCCCGATGCGGTCGTGCTTCGCCAAAACCGCGGCGCCGAGGTGCTCTTCGCGGCGTTCGTGGCCGAGCCACAACACCTGCCGACTCCTCTCGACATGTTCTCGCTGGTGTTCGACCCGCGCCTTCTGCGGCCCTTCGTGCTGGGATGGGAAGCCACGGCCCGGCAGATGCTGGGGCGCCTGCAGCGCGAGGCGCTCGCGATGCGCCGCGACGCGCGGCTCGCTGCGCTGGTGGAGCGCGTGCTCGCTTACCCGGGCGTACCTCGCGACTGGCGCGAGCCCGACCTCGCGGCGCCGGTGGACCCCACCTTCACGGTGCGCCTTCGCCGGGGCGATCTGGCGGTGTCGTTCTTCACCGCCATCACCGTGT
This sequence comes from Polyangiales bacterium, assembly GCA_038210445.1. Classification (GTDB taxonomy): domain Bacteria; phylum Myxococcota_A; class Polyangia; order Polyangiales; family Polyangiaceae; genus JABFRG01. The sequence goes on from JBBQWQ010000043.1 coordinate 24,489, forward strand.
TCTCTGCTCCGCAACAGGTGGTCTTGGAGGAGCTCCGCCTCGAGAGCTGCTTTCCCCTCGACGATCAGACCGCCGACACCTGCGCGCGCCTGGTACGCCTAGCCGGTTGAGGCGCCGCGCTCAGGTCGCCGGCGCGCTCGCGACCGGCTCTTGCGGCAGCAGGCCACGCCGCTCCACCCGCGTCGCGCCTTCCGGCACCTCGGGCAGGGTCGCCTCGTCGACGCCCGGCCCCACCCACAAAACCTCGGGAACCGGCCGGTAGTCGCTGGAATACACCCGCTTCTGCGTGCGCCCGTCGGGAAAGGTGACCGTGACGAACGAGATGATGGCCTGGCCCTTCGCGCCCTTCTGGTGCTTCACGACGGCGCCCGGCTCGAGGCCGGGCTTGAAGGTGATGCGCCGGAAGAAGTCTTCGCTCTTGTGCACCGCCCAGCCGTACTTCACCGCGGCCTGAGGCTCGCCGCCGATGATCTCCACCCGCACCGCCGTGGGGCTCGGTAGATATGCGTGTAGGATCACCGGAAACGGGAAGGGGTTGGAAAGGCGCAGGTCGACCCTGCCGTACGCCACCGTGGCGTCGAGCCCCACCTTGGCGTAGCTAGAGGCGCGCCCGTGGGCGTGGCGCTCCACCACGTCCAGGGCGCCGAACAGCGCCGCCGCGTGCAGGGTGCTCGCCACCTGGCAGGTGCCGCCGCCCACGCCCGTCTCCAGCTCGTCGCCGACGATCTCGGGCGCGTACGTGAAGCCGGCTTCGAGCGTGCGTGGCCCCACCACATCGTTGAACGAGAACGAGTCGCCCGGATTCAGCATGGTGCCGTCCATCTTGGCGGCGGCGCTCCGGATGTTGGCGGAGCGCCCCACGCCCACCCCGGTGTTCGCGAACGTGGTCTCGAAGGAAGCCACCACCTTGGTAACGTCCACTGCCTTCAGCGATGCCTCGGTGATGCTCGGGAGCAGCGGACGCGTCGCCGCTTCGGTGCGCACTTGCCCGCGGCCCGCAGCATCGGCGACGCGCGCAAGCGTCGCGTCCACGTCGAGCTCTCGACCGACCACCTCGGGCACCCGCAGGTGGCGCGAGAGGTCGAGGCGGGCACCGATGGGCTCGCGCCGGAGACCCTGCGCGACGCGCTCGAGTCGGTCGCCGCCCAGGTTGCCGCGAAACTGCAGCGGTATCTCGAGCCGCGCCGGCGCGTCCTTCACGCGCGCCCAGAGCGTTCGCTCACACGCCCGCGAAACTCCGGCCTCGGTGGCTGCGACGTCTGCGGTGACGCCCAGCTCACCAAGACGCGGAGTGGCCCAGGCGCCCTCTGCACCCACCAGCACCCGCTCCTCGGCGCGCCGTCTCGCGAGCTCGTCGAGCCACGCTCGCCGGGCCGAAGCGTCGTGGGGCGCCAAGCGGCCATCGATGAACAGGGCCGGTTTGCGCGCCACGCGGAGCGCGATGAAGGAGCCGGCGGCGACCAGGCCGAGGGCGCAGGTGGCCGCTACCATGCAGCGAGAGAGGTTCATGGGGAAGGGGAGCGGGCGCTGCGTCGAGCCATCGTGCGCGAGCGCGCCCACTCGAATGGTACGAAGGTCGCGCGTCCTCTACCAAGTTCTCGTGCGAGAACGCGTCAGCCGGTCTGCTTCTTCTCCGCCTTGGCGCGCGGCGAGGCCTTCTTCGGCCCCTTGTTGACAGCGGCGATCTCGACGGCAGGTTCGGCGGCTTCCGGCTCCGCAGCCGGCTCCGGCTTACGGGGCGTGTCGTTGGCGGTCTCCAGGCTTCGCTTGAGGGCTTCCAGGAGATCGATGATCTGCGCCTTCGGTGCCTCGGGCGCCTGCGAGATCTCCTCACCGGCGATTTTCTGATCCACCGCTGCGCGCACGCGATCGCCGTAGGTGTCCTTGTACTTATCGGCCTTGAAGTCGGTAGAGGAGAGCTGCTCGATGAGCTTGTCGGCCAGCTCCATCTCGATGGGCTTGAACTCGAACGCGCCGCCGGTATCGACGTCGGAGAAGGCACGAACCTCGCTCGCGTAGAAGAGCTCGTGCAGCAAGAGCCCTCCCTGATACGGACGCAACAGCACCAGCTGCTCTTTGCCGCGGGTGAAGTAGCGGCCCACCGCCAGCTTCTCGCTGCGCCCGAGCGACTCGCTGAGCAGACGATAGGCGCGCTCGCCGCCTTTGTCGGGGCCGAGGTAGTACGACTTTTCGAGATACACTTCGTTCACGGTGCTGGCGGGCACGAACTCGACCAACTCGAGATCGCCGCTGCGTACCGACTCGAGCTTCTTGATCTCTTCGTCGGTGAACGTGACGTAACGATCGCGCGCGAATTCGTAGCCCTTCACCATCTCGGTGCGCTCCACCGTCTCGTTGTCGGTGGGGCAAAGGTATTGTTGCTTCATCCTTCCGCCGCACTTCTTGTGCAGCATATTGAAGCTCACGCTCTCGGCCGAGGCCGCGGTGTAGAGCTTGAAGGGAATCGACACCAAGCCGAAGGAGATGGTTCCGGAACCGATCGCGCGCGCAGCCATGAAAGGAGCTTAGCCCGCTCTTCTCGGTCCGGGGCAAGTGCGCGGTGAAGCGCCACGCTCGACACTGCACGCGTTATCAGCAGAACATGCGATTGTTGTGTAGAATGCACTCAATAGACTGAACGCATGACGGAGGGAAGGTGGTCGCAGCCTTGGGCGTACAAGCGCTGGTGGACCATGCCTGGCTCTTCGATCGGTGGGTTACGGTGAACGCGGAGTCGGGCCTTGTGTCCTGCCGGCCCGCCCGCTTGCCGGCGATGCTCATGGCGGCGGCCATCGCCGCGATTCCCGCCAGTCTCGTGTGGCTGGAAGTGCGGCGAGACGTTCATCTGACGACCGCCGGCTTCGGCCTGCTGGTGGCGTTCGGCGCGCTCGCTGCCGCATTGTCGGTGATTCCCTGGTTGCCCGGCAACCGCCAGATCGAGCTCGACCTCGCGGCCAGCACCGTGCGGGTCGAAGACGCGTCGCCCGAACCGTTCGCACGCATCCTGCACCGGCGCTTTGCCGATGTGCGCGGCCGCGATCGCGCCGAGCTTTGGGTCGAACGCCGCGCCGGCGAGCAACTGCGACTCCTCTACCTCGCCAACGACGGCGTGCCGTTCGCGGGAGAGCTCACCGCCGCCATCGCGGCGCGGCTTCGGGGCAACGCGGCACCGCTGGCGGCGCTGGGGCCGGCGCTGCGTCGCCTGCATCGGCGATCGGTGCTCTCGGCTCTGCTGCTGGCCGCGGTCGGGCTAGGGCTGGGCGCGTTCTTGGCGTACACCTACCGCTACTGAGAGCCTTCGGCGCGCGCGAGTGCAACATACATGCGAATTTAGGGCGTGGCCACGCGCAAGATGGTGGCGCCGCTGGCGTCGCGGGTCACGTAGTAGAGAAAGCCGTCGCGGGTATCTACCAGGGTCGAGCTCGCCGGGGACGGCGTCGAGAGCACGGTGCCGATGGCGGCGCCGCAGCCGGCGATGGGGCAGGCGCGAAGGTCGGTCCCGTCGGTGAACCAGTACACGCCGCGGGCATCGACCGCGAAGCTCGACACGTTACCCAGTGGCCGATTGCTAAAGGCCGCGGCCTCGCACGAGGTGGCGTTGCAGACGCGGATGCTGCCGCGGTTGGCGCCGTCGCCGGGGAGCGCGACGTACAGCTTGCCGCCTGCGCTCTGCATGCCAAGCGCGGTGCCCAGTCCGGTGGCGATGGTGCTGGGGGTGCACGCGCCGGAGACCGGGCAGCCGTGCAGGGCTCCGGCGGCATCGATGTAGTATGCACCCGTGGCGTCGACGAATAGTCGCTCGCTGCCCGGCGATCCGATAGTCAGGAGCGCTTCTTTGCTGGCGCACCCGGTCTTGTCGCAACCCGAGTGGTGGTTGAGCGCGCGCGAGGTCCAGGTGTACGCCTCGGACTTGAAGGCCGCGATCGACGAGATGTCGCCGAAGCCGTCGGCGTCGATGCTCTTGAGCGTGCACACGCCGCTCACCGGACAATGGTAGGCGTTGGGGCGAATGGTGTTCTGATCGGGCGCGCCCCGAAAGAGCACCGCATCTTCGCCCACCGCGATGGGCGGACCGGGCTCGTAGTTCACGAAGGTGGCCACCTTGACCGGCGCTACCACGCAGCCGGTGAGCGGGCACGTCTCGACCGAGAGGCCATGGGTGAAGAACACGCCGCCCTTGCCCACCGCGACGTTGATATTGGCGGGCAACCCGGCGCGAATCACCTGGGGTTGGCAGATGCCGTCGCTGCACTTGGCGCCGCCGCAGCTGTGCCCGCAGCGGCCGCAGTTGTCGCCGCTCGTGACCACCTCGACGCATACCGGACCGCAGGCAACCAGCGGCGCCTTGCAGGTGATCGAGCCATCGGCGCCCGCTGCGTCGACCACGCCGCCGTCGTTGCCGGTTTGCCCGCCGTCGAGGCCAGAGCCCCCGGACGAGGACGAGCCCCCGCCCGATACCGGCGGATCGCCGGAGCAGGCCACCAGCGAGCAGAGCGCGAGCGCACCGAAGACGCCATTCTTCATGGTGAAACCGTAGCACGCGCCAAGGCACTTGGGCATCACCCGAACGAGCGACGGCGGGGCCGTTTCGGGTCGCTCAGGTGCCCGCGAAACGGGCGGTGGCGGCGACCAGCTCGCTCGCGATGCCGGGCTCGAAAGCCGAGTGACCCGCGTCGCGAACCACGCGCAGGTCGGCCTCGGGCCAGGCGCGGTGAAGGTCCCACGCGCTGGTCATGGGGCACACGACGTCGTAGCGCCCTTGCACGATGACCGCGGGAATTTTGCGGATCTTGGCCACCCGCTCGGGATGCAGCAGCGCGCGAGCTTCGTCGAGGAAACCGCCGTGCATGAAGTAGTGGCACTCGATACGCGCGAACGCTTCGGCAAAGGCATCGGCCTCCATGCGCTCCACCAGGCCTTCGTTGGGGATGAGGCAGCTGGTGCGGCCCTCCCACACGCTCCAGGCCTTGGCAGCGGCGCTGCGAACCGCCGCATCGCTACTGGTGAGTCGCTTGTAGTATGCACTCACCAGATCGCCTCGCTCGGCCTCGGGAATGGGCGCCAGGAAGTCTTCCCAGTAGTCGGGAAAGAGCGTGCTCGCGCCGTTCTGGTAGAACCAGTCGATCTCCGACTTCCGCAGGAGGAAGATGCCTCGGAGCACCAGCTCGGTGACGCGCTCCGGGTGGCTCTCGGCGTACGCCAGCGCCAGCGTGCTCCCCCAGGAGCCACCGAACACTTGCCAGCGCTCGATGCCCAGGTGCTCGCGCAGCTTCTCGATGTCGGCTACCAGATCCCAGGTCGTGTTTCGCTCGAGCGACGCATGCGGCGTGCTCTTGCCGCAGCCGCGCTGATCGAAGAGGACGATGCGGTAACGAGCCGGGTCGAAAAAGCGCCGCTGCTTGCCCTCGGTACCCCCGCCCGGCCCGCCATGCAGGAAAACCACCGGCTTGCCTTTCGGGTTTCCGGACTCCTCGAAGTAGAGCTCGTGAAGGTCGTCGACGCGCAGGCGACCCTCGCGAAATGTGGCTATTTCCGGATACAAAGGGCGCCGCGGGGAGGACATGGACAAGCAATGTACCAGCCTTGTCGCGGGCTTGGGCAGCTTCCGCGGGGCACGTCCCCACTTGCGCCATCGCCTCCTATCGTGAACGATACCCGGATGAAGCGCGCCCTCGCCCTCGGATCCTCTGGCCTCCTCCTCCTTGCGATTGCCTGTGGCAGCGATCCCGGCCCGGCGGAAGATAACGTGGACAGCGGCACCACCCGTCGGCCCGATGCCGGGAAGGATACCGGCGTTCTACCGACAGAGGATTCGGGCACCCCCGACGCGAGGGCCGATGGCAGCGTCTGTGCCGATCCCGACGATCTGGGCGGCATCGAGTCGCCCAAGATGCTCCCGCCCATCGACGACAAGGACGCGAATCCGCCTCACAAGGTGGGCGGCATCATCTCCAGCGAGCGCGACGCCGACGCCTATTCCTTCGTCGGCAACGACGTTGCCTTCGCGGTCACTGGGCTCAAGGCGAACACCAACCTGCCCAACGCCGAGCTCTGCGTCTTCATCAAGTGCGTGGGCGGCACCACCAAGCTCAACAAATGCGTGAAGGGTACGCAGAAGAACAGCGACCTCGGCTACCCGGGCTGCTGCGATCCCACCGCGGTGGAGCTCGATCACAACTGCACCGGGCTCGGCCAGATCAATGACTCCGTGAACGTCACCATGACGCTCACCCCCAAGGTCGACATGTGCTCGCCCTACTTCATCGAATACAACATGTGAGACGGCTCAGGGGGCGCCGTGACGAGAGTCCGGCGCGCCGGTGGGCCGCAGATCTTCGCCCGGGGGCTGCTTGCTCGGGGCCGGCGGATCGGGCTCTTTGGTGGGGCCCTTGCCCGGCACGTTGATGAGGTAGGGGCGCGCGTGGCCGGTGGTGCACGCTGTTTCGTCGCGGTGAAAGTCCCAGTGCAGGTACACGTTGCCGTCGGTGGAAATGATGGCCGTGGGCGCTGGACCGAAGGGCGATGCGCGCTGCACCGAGTCGAGCGCGGCGATGTCGAACGCCGTGACGCCACTCGGCTTCACGACGCCCATCTTGATGACCTTGCCGTCGCGCGTCAGCACGATCTCGAGACGCGCCCACATCTTGTGATCCGAGAGCGGATGGGTGGGTGGCAGCGAGTCGAGAGAGTCGAGGAAGCTGTCGGCGAAGAGCGGATGAATCCGCAGGTGCATCGCGTTGAGGTACGTAGCGAACGGTGACCGCGCGGCATTGAGCGCCGTCTGGTTGCCCGGCTTCACGGTGGCCACGTAGTTCTCGATGGCCGACCTCCAGCGCTCGAGCGACGACGATTGCCATGAGCCGCGGTGCTGCGAGAGACGACGCTCGCCGTCGGCCACGCGCTCCTTGCGAAGCTGCTCGACGCCCACCGAGGCGATGACGCCGTCGTGGTTGAGGTTGAGGTTGACCTGACCGGGGCCGGGCTTGCCGCCGAGGCCGAGCCACTTGGTGGAGCTGGGATTCTCGCCGCCCTTGGCAGCGTCGCCGGTCTTGCCCGACGACGAGGCCACCGCGCCGGGCGTGGGCACGCCAGGGCGCAGCGGGTTGAAGGTCCAGCCGCCGTTGGGGCTTTCGTGAACTTCCGGCGAAGCGGGCGTCTCCTTCGGGGGATCGTTCGCCTTGGGCGCCTTGGCGGCCGCCGAGGCGACTTTGCCATCGCCGCCCGACTTGGGCGCCATGGGGCTCTCTTTGCCGTCCACCTTTTGGTTGGCCATGGCCTTGGGCGGCGGGTCCTTCTGGACGTCGAACTGCGTGCCCTTCTCGCCGGGCGCGCGCTCCTTTTCGCCAGGGTGCTCCTCGCTCTCGGCGATCTTGGTCTTCTGCGCGTTGCCCACGGTGTCTTTGGGGCCCGTGTGGTTGCCGCCGGGCGCAGGGTTCTTGTCGTTTTGGTCGGTCGACGTCTGCGACGCCGCCGTCTCTTTTTCGACCTTGTTGGCGTCCTCGGCGATCTGCTTCGCGTCGGGGTTGTCTTCTTGGTCCTTCTTGACGTGCTGCTGCACCGCGATGCGCTTGTCCTCGAGCTCCTTCGGAAGGACCGGAATCTTGGGGGCCTCTTCCTTCTTCTCGACGACGACGACCTTCTTCTTCTCCGGCTCCGGCGGTTTCGGGGGCTCCGGCTTGGTCACCTTGGGGGGCAAAGGGTCTTTGGGCTTCACCACCGACGCGGTGGGCGCGGCCGGCGGCGCATCGGCCTCGGCTTGAGCGGGCGCGGCCTGGTTGTCGTCGCCAAAGTCGACCGCCACCGTCTGCTCCGACGCCTTCACCCGCTCGCGCACCTTCCCCGCGAACGCCAGCAGCGTATTCTGGTCGTCATTGAGCCGCGCGACGAAGAAACCTCCGCCGCCGACCATCATGTGAAGCCACGCCGCCGCGCACGCCCACAAGAAGAGCGGTATGCCTACTTCTCGACGCATCTAGGTGCCTTGCTGTGATCTTAGCACCGCGCCGCGCCGAAGGGCACCTCCCAGGGCGCCCGGCGGTCCGACCGCAAGGGAATCGGAACTGTCCGTAATCGCTTGTATTTCGCCGGCGCCAGTCAGCGCTGGTAGGGCTCCAGCGCCTCGACGATGCCCCGGAGGACGCTCTCGTAGGGGGCGCCCACCGTCGAAACCGTGACCCAGCTCAGCTTTGCTTCGGCGGCCAGCGCCGGGTCGCCCAGGCCTTGTTTTTCGGTGTAGAGCGCACGTACGTGCTTGTCGCGTGCGAGCGAGAGGAGGCGGTCCTTCGCCGGCGGCGGCCCTTCCTTCGGCTGGGTGACGGCGGCGACGTCGAGGTGATAGCGCTCTGCGAAGTACGCGAGGCTGCTGGTGGAGCTCACGAGCGAGCGCTGCGTCCACTTGGTGGTCCGCGCTTCGATCTCCTTGTCGAGTGCGTCGAGCTCCTTGTCGAGCGCGGTGGCGCGGTCGCGATACGCGGTGGCGTGGGCGGAGTCGGCCCGCGAGAGCTCCTCGGCTACTGCCTTGACCACCAGCCGCGCGCGCTCGGGGTCGAGCCACACCGTGGGCACTTGCGCGTCGCCGCCGGCGATCTCCGGCACCGTGGGCACGCGCGCACCGGCCTTCACCAGCCGCAGCTTGGCCACGCCCTTTCTCCGGGCCACATCCTCGAACCAATCGTCGTATCCGAGCCCGACCATCACCGCCACGCGCGCGCCCTCGGCGAGAGCTTCGGCGTCGGGGCCCGGGCCTTCGACCACCCGCACGTCGGCGTCGTCGGCGGCGATCCGCGTGACCAGGTTGGCGAGGGTCTTGCCGACCACCGCGATCCGGGCCTTGCCCGGCGGTACGTCGCTCTTGGAGCAGGCGGCCAGGAGGGCCAGCGCGAAGAGCAGCAGGGCCAAGAAGGAGGAGCGGCGCGCGGACGGAGAGCTAGGGCCGAACATCGTTCACGGAGTTTTACCACACCCGTTTGCCTGCGCCCGGCTGCGTCAATTTGGGCGGCGTGCAGTGGCCTGCATGTTCCCCTGTGGAGAAGTCACGCCGCCGTGTGGTAGTACCAGCGGCAAATGGTGCGGTACGAGATCCGTGGCGCGACGCTGAGCGACGAGGACCAGCTCCTCGACGTCGCGCACCACCTCGACACGGTGAACCTGCCGGCGGTCCGCGACGAGATTCGATCCATCCTCGACGAGGCCCACAAGAGCTTCACCGGGCTCATCAAAGACGTGAAGCGCCGCAGCTACGTGTTCGTGCTCTTCGACCACCACGAGCAGCGCATCGTCGGTACCTCGATGATCATCGCGCAGCTGGGGCGCCGCGATGCCCCGTACATCTACGTCGACGTCATCGACGAGGAACGCTACTCGCACACCCTCGACAAGCACTTCAAGCACACGGTCTTGAAGATCGGCTACTCGTACAACGGGCCGACCGAGATCGGCGGGCTCATCCTCATGCCCGAGTACCGACGCTTTCCCGAGCGGCTGGGGCAGTTCATCAGCTACGTCCGGTTCCTGTACATCAAGATGCATCGCGACCAATTTCGCGACGAAGTGCTGGCGGAGCTGTTGCCGCCCCTCGAGCCCGACGGCACCAGCCACCTGTGGGACGCGCTGGGCAGGCACTTCACCGACCTCACGTACGCCGACGCCGATCTGCTCAGCAAGAAGAACAAAGAGTTCATCAAGGGTCTGTGGCCCGAAGGCGCCATGTACGCGACGCTCCTCTCCAAGCAGGCGCAAGACGTCATCGGCAAGGTGGGGCACCAGACCCGCGGCGTCGAGAAGATGCTGCGACGCATTGGCTTTCGCTACGCCGAACGGGTCGACCCTTTCGACGGCGGCCCGCACTTCACCGCGCCCACCGACGAGATCACCCTGGTGCAGGAGACCCACCGCGCCCCGGTGGCGAAGCTCGTTCCCGAGGCCGGCGCCAAGCGGCGCGCCATCTTCGCGGTGGAGCCCGCCGGCGCGCCGCACTTTCGCTCGGTGCTCGGCGCGTGGGAAGACGCCGACGGGGCGGCCCACATGGGCGAGCAAGCGGCGGCGCATCTGGGGCTGGCGGTGGGCGACGAAGTCTGGGTCTTGCCCCTCGACTGAGCGAGCGCCGGTGCCTTCTCGAAGATCACGCTCCCATGGCGTCCGTGGTGGCTGGGGAAGCGGCCGCACCCGGTCTCCCCCGGCTCCCTCGGCCCTCGCAGAGCCCGAACGCGTCGACATTCGCGCCGCCGACGGCGTGGATCTCGCGGCGGTTTTCGGAGAGCCGGGCGGGGCAGCGCGGGGGCCGGTGCGAGGTATTGTGGTGCTGGCGCACGCGATGTTCGCGCGTCGAAGCGAGTTCGAGCGGCCCGCCGGCGCCGGGCTCGCCCGATGGTTTCGCCAGCGCGGGTACCGCACCATCTCCTTCGACTTTCGCGGTCACGGAGAGAGCGGCACTGCCGCGGCCGCCGGCGGCGACTGGAGCTACGACGATCTGGTGCGCTTCGACCTTCCGGCGGTGGTCTCCGCTGCGCGCGAACGCAGCGAAGGCCGTAAGGTGATCGTTTTCGGGCACTCGCTCGGGGGGCACGCGGCGCTGGCAGCGCAGGGGCTCGGGCTGGTGGCGGCCGACGGCATCATGCTCTGCGCCGTGAACGTTTGGCTCCGAGAGCTCGAAAGCTCGCCGTTGCGCTGGCTGCAAAAGCGCGCAGTTACCGCGCTGATGCGCACGGTGACCGAGCGCCGCGGCTACTTTCCCGCGCGCGCCCTGCGCCAGGGCAGCGACGACGAGGCGCGGAGCTACGTGGAAGACCTCTGCGCCACTGCGGAGAGCGGCCGCTGGCGGAGCCGCGACGGTCGCGACGACTACCGCGCCGCGCTCGCGCAGGTCGACGTACCGGTGGTTTCCATAGCCAGCGACGGCGATCGCCTCTTCTGTCATCCCAGCGCCGCCCGCCGCTTTCTCTCCTTGTGCGGGGGAAAGCTGCACTTTGCACATGTTCGCGTCGCCGACGACGGCGGCAAGGCGCCCGGGCACATGCAGCTCGTGACCAGCGTCCGCGCACGCGGCGTCTTCGCCGATGCGCTCGACTGGCTGGAGCGGTCGTAGCGAGCCGGCCAAGCAGCCGCCGGAAATCGTCGGAGCGCCCACAATTCTCCCGGGGGGCGGTCGACCGGGAGGGATGCCCCATCGCGCTTCGTTCACCGGCTCTCTCTCCTCCCGCTTCCGCCGCATCTCCTGCGGTCTGGTCGTCAGCTTGCTCGTCGCGGGCGCGTGCCCCACCCTCGCGCATGCCCTCGCTCAGCCCGTGCCGGAGGCGGCGCCCAAGAAGAAGAGCGGCAAGAAGGCGCCCAAAAAGCCAGCGCCGGTTCAGGTGGCCAAGCTCGAAGAACCGGTGGCGCCTGCGCCCGCGCCCGCGCCTGCACCTGCTCCTGCCCCGCTGGTGCTGGCCCCCGCGGCGCCGGCCCCGCCGCCGATGAAAGACACGCCGCCGGCGGCCATCCAGCCGGGTAGCGTCGACGCCCGCCTGATGCTCAACGCAGACCTCTTCCTCGCCCAGGTGGGCTTTGGCGCGAGCGCCGACGTCGGCATTGCGAAGGTGGGCCCCGGCACCATGGCCTTGGGCCTGGGGGCCGAGTTCTCCAACTGCGTTCTCGCCTGCGCGCTGCTCGACATTGTGGGTGTAGATTACAACGAACGCCACTTCACCGCGCTTGCACGCGGCACCTACCACGTGGGCGTTGCCAAACGCGTCGACCTCTATCCGCTGGTGGTCTTGGGCCCCACCTTCGGCACCAACTCGCTTCGCTTCCGCGGCCTCGAGGTCGCCGGCCAGGGCTTCGGTGCCACCTTCGGAGTGGGGGTTGGCGTCAACGCGTTCTTGACCGACTCCTTGTTCCTCGGTGGCGAAGCACAGCTGCGCTACGCCCGAGGAAGGTACGCGTACTCCAGCAACATCGACGGCAAGACCTACGCCTGGGACACGTGGAACAACTCCGGCATCACCCTTCAGGTAACGCTCGGTCTGCGCTTCTGAGGCTCAAAAGGCCGCCAGGAGCTTGTCGCAGTCGAGCACCGCGCGGCCGGCGGGGTTGCGGTAGGTCGAGGCGCAGGTGCCGATGAGCATGCCGAGGTCGCGGAAGTTGATGCTCGACTCGGGCGGATCGTAGGAATAGGTCCCGTCGGGCGTCGCCGCGTCGAAGAGGCGGAACGTGCGCGCGTTGGCCGGCGCGAGCATGGTGGTGAATGCATCGTGCACGCGTCCGTGGAGCCAGCGCACCTCGCGCGAGGTGAGCGGCACGCCGGCATTGCCGGCATACACCAGCTCGCTCGTTACGTCGGGTAGCGAGAAGCCGGCCGGCGGCGATCCGCCCTCGACCACGCCCAGGTCGAGCTCGACCCGCTCCGACAGCCCCTGCAGGAGCAAGCGCGCCAGCGGCAGTTGCGCCTTCTCGTAGGCCAGGGTGAGCGCCGCAGCGTGGTGCGTGCGGACGATCTGCCGGGCGTCGTTTTTTAGGAAGTTCCAGGCCAGCTTCTCGGTGGACCCGAGGCCGGTGCCGCAGTCGAGATCGCCCGCCACGCCGGTACCCTTGAGGCGCAGCGAGAGGGCGCCCAGGCACTCGACGTTGCCGATGAGCGTGTAGTGGGCGAGCTGATCCGGCGGCGTCCACAGGTTCTGGCTCTTGTCGAGGGTCTCGATAGCGAAGCCCTGATCGTTCACCCGCTTGCCCCACGACTCATAGAGCGCCTTGAGCTCGGCCATGTCGGCCTTGCCCGCAGCGTCGAGCCGGCCGCCACAAGGCGCCAATAGCGCCATCGACCGCAACATGTGTCCTATGTCGTCCTTGGAGCGCTTGTTCTTGATGTACACGTCGCCAAACGTGGGGTTGGTGGGAACATGCACGTATTCCGAGGGGTCGGCATCGATGCCAGGAAAGCTCGGGCTGTAGTCGATGGCCAACGAACGCCCGCCCTCGGTGGAGGTGACGTTGTGGTGGTACAGGTTGCGCGCCAGCAGCGTGGGGTTGGTGTCGCCCGCGCTTCGCACCATGGCCTTGACCCACGCGCTGTACGCGCGGAGCATGCGCCGCGTGAGGTGCGCGAGCTTGGCGTCGCCCCACATCAAGTATCCGTAGCAAGCACCTTCGAGGTACGGCGCGGTGCTGATGCCGACGTTGTCGGCGCCGTCGGTGGAGTGCGTGTAGGTGACGGTGCCGCCGGCCTTGGTCACGCGGACGCCGCTCCAGTAGTGGCCGTACCAGTAGCCCTTGCCGGGGTCGGTTTCGGGCCAGCCGTGAACGCGGTCGTCGACGAACTGAAAGTAGCTCGTCCCCTTGAGGAGCGCGACGAGCTCGTCGGTCGCCTTGGCCAGCTCTGCAGCCGTGAGCGGCGTGCCCACGTCGGGGCGCGTGAAGGTCACCGGGAGCGTGCTCGGCGGCGGTCCTCTCACCAGACCCGCGTCGGCGCCCGCGTCGGACGCGTCGCTCGGGAACGTGGCGGCGTCAACGCTTCCCGCGTCGCGAGTGGGGGTCGCCTTCGGCGGCTCGAGCCCACTTTGCGACTCCGACGCGCAGGCCGTGACAATCGCGAGACCGGACAGGACGAAGAGGGTTCGCACCCTCGGGAGATAGCAGCCGTCCAAGGGGTGGTCGAGGACGCTTCGGGTCGCCGCGCTGCGCTCGCGATAGCGCACATTGCATCGACTTCTCCGCACCGGCGGCTCCGCTCGTGACATCGTAGAGGCCGGAGGTCACGGATGATCGCGTTTCTCGGTATGGGGCTCCTGGGTGGAAACTTCGTGCGTGCGCTGCGTTCCCGCGGCGAAGAGGTGCGGGTGTGGAACCGCACGCGCGCAAAAGCAGAAGAGCTCATCGCGGTGGGCGCAGTGGTCGCCGACTCGCCAGCCCACGCCGCACGCGGCGCGACGCGCCTGCACATTGTGGTCTCCGACGACGCCGCGGTCGACGACGTGCTCGCGCAAGCGCAGCTCGAAAGGGGCGCCACCGTGGTCGACCACACCACCACCACGCCCACCGGAACCGCCGCCCGCGCCCAGCGCCTCGCGGCCGCAGGCATCACGTACCTTCACGCGCCGGTCTTCATGGGACCGAAGAACGCGCTCGAGTCCACCGGCATCATGCTCGCGTCGGGAAGCCGCGAGACGTTCGACCGGCTCGCGCCCGAGCTCTCGAAGATGACCGGCACGCTCAGCTACGTGGGGCCGCAGCCGGAGCGCGCGGCGGGCCTCAAGCTGCTGGGAAACCTATTTCTGGTGTCGATGATTGGCGGGTTGGTCGACATGTTCGCGCTGGCCAAGGCCATGAAGATTCCCGCCGCAGAGGCGCTGGGCCTCTTCGATCTCTTCAACCCGGGCGCTTCGCTACCGGGCCGAGCCAAGGCGCTGCTCCGGACCGAGTTCAGCAAGCCTTCGTGGGAGCTCACCATGGCGCGCAAGGACGCGCGGCTGATGATCGAAGAGGCTTCGCGCGGAGAGGTGCCGCTGGTGCTCATCCCTGCGCTGGCCGCGGTCATGGACCGCTTCATCGCCGACGGCCACGGTCAGGAAGACTGGACCGTCATCGGCAAGGACGCGCTCACAGGCTGACAGGCTGACAGGCTGACAGGCTGATACCGCGCGTGGTGCTCTCGGCTAGCGGAGGTAGCCGGTAAACCAGAGGATCAGGCCCACCACGAGGATGATGCCGAGCGGAGACCAGCCCACGGCGCCGTAGCGCGAGTGGCCCCAGCCGCCGCCGCCGAGTGCGAGGACGATGAGGACGATGAGGATGATGGTGATCATGCATCCTCACCGTGCACGCTGTGTGCCGCACGAATTTCGCTGCAATTCGCCGGGTGGCCGTCGCGCGACGTGGTGCGGACGCGCGTAGAGTGTGGCGTCCCTGCTCGCCGCTCCGTAGTAGGCTGCGCGCATGGTCATTCGCGAAGACCCGCCGATCCTCTTGACGACGCCCAGTGGCCCCATGCGCACCTGCGTGTTTCGCCCGGCCGCCGGCGGCCGCTACCCGGGCATCGTCTTCTTCAGCGAGATCTTCCAGATCACTGGGCCCATTCGCCGCACTGCGATGGCGCTCGCGGGACACGGCTTCGTGGTATCGGTGCCGGAGATTTTTCACGAGCTTTTGCCGGAGGGCACCGTGCTCGGGTACGACGCAGCGGGCGCCGACCGCGGCAACGCGTGCAAGGTGGGGCGCCCGGTGAGCGCATACGACGACGACGCCGGAGCCGCGCTCGCGCACCTGCGCGCGCACCCCAGCTCGACCGGCGACGTGGGCGTCATGGGGGTGTGCATTGGCGGTCACCTGGCGTTCCGGGCCGCCATGCATCCGGGCGTGAAGGCCGCCGCGTGCTTCTACGCCACCGACATTCACAAGGGCTCGCTGGGGCAGGCGGGCGACGACTCCCTCGCGCGCGTCGCGCGTGGCGACCTGCGCGGCGAGATGTGGATGGCCTGGGGCCGGCAGGATCCGCACATTCCCGCCGACGGCCGCCGCCGCATCTACGACGCCATGAGCGACGCCAACGTCAACTTCTCCTGGCTCGAGCTCAACGCCGCGCACGCGTTCCTCCGCGACGAGGGGCCCCGCTACAACCCGGAGCTGGCGCGCCAGTGCTACGGCCTGGTGGCCGATCTGTTCCGAAGGCGTCTGGGGCCGGGCGACGTAGACGGTCCTGTCACTTCCGGCTGATCCAAACGAGTGGGTGCCTCAGAAGTCGAAGTCGGGCAGGCCGCCGGCGTCCACTACGCCGCTGGTGCCGCTGCTGCCGCTGCTCGTGCCTCCCGCGCCGCCGTTGACGGGCTTGCCGTCCACATCGCACTTCTTCGCCTTGGGGTCGCAGGCGACGATGCACGACTGGGTGCCGCCGCACTTCACGTCGGTCGCGCCGGTACCGCTGGCCACCGTGCAGCTTCCTTTGGCGCAGTCGACGTTGCAGTTGGCGTCGCCCTCGCAGGCGATGCGGCAGTCGCCGCCGGTGCACGTGAAGTTGCAGCTCTGGCCGGGGTTGCACGTGAACTGACAGCTTCCCGCGCTGGCCGATTCGCATGAGCGGCTGCAGCTGGTCTTGCACACGCACTGGCCGGTTCCGCTGCACACCTCGCCAGAGCTGCTGCAGCCCACACCGGTGGCAACGAGACCCATGATGGCAAAAGAAATGGCGGCAAGCAGACGGTAACGGTTCATGTTCGAATGTCTCCTCTCAGGCTAAGTCGCTCGCCTTTTTGCGAAGGCGTCGCGAGAGGAGATTGCACGGCAGGTGCCAACGACGCTGGCGCGCCACGCGCGAAGCAGACCCGGCCTGGGCCGCGGTATTTGCCGCCTAAAAACGCCCCACGGTGCGTCGCTGGTGACCCACCGCGACACCGGAGCTTGGAAACCGTGCGTCTCGGGTGACGCTGCCGGCAGCCTCTTAGAAATGCGCGAACCAGTTCCACATGGGAACGCGGTACGGCTCGCGCAGATCGTGCTTGTAGGGGCTTTTGGCGGTGTCTTCGCACCACAGCACCGGGGTGGCCGCAGGGCAGCCGTCGTAGGCCACGCAGCCGAGCCCCTGGAAGCCGAAGTCGTTCACCGGCTGCGAGGTCTTCGCGCAGCCATTGAT
Source organism: Polyangiales bacterium (assembly GCA_038210445.1). Classification (GTDB taxonomy): domain Bacteria; phylum Myxococcota_A; class Polyangia; order Polyangiales; family Polyangiaceae; genus JABFRG01. Next base: position 41,083 of record JBBQWQ010000043.1, read on the forward strand.
GCCCAGCCACTTGTCGCGCGCGGCGATTCCGTTGGCGATGACCTCGTTGTCGTCTTCGCGCCGGTGGTACACCAGCGCGGTGACCTTGCCGCACGCGGCGGGCGCGTCGCCAAAGCCGCCGTCGGCGGGGATGATGGCGCGAATGACGCTCGACCGCTTGCAGCCGAGGTGGTTCGCCATGTAGGCGCCGAAGCTGAAGCCCAGCACGAAGGCCCGTTGCGGGTTCACACAGAGTGTATCTTGCACGCTCTTGGTGAGCGCGTCGTAGAACGCGAGGTCTGCGTCGCCGCGGGTGTCCCATTGCCCGTTCATCGCGTCGGGAAACGCGACGATGGCGTTGCCCGCCGCGTAGAGCTGCATCTGGATGAACTGCGCCATCTGCGCGCCGGTGGCGCCGATGCCGTGGAGCACGGTGACGATGGGGTAGGCGCGATTGGCGTCGTAGGCCTTCGGCACGAAGAGCACGAAGGTGCGCTTCTTTCCGGCCACGTCGACGCTTTGGGCGTCGCCCGCGGGGGGGCTCGCCTGGGCCGCCATGCCGCATCCTGGGCTTCGGGCGGGGAGAGTCGGGTTCACCGGCCCGCCATCGGCCTCGCCGCCATCGGTGCCCGTGGTCACCACGGTCCCGCCGTCGTTGTCGCCGCCGCTAGGGCTCACCGGGGAGGGGTCGTCGCCGCCGCAACGAACCAGGAACGGAGCCAACGCGAGAAGAGCTGCCAAGGTACGCAAGCGCATTGCTCCCAGACTTGCAGGGAAAGCCGGCGGGGTCGAGGCGCATTGCGCAAAACAGCCCCTCTCCTGCTCGCTCGCCAAGCGGACAGCGACGGGAATATTACCCGGGTGTTATTTGACTTGGATCCGCTTCTGACGTACGAACCGGCCCCCCATGTCTGCGCACCCCCCACCCGACGACTCTGCTCTCGCTGCACCGCCCCGGCCGGCCGCGCCACACGCTGCCGTGGCCAACAATGCGGCCTACAACGCACTCACCCAGGGCGCCATCGGCAAGACGCTGTTCACGTTCTCGCTGCCGATCCTCTTTGGCAACGTGCTGCAGTCGCTCAACGGCTCCGTGAATGCCATGTGGGTCGGGCGCTACCTGGGCGGCGCGGCGCTCACCGCCGCGTCCAACGCCAACACCATTCTCTTCTTCCTCATCGGGTCCATCTTCGGCGTCGGCATGGCGGCCACCATCTTGGTGGGGCAGAGCATTGGAGCCCGCAACGTCGATCAGGCCAAGCGCGTGGTGGGCACCAGCGCGACGTTCTTCGTGACCCTGGCGGTGGTGCTGGCGGTGCTGGGGTTCTTGTTTTCGCCGCAGCTCCTTCAGAAAATGCGCACCCCGGCCGACGCCATGCCCTTTGCGGTGGCCTACCTGCGCCTCATCTTCGTCGCCATTCCGTTCATCTTCGCCTACGCGTTTCTCATGATGACGCTGCGGGGAGCCGGCGACTCAAAGACGCCCCTCTACTTCTCGCTGCTCTCGGTGGCGCTCGACATCGCGCTCAACCCGGTTTTCATCTTCGGGGTGGGCCCCGTTCCGAAGATGGGCATCGCCGGCTCGGCGGTGGCCAGCCTGGTGGCCAACGTGGTCACCCTGGTCGCGCTGCTCGCGCACTTGTATCGCAAGAATCACTTCCTTTGCCTGCGCGGCGCCGAGCTTCGCTACCTGCGCATCGACACCAGCATCTTGCGGCCTTTGGTGCTCAAAGGGCTGCCCATGGGCCTGCAGATGGTGCTCATGTCGGCCTCGGCGATCGTGATGATCTCCATGGTCAACGTCTACGGGTCCGACACCACCGCGGCCTTCGGCGCGTCGCTGCAGCTCTGGAACTACATTCAGATGCCGGCGATGGCCATCGGCATGGCCGCCTCGTCGATGGCGGCGCAGAACGTGGGCGCGAAGCGCTTCGATCGCCTCGGGCGCATCGCCGTGGTGGGTGTAGGGTACAACTTTCTCATGACCGGTGCGCTGGCCACCATCATCTATCTGCTCGACCGGCAGGCCCTGGGGCTCTTCTTGCGCACGCCGGAGCCGCTGGCCATCGCCCGGCACATCAACGCCATCGTGGTGTGGTCGTTCTCTCTCTTCGGGGTCTCGATGGTGCTCTCCGGTGTGGTGCGCTCCACCGGCGCGGTGGTGGTGCCGGTGCTGGTCTTGTTCGTTTCGCTGTGGGTACTGCGAATACCGTTTGCCATCGTGTTCCGCGGCAGCTTGGGGGTCGACGCCATCTGGTGGAGCTTCGTGGTGGGCTCCTTTGCGTCGATGGTGCTCTCCGCCGCGTACTATCGCTTCGGCGGCTGGCGCAAAGCCACCATGCTGGTGGGCGCCAAGCCGTCGTAGCCCGTTCGAGGCGCCTGCCGCTATTCGCCGATGGAGAGCTTGCCGCCGGTGATGTCGAAGGTCTCGCCGGAGTCTTTGCCCACGAGGCCTGTGCAGGTGAACTGCGCCTGCATGCACAGGTGCTTGCCAGAGGCCGGATCGCGGTAGCCGTCGACCACCAAGGAGCACGAGCCGGGCCCTGCGCCCGGGTAGCGGTAGGGCGGGCCCATGCTCGCGGGGTTGAACGCGTCGCGCGCGGAAGCCTGCGAACCGTAGGTGAAACGCATCGGGTACGTGGCGCCCACGGTGAGCGCGGAGCTGGTCTCCTCGGTGATGATCCACGCCGACTCACCCAGGCGGATGGTGCCGCCGCCGCCGCCGGGGCTGAAGGTCGAGAAGCCCACGTTGCCCACCAGGTGTCCGTCGATGTCCACCAGGGCCGGGCTGCCTGCGGTGTTGCGCAAGACGCCCGCGAAGGCGACCACCTTGGGAACCGCCGGTACCGCGTACTCGTGGGTGCCTGCAAAGCCGCCCGCGGTTGCCGTGTACACCATGAACTGCCCGGGGGCGTAGCCGGCAACGGCGGGGCAGGGGGCGTCGGTGCTCGCGTCTTTGCCGGAGCTGCCGCTGGAGCCCGAGCTGCCGGAGCTGCCGCTGGAGCCCGAGCTGCCGGAGCTGCCGCTGGAGCCCGAGCTGCCGCTGGAGCCCGAGCTGCCGCTGGAGCCCGAGCTGCCGCTGGAGCCAGCGTCACCGCCGGCGTCGGAACGGGCGTTGATGTCGCCCAGGTCCTGGGTGACATTGCACGCCACGAGAAGAGTCGAAGTCAGGAGAAGCGATCGCATCATGGGAGCCTCGATGTAGTGGGTGGCGAGCCTCTCCGCATTCACGCGGCAGCCTCACCTTCTTGCCCATCTCTTGCGGCGACGCACGTGGGGTTATGAAGAAAACTGCAGCCACCGGTGGAATGTCGTTTTCGTGATAGTTTCAGCGGTCTCGTCGCAAGGACTCGATGCGTGGCAAGCGTTCCCCCCAAGGCCTCCGACTCCGATGCCGAGTTCCGTGCGTTCTTCCGCGCGCACCTCGCGTACGTGTGCGAGTCGCTGCGGCGCCTGGGCGTGCAGTCGCGCGACGCCGAAGACCTGGCACACGAGGTTTTCATGGCGGTGCATCGGCGCTTCGACGAGCTCGACCGCTCGCGTCCGCCCCGGCCATGGCTCTTCGCGTTCGCGCTTCGGCTCGCCTCGGGGTACCGCCAGAAGGCGCGGGTGGTGCGCGAGACGGTGGGCATCGAAGCCGAGGTGGCCACCGAGCAGCCCGATGCCGAGGCGCAGCTGGCCCGCGACGGCGACCGACGCACCGTGTACCAGGCGCTGGCCGCGCTGCCCATCGACCGCCGGGTGATCTTCGTCATGCATGAGCTCGACGAACGGCCGGTGCCCGACATCGCCCGCGAGCTCGAGATTCCCGTGCAGACTGCATACTCTCGCCTGCGTGTGGCGAAGGACGAGTTCGTGGCCGCAGTGCGACGTCAGGCGACGCAGCAGCGAACGCGAGAAGGAGGCATTCATGGCCGAGCTTGAGTCCCTACCGCCCGACGTCGCCGCGCTGCTCGCGCGGGTGAAGGAGCCCGCGCCCCTGGAGGACGTGCACGCAGACGCGCTCGAGAGGCGGCTGGCGCTGGCGCTCGCGGCGTCGCATGTGCTCGAAGGGTCGCTGGCGGCGAAGACCCTGGGGGCGACCGCCTTCGCCAAGCTGGTGGCGTTCTTCACGCGGAAGGCCACCATCGCCATCGGCATGCTGGGGCTCGGCATCGCCTCCGGCGTCGTTTTGCATGCGGTAGCCACGCCCAAGGTCTCGCCGGCCGAGGTCACCTCCGAGGCCCCCGTGTTCGCGTCCGTCGCTCCGCGTGCGTCTGTCGAGCCGTCGGTGCCGGCGCCGGCTGCCGCCACAGTCTCCGTGGCCGCTCTGCCGCCCGCAGTCACCATCGCCGCCGCGCCTCCGGTCGCAACCAGGGACCCGGCGAGCAGCCTGGCTGAAGAGCGCGCGCTCCTCGAGATGGGCCGCAGCGCTCTGGCTCGCGGGCAGAGCGCCGATGCCGTCGCCGCTGCGCGCAAGCACGAGCGCACGTTTCCGCGCGGCAAGCTCGCGGAGGAGCGCGAGGTGCTCATGGTGCAGGCGCTGGCAGCATCGGGGGCTCGCGACGAGGCCAAGGCTCGGGCCGCGCGCTTTGCCCAGGGCTATCCCCGCAGCATTTTCGGACCGGCGGTGCGCGCCGCAGCTTCGCCGTGAAGCGCGCCGTCGTCGCCTCGTTGGGCCTCGCTGCGGCGGGCGTGCTGCTGCATGCGCTCGCCCTCGGCCAGGAACGCGCCGATGCGCCGAAGGAGGCGCGATTGATCTTCGAAGCACCCCGGGCGTGCCCCGACGAGGGTACGCTGGCGCGCGACGTCGCTTCGCGCCTCGGCTACGAGCCGTTTCGCCCGAGCGCCGCCACCGGCATCGCGGTGACCATCCGCGCCAAGGGCGCAGCCTTCGCCGGAAGCATCGAGGTGACCGACGCCGCCGGCAAGGTGCAAGGTCGCCGCGAGCTGCCCACCGAGCGCGACTGCGCGGAACTGGTGCATGCTGCAGCTTTCGCGGTGGCCATCGTCATCGACCCGCTGCGTGCGCAGCAGGGCCCGGCGCTGGTCGCGAGCGCTCCACCGAGCGCATCTTCGGCGCCGGTGGCGGTTGCTCCACCGGCCGCTCCTTCGAGAGCTCCCGCGCCTGCTCCTTCGCAGCCACCGGCCGCGCCCGTACCCACCGACCCGGTGCACCTTCACGCGGCCGCGGGCATGACCTTCTCCGCGCTCCGCGTGCCCAGCCTGGGCCTGGGCGCGCTGATCGAGGTGGGCCTGCGGCAGCGCCGGTGGTCGGCGTCGCTGGAGGGGCAGAGCACCTTTCCGCTGGGCGACGAACAAGGAGAAGGCGGCGCAGTCTCGGCCTCGCTGGTGTCGGCGCTGGCGGTGCCGTGCCTTCACGCGGGCGCGTTCGGCGCCTGCGCGCTCGTGGAGCTCGGCGCCCTGCAGGGCACCGGGCGCGCGGTCGACGTGCCCAAGCGCGACACCACGCTGCTGTTCGCTCTCGGCGCGCGCGTGATGGCAGAGGTGTTTCTCGCTCCGTGGCTCTACCTGCGCCCGGCCATCGATCTCCTGGCGCCGGTCACCCGCACCACGCTCCGCATCGGCGAGCGCCCGGTGTGGACCACCCCGACGCTGGGCCTGACGGGGTCGCTCTCCGTTGGCACGGTACTGTAGGAAACTGGTGCTTCTTTGCCGTTAGCTTCGGGATGCCTTCGCGTCCCGTCCGCTTTTTTCGTGAGCAGCGAGCGCGCCTCCCTTGGTCTCGGGCAAAAACCCTAAGTCGCGAACGGTCTCGATCGCTAGCTTGAAGCCACGCAGCTGCCGATGACCGGCACGTGATCGGAGAGCCCGTTGAAGGTGCTCCAGGTATCGCCGAAGGGCCGCGTGCCGTCGAAGTTTTCCCAGCGGAGGCCGGCGCCCGAGAACAGGTGATCGAGCCGGAAGCGCAGCGCCATGAAGCCTGCGGTGGGCACCTGCGCCAGCTCGTCGACGCTGAGCGAGGTGCGCTCGGCGTAGGGGTCGCGCAGGCCGAGGGCGCCGCGCACCCGCTGGTACACCGGCGAGCCGGGCAGGGCGTTGAAGTCGCCCACGATGACCACGCGCTCGCTGGTCTTCGCCGTTTCCACGAACTCGAGGAGGTTGTCGACTTCCTTCAGCTGGTTTTTGCCGAAGCCCATGCGCTGCTCCTTGAACCAAAACTCCTTGGCGAAGGCGCTGGGCAGCGAGAGGTGGGTATTGAAGAGGTCGACGCTGCCGGTTTCAGGATGGGTGAAGCGCACGTGGGCGCAGATGCGCGTTTGCTTCAGGTGGCGTACGACGGTCTCGCGGCGGTGCGTGATGTCGCGTGGCTCGCCGGCGTTGTGCGCGTCGACCGCGATGCCTGGCGCGGTGATGATGGCGAGCCCGGTGGTGTAGGCGCTGGTCGATTGGGTGAGCTTGTAGGCGTGCGCCGGAAAGTAGTGGCCGGTGTAGCCGTCGGGGGCGCCGCGCATGCGCAGCGCAGCCCGAAAGAACTGCATGAGCCGTTCGATCTGCGTCTGCCCCGGCCGCAGCGTGGAGTGCGAGAGCCGCGAACGCAGCGACATGGTCTCCACCTCTTGCAGGCAGATGATGTCGGGCAGCGGCGAGAGCGACGCCAGTGCGTGCGCGATGCGCGCCACGTTGGCGCTGGTACTCGCGATGCCGCGGGTAGCGTGGCTGAAATAGCGAACGTTGTAGGTGACGATACGGAGCGGCAACGCCCTGAGCATGCGTCCACTCCCTCGCCAAGGCAAGAGGGCTCGCGCGCCAGCGAAGCATGGGCCGCCGGCTCGCCGCCGCCCGGCATCGGCTTTTTCGCATGCCCCCGGCTGCCGAGGCGCTTGACGAATGGTGACTGCTGTACGAAGTTTCCGCCACCATGCCGTTGTCCGCCGCCGTAAAGTCTCAGATCGAAGAGCTCATCGAGAAGAACAAGATCGTTCTTTTCATGAAGGGTAACAAACACTTCCCGCAGTGTGGCTTCTCCGCGCGGGTCATCAAGATGCTCAACGAAGTGGGCGCCAAGTACGAGACCGTGAACGTGCTCTCGGACCCCACCATCCGCGACGGCATCAAAGAGTTCTCCGAGTGGCCCACGATTCCCCAGCTCTACGTCAACAAGGAGTTCCTGGGCGGCTGCGACATCGTCACCGAGATGTTCAACTCCGGGGAGCTGCAGAAGGCCCTGGGCGTGACCCTCGAGGAAGTGAAGCCGCCGACGCTCGCGTTCTCGGAAAGCGCGGTCAAGGCGTTCACCGAGGCGCAAGAAGCGGGCACCACGCTCCGCATCGAGATCACGGCCGAGTTCCAGTACGAGCTGTTCTTCGATGCCCCGCAAACGTCGGACGTCGTCGCCAACGTGGGCAGCCTCGAGGTGCGGATGAACCGCCCCACCGCCAAGCGCGCCGACGGCATGCGCATCGACTTCGTCGAGGTCGACGGCGGCGGCGCCTTCAAGATCGAGAACCCCAACGAGCCGGCCCGGGTCAAGGCGCTTCGCGTGGAGGAGCTTGCGCAGCTCATTGCCTCCGGCGACAAGTTCGAGATGTTCGACGTGCGGGGGGCCGACGAGCGCGCCATCGCCAAGATCGAACGTGCGCGCGTCCTCGACGCCGAGGGCGAGGCCCACCTCGCGACGCTGCCCAAGGACACCAAGATCGTGTTCCAATGCCACCACGGTGGCCGCAGCCGCGCAGCCGCCGAGCGGTTCCTCAAAGAAGGCTTCCGCAACGTCTACAATCTCGAAGGCGGCATCGACGCCTGGTCCCAGCGTGTGGACAACAAAGTACCGCGTTACTGAAAGGCTGATGATCCGTGGCGACGAACCTTTTTGACCGCCTCCGTGCGGAAATGGACCAGATTTCGGCGGAGTACGATCGCGACTTCGCTGGGCAGTCGCGCGCGACCCGCGACCTCTCCTCGCTCGACGCGCTGCTCGAGCGCACCAGCAGCGTTCTTCGGCGCATCGACGAGATTCCCATGGCCGCGCAGGGCCCGCAGCTCGCCACCTTGCGCGAGTTGGTGACCGGCAGCCAAGCCGTCTACGAACAGGAGCGCAAGGCTATCGTGCAGGCCCGCTCGCAGGGGCCGGAGTTCGAAGAGTTCAGCCTCCTGGCGACGCAGGCGAACTTCGTCTTCGCGCGCTACGGGCGGCACTTCGCCGGGCAAGATCGCGGCAGCCGCGACACCGGGCTGTTGGCCGAGATGGTCGAGGACCTGAAGGCCATCAAGAAGCGCATGAGCGGCATTCACAACAAGAAGAAGAGCGGGAACTACGAGCGCGATCTCGACGTCGTGACGTCGAACCTCACCATGTACGAGGCGGAGCTCGGCGAGATTCAGAAGGCCCAGAAAGAGGGCACTCCGGAGGAGCAGGCGGGGCTTCTGGCCACGCTGGCGAACGCGCAGTTCGCGGTCTACCGCAACCACTTCGCCGGCCAGTCGCGCACCACCCGCCGTCCGCAGCTGCTCATGCGCGCGGTCGACAACCTCAAGCGCATCAAGAAGCGCATGGACGCGCTGGCTGTCGAGAACGTCGACAGCGAGCACAACCCGAAGAACATCGAGATCGTCTCGCAGAACCTGGCGATGTACGAAACGGAGCTCGGGGAGATTCGCAAGGCCCGCCAGAGCACCTCGATGGTCGACCTCATGGGCATGCTCGGCGGCAACGCCAACGAGACCTTCGAGGCCTACCGCAAGGGTTACGCCGGCAAGAACCGCGGCGAGGTCGACCTCGAGCAGCTCGGCATTATCTGCGACCGCTTGGGCGAGCTTCTGCGGCAAATGGTCGACCTCTCGCGCGCCGAAGAGAACGACACCAACGAGCGCAACATCGAGATCGTCTGCGATCAGCTGGCGATGTACGAGCAAGAGTTCGAAGCCGTACGCAACGTCCAGGCCCCCAAGAAGTCCTGAGCATGGGAAGCCATCCGACCGACTTCGTGGGCTCCGTGGAAGACGCCATCAAAGCGGCCATCGCGCAGAACCTCGACGGTGCCGTGGTCGACGTGGCCTCGGGCAGCCAGGGGCACTACACCATCTCCGTGGTGTCCCCGGCGTTCGCCGGCAAGAGCATGCTCGCGAGCCAACGTCTCGTGCTCTCCGCCATCGCGCACCTCATGAAGGGCGATCGCGCCCCGGTGCACGCGGTCGACACGCTCAAGACCAAGGCTCCGTGAAGGCTGCGGGTTGCGCGATCGCGTGACCGTGCTACGAAATGGGCGGCGCTGAAGAAGCGTCGCCCATGATCTTTCTCCGCTGATACCCCCCGATTCGGCGCCCGCAGCGAAAGCGCGTGCGTCCTGGTGTGTCACGGCGTCGCGAGATGCGTCGCGCGCAGGTTCCTGCGCAACGGAGAATCTACATGCAAAAGCTCAAGTATAACGTGGCGGTCAGCCTCGATGGCTTCATCGCGCGCGAAGACGGATCGTACGACGGTTTCCTCGCCGAGGGCGAGCACGTCGCCGAGTACCTGCGGGCCATCCGCGAGGACTACGGCACCGTGCTCATGGGCCGCGCCACCTACGGGGTGGGCCTGGCCGTCGGCGTGGTCGACCCGTATCCCTGGCTCGAGACCTTCGTCTTCACCTCGCGGCCTGCGGAGCTCGCCCCGGGGGCGCCGCGGGTGTCCTTCGAGGAAGGCGACGCGAACGCCTTCGTTCGCGCGCTCAAGGCGAAGGAAGGCAAGGGCATCTATCTGTGCGGCGGCGGCAAGCTGGCCGCCAGCCTGCTCCGGGCGGGCCAGGTGGACGAGCTGATCCTCAAGGTCAATCCGGTGTTGTTCGGACGCGGAATTCCCGTGATCGACGGCGCCGCCTGGCCCAGGCCGCTCGCGCTCACCGCGAGCGTCGCGTACCCCAGCGGGGTGGTCGTGTCGCGCTACGCAGTAACCTGACCGCGGGTGCCGGCGTCGTTCGACTCGAGCGGCGCCGACACGCCATAGAGCGCCTCGGCGACGCCGATGAGGCCCCGCGCGTCGAAGTGCATGCGCTCGCACGCGTGGTGGCGGTGCTCGCCAAGGGTGGCCACGTAGTCGACGACCAACGCGCGCGACTCGGGGTCCCACACGACGTCGCGGAGCTGGAAATGAATGCGGCCGACCTTGGCGATGGCCGCGTTCCAGTAGGCGACGAGGGCGTCGCGGCCCACCACCGTTGGGGTGCCCACGGTGGCCAGCGCCTTGGGCGAGGTGAAGCGAACGTCGTCGGCGAAGAGGGCTGCCACCGCGGTGACGTCCTTGGCGCTCCACAGATCGGTCCAGCGTCGTGCGAACTTCAAGGCGTCGTCGCGTGTCATGCGATCCTCCTGGCTACTTGTTGCCGTCGTCGTTGCCGTTGCCGTTGCCGTTGCCGCCAGCGCCCATGCCGAAGGCGGCCTTGGCCATCTGCTCGATCTGGGCGCGCTGCTCCGGGCTCATCTGCGCCAGCATGGCCTGCGCGGCCTCGAACATTCCGCCCAGGCCCTCTGGCGCGGCGCCGCCACCGCCACCGCCACCGCCCATGCCTTCGAGGGCCTTTTTCGCCGCCTCCGCAGCGCCGGGGTTGGCTGCGAGCAATCCCTGAAGATCGCCGAGCTGCGCGCCGAGCGCGCCGATGTCGAGACCGCCGAGGCCGCCTGCCATGCCGCCGAGGCCGAGCCCCGGTGCGTCGAGCATGGCGTGCATCTTGTCTTTCAGCAGCGCGTGCGCTTCGCTCTCGGACACGCGCGCCACCCACTGGCCGGCCTCGCCAAAGTGCTCCACCGCGGCGTCGTAGGAGCTCTGCGCTTCCTTCCACGCGACGTCGGGGACAATGAGCACGCCGCGCGCGTCGGTGTGCGCATCGACCGCCGCGCCGGCCACGTGGCGCACGTAGGCGCCCAGGTCCTCGGGCTCGCTGCCGAACCCGATGCCGAGAAAGCACGCGGTCGCGTCGCTTCCCACGGGAACGAAGGGGTACGTGGCCTCCATCGCCTCCGTCGCGTTGGCCGCGGGGGTCATGTCCTGGGTCTTGCAGAGCTCCGCGTAGGGAACCCGAAGTAGCGCGATGGCGTCGATGCTCATGGCGCGGAGCATAGCAAACGCCGGAGAGCTACTCGACGTACATCGCCTCGATGAGGCTCTTGTACTTCTCGTTCACCACCTTGCGCTTCACCTTCATGGTGGGGGTGAGCTCGCCGGAGTCGACCGAGAAGTCACTGGGGATGATGGAGATGCGCTTGATGGTCTGCACCCGCGCGAGATCGCGGTTCACGCCCGCGACCAGAGCCTCCACGTGCTTCTTGAAAATCTCGCAAACGGCGGCGGCCGCCACGTCGCGGGCCGGGCTGCCGCAGGCTTCCGCCTCGTGGGTGACGCGTTCGACGTCGAGGGTGAGCAGCGCCGATAGGTACTTCTTGCGGTCGCCCACCACCACCGCCTGCGCCACCACCGGAATCGATTTCAGCTTCCCTTCCAGCACCTGGGGCGCGATGTTCTCGCCGCCGGCGGTGATGAGCAAATCCTTCTTGCGATCGGTGATCTGCAAGAAGCCGCCTTCCAGGGTTCCGATGTCGCCGGAGTGGAGCCAGCCTTCGGCGTCGATGGTGGCGGCGGTGGCGCTTTCGTCCTTGAAGTAGCCGGCGAAGACGTGGTGGCCGCGCATGCATACCTCGCCGTCTTCGGCGATGCGCACCTCGCTGCCCGGCATCACGAACCCCGCCTTGCCCAGGCGATAGCTATCGGGGGCCGAGAACGTGGCAGCGCCGCTGCACTCGCTCATTCCGTACACCTCGTAGATGTCGATGCCCACGCTGCGGAAAAAATCGAGGGTGCTGCGGCTGATGGGCGCCGCGCCGGTGATGGGCACGCGGCACTGGTCGAGCCCGAGCCGGTGCTTGATCTTGGAGAAGACCAGCTTGTTCGCCAGCGGGTACAGGAAGGGCAGCGCCTCCCCGCGCTCACGGGCTTCGCCGCCCTTGAGCCCGACACCCCGCGCCCACGCCAAGATCTCCCGGCGAACCCGTGGGCTGCCCTCGGCGGTGGCCTTCATCTTGGCTTCTATCTTCTCCCACACCCGCGGCACGCCGAGAAAGTAGGTGGGATGCACCTCGGCCATGGCCTCGAGCACGCCGTCGACGCTGGGGGCGAAGGTGATCTGCGAGCCCATGCCCATCGGTCCGTGAATGGTGAGAACCTGCTCTGCGATGTGCGAGAGCGGCAGGTAGCTGACGGCGCGCTCGTTCTCGGTGAAGCCCAGCCGCGCGATGACCGTAGACGCCGACCAGGTGAGGTTCTTGTGGGAGATCATCACCGCCTTGGGCTCGCCCGTGGTGCCCGAAGTGTAGATGAGCGTGCACACGTCTTCAGGCTTCTGCAGCGCGATGCGCGCGTCGAGATCGGCCTCGGGCACGTCGTCGCCGCGCTTCAAGAGCTCTTCCCACGAGATGACGCCCTCGTGCTCGGCCTTGCCGGTCATCTGCACGATGGCTTTGAGCTCCGGCAGCTGGTCGCGAATCTCGACGATCTTCTTCACCTGGGCGCCCGACTCGGCCACCACTACCTGCGACTCGGAGTGGTGCGCGATGTAGCGACACTGGGCAGGCGAACTGGTGGTGTAGATACCGGCGGGCCGGCCGCCAGCGAGGATGGCGCCGACGTCGGCGATGACCCACTCTGGCGAGTTGAAGCCCACGATGCTGATGGCGCGTCCAGGCTCGAGCCCCAGGGCCATGAGACCGCGCGCGACTTTGCGGGTCGTCTCGCGATAGCCCGACCAGGTCATCACCTCCACGCGCGCGCCGCGCTTCACGCGTAGCGCCGGGTGGTGGCCCACGCGCTTGGTGGTTTCGTCGAGGACTTCGGAGACGGTGCGCAGCATGAGCTAAACGATACTGTTTTTTTGCGCGCTGTCAGCAAGCGCGACCGACTATCCCTCGATGCGCCAAGGGCCCGCGCGTCAGTACGCGGTGATGTCGAGCACGTACCCCGGTGGCAGCGCGAGCTCGCCGAGTGAGCTGGTGACCGCCCGCTCCAACTTTCCGTCGCCGTGCACGCACACATCGATGGCGCGCCGCTGGTCCTCTCGCAGCACGACCGTCTCGCGCTCAGCCTTGCGAAAAGTGGCGACCTGCGCCGCGGCGACCGGGCCCTGCGGCGCCGAGATCCACAGCCGCTGCATGCCGTCGTCGGCTCGGCCGGGCTCGCTTCCTCGCGCGACGAGGTCGAGGAGCGCGTCGGCTTCGCCGAACCTTCCCACCACCGCGCCGTCGGTCTGGAGGCGCAGCTGTGCGCGCACGTCGGCAGCTTGCAGCCCGAGCGCCGCAGCTTTTGCGGCATCGACCTCCACCGACGTCTCCGCGGTTCGATGGCTGGTCACCGCGGCGCCCACCACGCCCTTGGCGCCACGCGCGGCGCTGGCGGCCAAGTCGCCCAGGCGCCGAAGCTCCGCCGGTGACTCGCCGCGGATGCGCACGCGCACCGACGCGACGTGGTCGGTCGACTCCCAGGCGACGCATCCGACGAGGGGCCCGAGCTTTCGCCCGGCTGCCGCCAAAAGCTCCCGGGGCGTGCGCTCCTCTTCACCGGGGGCGCGGGCGGCGAAGCGCATCGAGTCGCCATCGACCTCGTAGGCCACCACGTCGGCCAGCGGAAGCGCCGCGCGCAGCTCGCGCAATACCTTGGCGACGTCGGTGACGCCGAAGATTCGCCCGCGCAGCGTGCGGGCTCGTCGCGCCTTGGCGTCGGCCACCGATTCGGCGAAGTCGACCAGGTGTAGGTGCACGCCGGGCGGGCTCTTGCGCTCCGCATCGGCGAGCCGCGCGGCTGCGCGGGCCAGGGTTTCTTCCGAGTCTGCGAATACCGTACCCACCACCACCGGCGCGACCCCGTCGCGGGTCGCGAGGCACGGTGCCGGCGCCATCTCGATGGTGAAGCGCGCCACGTCGCCCAAGAGCACCGCGGGCTTTTCGCCCACAGCCTGCCTCACCACGTGCTTCGAAAGCTGGCCGAGGTCGGAGTCTGCTGCGAGCGGACGCCCCGGGGCGAAGGCGGTGGTCACGTCGCTCCACCGGACGCCGAGCGCACGCACGCGTGGGCTGTCGATGGTGGCCACGAGCTGCTGCACCGCGCCGCCGCAGTTGCTCGACCGCACACCCGGCATGGTACGGAGATCGCGCCCCACCACGCGATCGGCGAAATGCAGCAGCGCCGCCGCATCGAGGTTTCCGCCTTCGATGACGAAGCGGCCCGCCGCCACCGGCGCGTCTTCCCGCGCGATCACCCAGGGCGCTGTTTCCGGCGGCAGCTCTCGTTCGGTCTTCTGCGCCGCCTCGCGGACCGCGCTCGCCACCGCAGCGGAGTCGTTGCCGGGCGCCACCGCGACGGTGAGGGTGGTGCCCTGCGCGGTAGACCGGCTCTCGAGATGCGCAACGCCGGGCACGCCGGCGACGGCCCTCTCGAGCGGCTGCGCCAGCGAGGCTTCGTTCTCTTCGGGGCTTGCGGCGCGCGTACCCTGCACCACCACCACGTTGGGCGGCGTTGGGCGCTTCTTAGCCCCGCGCGAAACCAGGTAGGCGGCGCCGATCGCCAGCACCAGGCTCACGCCCATGATGGGCATCATCGAGCGAGCGCGCCGTGTCGGGGGCGGCATGCGAATCTGCGCCAGCGCGGCCCGCGTTTCCGGCGAGTCTTCGCCCTCCGCCTTGGCCTTCGCCGCGCTGTCCGGGGCCGCCTCTGCGGGCGGTCCGGGCTCTTCGTCGCTCATCCCGTGAAGCCCGCCGTGCCCACGATCCAGCCGCGAATCTTGTCGGCCTCTTCTGGGCGATCCAGCTCCCGCGCGGCCTGCTCGAAGCGCTGCAGCTCACCGGCCCCCAGCTCGCTGCGCGTGGCCTCGAGGAGGCTCATGAGCGAGCCCCAGTGGCCCTCCAGGAGCCGGCCGTAGGCCAGGAGCTTGAGGCCATCGTTGCGCACCGCGACGGTCGAGGCGGTCTGCACCACGTGCTCGGCTATCTGGATCGCCCGAGTGCCCTCGCCCCGGTTCACCGCCTCGAAGCCCTCCACCAGCGTCTCCCGCAGTGGCCCTTCGGCCTCGAGGGCCTTCTCCGCTTGGAGGCCGCGGAAGTTCTGGAAGGCGAAGAGCCCGGCCAGCACCGCAATGAACGGCTGACGCGTGTAGAGTGCACCGGCTGCAACCAACGCCGCCACACCGAGCGAGACGAAGTGCGCTGCCCTTCGCCCGCGCCCACCGGTCACCAGCGCGAAGATGGCGGCCATGACGTTGCCGCCGTCGAGCGGCAGCATGGGGAGCAGGTTGAAGATGCCCCACACGAGGTTCACCCAGATGACGTCCTCGACGGCTTCCCGCGCCAGCGGCGCCGCGGGAGCCCCCAGGATGTTCACCGCGACCATGACCGCGATGCCCAGCACGATGCCCACCGAGGGACCCGCCAGGCTCACCAGGATGCTGCGGCCCGGCGTGAGCTTGCGCCCGCCTTCGGCCCACGAGGTGGTGCCGCCCATGCCGTGAATCTCGATCTGCGGCGCCAGCCCGAAGGCTTTGCCCACCAGCGCGTGCCCCAGCTCGTGGATGAGCACCGAGACGAACACGACGCCCGCCCACACGGCAATGACGCCAGGATTGGAGCTCCGTGCGAAGAGCACCATGGTGATGAGGAAAATGAACTGCACGCGGACCGGAATGGAACCGATGCGAAAGGTGAGGCCAGCGCCCATGATGTAGGAGTCTACACCTCCTGGGCGGTTTCGTCAGGTTGCTGGCCGGGCGCGCCGTCGCCGTGTGTGCGGACCCACGCGCTTCCTCTCCGGGGCGAGCTACGATCGACGGTCGAGTATCGGCGCGAACCCGCCGAAGATCAGGCGCTTGCCGTCGAACGGCATCGGCAGGTCCTTCATCCGCGGGTCGTCGCGCATCTTTGCCATGGCCGCGTCGCGAACCTCTTTCACCTTGTACTCGACCCACGAGCGCTCACGATTCTTCGCGCCGAGAGCGAGGGCGCGGAGGCGAGCTTCTCGGGAAGCCCCATGGCTCTCGCCTCCGTCATCTACGGCGGTCGGCCCCTGGCCGATGCGGAGGCCGCCGAAGCGCTCACCGTGAAGGGCGATCGCGCGCTTGCCGAAGTTTTTCTCGGGCTCTTCCAGCTCCCCCCCAAGGTCGCGAAGCTGGGCGACTGAGCGACGCCACGGAACCGATGCGCTCCTACCACTGCCGAGAGCCACGCGTTCCCGTCGATTCTGCGCGTCCACCTCGGGCTTGCGGAGAATCGCACCCGCCCGAGCGTCGCGCCCGCCTATCACCCGTTGGGTGTCTCGGCGCGGCGAAGCGAGGAGAGCCGGCGACCTTCCGGGCGGAGTCGCCAGGAACCGACCGTGAGGCAGGCAAAGACGAGGGGGGCGACCCATCCTGAAAACGAGTCTCCGGCGGAGATGTGAGAAGCTACCGCACTGGTTAGCAAGATGAAGAAGCCGGCGTAGGCCCACTCTTTCATCAGAGGCAGCCGAGGCAACAGCAGTACCGCCACGCCACAGAGCTTCCAGGTGCCGATGATGGTAAGGACGTACAGCGGATAGCCGAGGTGGACCATGCCGTCGACGTTGAATCTCGCGCGCAACAACTGCCCGCTTGCCCCTGCTGTCATGCCGAAAGCGAGTAGCCCGGTTGTGCCCCAGTAGGCGATGGACGATGCGCGGGAGCTCATGAATGACCCTTCTGTCGAATGTTTTTACGTACGACACGCTGACGTACGGCAACTCCCGAACGTGACAACACCGATGAGAAAATCATCAAGTTCTACTGCGAGAGGTGCGCGTTCGATTCGCATGTATGTTGCAGTCGCACCGCGGCAGCGAGACCGGAGCGGCGCCACCGCCGAGATGTCCGACGCAGCGCCGCCGCAGCCCTGAGGTGAGTGCGAGCGGCGGGTCGTGAAGGTCAAAGCGTGTACGTCGAAACGACGGGGATCCCTCGATGTCTCGCAGTCGTGATAGCTTGTTTCGTTTTTCAGCGCGTGGGCGGTAGCCTGCATCGAGCGATTGGGCGTTCTTCTGCTCGATGGCTGAGGCGCGGCCGCTCTTACCAGTACTTCTCTGCCGGTCGAATCTCCACTGCGCCGCCGAGCCTCGCGGCGGGGACTTTCGCCGCGAGCGCAACGGCGGCGTCCATGCTGTCGCACTCGTACACCGAAAAGCCGCCCACCGCCTCGCTCAAGTACGGGCCGGGGGTTACTTCGATGTTCCCCTCGCGCACCCGCACCGTCCGTGCCGCGTCGGGCATGCCCAAGGGAAGCCCGGCGGTCAAGCCCTGGGTATTGTTCATCGCGGCATAGTCCGCGTAGATCTGCTTCTGTTCCGCCTCCGACAAAGATTTCCAACTATCCGAGCCCGGTAGCGGCGTAGTGCCTTGGTAAACCATCAATACGAATTTCATAGGAGCTCCTTTCATTGGCTGACGGACGGCGAGAGTAGAGTGTGACGGTGAGGGTCGTTTTTTTTTGCTCGATTTTGGCCCCGCGGCCTTCCCTTCCGGTCTGTACGTTACCGGTGGCGCGCAGGCGCGGGCGAAGCGTGGAACCACGCGTCGGGAATGCGGCCATTCATGAAGTGCAGGGTGTTCGGCGCGCCGGCCGACGAGTCGAACGCTTCACGAGGCTCGTCGGCGCTGCCCTGGCGCAGGCCCTCGGTCGCCGACCAGTGTGGCCTTGCCCCCGGCAAGAGCCCATGCAGCCCGCTCTGAAAGGCGCCGATCACGAAGGTGTGGCCCGCGACGCGCGCGCCGAGGAAGTCGCTCAGCTCCTGGGCGAAGGCGTGCCCGGGCGCGGCGCCGAAGGTCTCGCAGGTGCGAAACCACACGAGCGCGTTCGGCGCCAGGCTCGCGCGGAGCTCCCGGAGGAGCGCGTGCTGCGCGTGGTCGGGGCGCAGCTGCGCGCGCTCCAGTACATCGTCTGCAATATACACTTTTCCCCACTTGCCATGACCCCAGAACTGCACCTCGTCGATGCTGCCCTTTTGGCCTTCGCTCGCCAGCCAAAGCAGCGCATCGTCCCAGCTGGTGGCGCCGTGGATTGCCTGCACTCTTCGCATGCCGCGGTAGAGTTTGGCGCCGGTGGACCAGGCAGTGCGGAGGAGCTTTTCGCCGGCCTTTGCGCTGCCGTCGTACACCAGGAGGCGCTTACCCATACCCACAGACGGTAGCCATTGGCGCGCATGGCCACAAGGCGCTCACGGTTCGAGCGCCTTGGCCTCGGCGCCGCGACCGCTCTTGCGCAGCAGCGCCGCCAACCGCGCGCGGGTACTGCCTTCGCCGCCCGGTGCGTTTCCGCGCTTTTCTTCGATGGCCAGGGCGCGGCGCAGGGCCCGCTCGGCTTCGGCATCGCGCTGGGTTGCCTGGTAAACGAGCGCCTGATTGCGCAAGATGACCACCAGGTTGGGGTGGTCGGGGCCGCGGCTCTCTTCGATGCGGAGCGCGCGATCGAAGAGCGGCTCCGCGCCCGGGTAGTCCTTGCGATCGAGGAGCAGCGCGCCCAGGTTGGTCAAGGTGGTGGCCACGCTCGGGTGGTCCTTCCCCAGCGCGGCTTCTTTGGTCGCGAGCGCCTTGCGGTAGAGCGCCTCGGCGGCGTCGCGTTGGTGCGCCTTGTCGAGCACCACGGCAAGGTTCTGCTGGGTTACGGCCAGGTCGAGCGGGCGCGTCTTCGGATTCTTCTCTTTCGTCGCCAGCGCCAGCCGGAGCATCGCCTCGGCCTCTGGAAGGCGCTCCCGCTCGCTCAGCAGGTTGCCCAAGTTGTTCTGCACCTTCGGCAGCTCGTCGCCGTCTGGCGCCTTCGCCGCGTAGATCGCCAGGGCCGTGCGGTACAAGGGCTCTGCGGCGTCGTCGCGCCCTTGCAGGTGCTCCACCACGCCAAGGCTGTTGCTCGCGCGGGCGACGCCGACGCTCTCGGCACCCTCGAGCTCTCGCCAGATTCCGAGCGCTTCCGTGTAGCACAGGGCGGCTTCCGGGTAGGCGCCGCGGCTCTCTTGCAAGACGCCGCTCGCGTGCACGATCTCCGCGAGCTCTCCCTTGGCGGCCGCCTTCCGTGCGGCTTCCAGCCCGCGGTCGCAGACCCGGCGCGCAACCTCGTAGCGGGCTTGCTCGGTGAGGTCGACGCAGCGTTCGGTGAGGAGCGAGGCGGCCGAACGAGGCGCTGCCCCGCCGCACACACCGAGGTCCTTCAGCTCGCCCTTGCCAAAGGCGCCGCACGAGGGCTGCGCGGCCTTCTGCGCCTCGGCCGAGTTGCCCTCTTCGAGGAGGATGCGCGCAAGGAGCGCACGCACCGCGGCCTCCAGCCTGCCGTTGGGGAAGAAGGCCCGCAGGATGGCGTCGTCGGCCAGCGCCGCCCGCAGCTCCGCCTGCGCCCGTTCACTGTCGTCCGCATCGAGCAAGGCGAGGGCGCGGAAGAAGTGCACCCGCGGATCGCGCGGCCGATCCTTGCCCCACACCTCGACCGTGCGCTCGGGTCGCTCCTTCGGGAGCGCTTCGTCGGCCACCAGCACCTCCTTCGGGTCCAGCGACGCCGCCGCGGCTTCACGCGGAAAGCGGACCGCGGCCATGGCCAGCGCCAGGGCGAAGATGGCTCCGCACCCCACGGCCAGGCCGACGCCCATGCGCGCCCGCGGCGTGCCCGCGCCGCGTCGGTCGAGGAGCACCAGCACGCCGCCCACTGCGCCGCCCGCCAGTGCGCCTCCCAGATGGGCGGCGTAGTCGATCTTGCCGCCGCTCCGCGCGATGTTGGCGAAGGGCACCAGGTTGAGCACCAGCGAGCGCACCAGCGCGCCTTGCACCGCCCGCCGTGCCGCCACGTCTTCCACCCGGAACGCCGCGAGCGCCGCGGCGGCGGTGACGCCCATGACCGCCCCCGACGCACCCACCGAAACGATGTTGGCGTCGTTCAGCACCAGCGAGAGCAGCGAGCCGCCCAGCGCACTAAGCGTGTAAATGACAACCATCATGCTGCGGCCCACCAGCGGCTCCAGCAGTCGCCCGGAGTAGAAGAGCGCCAGGCCGTTCATGCCGATGTGGAGAATGTCGCCGTGGAGCAGCGTCGCCGTGAGCAGGCGGTGGTACTCGCCGGCGCGGACCGCCGGGCCCGACATGCCGCCCAGGGCCGCCAGCATGGGGGGGCTGGGGCTGGCGCTGCCGGCGGCGATGGCCTCCACCACGAAGAGCGCCGCGAGGATGCCGAGGATGGTGAACGTGATCCGCGGGTGCAGGGCGGCCGGGCTCGCTCCCTCCGGCAGGCGCAACCGGAGGACGATGGGGGAGCCGACGTGGGCGCCGCGCGCAGGCTCGTGATCGCCGGCTCCTCGGCGCGGGGGGTCGTCCTCTCGCATGGCTCCCTCCTACCACCGCCGCGCCGCGCGTGCGCTACGGCGCGCGTGCATCCGCGCCCCGATGAGCATTGAGGAGCGATCTCCCTTCGTGTAGCTTCGAAAGACCGCGCACATGAGAAGGCCCCGTGAGTGACGATTCCAGCCAGGGAGCGGCGCGCCCCACCGAAGGCGCAGCGGCCTCCCATGCGGATACCCTGGGCGCGGCCACGCGCATTCTTGCCTGGGCGGGTTTCGGCGCGGTGCTCTTCGCCAACCTGGTGGTCACCGGTCTGCGCAGCGTGGCCGGCCAGCGTACCGTGGAGACCTGCGAGCGCGTCGGCACCACCCTGAGCTACCTGCTGGCCCTGCTCGCCGCGGCCTTCATCTTTCGCAGCGCCTACGAGCTCGTGAAGCCGCAGCGCATGCCAGTGCTGCCGCGCTTCTTCGTGGCGGGCCTGGCGGTCATCGGTTGCGCCCTCGCTTCGCCCGCGCTGGGCACCCGGCTCCCCCAGCCCATCGCCCTCGGCATCGTCGTGCTCACCTGCGCAATGGCGCTGGCGTCGTCGATTCTGGCGGCGCGCGCGCTCCACACCCGGGCCGCCGGGCTGGTGGTGGGCATTCTCGCGATCACCGGTCTCTTGCGGATGATCGCCTGGCACTCGCTCACCCGCGGCGTCGAAGAGGCCAACCCTTCGCGCTACAACCTTGGCCTCAGCCTGGCCACCGGAGCGGCCATTGGCGAAGCCCTCGCCTATCTGGTGGCGGCCCTGTGGTTGGCCACGCGCGGCGGTCCCTCGGGCAAGGTGCTGGTGAATGTCGCCCTGGCGCTGGCCATCTTTCTCACCTGGACCAGCGGCGGTGCGCCGACCGACACCGGCCTGCGATCGGTCATCCAGACGGCGATGGCCGAAGCGGTCGCCAGCGGTCTTCCCACCGCGAGCCCAACGCTCACGCACTTTCTGGTGGCGGCGAGCATCTTCCTGGGCGGCGCCTTCGTGGCGCAACGAAGGCAAGCGCCGCTGGTGGTGGGCGCTCTCGCGCTCGCCATCTTCTCCCGGGGCATGCTCGACGTGCCGCTGCGGAGCTTTATGATGGTCGCCGGGAGCATCGGGCTCGTGCTCGCTGCCTCTGATGAGCGAACCATGTGGACGCAGCTCTTGGCCACGCGCAAAGAGCCCGCCGCAAAGTGAAGGTCAGGCGTTGAAGGTGCGAAGCAGCACGTAGACCAGCACGCCGGTGACCGAAACGTAGGTCCAGAGCGGGAAGGTCCAGCGGGCGATGCGCTTGTGCGTCGCAAGGCGACCGGAGAGCGACAAGAAGAACGTGAACAGCACCATGGGAAGCGCCACCATGGAGAGCAAGATGTGGCTCGCCAACACGAAGAAGTAGGCGGGCCGAATGGCGCCCTGGCCGAGGAACTTCGTGTCGCCGTGCAGCGCGTGGTACGCGATGTAGCTGATCAGAAAGAGCAGCGAGGCGAAGAACGCGCCGAGCATCCATCGCTTATGGGTCTCGATGCGCCGCTGCTTGATGGCGCGCACACCGAGCACCACGCAGAGGGCGCTGGTGCCGTTGAGGGTCGCATTGAGCGCAGGAAGAATCTGCACCCACGGCGCGTCGGGCGTTCCGTCGCTGCGCCGGGCGTACACCAGGGCGATGAGGAACGCCGACGCCAATACGCTCGTGGCCAGGATGGCAGCGAGTGCCTTGGAACTTGAAGCTTCGGTGGGGGCGGTACTTGTGGGGTTCACTTGGGGCGGGAATAGCAGCCGAAGAACGTCCCCTTGTTGGGGTCGCCGTTCAGCCCTTTGAAGCCCACGCAGTACGCTTTCGTGAATTTCGGGTCGAAGCCCTTGTCGAGACAGGCCACGAAGCCGTTGGTCTGCGGGCTCTTGATGTCGCTGCAGGTGGAAGCCTTCGGCGGAGCGGCGTCGACGACCGCGGCGTCGTCGGGATCGCCTGCGTCGCCCGCATCGCCCGCGCCCGCGTCCTTGATGACCGGCGGACGGTAGCAGGTGGGCTGGTCGGCCGCCGGGGCGGCGCAGTTGCGCTCCTCGGTGTAGGCGTCGGACATGCAGAGCTTGCTCTCGCACTCATCGTCGTTGTTGCAGCGGGCGCAGAACTTGCCATCACCCTTGCAGACTTTGTTGCCGGGGTAGCAAACGTTGGCGCCGTCGTGGTTCTCGCAGGTGGAGTCCTTGGTGCAGTTGCCGTTGCCGCTGCACTCTTTCATGCAGTAGCTGGCGCCGGAGTCGTCTTTGACGCACTTCTGGCTGCCGTCGACGTTCTGCGCGCAATCGGCGTCGGCCTTGCAGACCGAAGAGGCACACTGGGTGCGCGGAAGGCAGACCTTGCGCGTCTCGCCGAAGGAGCGGTCCTGCTCGGTGGCGTTGGGCGCGCGGTCGACGGTGGCGCAGTAGTACGTGGAGAGGCCGCAGTCGGCGTCGGCCTTGCAATCGGTGATGGTGCAGAAGGCCGCCGCGTCGGTGGGGTTCCGGGCAAAGCACTTGAAACCGGCGACGGGGCCGCAGCTTGCGTCGGGGTTCGGGTCTTGCGGGTTGCAGAGCTTGCCCCAGGTTTTCACCTGGTCGCCCTTGGCGCAGAAGTTCTTGGCCGGGGTGCCGGTGCCGCCCTTGCAAAAGTAGCCGCTGGGGCACGAGGCGGTGGGGCTCACGTCGCTCTCGCACAAGAGCCGACACTTGGTCTCACCTTGATCCGCGATGCACTCGTTGTCCTTGGTGCAGGCCTTGGAGTCGCAGCCGGCGGCCACCGGAGTGGTGCTCGAGCAGGCGACGCTGAGCGCGAGGCCGAGGCCGAGGGCGCTGCCGACGGAAATCCAAAGGAGCGGCAATTTTTCAGCGGAAAGCGAAGAGTGAGACTTCATGGCGACCTCTGTGCGAGAAAAACGACCGACCAAAGAGCGAAACCCAAAGGACCGTGGTGCGTATCCGCAAGAGATGCGGCAGAATTGAGAACTGAGAACTGAGTCTGAGCGTTCGTGGCTTGGCTGCCCAGACTTTGCGGTATGACTTGACGGCCGCGCTGTTCGAACTACGCTCCAGGCGTCTAGCACATCCCGCTGAGGTATCCCAATGAGAATGCCGTCGACCGCTGCAGCCTTCGCTGCCCCCATGATGATGATCCTGACCGCTGCCTGCAGCAGCTCGGGCACCGCACCGGCGCAAGAGACCGGCCTCGACCGCACTCTTCCGCAGGTCGAGAATCGCGAGGCCAATTCCTACGGTGCGCAGTACCCGACGACCGACATCGGAACCGCAGCCCGCAAGGGCAGCGTTGCTGGACAGCGCATCAAGAACTTCAAGTTCCTCGGCTACGTAGACGGCGACGCAACTGCGCCGCTCACCACCGTCGCGCTGGTCGACTACTTCGATCCGCAGCAGAAGATCGCGCCGGCCCCGGTCAAGCTCATCCACATCCAGGCGGCCGGCCGCTGGTGTGTGTATTGCCAGAACGAAGTGAAGGACCTCACGCCGCAGGTCGAGGAGCTCCGCGCCCTCGGCATCGTGTGGATCACCACCGTGGCCGAAGGCGGCACGCCCGGCACGGCGTCGAAGCTCGACGACCTCAACAAGTGGATCGCCGCCTACAAGGTTCAGAACACGACGGTGCTCGACCCAGGCAACGCGAACCTCGGCATCTTCTACAAGGCCGCAGCGCTCCCCTGGAACGCCTGGGTCGACGCTCGCTCCATGGAGATCGTCTCCTACCTCGAAGGCTACGGTGGCAACATCCGCAAGGAAGTCGACACCGAGCTCGGCAAGTGGGACGCGCGTCCGGTCAAGGAATGAACAAGACGACATTCGTCACGGGCTTGGGCGGCGTCCTCATGGGCGCTGCCCTTTCCGTTTCCGCGGCCTGCGGAGGCGAAGCGGCCACCAGCAGCGGAGGGGCGCAGACCGGCGGAGCCTCGGGCGGCACGGCGCCCACCACTGCGGGCGGAGCATCTGCTGCGCAAGACTTCACGGCGCAGGATATCAACGGCAAGACCGTTCACCTCTCCGACTACCTCGGCAAGCAGGCCATCCTGCTGAACTTCTGGGGCACGTTCTGCGAGCCCTGCCTGGCCGAGTTCCCGCACGTGCGGCGCATCTATGCGGCGCACAAGGCCAAGGGGTTCGTGGTGCTGGCGGTCGCCATGGACGGGCCCGATACCATCGCGAACGTGCCTTCGTTTGCGAAGCGCAACAACCTCGACTTCCCGGTGCTGCTCGACGAGGACTCCCACGTCGCGGCCATCTACAATCCCAAGAAGTCGGCGCCGCTCTCCATCCTCATCGACAAGAGCGGCAAGGTCGTTCGCACGCACGAGGGCTACAACCCGGGTGACGAAGAGGCGCTCGAGAAGGAAGTCGCCGAGATGGTGAAGTAGCAGGGCGCTCGCCTCGCTACTTCACCCCGTTTCGTCAGTCCTTCAGGTAGTCGCCAAGCCGGTAGTTGTACTTCAGCTCGGAGGGACCCGTGGCGTTCACCGGGACGATCGGGTCGGGGAAGAAGTCGTGGGCCTCCACCTCCGGCGCCTTCTCGTTCTGCGCCCATTTGCGCGGCTGCCACTCCGGCGCGCCTTCGGCGTCGGCGCAGCACCGGAACGACCAGAAGTAATAGAGCTCGTCGGGGGTGTGGCTGTGGCTCGAGGCGCGGCACTGGTTGCGCACGTGGCCCCAGGCTCCGCCCTTGAGCGAGGCCCAGCGAGACTTCTCCTTGGGCTTCTCGTCGTAGATGGTCCACTCGTCGAAGTTGCCAGTGAGATCGGAGACGCCAAAGTCGCTCTGGCAGGTCTCCTGCGAGCCCGAGGGCACGCTGCGATCGAGGCGCGAGAGCTCGAGGAGCCGGAGCCCCAGGTCTTTCTCGGCGAACAAGAAACCGTGGGTGCCCTTCTTGGGGGTCAGCCACTGGTTGTCCATGTTGCACTTGCGGTGGTCGCGCTTCCAACCGTAGGGAAAGGGCGTGTGTTTGCTGCCTTCGCAGGCGGCAGTCCACTCGCTCTGCCAGCAGAGGCGCTTGCTCTTCGACTTGCAAGTGGCCTGCGCCTCGTACCAGGTGGCGTTCCACACCGGGTGCGCGCCTTGCTTATTCGGGTACTCGTACTTGTCGATGCAGAACTGTCGGTGCTCCAGGGCCTGGGTGCACCGCTGGTAGTCTTCTTTGTACTTGTGGCATATGTGGAGGTTGTTCTTCTCCTCGTACTCTTCTTCCTGACAGTCGCGGATGACCTCGCGGCAGTACATGGTGTCGACGTACGCCATGTCGGAAGGGCAGGGAGCCTTGGGAATGACCGAGCCGGAATCGCCGGAGAGCTCCACCACGCCGCCGCGCGGGCTCGCGGGCGCACTGGGGTCGACCGGCTCCTCGGCGGGGCCTTCACCGGCATCTGCGCAGGCAACCAGAACGACGAGGCCGATGCGATACCACTGCATGTTCCGATTCCTATACCTGCCCCATGCAGCGGGCGAACAAACGGCAGAACGCGCGGATTACTTGACCTCGGCAGGCGCCGTGATCAGGGCTCTGGCCAGCGGCTTGCCCTCGGCGGTGGGTAGCGCGAGCGAAAGGAGCTTGGCAATGGTGGGCGCCACGTCGACGATGTCGACCTTGCCCAGGCTCTCGCCGCCGTTGCGAATGCCGTCGCCGGCGAGGATGAGTGAGGCCGCCATGTCGTCGCTCTCGGGATCGTACCCGTGGGCCCCGCGCTCTTCGGCGGGCGAGACCATGGGCGCGTCGAAGCCCTTGTTGAACATGTAGCCGGGGCGCGCCTCGATGGCGGCTGCCGCGCCGGGGAAGCCGCCGCGGGCCTCGAGATCGCGATCCTCGTACACGCGCCCGACGCCGCTCTTGGGGTCGCGGGCCAGGCCCCGAAGCAAACCAAGCAGCTTCTCCTTGGTTACCGCGTTCTTCGCATCGCGCATGTAGAATGCACACATGCCATTGCCGCGCCACATGGCCGCCTCGTAGCTCACAACCTCGCCCTTCTTGTCGAGCTTCACGAAGCCGGCCTTGCGCAGAGCGACGCCGATGCGAATGCGCTGGCTGGCCTCGGCGAAGCCGTGATCGGAGAGGATGATCCAGGTGGTGGGAGTCTTCTCGGCTTCGGCCGCCTCGCGCAGGCGCCCCAGTTGCACGTCGATGGCCTCGAGCTGCTCACGCGCTTCCTTGGAGCTCGGGCCATGCTTATGGGCCACCGTGTCGAGGTCTTCCATGTAGGTGAGCAGCAGATCGGGCGCGTGGTTCTTGAGGATATGCAGCGCCACGTCGGTGCGCTCGCGATCGTGCGTATGTTCTCCGGGAAGGGGAATGCCCTGCGCAGCCAGATCTTTGGCCAAGGCGGGGGTGGTGAGCAGCGCGAGCAGCTTGTCGTCCTCCGGCACCTCGGCCCGCCAGAACTGCGGCACGTTCCAGGCGATGTCGGCGCCGGCGGTGACGGGAAAGTACACGCTTCCCACCACCAGGCCGTGGGCCTTGGCGGCGTCCCACAGGGTGGGCACGCGAATGTCGCGGGCGTACCAGTTCCAGCCGTCCTTGTTCTTGGCCTTCGGGTCGAAGGCGAAGTTGTTGTAGATGCCGTGCGCCGCCGGCCGCACGCCGGTGACCATGGTCACGTGCGCCGGATACGTGAGGCTGGGATACACCGTGCGCATGCCATCGGCGCTCACCCCCTCGGCCACGAAGCGCCGCAAGTTGGGTAT
>JBBQWQ010000044.1:0-66174 GCA_038210445.1 Polyangiales bacterium
TCCGGGCGCTCCTCCTTGGCCTCCCTCGGTCTCGGCCAAAAACCCTCAGTCTCCTGCTTGGCGCTCTCCGCCGGCGCGCAGCCTCCCGGACCGGAAGAGCTAGGTCGTTCACGAAAAACACCAGTCACCTAGAGCACACGCTCCCGACCCGTGACGCAGAGTGCCCAAAAGCGCATGGGGTGCGCCGGAAGCCGGGCGAAAACCTCCAAAGGGTGCAACACTTCACGGTGGAGGTCGCGGCGGAGAGTGGCGAGTCGCTTTGTTCCCATCGATGGCGAGAAGCTCGATCGCTTCGAGCTTTTGGCGGAGCTCGCAAGTGGCGGGATGGCGACGGTGTTTCTTGCGCGCCTCCTGGGTGTTGCAGGTTTTCAACGCCTCGTGGCCATCAAGCGTCTGCACCCGCACCTCGCGCGCGAACAAGAGTTCATCGAGATGTTCCTCGACGAGGCGCGCCTCGCCGCCAAGATTCACCACCCGAACGTGGTGCCCATCCAAGAGGTGGGCGAGAGCCGCGGCTACTACCTGGTGATGGACTACGTGGAGGGCGACACGCTCGCGCGTCTGCTCACCAAGGGCACCGCCGAAGGCAAAAAGCTGGTGGGGCCCGACGTGGTCATCCGCATCGTCCTCGATACCCTGGCCGGCCTGCAGGCGGCCCACGATTTGCCGGGCGACGATGGCAAGCCGCTGGACATCGTGCACCGCGACGTGTCGCCCCAGAACGTGCTGGTGGGCGTCGACGGCATCGCCAAGCTCACCGACTTCGGCGTGGCGCGGGCCTCGGCGCGCCTCTCCATCACCCGCACCGGTCAGCTCAAGGGCAAGCTCTCGTACATGGCGCCGGAGCAGGCGCGCGGCGAGCTGGTTGACCGGCGCGCCGACGTGTTCGCTGCGGGCATCGTTCTGTGGGAGGGCCTCTCGCTGCGGCGACTTTTTCGCGGCGACGGCGAGGCCGAGGTGCTCACGAAGATCCTCAATCAGCCCATCCCTTCGCTGCGCAGCGTGGCGCCCACCGTGCCCGCGGCACTGGATGCAGTCTGCATGCGAGCGCTGGCGCGCGATCGCGACGAGCGCTTCGGGAGCGCCGCTGAGTTCGCCGAGGCCCTGGAGAAGGCAGCCCGTTCGCTTCGGATTCTGGCGTCGCCGCGCGACGTCGCCGCGTGCCTCGACGTCGTCATGGGCGACGAGATTCGCGAGCGCCGCGAGCTGGTGCGCACCTGGATCATGGCGCGCCCCGACTCCGGCATCACCTCCATCCCGGCGTCCATTCCCGCCTCCGGCGAGTCGGTCACCCGGGTCGAAGCGCCGCAACGTCGGGGCGACGCGCCTGGCAGCCACCCGCGCGCCACCTCGTCGGCGTCGCTCCCCGACGTGTCGAGCCAGGTATCGCGCCAGGTGCTGGCGGCGGCCCACGAGCCGGTGCAAGAGAGCGCCGGCAGCGTCACGTCGGCGGCCATGCAGGTGGGCATTCTCTCGGCCGCACCGCCGCCCGAGCCCCGCCCGCGGCGCGGTGCGCTGGTGGCCGCGTTGGTACTGCTCAGCGTGTCGATTCTCGCCGCGGCCATCGCCTTGCGTTGGAAGTCGGCGCCGGCGCCGGCCGCGCCGCCCGCGCCGCCCCCAGTGCAGCTGGCTGCGGCGGCCAGCGCAGCGCCCTCGGGCGCGCCGCTCCCCGCAATGCCGGAGCCCGTGCACCCCGATGCAAAGCCCACGTCTTCCACGTTGGCCACGGCGAGCGCCGCTGCGCCCACCTCCACGCCCACCCTCGCGGGCGCCGGCCGCCGCTGGCCCGTGGGCCCGTCGCCGATTCGACCGCAGCCGGCCGGCTCCGCGCCCGCTGCGCCCACAACGCCCGACGATATGCGCAACCCCTATCGGTGAGGGGTCACGCTTAGCGACCCTTCTTGGCGTAGCGATAGGCCGTGAAGGCAGCGATCAGGTGGCAGACCCAGCCGAACCAGCCGCCGGTACCGATCCACAAACCGGGCGTCACCACGAGCCAAAACAAACCGCGAAGCCAGGTGCCGTTGTAGATCTGGCCGACCCCTGGCACCAGCAGCGAGAGCACCGCGGCAAGACCCGGGTCTGAAGGCGTTTTTTTCATGGTTTCTACCTCGTCACGGGCGCGCCCCAAGAAGAAGAGCGCGCCGCACCCGCAGCATGCGCACGGCGCCCCGGACCCGCAAGGCATACGGCGCCTTCTTCTGGCGTGGTACCGCAAGGTGCGGCGCGACCTGCCTTGGCGGCGAACGCAGGATCCCTACGCCATCTGGCTCTCCGAGGTGATGCTGCAGCAGACCCGGGTGGAGACGGTCATTCCGTACTATGCGCGCTTCCTCGAGGCATTCCCCACGGTGCTGGCGCTGGCCGAAGCGCCGCTCGATCGCGTGCTCGGGGCGTGGAGCGGCCTCGGCTACTATCGCCGCGCGCGCATGCTCCACGAAGGCGCGCAGGAGCTGGCGCGCAGCTACGCCGGTGAGCTGCCGCGAACCTCGGCTGCGCTTCGGGGCATTCGCGGAATCGGGCCCTACACCGCCGGCGCGGTGGCCAGCATTGCCTTCGGCGAGGCCGCGGCGTTGGTCGACGGCAACGTGCATCGGGTGCTGGCGCGCCTTTACGCCATCGACGAGGACGACGCCAAGACCCGCAAGCGCGCCTGGGAGATCGCCGAGCAGCTCGTGCAAGGCGAGGCGCCCGGCGACTTCAACCAGGCGCTCATGGAGCTCGGCGCCACGGTGTGCACGCCGCGACCGCACTGCGACCTGTGCCCGGTGGCTGCCGAGTGCCGCGCGCGCGCCGAGGGCAAGGAGGGCGCGCTGCCGCGGCCGAAGAAGCGCCCCGAAGTGCCGACCCTGGAGCGTACGGCGCTGGTCGTCGAACGGGCCGACGGCGCGGTGCTCCTGGGGCGATGTGGCCCCGACGGACGCTTCGCAGGGCTCTGGGAGCCACCCATGGTCGACGGCGCGGCGAGCGCCAAGGCGTTCGGTCTGGGATCGGCGGTGGCGGCCGGAGACGTGGTGCACGTGCTCACGCACCGTCGCTTGCAGGTTCACGTGCTGCGCGGGCGCGAAGGCGTGAAGGCGCCAAAGGTGCCGGCGGCGTATGCGGAGCACCGCTGGGTGCTCCTGGCCGAGGCCAAGGACATCGGCGTGAGCACGTTGTGCCGGAAGGTGCTGCGGCAAGCGGGCCTCGTCTGGTGATCCAGTCTGCACGCCCCGGGGCTCCGAAGAATTCCATCGCTTCCCCGGTTCCGAACGACTAATTTGCCCCGCCGTGCCGCGGCTCTTCCTTGCCAACCCTGCGACCGGTGCCCGGCTCCGGCGGGCCGGCTGCGGTCTGGCGCTCGCGTGGGCGTGTCTGTGCACGGCGGGCGCGGCGCGGGCGGGCGACGACGATCTCGACGACGACGCGCCGAAAGCCGATCCGGGCACGCCGAAGACCGAAGGGTTCGGCGCGCCGCCCCCCAAGGTGACCGTCACCATTCGCGGGCGCACCTACTCACTGCTCGAGTGCCTGGCGCTCGCCGATCGCAACCACCCGAACCTGTGGTCCATGCGCGCGCGGCTCGCATTCGTGCACGCGCAGCTCGACGAGGCGAAATGGACGCCCTTCTCGCAGTTCAGCGCGCAGGGCGGGGGAGGCGTGCTCTCGCCGGTGGGCGGTACCGCGTACTACAACAACACCCCCCGCCTGGATCGCCTGAGCCAGCTCAGCGGCGCGGTGGCCCCCGCATTCCAGATCTCCTTCAACGGGACCATTCCGGTCTACACCTTCGGCAAGATCGACGCGGTGCGGCGCGCCGCAGAGGCCAACATTCGCGTCACCGAGTGGGACGCCGAGCGCGTACGCACCCAGGTTCGAAGCGACGTTCGCAGGGCCTACTTCGGCTTGCAGCTGGCGCGCGACGCGCAGTACCTCATCGACGAGGTGCAGGAGAAGCTCGACAAGTACATCGACACCCTGCGGAAGAAGCTCGACAAGGGCGACAAGAGCGTCGACGAGGTCGATCGCATTCGCATGGAGAACTACCGCGACGAGGTGCTGCTCCGGCGCGCACAGGCCAACAAGGGCGAGGTCTTCGCCATCGCGGCGCTCCGCTTCTTCACCGGCGTGCAGACCAACTTCGAGGTGCCCGACGAGCCACTCAAGCGGCCCGACGTCACGGTGGGGCCGGTGGTGCAGTATCTCTCGGCGGCGCGGCTCCTGCGACCGGAAGTGAACATGGCGCGGGCGGGCGTCGATGCGCGCAAGGCCATGGTCGACTACCAGCGGGCGCGTCTCTTTCCCGATTTTGGCCTCAACCTTTCGGCCAACTACAACGTGGCCCCCTCGGCGGTGCGGCAGACGGCTGCGTGGATTGGCGACGGCTACAACGGCTTTGGCTACGGGTTCGCCTTCGGCTTTCGCTGGAACCTCGATCTGCTGCCGCAGTCGGCCCGCATCGGCCAGGCCGAAGCGCAGCTCGAGGAGACGCGCTCGCAGCTGCGCTACGCACTGGGCGGCCTCGCGGTCGAAGTCGAGAACCAGTACGGCACGGTGATCGAGGCCAAGACCCGCGAGGAATCGTGGGCGCGCATCGAGCACCGCGCCAAGGGCTGGCTCTCGCTCACGCAGGACCGCATCGACCTCGGCACCAACGACGAGCGCGCCATCATCGAGCCCACCCAGGCCTACTTGAATGCGCGCGCGCAGCACACGCTGGCGCTCATGGACCTGAACGTCGCGTTGGCGGAGCTGGCCCGGGTGAGCGGCTGGGACGCCGCTTCGCCCACCGGCAAGTGATCGCATGGCCCGCCGCTCTCGGTTGCGTCTCGAGGTAGACGCCCGCCGCCTGCAGCTCATCGAGAAGGGCATCGAGCTCTTCGGCGCGCGCGGCTACGACGACGTGTCCATCGACGAGCTGGCCAAGGAGCTGGGGATCTCCAAGGGCCTGCTCTACCACTACTTTCCCACCAAGCGCGACTACTGGATCAGCGTCCTCGAGGCCGCCAGCGCGTTGCTCCTCGAGGCCACCGAGGTCGACCCGAGCCTGCCGCCGGAGGTTCGCCTGGAGCGCGGGCTCGACGCCTACTTCACCTTCGTGCAAGCCTACGCGCCGGCCTACGTCGCGCTCCTTCGGGGCGGTGCGGAGCCGACGGTGGCGGCGGTGGTGGCGGGCACGCGGCAGCGCTTCGTCGACCGCATCGTGGGCGAGGTACCGGGCGCCGGTGAGCTCCCGACGCTGCGGCTGGCGCTCCGCGGCTGGGTCGGCTTCGTCGAGACGGTGAGCCTCGAATGGCTCGAGAAGAAGGAAGTCACCCAAGAGGCGGTGGTGTCGCTCGCCAAGGCGACATTCTTCGCCACCCTTGCCGCCGTATGACGCGACTGCTGACCCAAACTCAATAGCTATTGACCGACACTCAATAGTCGCTATGGTTCACGTATGGACGCGCAGAGACCCCCCATTCCGGTGCGGCAGGCGGACTTCGATTTCTCCGGCGCCCCGGTGCATTGGTTCGACGACGACCCGGTGCTCACGCACTTGCTCAACGCGCTCTCTCTCACGTTTCCCGAGGGCGAGCGCTTCTTCATGGACGCGGTTCGGCACTACTATCGGCGCATCGAAGACCCCGCGCTCCAGGGCGACATCCAGCGCTTCCTCGGCCAAGAGGCCATGCACGGTCGCGCCCACGACGCGTTCAACCAGTTCATCCGCGACGGCGGCTTCGACACCGCGGCCATCGAGGGCCACGTGAAGGCGCAGCTCGGGTTCGCGCGCCGGGTTCGCAGCCCCATGGAGCAGCTTGCCGTCACCTGCGCCCTCGAGCACTTCACGGCCATTCTGGCCGAGCTCCTGTTCGACGAAGCAGAGATTCGCGACGCCATGGCGCCGGCGGTGCGCAAGCTGTGGATGTGGCACGCCGTCGAAGAGACCGAGCACAAGGCGGTGGCCTTCGACACTTTCGTCGCGGTGGGCGGCACGTATCGCGTCCGCGCGCTCGCCATGCTCACCACCACGTTCCTCTTCATGGGCCACGTGACGATGCACCACCGGCGCCTGCTCGCGCAGGACGAGACGCCGCGCACGAGGCTTGGATATCTGCGCGCCATGTCGGAGCTCTGGGTATCGCCCGGTTGGTTCCGCAAGCTTTTGCCGGCGTACCTCGACTACTTTCGGCCATCGTTCCACCCGTGGCAGCGAAAGCCGGGTGCCGGCTTCGCGCAATTTCGCCAGGAGGTGGAGCGCTGGCTCGACACCAAGCGCGCGGGCGCTGTCGACGTGGCCGCCTGACGCGCGGCGGAGATTCGTGCGAACATTGAACCCCGCGGCGCACGGCGGCGGACGAAAGGGAAACGATGAAGTCGCTTCGAGATTGCAACGTGGTCATCACCGGCGCCGGGTCGGGCATCGGGCGCGCGCTGGCGGAGCAGGCCGCGCGAGAAGGCGCACGTTTGGCGCTCTGCGACTGGAACGAAGACGGCCTTCGGGAGACGGCGGCGGGCATCGGGGGCTCGGTGCTCCACGAGAAGCTCGACGTGCGCAGCGAAGAGGGCGTGCGCAGCTTCGCCGCGCGCGTGGACCGCGAGCTGGGCGGCGCGCACGTGGTGGTGAACAACGCGGGCGTCAGCGTGTCGGAGCAGGTGGGGGCCATGAAGCGCGAGGACTTCGAGTGGCTCTTCGACGTGAACTTCTGGGGTGTGGTGCGCTGCACCGAGGCGTTCTTGCCCCAGCTCCGGCGGCAGCGCTCCGCCCACCTGGTGAACATCTCGAGCATCTTCGGCATCATCGCCGTGCCCAGCCAATCGGCCTACAACGCCAGCAAGTTCGCGGTGCGCGGCTACACCGAGGCGCTGCGCCAGGAGCTCACCGGCACCAGCGTGCGCGTCACCTGCGTGCACCCCGGCGGCGTGCGCACCAACATTTGCGCCAACGGTCGCCAGTACTCGAACCTTCGCGGCGAGCCCACCGATGTGAAGGCGCTCTCCGAGACGTTCGCCAAGCTGGCGCGCACCTCGCCCGAGAAGGCCGCCGAGATCATCTGGGCTGCCGTTCGTGCCGACGCGCCGCGGGTGCTGGTGGGCACCGACGCGCGCTTCGCGGATCTGGTCCAACGTGTGTTCCCCACCCGGTACCCGACGGTGCTGCGCGGCTTTACGGCCTTGCTCGAGCGCGCCACCGGCAACCGCGTGTAGTCGCCACGCTCAGAACGAGCAGACGGCGGTGGCCAGCGTCGCGGTGAGGCGAGCGCGAACCAGCTCGAACTCCCGGAGCGCGAGCTGCACCTCGGCCTGGCGCAGCGCGGTGGCAGCGGTGATGAGCTCGAGGCTCGTGCCGCGGCCCTCGGCGAATGCCACCCGGGTGAGCCGGTCGACGTCGGACGCGAGGTTGCGCGCGCTCTCGGCCACCGTGCGGGCCTGCTCCGCCACCACCACGCCGCGCTGGGCCTGCGTCACCTCGAGCGAAGCCTTTCGCTTCTGCGCTTCGAGCCGCATGTCGGCCTGATCGCGCTGCGCATCGGTGTCGCGGAGCGTGCCGTAGCGGGCGCCGCCGTCCCAGATGTTCCAGTTCAAGAGCCCCTGAATGTTCCAGGTGGTCGAGGGCGCCGCGCCAGTGTCGCGGCTGGTCGTCGCCAAGCTGCTGGTCACGGTGACGGTGGGGACGAACTGCAGCTTCACTTCGGTATGCGATCGCTCGGCGATCTTGGCGCGCGCCGACAGGGCGGCCACGTCTGCGCGATCTTCGATGGTCCCC
This sequence comes from Polyangiales bacterium, assembly GCA_038210445.1. Classification (GTDB taxonomy): domain Bacteria; phylum Myxococcota_A; class Polyangia; order Polyangiales; family Polyangiaceae; genus JABFRG01. The sequence goes on from JBBQWQ010000044.1 coordinate 7,730, forward strand.
ACGTTCTTGCAGGTGCCCATGGCGCTCTTCTGGAGGCCGTCGAGGTCGAGATCACGGGTAACGCCCACTGCCTCGGTGAGGCCCAGCGCGAGCCCCAACGCCTCGCGCGACTGTCGCAACGACTCGTCGCTGGTCACCAAAGAAGCGCGCGCGCTCTCCACGTCTTGCTGGGCGCGCACCACGTCGAGGCCGTTGCCGGAGCCGAAGGTTTGACGCCGCCGCGAGAGGTCGAGTCGCTCCAGCGCATTGCGCAGACCGATGCGATTGAGCTCGGTCACGCGCTCGGCGGTGAACACGCCCACGATGGAGTTGGCGACGTTGAGCGTGATGGTTCGCTTGGCGTCGGCCAGCGTGAGTCGCGAGGCGTCGGCGACGCGGTTCGCAGTGCCGATGTTGTACCAAACGCGGAGGTTCACCACCGGTTGCGACAGCTGCACGTTGGCGTCGAGCGACTGCCGGATCGGAAGGTCGATGGGGCACAGGCTGGGCTGGCCGTTCACCTGGCACACCTGCGACCCGGTCTTGGTGAGGATGTTGTAGGTGCCGTTCACGTTGCCGTTGATGGACGGGAGCGCTGCGGCGAGCGCCACGCGCGACTGCCCCTCGGCGCGCACCACGTCGTCGACGGCGATGCGAAGGTCGGTAGACCGCGCGCGCACCAGCGCCATGGCGTCTTCCCAGGTCCGCAGGTTTCGCGCCGCGGCCTGGGGTGACTCCAGCATCGGATCCGAAATCTGCGGCGGCGTCTGGGGTACCGCGGCAGGCGGCGGAGGCTGGACCGGCGGAGCAGGCTGCTGGGCGAGCGCGGCCTTCGTGACGGAAGCGAGGGTGACGACGACGAGGGCAGCGCGTTTCATGGTGGGATCCCGTAGCAAGGATCTGTCGTCGCAGAAACCGCGATTATTTCTTCGTAAAGGACTGGCCCCGTCGATTTGTCGCTAGAGATCGAGGGCGGCTACGAGCTCGCCGTGGAATGCGCGCACCTCGCCCACCTTCGCCCGAAACGGCGCGGCCACCTCGCCGGTGGAGAGCGGGTGGCCTTCGAGCACGTTGGCGGCGTGGGCGCACGCGGCGACGTAGACCTGCACCGAAGGCGCTGCGGAAAGCGGCACTTGGGTCAGCGCGTCTTGGAGCACCCGATGCGCGGTGGCCCGGCTCTGCTCGGTAAAGGGCAGGTGGAGCAGACCGGCGTCGAGCGCCGACTGCGCGGCGCGCAGGCCCCGGCGCGGTCGTCGTGGCGCGACGGAGATCTGCGCGTCTGGCGTACGCCGCGAGCCTTTGGGCGCTCCGCGGACGATCCAGTCGAGCAGGCGAGCGTGCTCACGCGAAGGGCCGGGAACGTGCAGCTCGAGAATGCGTCGCGCCAGCTCCAGCTGGCCGGCGCGCGCCAACGCGTGGGCGTACGACGCGGCGATCTCGCCGCTATCGGGCACGCGCTCGAAGGCCCAGCGGAGCCAGGGGAGCGCCTCTTCCGGTTGATCGAGGGCGACGTCGAGGAGGTGCCCCAGGTTGTGCGCGTACCACGGATTCGATGGCGACTTCGCCAGCGCACGTTCGTAGGCAGTGCGCGCGAATCGGTAGTGCCCGAGGAGCGTTTGCGCGAGCCCAAGCACTGCCCACGCTCGCTCATCGTCTGGGTTCGCCGCCAGCACCTGCTTGGCGGAGATCGAAGCGCGCCAGGGGTTCTCTTCCACCAGGAGCTCGGCCATGTGCCGATGGGCGAACAGATTCTCGCGGGTGCCGGGTGCCGCGGCCGAGGCCATCGCGCGGAGCATCGGGAGCAGATCGCGGGCGGCATCGCCCTGCCGTTGCGCGGCATCGGTACGACCGCGAACCAGTCGCGCTGCTTTGTTTCCCGGGCGGTCCATCGACCTTATCGGTGTAGCTTTCGCACTCGGTGCGTGCAACGTACACCGCGCATTTTTCAGCCCGATTGCAAATACGGGTTGCGCGATCGAAGTCGGGGGTTATACCGCGCGCCGTCGTCAGCGGAAGGTCACCACGCGCTGTTGCAACAGCTCGGTGAGAATGCGCATCGCTTCCAGCAGCGGCATTCCGCTCACGTCGAGGATCATCTCGAGGGTCGAGACGCCGTCGATGTGGTGGAGCATGAACGCTGCGCGTTGGTCGATGGACATCCACCGCAGCTGCTCCTGGGGCACGATGATTACCGGCACGCGATCGAGCGACCCCAAGCGTGCAGAGTACATTTGTATCAGCACTGCCCGGCACTGGTCGCGCACCTGCAGCGCCTCGTCGTCGCCCGGGTTCTGCTCCAGCCGTCGGTCGGCGATCTCGAGCGCGCCGCTGTAGTCGCCCACGGCGACCAGGTCCGACATGTCTTCGGCGAAGTTCACCTCCCGAGGCGCGGGCATGGGGATGCGCGCTTCGGCCGGGATGGGGGGAGCCAGCAGGCTTCCGTCGATGGGGATGGTGCCGTCGACCGCGCGCTGCGCCGAGGCCTCGTAGTTCGGCGGGGCCGGCTCGGTGGGGCGCTCGGGGGGCTCACTGCCGCCGTCATCGCTCAGGTCGATGTCGAACTCGAGCTCCGGCTCTCGGGCGTCGGCGAGCTCGAGGGCGCTGGCCGAGTAGTGAACCTTGGGGCCCGGCATCACGGGCGCGGCGGGGCGCGGGGCTACCAGCTCCGCGGCACGGGCCTGCGGGGTGGACCGCGCCACGAGCGCGTCGGGCTTCGAGGAGTCCATGCTGATGGACAGCTGGCGCGCCTCTTCGACCGCGCCGTCGTCGGGGATCGTGAACGCGCGAGAACGCTGGGGCGGCAGCGCCACCGCGCGGCCGGGCGCTGGGGTTTTCTTTTGCGGGGGATTTCCGCTATCCGACGACACACATCACCTCACGTCCGCGCCACGACCCCCTTGAACATCCGCTGGGTTCGCGAAAGACCTTCGACGTGCTCCTTCACGGCGTCGAGATCCTTGCGCGCGATGGCCTGCTTGGCTCGGTCGACGATGCTTCGGGCCTTGTCGATGGCGTCGCGGCCGAAATCGCTGGTGGCGACGATCTGCTCCACTTGCGGAAACAGGCGCTCAATCTCCGCGACGAGCTTCTCCGCTTCCTGCCGGTGCGTCTCGAACTCTTCGCTGGCACGCCGGTCGAGCAGCTGGCCTTGCGCGTTTTGGATCATCGAGCTGATCTCGTCGCGCGTGAGGCCACTGGTGGCGGTGACCTGAATCGACTGCTCGAGGCTGGTCTCGAGATCCTTCGCGCGAACGCTGACGATGCCGTCGGCGTTGATCTCGAAGGTGACCTCGACCTCGACGGTGCCCTTGGGCGCGCGGCGAAGGCCGGTGAGGATGAACTCGCCAAGGAGCTCGTTCTCTTCCGCTTTCTCGGAGTCGCCTTGCATGACCAGGATCTTCACCGCCGTTTGATTGTCGCGGCTGGTGGTGAAGACCTTGGTGCGGTGGGTGGGCACCGTGGTGTTGGCGGGAATGAGCTCTTCGAAGAAGTTTCCGAAGGTCATGATGCCGAGCGCATGCGGCGTGACGTCGAGGAGGATCATCTCCTGCTTGTCGTCGACCAGCGCCGCGCCCTGGATGCTGGCGCCCAGAGCCACGACCTCGTCCGGGTGCACGCCCTTGCCGGGCTCGCGATCGAAGAACTGAGCAACGGCCTCTTGGATTTTGGGCATGCGGGTTATGCCGCCCACCAGGATGACCTCTTCCACGTCTTTCTTCTCGAGCTTGGCGTCTTCGAGGGTCTGCTTGCAGATCTCGACGGTGCGCTCCACGAGGTCGGCGCTCAGCTCTTCGAGGGTCTTGCGGTCCAGCGTGCGCTGAAGGTGCAGGGCCTCGTTGCGGCCGCTGGAGATGATGAAGGGGAGGTTGATCTCCGTCTCCCGCACCGCAGAAAGCTCGCACTTGGCCTTCTCGGCGGCGTCCTTGAGGCGTTGGAGGGCCATGCGGTCTTGCCGGAGGTCGACGTTGTGCTCGGTCTTGAACCCTTGCACCAGCCAGTCGATGACCCGGGCGTCGATGTCCTCGCCTCCGAGGAACGTGTCGCCCGCGGTGGCGATGACCTTGAAGACGCCGTTCTGGGCGATTTCGAGGATCGAGATATCGAAGGTGCCGCCGCCGAAGTCGTAGACCGCGACGGTCTTTTCGAGGTTGCGTCCGAAGCCGTAGGCGAGCGCAGCCGCGGTCGGCTCGTTGATGATGCGGATGACGTCGAGGCCGGCGATCTCGCCCGCGTCCTTGGTGGCTTGGCGCTGGTTGTCGTTGAAGTAGGCGGGGACCGTGACCACCGCCTTCTTCACCGGCTCACCCAGGTAGTCCTCGGCGATGACCTTCATCTCCTGGAGGATCATCGCGCTGATCTCCGGGACGCTGTACTCCTTCTCGCGGAGCACGATGCGCACGTCGGCGTGCGGGCCCTCGACGATGCGGTAGCTCGACGTGGCCACCGAGTTCTTCACCTGGGGCGAGTTCCACTTGCGCCCGATGAGCCGCTTGGCGGCGTACACCGTATTCTCGGCGTTGGTGATGGCCTGACGCTTGGCGATGTGGCCGACGATGCGCTTGCCCGCTTCGGTGACCGCCACCATCGAGGGCGTGGTCTTGTACCCGCCCCGATTGGGGATGACGACCGGTGATCCGTTCTCGACGATGGCAACGCACGAGTTCGTCGTTCCCAAATCGATGCCAATCACTTTCTCCATCGTCTGCGTTCTCCGATCGCTATCCCGAAAAGACCACCCGGTTCTACCGGGTAGGACGTGAACCTACGCGCCAGCCTTGCCGACGCGCGGGGTTCGCGTATGTCGCCCGCAAGCATGCCGAAAAAAAGGAAAAAGTGCGCTCTTTTTGCGAACTTTTTTTTGCGGCCGCAGGCGTTTCCACCACACGTACATCGGCGCTTTCCGCGCGGCGCCGCCACAAAACGCGTGTGCCGGGCGCTCAGCTCAGCTTTTTCAGCAACGCCGCCGCGGTGGCGTCGCCCGGCGCCACCGCAAGCGCCTGCTCCACCGACCGCCTGGCGGCAGGCACGAGGTTCGCTTCCTGGTAGATGCGCGCGAGCGTCAGGTGGTGCGAGACCTCGCGCGGGGCGCTGGCCACGGCGCGCTTGGCCAGCTCTGCAGCTTCGTGCAGATCGCCGCGTATGCGGAGAATGGCCAGCGCCGCGCGGGCGAAGGCTTCGCCGCTCTTGGGGTCGATGGTGGCGACGCGCCTCCAGGAGCGCACGGCGTCCTCCCAGCGGTTGGCTGTCTCCTCGTATTCGGCCTGCTTACGGTACTGCGCCACGAGCATGAGGTTTGTGTCGCGCTGGCTCCGCTCGAGCGTGGCCCGCAGGTCTTGATCGTCGGGCGCCAGCGAGGCTGCGATGCGGTAGGCGTTGAGCGCGCCCACCAGATCGCCGGACTGCATTGCGTGGTCGGCCAGGGCCCGCTGCTCGTCGACCTTGGCCTTGCGGGCGAGCACGACGCGTTCCTCGTAGCGACGCCGTAGCATCTCCACGGCTTCGTCGGAGCGGATGGCGGGCGGCGCCTGCGGAGGCGGCGCCTGGCTGGGGGCCGGCGAGCGGCTGCTCCGTCGCCCGCCCAGCAGCCGGGCGGCGAGGGCGGCCCGTCGCCCCGCTTCGTCGCTGGGAATGATGTTGGGCGAGGGCGGCGCCGACGAAGGCATGAGCGGCATGAGCGAAGGCGAAATGCCGCCGGGCGCCACGGAGGGCGTGCGAATGGCCAGCTCCGAGGCCTTGCGCAGGGCCTCCTGGAGCCGAACCTCTTCTTGCTCGCGCTCGCGCCGGGCGGCGATCTCGGCCTCGCGTGCAGCGGCGTCGCCGCGAACCAAGGCCTGCTCCAGGCTCTCGGTCTCGCGCACCATGACGAGGTAGTCGTCGTACTCGGTCTTCCGGGCGGCGTCGGAGAGCACGTCGTGCGCTTCCGTGAGGCGCGCGAAGATCGCCTCCATCTTGCCCTTGTAGGTGCCAAGGCGCTTCCGGAAGAAGCGGTCTGGGTGCACGTTCGCCGCGAGCTCGTAGTACGCGCGCTTGACGGCCTTGCGATCGGTATCGACCTTGAGATGCAAGAGCTCGTAGTGGGTGGCGGTGCCGATGCGTGAGTAAAGCTCGTCGACCCGCGACCGCTGGGCGTCGTCGAGCTCGAGGTCGTCATCGCTGAGCGCCTCGGGAACCGAGGGGCGCGGGGCCGCCGGCGGTGGAAGGGGTTCGGCGGCCCGGCGCGGCGGCATGGGCGGCGGGGTGCGAACCGGCCCGGGCGGCGGCGTCGGCCGCAGCGGCGCTGGCGGCGGCTCTCCCAGGTCCACCAGCCCCTGGTTGGCGAGCCGTCGCAAACTGAACTGGAGCTGGTCGGCGTTGAGACCGGTGAGCACACCGAGCTCGTCGAGCGCTAGCGTACCGTCGACCCGCGACAGCACGAACGAGTCCTGGGGATCGAGCTCGGCCCCCGGGTGGGGCTTACCGAGGGGCTTCGGCACGCGGACGGTCAAGACATCCTCTTGGCGACGATACTAGCCGTCTTGGCGCTCTCGTGTCACCAGCGCTCGTGCGGCCACAACCACGCCTCGGGCATTCGCAGGATTCGCGCCGAAAGCTCGCGATTCAGCCGCTCCGTGAGGGTGCGCTCGCCCTTGGGGCCTGCGCCCAGGTCGCCGGTTTCTATGGCGGTGGCGGTGATGCGCGCGCCGCCCTGCGCGGGCGCGAGCGTGACCACCACCACGCGCGCGCCGGTGCGGAGGGCCAGTCGCGCGGGTCCCACCGGGGTCGGCGCCGGATGCCCCAGAAATGGCACGTCGGCCGACGGCACGCGGGCGCGCAGGTCCATGGGCACGCCGAGCACGCGCCCCCGGCGAAGGACCCGGACAATGCGGGTGGAGGCGCCTGCGGAGCCGCGGTAGATGACCTCTACCGGCCCGCGCACACGCGTGTACCATGCAAGGAAGCGCGGGTCGTAGCTTTCGCGGGCGATGGTGGTCAGCGGAACCCCGCGGCCCACCAGCGCGTGGGCAACGCGCTCCCAATTGCCGAGATGCGCGGAGACGAGCAGCACGCCACGCGCCTCGGCGACCAGGGCGTCGAGAAGCGCTCCCGCATCGGCGTCGAAGGGAAGGGGCGGTAGCGCCCGCTCCGAGAGCAGGGTTGCCACTTCGCCCAGAAGCTCGCCGAGCTGCCGGAAGTTCTCGCGCACCAGCGCCCGGCGCCGGGCCGCATCCCAGTCGGGAAAAACCCGCGCCACGTTCTCTTCGGCGATGCGCCGGGGCGTCCGCCCAATGTGGAACGCAGCGCCACCGAGCGCGCGTCCCCAGGAGCGAAGCCGGCACGGCGAGGCGAGACGCGTGAGCACCAGCGCGGCCCGCGCGGCACCCCAAACGGCGTCGTTCTTCACGCGCTGCAGCGCCGACCAGCGCTCCCCCAGCCGCAGATCGCCCAATGCTCAGTCCACCGAGGGAATGGGCGCGAAGCGCTCGACGCTCGCCCCGTTGGGGCACGCGCCGCAGGCCCGCTTGACGGTATCGCGCGCATGCAGAAGGCGTTTCGTGGCGGTGCTGCAAAGGGGCGCTTCGCTGGTGCCGCGGGAGAGCGAGCAGAGGCCGCCGCAGGCGCGATCCATGGACCCGAGAGCGCGGCACGCTTCGCGGCAGTCGCTGCCCGCTTGCACGAGCTCGGCCTCGAAGCGATCCACCTCGCCGGCACGGGCGCGAAGGGCGAGGCTATCGGGAGTAGCGGGAACCGGGGTAGGGCCTGCGGCCGTGGGTTGCTTCGCGCTGCTGTTGGCGCCGGCGCCGGCGCCGTCGCTGTTCGCCTCGGCGGTCCGCTGCGGGGCGCCGGCCGCGCTGGCCGGGGGCGCCGATGGGGCCGCGCAGCAGACGAGGACCGATGCCACCGGGGCGAATCCGCTGGCGGCCCAGGCCCATGCGGCGAAGCGGCGGGTCACGGCTTGGCTCCGGCGTCGCCGAGGGCATGCCCGATGACGCGGTCTTGAACGGCGATGGCTTCCTCCAGGAGCTTGAGCGCGCGCTGCCGCGCCTCTTCGGCCTCCTTGGTCTGTCCGGCGTCGGCCAGGCTCTTGCTGCGCGCGGTTTCGATGAGCCCGCCCACCTCCAGCAGGTGGCCGCGGAAGTATGTGGCGCCCTCGGCGTGGCCGAGGCCCTTGTCGACCTCGGTCTTGGCGGCGTCGAAGTGGCTCTGCCGCAAGGCGAGCTCGGCGATGCGTGCGTGGGCGTCGGCGAGCACTTCTTCGACCTCGGGAATGCGCGCGCCTTCGTGCGGCTGCGCCGACTCGGTGAGTCGGTGGAGCGCAACCACGGCGCCGTCGAGATCGCCCGCGTCTTCCTTGAGGTTGGCTTCGTGGTGCAGCGCCCGCGCCTTGGAGAGGTAGGCGACCACCGCGGTGTCGACCACCATCGCCTGATCGTCGCAGCCCTTCTCGTGGGGCTTTTCGTTGCATGCGAGCATCGGCAGCGAGAGGCCAACGACGCAGGCGAGGAAACCGAGCGTTCGGCTCATCGGAGCCCCCAGCGCGAGAAGCGGTTCTCTCGAAGATCGGACGACCGGGCCATGGCGATGCGGTCGATGCGGGCGCTGGCCTCGCCGCTGCGGAACGGCTCGTCGAAGAGCGGCTGGGTGGAGCGAACGTTGATGAGCGCGCTGGCGGTGCGCGGCTCCGGCGTCTCGGGTCGGCGAATCCAGAGGAGCACCGCGGCGGCCACGGCGAGCGCCGCCGACGCCCCGAAGGCCACCCGAATGACGCGGCCGCGCGGAGCGGCGTCGCGACGCGCGGCGCTCTCGAACACGCGCGCCACGATGGCGTCGTGCTCGGTCATGGGCAGCGGCGCCGGGGCGATGGCCGCACGGAGGGCTTCTTCGAGCGCAGCGTGGGGGAGCGCGCCGCGAGCGGCATCCACTTCGTCCTCGCCGATGGCGCCGAGGGCCATGATCTCCTCGAGGAGCCGCTCGTGCGCCTCGTCGGTCAGGCGCGCCGGCACCATGGCGGCACGGAGAGACGCGGCGAACGGTTCGCGGTCCTCTTCGATGGCCAGGCGGAGCGCTTCCGCCAGCGCGAGCTCCTCGGGGCTTTCGGGGGTAGGGTCAGCCATCACGCACCTCCAGTTGCTTCTTGAGCGCCTGGATCGCTCGATGAAGTAGCACGTCGAAGGTCGACGGGGTAACGCCCAGCGTCTCGGCCACCGCTTCCCGCGGCTGCTCTTCCAGCACGCGGAGCCGGATCGCACGCTCGTAGCGGGGGTTGATCTTGGTGAGGGCGACTTCCACGCGTTTTTTTACGGCTTCCCGGTCGCGGTGGTCGCTGAGCGCTTGCTCGAGCGGGGTCTGCGTCTCGGTGCGCTCCACCTCGCGCGTGACGTCCTCGTCGCTCCACACGAGCAGGCGCTTGCGGGCCCGGAGCTGATCGAGGGCCACCCGTAGCGCCACCATACGGAGCCACGGGTAGAAGCCGCGGTCTTGCCAGGTGAAGGTGTGCACCTTGGCGACCACCTTGGCGTACGTTTCGGAGAGGGCGTCCTTGGCGGCGGCTTCGGAGCCGAGGCGGGGCAGGAGAACGCTGCGGTAGAGGCCCGGTCCGTACTGCCGCAGCAGCGCCCCCAGGGCTTCCCGATCGCCGCTCTGGGCGCGCTCGACCTGAGCCCGTTCGGGATTCTCTGCCTCGGTGACCACCGAGGGCAGCATAAACGAGAAGGGGAGCGCCGCGTTCACGAACGAACAACGGGGGCCGATGCGGGCACCTTACGGCCCTGGCGCAGGTTTCTCCCGGGCAGGCGGCGGCGCCCCGGGAAAAATGGAGGCGCGCGCAGCCTCTCCGTCGTGGGGCGCAGCAACGATGCTACCGTGCGGGCCCATGAAACGTCCCGTGTTGGCTTCGTTCCGCCCCCTGCGCGTCCTGCGCACGGCGCTGCCCATCGCTGGGTGGCTCGCCATTTCTGCCGCGGCCTCCGCCGGAGACGGTGGTGGTGGGAATGGCCAAGTGGGGGGAGCGCCGCGCGGACCCCTGGTTCCTGGGGCGCCGGGGCCCACGGTGGCGCTTCCCCACACGGTGGAGAAGCTGCCCAACGGCATGACCGTCATCTACCACGCGGACCACACGGTGCCCACGGTGGTGGTCAACGTCTCGTACAGCGTCGGGTCGCGCAACGAGGCTTTGGGCCGCACCGGGTTTGCCCACCTCTTCGAGCACCTGATGTTCATGGGCACCAAGCGGGCGCCCACCAAGATGTTCGACGCCTGGATGGAGGCGGCCGGCGGCTGGAACAACGCCTGGACCAGCGAGGACCGTACCGACTACTTCGACGTGGGACCGCCCTCGGCGCTGCCGCTCCTCCTGTGGCTCGAGGCCGATCGCATGCGCGACATCGGCCCGCTCATGACCCAGGAGAAGCTCGACGCCCAGCGCGACGTCGTGAAGAACGAGCGGCGGCAATCGTACGAGAATCGCCCCTACGGCAAGGCCGATCTGCGACTCTCCGAGCTCCTGTATCCGCCCGGGCACCCGTATCACCACCCGGTCATCGGGTCGCACGACGACCTCACGGCCGCGCAGGTGGAGGACGTGAAGGCGTTCTTCGCCAAGTGGTACGATCCGGCGAACGCGTCGCTGGTGGTCGCCGGCGACTTCGATCCGGCGACCATCCGGCCCCTGGTCGCGAGCCGCTTCGGGAGCGTTCCCTCGCGAGCCAAGCCCGCCGACACCTCCAGGACCGAGGCCGACGGGCACCACGGAACGGCGTCCACCACCACCAGCCTTGTGGACGACGTGGAGCTGCCGCGGGTGACGCTGGCCTGGACCTCGCCGGCGCACTTCGCGCCCGGCGACGCGGAGCTCGACCTTTTGGGAACCATCCTCGGCGACGGCAAGTCGAGCCGCCTCTTTCGCACGCTGGTGTTCGACAAGAAGCTCGCGCAATCGGTGAGCGCGCATCAGTCGTCGGGGGTTTTGGAGTCGCACTTCGAGATCGAGATCATGCTCAAGCCGGGCGTGCCCTTCGAGAAGGTGGAGGCCGAGGTGACGGCCGAGCTCGCAGCCATGGCCAAGAGCGGCCCGACGGCGGAGGAGCTCTCGCGCGCCCAGGCCGGCTACGAAGCTGCTTTCGTCAAGCGCCTCGAGAGCGTGCGCGAGCGGGCGTCGATTCTCAACATGTACCAGGCCGAAGTGGGACGCCCGGACTACGCCGCCGAGGACCTGCAGCGCTACCGCAGCGCCACCGCTGCGGGCGTACGGTCGGCGTGGGCCAAGGTGAGCGAGAAGCCGCGCATCACGCTGCGGGTCTCGCCGGAAAAACGCGCAGAAAAGCCCGGCCCCAAGGGGAGCGAACGATGAAACGTGTAGTCTACCTGATTCTCGCCACCGCAGCGTGCGGCGGCAACGAGCCCGGCCCCGCGCCGCTTCCCCGCGGTACGGCCGCGCCGACCGCCGCCCCGGTCGCCTCTACCCCCAGCGATCCACTCGGGCCCAAGCCGGAGCCGCCGCCGCCGGCGGCGTTCGTTCCTCCGGCGCCGACGCAATACAAGAGCGCCCTCGGCTTCGACGTGTGGCTCCTCGAGCGCCACACGCTGCCCATCGTCGCGGTGACCGTGGTGGCCCGAAGCGGCGCCGCAGTGGACCCGCCGGGCAAGGCAGGCACCGCGTTTCTCGCCGCCCGCATGCTCACCGAAGGGGCGGGCGCGCGGGGCGCCATCGAGTTTTCGCAGGCGGTCGACGCGCTGGGCGCCGACCTCGGCGCCACCGCCTATAGCGACTACAGTGCCGCGTCGCTGGTGGCCCTCAAGGGGAAGCTCGGTCCCGCGCTCGCCCTCCTGGGCGACGCGGTGGTGCGCCCGCGCTTCGCGGAGACCGACTTCAAACGGGCCAAGGGTCTGTGGATCGACGATCTCAAGAGTGAGCAAAAGGAGCCCAAAGCCATCTCCGAGGCGGCCACCGTGGAGCTCTTGTTCGGCAAGACCCACCCCTACGGCCACGTGCGCACCGGAACGCTCGACGACGCGCCGCGCATCACCCTCGGCGACGTGAAAGACGCGCATCGTCGCACCTTCGCCAAGGACCGCACCACGGTGGTGGTGGCCGGCGACATCGACCGCGCCACCCTCGATGCGGAGCTCGCCAAGGCCTTCGCGGGGTATGGCCAGAACGAGCTGCCGGCAGCCGTGCTCCCCAAGGTCGATGCATCCTACAAGCCGCCCTTCGGCCGCGTGGTCATCATCGACCGTCCGGGCGCTTCGCAGGCCATCGTGTCGCTGGTGGCGCCGGGGGTCGCGGCCGGCTCCTCCGACTCCATTCGCCTCGCGCGCGTCAACGCCGCGCTGGGCGGGAGCTTCACCTCGCGCCTGAACCAGGACCTGCGCGAAGAGCGCGGGCTCTCCTACGGCGCTTCGTCGCGCTTCGGATTTTCGCAGCGGGAGGGCCTCTTCTCGGCTTCGGCGGCGATCTTCGAGGCCAAGGCGAGCGAGGGCATCGAGGCGCTGGTGAAGGATGTCGCGGCCTACGCCAAGAGCGGCCCCACCGACGAAGAGGTGGAAAAGACGCGTCTCCTGGCTCGCGGCGATCTGGTGGAGTCGTTCGAGGGCGCCGCCCAGAGCGCCTCGCGGCTCGGGCGCAACGCCGGCGTCGGCTTGCCGCCCGACTTCGAGTCCCGCGCATCGAAGGAGCGCGACGGCGCCAGCAAGGCCGACCTGGTGGCCCTCGCGCAGAAGTACATGCCCGTGCAGCGGGCGTTTCTGCTGGTGGTGGGGCCGCCCACCGCCGCCGACGCGGCCCTGCCCAAGCTGAAGGAGCTGGGCTTCGAGGGGGCGCCGCTTCACTACAAGCTCGGCAGCGGCAACCTCGCGGCCACCGCGGCGCCGGTTACGAAGAAGGGCGGCGCCCAATGACCGTCGTGTTGAGCCCGGGCGCGGAAGAGAACGGCCTCGCGTGCATGCTCGCCGATCTGATGCGCCAGAACCTCGAGGCCAAGCCCCACAAGTTGCGTGACTTTCGCCGGATGAACGGCGACGTGGCCATCGTGGCCGAGGACGCCGACGTCTCGCTTACGCTGCGCTTCGCCCGCGGCACGCTCACCATCCTCGACGGCATCGTGGGGGTTCCCAAGCTCACCGTCCGCGGCACCGCCGACGTCATCATGCTGCTTTCCAACATGCCCATCCGCTTCGGGCTGCCGCTACCCACCCGTGGCGACGCCGACTCCATGGACGTGGCCCGCACCGTCGTGCGCGCCATGGGGGCAGGGGAGCTGCATACCTACGGCATGCTCCAGCATCCGCGGCTCTTCCTGCAGGTGACGCGCGTCATGTCCGTCAACGGCTAGAGCCGTAGACCCTCGGGATGCGGTCGCCTCCGTCAGCGTGGCTCGGGGGCGAGGTACTTGACGCGCGACCAGGCCACGGTCTCGTCGTATTCGGGACCCCAGCCCACGTAGTGGATGGGAATGCCCTGGTCCGACGAGCTTCCAGACACCTCGGCGCGCCAGTAGGTTGCGTTCCACTCCACGTACATGTCGCCGCCCTGCGCTTCACGAAGCACTTCCGCAACCGCCTCCTCCTCACCGTCGGCGAAGCGGACGAAGCCCGGACGGAGCATCGTGGCGGGCACGTAGCTGCCTCCGCGCGGGGCGAAGTGCTCGAGTGCGCGGCTCTCCTGCGCTTCCTTGGGGGCTGCCGGGGCAACCCCGTAAAACGGCCCGGAGACAGCCGCCGGTTCTCGCGGCAAAAACGATGGTGTTTCCGCGGTCTGGGCGGCGCCGCAGGCGAACTGCAGGGAAACCGCGAGGAGGGCTGGCCAGGCGCGAAGGTTCACGATAGAGACCACAACGCCAGGGCTGGTCTGGGCTATTCCCGGCAAAAAACGCACGCCTACGGTGGATTCGCTTGACGATCCGCGGCCCTGCTCGTAGGTTCCGTCGCCCTCAGGAGACATTAAGGTTATGGCCGTTCACATTCGACTCGCCCGCGGTGGCACCAAGAAGACCCCCATCTATCGCGTTGTGGTCACCGACCAACGCAGCCCGCGCGGCGGCCGTTTCCTCGAGAACATCGGCACCTTCGACCCGTCCAACAAGGACAACCTCATCAAGGTCGACCAGGCCCGCTTCAACTACTGGCGTGGCGTCGGCGCGCAGCCGTCCGACACCGTCGACCGCCTCGTTGTCCGCGCCCTGAAGGCGTCGGCCGCAGCCGCCCCGAAGAAGTAGTCGTGGCTTTCAAAGAGCTCATCAAGGCCATCGCGACCGAGCTCGTGGATCGCCCGGAAGATGTGGTCGTGACCGAAATCGCGACCGACAACAACAGCCTCATCGAGCTTCGCGTCGCCAAGTCCGACATCGGCAAGGTCATCGGCAAAGACGGGCGCACGGCGCAGTCGATGCGGACCATCCTTGCCGCGCTCTCGGCCAAGGTCGGGCGCCGCGCGCACCTCGACATCGTCGACTGAGTCGTGTGAGCGAGGACCGCTGGATTCCGCTTGCGGAGGTAGCCCGCGCCCACGGCGTGCGCGGGGAGCTGCGTCTGCGCGTGTTCAACGCCGATAGCGACATTCTCCTCGGCCTGGACGAAGTGCTCATCCGTTTTCCCAACGGCGATGAGCACGAGGTCTCGGTCGACACCGCGCGCCGCGCCAACGACGCGATCCTGATGAAGCTCCACTCGGTGGACGATCGGGACCGCGCCGACGAGGTGCGCGGCGCCCTGGTTTGTGCCCGCCGCGGCGAGTTCCCGCCGCTCGGCGAGGACGAGTTTTACGCGTGCGACGTCATCGGCCTCGACGTGCTCCTGGGCGGCGAGACGCTTGGCCACGTGAAAGACTTCCGCTCGTATCCTTCGGTCGACATCCTCGTGGTGCGCACCGAGAAGGGTGAGCTCGAGGTCCCGCTGGTGGCGGTGTACGTGGACCAGGTGGACGTCGCGGGCAAGCGCGTGCTCCTGTGCTCCATCGAAGGACTCGAGCCGGTCTAGCCGCCTAGCCGCGCGCGCGTCCGAGATTGCCCAACGCGAATTCGAGGTAGCCGTGCGGGTCGACATCGTAACGCTGTTCCCTGAGCTCTTCGAAGGCTTTTTCCGCACGAGCATCGTGGGGCGCGCGCACGAGAGCGGACAGCTGCAGGTGCGCTTTCGTTCGCCGCGCGACTTCGGCACCGGCAAGCACCGCAGCGTCGACGACACGCCCTGCGGCGGCGGGAGCGGTATGGTGCTTCGGGTCGACGTCATGGTGGCTTGCCTCGAGTCTTTGGAAGACGTGCAGCCGCGGGCGCACCGCGTGCTCCTCACGCCGCAAGGCGCGCGCTTCGATCAGAGGAAGGCGCGGGAGCTGGGAGCGCTGCCCGCCATCGCGCTCATCTGTGGGCGCTACGAGGGCTTCGACGAGCGCATTCGCGAGTTCGTAGACGAGGAGATCTCGCTCGGCGATTTCGTCATGACCGGCGGCGAGGTTGCCGCCATGGCCATCGTGGAGGCGACCGCGCGCCTGCTCCCCGGCGTACTGGGAAATGCCGACTCGGCGACCGAAGAGTCGCACGGCGACGAAGGGCTGCTCGAGTATCCGCACTATACGCGGCCCATCGAGTTTCGCGGCAAGACCGTGCCCGCCGAGCTGCTCTCCGGCAACCACGCCGCCATCGCCCGCTACCGCCACGCGCAGGCCGAGGCGCGCACCGAGGCCCGCAGGCCCGACCTCTACGCCGCCTACCGCGAGGCCAATCCGCCGCCGCCGCCCAAGGCCCCCAAGCGCAGCAAGCGCCGCCCGAACGTCGACGCCCCCGCAGCGCCGAAGCCTGGCGACGAAGAGTCATGAGCCGCACCCTCTCCATCGCCCTCGTGCACCACCCGGTGCTCGACAAGCAGGGCACCACGGTCACCTCTGCGGTGACCAACCTCGATATCCACGATATGGCGCGGAGCGCCCGCACCTATGGGTGTGAGAGCTATTTCATCGTGCACCCGGTGGCCGCGCAGCGCGATCTGGTGGCCCGCATCTGTGAGCACTGGACCTATGGCTCGAGCGCGCAGCGGATTCCCGATCGGAAGGAGGCGCTCACCTTGGTCAAGCCTGTACCCACGCTCGACGACGTGTACGCTGCGTTCGGCGGCCGCGACGCGGTGGAGGTGTGGGTGACATCGGCTTCGGCGGTGCGTACGCCGGTGTCGGTCGCTGCCGCGCGGCCCCTGCTCGAGGGCCAGGGCAAGCCGGTGCTGCTGCTCTTCGGTACCGCGTGGGGGCTCTTGCCGGAGACCCTTCGCGCAGCCGATCTCTCGCTCGCCCCGATTCACGCGGCCGTGCCCAGCGGCTTCAATCACCTGAGCGTGCGCGCCGCCTGCGCCATCATCCTCGACCGCTTACGGGGTGACCGTTCCTAAGCGCATGCGCCGGCACTGCGCCACGTTCGCCGGCGCCTTTTGCGAAGTAGGTCTTGACGAATTGCTGGGTGGCGGCTGCCTTCAGCCCTGCAGCGGGGGCAAGATGTCGAGTCCGCCGGGCTTGGCCCGCCGCGCCGACACCAAGACGATGCGCGCCACGCGGTCGGTGCGGCCGTGCACGCACTGGAGCATCTTGGGCTCCAGGCCCTCGGCGCGGAGGCAGGCCATGAGGCGGCTGAGCTCGCGGGCCGGGTAGGCGAAGGCCACGCGCCCCTGCGGCGCCAGAATGCGCGCCGCCGCGCCCACGAAGTCTGCAAGGCTCCCGGAACGCGCCCGCCGCCGCGAAGGCTCCGGCGACACGCGCCCGGCAGCGAAATAGGGCGGGTTGACCACCACCAGATCAAAGCGGCCGGGCGGAAAGAAGGTGCGCACGTCTTCGGCCACCACCTCGCCGCTGACGCCGTTCTCTTCGACGTTGTGCTGGAGGAGGCGAATCGCCACCGGGTCCACCTCGAC
Source organism: Polyangiales bacterium (assembly GCA_038210445.1). Lineage (GTDB taxonomy): Bacteria > Myxococcota_A > Polyangia > Polyangiales > Polyangiaceae > JABFRG01. The sequence continues at coordinate 24,572 of JBBQWQ010000044.1, forward strand.
GAACGTGACGTACCGGGCGGCGCCCAGGTGCAGCAGCGAGAGACCCACCGCGCCCACGCCGGCACCCAGATCGCACACCCTTCGTGCGGGTTTGCGCGCCGCGAAGGTTGCAAGATGCACCGAATCGACGTTCACCCGGTAGCCGCGCTGCGGCTGGTGCAACGTCACCGCACCATCGAAGAGTGCATCCTTCGTGGTCTCGGTCGAGTATGTTGATTGCGTGGATGTCGGAGCCAAGGTTCGTTCCTTCGCTGAGCAGCTCGGGTTCGATGCCGTGGGGTTCGCCGCTGCGGATGTCCCACTGGAAGAGGAATACGAGCGGTACCGGGCGTTTGTCGAGGACGGCAAGCATGGATCCATGGAGTACCTCGCCGAGAGCGGCCCGGTGCGACAGCGCCTGGACACGCCGGATATCTTGCGCGGGGCGAAGAGCGTGGTGGTTCTCGCGCGGCGCTACGACCGCGCAGACGACGCAAACGATTCGCCGCTTTCGCAGCGCATCGCCCGCTACGCCCGGGGCCGCGACTACCACAACGTGGTGCGTCGAAAGCTGCGGCAGCTTGCGGCCTACCTGCGGCGATTCGGCACCGCCGAGGCGCCGGTCGAAGCCCGGCCCATGTGCGACGACGTGCCGGTGCTGGAGCGCGCCTGGGCCGCCCGCGCGGGCCTCGGCTTCATCGGCAAGAACGGCCTGCTCATCGTGCCCGGCGTGGGCTCCATGGTGCTCCTGGGCGAGGTGGTGACAACCCTGTCGCTTCCGCCGGGGACGCCCATCGCCGAGCGCTGCGGCAGCTGCACGCGCTGCCTCGAGGCGTGCCCCACCGCGGCCTTCGAGGCGCCCTTCGTCCTCGATCCGCGGGCATGCATTTCCTATTGGACCATCGAGCACCGGGGGCCCATTCCCGAGGACATTCGGCCCCATGTCGGCTCGCGCCTTTTCGGCTGCGACGACTGCCAGACGGTGTGTCCGTTCAACGCGAGCAAGCACCGTCCGCCGGCCGAGACCAGCGCCTTCGAGCCGCATGCGCGATGGTCCGAGCTCTCGCTCCGCGATCTGCTGGACCTCGACCGCTTTCCCGAGAACGCGCAGGGGAGCCCGGTGTACCGCGCGACCGCCGAGGGGCTGGCCCGGAACGCCGCGCTGGTGATGGCCAACGAAGGGACCGACGACGAGGCGCTGGAGCGCGCAGCGCGCACCCATCCGGTGGAAGCCGTGCGGGAAATTGCGGTGTGGGCTCGGGGTCGGCCGCGCTGACGCGGGCACTTTGAAATTCCCGCCGGCTCGTGTAGTGCGAAGCCATGCATCCTCTTGCGGAACGCGTGCTCCATAAAGACGTCCGCGCGGTGGCCCGCGCCATGCGCCTGGTAGACGATCGCGATCCCGGTCACACCGACGTGCTGCGCGATCTCTTCCCGCACACCGGGCGCGCCCACGTGGTGGGCGTCACCGGCAATCCGGGGGCAGGGAAGTCGACGCTCAGCGATCGCCTCATCGAGGGCTTCCGCAAGGCGGGCAAGATCGTGGGCGTCATCGCCGTCGACCCCACCAGCCCGTACACCGGCGGCGCAATCCTTGGCGACCGCATTCGCATGCAGCGGCACGCGGTCGATCCTGGGGTCTTCATTCGCAGCGTCGCCACCCGCGGGCATCTGGGCGGCCTCTCGCGCTCGGCCCGCGACATGGTGCGCATCCTCGACGCCTGGGGCGCCGACGTGGTGCTGGTCGAGACGGTGGGCGTGGGCCAAGACGAGCTCGAGGTCACGCGCACCGCGCACACCACGCTGGTGGTCATGGCGCCGGGCATGGGCGACGAGGTGCAGGCCATCAAGGCGGGCATCATGGAGAGCGCCGACGTGTTCGCGGTGAACAAGGCCGACCGCGACGGCGCCGACGGCACCGTCCGCGACATCGAGCTGATGATAGCCCTCGGCGGCGAGACCATGATGGCCGCCAGCAAGCACCGGGGGCACGTGGTGCACGGGGGAGCCGGCGAGGCCGCGGCCCATGGCGCGGGCGTGCGTGTGGGCGGCGACGAAACCACCCGCGAGCGCTGGGTTCCGCCCATCCTCCGCTGCATCGCCACCCGCGGCGAGGGCACCGGGGAGCTGGTGGAGGCGGCTTCGCGCCACCGCGTGTGGCTCGAGGGCACGGCAACGGGGCGCGCGCGGCGCAAGCAGCGGCTCGGCGAAGAGGTGCGCGAAGCCCTGCGCGAGGCGCTCATCGAAGCGGCGAGCCAGGATCTTGCGGCGCAGATGGATCAGGCGGTCCTCGACGTCGACGAGCGGCGGGTAGACCCGTACACCGCCATCGAGCAGCTGCGCGACGCCTTTCGCGCCGGCCGCAGCGGCTGATCTACTTGCCGTAAAAGAGAAAGAGCCAGCCCCAGCCGCCCATCAGGGCGAGGGCGCCCAGGCCGAAGGCGACCCCCTGGAACCACAAAAAGCGTCGGCGATGCACCGCGCCGCGCACCGGGTCTTCGGTGAAGACCATGGGGATGATGGGCAGGTGCGCCAGAACGAAGACCACCGCCACCGGCACGATGGTGCGAAAAAGAATGGCGTTGGCTGCGGCGGCTTCGCTCTTGGCGCCCAGGTCCGCGGGCCGAAACGTGAACATCGTCGGCACGATGCTCGCGATGGCCCAGACGATGGTCACCGGGTAGGTGAGCAGATGCGGCGCGAGCCCTCGAAAGATGCCGCTCCCCACCCGGAGCGCTACATCTTCGAAGCGCGACACGCGATCAGCCTTTCACGCCGGAGGCCTTGGTGCGCTTGGCTGCCTTCTTGGGCGCGGCTGCTTTCTTGGGGGCCGCCGGAGCGCGGGTGCGTGCAGGCTTGCGACCCACCAGCTCGGCCGCGAAGGCGGAAGGGCACGCAGCCTTCACCGAGCAACCTTCGCAGTTGGGTTTGCGTGCAAAGCACACGCGTCTCCCGTGGAAGATGAGCGTGTGGCTGGCGATGTCCCACTGGTCGCGTGGCAGGGCTCGTACCAGATCCTGCTCGATCTTCACCGGCTCTTGCTCCTTGGTCCAGCCGAGCCGCTGCGAGAGCCGCTGCACGTGGGTGTCGACCACCACGCCCTCGGGCTTGCCGAACGCCACGCCGAGCACCACGTTGGCGGTCTTCCGACCGACGCCCGGGAGCGCCACCAAGGCCTCCAAGCGCTGCGGCACCTCGCCGCCGTGCTCGGCCACCAGCTTTTGTGCGAGGCCGACCAGGTTCTTCGACTTTTGTCGAAACATACCGATGCGGTTGATCAGATCCTCGAGCTCCCGCGGCTCGGCCTTGGCCATGGCCTCGGCGTCGGGAAACCGCGCGAACAGGCCGGGCGTGATGGCGTTCACCGCCACGTCGGTGGTCTGCGCGCTCATGACCGTGGCGCAGAGGAGCTGGAACGGGCCATCGTGGTCAAGCTCGCAGTGCGCGTCGGGGTGCTGCGCCCGGAGCGTGCCCAGGAGCGAGACCGGGAGCGAGACCGGGCTTTCGGAGGGCTTCTTCGCCATGTGCCCGACACTACTGCGGCGCGGGCGCCTTCGGAAGTCCCAGCGTTCGACGACTTCGCTCCACCTGCTACCCTCCAAGTATGCTGCAGGCACTGGCCGACGAGATGGCCCTGGGCGCGCTCCTCGAAGCGCTGCGGAGTCGCTGCGGCGGCGCTTCGTACGAGCTCGTGGACCACTGGCAGCAGGGCGAGTTTCATCACGATGTCGTGGTGCGCGCGCCGGACTCCGCGGGCCTTCCTGGGAAGTATCTGGTGGTGGCCACCAACTGCAACGGCGGCGTGAAAGAGGTGCTCGCCTTCGGGGAGCTCCCCGATCGCCAGGCCCTCTGGCACTGGCGCTGCCCGGCGGTGGTCGATTTCGCGGGCGACCTGCCGCCCATCCTGGGTCGCGCCACCACGGCCCACCACTTCGACCCCTGCGCGCTCCTGGCTCCGGACGCACGGAGCGAGCTCCGCGAAGAGCATCGCGTGCGGCAGGCCGGCGGCGGCTGGACGCTTGCGTCCTCGTGTGGGAACAAACCCTGAGGCAGGCGGCAGCGTTCGTCGTTCCTATTGGCGCACTTCTTTGGTAAGACCGCCTTGTTCGGGCTGATAGCTCAGTCGGTAGAGCTGCGGACTTTTAATCCGTAGGTCGCGGGTTCGAGTCCCGCTCGGCCCACTCTCTTTTTTGCGCTTCCTGGCGCAGTCTCGCGCAGTCTCGCTCACTTGAAGCCCGAGAGGTGCACCACGTACCACTCGCCGCGCCAGGAGATGAGCGACTTGATGTCGAAGGCGCGCACGCGCTCGCTTTCGCCGATGCGGTACTGCAGCTTCGTCCCGTAGACCCGGTAGTAGCCGACTTTGTTGGTCTCCTCGTCGACGTCGACCCAGCGGCCTCGGGCCTCGGGAATGTCGGACCCCACGAAGATGGCGGTGGCCACGCCTTCGCCCAGCTCCTTGTGGAGCGCGTGAATGTCGCGGTTGAAGGCCGCCAAAAGTCTCCGCTTCCAGTCGCCTGCCGGGTTGGGAATGGCCTTCACCTGCTCGTAGGCTTCCTTGGGAAAGAACGCCGGGAGCGCGAGGTCGGGCTCGTCCTTCACGATGGCCTCGAAGAGGAGCCGCATGCGCCCGTGGACCTTCTCGCTGTCGGCCTTGGGGCGGTCCTTCGTCTGCGGCTCGGCGCCGTCGCTGGCGAGGAGCGCGCTGCCGCTCGGCGGACCGGCGTCGAGCGCGGGCGGGCCTGCATCGGCGCGAGCTTGTGCGGCCGGGCCATCGTCCTTGCTGAGCTTGACCTCGGAGGGCGAGCCGCCGTCCCAGGCGGGCGGATCACGACGGGTGCAGGATGCAAGAATTGCGACGAAAATCAGGAGCCGGCGCATGCGCATTGCTTAGCACCACTGGCTCCGGGCCAACCGGCCGATCGACAGTTGACGGGCCCCAGGGCGACCTCTATTGCTCGTGCAGAGGTGTGGCATGCGCGCCGAAAGCTTCTTGCCCGCGATGGGCTTCCTGGCGATTGTGGTGGCGGCGTGCGGAGGCACCCAACCTGCGGAGCCGCGGCCTCCAGCGGGCTCGAGCGGCGCTCCCACGGGCGCCGTCGCCGGTCCGGCGCCCACGCCGGCCGCCCTCGGCGTCCCTGCGGCGAGCGTTTCCCCGCCCTCTGGAAAGCTCACCACGCCCGGCCCCTCCGCGCTGGCCTGCCAGAACGACATTCCGTGCATGACACATCGATGCAACCTGCAAGTAGGGCGCTGCGCCTTTCCCTGCGAGAGCGACAGCGACTGCCTGCCCGGCAACTACTGCTACAAGGGGCCGCTGCCGGCGTGCTTGCCGCGTCCGACGCCGCCCTGACGCAGTACGGACTCAATAGGTGGTCGTGAACGAGTCCATTTTGCCGTTGGCGGGCCAGGCGAGGCCACGGACGTGCCGGTCGACGCAGCTGGCCACCGCGCCGTCGGCGGGGTTCGTATACACGCTGACGCCCATCGCGCGGCCCATCTTGATGGCCACGCGAACCGTGACCTTCATGTCGCTGGGGGCGCCGCATCCGCCGATGAACGTGGCGTTGCGCATGGGGCCGGCGAGCTGGTTGTCGGTGAGGTCGGGGCCGCCGCCGCCGCCGCCGATGTTCACTTCCTGGTTGTTGCTGGCGATGGCCGACTCGTAGCTCTGGCCGCCGCGCGCGTACCCGCCGCCGCCACCGCCACCGCCGCCGCCGCCCTTACCGCCGCCGCCGCCGGCGGTCTTGCGACCCTTGAGGCCGCCGTCGACGTTGAGGTCCATGGCCGAAGGATCGTCGACGATGTCGGCGCCCTCCCGGTGGGTGCCGCGCACTTTCACGATGACGATGATCGACGCGGCCACCAGACCGAGCGCCACTGCGCTCCCGATGAGGTACTTGGCGATGCCGGCCTTCTTCTCGTCCTTTTCCAGCTGAACGACGGCCTTCTTCTCCGCCACCACTTCGCGGTGGATGCGCGAGTGCTCGGCAAACCGTGCGAACTCGGGCCACTCGTCGATGATGCGATCCTGGCCCGTCACCTCGTCGCGCAGGCCGTGGTGCCCCTCAAAGGTGTGGCTGGCGATCTGCTGAAGCAGCTCCACGGCGTTGAACGGGCCGTGGTCCATCTTGTCTTTGCTCACCACGTACCGGGGCGTGGGGTCGGCCTCGAGGCGCGCCTTGAGCTCGGTGAGCTCTTGCGTCGCGGTGGGCTTCACCGCGCGCGCCGATGGGGGAGGAGCGGCGACGATCACGTTGCCGAAGGGGTCGAGGCTGCGATTCGAGGCTGCGGCCGCCGGCACGGCATTGCGCGAAGACTGCGGTGCGGAAGGCGGCGCGACCTCCATGCCCGGAGGCGGAACCATGCTGAACGCCACGTCGTATCCGTCGGGGGGAAGGCTGGTGCCTTGGACTTGCGGCGCTGCAGCCGGCGCCGGCGCGGTGGCCGCGAGCTGATCGAAGGCGGAGGCCAGGGCCCCGAGATCGGCCGGGCGTTTCTGCGCGTCGGCGGCGAGCGCGCGCGCGAGCAACGTGTCGGCCAGCGCGGGCATGCCCAGCTCGGCAGGGCGCTTCATTTGCGGGCTCACCGGCGTGCCGGTGACCGACTCGTAGAACATGGCGCCGATGGCGTAGACCGCACTCCGGGCGTCGGCCGGGGTGCGGGTCGCGACGCACTCCGGGGCGAGGCACGCCACGTCGCGCGGGTCTGAAGGAATGTCGTGGCCGCCGATGGCGGGACGGCCGTCGGGCCCCACGTGCACCGCCGAGGGATGGAGCCACAGCGGCTCGGCTTGTGCGAGCCGCCGTTCCGTCTCTCGACACAGTTGCGCGAAGAAGCGCGCCGACTGCGCGAGCGGCAGAACCGGCTGCGTGGCGAGAAGCATTCGCAGGGTCATCAGAGAAGATACGGGAGCTCGACTGCTGACGGGAGCTGGCACGGCCATGTGCTTGAAATTACCGACCGGCGGGCGATCTCACAAGACCCAGGACGGGATTCGTCCATCGGCCGGTGGTGCGAGGTGCGGGCGAATACGGCGTCAGCGTACTTTTGCGCGCTCGACGACGAGCTCGCGACCGCCGAGGGCGCCGCCAGCCAGCTTGGCGACCACCACGTCGAACATGTCTGGCCGAATTCCGACGAAGGTCATGCGGTCACGCATACGTACGGGGCCGATGTCGGACTCCGCGAGGCCACCGAGGCTGGTGAGGAGCTCGACCAGATCGCTCGGCTTCACGCCGTCGCGCCGACCCACGTTCACGAACATCTGCGCGAACGCGTCATCGCTCTCGGCTTCTGCCCCGTTGGCGGCCGCCGCGACGGGCGCGGGATCGCCGTCGCTCACAGCGGGAGACGACTTCGCGGCGGCCACCGGTCGCATCGTCGGCCGCGTGGGGGGTACCGGCTCGTCGGAACTGCGGGCGCCGTCGCGCCGCTCGCGTCGCGGTCGCTCGGCGCGCGGTTCGCCGCCCCGCGCGGGGCGCTCCGGTGCAGCCGCCACGGCCGCGGGAACGATCTCGGTCTCCGTGATACCGGGCATCTCGGGAGCCTCACGGGCTTCGGTCTCGACGATCGTGCGCTCGGGTCGCGGGCGCGGTGCGCTCGCGACGCGCTCGGCACGGACCGGTCGCTCTGCGCGGTCCACATGGTCTGTGCGGTCTGCGCGGTCTGCGCGGTCTGTGGCCGCGGGGCCATTGGCGCGCGGCGGTCGCGGCGCCTCGCGTACGGTGCGCGGAAGGCCTTCCGGCTCCGCCTTGCGCGCGGGCTCCGGCGGCGGCGCGACCCTGGGCGGCATGCGGCCACGGCGCTCTTCGGTGGCGCGGGTCTGGCCCTCGGCCTTGGCGCCAAGGTGCGTGCGAATCATCCCGGCGATGATCTGGAGGTGCGCGTCGTGGGTCAGGAGGCGCTGCGCGATGGCGAGATCGTCGTCGTCCTTGCCCTGCTCGGCGAAGGCCTGGGCGAACATGTCGACCACGTCTTGCTCCACCCGGGTCTTCACCTCGCGCTCGCTCGGGAGCTTTCGCTCCACCGGCCGAAGCTTGTAGGTGAGGCGGAGCAGGTACAGGTTGCCGATGTCCTTGGGGCTCACCAGCGAGATGGCGGTGCCGGTGCGGCCCGCGCGGCCGGTGCGGCCGGTGCGGTGCACGTACGCCTCGGTCGACTCCGGAAAGTCGAAGTTGATGACGTGCGTGAGGTGCGAGATGTCGATGCCGCGCGACGCGACATCGGTGCACACCAGAAAGCGCAGCTTGCCTTCACGGGTGGCCGACATGACCCGCTCGCGATCGCGCTGCTCAAGATCGCCGTTGAGCCAGTCGGCCGCGTATCCTTTGCCCTGAAGGAGCTCGGCGACCCGCTCGGTCTCGTCTTTCGTGTTGCAGAAGATGATGGCGCTCTCGGGGTTCTCGACGTCGATAACCTTGAGGATGGCTTCGCGCTTGTCGCCCGGCACATGGTAGACGTAGTGCTCGATTTCGAGGGCGCCGACCTGGTCCGACGAGAGCGTGACGAACTCCGGCTCCTTCAAGCGCGAGAGGGCCAGCCGCTCGATTTCCGGAGGCACGGTGGCGCTGAAGAAGAGACCCTGGCGGTCCTTCGGGAGCTGCTCGAGGATGGCGTGGAGCTCGCGCGCGAAGCCCATCGAGAGCATCTCGTCGGCCTCGTCGAGGACGAGGATGCGGATGTTCGACGGGTCGAGCGTGCCGCGACGAAGGTGGTCGAGAACGCGGCCGGGGGTGCCGGCGATGACCTGCGCGCCGGAGGCCAGCGCCTCGACCTGCGGGCCCATGGCGGCGCCGCCGTAGATGGCCACCACCGAGACGTCGCGGTACTTGCCGAGCTTGCTGATCTCGGCCGAGACCTGCAGCGCCAGCTCGCGGGTGGGGGCGAGGATGAGTGCCTGCGCCGCGCGCACCGAGCGCTTGATGAGCGAGTCGACGATGGGCAGGCCGAAGGCCGCCGTCTTGCCGGTCCCGGTGCGGGCCTGCACGACCATGTCTTTGCCGCGGCTGGCGGGCTCGAAGACCGCCATCTGGACGGGCGTCGGGCTGGCATAGCCAAGCTCGTCGATGGCCCTACGGACTTCTTTGGATAGCGGGAGCGCGTCGAAGGTCGGACTTTCCATGCGCGTCCTCCCTTACCACACGATCCACCCCGCTGCGCGGACCGCCTCGGGCGATCGCCGGCGAAATGTCGGCTGCCCCGGAACGCTTCTCTACGGGAACAGCGCGTGCTTGGTGATCTGGTACGTGCTCGAGAGGATGAACCAGGTCGCGAAGAGCCCGAAGACCAGGAACGCGATGCGTTTTCCCCGGGCTTTTGCCCGCTCCTGCGGGTCGGCGTCGGCCGCGGCGGGGGCGTTTCCGGTGTTTTCGTCGGTCACGCCCCGGAGATAGCACGCTTTTCGGCGGATCTCCCGGGGCGTCGCGCTTGACGCGAGAGCGCAGTTTCCCCACAATAGTTTCAGAAACTTTTGAAAGTTTCGAAGGAGACACGTGGACGCCCTTCAAGAAGCCTTGAGCAACCTACGGGAACCGGCGCGGCTCGCCCCGAACCTGACGGCGGCGCGCCTGGAAGACGCGCTCCGGTTCGTGGGGTCGGATCTCGCAGAGGTAGAGGCTCGGCTTCGAAGCTGGTCCGAGAAGGGCGTGGCGCCCGGCACCGACGCAGCGCGCCACCTTCTCCTTGCGGGCGGCAAGCGCGTACGACCTTTGCTGGTGCTCCTGGCCGCGCGGGCCTTTGGCGGCGTGAGCGCCGCGGCGCTGGATCTCGCGGCGGTGGCCGAGATGGTCCACACCGCCACCTTGCTGCACGACGATGTGCTCGACGACGCCGCGGAGCGACGGGGCATGCCCGTGGCGCGGCGCGTGTTCGGCAACGCGGTGAGCGTCCTCGCGGGCGATCTGCTCTTGGTCCGCGCACTCGAAGTGGCGCAACGGGCCGATTCGGCGCGCTTTCCTGACCTTTTGGCGACGCTACGGGCGCTGGTCGAAGGCGAGATCGTCCAGCTGCGCGGGCGCACCCGGCTCGACCCCTCGGAGGAGACCTACTTTCGCATCGTCCTCGACAAGACCGCGTCGCTCTTTGGGTGGGCCGCCGCCGCGGGCGCACGAACCCAGGGCGCAAGCGCGACGGCGCAAGAGGCCCTAACGCGGTTCGGCAAGCACCTCGGCGTTGCATTTCAGCTGGTGGACGACGTGATTGACTATGAGGGCCAAGAGACCGGCAAGACGCTCTTCACCGACCTCGGGGAAGGGAAGATCACCCTGCCGCTGATTCTGGCGCTCCGCGAGGACGCTGCGCTCTTGCCCGAGGTGGAGCGGGTTCGCGCCGGCGATTCTGCGCCGATGGCCCGCATCGCGGCGCGCGTACGCGAGCTCGGCACCGCGGATCACGTGCGCGCGCGGGCCCGGGTGGAAACCGAAGCGGCGCTCGCGGCACTGTCTTCGCTGCCCGCCTCTCCGGCCCGCGATCTCTTGGCCAAGGTGGCCGAAGACCTCACCATCCGCGTGCTCTGAGGTCGCCCATGTCTACCGAGCCCACCCCGCTTGCATCTTCAGATGACCCGCCGTACACGATCGAGGCGGTGTCGAAGGACAAAGAGAGGGACAAGCTCGGTCCTGCGGAAGCGATCGTCAGCGACGTGATCGGTCGCCTCATCGAATTTTGGGGCTTCAAGCGGAACATGGGTCGCATCTGGGCCGTGTTATACCTGTCGCCCGATCCGCTTTCCGCCGAGGAGCTTCGCAAATTCCTTCACCTGTCGACCGGCGCCGTCAGCATGACCCTGAGCGAGCTACTTCGCTGGGGAGTGGTGCGCAAAGTGTGGGTGCAGGGGGAGCGCAAAGACTTCTTCGCGGCCGAGGTCCAGCTGTGGCGGATGATCTCGCGGGTCTTCAACGAGCGCGAGAAGGCGGAGATCTCCTTCGCCATCGACGCCTTCGAGGAGGCGATTCAACACCTGGACGCCCAGGCCCGCTCGGGCGACTCGGTGGTGGCCAAGCGTGCGGAGCTGCAGCGGGAGCGGGTGAAGCAGCTGCTCGAGTTCGCCAAGCTCGGCAAGAAGGTGCTCGACATGCTGCTCTCGACCGCGAAGGTCGACGCCGAGCCGCTCGCGCGCTTTCTTTTGCGGGTCTCGCGCTCGGGCTGACGTTCGCTTCTGCAGCCCAGGCCCAAAAGCCGCCGCTCACCACCAACGACTACGCCCTCGAGCTCTACAACGGGCCGCTCCTGGCGCCCAACCGCGTCATGTCTCTGGCCGGCGCCAACACCGCGCAGGCTTCGTCGCTCGACGGCAGCGCGGCCAACGCCGCCGCGCCCGCCATGCGCAACATGTTCAGCGTCCGCTGGTTCGACATCGACGTGGACGCTGGCATCTCCTTTCCCGGCTCCTTCGGGAGCAGCGATTTTCAGAACCGCGGCAGTCGAGGCAGCGTCTCTTCGGTGGACCGCACGCGGCAGTTCTTGAACCTCTACGGCGGCGCGTCGCTGCAGTTCGGAAACTTCGGCGTGGCCGCGAGCATCGACTCGTTTCGCTACGACGTCGAGCTGCCGGAGACGCAGGCGGTGCGCCCTGGGGTGTCGGTCACCTTCACCCGCTACACGGCGCTGGCCGCCTACGGGTTCTATGACAATCAGCTGGTGCTCGGCGGCGGCATTCGCGCGCTCACCACGGGTATTCAGCAGTTCGGAGGAACCGAGCCCAGCCGCGAGGTGCTCACGTTCCTCGGGGTGGCGCCCGAGGCGGGCCTCATTTGGAAGCCCAAGACGCTGCCGTTCAGCTTCGGCGCCACCTTCCGCGGCGGCATCTCGGCGGCGCCGGTGTTCAACCCCAATCGCAGCACCGACGCCATCCAGCGCGCGGGCGCGTTCGTCTTGCCGAGCACGGTGACGGCTCCCTGGGAGCTCGAGCTGGGGGTCGCGCTCCAGCTGGGGCCGCGGCCGCTCAACCCCATTTGGATCAACCCCCGCGACGACGAGCGCCAGCTGCGCGATCGCATCGCCCGTGCGCGCGAAGACCGCAAGCGACGTCCGCTCCCGGAAGACGAGGAGAAGGCCATTCGCAAGGTCGAGGATCTGGAGCTCGACGCCATCGCCGAGACGCTGCGGCAGACGCGCTACATGCGCGACTACAACTGGCCCCGAGAAAAGCTCCTCATCATGGCCAGCTTGCTGATGACCGGGCCCAGCACCGACGCGGTATCGGTCATTGGCTTCGTGGATCAGGAGCGCGATCTGGTGGGGCAACGGGTGAGCTTCTCTCCCCGGGTGGGGTTCGAGACCGAGCCGCTCGTCGATCGCATGAAGGTTCGCCTGGGCACCTACCTCGAGCCATCGCGTTTTCAAGACGGATTTCCCCGGCAGCATTTCACCTTCGGCGCCGAGGTGAAGCTCTTCACCTTCCGCGGCTGGTACTGGATTCCGGAGATGGACATCTGCGCCATTACCGCCGCCGACATGGCGCCCCGCTACCTGAGCTTCGGCGGATCCATCTGCATCTGGCATTGAGCCGAAGCGCACGGCTTCGTCATGACACTTCGTCGGCTCCTGCGCGGTGCTACAATGAGGGCGTGAAAAGGCTTCCCTTCGCTACCCTCGCTCTTCTCGCCCTCGGCGCTTGCGTCCACAACAGCCCGCCGGCCGCGCCTCCGCAAGGCCAGGGGCAGCCCAATTTGTACGGGCCGCAGCCGCCGCAAGCTGGGTATCCGCAGCAACCGCAATACCCGCAGCCGCCGCAATACCCGCAGCCGCCGCAGCAACCGCCGACCGCACAGGCGCGGCCGCTGCTCGCGCCGCTGGTGGGCTCGCCGGCGATGCAACAAGAGGTGCGCGGCATCATGGGCGAGCTCATCGCCGCGCTGCCCGCAAACTACCAGGCGAAGGTGAAGGGGATCCCGCTGCAGTTCCAGGCGACCAACGAGATCAACGCCTACGCCGGCTGCGAGAACGGCTCGGCCTTCATGGCCGGCACCGAGGGCTTTCTCTCGGCCGCCGACGCCATCGCCCAAACCAAGGCCACCGACGAGCTCTTCGGCACCCAGACCTACGACGCCTACACCGGGCAGGTGCTCCCGCAGATCGTCAAGTCCGAGAGCTCGGTGAACCCGGCGCTGCCGGCGGGCATCATTCCCGTGCAGTATCTCCCCAATCCCCAGCGGCTCTCACGCGCCCGGGAGCTCTTCGGCGACGTCGTGGCCTTCACCTTCGGCCACGAGCTCGGGCACCACTATCTGGGCCACACCGGGTGCGCCAACGGCCAGGCGCCGAACCCGCTGCTCAGCATCGCTTCGCACATCATTCCGGCCTGGAGCCAGGTCTACGAGTCGCAAGCGGACCAGGCCGGCTGCGTCGACGCCCTCGACGCCGGCCGCAATCGCCGGCCCAATTACCGCTGGTCCGAGAAGGGGGGCGTCATCCTCCTCGACTTCTTCGCGCGCCTCGAGCGAGCGGCCGGGGGCGGCCTCTTCAACCCGCTCAACCTGCTCCGCTCGCACCCCTACCCGGGCATCCGCATTCCGTTCGTCCAGCAAACCGCCCAGGACTGGTATCGGCGCAACCCTGGCGTGCAGTAGGCGGTAGCGCAGCAGGCGGTGGGCGCGCGCGCTTGACAGCGCGAGACCGCCGCCTCATCTTTGCCGAGACGCGAGGCATCTTGCCCGCGTTTTTACCCCGCCGGGCGTTCTTCGAAACCCCGGCAGCTGGAGATACGAAAATGCATCCTGGATTCATGGGTTGGTGGAAACACGCGCGCCATGGTGGCTGTGGTCCCTCGGAGCACGGTCATGGTCACGGGCCGTGGGAGCATGCGGAGCACCCGCATGGGCATCCTCGCGGTCGGCATGGGCACGACGAGGAGCGCCACGCGGCGGGCATCGAGCCCGACGACATGGGGGCGTTCGGCGTTCGGCGGCCGTTGCGCTTTCTGGCGCATCGGCTCGATCTCGACGAAGCGCAGGTGGGCAAGCTCGCCACCATTCTCGGTGATCTGAAGACCGAGCGGGCGCAGGTGAGCGTCGATCAGCGGAGGCGCATCGCGGCCATCGCCGAAGCGATGGAGGGCGCGGTGCTCGACGAAGCCAAGCTCGGCGCGGCGGGCGACGAGCAGGTGAAGAGCGCCGAGCGCCTCCGCGATGCCGTGAGCAAGGCCCTTCGCTTGATTCACGGCATCCTCGACGAGGAGCAGAGGCAGCGCCTTGCCTACCTGCTCCGGACCGGCGTGCTCTCTATGTAGAGTGCACGTGCGTGTAGGTGGCCCCGCGACCCGATGGTCGCGGGGCTTTTTCGTTGTCCATCCGGCAGGCGGGCCGGCTGCCGCACGACAGGCTTGAACGACCTGGCTGCTTTCGGCCGCGCAGAGGTACCATGGCCCGATGGATGTGGTCCGAACGCCCGACGCGCGCTTTGAAAACCTGCCGGGGTATCCCTTCGCGCCGCGCTACCTCGAGGTCCCGCGCGGAGCGGGCGAGCCCGGCACCCTTCGGATGCACTATCTCGACGAAGGCGAAGCCGCCGCGCCGCCGGTGCTCTTGCTCCACGGCGAGCCCACCTGGAGCTACCTCTATCGCAAGATGATTCCCATCCTGGTCAAGGCTGGCTTCCGGGTGATCGCGCCAGACCTGGTGGGCTTCGGGCGCTCCGACAAGCCCACCCGCATTGTAGACTACACGTATGCCCGCCACGTGGGCTGGGTCACCGCCATGGTCGAGGCGCTCGAGCTGCGCGGTATTCTCCTGGTGTGCCAGGACTGGGGGTCGCTCATCGGGCTTCGCATCGCCGGCGAGCACACCGAGCGGTTCGCGCGCATTGTCGTGGCCAACGGGTTTCTGCCCACCGCGCGGCAACCAGTGCCGGCGGCGTTCCGTCTCTGGCGCGCCTTCGCCACCTACTCGCCGGTGTTCCCCATCGGTCGCATCGTCGCTTCGGGTTGCGTTTGCAAGCTCACGCCCGCGGAGCGGCGCGCCTACGACGCGCCGTTTCCGGCTCGCGCCTACACCGCCGGGGCCCGGGCCTTTCCCGCCCTCGTGCCCACCCGCGAGGACGATCCGGCGACCGCCGCCAACCGCGCCGCATGGGACGCGCTGGGCGGATTTTCTGGGCCGTTTCTCACGCTCTTTGGCAAGAACGATCCGATTCTCGGCGGCGCCGACGCGGCCCTGCAGCGGCACGTTGCCGGCGCCGACGGTCAGCCCCACGAGCGCTTCTGGGGCGGGCACTTCGTGCAAGAAGACCGCGGCGACCACCTGGCGACCACCATCGCGCGCTGGGCCGGAGCAAGCGCCGCGTGAGCGCGCTCAAGCGCCGCGTGAGCGCACCCAAGCGCAGGGCCGCCGAGCCTGCCCCCCGGGCGCAGTATCACCATGGCGATCTGGCGCGCGAGCTCCTCGAGGTGAGCGTCGCGATCCTGGCCGAGACCGGCGCCGACGCCTTCACGCTGCGCGAGGCGGCGCGTCGGGCGGGGGTGAGCCATCGCGCGGTGTATCGGCACTATACCGACAAGCGCGCGCTGCTCGCGGCCATCGCCGAGGGCGGCTACCGAGCGCTGGCCGCCGACATGGACCAGGCGGTCGCCTTGGCCCACGCCGACGCCGCGCGCACGCCCGGCGCGGCGCTCCTGGGCCTCGCCGAGGCCTACCTTCGCTTCGCGCTGCGGGAGCCCGCGCGCTTTCAGGTGATGTTCGGGCCGCGCCTCAATCTCGACGAACGCTTTCCCTCCCTCGAGGTGGCCATCAAGGAGAGCGTGTCGGTGCTCTCTCGGGAGCTGCGCGCGCTGGGCCCCGACGTTGCCTCGGCGGTGCGACGCGACGCGGGCGTGAGCTTATGGGCTGCGGTCCACGGCCTGAGCAGCCTGGTGCTCTCTCGGCGCATTCGCCTGCGCGACACGCACATCCACAGTTACGTCGGCACCACCATGAGCCCGGTCATCGCGGGCATCCTACGCGTCCTCCTGCCTTAGGAGACTGGTGTTTTCGGCCGAACCCTTCGGGATGCCGGCGCCGCCTCGACGCCGATAAGATCAAGTTGTTCGTGACCGGGCCCCAACGCGGCGAAGGGGCGTTCTTCGTGCGCGCGGTCGTGCGCGTGCGCGGGGTTGACTGGGCCGCCTTCGCTGCTAATGTCTCCACTGGAGACATTATGACCCATCCTCCCTTCGAGACGGTTCCGGCGCGCGACGGTTTTCCCCTGGCGATGCGCGTTTTTGCCGCAGATTCGGCGCAATCGCCGGCCGCCGCGCGCGTGGTGGCGGTGGTGGCCTCGGCCATGGGCGTGAAGCAAGACTTCTACGCGCCGTTCGCCGCGTGGCTCGCCGCCGAAGGCGTGCCCACGCTCACCTTCGACTACCGCGGCATGGGCGCGTCGCGGCCGGAGGGGTTGGGGCTCGACGGGTTCTCGGCCACCATCGAAGACTGGGCCGCGCTCGACTGCGCGGCCATCCTCGATGTGGTCGCCGAGCGCTATCCGGGCGCCCGGGTGATGTGGCTGGGTCACAGCGTGGGCGCGCAGATTCTCGGTCTCATTCCCAACCGCGAACGGGTGCATGCCATGCTCAGCATCGCCGCCGGCTCGGGCTACTGGCGGTACAACGCCAAGCCGCTCCGCTACTACGTGCTCTCGATGTGGCTCTTCATCATGCCGGTGGCGGTGCGCATGGCCGGCTATTTCCCGGGGCGGAAGCTCAAGATGGTGGGCGATCTGCCGCGCGGCGTGGCCGAGCAATGGCGCAAGTGGTGCCTCTCCGCCGACTACCTGGGGGCGGAGGGCGATCGCCTGCGTCCGGGGCTCGAGGACGTGTCGATTCCCATCACCGCGCTCTCGATGCAGGACGACGAGATGATGACCTTGCGCGGGACCGAGGCGCTCTTCGGGCTCTATCCCAACGCGCAGGTGGAGGTGCGGCGGCTCCGTCCGCGCGAGCTCGGGCTGCGCGGCATCGGGCACTTCGGCTTCTTTCGCAGCTCCATGAAGGAGCCGTTGTGGCCCATGGTCACGGAGTGGATCGAAGCGCACGCACAGGCTTGAGCCGCGCGGGCGCGCCGAAGGGCGGGCTCATCAGGAGAGGACGCGGAGGCTCTTGCCCTTGAGGACCTCGTTGTGGCTGCCCTTGCGGTAACCCTCGAGGTCCAAGGTCACGTAGGCGAAGCCGCTCTTCTTGCCGGCGGCGGCCATGGCTTCGCGCTGCTCGAAGGCCTTCAGGAGCTCGTCGCCGGCTACCTCGATGCGCGCCATAGAGCCGCCGGTGGTGCCGGCGGTGGCCTCGAGCGCATGCCAGCGCACCCGCACTTGCTTGAGGCCCAGCTGATGGAGCGCGTCTTCGAGGCCGCCGATCTGTTCGAGGCGCTCGCGGGTGACGCGGGTGCCATACGGCAGGCGACTGGAGAGGCACGCCGCGGCCGGCTTGTCCCACACGCCGAGGCCGATGTGCTTGGCCGCTGCGCGCACGTCTTCCTTGGTGAACTCGGCCTCGATGAGGGGGCTGCGCACGGCGGCGTTCTTTGCGGCCTCCAGGCCGGGCCGGTAGTCGCCCAGATCGTCGAGGTTGGTGCCGTTGACCGCGAAGGCCACGCCCCACTCCGCCTGCTTCTTCTCGCTGATGCGATAGAGCTCACTCTTGCAGTAGAAGCAGCGGTCGACGTTGTTGGCCTGGTAGTTCTCGTCTTCGATCTCGCTCGAGTCCACCAGCTCGTGGCGGGCGCCGATCTGCACGGCGATGCGCACTGCGTCGGTGCGCTCGAAGGAAGCGAGGCTCGGGCTCACGGCGGTCATGCCGATGGCGCGCGCGCCGAGCACCTCGTGGGCGACGGCCAGTACGAACGCACTGTCGATGCCGCCGGAGTAACAGACCAGCACCGAGCCCATGTCTCGAAGGATGCCTCTGAGCCGCTCGAGCTTGCCGTGAAGGGGCGCTTCCATCCGAGAATCCTTACTCTTCTCCGTTTCCTCGCGGAAGGCCGGAGAATGGACCTGACTTCCATGAGTACTGGCATTATGTTCAGTGCATGGTCGCAGCCCTCTCCACGGAGCTCCTTTCTTCGCCTTCGCTGGCCGCCACCGGCCTTCCCAGCGCCTTCGCCGCGCTGCGAAAGAACCTGGAAGCCGACGAAGCGCAGGTGCTCGCCACCGGCTGGCCGGAGCTCGACGCGGTGCTGCCGGATCACGGCTTCGCGCAAGGCATCGTGGAGCTCGCGGCGCCCAACGCGCTCGGGGGCGCCACCACCGTGGCCCTGGCGCTGGTGCGGGCGGCGCACGCCAAGCACGAAGAGGCGCTTGCCGCGTGGATCGATCCCGATGGCTCGCTCTACGCGCCGTCGCTGGCCCAGGCGCAGGTGGATCTCGATCGGCTCCTGGTGGTGCGTCCCCCCTCCGGCGACTTGCGCCGGGTGGCGGTGAACGTCGCGGCCTCCGGGGCCTTCGACGTGGTGGTGGTGGACATGAAGGGGAGCGGAAAGGGCATGCGCGACGACGTCTTCGTGCGCAAGCTCTCGCTCTCCAAGTGCCGGGTGCTCTTGCTCACCGACAGCTATGCGTCCAAGAGCGTGCCCTGGCCTACCTCGCTGCGGCTCGAGCTCTCGCGGCAGGCCGACAGCGGCATCACGTTGCGCATCGCCAAAGACAGGAGCGGGCGCATCGGCACCGTGAAGACCCTGCGCAACGTTCCCTGGCTCGCGGCTCTCTGAGCGAAGAGGAAGCTCATGCGCATTCTATCTCTTTCGTTGCCGCGGCTGTTTCTGGAGCTGGGAGGCGAGCGGGCTGGCGCAAGCACGGCCCCGCCTCGGGCGATCGTGCGCTCGCCCGAGGCCTCGCCGCTCACCCCGCGCGATCTGCAAGGGCACACGCGGCTCGACGAGGTGTCGGAGCACGCTGCCTCCTACGGCGTGCGCGCCGGCCAGACGCTGGCTCGGGCCAAGGCGCAGTACGCCGCCCTCGAAGTGTGTATCGTACACGAAAAGACCATCCGCGAGACGCTGGAGCGGCTGGCCGAGGGGCTGCTCTCGTTTGGTGCCACGGTGGCGTTCTCCGTGCCGCAGAAGGTGGTATGGGCCGACGTCACCGGCTGCGCGCACCTGTTCGGTGGTGAGCTCAACCTGGCCCGGCGCGCGGTCTCGCGCATCGAAGAGTGCGGCCACGAAGCCCACGCTGCCATCGCCGACGGTCCGCGGTTGGCTGCCATGTTCGCGCAGGTAGCGGGGCTGCGCGGCAGCGGCCCCTTCGTGTCGCGGTCGCCCGGCGAAGACATGCGCGACCTGCCCATCGAGTGCTTGCCGCTCCCGGAGCCGGCCTTCTTTCGCAAGTTGGGGGTAGCCACGGTGGGCGAATTTCGCCAGCTGCCCAAAAGCTCCCTCGGGCAGCGACTGGGGGCCAAGGGCGCCGACATTCTGGCGCTCGCCGCCGGCGTCGATCGCACGCCGCTTCTTGCGCACGTGCCCTGCGAGCTCCCCGCCGAGGCGGTGGAGTTCGAAGACGGCGTGGAGTCTACCGAGGCCCTCGGCTTCGTGCTGCGTCCGCTCTGCGAGCGCCTCATGGTGCGCGTGCTGGGGCGCGGTATGGCGCTCTCGGAGGTGCTGCTGGTGGTGGGCAAGGAAGAGGTGCCGCTCACCTTTCCGCTTCCGCTCACGCGGGCCACCGAGGTGCTCTCGGTGCTCAAGAGCAAGCTGGAGCGGCTGGCGCTTTCAGAGCCGGCGAGGCGAGTGGCGCTGCGTAGCGTGCGGCTCTCGCGCAAGCTCGAGCGCAACGCGTCGCTCTTCGCGCAGAACGATCGCGCCAAGCTCCCGCGCATTCTCTCCGAGCTGTGCCTCGAGCTGGGCGAAGAGAGGGTGGGCAAGCTCGCGGTGGTGAGCAGCTGGGTGCTCCACGATCGCTCGCGCCTGGTGCCCTTCACCGAGGCTTTGCCGGGCAGGGACGACGGCTATCCGGTGGAACCTACACGCATCGTCTCGCCCGAGCGTCTCGACGGCTCTAACAGCGGTGGGACCGAGACCAAGATCCTGCGCCATGTGGTGCGCACCGAGCACGTGGAGTGGTGGAAGCCTCTGGCCTTGCGCACCCGGGTCGACCTGGCGTTGGCCTGGGTCTCGGGCACGCTGGCGCTGGTGGAGAAGAACAATCACGGCCTGTGGCTCGTGGGCTACCTGGACTGATTCATGCGACGCCGCATCGACCCTTCGACCCGCATGCCGCTCCCCGACGACGAGGTGGAGACCGTGCGCCAGGTGGTTTCGGAGCTCCGGGCCTCGCTCGAGGAGCGCCCCAGCCGCTACGTAGAGCTCTCGGCGCGCACCAACTTCAGCTTCCTGCGCGGCGCATCGCGCCCCGAAGATATGGTGCGCAAGGCCAAGAACCTGGGCTACGACGCCCTGGCCATCACCGACACCGATGGCATGTACGGCATGGTCCGCGCCTGGCTGGAGGCCAAGAAGGTGGGGCTGCGGCTCATCGTCGGCTGCGAGCTTACGGTAGAAGACGGCAGCACCGTCACGGTCTATGTCGAAAATAGTGTAGGATACACCAACCTCTGCAAGGTGCTTACGCTGAGCCACGGTCGCCACAAGAAGGGCGAGGCCGGCATTCCGCTCGCCGACCTGTGCGCCCACGCCGAGGGTTTGTGGGCGCTGGTGTTTCCGCCCTATGAGGGAGCACGAGAGATTGCCGCGGCCTTCGGCACCCGCGCTTCGATGGCCATCCACCTGCACAAGGACGGCCGCGATCGCGCACGCTTCGCCCAGGCCGAAGATGCCGCGCGTACGGTGGGGCTCTCGCTCTGCGCCACCGGCCGGGTGCTGTTCGCCGAGCCCGCCGACAAGCCGGTGCTCGACGTGCTGCACTGCATTCGCCAGGGCACCACGCTCGACCAGGCGGGCCGCGATCTGCTCCCCAACGCCGAGGCGCACCTGCGCAGCGACGAGGAGATGGTGAAGCTCTTCGGCAACCATCCGGCCTGGGTCGCGCGCTCACGCACCATCGCCGATGCGTGCAGGTTCTCGCTATCGGAGCTGCGCTACGACTTTCCCAGCCACGATCCCGACGACCCCCGTCACCCCAACGTGCGCCTGGCCGAGCTCTCCTGGGCCGGCGCCGAGAGTCGCTACGCCGTGAGCGGCGGCGTTCCCGAGAGCGTACGCGCGCAGATCGAAAAGGAGCTGGCGCTCATCGCCAAGCTCGACGTGGCGCCGTACTTTCTCAGCGTCCACGACATCGTCCAGATGGCCCGGCGGCGCGACATCTTGTGCCAAGGGCGGGGGAGCGCCGCCAACAGCGCGGTGTGCTTCGCGCTGGGCATCACCGCCGTCGACCCGGCTCGCACCAACCTGCTCTTCGAGCGCTTCCTCTCGGCCGAGCGCCACGAGCCGCCCGACATCGACGTCGACTTCGAGCACGAGCGGCGCGAAGAGGTCATCCAAGACATCTACGCCAAGTACGGACGCGACAAGGCGGCCATGGTCAGCGAGGTCATCTGCTACCGGGGAAAGTCTGCGCTGCGCGAGGTGGGCAAGGTGTTCGGCTTCTCGCTGGAGCAAATAGACCGCCTCTCCACCCTGGTTTCGTATTGGGACAGCGTGGGCAGCGTGAGCGAGAAGCGCCTGCGCGAGCACGGCTTCGACCCAGACGACGGACGCGTGCAGAATACACTGGCACTCTCCAAGCGTATCCAGGGCTTTCCCCGGCACCTCTCCATCCACGTGGGCGGCTTCGTGCTCTCGGCGCGGCCGCTCACCGACGTGGCGCCGGTGGAGCCGGCCACCATGCCCGGGCGCACGGTCATTCCTTGGGACAAGGACGACATGGACGCCCTGGGGTTCTTCAAGGTCGACGTGCTGGGGCTGGGCATGCTTACCGCCATTCGCAAAGCCATGGACGCGATCGTGGGCGGCAACCCGGAGAAGCTCTCGGCCATCGATCGCCTGGCGCGCATTCCCGCGGAAGACCCCGCGGTGTACGACGCCCTGTGCAACGCCGACACGGTGGGCGTGTTCCAGATCGAGAGCCGCGCGCAGATGGCCATGCTGCCCCGGCTGCGGCCCCGCAAGTTCTACGATCTGGTGGTGCAGGTGGCCATCGTGCGGCCGGGGCCCATTCAGGGCGGCATGGTCCACCCCTACCTGCGGCGTCGCAACGGCGAAGAGGCGGTGGAGCCCCCGCATCGCATTCTCCAGCCGATCCTGGAGCGCACCCTGGGCGTGCCGCTCTTTCAGGAGCAGGTGATGCAGATCGCCATTGTGGGTGCAGGATACACTGGTGGCGAGGCCGACCAGCTGCGGCGTGACATGGCCGCCTGGCGCAAGCACGGCAACTTGGCGCGGCACAAAGACCGTCTTCGCCAGGGCTTTCGCGAGCGCGGCATCTCCGAGGCCTTCTCCGAGCGGCTCTACACGCAGATTCAGGGCTTCGGCGAGTACGGATTTCCAGAGAGCCACGCCGCCAGCTTCGCGCTCTTGGTGTACGCCAGCTCCTGGCTCAAGCTGCACCAGCCGGCGGCCTTCGCGGCGGCGCTGGTGAACAGCCAGCCCATGGGGTTTTACTCACCCTCTACGCTGCTGCAAGACGCGCAGCGCCACGGGGTTACGGTGAAGCCCATCGCCATCGAGGCGAGCCTTTGGGACCTTCATCTGGAAGATGCGACCACCATCCGCCTGGGTTTTCGCCTCATCAAAGGCCTGGGTGAGGAAGCCGGGCAACGCATCGAGCAGGCGCGGGCGCGGGCTCCGTTCTCCTCGCTCGAAGATCTCGCCACCCGCGCTGCGTTGAACCGCGGTGAGCTCTCGGCCCTGGCCGAGGCTGGCGCCATCTCCTCGCTGGTGGCCGGCAAGGGGAGGGAAGGGCCGAGCGCCGCGGCAGCCGAGCCGGCGAATCGGCGACAGGCCATCTGGCGCGCCCATGCGCCGCGGGAAGACAGCGGTCTCTTTCGTGGCATGACCCTCGACGCGGCGGTGCCCTCGCTGGCGGAAGCTTCGCGCGCCGAGCAGCTGGTGCTCGATTACGCGCGAACCGGCGTCTCGGTGGGCGACCATCCGATGAAGATCGCCCGACCGCAGCTGGGCGCGCGGGTGAAGTGTGCAAAGGATTTACTCATGACCCCCAAGGGAACGCGGGTGGAGGTGGCGGGCATGGTCATCTGCCGTCAGCGGCCGGCCACCGCCAGCGGCGTGGTGTTCATGACCCTGGAAGACGAGACCGGATTCATCAATCTGGTGCTCTGGGCCCGCACGTTCGAGGCCCTTCATCGTGTGGCCACCACCACCTCGCTGGTGCGGGTGAAGGGAAAGGTGGACCGCAGTGACATTCCCGTTACGGATCCGAACAGCGATCCGCGCGCCCCCATGCCCACCGCCACCATTCACGTGATCGTGGAGTCTATGGTCGCGCTGAGCACCTCTCCCGACACCCCGCGGCGCCGGCGTCGGGCAGCCGCGACCGGCGAAGCAACGTTGGTCGAGGTCGAGGGCGAGATCGGCGAAGCCTTGCCATCGATGAGTCGCGACTTCCACTGAAGCTCGCTACTATCGAAGGAATCCATGCCCAAGGCCGACGCGACCAATGCGCTCGTCATTCTGCTCTCCCTGACCGAACGCTTCACCGAGGACCGGCCGCTGGAAGAGTTTCTCAAGGCGGTGACCGACGCGGCGGTGGCGCTGGTAGAGGCCGATCACGCTTCGATACGTCTGCTCACCAGCGACACGCTTCTCTCGAGCGCCCGCAGCGGCACCGGCACCGAAGGTCAACCGGTGGAGTTTCGTCGGGGCGACGGCATCATCGGGTGGGTGGTCGACCAGAAGGAGCCGGCCATGGTCGGCGACGTCACCCAGGACCCGCGCTACCGCTACTACCCGGGGCAGACCTTCGACATTCGCTCGATGATCGCCGAGCCACTGTGGGCCTCGGAAGAGGTGACCGGCGTGCTCTCGGTGACCTCTCCGGCCATCGCCGCGTTCAACGCGCAGGATCAGCTGCTCATGCGCCTGCTCGCCAACTGCAGCGCGCCGGCCATCGAGCGCGCGCGTCTCAAGCGCCTGGCGATGTTCGATCACATCACCATGGCCTTCACCCATCGTTACCTCTACCCGCGCATGGCCGAGGAGATGGAACGGGCGCTGCGCTCGCGCAGCCCACTCAGCGTGCTGCTCATGGATCTCGACCACTTCAAGCTGGTCAACGATCGCCACGGTCACGCGGTGGGCGACGAGACGCTGCGCCTCTTCTCCGATCGCGTGCGCGGCATGGTGCGGCGGGTCGACGTGCTGGTGCGTCGGGGCGGCGAAGAGTTCGTGCTCATCATGCCCGCCACCGACGAATCGCAGGCGCTGGCCACCGCCGCGCGCATCCAGCAGAACCTCTCGGAGCACTCGCTGCAGCTAGCGACCGGCATCGCCTTGCGGCAAACCGTGTCTATCGGCGTCGCCACCTGGGACGGCCGGGAGACGCCGGAAGCGCTTCAGGAGCGCGCCGACGTGGCCATGTACGAGGCCAAGCGCGCAGGGCGCGATCGCGTCGTAACCTCCGACCCGCCGGCCGCGCTCAACTCGTAAAACGCAGCGCCCGCCGCGGCACGAAGCCGGGCGGGCGCGCGATGACATCGCTCCGGCGCCTCAGGCGACGGCGACTTCGTTGGGCTTGGGAACCGAACGGCGCTTCTCGGCGGTCTCGCTCATCTTCACGCTCACCA
Organism: Polyangiales bacterium; assembly: GCA_038210445.1. GTDB lineage: Bacteria > Myxococcota_A > Polyangia > Polyangiales > Polyangiaceae > JABFRG01. The sequence goes on from JBBQWQ010000044.1 coordinate 49,203, forward strand.
GGCGCGATACGCCAGGCTCTTGCATGGTGACGCCGTAGAGCACGTCGACCATCTGCATGGTGCGCTTGATGTGCGTGATGAGAATGAACTGCGAGCGATCGGTCATCTCGCGGATCATCTCGTTGTAACGAGCCACGTTGGCCTCGTCGAGAGGAGCGTCGACCTCGTCGAGGATGCAGAACGGCGAAGGCTTGATCTGGAAGATGGCGAAGATGAGCGAGACGGCGGTGAGAGCCTTCTCGCCGCCGCTCATGAGCTCGATGCTCGAGAGCTTCTTGCCCGGCGGCTGCGCCAGGATGTCGATGCCTGTCTCCAGCATGTCTTCTGGGTTGGTGAGGCGCAGCGAGGCGCGGCCACCGCGGAACATCTTGGGGAAGATCTCCTGGAAGCGGATATTCACGGCGTCGAAGGTATCCTTGAAGAGACGCTTCGACTCCTTGTTCATCTGCTGGATGGCCCGCTCCAGGTCGGCCATGGCGCGGTCGAGATCGGCCTTCTGCGTGGAATAGTACTCGAAGCGCTCTTCCGCCTCCTTGTGCTCCCGCATGGCCTCGAGGTTCACGCTGCCCATGCGCTCGATGAGCGTGGCGAGCTCGCCGATGCGCGAGCGGGTCTCGGCGTCCGGCGGCGGACGCATGTGGTAGTCGCCGATGATGCGGTTCAGCTCGAGTCCGCGGAACTTTTCTCGCACCGAGCCCAGCAGGTGGTCGAGGGCGATGGTGTGCTCGCGGAGCGTGAGCTCGTGCTTGGCAAGGGCCTCGCGCGACGCGTCCACCGTGGTGCGCAGATCCTTCAGGCCGCCTTCGCGCCCGGAAAGCTCTTCCCGCAGCGCGCCTGCGGCCTGGCGCGCCGCGGTGAGGGCGATCTCTGCTGCGCGGGCGCCGTCGAGCGCCTCTTCCAAGCGTTCCCGGTGCACGAAGGTCTGCGCCACCGCTTCGCCGAACTGCGCCGCCGAGGCGTCGAGCTCGTCGTCGAGGCGCTTCTTGCGGTCCGACAGCTCGTCGACGCTGCGACCGATGCGTGAAAGCGCGCCGCGGGCCGCGAAGAGCTTCTCGCGGAAGCCGGCGAGATCCACCTTCATCTGCGTCGAGCGCTCGCGCTGGGTGTTCACCCGCAGGCGCTCCAGCTCCGCGCGCTCGTTCTTGCCTTGCACCTCGGCCAGGACCATCTCCAGGGTCTCCTTGGCCTGTTGCAGCGTGCGTTCCGCGGCTTCGCGCTCGGTCTCGGCGGTGGCGAGATCGGCGGTGAGCCGCTCGGCGTCTTGGCGCAGCTGCTCCAGCCGCCGGCCGACCTTTTCGAGATCGTTGTCGGTGGTCTTGAGATCGCCCTCGGCGGTGACCAGCGCCAGCTCGCCCTGGTGGGCCTCCTGCCGCGCCCGCTCCAGAGCGGTCTGCACGTCGGAAATGCCGGCGCGCAGGGTCTGGTACACGCCGAGCCGCTCGGTGACGAGCCGCTCCAGGATCTCCACGCGCTCGCCCAGCTCGCGGGCCTCGCGCTTGGTCTCGAGCATGCCGGCGGCCAGCGCGTCGCCGGCGCCGCCCGCGATGCGACCATCGGTGTGAAACACCGTGCCGGCGTGGGTGACCACCGGGACGCCCAGCGTCGCACACAGCTGCGCCGCCTCGGTCTCGTCGAAGACCACGCGGCAGTCGCCCACCAGGCTGTGCACCAGGGCTTCGTCCTCTGGGGCGAAGCGGAGCACGTCGAAGAGCCGCACGCCGCCCGGGCCGCCGCTCTGCCCGGCCACGAAGCGCGGGAAGGCTGGGGTGATGGTGGCGCGGCCGCGGGAAGACTCGGCGAGCCCCAAGAGAAGCGCGCGGCCCTTCTCCACGTCGCCCACCACCACTTCTTGGAGCCGTTCGCCCAAGAGCGCAGCCAGCGCTTGCGTGTATTCTGCAGGGGCTTCGATGCGATCGGCCACAAGGCCGAGGATCGCAGGATCGCCGTCGGCCACCAGGGCGCGGACGCCGTTTCCGACGCCATCGAGGCGCGCCTGGATCTCGAGGAGCGCGGTGAGACGCGAGCGCGAGGTCTGGTGATCGCTCTTGGCCTCTTCGAGATCGCGCTCGGCGCCCAGGATCTCCTGGCGATAGGCCACCAGGCGCTCTTCCAGGCGGGCGCGTTCCTCGGCGGTGGTCATCTTCCCGGCGCGGAGCTCTTCGACGTCGGACCCCAGACGCTTCTTTCGCGCTCGGAGCTCGGTCTCCGAGATCCCCTGGTCCTCGAGATCGAAGCGCACGCGGTCGAGCCGCGCGTCCATGTCGTCGCGCCGGCGATCGAAGCCGTCGAGGCGCGCTTCGCAGGAGGAGATGTCCTTCTGGGCCTGCGTCTCCTTCTGCCGGAGCTCTTGCACCTCGGCTTCGGCTTCGCGAAGCCCGGCCTCGAGCTCCGCCAGGATTTCGGCTTCGCGGGTGAGCGCCTCGGTGCCGCCTTGCTCGGCGGACTCGGCGCGCACCACCTCGCCCTCGAAGCCTTCGCGCTCCTGGAGGAGCAGGTCGTGCTGCCCCTGCATCTCGGCGATTTCGGTGACGATTTGGCTCTCGCGAGCGCGCAGCCCGCTCAGGCGATCGCGGGCCCGCTCGATGGCGCCTTCTTCGGCGCGCACCGCGTTGGTCTGCGCGTAGTGAGCGTTGGTGGCCTCCTCGAGCACCTGCTCGGCGGCGTGGGCTTCGAGGCGCAGCGTCTCCAGCTCGGTCTCCTTCAGGAGCAGCGAGTGCTTGGCTTCATCGCCGCGGAGCGTGAGCGCTTCGACGTTTCCGCGCTCGAGCTTGATCCAGCCGACGTGCTCCAGGTAGCGGTGCGAGGCCTCGTAGAGCTGCACGTCCTCGAGCTCTGAGCGATACGCGATGTAGCGCTCGGCCTTGGCCGCTTGGCGCTTGAGCGAGCCGAGGTTGCGCTCGATCTCGGTCACGATGTCGCCGATGCGCAGCAGGTTCTGCTGCGTGAGCTCCATCTTCCGCTCGGCCTGCTTCTTCTTCGACTTGAACTTGGTGATGCCGGCGGCCTCCTCGATGAGGATGCGGCGGTCTTCCGGCTTGGCGCTGACGATCAGGCCGATCTTGCCCTGCTCGACGATGCTGTAGGCCTTGGTGCCGACGCCGGTGCCGAGGAACAAATCGGTAACGTCTTTGAGACGCACCTGGGTCTTGTTGATGAGGTACTCGCTGTCGCCCGAGCGGTGCAGCTTTCGCGTCACCGCGATGTCGGTGTAGTCCTTGTATTCGAGGGGGACGTCGGAAGGATCGTCGTTCTCGAAGGTGAGCGTCACCTCGGCGAAATCGCTGCCACCGCGCGACTCGGAGCCGCTGAAGATAACGTCTTCCATGCTCCGGCCACGGAGGTGCTTGGCCGACTGCTCGCCCATGCACCAGCGGATGGCGTCGACGATGTTCGATTTACCGCAGCCGTTGGGGCCGACGATGGCGAGCACGTCGTGGTCGAAATTCACGACGGTCTTGTCGACGAACGACTTGAACCCGCAGACTTCGAGACGCTTGATCTTCAATGTGCACCCGTTCAGGTTGGCGAGGGACCGCGAAAGAGAGGAACCTACGAAGAATCAACCACTTCCGTGACCATCGGTCGGACGTGATGTCACTTCATATAGTGCCACTGTCCTCCCGATCGGTAGGCCGAACTGCGCGCCCGTGCAAGGGGATTTCGCAGGAAACCTGCACAAAGGGGAGGCCTGCACGCGCGGCTCGCCACCTGCGCGTGCGTAGATGTAAGCAGCGCGCCTACCTGCGTGGACCGATCCGGTGGTAGGCCTTGACGGATGTCGCTGCGGGACATACCGACGCGGTTCGAATCATGCCGACCTACGAATACGCCTGCACCGCCTGCCAGCATCACTGGGAAGAGCTTCAGAAAATCTCCGCGCCCGCCATGGACACCTGTCCGAAGTGCGGCGAAAAGCGCGCGCAGCGGCTCATCAGCGGCGGCAGCTTCATCCTCAAAGGTGGCGGCTGGTACGCCGACCTCTACTCCTCGTCGAGCAAGAGCTCGGGCGGCAGCAGCGGCTCCTCTTCCGAGTCGAAGAGCGGCGGTGAGTCCGCCGCGACGCCCGCAGCCGCCGCGCCGGCGCCCGCAGCCGCGCCGGCGCCCGCAGCCACGCCCAGCAAGAAAGACTGAGCCGACGGGCCTTCAAGATGCCCGCACTCACACGCACGCCGCGTTAGGTTCGCAGGCGCGTCTTCAGTGCGGCGGCTACGTGCGCGGCGGGCATGCCGAGCTCCTCGGCGATCCGCCCGATCACCATCGGCGCCAGGCGGCCCCCGGGCGGCCGATGGACCATCGCGCGCTGGGGTAGCCAGCTCGCGGCGCCTTCGTCGAGGCTCTCGAGCGAGCCCGCCGCCAGCGCCCGCTTGAGTTCCAGCGCGCCGCGAAAGTGTCGGTGGTAGCTCTCGAGCACCCGCATCCAAGGCGCCTCGGCCCCGCCCGAAGCCACCGCCTGGAGCGCCGCGATGCGCGCCTCGATCTCGGCTTCGGGAAGCGCGTCGAGCTCCCGAAGCGCGCCCGGGAACTCCCGGGCCAGGGCCCGCAGTGCGGGTCGTGCTTGGGCCGCGCTCTCCGTCGGACCGGCCCGGCGAAGGCGTAGGATTTCCTCGTACTTGGCCACCAGCCGCTGCATCCGCGCAGCATAGCGCAACGGCCCCACCTGCGGCAGCCGCCGGGTGTATGCTGAAGGCCATGAGCGACAACAAGCGGGAGATCGACGAGGCGCGGCAGGAGATCCAAAAGGTCGACGCACAGCTCTTTGCGCTCCTCGAGCGACGAGCGCAGGCCTCGGCCCGGCTCGGTGAGCTTCGTCCGGCCGCCGCGGTCTTGCCCGCGAGCGCCGAGGCGTTCGGCCGCGACAAGACCACACCGCTGCTCGACCCGCGGGCGGTGCGCGACGTGTACCGCTCGATCATCGCGGCCTGCGCGCCGCTGGAGTCGCCGAGCCAGGTGGCGTTCTGCGGCGTCGACGGAACCGGTACGCACGCCGCGGCGCGCTCCAAGTTCGGCGCCGGTACCACGTTGCATCCGTTCGACACCACCGAGCGCGCCCTCGAAGAGGTGGCGCGGAGCCGGGTGTCGTTCGCGGTGGTGCCCTACGAGACCCGCCCCTACGGTCCGGTCGACGCCACCATTCGCGCGCTGGTGGCCCACGATCTGCGCATCGTGTCGTGCTTCGAGGTGGCCGAAAACGTGCATCTTGCAAGCAAAACCGGCAACCCCCAGGACATCCAGCAGATTTACGCGACGCCCCTGGAGCACGCGGCCACCGCGCAGTTCATCGCCACCGAGTTTCCCAAGGCCCGCGTGGTCGACGTGCGCTTTCCGCAGCTCGCGGTGGAGCTCGCGGCCGAGGACCACGGCGCGGCGGCGCTGGCCTACCACGCCTTCGCCGAGGATCACGGCCTGGTCACGGTGCGCGCCAACGTGCGCGACGCCGGCGACGAGCGCATTCGCTACGCAGTGGTTGGGCCGCGGCCCACCAGCCGCACCGGTGACGATCTTACCGCCATCGTGTTCAGCGTCCACGACGCGCCGGGCGCGCTCCACGAGGTATTGCGCCGCTTCGCCGAGCGCGAGATCAGCCTCACCAAGATCGAGTCTCGACCCAACGCCGGCGACGCCTGGGTGTACCTGTTCTTCCTCGAGATCGTGGGCCACGTGACCGACCGCCACGTGGTGACCGCTCTCGAAGACGTGAAGCGCACCACGAAGTTCTTCAAGGTCCTCGGCAGCTACGCCCGGGAGTAAGGGCTCGCGCTACTGCGTGAACGGCCGGAAGCGCTCGGCGTAGCTGCTCTGCGGGTGGCGCGCCACGAAGGCCGCGGCCCGCGTTTTTGCGCGGGGATCACCCAGCGCCGCCAGCGCGCGCACCCGGAGGAGCTCCCGCTCTTCGCCGAGGAGGCCACCCCGATGCTCTCGCTCGAAGGTGTCGAGGACGCGCAGGGATTCAGCCGGAGCGCCCCGCTGGATGTCTTCGCGGGCGCGGATGATGACGGCTGTTTCTTCGGGCAGCGTGCTCGGCCGCGGACGCGCCGCGCTCATGCCGCCGTGAAAGGGATCCGCGATGGCGCCCGTCGGCGCGGTGGCGGCCAGCGAAGGCACCTCCGCAGCGAAGACCGCCGATGTGGCTGCCGCGGCGGATGAGACGGATGAGACGGATGAGACGGCCGTCTCCGTCCGCGCGGGTGACGGTGAGGATGCCGCTGCGCGCTCCGGCGGCGTAAGCGTCGTCGACGGCACGCGCTCCGGATCGCCACGTCCCGCGGCGGCACCGGTGAGGGCGATGGCGCCGGCGGTGGCGCCGACCGCTGCCACCACCACCAGCGCCCACTTCGCCAGCGTAGCCCCGCCGAGGTTCGCCACCCAGCTGGGGCTGCCGCCGGTGGCCGCCGCTCCGCCCATCGCCGCGGTACCCGCAGTGGCGCTCCCGGTCGTTCCCGCGGCCGGGCTTCCGCTGGCAGCGCCGTTGGCCGCCCCCGGCGCTCCGGGGATCACCTGCGCGGCGACGCCGCTCCACACCGCGTCGAACGCCCCCGGCGGCGGCTCGAACCTTCGTTCGCCGGCGGACAGCAGCGCGCGGTGCAGGCCGCTCGCACGCGGGTCGAGTCGCTTCGGGTCAGCCATAGCGCTCCTCCCGGGCTCGTAGGCGGTCGACGCAGCGTTGAAATGCCTCGCGTGCGAGGCGCATGCGGGAACGCACCGTGCCCACCGGCACCTGGAGAATTTCGGCGATGGTCTCGCCGTCGAGCCCCTCGAGCTCGAACATCACGAAGACCACGCGGAGCGACGGCGTCATCTGCTCGAGGATGCCGTCGAGCAGGGCGCGAGCTTCGGAGGCGCTCACGTTGTCCTCGGCGTTCGCTTCGTCGGTGGCCAGCCCCTCGAGCTGCACCGACTCGGCGACCGTCTCTCGCCGGTTCTGGGCCGCGCGCCTTCGGTCGCGGGCGACCCGCACGCAGATGCCGAAGAGCCAGGTTGTGAGCGCCGACCGACCCTCGAAGGTGGCCAGGCGTCGATGCACTACCACGAAGACCTCCTGGGTCGCGTCGGCCGCGTCGGACTCGGCGACGCCCAGCCGGCGCAGGGACATCCACACGTAGCGAAAGTGCGCCTCGTACACCTCGCGCACGTCGAGCTGCACCGGCGGGGCCGGCAAGGCGACGGGCTGGGCAACTGCGAGGGTGAGGGACAATCGATGGGGCCGCTTCTCTTCGGTGGATGGTACGTGAGTGGCGGCAGCCCGCCCGCGCGATCACGGAAAATGCACCTTGCCGCCGACGAACACCGTGCCCCCCACTGGCGGCGCCTCGAAGTCCGGCCCCGCACCAGAAATAGTGAACGATTCCCGAACAATGGGAACGTCGAGCTCGGCCCGCACCAGCCACGAGATGGGGCCCAGCGCGGCGTCGTCGAATTCCAGTGCCGGCCCGGCACTGAGGCGCGGAAGGGTGGCCGAGCCGTTGCTCGGAAAGCCGCTGGCGGTGGCGGTGATGGCGTGGACCGCGAAGAAGGCGCACCCGGAGAGGCGCACGGTCGCGCCGTAGAGGGGATAGCAGGCCTCGAGCCATCCACCGAAGACGGTGCGTGCAACGGTCCCGACACCGACCACGCGGTCGGCCACGAAGGCGTAGCGGGCGCCGGCGCCCAATCGCAGCCGGGAAAACGGCGCCACGCGACCGAACACCGCGACCACCGGGGCTGCCGCGCTGCCCACGCCGTATGCGAGCCCCAGCATCGCCCCCACGCTTCCCTCGAGCGGCGCGGCGGACGGCGGCGCGGGCGCGGGCGGGACTTCGGCGTCCTCGCGCGGCGAATCCGGCGCCGCATCGGACGCCTCGGCCGGCGCCGCGACGCCTCCCTCCGGCGCCTCGGCGTCCGGCGCGGGGCCATCGGCCAGCACCAGCAGCGTCGCCACCACCGCGTCGCCCAGGGCGGCGCACGAGGGATCACGCATCGTCTTCTGATCGTCGCCCTCGATGCGCACCTCGAAGCCGCGGCCCGCGCGGGCGAAGCGAATGGTGTAGGCGCCCCGGAGAGTGGCCGCTTGAAGGCGCTCCGTCAGGGCTGCCTCGGTGGGGCAAGCGTCGCGCGCGTCGTCGGTCGCCTCCACGCGCACGGTCACCCGCGCATGGGCCAGCACCGGAAGCGCGAGCACGAACGCCGAAAGCAACCACGGTGCACGCCCTCGCATCCTCTCCCGATCGCTACCCGGTTGGCGCCCGAAACTCAACGCCGACGCCGGGCGAGGCGCCCACCTTTTTCACACGCCGCGGATGCGGTCAAACGTGTACTCTTCCCCGCGGAGCGGAAACCCGATGACGCGAAATTGGCTTTGCATTCTTTTCCTTGGAATCTTCGGATTGGCGGTCGCTTGCGGCGGCAAGAAGGGCGACACCAACAGCCCGAGCGACGTCCCCAAGACCTTTGACACCGATCCCCTGGCGCTTCTGCCTTCCGGGGCCATCGGCGTCGCGCGCCTCGACACCAAAGCCATGTACGCCGCAGGCGGCTCTGGCGCCGAGCTCGGCAAGCTCACCGAGCGCTTCATTCCCATTGGCGAGGAGACCGGATTCTCGGCGCCGCGCGATCTCGAGACGGTGTACGCCGGCTCCTACTCGCTGCAGGGCCTCGACGTCATTGCGGTGATGGTAGGCAAGTTCGACGCCGACAAGATCCAAAAGGCTGCCGAGGCCAAGACCAAGCTCAAGGGCGGCGGCGTGCTCGTGGCTTCGCCCTACGCGGGCCGCACCATCTACACTGTTTCCAATTTCGGGTTCACGGTGCTCACGGGTCGCACCGTGCTCGCCGGCACCGAGACCGCCGTGCGCCGCGCCCTCGACCGCTGCCGCGACGGCGTGCCCGCGCGCTCGCTCTCCGAGGTCATGGTGAAGACGCTGGAGACCGAGGGCGCCCACCTCGCGCTGGCGGCCGATCTCTCCGCGCACCCGCTGCCCAACGTGTCCATCGGACCGCTGCAGCTGCCGGGCACCCAGGGCCTCAAGGTCGTGCGCGTTGTCGGCGACTTCAAGGCGCCCGGCCTGAACATCGCGGGCACCCTCACCTACGACACCGAGGCCAACGCCCAGACCGGCGTCGAGGGCTTGCGCAAGGCCGCCAAGTTCGTCAGTGGCCTCTCTGCGGTGGCGCCGGTGCCCCGGCTCGACAACTTCGAGGCCAAGGCCGACAAGGTCGACGTGCAGGCGAAGTTTTCGGTGGACGACAAGGCGCTCAAGGACCTCTTGGTGGCGCTCCCTGGCCTGCTGAATTGACGTCGCTCGTCGTTCACCCGGCCGAAGGCCCGCTCGTGGGAAGCGTGCCGGTGCCTGCCGACAAGAGCATCGCCCATCGCGCACTGCTCTTCGGCGGTATCGCCAACGGCATCACGCACGTGAAGGGCTACGCAGCGGGCGCCGACAACGACGCCACGCTCGCGGCCATGCAGCAGCTCGGCGCGGAGATCGAGCGGGTGGGGGAGCGCGAGCTGCGCATCAAGGGCACCGGGCTGTTCGGGCTGCGCGCGCCGGCTGCGCCCATCGATTGCGGAAACTCCGGCACCACCATGCACCTGCTCTCGGGCCTATTGGCTGCGCAGCCGTTCGCCTCGACGCTGGTGGGCGACGTCTCTCTGTCGCGCCGTCCGATGATGCGCATCGCAGCGCCGCTGCGCCTTCGCGGGGCGCGCATCGAAGGCGCGCCGCACCCGAAAAAGCCGCACGAGATCACCGCCCCGCTTCACATCGGTCCCCTCGCCGAGGACGCCTATCTCACGGCGCTGGCGTTCGAGAGCCCCATCGCGAGCGCGCAGGTCAAGAGCGCCATCTTGCTCTCCGGTCTCTTCGCCCACGGCGTGACGCATTTTCGCGAGCCGTCGGTGTCGCGCGATCACACCGAGCGCATGCTCTCGGCGCTCGGCGCGCCGATTCGCGCCATGGGCTCCTTCGTGCAGCTCGACCCGGCCGGATGGAATGGGCAGCTTCCGGGCTTCGAGCTGGAGGTGCCGGGCGATCTCTCGGCGGCTGCGTTTCTCGTCACCGCTGGCGTCACCGTCGCCGGTTCCCGGGTGGTGGTGCGGCACGTGGGGCTCAACCCCACCCGCACCGGACTCCTCGAGGTGCTGCGCGACATGGGCGCCCGCGTGGAGGCCGAGCCGCTCGGCGAGGTGTCGGGCGAGCCCATCGGCAACCTGGTGAGCGCCTTCGGCGATCTGGTGGGGGTCACGGTGGGCGGCGAACGCGTGCTCCGCAGCATCGACGAGGTGCCCATCCTCTGCGTGCTGGCGGCCCGCGCCGCGGGCACCACCACCATTCGCGACGCCCAGGAGCTCCGCACCAAGGAGAGCGATCGCCTGGCCATGATGGCCAAGGTCTTGCGCGCCTTCGGCGTCACCTGCGAGGAGCTCGACGACGGCCTGGTGGTGCAAGGTCGCCTCGGCAAGCTCACCGCTGCCCACGTGGAAAGCGACGGCGACCACCGCATCGCCATGTCGGCGGCCATTCTCGGCCTCCACGCCGACGGTCCTTCGCGCATCGACCACGCCGACTGCATCGCCACCAGCTTTCCGCGGTTCGTGGGCACCTTGCGCGCGCTCGGGGCCCGCATCGACGTAGCGTAGACGGCCTGCCGGTTGCGCAGCCAGTTGCTTGGGCCGCCACAATCCACTAGGAAGGGCTCGTGCGCTCGAAGCCCATCATCGCCATCGACGGACCCGCAGGAGCCGGCAAGAGCTCTGTCGCCCGAGAGCTCGCGCGGGTCTTGGGGTTTGCCCTGGTGGACACCGGCGCCATGTATCGAACGCTGGCGCTCGCCGCGCACGAAGCAGGCATCGCGTTCACCGACGGCGACGCCATCGCCGACCTCGGCGCCAAGCTGCTGGCCGATGGCTCGCTCTCCTTCACCCACGTGGGCAGCGGCATTCGCGTGCTCTTGCGCGGCGAAGACGTGTCGAAGCGTATCCGCACCCCCGAGGTTGCGTTGGGCGCCAGCACCGTTTCCAAGTTCCCGCCGGTGCGCAACGTGCTTTTGGGGCTTCAGCGCAAGGTGGCCGAGAACGGCGGCGTGGTCCTCGAAGGCCGCGACATCGGCACCGTGGTGTGTCCCGACGCCGAGGTGAAGTTCTTCCTCACCGCCCGCCCGGAAATTCGCGCGCAGCGACGCTTCGAGGAGCTGCAAGAGAAGGGCGAGGTCAAGACCTCCCTGGCGCAGACGCTCCAGGAGGTCATCGCCCGCGACGAGCAGGACAAAAACCGTCCGGTGGCGCCGCTGCGGCCTGCCGACGACGCGGTCATCATCGACTCTTCCGACTGGTCGCTCGACGAGACCATTGCCCGCATGCTGGACATCGCCGGCCGGGCCCACAAGGCGTAGACTCACCGGATGCGCATCGCGCTCCTCTATCCGCCGCCGTGGAAAATCGCCGAGCCGGGCCACGCGGGCTACGGCGACGAAGGGCCGCCGCTCGACTTTCAGCCGCGGGATCTGGACGCCGACTTTTACCAGACGCCGTACGGGCTCTTTTCGTTGGGCGCGCAGGGGCTCCGCGCCGGCCACTCGGTCAAGGTCCTGAACCTCTCGGCCTTCACCTGGCCGAAGGTCGAAGAGGTGCTGGGGCGCCTCGACGCCGAGGTCTATGGACTATCCTGCTGGACCGCGAATCGCCGGGGCGTGGCCTACGTCACCGCGCTCATCAAAAAGCTCCGGCCCCAGGCCACGGTCATCGTGGGCGGCCCGCACGCCACGCCGCTGGCGGAAGACATGCTGCGGCACCATCCCGACATCGACCTCGTTTGCTATGGCGAGAGCGACGCCACCTTCCTGGAGATCCTGCAGCGAAAAGGAGAGGGCCTGCCGCTCACCGGCATCGAGAGCACTGTGTACCGCGACGAAAGCGCGGCCATCGTGCGCGCCCCAGAACGTGCACAATACAAGAATCTCGACGATCTGGCGAGCCCTCAGGACTACTTCGACACCCACATTCTCATGACGTCGCGCGGCTGCCCCTGGGCCTGCACCTTCTGCGGCGCCGAGACCAGCTGGGGCCGCGGCTTTCGCTCCAACTCGGTGGACTACGTGGTCACCGCCATGGCCAAGGTGCTGGAGCGCTTGCCGGTGAAGATGGTGCAGATCAAGGACGACACCTTCACCACCCACAAGAAACGGGTGCTCGAGCTGTGCAAGGAGATCCGCAAGCGCAACCTCCGCTTCTTCTGGAGCTGCGACACCCGGGTCGACCTCTTGAACGACGAGCTCCTCCGCGAGATGCGCCTCGCCGGCTGCCAGCGCCTGAGCCTGGGCGTCGAGTCGGGCTCGCAGCGCATTCTCGACGCCATCGACAAGAAGATCACGGTGGCCGAAATCGAGGAGAGCACCCGCCTCGCCAAAAAATACGGCATCAAGGTGCGCCACTACATGATGCTCGGCAACCGCGGCGAGACCCGCGCCTCGTTCGAGGAGACACTGGCCTTTCTCCAGCGGGCCCGGCCGCACGAGTACGTGTTCTCGTGCCTCTCCATCTACCCCGGTACGCGCGACTTCTACGACGCCGAGGTGCCGACCGAAGGGCCCAAGACCGAAAAGCGCTGGCTCGACCGAAATGTGTACTTTACAGGGGCATTCCAGGAGCTGAAGACGCCCTTCGATGCGTCTCCGGAAGACACCGCCTTCCTCAACACGTGGTTTCAGAAGAACAGCGGCCTGCGCACGCTCCAGCAGGATGGCGTTCCGGAGTACCAGGCCATCCTCGAAGCGCTGGGCGAGGAGTACCACGCAGCCCACATGGACCTCGGCGCGGCCCACTACCACGCCGGCATGCTCGACCCGGCGGAGCACCACGTGAGAAAGGCGCTCGAGCTGGGGTATCCGCTGCCGGGACTGGTGTACAACCACCTGGCGTGCATCGCCAAAGCGCGGGGCGATCTCGACGCCATGATGGAGTTGTTCTCTACCGCCGCCAAGGTCGACCCGCAGCACTTCGTGCTCATCCAGAACGTGCAACGTGCACGCAAATGGTTCAAAGAAGGGGGCTACGCCCGGAAAGAGCCGCTGGAGCTCGAGGTGCGCCACGACTTCCAGCTCCTCGAGCGCACCGCCCAGCCCTCGCTTCCCGGCCCCTTGCCCGACGACTACGACGTGTGGACCGCCGCGCCCGCGCCGCATCGTTGGGAGGCGGCGCCGGCTTTCGTCAAGACGCCGGATCACGAGGGGAGCACGGCAGAGCTTCGGACCCGGCTGCGCGTGCTCTGATCCGCACCTGCGCGTGGGCGCTCCGGGAGCGCCATGCTATCGTCACCGGATCTTCATGCGAGCGCCTTTCTTCTCCGCGGTCCTCGGGGCCTTGGCTCTTTGTATTGCTGCCGGTCCCGGTTGCTCCGATCGCAAGGCCGAGGTGCCGCCCAACGGCACGCCCGACGACGGCGGCCTCCTTCCCGAGGACGACGCCAGCCTTCCGCCCCCTCCCAAAGGGCAGGTGGCCATCGCCGCCTACAACGTGCGAGCCTTCTTCGACACGGTTTGTGACACCGGCGCCTGCGGGCCTTCCGACTTCGAGCAAGCGCCTACGCCCGCGCAGTTCAAGACCAAGGCCGACGGCATCGCGAGCGGCATCAAGCGCCTCAACGCCGACGTGGTGCTCCTCGAAGAGGTGGAAAATCAGACGTGCCTCGACGCGCTGAAAACGCGGCTCCCCCAGTACCCGTCGGCGCACATCGGCGAGACGAACTTCAAGGGGTCGGTCGACGTGGCCATCATGGCGAAGGACCCCATCAAGGCGGTGAAGACCCACCGGCAAGATCAGATCACCCTACCCAACGGCCAGAAAGATCGCTTCACGCGCGAGTTCCTCGAGATCGATCTCGAGCACGACGGCGTGCCGTATACGGTCTTCGGCGCGCACTTCAAGTCGAAAGCCAACGACGACCCCAACCTGCGGCTGGGCGAGGCGCAGGCGGCGCGGCTCATCGTGCTGGCGCGAGCCAAGGCCGAGCCTGCGCGGCTCGTCGTCATGGGCGGCGATCTCAACGACTCCCCCGGCTCGCCGCCCATCAACGCGCTCGAAGTGAAGAGCGCCGACGGGCAGCTGATACGGGTGGAAACGCGCGATCTCTCGGCGGCCGAGCAGGTGAGCTATTTCGGCGGCAGCTTCACTTCGGCCATCGATCACCTGCTCATCCCGGCGCCCATCGTCGAGTACCACGTGAAGGGCACCACCCGCATCGTGGGTGATTCGTCGAACCGTGGCCTGGGCGGCTCCGACCACGCGGCCATCATCGCGAATTTTCGCTTCGCGACGCCCTGAGGGCTCACTTCATGGGCTTGCAGATCAGGCGCTCGTACCCGATGCGCTTCACGTTTTGGAGCATCTGGTCGGCGTCGCCGGCGTCGACGGTGCCGCCGGCGGTCTTGGCGCTCACCCACGAGATGCCCACGTACTGCGCCAGCGGCCTGCCGGGGCCTGCGGTGAGCGCGTAGCCCGACGACGACGGCAGCACGCCATCGTCGGCGCCCTTGTCGATAGTGAACGAGATGCGCGTCTTGTGGACGCGCGCCGAGGCGATCACCTTGGCGAAGGCGAAGCCCTCGGCCGGCTGCGCGCCCTCCTTGACCGACTTGCTATCGAAGAGCTCCGGCCTCGCGCCGCCGCGGGGGCAGGTGCGCGTGGTCACGAGGCGGGCTTTGGTCGACGCCTTGGCCCGCAGATCGTCGCTGCTGCGGAATAGGGTGCGGGCGAACGAATGCGTCTCGTCGATGCGGTCGATGGTGAACTCGCTCCCGGGAGCCTTTTCGCCGTCTTTCAGAAAGAAGCCTTGGTCGCCGGGGAGCACGCTTTGGTAGAGGCCGCTCGAGAGCGAGACGTAGGCCTTGTCGTCCTTCACCTCCACACTGTCGACGCTCGTGTCGATGGTCTTGGTGGGCGAAGACTGCGCCCTCCCGGAGCCGGCGGCGAGGACAGTGGCGAGGGCGACGGCGAGGGGAGCGGCGGTGATCTTCATGGGAGCGCCACGGTTCAATCGCCGTGCCCCGCGTCCGAACCACCGATTCCTCATGATTCCGTGGTGTTGGCCGAGCTGCCCGGGCTCCCCGCAGGGGGCGCGCCCGCCCGCGCCCGCGCTCGCGCCGCGCTCTCGCTGAGGGGCGGCGACCGCACCGGACCCCGGAGAAAATAGGGCGTTTTCGTCCTTTGACTTGACCCGGCCCCTGGGATACATCCCCCATCCCCCCAGAATTCGTACGAACTGCGTGGGGAGAAAGGCGTTTTGCGACGCTCACGGCGCCGCAAGATGAAGAGTCCAAATTTCAACACATGACGACGACAGAAACACTAACCGGCGGTGAAGACGGCTTCGCGGCCCTTTTCGAAGCCAGCATCCAGGCGGGCGATTTCGGCAAAGAAGGCGAAATTGTCCAGGGTACCGT
Source organism: Polyangiales bacterium (assembly GCA_038210445.1). Taxonomy (GTDB): domain Bacteria; phylum Myxococcota_A; class Polyangia; order Polyangiales; family Polyangiaceae; genus JABFRG01. Next base: position 64,611 of record JBBQWQ010000044.1, read on the forward strand.
GGTCGCGATTCAGCGCGACAACGTAGTCATCGACATCGGGGGCAAGAGCGAGGGCGTGATCCCGCTCGCCGAGTTTGCCGACGCCCACGGCAACGTGACCATCAAGCCCGGCGACCGTACCGAAGTGTACGTCGAGAGCCGCGAGAACGACGATGGTCTCGTCCTCCTCTCCAAGGAGAAGGCCGACAAGGCCAAGGTTTGGCAGGAGCTGGTTCAGGCCTACAAGAACGACGAGCTCGTCGAAGGAACCATCACGCAGCGTGTGAAGGGCGGCCTCTCGGTCACCATCCGCGGCGGCGTCAAGGCGTTCCTCCCGGGTTCCCAGGTCGACCTTCGGCCCATCCGTAACTTGGACAAGCTGATCGGCCAGACCTATCAGTTCAAGTTCATCAAGTTCAACGAGCGCCGGGGCAACATCGTCCTGTCGCGCCGCGTGCTCCTCGAGAAGGAGCGCGATCAGATCAAGAGCCAGACGCTGCTCACCCTCGAAGAGGGCAAGGTCGTCAAGGGCGTCATCAAGAACATCACCGAGTACGGCGCGTTCGTCGACCTCGGCGGTATCGATGGTCTCCTCCACATCACCGACATGAGCTGGGGCCGCGTCAACCACCCCAGCGAAGTGTTCCAGGTCGGCGACGAAGTCACCGTCAAGGTCCTCAAGTACAACGCGGAGACCGAGCGCGTCAGCCTCGGCCTCAAGCAGACCCAAGAGGATCCGTGGAACCACGCCGAAGAGGCGTACCCGCCGGGCAAGAAGGTCCACGGCAAGGTCATGTCGATCACCGACTACGGCGCCTTCGTGGAGCTGGAGCCGGGCGTCGAAGGCCTCATCCACGTCAGCGAGATGAGCTGGACCAAGAAGGTCAAGCACCCGTCGAAGCTGCTGGAGGTCGGTCAGGAGATCGATTGCCAGGTCCTCGAGGTCGACGCGAAGGCCAAGCGCATCTCGCTCGGTCTCAAGCAGCTCGAGCCCGATCCCTGGACGCTCTTCACCGAGAAGTACTCTCCCGGTGACAAGATCGGCGGCAAGGTCCGCAGCATCACCGACTACGGCGTCTTCATCGGGATCGAAGAAGGCGTGGACGGAATGGTCCACAAGAGCGACCTGTCGTGGACGGCCAAGGTCAACAACCCGGCCGACCTCCACCACAAGGGCGACGACGTCGAGGCGATCATCCTCTCGATCAACCACGACGAGAAGAAGGTCTCCCTCGGCATCAAGCAGCTCTGGGACGACCCGTGGCCGACGATCTTCAACGAGTTCGCGCCCGGCAAGGTCGTGGACACGAAGGTCGTCTCGCTCGTCGACTACGGCGTATTCGTCCGGCTCCGCGAGGGCGTCGAGGGGCTGATCCCCCAGAACGAGCTCACGGAGAAGAAGGCCGAGGACGGCACCGCGATCCCGTACGAGATCGGCGATGCCATCACGGCGGAGGTCGCGAACGTCGACTCGCAGGACCGTCGGCTCACCCTCTCGATGCGAATCGGTGAGGGCACGATGGCGCCGAAGGCCGAGAAGCGCGCGTCCGTTCCGACGAAGAAGAGCGGCGGGGACGAGGGCTCC
>JBBQWQ010000045.1:0-64269 GCA_038210445.1 Polyangiales bacterium
CGGCGTTGCCAACGACGGATGGCGTGACACCAACGTCCGCTTCACGGGGCCCGCCGTCTCCGAGGCGCAGCAGGCCATCGCCGAAAACTGGATGGAGGCCGGAGGCGCGCTCTTCCCCGAGGCGGCGTTCCCGGTTCAAGACGCGCAGGGCCCCGCTTCCGCAGCGTTCGTGACCAGTACCGCCTCGCCGATGCTCACCCGTGCAGAGCGACTGGTGCAGCTCGTCATCCAGGCTGCCAAGCGGCGGCTGTGGATCGCCAACGCCTATTTCGTGCCCTCGGACGCCATTCTCGACATGCTGAAGCGCAAAGCCGGCGAGGGGGTAGACGTACGACTGCTCGTACCGGGCAAGAAGAGCGACTCCAAGGCCTCGGTCGGCGCGCAGCACGCGGAGTACGGGCCGCTCGTCGAGCGCGGCGTGCGCGTGTTCGAGTACGAGCCCTCGATGATGCACGCGAAGACCATGGTGGTGGACGACGAGCTGGCGGTCGTTGCATCCATCAACCTCGATCCGCTGTCACTCGGCAAGCTCGAGGAAGTGGCCCTGGTGGTCCAAGATCGCGCCTTCGCTGCCACGCTCGCCGGCACGTTCGAGGCCGACCTCAAGCATGCGGCGCCGGTTGCTCGCTGAGCGGCGCGTCAGGGACGGAGGTCCTGGTGTCCGAGACGGACGTCGATGCGCGGATGGCGGGTCACCAGATTCTCGAGCTGCTCCAGGCTCTTCCGGCTCCGCGCCACGTGCAACTCGAGGTGACGTCGTCCACCCGATACCTCGACCTCGGCCGCCGGGAGGCGGACCTGGCGCTCCGCTTCTCCGGCCCCCCGTCGCGCGAGGTGGTGGTGCTCGAGACAGTTTCGCACGGCATCGGCGCGTTCGCGGCGCCGCGCTACATCGATTCGCTGAAGAAAGGATACGGCCTCACCGACCTGCGCTGGATCGGCTGGGCGCCGCCCTTCGAGACGCTCCCGCCCAACGGCGAGCTCGCCAAGCGCATCCCCGGTTTTCGGCCGGCCTTCGCTGCAGACGACTTCCTGGTCCAGCTCCGCGCCGCGGAAGAAGGCGTAGGCGTCATCGTGCTCGGCAAGATGCGCCTGCGCGCAGGTCGCGACCTGGGACTTCGTGAGCTGGCGATCGACCTCGGCCCACTTCGCGCCAGCCTCGAGCTCTCGGCGAGCCGCAGCGCGCTGGAGATCCCCCGGGTGCGTGCGGTCGCCGATCTCCTGGCTGCGGAGCTCCGCGCCAGCGTGCCACCGAAGCCGCGCGCGCGAAGGTCGCTCCCGCAGCCCTGAGCGCTCCCAGAGCGGGATCGCTTGCTCCCACCGTGGGAGCAGGCTACTCTACTGTCAGCAGGTGAGAATCCTCAGTCGTTCGACAGTCGCGGCGTTCTGGAAGAAGCACCCCGATTCGGAGCAGGCGCTCCGGGCCTGGTTCGCCGAAGTCGAGAAGGCCGCGTGGACCAATCCGGTGCAGATTCGCGCGCGCTACGCCGCCGCCGACTTCATCGCGGGCGACCGAGTCGTCTTCGACATCCGCGGTAACCACTACAGGCTCGTTGTCGCCGTCAAGTACGGCCCGCTTTTCATCGTCTTCATCCGGTTCATCGGCACCCATGCCGAGTACGACAAGATAGACGCCGCCACGGTCTAGAGGTCCCATGCGCAGCACCCTCATCAAGCCCATTCGTACCAAGATCGACCATGCAGCGGCGCTCCAGGAAGTCGAACGCCTCTGGGACGCGAAACCGGGGACGCCGAGCGGCGATAGGCTCGAGGTGCTCGCGACGCTCGTCGATGCGTACGAGCGCGCGCACTTTCCGATCCTCCCGCCCGACCCCATCGAGGCCATCAAGTTCCGCATGGATCAGCAAGGCAAGACGCGAAAAGACCTCGAGCCCATCCTGGGGACGCGCGCTCGCGTCGCCGAGATCCTGCTCGGCCGCCGGCCGCTCACCCTGACGATGATCCGAGGCCTGCATCGCGCGCTCGATATCCCGCTCGATATCTTGGTGATGGAGCGCGCCAAGACGACGACGCGCAGCCCGCGTCGCGAGCTCGTCAAGCGGGTTTCGAAGAAGAGCGCGTAGACTCGCGGGCGAAGACGCAGAAGGTGACGTCCGGCGTCGTTGCCGCCTCGCGCGAGACCTCGCGGAACGAGGGATCCTTCCAGTCACGGAGGAACGTGTCGCCTTCGACGTCGCGCTCAATACGTGTAACATACATGTGTGTGGCCAAGGGCAACGCCGCCCGGTACAGCTCCGAGCCGCCGATGACGAAGGGGCACGCGTCCCTCTCGTAGGCCAGCGCCAGTGCGGCCTCGAGCGAGGTGGCGGTCTCGCAGCCGGCGAAGGTCGCCGCCGGATCTCGGCTCACCACGATGTTGCGGCGATGGGGAAGGGGGCGCCCGATGGAGAGATGGGTCCGGCGGCCCATGATGATAGCGTGGCCGCTGGTGTGCTTCTTGAACCAGGCGAGGTCTTCCGGCACGTGCCACGGGAGCTTGCCGTCTTTGCCGATGACCCCGTTGCGGCTCACCGCAAAGATGAGCGCGAGCTCGCGTCGCGCCGCGGTCATACGGCGATGGGCGCCTTGATCGCCGGGTGCGGATCGTAGCCTTCGAGGGTGAAGTCTTCGTACTCGAAGGACTCGAGGGTGCGGCGCTCGGGGTTCAGCTTCATGGTGGGGAGCGGACGCGGCGCGCGGCCAACGATGAGCTTCGCCTGGTCGAAGTGGTTGGCGTAGAGGTGCGCGTCGCCGAACGTATGGACGAGCTCGCCCACCCCGAGGTCGGTCACGTGGGCTATCATCATGGTGAGCAGCGCGTAGCTGGCGATGTTGAAGGGCACGCCGAGGAACACGTCGGCGCTCCGCTGGTAGAGCTGGCAGGAGAGCTTGCCGTTGGCGACGTAGAGCTGGAAGAGCGTGTGGCAGGGCGGCAGCGCCACCTGGTCGACTTCTTCGGGGTTCCAGCCGGTGACGATGAGCCGTCGGCTGCTCGGGTTCTTGCGAATCTGCGCGACCAATGCCTGAATCTGATCGACGCCGTCGTTCTCATACGTGCCGTCGGCGCGCCGGGTGGCGCCGAAGTTTCGCCACTGGTGGCCGTACACCGGGCCGAGATCGCCGGCTTGGCGTCCGAAGCGCGCGCACTGGTCCGCGGTGGCCCACTCGTCCCAGATGGTGACGCCACGCTCCTGGAGCCAGCGCACATGGGTCTCGCCGTGCAGGAACCACAGAAGCTCCTGGATGATGGAGCGCGTGTGGAGCTTCTTGGTGGTGAGGAGTGGGAAGCCTCGGCCCAGGTCGAAGCGCATCTGGTAGCCGAAGACGCCGCGGGTTCCGACCCCGGTGCGGTCTTCCCGGTCGACGCCGTGATCGAGGATGTGCTGCACGAGATCGAGGTAGGCTTGCACGCCCTCTCGATTAGCACCGTGCAAGACGCGATGGCGGCTACTTTTGCGCGGCGGCGGCGGCGATCTTCTCGGCGTGGTCGGCGCGCTCGGCTGCGCGGGCTTTCTGCTCGGGCACCGTGAGCAGCTCGAATGCGTTGCGGTACCGCTTGGCGAGGTCTTGGAAGTACTCCGGGCGAGCCTCCGGCGGCGGCGTGGTCTCCCGAAGGAGCGCGGCGTCGAAGGCGGCCATGCCTGCGAGCGGGCCCTTCTCGGCGGCGACGACGTCGAGGGCGTCGGTCTTGCCGACGTTGAGCGCATGCGGCGTGCTGGCGCTCATCATCTCCACGGCGTCGGAGGGCCCGTTGCGCATGGCGAGCGAGAGCGCGAGGAGAAAGCGCGCTTCGGGCTCCTCCTTCGTCGCGGTAGACGTGAGCGCGATGACCCGATCGAACTCGATGCCACGCCAATAGGTGAGGCCCAGGCGCGCGCGACCGATGGCGTGGGCGACCTTGGCGGCGGGCTTCAGCTTCTCGCCGCCGGCGATGCTCTCGCTGCGCGCAACGCTGGGAAAGCCCTGCTCGAAGGCCGCGCCGAGGTAGCCGGCGTCCTCGCCCAGCGACGCCGTGTACGAACCGTTCACGTAGAATGTGGGCAGCACGCCCAGCAGGTACTCTTTGGCCACCGGCGCTTGCGGCAAGAGCACGGCGGAGAGCGCGTCGATGCGCCGACCCGCGTACATCTTCGAGAGCAGCCCGTGCGCGCGCGAGAGCCGCTCGCTCTTGAATACGCCCACGTCGGCGAACTTGCGCAGGCCAACCAGCGCCGCGTCGCGGCCGCGCCGTACCCGCGGCTCGAGGTAGCCATCGAGCTGCGTTTGGTAGATGTGCAGCAGCTCCGGATCTTTTCGGAAGTCGTCGGGCACCGGCGCTTCGCGGATAATCTCGCCCAGCCGCAGGTCGGCGTTGCCGGATTCGATCGCCGCAACGCCCAGGCCGAAGCCGTCGAGCGAGGTGCCGGCCTGCGAGAGCTTCTCGATGGTGGCGGCCTGGGCCACGACCCACGGGCCGAGCTCGGTCTTGACGAAGGCAAGTACCCGCTCCTTGGTGAACGGAGCCTTCATGGTCGGCGCCGAGTCCGAGGTGCGCCGCAGCAGCGAAGCCAGCGACTGGCCTACCATGGCGTGGCTCAGCTCCACCGGAAGGCCCTTGGGCGGCGCTTCGAGCATGGGGTTTACGAGCACGTCACCGCACTCGTGGGGCGCGAGCTCCGCGCGCAGCGAGCGGATGAAGCCCGGCGGAAATGCACATTCTTCGAGCGCGAAAAGCGCTTCGTCGCGGGCGCTCTCGGCCGCCATGGCCTTGCCGAGCTCGCTCATGAGCCCCGCCGGCTCCTTGGGGCACGCCGGGGCCGAGCCCTTCTTGGCCAACTTGCTCGCTGCGGCTTTGGTGCGCGCGAATGCAGAGCACGAAGCGGGGGCCTTGGAGATGCCGGGCAGGGCGACGGCGGTCTTCCACTGGGCCATGTCGGGCGTCTTCAGCGTGGCCGGCGGCGGAACCTCGGCCCGGAGGTTCTTGGGAATGGCGAAGGGATCAGCGGGCGGTCCGTTTGCGTCCGTCACCACGGTAGACGTCGCCACGCCCGTGACGTCGCCGGCGTTCTTGGCGGGTGGCTGCGCGGCGCCGGGGGCGCATGCAGCCGCCACAAGGATGAGCGATGCGAGCGAGAGCGAGAGCGAGACGTTGCGCATGAGATTTCGCTACCACGCTTTCCCTCCGGCCAAGAGCCCGAGATCGAGTACCGTGCTGCTGTGACTCCCTTCGAGGCATTTCTCTTGGGCGTGGTGGAAGGCTTGACCGAGTATTTGCCGGTCTCCTCTACCGGCCATCTCCTCCTCACCAGCCATTTTCTGGGCATTCCGAAGCCGCTGGCCGACACCTTCGACATCGTGATCCAGTTCGGCGCCATTCTTGCCGTGGTGGTGCACTACCGCACGATGCTGCGCGAGCACGGCGCCGGGCTCCTGGCGCGGCGGCCGGCCTCGGTGCGGCTTCTTGCCTCGCTGCTGCTGGCCTTCATCCCCACGGTGATTCTCGGCCTCACGCTCCGCAAGGTCATCAAGCACTACCTGTTCGGTCCGAAGCCGGTGCTGGTGGCCATGTTCGTGGGCGGGGTGATCATGATTGGCGTCGAGGCCTGGCGGCGCCGGTCTCGCGAGGCTCGACCGGTGACCACGCTGACCGATGTAACCTACAAGCAAGCTGCGGCCATCGGCCTCGGCCAATGCTTCGCCATGTTCCCGGGCGCGTCGCGCTCCATGTGCACCATCGTGGCCGGGCAGCTCGCGGGGCTGTCCACGGAGACGGCCGCGGAGTTCTCTTTCCTGCTGGGCCTCCCCACTCTCGGCGCGGCCTCGCTCTACGAGGCGTACAAGGACCGCGCGGCCCTCGCCGAGATCGGCGGCCTCAACGTCGCCATCGGCGTGGTGGTTTCCTTCCTGGTGGCGTGGGCGGTCATCGCCGCGTTCCTGAAGTACCTCAAGCGCTTCGGCCTCGCGCCCTTTGGCGTGTACCGCATCATCGCCGCCGGCGTGTTCTTCCTCTTCTTGGTTCGCGCCGCCTGAACGGTTACATTCGGGCGATGGGAGCCTTCGCCGACGCCAAGCGCAACGTCGTCAACCAGACCTTCGAGGCCAGCAGTGGCGACATGAAGGGTGACGTCGAGCCGATCTTCATCGAGCATCGCAAGGAGCGCAAAGACGTGCTCACCGGCGAGCTGCGGCAGGACCAGGGCATCCTGGAACTTCGCTACACCATCGTCGATCCCTCGCTCGACGACGCCGACGTGGCGCGCATCTTCCACATCGCGTACCTCGACGTGCTCACGCGGCACCACTGGTACAACAAGAACGGCCCCAAGTTCTCCCGCGTGCAGCTGCGGCTGATCAACGGAGCGACCGGAGCTACCGCGACCACGCCGTATCCCGATCCCGAGTAGCTGAGGACCGATGCTCCCGATCCACCTCACCCCCTGAAGGGAGAGGGGACCCCAGAAAAGCAGAGGCAAAGCTGAGGCGGCTTGTATGCTTCCGGCGTGCAAGTCTATCTCCTTCGAACGTCTCTCCTTGCGGCCCGGGCGAGCGACGATGCGCCGCCGTTTCTCTCCGCCGAGGGTCGGCAGCTGGCGCGGGCGGTGGGAAGTCGCGTGCAGGCTTCGGAGGCGCCCTCCTTCGACGCGGCGCTGGTGAGCCCGGTGCCCGCGGCGGTCCAGACCGCGGAGCTGTTCGCGGATCGCGTGGACTATCTGGGCGCGCCGGAGGTGCTGGCCACGCTGGTGGGCGGCGTGCCGGCGGCGGTGCTGGGCAAGCACATCCTCTCGCGCGGGTCGTCGGTGCTGGTGGTGGCCGACGAGCCCTCGCTGTCGGAGCTCGGCGCGTTCCTGGTGGGGCGCCCCACGTTTCCGCAGCTCAAGCCCGGGCAGGTGTCGGTGATCGTCGACGGGCGCCCGGCGTGGTGCTTTCGCCCGGGTGAGCTGGCCCGCGCGCTCTTGCTGGTGGCCTGATTCGAGCTGCGAGAAAGGTTGGTCCCGGCCGTCGCGAGCCGGCGTACTATTCGACGCGATGACCACCCACGCACGCTTCACCATCGACGCCGACGTCACGCCCCGCTTCACCGCTTGCTACCTGCGCGTGGCCGGCGACGAGTGCGCCTTCATTGAGGCCCACACGGTGCACGCGTTGCCGCGGCTCATGGCGGCGCTCGAGGCGCAGGGCAAGAAGCCGGAGCAGGTGCGCTACGTCATCGTCACGCATGCGCATCTCGACCATGCCGCTGGCGCCAGCGCGCTCATGGCCGCGTGCCCCAACGCCACCCTGCTTGCGCATCCGCGTGCGGCGCGGCACCTGGTCAACCCGGGTAAGCTGGTGGCCAGCGCAACGGCGGTGTACGGCGCGGAGCGATTCGCGGCCCTGTACGGTACCATCTCGCCCATCTCCCCCGATCGCGTGAAGGCCATGGAAGACGGCACTGCGGTGCACCTGGGCGGCGCCGAGCTCACGTTCCTCCACACCTCGGGGCACGCCAACCACCACTTTGCGGTCGACGATCCCACGCTCGATACCGTGTTCACCGGCGACACCTTTGGCCTGGTGTACCCGGCGCTGCAGCACCACGGCCGCTTCGCCATGCCCTCCACCAGCCCCACCAACTTCGATGCCGACGAGGCCCGCAAGAGCATCGATCGCGTGGCGCACCTTCGGCGCGCGGCAGTGTGTCCCACTCACTTCGACGCCTGGACCGACGTCGACGTCATCGCCCAGCAGCTCCGCCGCTTCATCGACCGCGCCGAGCAGTGGGTCGACGAGGCGGCCGGCAGCGACGACACCGCAGAGGCCATCGAGACGCGCCTGCGCGGGGCCTGGACCGACGCGATTCACGCGGAGGCGCCGCACTTCGGGAAGGACGATCTCGCGCTCCTCGCCCTCGACATCGAGCTCAACGCCCAGGGGCTGGCCTTCGCGGCCGCCGCGCGCAGGGCAAAGAAGGCGGGCGCCCCGCGTTGATGCCGACGCGTTAGGCTAGCGCGTTGAATCGTGTGCCCACCGGGCCGCTCGCCTCGAGGGGAATTGCGCCCAGCGCCTGGAGCGTCTTGGTGTGCTCCTCGCGGGCGGCCTTGCGCGCTGGCGCATCCACGCCGTCGGGGCCGTCTTTGGGATGGGCCGGATCGATTCGCTTCTTCGCGAGGTCGACGTCGGTGCAATCCCGACAGGGATATCCATTGACGACTTGTGTAGACATGACGCTTCCAGCGGGCCCCGAGCGCGGCGAGGCGCCTCAATCGGGGTGAACGGCGCCTTCGGCGATTCCGATAGCCGCTTTCGCGCTACCGTCGGCTGCATGCGCGTCGTGCCGCACGAACCCCTTGAGCTCGTCCTCGGTTTGCCTCCGCTGGAGCTCGAGGCGGGCGCCACGGTGTCGCCACACGAGGCCGCGGGCTGGATGTGGAGCTCCGACGACGACGCCTTGCGCGTGCGGCGCGGGCTGCCGCTCGACCCGCAGGTAGAGACCGTGGTGTTGGTGCACCCGCTGACGGCGTCGCCGCGAATCCACGAGCCGGACGGGTTCTGGGGGGCGCTGGCAGGGAAGGGGAGACCGCTGCGGCCGTGGGCGCATCGCATCCTCTCGTTCAATCTGCTCGGGTCCTTGTTCGGCAGCTCCGGGCCGCTCGACCCCGGGTTTCCCACGCGCGTGCAAGATGCACGCGTTCCGTCGCCCACGCCGGTGGCGCGCGGCGATCTCGCCTTCGACGAAGCTTCGCTTCCGGCGACCGTGACGCCCTTCGACCAGGCCCGTAGCCTCGCCGCCGCGCTCGAGCACCTGGGCATTGCCCGGGTCCGGCTCCTGGCGGGAGGGTCGCTCGGGGGCATGGTGGTGCAGTGCTTTGCCTGGCTCTTTCCGGAGCGCGTGCACACGGCAGTGAGTGTGGCGGCGCCGGCCGCGTCCAGCGCATCGATGATTGGATGGAACCACGTGGCCCGCGAGGCCATCTTGCGCGATCCCACCTATCCGCGCGCCGCGGTTGGTCTCTCGGTGGCCCGGCAAATCGCCCGCATGACGTATCGCAGCCCGGCTTCGCTCGAGCTCCGGCAGGGGCGCCGCACCGCAGGGCCGGCGCACCAGATCCGCGGCGCGTTCTCGCCGCGCATGCCCTACCGCATGGCCACCTACCTGCGCTTTCACGGCGACGCGTTCGCCGACACCTTCGCCGCGCCCTGCTACGTGTGCCTCACGCTCGCCATGGACCACCACGATCTCGCACGCCAGGCGCCGGGGCCTGCCCAGGCCTTCGCGAAGCTGCGCTTCTTCGACGTGCGTCTCGACACCGACGCTCTGGTGAGCGAAGAGAGCCAGGCGACCTTGCGCGCGCTGTTCGCCGAGCGCGGCGCCGACGTGCGCGCCGAGCTCCTGAAGACGCCCTACGGCCACGACGGCTTCCTCACCGACGGCGGAGCTCTCTTGCGACGAACGTTTCTGACGGCGCTCCGGGCATGAGCGCGCGAGCCCGAGTTGCCGCACTGCGCTGGACGCGGGCTGGATCCGAGATCCACCAGGGTGCGCCAGCGGCTGCCGATGTAGATCATGGAAACATTGAGGAAAACGATTGTGTTGGCACCAGTGTAGGTTGGAACGCCACATGCACACTGGTGTGACCATGAAGGCTCTCACCGTTCTCGCGCTCGTGCTGGTCGCTTCCGCCTGCCCCATGATGACCGGGTGCGGAGGCGCGGCCGACGACGCGGCGGCCTCGGAGGACGATCTCACGTCGCTCGGCACCGGCACCTACGTCGTCGACGTCCGGCCTTCCTTCTGGGGGGGTGAGTACTACCTCTCGCGCATCACCTTCAGCGCGGGGAAGAAGTACGAAGGCGAGATCGTCTCGAGCTCCGGCGTGAAGAGCCTCATCGCTGGCAAGTACACCATTCTTGCGGCGCGCCCCAACAACCCCCAGAGCCCGGTGCTCAGCGACAAGCCCACGCTCTATCTCTCCAGCGACACCGGCGGCGCCGACCCGGCGCTCGAGTTCGATCGCCTCGAAGGTGGCGGTCTGCGTCTCTACCACTCGGCGCGCCGCGTATCCTTCACCATGAAGAAGGACCCAACCTATCGCCCGGCGCCCACCAACGTGAAGACCATCGGCTGCACCGGCCCCAGCGTGAACGCCACGCTCACCCTCGACCAGGCGCAGAACCGCCGCGGCACCCTGAAGATCACCCGCAAGGCCGGCGCCTCCGACCGCAACGATCCGCCGAGCGTCACCGTCGCCGTCACCGAAGACGTCCGCGCCGGCTCCCCAGATTACGTGTACTTTACCGGTCAGCGCGGCGAGCAGGACTTCTACGTGAACATCGTGAAGACCGATTTCACCCGCGGCACCGGCGCCGCCAAGCTCTTCTTGCGCTGGGCGCAATACGGCGAAGAGTTCGGCGTCGGCGTTACCTGCGCCTTCCAGTGAGCGCGGCTACTTCGATCACTCCGCGATGCGCGTGACCAGGACGAGCGGCGCTTGTGCGTCGACGGTCGTGCCGGTCGCGGACACGTCGGCGCCGCTCGAGCGAAGCTCTCGACGATGGGCGGCCCACCACTGGGCGCCGCGGGCGTTGGTCCACTTTCCGTACGCAGCGCACCCGCGCAAGCGCTCACGTAGAACGTTCGCCGAGGCGGGACGATCTTCGGGCCGCTTCGCCAGGCACGACATGATCAGCGCTTCGAGATCGGCCGACACCGGCGCCCTCAGCCGCGCGGACGGGGAATCGGGCACGGTGTGAAGATGATGTGCGCAGACCTCGAGGATGGTCTTTCCGCCGAACACGTGCGTGCCCGTCAAGAGCCAGTAGCCGACAGCGCCGAGCGCATAGAGATCCGTCCTGGCATCCACTGTGTCGGGCGCGGTCACCGTCTCCGGTGCCATGTAGAGCGGCGTTCCGGTGATCGCGTTGGTCATGGTGAGCGCCGGCTCCGACGAATCCGTTTCGCTCGCGATGTTCTTCACGAGACCGAAGTCGAGCGCCTTCACCAGGTCGGAGATGCCACCACGGTCGACCACCATGATGTTTCCGGGTTTGACGTCGCGGTGAATCAAACCCGCTTCGTGCGCCTCGGCGAGCGAGGCTGCGGTCTGCTCGAGAAGATGTAGGACGCGCTCTTCCGGCTGCGGACCATCGACCGCTACGATCTCCGTGAGCGACGCGCCTTCCAGGAGCTCCATGGCGTAGTAGAAGACCCCGTCCGTCGTGCGCCCGTAGTCGAAGACGGTCACGGTGTTGGGATGGGTGAGCATGGCGGTGCGTCGGACCTCGCGTTCGAAGCGCGCCAGCGCGTCCTTCCCCGCGCGATCGGGCAAGAGTAGCTTGACGGCAGTCGGTCGACGAAGCATCGCGTGCGAAGCGCGATAGACGACGCCCATTCCACCTTCGCCGAGCTTTCTTTCGAGCGTGTACTGCCCAAGTCGTCGAATGTCGCTAACGGCTTTGCGCAGGCCGTAGAGCGTATGGGAAAAGCCCGCCGCCATGGCGACTGCGATTCCCCACCAGACGGTGCTCATGATGGTGGCGGGATACGCCATGTCGCCGATGCTTTGCTTGGGCCAGGTCGCGGCGGGTGGCTCGTGCAGCGCCGGGTCCCATGCGCGGAACGCGATGAAGATGGAACCCAGGAGCGGCACGGTCATGAGCGCTGCCACGAGCAGGGTGCGTCGCGCGGTCGACGGAACGTAGACCGCGTACACGAGCAGTACGTCGATGAGCAGACTGCGCACGATCATGTCGGGCTCGGCGATCAGATCGATGACCACCGCCGTCGACGAGATGGCCGCCGTGCCGACGAACAGTGTGGAGAGCTCGACCGAGCGCACGAATCGAGGCGAACGTGGGGCTCGGAGGAGCAGCCAGAGTGCACCGAAGGCGAACGTGGAGACGGAGAGCGGGAGGCTGCTGTAGTTGTGCTCGACGCGGTGTAGCCAGAGCGCGGCGCCGAAGTTCAGTACGACGTAACAAAGCGTCACCAGGGTGAGCACGCGACCGAACTTGGATAGACGGGTCTGTCGCAGCTCGTGGTCGACCGCGCTGTCGGCAGAATCCATGAGGCAGCTATACGCTGGCCCGGTGCGCAATGCACCGGTCCCGCGCGATATCTACCGACCGTGTCGGGGGCGCGTCCTCCCTTCGGGATCGTGCGCGCGCCGAAGATCGTCGATGCTCAGATGGATGGCGTCGCGGGATCGCAGAAGGTCGTGGAGCGCCGTGGAGACGGTCGACCGCGGCCTCCTCGCGGAGCCGGCGTTCGCGTGCGGGCCTCGTTCGAGTCGCGTCGACAGCGACGCGCACATGTCGGCGGGCAGCACGGTGTCGAGGTACTCGAGCGCGACACCTCGCAAGAATCGATCGTGCGCCAGCAACGCTCCGTACGCGAGCTGCATGGGCTCGTGGGGAAGCGTCAGCGACAAAACGTTGAACGCGTGCTCGAACTCACGGGCGCCGCGCTCGGCGTTGCTCCACGGAGAAGCAAGCTCGCGGCGGGCTCGCGCGAACGCAGCCGCAGCGTCGAACCGAAGCTCCGCGCTCTTCTCTCGCATTTCCAGGAGAACGCGTCCGCAGGAGTACCGCACGTCGAGCTCGTCGTCGTCGAGTCCGCTGTCGAGCGCCGAGGCCGCACGTTGCGACGAAACCGTCGCCAGGAGTCGTGCAGCTCGCCTGCGCGTCGCGAGCGGACGTCGCGCGTCGAGCACCACGTCTGCGATGGTACCCATGAGCCGAGGCACGAGCGGAAGGAGAGCGAGCGCGGCCTCCGCGGCGACGTCGTTGCGTGCCAGCAGGTCGAGAATCGGAACGGCGAGCGGCAGGAGCACGCTCTCGTCACTCCGCAGCGCAGTGACGACCATCGCCACGTTGGGTGAACGGAGCGCGACGAGCGCAGCCACGACCGCGTCGGAGGGGCCAGACTCGAGATACGGATATTCCGGAATCGGTTCGGAGACGAGCGCTTCGGGGGTCGCGCTTTCCGCGCGAGTTGCCGCAATTTGCGCGAGCAGGGTGGGGCGATCGATGGATTGCATCGTTCGCGATAGCGTGTTTCGTGTGGTGGCATCGACGACGCTCTCGGGATCGAGCGCCAACGTGCCAGCGCGCAAACGGCTCGTGAGCTCGGTGACGTAGCCGCGGTGCAGAGCATACGCGACGAAGACCTGAGCCCCGGCGGCCAGTACCGCCACTACGGTCACCGCGCGCAAGGCCTGGTGTGGAAACAGCGCTACCAGCCCCAGGGTTACCGCGCTCCCGATGAGAGCTCCGGTGCGATCGAAGGCCACGTCGATTATGATCTTCGTCGGCCGCTTCAAGGCCTGCGCGATCGGTGTGTAGAGGACCTCGTACGCGGAGCGAAAAAGCGACGCGCGGAGGACTCCCTCTGCGCCGCGTTGAATGGCCACGGTGACCAGCGTCGGCATTCCGACCACGACGGCTCCGAGCGCCGCCACCGCCGCGGGCAAGAGCACCATCGTCCCCCCCACACCGAGTCGCTCGAGGGCAACCCGATTCGCGGCGAGTTGAAGGACGAACGAAAGCGTACCGATCACCGTCTGAAAGATCGCGAAGAACGCGAGCAGGTTCGCTCCCCGTTCGTACGTCGCCGCCGCCTCGGCACCTAGCGCGTAGTCCAGAAGCCCTTGCGTCGCCGCGCCGAGCAAGACCATCAGCGCAAGAAGTCGAAGGTACGGTGTGCGACGGAGCGCAGTGAGACCCGAAGGCGCAGGCGTGCCGGTTGACGGAGAGGTGGCGGAGGTGGTTCCACGGGCGAGCGCCGAAGTCGCCCAGGCACATACGCCACTCAAGACGGCGACGACCCCCAACATCGTCGGCACAGTGGTGAGCTTGGATGCTCCCAGCGCGATCGCGCCACCGACGATTCCGCCCAGCGCAGCGCCGGCGCCGATGCGCCCGATGACCTTCTTGGCGGTGTGTGGATCGAAGCCCTCGCTCACCACCGACCAAAAGGCCGAGACGAGCGGCGGACCGATCGCGACCGTCTGCACGTAGAAGACCAGTGCGATGTGCGCCTCGAAGCGTGAGGACAGCGCCCATTCCAAGAGCGCGAGCAGGCCATGTGCGGCGAACGCGAACGGAGCCACGCGCGCGGGACCGAAGCGACCGACGAGCCGCGTCGTCCAGTACACGACCACTGCCGAGATCACGGAACCCACGATGAGCACGAGCGGAAGGCGCGACGCGGGAAAGTGCGACAGGAACAGGGCGTCGCGCGTCGCCTTTCCGATCACGTGTTGCGCCACCATCGCCACCGCCGCGATGGTCGCCGCCAGTACCGGGTTCGGCCCGCGCGCCGGCGCCTTCTCGACGTCGATGGTCACGTCGAGGCGGGGTTCGCGCTGCGCTGCGCGGACTCGGGGTTCGGCATCGTCCGACTATCTGCCGACCTGCGCCTTATTGCGACATGCACTTTCGAAAAGGTGGCTCTACGTGGTGGCGCGAAGCGTGGCCGCGATCAGCTTCGAGAGGGCGCCGGTGGCCGCGTCGGGAATCTCGTGGCCGCCGCGGAACGGAACCCAGGTCACGTCGAGGGCTTCGCCCTTCAAGAAATCGCGAAGCTTCTCCGCGCTGGCGAAGGGCAGCACCGGATCGTTCTGGCCGTGGGATTGGAGAATCGGCGTGCCCGCGAGGCGCGACAGCCGCGGGGCTTGCGACGCCTTGGCGAGGATGGTCGACGAGAGCAACGCGAGGGCGGTGGGCGGCGCGGCGGTGCGCAGCGCGACCTCCAGCGAGAGCATGGCGCCTTGCGAGAAGCCGGCGAGCACGCATGCGCTCTCGCCCCGCAAGGCATCGACCAGCAACGCCACGCGCTCGGCCACCGCTTCGAAGCCTTCGGGGATCTCGTTCTCGTCGCGCGCTTCGCCGCGGGCCATGCGCCGCATGCGCTCCTCCATGTCGATCCACCACCAGGCGCGGGCGCCGGGGGCGAGCTCACCGAGATCGAGGGGCGCGGCTGGGAACGCGAAGCGCACCGTCTTCGGCACGTCGAGAATGCGACAGAAGGGCACCAGATCGTCGCCCGGCGCGCCGAACCCGTGCAGCATGATCACCAGCGGCCCCGCGCCGCCGCCGTCGCCGCCGCCGTCTCCCGTCGCTCCGGAGGCGCGAGCCTCTCCGCCGGCCCACACCACGTCGAACCCCGACACCGCGCTCCGCTTCATGGGCCGTACGGTACCGGAAAGAGCGGCGAACTGGATCGACGGCATGGATCGCCAAGGGGTCACTGTGCCCGCATGCGCGCCGCCGCTGGCGGCCAGGTGTTCGATATCGCTCGACGATCGCGTAGGCCCGCATATTGCTCCTACATGTGGGTGTGCAAGTCCGTCGTCCCGCTGCTGCAGCGCTGGTAGCTATCTTGGCCGCGTGCTCGGGAGGCCCCGAGACGGAGAGCTCGGAGGATGCAGTGCGCGTGAACACCGGCACCAAAGAAGCGCGCGCGCAGTACGACGCCAACGTGGCGTTCGCCAACGCCTACGCAGCGCGCTGCGGCGCGCCCACCCCCGGACGCAAGCGGGTGCTTCTCACGGGCTTCGGTCGCTTCATGCGCATCGCCGACAACGCCACCGGCCGCATCGTGAGCGCCGTCGTTCCGCAGGCCAAGTATCCGGAGACGTCGCCGCCGCGGGCAGGAGAGGTCGACCCTCCAGCGCCGCAGCTCTCGGTGGGGCGCGCCACGCTGCACCTGCCGAAGTCCGGCGACGTGGACGTGTGCGCCATGATCCTCCCCGTGTACTGGGACCTAGCAGCCATTCTCATCGCCAAGGAAGTGCAGGCGTTCCAGCCGAGCTTCGTGCTCATGAACGGGGTGGCCGGCGACACGCAGCCGCTCTGGCTCGAGATGGGATCCATCAATCGCGGCGCCGCCCTGGACGACGGCTCCGACAACCTGAGACCCGCTCCCAAACCGGGCGAGGCGACCGCCAAGCTGGTAGACGCCGCCGGTGCCGACGAGCTCGGACGTCCGCTGCTGGCCTCGTGGCAAGCCATACGCGCCGCCGCGCGCGACGAGATCGAGAAGCAGGGCAACGTCCGCGGTGGCGGCGTCGCCTTCAAGGATGTGGTCGAGGGGGCGGTGTTCGCCGGCTTCCCGCGGGAGTCGAACACCTATCTCTGCAACAACGTCACCTACGTCACCAACTACCTGCTGGACCATCCAGGCAAGAGCGTGACCCTGCTGCGGGCGAGCACGCGCGTGGCGGGCAAGCCCAGCTCGGTGAGCGTGAAGCTCACCGGCGACTACCGCAAGGTGCCGCGGGAGTTCATCCACTGGCCCTCGGCGGTGGTCGATGGCCACGTCGCGCCAGCCAAGGAAGTGATGCTGCGGATTCTCGACGCGCAGCTCGCTGCGCTCGCCAGTGACCCTCCGGTGCGGGGCGACAACGATCTCGCCGACCCCTCGCTGCGCGGTGGCGATACCTTCTGAGGGCACGCCTCAGGGTCGCACCAGCGATCGCAGCGCCGTCGCGAGCGGCTCCGGCAGGGCCGCGGGGCGCCGCGTTTGCCGGTCGACGAACACGTGGACGAAGAAGCCCTCGGCGGCGGCGGTTGCTTCGCCCGCGCGAAACACGCCCAGCTCGTAGCGAACGCTGGAGCGGCCCACCTTGGCCACGCGCACCCCCACCTCGACGTCTTCAGGATAGGCCAGCGGCGCGTGGTAGCGGCAGCCCGACTCCACGCACAGACCGAGGATGGGACCGGCGTGGATGTCGAGCCCGTTACCGGTGAGGATGCGGTTCACGGCGGTGTCGAACCATGCATAGTACACGACGTTGTTCACGTGGCCGTAGATGTCGTTGTCGGCCCAGCGGGTGCCGATAGGGAGAAACTGCACGTATTGCTGGCGGGCTGCCGGCGGGGTGCGATCGCCGCTCACGACTGCCCTCCGCCTGGGTAGCGCATGGCGCCGACGAAGAGCTCGCGCAGCTTCCGCTCGTCGACGTCTATCGGTGCGTTGTCGAGGAGACGTCGCTGTACGGCAGCGCCGCGGGCGAGCGCGTCGAGATCGGCGCCCGCGTAGCCGAGGGCGCTGAGCCCGAGAGGCACGCGCGCGTCGGCCATGAGTCGCTCGATGTGTCGCCCGAGAAGCTCGCCCGCATCACCGAGCCCCGCGCCGCGAACGTCGGCGCCGAGCAGCCCGGCCGCCTCCAGGTGCCTGTCGGGGCTGGTGGCGGCGGTGGCGCGAAACACGCTGGGTGCCGACACGATGACCGACACGCCGTGGGGCACCATGGGGCCGTGATCGGGATAGCCCGGCGCGCGGTAGTCGCGCACCAGGCCGGCCACCGCGTACGACATGGCGTGCGGCAGGTGCACGCCGGCGTTCCCGAAGGCGATGCCGGCCAGCGTGGCGGCCCAAGAGAGACCGGCGCGGGCCTCGTCGTCGCGCGGATCGTGGACCGCGCGCACGAAGAACGCACCCGCGAGGCGGAGTGCCTCGCGGCTCCCCAGATCGCTCCACGGGTTCTGCCCCTGGCTCATGGGCCGCAGCGCCGGCGAAGCGGGCCGAGCGCGGGTATCGAAGCGCCGCGCGGTGAACGACTCCAGCGCGTGGCACAGCACGTCGAAGCCGCTCGCGGCCACCACCTCGGCGGGCAGGGTCTTGGTGAAGGTCGGGTCCACCAGCGCCAGCGAGGGGCGCAGGCGTCGCGACGCGACGGCGGTCTTGATGTTGCGCTCACGAAGGTCGAACACCGCGATGCCGGTGCACTCGCTCCCGGTGCCCGAGGTGGTGGGGCACGCCACGTGCGGGGGCAGAGGCCCGGGAACCACGCGGCCTTCACCCACCGGCGCGTTGACGTAGGCCAGGAGGTCTGCCGGATACGTGGCATAGAGCGCGGCCAGCTTGCAGGTGTCGATGGACGAGCCGCCCCCCACCGAGAGATACCCATCGAAGCGTCCGTCGCGCGCGAACGCGATGGCATCCGTGAGGTATGCATCTTTCGGCTCCACGTGGCAGCCTTCGAACACCTCGAAGTCTAGCTGGGCCGCCGCCAGCGACGCGCGCACCACTGCGAGTGGCTCCAGCTTGGCGACCCGAGGGTCGGTGAACACCGCCACCCGGTGGGCGCCCAGGGCGGCCAGCTGCGCGCCCGCCTCGGCCACCGCGCCGGGCCCAAAGGCCAGGCTCGATGCGTCGATGGAGAAGATGGATTCGCTGGGGACCAGGCCGTGGGCGCAGGACATGCCCTGCATGGTTTTCCTTCCGCGCCCCTTTGTCTACCCTCCAGCGCGGGCGGAAGCTTCGCACCCCGGTGCGCTTTCGGTTCCACATCGGCCTACAGGATCGGCGTCGACCACGGTCCAGACCCCTGGATCATGCGGGCCGCGCCGCACCAGCCTTGCGTGCGCCGCCTCGCTTGGAAGATTCTACCCGTGCGCCGTGGTCCGGGTGCTGGTGGCGGAAGCGCGGCCCGAGCGGATTCCGTTGAACATGCACGCACCACCTGCCGACCCTCGGCGACGGGAGCATTGCCGCCGAGCAGAATTTTACCGCTCGACGCGCTCCGTTCTCTCACGGCCTGATGTTTGCGATGAACGTGTGGCTTCACGATGCTGGCTCCCACCTCGCGTAGGCCGTTCCTGCGAAACATTCTCCGCGCCAGCTGCGCGCTGCTCCTGACGTGCCTTGGCTCGGCGGCTTCTGCCGAGACGCTCACGCTGCGCGAGGCGGTGGAGCTGGCACGCAAGCAGGCGCCGGTGCTGGCATCTGCGCGCGCGAAGGCGCAGGCCGCCGACGCGCGCGCCTCGGCGGCCCGAGCGCCGTACTTTCCCACAGTGAGCGGAAGCCTGGCGGGGAGCGCCACCTCGTCGCGTGACACGCAGGCCCAGGCGCCGCCGCGCACAGGGGTCTTCGAGTTCGTGAATCACTATGTTTCGCTCACCGGACGCGTGGGCGTGCAGTGGACCCTCTGGGACTTCGGCAAGACCAGCAACGCGGTGGACGCCGCCGACGCCGTGCACAAGACGGCGTCGCTCTCCGCCGACAACACCGAGGCCTCGCTGGTGGGCGACGTGGCGACCGCCTACCTGAACGTGGTGTTCCTGGAGCAGCTGCGAGAGCTGGCGGTGGCAACCACCACCCAGCGCGAGAAGTTCGTGCTGCTGGCCAAGGCCCTGGTGAAGGCGCAGATTCAGCCGGCGGTGGAGGAGCTCCGGGCCAGCTCGCGGCTGGAAGCGGCGCGGCGCGACCTGGCGAGCCGGGAGCAAGATGCACAAGACGGGCGGACGATTCTCGCCACGCTACTGGGACTCGACCCCACGTCGAAGGTGGGTATCGCGGTCCCGCACTTGCACGATCTGCGCGGAGAGGCCTCCAACGTGGGCCGCGCCATGCAGCAAGCCGAGACCAGCCACAAAACGCTCGCCGTAGCCAAAGCCTCGCTCGAACAGCAGCGGGCCGAGGCGAGCGCATCAGCTTCCAAGTACTTACCCACGCTGGCGCTGAACCTCGACGGCTCGTACCGCTTCTCGCAGTACGACCGAACCGATCCGCTCATCAACGCGCGCTCGGCCTCGGCCACCATCGTTCTCTCGGGCCCCATCTTCGACATCTCGATCCCAAACCAGGTAGCGGCGTCGCGTGCCGACGCGCGCCAGGCCGAGGCAGACCTCGAGCAAGCACGGCGCCAGGTGCGGAGCGACGCAGCCCGCGGCGCCCAGGCGGTGCGCACCACAGCCTCGCTGATGGAGCACGCGAAGAAGGCCGCCGACGCCTCTGCCATCGTGCTCGCTGTGATTCAGGCGCGCTACGCCCAGGGTCTCTCCAGCCCGCTCGAGCTCTTCGATGCCGAGACCACCGACATCGACGCCCGCGCCCAGCGGATTCGCGCCGAGCTGTCGTTCGCGCTGGCCGAGGTGCAGTACCTGGTGGCCACCGGGCAAGCCCAGCGGGTCGATGAGGGAGAGAGCGCACGATGAGCACACCCGAGGGCGCCGCGCCGCGAGGCGGAATTTTCCGGAGTGAGGCGGTTGCGCATCATGCAGACGGCGCCGACGAAGGCGACATCTTGCGGTTCGATCGCCGCTGGACCCGCCTGGCCTATCGGCTCTGCGCGCTGGCGGCGGTGGCTGGGTTCATCTTCATCAGCGTCTTCAGCGTCGACGAGTACGCCGCAGGCCCGGCGGTGGTGCGCATCGATGGCCGCCGAATGATCAACGCCACCAACGCCGCCACCGTGGAGAGCGTCGACGTGCACCCCGGGCAGTGGGTCGATGTGGGTACCGTGCTGGTGCGCTTGCACGACACCGAGGAGACCGGGGAGCTTTCGCGGGCCACCAGCGAGTTCGACCTTCAGCTCATTCGCATGCTGCGCGACCCCAACGACGCGGTGGCCAAGCAGACCCTCTCGGCGCTGCGCGCGAAGAAGGACCAGGCGGCCAGCGCGGTGGAGCAGCGCACCCTGCGCGCCACCGAAGCGGGCTACGTGAGCGACGTACGGGTGCGGCCCGGGCAACACGTGAACCCCGGTGAGCTCATCGTGGCGGTGGCGCCCAAGGACGCGGCGCAGGTGTCGCTGGTGGCGCTGGTGCCGGCAGACTACCGGCCGATGCTCAAGGCCGGACAGAAGATGCGCTTCGAGCTCGATGGCTTTCGCTACGAGTACTCGGACCTCGAGGTCACCGAGGTTTCGGCCGAGGCCATCGGTCCGCTCGAGGTGCAGCGGCTCCTGGGGCAAGACAAAGATGGTTCGCTGAAGATGGACCCCGGCGCGAAGGTGCTGGTCATGGCCAAGCTCCCGGCGGCGACGTTCACCTCCGAGGGACAGCCCTACGGCTATTTCGACGGCCTCACCGGAACTGCCTCGGTGCGCGTTCGGCGAGAGCCGCTGCTGGTCACTCTGGTGCCTGCGCTGCGCGTGCTCTTGCCCTGAGCACGCGCACGATAGGCGTCAATCTACACCCGCGGAGGATGGCCAGGCCTTTGCATTCTCCGAGCCCATGGCGCAAAGCCCGCTCCCGCAGATGGCGTCTCTCCGCACGTTGATGGACCAGTTTCCCGCGCTGGGAAAGCTGGGAAAGAAGCTCGGTGCGGCCGAGCTCCCGGTCGTTCAGCAGACGATGGCCACCGATTGCGGCGCCGCTTCGCTGGCCATGGTGCTCGGGCTCCTTGGCCGCGAGACCGAGCTCGCCGAGGTGCGCGACGCGCTGGCGGTGGGCCGCGACGGCGTCACGGCGCGGTCGATCCTGGAGGCGGCTGCGGTGTTTCACCTGCGCGGGCGCGGCGTTCGCGTCGAGCTCTCAGACATGGGCGAGCTCCCGATGGGCGCCATCCTCCACTGGAATTTTACCCACTTCGTGGTGTTCGAGAAGGTGAGCCAAGAGGGCGTGCACCTGGTGGACCCGGCATTTGGCCGGCGGGTCGCGTCGATGGAAGAAGCGCGCCGGGCCTTCACAGGCGTCGCTCTGCTGTTCGAGAAAGACGAGCTGTTCGCGCCGTCCAAGAGCAAGAAGAAGCCGCTGACGCGCCACGTCCGCGCCGCGCTCAAGGGCGAAGGCGACTGGGGCCGGCTCGTGGTGCTCTCGGTGCTCTTGCAGCTGTGCTCGTTGGTGCTGCCGCTCATCAACGGCCGCCTCATCGACCGCGTCATCCCCCGCAACGATACCCACCTGCTCCTGGTGCTGGTCATCGGCTTTGCGGTGACCCTGGCGTTCTACTTTCTCGGGTCGCTGGTGCGCGGGCAGCTGCTGCTGCACCTTCGCACGCGCTTCGACGCCAAGATGACCATGGGCTTCGTGGAGCACATGCTCCGCCTGCCCTACGACTTCTTCGAGCGACGTCAGGTGGCCGATCTGCAGCTGCGCGTAGGCAGCGTCACCACCATTCGCGAGCTGCTCACCGGCGCGGTGCTCTCGGGGTTTATCGACGGCACCCTGGTGGTCTTTCACCTGGCATTTCTGGCCATCATGAGCCTGAGGATGACCGCCTTCGCGGTGGTGCTGGTGGCGCTCCAGGGCGGCGCATACCTGCTCACGCGCAAGCGCATCCGCGAGCTCTCCGCCGGCAGCCTGGCCAAGACCGCCGAGGCGGCCGGATCGCTGAACGAACTGCTTTCCGGCATGGAGTCGCTCAAGGCCAGCGGCGCCGAGCACCAGGCCTCGCAGAACTGGGCCACCCACTACGTCGACGTGATGAACATCAGCCTTCGCCGTGGCAACGTGGCCAACTGGTCGGAGGCGCTGCTCGGTACGCTCAACATCGTCGGCCCCATGTTCCTGCTCATCGGCGGCATTCTCGAGGTGATGAACCACGAGATGACGTTGGGGACCATGCTTTCGGCCAACGCCCTCGCGGTGGGCTTCATGCGCCCCACCATGAATCTGGTGGGTACGCTTCAGCAGCTTCAGCTGGTGCGCGTGCATCTTGCACGTATCGACGATGTGCTCAACACCGAGCCGGAGCAAGAGGCCGGCGGTGGCCGGCGGGTGACCCCGCGCCTGCGCGGGGAGATATCCGTGGAAAACGTAAGCTTTCGCTACAACCCCAAGCTGCCCGAGGTGGTGCGCAACGTCTCGGTGAAGGTGGCCCCCGGCGAATGCATCGCCATCGTGGGGCGCTCCGGCTCGGGCAAGACCACCTTGGGCCGCGTGCTCCTCGGGCTGTATCCGCCCACCGAGGGGATGGTCCGCTTCGACGCCATGCCGCTGTCGTCGCTCGAGCTGCGCTCGATGCGCAAGCAGCTCGGGGTGGTGGTGCAGAAGCCGCACATCTTCGGCACCACCATTCGCGCCAACATCGCCCTCGGCGACCCCGGCGCGCCGCTCGAGCGCCTCACCGAGGCTGGTCGCCGCGCCTGCATCCACGCCGACATCATGAAGATGCCCATGCAGTACGACACACCGGTGGTGGCCGGCGGGTCGTCGCTCTCGGGCGGTCAGCGGCAGCGCATCGCCCTGGCGCGGGCGCTGGTTCACGATCCGGCCATTTTGCTGCTCGACGAGGCTACCAGCGCCCTCGACGCCATGACCGAGGCCAAGGTGCAGGAGGAGCTTCAGGCGCTCTCGTGCACCCGCATCTTCATCGCGCACCGGCTCAGCACCGTGGTGAACGCCGATCGCATCCTTGTGATGGAAGAGGGCGCGCTGGTGGAGCAGGGCAACCACGTCGAGCTCTTGGCCAAGAACGGCATCTACGCGCGCCTGGTGGCCGCGCAGCTGGGCGGCGCGCGACCCAAGGTGAACGAAGCTGCCGCGCGCGTCGACGCTCCAGCGCCGCCCGCGGTACCGACGCCGGCCGCGCCGCAGATGGCCAGGCCGCGGCCAGCGGCGCGAAAGTCGCAACCCCCGGCGTTGCCTGTCGAGGCCCCGGTGGCTTCGCGGAAATATGTGCAATATGCACGTGAATCGGCACGGCCTCCGGAGCGAGGATTCTTTCCCGAGAAGCCCAAAGCGGCGCGCCCGGTGCTGGTGGCGGTGGCGGCGGTGTCGATGGACGAGACGCGGCAGCACATTCCCGTGGCCCCGAACCGTGCGCCACTGCGCCTGGCCGCTCCGCCGGCGCTGGAGGCAGCGGCGGGGGCGGTTACCGTGCAGTATGCATCTGAGTACAAAGACGACTACGAAGTAGACTGCCCCACTGTCAACGCGGTGATCCGGAGAAACTCATGAACCCCAAGCGCGCTCTCCCCTACGTGGCCATCGCGGCCGTGGTGCTTCTGGCGCCGCTGGTGGGTGTATTCACCTCGCGTCTGAGCGCCGCGTCGTCGGCGGCGGCTTCCGCCAAAGCAACCGCTTCGGCGTCGCCCCTCGCCGCCTCGTCTGCGGCGCCCATGGCTACCGATTTTGTGGGGGTGGTGCTCCCGCCACAGATGGCCAGCCTGTCGCCGCGCACCGACGGCAAGGTGCTGGAGACCAAGGTGAAGCTGGGGCAGGCGGTGAAGAAGGGCGACGTCCTGGTGGTCTTCGATCCGCGGGAGCGAGAGCACGACCTGGCCATGGCCGAAGCTTCGCTGAAGGCAGCCAAGGCCAGCGCCGGCGCGGCGGGCGCCGACTTCGCTGCGGCCCAGCGTCGCGCCTCGCGACGAAACAGCACCGTCACCGTCGGCGATCAGAAGATCGCCATCGTATCCGGCGAAGAGGCGGCGCAGTCGCGCTTCGAGGCCCAGGGCGCCGCGGCTCGCGCGGCCTCGGCGACGGCGACTATCGCCGAACAGAAGGCCAAAGTAGACCAGCTCAAGCTTGCCCTGGAGCAAACGCAGCTGGTCGCGCCCTTCGACGGGGTGGTGACGGGGCTGTACTTCGAGCCGGGAATGACGGTCCGCGCGGGCGACGCAGCGGCGCGCGTGGTCGGGGGCCAAGGGCTGCGGTTTCGCGCGGCGGTGCCCGAAGATTCGGTGGCGGTGCTCCAGGGCAAGGCCCACGCGAGGATCGCACTCGAAGGAAGAGTGCTCATGGGGAGCATCGAGCAGGTGGCCCCGGAAGTGGAGCCGGCGTCGCGGACGTTCCTGGTGGAAGGCCCGGTGGACAATGGCGACGCGGCCTGCGGTGGCGACTGCACCATGCTCGCCGGCCGCGCGGTACGCGTCACCCTGGCCCCCTGACTCTCTCGCGTGCGCGCGCGCGGTACTACCTGCGCGCCTTCTTGGCTGCCGCCTTCTTGGCTGCGGGCTTCTTCGCCTTCTTGGCAGCTACCTTTTTCTTGGGGAGCGCCACGTCGACCGGGGGCGCGGGCGTCTTCGGGTAGACGCCGACCCACTCCTCCCGCAGCGCGGCGTCGAAGAAGAGAATCCACGACCGCTCGGGTACCTTCCCGGCGCGCAGTGCCGCGCGCAGGGCGGCGATCCCCTTCTTCGCGTCGCGCAGCGCGATGCCCACGTAGCTGTAGCGCAAGCCGGTGCCACCGCCGAACACCCCGCCCGCGTTGGCCTTGGCGAGGGCCTTGCCGAGGGCGATCTCGACTTCCGCGCGGTCTCCGAACTTCATGGGCGAGAGATCGCCGCTGCCGTCGATCTTGACGTACGCGAACGTCTCCCCGGCACGTGAAAAGCGCGCCGATGCGAACCGCGGTCCACCTTGCGCCGCCTGCCAAACGTCGGGTCGCGATGTCACGAAGGTCAGCGCGTCGCCGTGCTCGGCGTAGTCCGACTGCGCCGTGGGCTCGCCGTAGAAGAGCGAGTGCTCCGCTGAGGCGGCGATGCCGCGCGCCGGCTTGGCTGGCAGAGTGCGCTGGTACTTCGCGATGGCCTCCGCGACCTTGCGAGCGAGCTTCGCCAGCGGCAAGCGCGCTGGCGCCTTGGGGTGGGTCGCCTTGCCCTTTTTGGGCTGGGTCGCCTTGCCCTTCTTGGGAGGGGTCAGCGGCCGCACGGAGATCTCACCGATCCATCCGTCGAGCACCGCTTCGCCGAGCAGCGTCTCGGTGGTGACGAACGCGGTGGCGGAAGCTACGTCGTCGTCCTCTCCCTTGGCGCCGGCGATGTGAAACACCAGTGTCAGCGTGCCTGCAGCGCCTGGCTCGATGGACACCGCCATCTCCGGCACCGTCGCCAGACCCACCCGGGCCTGCAGCGTGGGTTCGAGCATCGCGAGCGGCTCGGCGAGGCGGGCATCGTACAGCTCCCATCCACGGATCTTGGGCGCCCGCGCGAGCAGCAGCGTCACGAGCGGACGCAAGCTCGCCTCGTGCTCGGGGGTCACCACCAGGCGGTGCCCCTTGCCCTTCACGGCGGGGCCGAACTCCCACATGAGGCGCGGATCGACAGCGCCGAGCGCCTTCTCCATCCAGGCCGGGAGGTCCCACTTCGCCTTCTGCGAGAAGAGCGCCGCGAGCTGCGGGGTCTTCGCCGCGAACGCCTTCCACCACGCGTCGATCTGCGCGACCTTGGCGGTGTGGGCTCGAGTCTCGGCAGCGTCGCTCGTTTCGAAAAACCGATATCGCATGGGCGCGCACCATAGTTCAGAACGCGTCGTCGGTGGGGAACCGCAGCGAAACGTGGCAAACGTGCGATACTGCGCGCCGATGATCCTTCGCGCGTTCTGCGTCTTCCTGGTTCCGGTGCTCGGCGTCTCGATGCTCGCGTGTGGCGGCGCGTCTCCGCCGGCGGGCGCCTCCGCTCCTGCTGCCACCATGGCCTCCGCATCGCACGCCATCAAGACCGAGACCGTCGCGTACAAGGAAGGCGCCGCGCCGCTCGAGGGCTACCTGGCCTACCCGACCGACACGGCGCCGGGGGCCAAGCTCCCGGCGGTCGTGGTGTTCCACGACTGGATGGGCCTCGGTCCCGGCACCAAGCGCCGCGCCGAGCAGCTCGCTGAGCTCGGGTACGTAGCCTTCGCCGCCGACGTATACGGACAGGGCGTGCGCCCGGAGAACCCTGGCGACGCCGGCAAGCTCGCAGGCAAGTTCAAGGAAGACCGGCCGCTCATGCGTGCCCGCGCCCAGGCCGCGCTCGGCTACGTGGTGTCTACCGGACGCGTCGACGTCACCAAGACCGTTGCCATGGGCTACTGCTTCGGCGGTACGGTGGCGCTCGAGCTGGGGCGAAGCGGCGCCGCGGTCGCGGGCATCGTGACCTTTCATGGCGGCCTCGCCACACCGCACCCGGAAGACGCGAAGAACATCAAGGGGCGGGTGCTCGCGCTTCACGGGGCAGACGATCCCTACGTGAAGGCCGACGAGGTGCTCGCCTTCGAAGAGGAGATGCGACAGGCCCACGTCGACTGGCAGCTCAAGGCCTACGGCGGCGCCGTGCATGCCTTCGCGGTGAAGGAAGCGGGAAGCGATCCCTCCAAGGGCGCGGCTTACAACCCCAAGGCCGACGCGCGCTCATGGGTCGATCTGCAGGCGTTTCTGCGGGAGCTCTTTCCGCGCTGACATAAGAAACCGCGGGGCATGGGCTTGGCGTACGCTTCCATGCATGCGCGTGCTGGTAACCGGCGGGAGTGGCTACGTGGGCGCGCACCTGGTGCGTCGCCTCGGGCTCGCGGGCCACGAGGTGACCGTGCTTTCGCGCGCACCCTCGCGCCACGAGGCGTGGGCCCGGCAGCCGGGTGTCTCCTGGGTGGCGGGCGGTCTCGCCAATCTCGAAGTCGTGGGCGCTGCGCTCCCGGGCCACACCGCACTCGTGCACAATGCACTCGTATGGGACGACCCCGCCGCCGAGCGCCACCTCGCCGACGTGCGCGCCGGCGCGGCGATCTTCGAGCTCGCGGGGCGAGCCGGTGTCCAGCACGCCATCTTCACCTCGTCGACCGCTGTCCATCGGCCTTTTCTCCCGGAGATGGACGAGAGCGCGCCCTTGCGACCCACCGAGTCGTACGGCGCCACCAAGGCCTGCGGCGAGCTTCACCTACGGGTCGTCGCGCGAGAGGTCGGCATGCGCTTCAACGTGGTCCGGCTGGGGCCGGTGCTGGGGCCACCGGCGTTCGTGGGGGCGCCGTTCAAGTCCGACGCGCGGTTCACGGCGCTGGTCGACGCGGCGCAGCGCGACGAAGACCTGCACGTCGTCGCCGGGGCCGGTCGGCAGTTTATTGGCGCCGACCAGGCCGCCGAGGTCTACCAGGCGCTCCTCGGCTCGTCGATCGATGGCGAGACCTTCCTGGCGGTGGGCGAGCGCTTCGTGACCTGGGAGGAGATCGCGCATCTGGCGACCGCGCGCGCCGGATCTCGAAGCCGGGTGCAGGTCGCGCCTGCGCCCGAGGTGGGAACGGCGGCCCACGCCGAGGGCGGGCGCTTCCAGGTGCACAAGCTTCGCCGCGTTCTCGGGCTGGCGTTCGACGTGGAGGCGGCGCTCGCCGCCCACCTCGACCATCTGGCGTCCACGTTTCAGGCGCCGAACTGACTTCCCGGCCGCTCGTCGAGGCAGTCGGGTTGCGTTCGCCTTCGGTTCAGGGCGATTCGCCGAAGGGGAGCACCGCGGTCATGCCCGCCTCGGCCATGCCGAATGGATTCGGGTAGCTGTCCATGCCCAGGGCGATTTGCGCGTAGAAACCCAGCGAGCGCACCGGCTCGATGCGCAGCCCCGCGGTGGCCGCCACCACGAACAGCGGAATGCGCTCGCAGGTAGGGCGCCGCTCCGCGTCGTGGGTGCACTGCTCCGGGAGCACGGCACCGAGGCCACCCAGAATAGGGCGAAGCCAGTCATCGCGGCGCAGCACCCGCCGGTAGCCGAGCGCGAAGAAGCCCAGACCCGCGTCGTCGCCGGTGGGCATATACCCGCCGCGCACCCACGCTTCGTGGGCGCCCGAGAGGCGCAAGCCGGCGCTCAACATCATGGGAACGTCGTTGGCCTGGGGCACGAACCCGGTGGACACCTCCACCAGGAGCGCGTGGTCGGCGCTTCGCGCGGGCGCCTTGGCCTGCTGTCCGCGCGCGCCACCCACCGTCAGCAGCGTGGCCAGCGCGAACGCCGCGGCGGCTCTCTTCATGGCGCGAGCATACCGCATGCTGCGCTGGCGCGAAGTGCGTCGGGCCGCGTCTTCCGGGGCCGACGGGCGCGGAGTGGGCGCGCCCGCCCGCGCCCCCGGTATTTCAAGGATTTTGCCGTGCTTTTGCCCCATTTTTCTTGGCATTCGCCTTGCTCAACGAGGGGCATGCGCGAATCCTCTCCTCGGTCGTATCGTCGTCAGGCAGCTGTGGTGGGCTTGGTGGCCATGGGCGCTGCGGCGCTCGCCGCCCAGTCGTCGGCGTTGGCTCAACCCGCGAGCGGGCCCTTCGAGGCGGAGCTCACCAAGTCCCTCGGCTTCCGCAGCGGCGCCGCCGTCACGTCGCCCTTCGTGCTGCCGAAGCCCGACAACTACCTCGACGCCCCGGCCCGCGTTCGCGTGCTCTCCTCCACCGGCACCTTCCTCGCGCCCGGTGCGGTGTGCCTGGTGGAGTACGCCGGCAAGCGCGGCTACCTGCGCTGCGACGACACGAGCGGGCTCAAAGCAGTGGCCGGGCCCCAGCCGGGGACGGTGGTACCGCCTCCGGTCGCGCCGCCCGCCGCGCGCCCGAAGAACGCTTCGAACCGGCAGTTCTGCGAAGGCGAGGCCGAGTGCAAGACCTTCTGCGCAGCCAACTGCAAGCTCGACGTGCGCGGTTGGGCCGAAGGCACCATGAACTCCACCTGCACGTTCCCCGCCGATGCCATCACCCGCGCCGGCGGCCCGCAGCCCAGCGAGCTGGCGCGCATTCCCGCCATGACCTACGTCAAGGCGCGGGGCGACGCCGAGGCCACCACCGACGTCATCGCTGCGCTTCGCCGTGCCGATGCCTACATTGGGAGCCACCTGTCGACGTGGCCGGCCGGCTACGTGGCCTACGTGAACAACTGCTACCGGCCGCCGGTGGAAGAGGCCACCCGCGAGTGCGACTTCATCATGAAGTCCATCCACCTCGAGAACAAGTGGAAGGGGCGCACGCCCACCAGTCCGAAGGAGACCGCCGAGCGCGACGCCAACCTCAAGCTCGCCAAGTTCATCGGCAACCCGTCCGACAATTTGGGACTCACCTGGCCTGGACCGAGCCCCCACAGCCGCGGGCAGGCTTGCGACATCGTGGTGGCCAAGGTCGGCCGCAGCGTAGAGCCCACCACCAGCTGCAAGACGTCTGCCGGCAACGAGCAGCAGCGCCTTCACTCCAAGGCCCTCGACGAGGCGCTCACCAACGACGTCGTGCGCGGCGTTCGCCTGAACTACGAAGCGTGGCACTACGAGTTCGGTCGCTATGAGCTGGCCAACAAGAGCTGCCGCTGCGTGGCGCCTGCCTGCAACGAAAAGCACTTTCCCACCAACTGCAAAGACGGCTGCTGAGCTATTCGAAGGGCGACGGCGACGGCTCGCAGTAGGGGTCTCTGGAAGTCCCGCGCTGGCTGCAGACGTCGTCGGGGGTGCAGTTGAGGCGATACATGGGCTGCGGGAAGGTCGAGTCGGTGCGGAGCGCCTGCCTTCCGCTCTCGCGGCACAGGAGCGCGAGTGGAGGGCGTACGTTGCCCAAGGAGAAGGGGGGCCTCTCCAGGCGCCGCACGAATGGCTCCCGAGGAAAGCTGGCTGCCACCTTCTCGAGCGCATCTTCGTAGGCCACCAGCTCTGCCACCGTGGCGGGGGCTTTGCCGGCGAAGAGGGCCCTCGCAGCCGGGTGCAGTTGGCCCGACGCCGCGAACGCCTTGCGTGCTTCGGCGAGCACGTAGCGCTCGGCGGCCAGCTCTTTCTCGATGTCCGGGGTGCCCACCGCGATCTCTGCGATCATCGACTCGTTGGGCACGATGTACTCGCGGTAGTCTCGCGTGTCGAAGAAGGCCGCCCCGATGCGGGCAGCGTAGCGCGCCAGGTCCGCCATCGGGAGGTCCTGGCCGTCGGCCACGAAGTGGGTGCTTCGAACGTCGACGTGAAGGGCTTCGGGGCGCAGCGTGATGCGCATCAGCACCGAGCCGTAGGGCGCGCCGCCCAGCCCCCGCACTGTCCCCAGGGCGGTGGTCCACGCGAAGCGCTTGCGGGCGAACGCCTTGCGAAAGAGCACGTTGGCGGTGTAGCCCAGGGCCGTCGTGGCTCCGGTCTTGCGGTGCGCGTGCAGCGAGAGGTAGTGGTCCACGTTGGCGTGCCCATGGACCTTGGAGCTGTCGCGTGAGAGCACTGCCGCCCCAGCCTTGAGCTCGGCCAGCTGCTCGGGCGTGGTCCACGTGTAGAGTACACGTGGATTGCGGCTCGCGTAGGGCCGCACTAGGCCTTCGAGCGAGGGTTCCGGGCTCACGCCGCCAGCATCGGCTACTGCGGGCGCGGCGCTGGGGATCGACGCGACGATCACCGGTGCGGTCGTGCCGCTGGTCGAGGGCTGCTGTGGCTCCGAGCGAGACTGCGGCGACGGCGTGCAGCCGACGAGGAGCGGCAACAGCAGCCTGCGACCGGTCGCCACCGTGCGTCTCAAGGGACCTCGGTGGTCATGGCTTTGCCCACCGACTTGCCCAGCGCTGCGTCGAAGGCGCGCCGCTTGGTGTGGGCCTTGATGCCGCCGCCGAGCGCCAGCGAGGCCACCGCCACCCCCATCTGCACCACCTTCGACGACGTGAGAATGTGAAACGCCACGATGCGGTCGCGGTTCTTCTTCGACCACGTCGTGAGCTGCAAGCGGACCTCGGCGTCGTAGCCGCTCATGTGCTCGAGGTCGTCGAAGAGCGCGATCTTCCCGCAGTCGTGGAGGATCATCTCCCGGCTCTCGAGGATGGCCGGCGCGAACTCGGCGATGGCGTAGCCCTCGCCGCGCAGGAGCTCGACGTGCGGCGCTGGTCGGCGCAAGGTGATGACCCCGCGCTCGTCGGACAAACGTATGCAGTCGTCGGTTTCCTCGCGGTGCATCCCTTGGATAGAAAGCATCGACCAATCACCCGCCGCTGGCAAGGAGCAGCCGTGCTTTCTCTTCGACCGACTGCGTCGTGAGCTCAGCTCGCCGCGACCGCGACCTTGCGCACCACCAGGCTGCCGATCGAGTAGCCCGCGCCGAAGGAGCACACCACGCCGACGTCGCCGGCCGCGAGATCGCTCCGGAACTTGTGAAACGTGATGATCGATCCGCAGGAGCTGGTGTTGGCGTACTCGGCGAGCACCGACGGCGCCTCGTCTTGCGTGGCGTCGCGGCCCAGCACCTTGCGGGCAATCCACTGGTTCATGGTGCCATTGGCCTGATGGAGCCACATGCGGCGAATGGCGGTGGGCGCAATCTCGAGGCTCTCCAGGTGGCTCGCGATGAGCTCGGCCACCATCGGCGATACGTCCTTGAACACCTTGCGTCCATGCTGCACGAACAGCTTGTCGGCGGCGTCACGGTGCTCCGGCGCCGCGCGGTTCAAGAATCCGAAGTTGTTCCGGATGTTGTTGGAGAACTGGGTCGCCAGGCGGGTGCCGAGTATCTCGAACGGGGCCGCGCCGCGGCAACCCTCGAGCGCCTCGACCACCACCGCGGTGCAGGCATCGCCAAAGATGAAGTGGCTCTCGCGGTCGCGGAAGTTGAGGTGACCGGTGCAGATCTCCGGGCTCACCACCAACACCCGCCCGGCGCTACCGGATGCCACCATATCGCGGGCCATGTTGATGCCGAAGGTGGCCGACGAGCAGGCCACGTTCATGTCGAAGGCGAACCCCTTGGCCCCGAGCGCCTGTTGCACCTCCACGGCGATGGCCGGGTACGCGCGCTGCAGGTTGGAGCAAGCCACGATGATGGCGCCGAGATCGTCGGCGGTGACGTTGGCCTCGGCCATCGCGGCGCGGGCCGCGCTCACCGCCATCTCGCACTGGATCGACGGCTCTTCGTTGGTTCGCTCCCGGAGACGCGGCGCCATGATCGAAGGATCGAGGACGCCGGCGCGGTCCATGGCGTAGCGACGCCCGATGCCGGATGCCGAGAGGATGAACTCGGCGCTCGAGGGTTCGAGGGCTTTCTTCTCGCCGCGGGCGATGGCGTCGGCGTGCGTCAGGTTCTCCGCCTCCACATAGGCATTGAACGCCGCCACCAACTCGTCGTTGGAAATGGAGTTGGGCGGCGTGAACAGTCCGGTACCGGAGATGACGATGGAGGAAGGCATGAGGAGCTCCGCAGCGAATGCGTGTACCTGCCTTCCGGAGGCCCCGCAACGGATTCGCTCGCCTGCCGCGCCGCGGCAAATCTTCGCGCGTCCTTCCGGAGACGATTTTTCCAGGCTTCGCCCGGGAAAGCGGCCCGTTTCGCCGCCGCCTGACCGGTGTGGAGGGTCAGTGCCTGAGGAGCTGGGTGCGCGGGCGAATGTAGCGATGCCAAACGAGCCCGACCGCGGACGCGCCCAGGGCCATCGCGGCCATACCCAGCCCGTATGCGCCCGCCCTGAACCAGTTGAAGAAGGCAGCGCTCACGCCGCCGAGGAGCGAGCCCACCACGCAGGCCGCGAGCGTAGGCAGGAACGACCATCCCGAGTAGCGGGGTGGAAGGATGGTGATGGGAATGCTGGCGGCCAGCCCGAGCGCGACGGCCATGAGAACGAGCAGGGCGGTGCTCATTTTTCCCAGTCCCTCTCGTCGACGGCCACGACTTCGCAAAGACGCCAACCTTCGCTGGGGCCGGGCAAGTCTTCGGCGCGGATGAGCACGCGCTCGCCGGGCTCGCAGTCGTCGAGGCGGGTCGGGGCAATGCGGGCGATCATGCGCTGGCCGTTCAGCTCGTACACCGCGTAGTCGAGGAGACAGCGGGCCGGTGCGTCCATCGACCACAGGTCGCTCGGCACGCGGAGCGCCTCGGTGGTCCCCTCCAGTGTGGCGTGGCGATCGTCTGCCATTGTGCGAATCTCGATGGGGTGTTGCTGCGAGGTCATGCTGCACCTTTCCTTGGTTGCGCCGCGGGAGAACGCCACGTGGAGCAACGCCCGTGCCGAAGCCGCGAACGCCGAAATCCGGGAAAATGCGCCAAGAAGTGCGGTGACAGGTTCGCGCCGCGCCGCCTCATGGGGCGCCCATGCGCGCGGCCGAGTCCCACGATGGCGGCGGATTCCACGAAGAAGGGGCCGTTGTTCACGTAGGCTACGAGAATGTCGACCCCGCTCAACATGGCGCTCTGTGTGCATCGAGACGCACGCACGGCGTGGATTCGCATCGCCTGTGAGCAGGACTCGTTCTCGTACGATTTCTCCGACGTCTACGCGCTGGGCCTCATCTACGAGCCGTTCTTCACGCGGCCCACCAAGGGCAAAGCGAGGGTCAAGCCGGAAGGGGCACTGGAGGAAGCGCTCGCGGCGGCCCTGGAGGACGTGAAGCCCGACACCCGAGCCACCTATGAACGCCTCGACGACCTGGCGCGCGGGGGCGGTCACTTTCGCGAGGCCGCCGCTTTCGCCGCTCGCTTCGTGCGCGCGCGCGGCTATCGCGACTTCGTCGGACCGCGCTTGCCTGCCCGCTTCGAGCCGGGGGCCGACGGCCTGTACCGCCCGATCACGTGGTGGGCCAGCGACGACGATCGTCTCGACGAGCGCGAGCGCATGGACCAGGAGTACCAAGATCTCCTCGACCAGGGTCCGCGCGCCGGTGAGCCGCCGGTCTCGGCCACGCTGGTGCTCGAAGCCACGGACCCGACGTGGTTCGAGCACCTCGAGGCAGGGCTCGCCTGGAACAGCTACGCCTACGACGCGGAAGCCGACGCGCTGCCCTGAAAAGCCGCCTTCGCCGTAGCGAATTGCCCCATCGCCGCGCGGGTGGGGCGAACCGCCTCACATGGTTCGCAGCCGCTTGCGTTACATATCGTGTTTTCCTGGGTCTCCGCAGCCGCTGACGCGTGGCGCCATATTTGCTACCCGTTCCGCGCGCGGCGCCCCGCCGCCCGCCCCGCAGGCATTTCCTCTCATGAGCGACCACTTCGACCAGCTGCTCCGCCACTCCCCGCTCGGCATTCTTTGCGACTTCGACGGCACCCTCGTTCCGTTCGCAGCGACGCCCGAAGAAGCGGTTCCCTCCGACCTCCTTCGCGAGCTTTTGGGCCTCGTGTCGTCGCTCCCGCACGTCACGTTCGTCATTGTCAGCGGCCGTACCCGCGATTTTCTCGAGTCCAATTTCCCCGGCATCGCGCTGGTTGCCGAGCATGGCGCCTTTCGCCGAGGGCAGGGCGCGTGGGAGCCGCTGCGCGACGAGCTCATCGAGCTCGCTGCGCTTCATGGTCGCGTCGAAGAGCTCATCGCCCGCTACCCGAACGCCCGCCTCGAGCAAAAGTCCACCGGCCTGGTGCTGCACTATCGCAAGCTCTCGATGGCGGAGCGCGAAGGGTTCGTGGTGGAAGCTTCGTCGCTCCTCGACGCCTTCGCCGAGAAGATCCCCACCTTCCAGCGCACGGAGTCCACCTTGGCCTTCGAGGTGCGTCCCTCCTACATTCGCAAGTCTACCGCGGTTCCGTGGGTGCGGGAGCGGGCGGGCCACGGCGCGCGGCTCCTGGCCATCGGTGACGACCTCACCGACGAGCACATGTTCGGCGCGCTCGAGGTGGGCGACGAAGCGATCGTGGTGCGCCATGGCGACCGCCGGCGGACCAAAGCTCGCTTCGAGTTCTCGTCGCCGGCGCAGGTGGTCGCCTTCCTGCGCGAGCTCTACGAGCTCCGCATCGGCGCGCGCGCGCGGGTTTCGACCCTGCCGGAGCCCGTGGCCAAGCCGCGCAGCGTCCGCGAGAGCGTCAGCCAGTCGCTGCTGGTCGTCTCCAACCGTCTCCCCAGCTTGCGCAGCGCCGAAGATGGCAAGCCGGCGCGGGTCGGCGGCCTCGTCTCGGCGCTGGGGCCCGCGCTTTCGACGCGCGATGGCGTGTGGCTCGGGTGGAACGGCAAGACCATCGACGACGCCGAAGAGTCGATGGCGGTGCTGGAGAACGACTTCTCGCCGGGCCTCCTGGGCATGGACCTGAAGGAGAGCTGGTATCGAGACTACTACAATGGCTTCTGCAACCGCGTGCTCTGGCCGCTGTTCCACTGCTTCCCCAGTCGAGTTCGCTTCGCGCGCAAGGAATGGGACGCCTACCAAGAGGTTCACCGGGTCTTCGCCGACGTGGCGGTGAAGTCTGTCGACAGCCGCGGCACGGTTTGGGTGCACGACTACCACCTGCTGCTCCTGGCGCGGGAAATGCGGGCGCGCGGCCACACCGGACCCATCGGGCACTTCTTGCACATCCCGTTTCCGCCGCCAGATCTGTTCGAGATGCTCCCCTGGCACAAGGAGATCCTCGACGCGCTGCTCTCGTTCGACCTGGTCGGCTTCCACACCCCGGGCTTCATGCGAAACTTCCTGGCGTGTGTGGGAACATTGCATCCTGCACGCGTCTCCGACGACGGCATCGAGTACCAAGACCGCCGGACGCGCACCGGCGTGTTTCCCATCGGCATCTTTCCCGGCGACTACCAGCGAGTCGACACCAAGGAATTTCAAGAGGAGATCGACGGCCTCCTGCGCATCCTCGGTCCGGCCCGCTTGGTGCTGGGGGTCGATCGCCTGGACTACACCAAGGGGATTCCCGAGCGGCTGCTGGCGTTCGGGCGGCTGCTCGAGCTCTACCCAGAGTTTCGCACCAAGGTATCGCTGGTGCAGATCTCGGTGCCCTCGCGCGCCGACGTGCCCCACTACGCCGAGCAGCGGCAACAGGTGGAGGAGATCGTCGGTCGCATCAATGGGCAGTACGGCGAAGCCCACTGGGTTCCGGTCCAGTACTCGTACCGCGGCTACCAGCAGGCTCACCTGGCGCGCCTCTACCGCGCGGCGGCGGTAGGCTACGTCACCCCGCTCCGCGACGGCATGAACCTGGTGGCCAAGGAATACGTGGCCGCGCAGTCGGCCGACGATCCGGGCGTGCTCCTGCTCTCGCGCTTCGCGGGCGCAGCGGTGGAGCTCCGCGACGCGCTCCTCACCAACCCTTACGACATCGATGGCATGGCGGAAGACCTTCGGCGTGCGCTCACCATGCCCCTCGACGAACGCAAGGAACGCCAGCGAAAGCTGCTGGCGCGGGTAGAGAGCTCTACCGCGGCGACCTGGGGCGAGGCGTTCTTGAGCGCGCTCGAGGCTTGCCGCTGATCAGAACGACCCGGCCAGGCCGAGCGGCGTGACCGTCACCCGCTTCGCCTGGCGCCGCTCGAGGTGGCTGCTGGGCGAGGTGGTGAAGTACAATATAGTGGTCACCACGCCGACCACGATGGCGGCGCCGGCCACGACGTCAGTGAGCAGCGTGAAGGTCTTTACCTTGTTCTGCGCCGAGTCCACGTCGCCCGAGGCCACCCCCAGCTCGCCCGCCTTGCGATCGAGGCTGCTCTTGGCGCCCAGGCTGAGGATGCCGAAGACCACCGCGCCCGAGGTGAGCGCCGCGGTGCTCGCCACGCCGATGAAGAAGGGAGCCCGCGAGGGCGTGTCGACCACCACCACGTCGCGCGGCGGGGCAACCGGAGGGGGCGTGACCACCGGCGCGACCTTGGCTTCTGCCGGCCTCGGCGGCGCAGCTTCCGCGAGCTCGAGCTTCACCTCGACGTCGTCGCCGCTGGCAATGTCGACCACCTTGTTGACCGGCGCCGCGGGCGCGAGGGTGGCGGTGAACTTGTGGCGACCGGCGCCCACCGTGAGCGCTTGCGGAAGAGGACTCTTGCCCACCGAAATGTCGTCCACCGACACCTCGGCGCCCTCGCGGCTCACGCTCACGCGCACGTGCGCGACCAGGGAGGCGAGGCGGTTCACTTCCTTCTCGACGTCTTTGCGGCGGGCCGGTGGAACGTCCTTTTCGCCGTCCTTCAGGTATCGCTGAAAGGCGCCCAGCGCGCAGGCGTAGTCCTGGAGCTCCAGGCAGGTCTGGCCAATGTTGTATTGTACACGAAAGTTGGGGGCGATCTCGAAGGCCTTCTTGAACTCGATCAGGGCCGCGCGGAAGTCGGCTTCCTTGAAGAGGGCCACGCCGCGGTTGAAGTGGGTGCGGCCTTCGTCCACCGCGACCTTGGAGGGCGCATCGGCGAGCGCCGAGCAAGGAGCGAGGACGGCGCCGAGACTGAGGACCGAGCCGAAGAGGAACGCGCGAAGGTGCTTCATTTGTAGGGGTCCGAGTCGTCGATGTCGTGGCGGGGCTTCTTCGGGCGCGCCGAGGGAAGCGGCGCCAGGCCCTCGCCGGCGCCGGCGCCGGGATCGCCCGCAGAAACGCGGTCGAGGGCGATGCTCAGGTCGGCGTCTTCCTGCACGATGCGTTCGCTGGCGCGAAAACCCTGGGCCATGGCGCGAAACCGGTGCGGCCCGGAGGGCAGGGTGCCTCGATAGGGGTTCTCCACCGGCGCACCGTCGAGGGTCAGCGATGCGCCCTTGGGAACGGTGACCACGGAGATGCGGAGGGTGGTGGCGGTGGGTGCGGTGGGCGCCGACGCAGACGGGCCCGCGGCCGCCGCGACCGGTGTAGACGGCAGCGCGACCGCGGCGCTGGGCGGCCCTTGCTCCGCGGATACTCCGCCATTTGCGAGGCGGCCCATGGCCAGCGCGCCCACGACGCCGGCCACCGCCACGAGCCCCAGCGCACCCGCGATCACATAGGCGCGGGGCATGGGCGCGCGCTGCACCTCGGTGACGATGGGGATAGGAACCTCGACCGAGGACGAAGACGAGGTGAGCGAGACGGTGCGTACCGACGCCAATGGCCCCGCAGCGTCGAGGCCGCGTACACCCTCCTCCACCACCCGCCGTACTTTGGAGCGGTCTTCCTTGAAGTGCAGGTCGAGGAGCGTCGCCACC
This sequence comes from Polyangiales bacterium, assembly GCA_038210445.1. GTDB lineage: Bacteria > Myxococcota_A > Polyangia > Polyangiales > Polyangiaceae > JABFRG01. The sequence goes on from JBBQWQ010000045.1 coordinate 38,134, forward strand.
GCGCGGGAATCGCTGGCACCGTCGCTCGCCAGGTATTCGTCGAGGGCTTCCTGCATGGCCAGCGCGGTGGGAAAGCGATCCGCCGGGGCCCGGGCCATGGCGCGCTCGCAGATGTCGAGGAGCGCCGGCGGCGCATCGGGCGCAACGTCGCGAATGCGCTTCTCGGTACCCTGCATGCGCCGGGTGATGACCACCACCTCATCCTCGGTCTTGGCCACGAAGCGCGCCTTGGCGAGCACTTCCCAGAGCATCACGCCCACCGCGAAGATGTCGGCGCGGCGGTCGAGCGGGGCGCCGGTCACCTGCTCTGGCGCCATGTAGCCGACCTTGCCCTTGATGACGCCGCTCTTGGTCTCACCGCCGGAGACGCCGCCCTTGGCGATGCCGAAGTCGAGAATCTTGGCGTGACCCATGTAGGTGACGAACACGTTTTGCGGGCTCACGTCGCGGTGCACCAGGCCGAACGGCTTGCCGTCGTAGTCGGTGAGCTCGTGGGCGTAGTGCAGTCCCGAGAGCGCGTCGGAGAGAATGCGCAGACCCAACCCGAGGGGCATGGCGTCGCGGCCCACCCGCGCGACCACGCTGCTCAGCGCCTGCCCCTCCAGGTACTCCATGGCGATGAAGATCTTGCCGCTGTCTTCACCCACCTCGTAGGTGTGCACCACGTTGGGGTGGTTGAGGCGCGCGGCGATGCGCGCTTCGTCGAGGAACATGCGCCGGAACTCGGGGTCTTCGGCGAACTCGGCGCGCAGCGTCTTCAGCACCAGGAGCTTCTGGAAGCCCCCGGTGCGGCTGGAGATGGCCAGGTGCACGTGGGCCATGCCGCCCGTGCCCAGGCTCGCCACCAGGCGGTACTCGCCGACGCTCCGCGAGTCGATCACGGCGTCGGTACCAGGTCGATGACGGTCACCGACCCTTTCTTGACCAGCACCGAGTAGGCCCCGGCCTTGCGCGCGAGGCTCGGCACCTGCGTCTCGAGCGAAACGATGCCCGCCGGCAGATTCAAGAAGCCCGCGTTCCCGGTCGGGTCGCTCACCTGCGCGGTGACGCTGGGGGTGCCGTTGCCCTCGTAGTAGTACTGCACGGTCTTGGCGTCTTTGATCGAAGTGCGCAGCGACACGCCGGCGCTCGGCGCGCCATCGCAGCCGGTCGTCAGGCCGAAGATGTGACCCAGGTTGGGGTCGGCCGCCGACTTCACCTGGCTGAGCAAGTAGTCGAGCTCGGCGATGCTCACCAGAATCGGAACGGCGCCCTCCGTCGGCGGCTTGAGCACGTCTTTGTCGGGCGGCGGGTATACCGCCACCAGCGACGGCGCCATGTTGGGAAAGCTCAGGGGCGCCACCGGCATGTGAAAGTATCCGCGGAAGTTCCGGGGAATCTCCAGCATTGCGTCGCCATCGGCGTTGGTGTCGGCCTCGGCGAAGGGCGTGGCGCACTCGGGGTCGAGCGACGCGCAGGCCTTGATGTGCACCCCGACGATGGGCGTTCCTCCGATGAGCCGGTGAAACCGCTGCAGGTAGCGAATCTTCTCGGTAGGGCTCTGGGTCGGCCACGTCACGTTGCCGAGGCAGCCCCACTTGGGGTCCACCGGGCCGCCGCCCTCGCCGCCCTCGCCGCCGCCATCGCCGCTCGACGAAGCGGCCCGGCACACGCGGTTCTCACACCGAGTGCCGGCGAACGCCGCCCCGCGCGCTGCGCAGTCGGAGTCTGCGTTGCACTGAACCACGTCTGAAGAGACCAACGCCTGGCAAGAGACCAAGAGCGCCGCCACTGCACCGAACGAGGCACCGAAGCGAAGTGACATTGGCTTCCATTGTATCACCGCGCCGCTCCCGCTACGGAGATTTCCGCGCCGGCAGGTCGCCGGCAGGTCGCCGGCAGGTCGCCGGCAGGTCGCTAGAAATGCCTCTGGCTACATCGGAGCACACACCAACGCGTTTGAATCGCGTTTGAATCGATCGGGGCGGCGCTCGCAACTCTCCGCAGATCCTCGGTCTCCCAGGTGGCTGGTGTTTTTCGTCGGCTACGCGGCCATTCCGGTCCGGGAGACTGCGCGGCGGCAGAGAGCGCCAAGCAGGAGACTGAGGGTTTTTGGCCGAGACCGAGGGAGGCCAAGGAGGCTCGCCCGGAGCGAACTCCTGTTCGTGAGGACGGCCGACGCCGGCCCCCCGAAGGTATCGGCCAAAAACACCAGTCTCCTAGGGGGGGCGCTCAGACGAGCACGCGTAGGACGCCCCGAAGGTAATCCCTTCCCACTACCATGTCGTGGACCTCGTCAGGACCGTCGGCGATGCGGGCTGCGCGGGCTGCGCGATACCAGGTTCCGAAGGGAACGTCGTCGCTGAAGCCGAGGCCGCCGTGGATCTGAATGGCGTCGTCGAGGACCTGACAGAGCGCCTTGGCGACGTGGTTTTTGGCCATCGACGAGTAGGGCCGCGCCTCGCGCTCCTGGCCGGCCTCGAGCATGGCCGCGCAGTGAAGCGTGAGCAGGTTGCCGATGTGAATGGCCGACGCGTTGTCGGCAAACTTCTTCAGGATCAGCTGATGGTGCACCAGCGTCTTTCCGAAGCTCTCGCGGGTGGTCGCGTACTCCTTGCACATGTCGAGGGCGCGGTCGGCGAGGCCGAGCCAGCGCATGCAGTGGGTGAGCCGCGCGGGAACGAGCCGGGCCTGGGCCAGGCGGAATCCCTCACCCACCTGACCGAGAATGGCGTCGGGCTTCACGCGCACGTCGTGGAAGCGAAACTCGGCTTCGCGGTGCGCCAGCAGCGGCTCCGACATGGTGGGAATCTCGCGCACGTGCTCCACGCCCTGCGCCTCGCGGTCTACCACGAACATGGTGGCGCCGGTGCGCGGGTCGGGGCTGGTGCGCGCCATGACGATGAGAAAGCGCGCTGCGTCGCCGCCGGTGGAGTACCACTTGTGGCCGTTGATGACGAACTCGCCCCCCACCTCTTCGGCCCGGGTGCGCAGATTCGAGGGGTCGGCGCCGGCGCCCGGCGCGGGCTCGGTCATGCAAAAGGCGCTGGTGATATCGCCCAGGGCGAGCGGCGCCAAGTACTGCTCCTTGAGGGCGTCGCTCCCGTGACGGAGCAGCAGATCCATGTTCCCCTGGTCGGGCGCGTCGCAGTTGAAGACGGTCGCCGCCACGAAGGACCGCCCCATCTCGCGGAACAGCGCGCACATGCCGAGGATGCCCAGGTTGCGGCCCCCGTAGCTCTGGGGCAGGTGCGGCACGTAGAGCCCGGCCGCACGCGCTTCTTGCCGCAGGCCCTCCAGCGTCACCCGCCTGCGCTCGCGATCCTCGCGGACGATCTGCGCCTCCAGGGGCACGATGCGATCGTCCACGAAACGGCGAACCTCTCCACGTAGCGCGGTGAGCTCAGGGCCAAAACCGAAGTCCATCAGATATCCTCCGCGAACGAGAACCGTGGGTTCGCCACCGAGATCTCGTCGTGTAGCGTTGCCTTCACGTGCGCCTGCAGGCGCTTCAAAGTATCGGCGTCGGCGCCGCTCACCGTCTCGCGCAGCGTGCCGGTCATGCGGCCGATGGCGCTCTTTTTCTCCGCCCCCGAAACCGGAAGCACCGGCTCCTCGCCGAGCAAGGTGAAGAGCCTTTCGAGCTCACCCCGCAGGTGCTCGTCCTCGAAGGCAAGCTCGCCGGCGCACCCCATGAGCAGCGATTCCGCGACGAGGATGCGAAACTGCACCCGCGGGTCTTTCACCAGCGGCCGCACGTCGCGCCCCAGGAACTTCGCCATGGCCATGAGCGCGGTCTCTTTATTGGGTGTAGTTTGCATTCAAATCCTTCCCCGCTCCATGAGGCGTAGCGCCTCCCACTCCATCTCCGAAGCTCTTCGACCGATGGCCAGCAGCTCCAGGTCTTCCTCGCCGCCGTAGATGTAGCGCTCGGCTTGCGCCACCGACCCGATGGCCCAGGCCAGGTTGGAAAGCACCTCGTACCAGTGCACTAGCTTCTCATCGACCGCGTGACCACTGCGGCGTTCATAGGCCTCGTAGAACGGCGCCCGGGCCGAGAAACCGCCCACCGGCAGGCCCAGTACGCCGAAGCGCCAATCGCGCATGGAGATCCAGGCCAGGTCTTCGTAGCGCGAGCCCCAGCGGGCGAACTCCCAGTCGAGGATGGCGGAGAGCCCCGACTCGGTCACCAGAAAATTCCCGGTGCGAAAGTCGCCGTGCAGAAGCACCGTTTCGCCGACCGTGGGTGCGTTGTCGGCGAGCCAGCGATGCACGAGCTCGATGCCGAGCCGCGGGGACTTCAATGCGTCGATACGTTGGCGCTGGAACGCGAGCACCGAGGCCACCGGATCGCTCGGCGCGGGGCCCAGCGCCGCCGCCGCCGCCAGCTCCGGAGCCGACGCGGCGTTGATGCCGTGAATCTTCGCGAGCTCCGTCGCCAGCTCTTCGGGCAGCCTTTGCCGCGCGCCGGCCAGCTCGGGGCTCTTGGTGACCTTGCGGCCGATGGCGTCGCCGCTGGCCCATTCGAGGAAGTAGGCGTGGGCGCCTTCCCGTACCAGCCCGCGCGCCGGATAGTGCGCTGGCGGCGTCTTCACCCCGGCCGCCACCGCGGCGCCGATGACCGCGAACTCCCGGGAGCGATCGATGCTGCCGGGGAGCGCCGAGAGGGCGTCGCTCCGCAACACCAGGGTCCCGGGCTCGATGCCCTTCGCCTCCACGCGAAAGTTGTCCTGACACGCGCCGCCCGCCAGCGGCGCCACCGACGTTACCACTGCGTCGCTTTGGGCCGCCCCTTGCAGATGCGCCTCGACCCGCGCGCGGAGGTGCTCGAGTTCGGCGGGCGGGTTCGACATGCCAGGATCTAAGCGCAAGGAAGCCCGAACCACAATTCGTTTCCCGCCGCGGGCGCCTGCCATTCCCGCCGCGGGCGACGGCGCCCGTGGTACCGTACGCGCATCATGGCCGAAGACGCATTTCACGCGTTTCGCAAGGTCCCCAAGACCGGCGTCATCTACGTCACCTCCGAGGCTTCGCGGCTCGGGTTCTCGCCCACCGACCCAGACTGGTGCAACCTGGGCCAGGGGCAACCGGAGACCGGCGAGCTGCCGGGCGCGCCGCCGCGGGTCTCGTCGGTGGCGGTGCACATCGACGACCAAGAGTACGCGCCGGTAGCGGGGTTGTGGGAGCTGCGCGAGGCAGTGGCCGGGCTCTACAATCACCTGTATCGCAAGGGCCTCCGGTCGCAATACTCGGCCGAGAACGTATGCATCAGCGGCGGCGGCCGGGCGGCGCTCACCCGCGCGGCGGCCAGCCTGGGGTCGATCAACCTGGGGCACTTTCTGCCGGACTACACCGCCTACGAAGAGCTGCTCGACATCTTCAAAGCCTTCACGCCCATTCCCATCCTGCTCGACGGCGATCGCGGCTATTCGTTCACGCCCGACGATCTGCGCAAGGAAGTGCTGGGGCGCGGCCTCTCGGCGCTCCTTATGTCGAACCCCTGCAACCCCACCGGAAAGTTGGTGGCAGGCGAGGAGCTCTCGCGCTGGGTGCACGTGGCCCGTGAGCTCGACTGCACGTTGCTGCTCGACGAGTTCTACTCGCACTACGTGTATCGTTCACGCACCGGTCAGCTACCGGTAGAAAGCGCCGCGCGCTACGTCGAAGACGTCGACGCCGACCCGGTGGTGCTCTTCGACGGCTTCACCAAGAACTGGCGTTACCCGGGCTGGCGCATCACCTGGGCGGTGGGGCCCAAGAGTGTGGTCGAGCGTTTCGCCAGCGCCGGTTCGTTCCTCGACGGCGGCGGCAGCAAGCCGCTGCAGCGGGCGGCGGTCGACCTCCTCGACTTCGACCACGTCGAGAAAGAAACGCGGGCCATCGAGCGGGTGTTCCGCGCCAAACGCGACACCACCATCGCCCGCCTGCAGCGCATCGGCGTGCGCTTCGATCGCATCCCCGACGGCACGTTCTACGCGTGGGGCGACGTCTCCGAGCTACCCGGGCCGCTCTCCGACGGCATGTCGCTCTTTCGCGCAGCCCTCGAGAAGAAGGTCATCGTGGTGCCCGGCGAGTTCTTCGACGTGAACCCGGGCAAGCGCCGCAGCGGCCGCGCCTCGCGCTTTCGCAACTATGTGCGCTTCTCGTTCGGCCCCGCGGCCGCCACCGTCGACAAGGCGCTCGACCGCCTGGAAGCCCTGGTCGCCGAGCAGCACTGACGAGCGGTCAGCGGCGGTCACGGAATGGGGTGCGCGCCCGGGCCAAGTTGGCTGGTGTGAGCTTTCCTTCAGGTGCATGATACACATAAAAGCGATTGAGGCGCCCCGGCCAGAAGCCCACCCGCGTGCCGCCGGCGCCGCCCACCCGCGCCACGCCCACCGTCAGCGAACTACTTGTTGCAGTAGACCTTCTGCCCAGCGGGGTCGCGGGAGAAAATGCATACTGCACAGAGCGCCGCGATCTCGTCTTTGCTCCCCTTGCCGGCCTTGACCTTGGGCTCGAGCAGCGCGCGGGCGGCCTTGGGGTCTTTCGAGAGCAGGGCCAGGGCCTTGGCGGCGTCGTCTCCGTCGGGCGAGGCGGTGGCCGGTGTGGGAGCGGCCGGGCTGGTCTTGGCAATGCACGCCTTGTCGCGGGCGGTCACGCACAGCTTGTGGAGCAGGGCTACCTCGTCGGCGCTCGCGCTGCCCTCCTCGAGCTTGGACTCGAGCTTTCGCCGCGCGCCTTTGGGGTCCTTCTTCGCCAGCTTCTGGAGCTTGTCGAATTCCGTCTCCGGCGCCTTTTCTCCGAGCCGCCCGGCGCACTTGGCCACGCAATCGGTGTCGTCCTGCGCCTGGCAGATGTCCTTGAGCAGGCGCACCTCGTCCTTGGTGCCGTCGGCTCCCAGCGCTTTCGACTCGAGCGCCAGGTGGGCTCGCCACAGCTGCCCCGCAGACTTGGCCTCGTAGGCGTCGGCGTACTCCGGCGACGACAGCGAGCCGTCGGGGAGGGTCATCTGCTTGGGCGTGGGCGGCGGGCCGGGGAGGGGAATCGCGATGGTGCCGGTGGGGGTGGTGGGGATGATGGGGCGCACGGTGGGCACCGCGTCGGGATCGCCCAGAAACAGCTTCCGCGCCGCCTTGCAGCCACCGAGTCCGAGCACCGAGCACGTGAGCGCGAGCGCGAGCGCCCTCTTCATGGCTTCTTGATCCACAACTCGACGTTCCGTTCGTCTTCCTTGCCTGGACCATCGCCCGGCGTCCAGCCGGAGGTGAAGTCGGTCACCGCGCGCCGGCGCGCCTCGGCTGCCACCGCGTCGCCCTCGGCGCTGTAGTCCACGCAGGTGGCCCGGAGCATGATCCAGCCGTTGTCCTGGTCGAAGATCTCGACCACCCGGAACTGGTTGGGAAAGTCGGCAATGGAGCTGGTCATCACTTCCCAGAACGAGTGGCCGCCGGGAGGCGCTACGGTCCGTACCCGGTGCTGGTGCGAGTGACCCACCATGCTGAACACCACGTTGGGATAGCTGCCGATGAAGGCCTCCCATTTGTCTTGCAGCACGGCGTCGGCCTGGGGAACGCCGAAGGCGCCGCCGTCGTCGGTGAGGTTGGCGGTAGAGTGGTGCGACGCGAGAATGACCCACTTGCCGTCGGCCTTGGCCTTGTCGAGCGCGGGCTTGATGGTGCTGTCGACGTCGGCTTGGTGGATCATGCCGTCGGCGCCGCCGGTCTCGCAGCCGGTGTCGAGCACCAGAAAGCGAATCGGCGCGCCCTCCACGTCGAAGGTGTAGATGGCCTTGCCGCTCTGCTTCTGCGCGTCGCCCAGGCCGTGCCCGTCGCCGTGGCTCGCCACCTTGTTCATGAGCTCTTTGCGGTCGAGGAGCGCGCGTCGCGGATCGGCGATCACGAAGTCGCCGCGCTCTACGGCGCCGCGGGAGCCGCCGGCGTAGTTGCGCGTGCCGCCACCGGAGCGGGTGCCCAGCACCTCGGTCCTGCGCGACTCGTTCACGGTGACGTTGCCCTGCACCAGCACGTCGTGGTTTCCGGTGACCCACTTCCACGGCATTTTGAGACCGTCGGCCTTGAAGGGATCCTTGCCGTCGTTGCTGGCGCCCGCCACCAGATCGTCGTCGTCTCCCGAGTCGCACTCCACCTTGTCGGCGCCGCTCAGGATGTCGAGCACCCAGGAGACCTCGTTGCCCTGGGCGCTGTCGGCGTTGTCGCCGCCCAGCAGCACGAAGCCGATGGGGTCCTTGGCGTGCAGGGCGTTGATGGTGCGCACCGCGGCGTTGGCCATGCTGCACAGGTAGGCGTCTTGCGGGCGCATGGCGGCGTCGGTGCTGGACGAGGCATCGAACGAAGCGAGCCGCGTAGGCGACTCGTCGTCGGCTATCTGGAAGTCGGGAATGTGCACGAATCGCGCGACGCGCTTGGCGGCGGCCCCGGCGGCCGGCGGCGCGGAGCCGTCGATGACCCGCGTGGCGTACTTTTGCCCGGCGGCCACCTGGGTGTCGCCGAATCCCTGCGCCAGATAGGTGTCGAGCGCGTCGGGGTTGCCCGGGTTGGGCCCGGCGGTATAGCTCTGCCGCGCCTTCTTGGGCGCGATGGTCTCGTCGACGGTGGTCTTCACCCCGGAGAGCGTGGGGACCGGCTTGGGCTGCTCGTTCTTCGGCGCTTCGGTGGACGAAGACGACGAGCAAGCGACCATCACGGCAAGCGGCACGAAAGCGAAAGAGCAGGCGCGCATGGCGCGAGAATAGCACCCTCCGGGGCCCTGCGCCTGGGCGCATATCCGGCCGGGAATTTCAGGAGCGGGCGCGGGTGAAGCGCTTGTGCATGCGCACCAGCAGGCGCTCCAGCAGCCACCCCACGAGCAGCGCTGGCAGCACCACCACACACAGGAACCGCAGAAACAGCAAGGCGCCCAGCGCGAAGATGGCGTCGCTCGGCTGGGAGCCGGTGGTGAGGAGGGCGCCGGTTACGCCTTCGCGATCGTCGAACTGGCTCACGATGAAGTACGTGACCCACGCCAGCGCCAGCACGATGCCGCCGTAGATGACCTTCACGGGGCCCTCCGTGCGGTCATCATCGCGAACAGGATGGCCTGCCCGATGGGGCCGCCGGTGACGTAGTTGCGGCGCGCGTCGCCGTCGATGGGGGCGCCCATGAAGTGCGCGCTTGCGTAGAGGCCGCGAAACGCCTGCTCGTCGTTGTTGGCGCGCGCTGCGCCCAGCGCGAAGCCGGCGCTCGAGATGCCGAGGCCGAAGATGACCGGGCCCGAGTCTACGTCGCCGTGACCCTCGTCCTTGCGCGCGTATTCGCGGATGGCGCCGAAGCCGAGGACGTTCACCCAGAGGTGCGTGCGAATCGACGCCCACAGGTCTTTGGAGAGCACCGGCAGCGCGTAGGAGAGCGCATACGATGCGAGCGCGGTGCCGGAGCCGCGGGCGCGATCGCCGGGCGTGCCGTCGTCCTTCATCGACTGCAGCAAGAGCCCGGTCGCCGGGTCGAGCATGGTGGCGCGCGCTTTGGCCTCCCAGCGAGCGAGCAGCGGACCGTGATCGGCACCCGTGGCCTGCGCGTGGAGGCCGAGCGCGCCGATGAACATGGCGTTGTCGACCGGATAGGTTTCGCCGGGGTAGGTCTGGAGCAAGAGCGATTCTTTGGCGAGCATGCGGCGCTCGAGCGTGGCGATCACGCGGTCGTGGAGCTCGCCGTAGGCGAACTTGGGCTCGGCGAGCCGCGCCATGCCCAGGCCGAAGGCGAGGTAGCACAGGTATGCGCAGTGGTCGCGGTCGCTCCCGTCGAGGTGCTCGAGGGCGTCGTCGCCCCAGGCCTCGGTGTCGTAGGCGCGCGTCTCCGGGGCAACCAGCGTCTCTTCGCCCAGGTGCGTCACGTCGTGCGAGTCGGCAGCCAGCTCCGGGTGCTCGATGACCGTTTGGCTGGCCCCCACCACCGTCATCAAGAACGTTCCGAAGAACCACTCGCCATCGAAGCGCGCGGAGCCGGTGCGGAAGCGGTTTCTGGCCTCGACTTTGGTGCCGTAGAACCGCTCCGGCTGCACCAGCGTGAGCAAATCGCGGCCGGCCCCGTGCAGAAGGTACGCCACCTTGGTTTCGTCGCCGCGGTAGTAGGCGGGCGCTTCGCGGCCCGAGAAGGCCACCGGCCCGAACCGCACCGTGAGCACCACCCCGAGGATGACCACCAACCACCGCAGAAAGCGCGGCGGTCCGCCTTCGCCCGCGGGGCCGCGATCCATGCGATCGTAGGACTGCCTATCGGGTCTGTCGGAGTCTTCCTGACGCACGGGCAGCACTCTACCTGGATTCGCGATGCGCGGGCGACGGAAGACGAGCGGCACCCTGTCGGTCCGCCCTTCCGCCGCTCGGTTCGCTCCCGAGCAACCGGGCCGCCGCGCGCCCTGTCTTCAGTAACCTTTGCGCGCGATCGCGGGATCGCCGGCTTCGATTTCTTTCTTGGCGTCCATGACCAGACACAGCGCGGTGTTGTCGCGCACCGAGATGACGCGAAGCTCGGCGTAGGTCTCCTCGGGGAGGGTGGCGCCGTTGGGTTGCGGCACGCGCTCCACCTGGGCGGGCGAGTCGCTCTCGAGGGCGATGCGCACGGCGGCGCTGCGCGAGGGGAGGCTGTCGTGGAAGCCGTCGCCCTTCTTGATGACCAGGAGGCGATTGCCGGCGACCAGCCCCGCCTTGGAGCCGGCGTTGACGAATACGACCTGGTTTTGCCCATACAGCGCGTGCGGCGAGAGCGCCGCCAGGACCGTCATCTTCACTTCCTTCTCGTTTCGCACCGGCGGCACCACTTCGTAGCGCCGCTGCAAGGGGCCGATGCGCGCGCCGCGCTCGATGGTGTCGATCGTCTCCACGATGCGACCGCGGGCCACCCTGTCCTTGGCGTTCCACTGGTCCACCCGCACGGTGCCCTGAATCTCCACGATCTTGCCCGACGATACGCTCTTCACCGGGCGGAAGATGGTGAGCTCCTGGCCCACCTTGATGTCGCGATCGCTGAAGATGCGAATGTAGACCTCGTCGAAATCCGAGAGGAAGGTCTTGTCTTCGCGGGAGCCGTCGAGCTCACCCCACACCGTGTCGTTCTCGTCTTCGATGAAGCCTTCGTTGCGCAGGAACACCGTGCTGGGCGAGACCTGGCGCCGCCGATCGGTGAGCGAGCCGGTGCGAGCCGAGGGCGCCGTGTCGGTGCCGTTCTTCAGGCGCACCACGTCGCCCGGGTAAATCCAGTGAGGGTTCTGGATCTGCGGGTTGTACGACCAGATGCGCGGCCACTGGTAGGGGTTCTGAAAGTAGAAGTCGCAGATGTCCCACAGCGTGTCGCCGCGGCGCACGAGGTGCGCGTTGGCGTTGGGGCTGCCGCCCATGCGCATGCCGCCGAGGAACATCGCGCCGGTGTCGCCGCCGTACACGGTCTTGCCTCCGCCGCCCTTGGCGCCGAGGTCGAAGCCGTCGCGGTCGTTGGGACCGGTGATGGGCTTGGACGACGAGTACTGCGCGTTGCCGCCGCCCACCGGACCGGTGGGGCCCGCGGTGGGGGCGTTGGGATACACCGGCGCCACCGGCACCACCACCACGCCGCCGGGCGAGGTGGAACCACCCCCGGTGCCTCCGCTCGCTCCGCCGCTGCCACCGGGCGACGCGCCACCGCCCGACGCTGGGGGCGTTTGCGCGACGGCGGTGTGCGCCCACGCCACCGTGAACGCGATGGCGACGCTTTGCAGGCGCAGATTGCGCAAGTGCAACGTGCCGTGCGCGCTGCCGATACCGAGCTTCCTCATGGTGTCTCCTTCTTGGGTGCGCGCACGGCGCCCTGACTCTTCTTCGCGGCATCGCTCCGCGGATACTCGCGCTGGAGCTTCTCGTAGCTGGCCCGCGACTCCGCGGCCTTGCCGAGCCTCTCCTGGGTGATGGCCAGCTTGAGCAGCGAGTCCGGCACCTTGTTGCCCATGGGGAAGCGGGCAATCACGCCGGCAAACTGCTCCTCGGCCCGGGCCATCTCGCCTTTGGCGAAGTAGCACTCGCCGCGCCAGTAGTGCGCGTTGTCGGCGTTGGGGTGGTCGGGCCACTTCACCAGGAAGGCCGCGAACGCATCGAGGGCCGCGTCGTACTTCTTCCCGTACACCAGCTGCAACGCGTCGTCGTAGGCCCTGCGGGCGGCGGGGTCGAGCGCGCTGGGGCGACCGCCTCCGCCGTCAACGATGCCGTACGAGGGCAGGGAGCCGGAGGGCAAGGGCTCGGCGCCGGGCGAGGGGTCGTTGGTCTCGACGTTGTCGGGGCCGCGGCCGATGCGCTTGCCCTTGGCGAAGGAGCCGCCGCTGCCGGTGACGCGGATCGAGGGGCGCGGCGCAACGTCTTCCGGGTCCGGCGGGGCAACGGCGCCCTTGGTCTCCGGCGGATCGTCGGGCGCGTCTTCGGGGGTGATGCGCACCACCTTCAGCGAGGGCGTGGCAGGCGGCGCGGCCTTGGAGGTGGCGGGCTTGGCGGGCACCGTGTCCGCGTTCTTCACCTCGAGCTGCGTGAGCCGCTCGTCGATGCCATCGTGGCGGGTCTGCACCCGGCTCAGCGCTTCGCGCATCTTCGCCAGCTCGCGTTCCTCGGCGTTTTCGCCACGGCCGCAGGCAAAGAGAGAGAAGACCAGGAGTACGGGGTAGACGCGATTCACGCTGTCCCGGATGGTATCGACCCGGCGCCAAGGGGGCCAATTTTGCGCTGCGATCGCTCCGGGAGCGGCTTCAGGCTTCCGGCGGCCGGGTGCTCTCGACTTCGCGGTCCTTGCGGCGAACGAGCTGGATCACCGTCTCGATGAGGCCGATGACGATGTAGAAGCCGAGGAGCCACACCAGCACGAAGGCGGGCTTGGTCTGCACCATGACCACGGCGCTGGAGCCCACGGCGAAGAAGACCAGCGCCACGGTGCGTCCGTTCAGCTTTAGGTCTTTGAAGCTGCGGAACTTGATGGTGGAGACCATGAGGAACGCCAGGAAGCACACCAGCCCGATGAGCGGGAGCACGTACTTGGCTTCGCCGAACGGCCCGTGAATCGTGTGGTTGGCGATGATGAGCGACATCAGGATGCCGGCGGCGCCCGGCACCGGGAGCCCCACGATGTACTTGCTGGGCTTGGAGGGCTTGCCGCTCTCGTCGGTGGAGAGGACGTTGAAGCGCGCCAGGCGCACGGCGCCGGCGCCCGCGAAGATGAAGCACACGACGATGCCGGCGGTGTCGCGCTGGTAGAGCGACCATTTGTAGACGAGGAGGCCCGGGGCCACGCCGAAAGAGATGACGTCGGCCAAGGAGTCGATTTGCAGGCCGAACGCCGACTGCGTCTTGGTGAGACGCGCCACGCGGCCGTCGAGCATGTCGAAGAACAACGCGAAGACCAAGAATAGCGACGCCCGGTAAAACTCGTCGCCGGTGCTGCCGGCCGGGGCCATGGCGGTGGTGGCGATGGCGTGAAAGCCGCAGAAAATGCTGCAGAGGGTGATGATGTTCGGAAGAAGAAAAATGCTCTTCTTCAGGTCGATCTTCCGGCGGGGTCTCAGCACGTGCGCCTCGGGTACTTCGGGGAGGGCCGACTCTGAATCAGAATCGGCCGTAGGTCAAAGGGGACCGCGCAGGCGGGGTGAAGGGACCCGTGATGCTACGCCAGGACGCAGCTATTCTACCCCGATTTCCCGTGCTCCGTGCGTTTTGCGCGGCGCTCAGACCCCGAGGCCGAGGGCGGCCATCATCAGCACGATGTAGAGGAGCGAGATGCCGAACACCGATCGCGCCCATCGAATGCCGGTGCCGTGGCGAAAACCCCACAGCGAAAAGCCCAGAAACACGCTGCCGAGGATGGCGGCCACGATGAGGTACCCGAGGTGCGCCACGCCCAGCGGGTAGAGCAGGAGCGACACAAGCAGCAGCGCCACGCTGAAGTTCACCATCGCTCGGCGAACCGCGATCTCTTCGACCACGTTGGGCATCACCACCAGCCCGGCGCGCTTGTACTCCTCCCGGCGAAAGAGCGTGATGGCGAGAAAATGCGGCACTTGCCACAGGAAAAGGATGCCGAAGAGCACCAGGCCCGCGGCGTCGACCCGGCCCGTGAGCGCGGTCCAGCCGAGGAGCGGCGGAATGGCGCCGGGCACTGCGCCCACCAGGAGCGAGTGGTGCGACCGCTGCTTGAGCGGCGTATAGGCGAGCACGTAGAGGATGTTGGCGAGCACCGCGAGGAACGCGGTGAGCAGGTTCACGCCCAGCGCGAGCACCGGCACCGCCAGCACCGAGAGCACCACGCCGAAGATGAGCGCCACCTTGGGCTGGAGCCGGCCGGCGGGCAGCGGGCGGCGTTTGGTGCGCTCCATGCGCCCGTCGATCTCGCGCTCGATGTACATGTTGAGGGCGTTGGCGCCAGCCACGATGAGCGCCGTCCCGAGCAGGGCGCAGAGGGCCAGCGTCCACGGCACCGGAAGCGCAGTGGCCCCGGGACCTCCGGCGCGATGCGCGAGCAGGAGACCGCCCCCGGTGGTGATGGCCACGAAGAGCGTGATCCGCGGCTTGCCCAGCGCGATGAGATCGCGAAGTTGCGTGGACGTATCTGGGACGGTGACAACGCTCGTAGCCATGTACCGCGTGGCGTATAGGGGGCCTTCGGGCCCGGCGTCAAGAAGCCGCGGCAAACGCGGTGTTTTCCCGGTTCCTGCCGCAGAATTTGCCGGCCCGCGTCAGCCTGCGGGGCAAAATGCGATGGAGGCGTAGATGTGGTGCGCGTCGAAGACCAGCTGGGTGCCAGCGAGACCGCACCGAATGTATGTGTGGCCCAGCGACCCGGGCGGCACCGGCGAGGTCTCGCACCCGAGCTTTGCGTAGCGCGCCTGGAGCGGTGCGCTGACGAGGCGGTCGCCGTTCAAAAAGCGGAGCGGCACATTGGAGTACTCCGCGAGCTTGACGTCGTCGGCGCGCACCTCGCACTTGGTGCCGCCACGCTCATCGCCCACTGCCAGGAACCCCGTCTGCGTGCGCCCGGCCCACACTTGGCTGGTAGAATACCCGGCCGTCGTCGCGACGGAAGAGAGCGGCGCACTGAAGTCGACGGCGAAAGGGGCCGGCGTTTTGTCGGCGCCAAGGAGCTGGAGCTTGCCATCGGTCGTCGACACCAGCGGCATCTGCTTCGAGCCCACCAGGGCGAACGCAGCTACCGGGGAAAGCAGTCTCTCCGGCAGCACCAACGCCGAGAGCATGTCGTTCGCGTCGAAACAAAAGATTCCGATTCCGCCGACGCATCGCCCGAAGATCGCTGCGGCGACCAAGGACCCGGGAAGCGGAGAGTTGCGGTCGCGGGTCACGAAGGCGCAGCCGTCCTGCCGGCATGCAAGGAGGCCCTCGGCGCCGAGCTGCCCACGCGTGTAGAATGCAGGCAACCGAAACGCTTCCGCGATTTCTGGGAGCTTGCCGGAAACCGGGATCCCGAGCTCGTAGACCACGAGCTCGCCGCTCGCCCGATCGGTGCCGAGAAACCGCATGCCGTGACCCTGCAGCAGCTCCACCGACGGAGGCGGCTCGAAGGCCAAGGATAGCTTGGCGTCGCGGACCTCGCACGTATCGAGTGCGGGACAGCTCACCTTCGCCTGCGGCCCGAGATCGCCGTCGCTCCCGCTGTCGCCGAACGGGCCGTCGCTCGTAGCATCCGGCCCCGCATCGCTCGACGCGGCCTCGTCGCGCGGCTCCGTGCGCGCGCAGCCGGCAAGCGATCCCCACAGCAGCCACCCTGCGCAAAGCGCCGTCCGCATCCCCACTTGCATGGTGCGACGGTAGCAGACTCGCGCCGGCCTTGCAGCGCCTGAACACCCGTCGCCCGTTTCTCTTTGCCCCTCCGCAATCGCTTTGAGCACCAACTTTTTCCGCCGCGGGTGAGGCGAGGGGCTACACTGGGCCCGCCGAATGACCCCGGTTCCCCCATCGTCACGCCGCGGCGCGCTCTCCCTCCGGTCGCGCCTGCGGAGCTTCTTCTTCGGGAGTGAGGGCGGTCCGCTCGACCTGCAGCTCCTGGGGCGTGTGCTCCTTCATGCCGCGCTGGTGGGGCTCGCCGCAGGTGGCCTGGGCACGCTCTTCGTCTTCGGCTGCGAGGCCCTGAGCAGTTTGGTGCTCGGGCACATCGCCGGCTATTACCCGCTCCACGCGGCCGGCGAGCAAGATCTCTTCCCCGGCGAGGCCCCCAAGTTTCGTCCCTGGTTTCTGTTCGTGCTCCCGGGCATCGGCGCGCTGGTCTCGGGGCTCCTCTGCTATCGCTTCGCGCCGGAGGCGTCGGGCGGCGGCACCGACACCGTCATCGACGCCTTCCACAACAAGCGTGGCATGCTCCGCAAGCGCGTGCCGCTGGTGAAGCTCATCGCCTCGGTGTTCACCCTGGGCATGGGCGGGTCCGGCGGCCGCGAGGGCCCCACCATGCTCATGGGCGGCGCAGTGGGCGCCATGGTCGGCCGCGCGCTCCGGGTCTCCGAGCGGGAGCGGCGCATTCTTCTCGTGGCCGGCACCGCAGCCGGCATGGCTGCGGTGTTCCGCACGCCGCTGGGCGCCGCACTCCTGGCGGTCGAGGTGCTGCACCGCGACGACTTCGAGTCCGACGCGCTGGTGCCTTCGGTCCTCGCCAGCGTGGTGGGCTACTCGGTCTCCATCGCGTTCTTCGGGGAGTCGGCGCTCTTTGCTCACGCCGCCGGCTACCCCTTCGTACCGGTGCATCTCCCGCTCTACGCGCTGCTCGCGGTGGTGGTGTGCGTCGGCGCGGTGGCCTTCGTGGCCATGCTCGATGCGGTCAAGAAGGCCACGCAACGGTCCAAGATCCCCGTGTGGGCGCGGCCGGCGGTGGGCGGCCTCTTGCTCGGCTTGCTCGCGGTGCCCATCATCATCTTCCTCGAGCCCTACGTGGGGCGCCCGGGTCAGGGGGTGGGGGTCCTCTCCGGCGGCTATGGCGCCATTCAGATGTCCATCTCCGGAACGCCCTGGCTGCCGGGCGGCTGGCGCGCCGTCCAGCTTCTGGCGCTCCTGGCGGTGCTCAAGATGCTCTCCACCTCGCTCACGGTGGGCACCGGCGGCAGCGCCGGCGACTTTGGCCCTTCGCTGGTCATCGGCGGCCTCCTCGGCGGATCCTTCGGGCGCGCGGCGCAGCTCCTGCTCAACGATCCGCGCATCGACCCGGGCGCCTTCGCCATCGTCGGCATGGCCACCTTCTACGGCGGCATCGCCCACGTTCCCTTAGCCGCCCTGGTCATCGCGTGCGAGCTCGCCGGCAGCTACGACCTTTTGGTGCCGCTCATGCTGGCCGAGGGCATCGCCTTCGTGCTCCTGCGAAACCGTGCACTCTACAAGAAGCAGGTGCCGACCAAGCGCGACTCCCCGGCGCACCGGCAAGACCTGCTCTTCGACGTGCTCAAAGACGTTCGCGTGAAAGACGTGGTCCCGCCCCGCGCCACCTTCGTCACCTTCCGGCGCAACACGCCGGCCCGCGACGTGGTCCGCGCGGTGGCGTCGTCCGACTGGCAAGACACCTTCCCGGTGCTCGACGCGCGCGAAGCTCTGGTCGGCATCATCAGCGGCGAAGTGCTCCGCGTCGCCACTACCCACCCGGAGTTCGTCGACGTATCGGTGGCCGACGATCTCATGGCCAACCCGGTGTCGGTGAGCGAGAACGACGACCTTCACCATGCCCTCTCGCTCCTGCTGGCGGGCGAGCTCCGCGAGCTGCCGGTGGTATCGGAAGACGGCCGCATCGTCGGTTTCCTCGACGAAGCGGAGATCACCAAGGCCTACCACATGGTGACCTCGTAGCTTCACGCGCGCCGCGCGCCGGATCGCCCGCGCGCCAACGGGGTGGATCCTCCACGGCGAGGCGCCGCGCTCGCGACGTCGCATGTGCCCACACCGCACCGGGAATGCTTCGCTACCGATGGAATTCGTTCCGCCCGGCGTGCGCCTTTCGCAATGGGAGCGGCGGGCCCGCGACGCGACCGCCGTGGCCCTCCGATTGCACTTCGTGGAGGCGTGCAGCGCAGCCGCGCTCTCCCAACGAGGCTCGCGCCTTCGCAGCGGCCGAGAGGTTCGAACATGAATCGTATTTTGATGACAGTGGCGTGCGTCTCGCTCCTCGCCTGCGGAGGATCCGACGGTGTTCCAACGAGCGGCCCATCGAGCAGCGGCAACACCTCGAGCGGATCGCCCGAGAACGGCGGCGATGGGGGCGCGGTGACGGCCAGCGACGCCGGCGTGGCCAGCGACGCGGCGACCGCGAACGACGGTAGCACCACCACGGGCGGCGGCGGCGTCACCTGCGGCGTGGCCTCCGGATCGAACACTTCTTCCGCGTGCAGCAACGGCACCTGCCTCGTATGCACTGGCGGCAAATGCTACGGCTGCCCGTCGCAGGCCGCCGCCAACGACTGCTCTCGGAGCGCCCAGTGCAACGCGTGCCGCACGTCTTCGACGCCCGCCGAAGCGTGCGTCACCAGCAACGGCGGCACGAGCTACGTCTGCCCCGACCGCGCCACCGCGACCTCGTGCGCCGGCGGCGCCTGCACGAGCTGCCAGGCGCTTTAGGATACTGGTGTTTTTGGCCCGTCCTCACGAGAAGAGAGGGTGAGCGACCGGCGCTCCTCCCAGCGAACGCGCCTCCCTCGGTCTCGGCCAAAAAACCTCAGTCTCCTGCTTCGGCGCTCTCCGCTGACGCGCAGTCGTGCGGACCGGAATGGCCACATGGCTCACCAACAGCGCCAGCCACCCACGCGCAGGCGCGGCGCACGGGTCGACGTCAGACGCGCGCATCGCCCGAGGCGGGAATCGATGACGACAAGTTGGCGATCACCTCGGCTCCCTGAGCGCGATGATCGACAAGAGCACCGGCGAGCTCGTGGAGCAGACCTCCTATGACGCCTACGGCGGCGTGGAGTCCGACTACCGCACTGCACGCTGGTCGCAGTTCCGTGAAGACTACAAGTTCACGGGCAAGGAAGAGGATCTCGAAGCCGGCCTCGTCTACTTCGGCGCACGCTACTACCAGCCCAACCTCGGCCGCTTCATCTCGCCAGACCCGCTCACACTCCACAACGCGTCCGGCGACATGAACCCGTACGCGTACGTCAGTGGCCGCACGACGATGGCGACGGACCCCATGGGCCTCTGCGCGGACGAGCTGTCGAACACGGGGAATCCGTGCGGCGGCGACAACGGCGTCGGCGCGGCCATCGGTGGGTTCTTCAGCGCAATGGTGGATGGAGCCGGGCGCTTCTTCTCCGACCCCGGCGGAACGATCCGAGACGTGGGCCGGGCATCTATGGCAGCGACCTTCGGCAGCGCAGCCCGCGCGGGCGCGGGACCGGCTGCCCGCGGGCGGGCAGTGGAGAGGCCCAGCCCGCAGGAGCCCCTCGGCGACCGGCTGCTCCGCATGGGCACGGACATGCTGGTCTTCAAGGTCGACACGATGAAGTCCCAGTGGAACTACCACGTGGAGCGCTTCACGAGGAGCGGATGTGTGGTCGGGTGCGCCGAGCTCGTCAATCGAAAGACCGGCGAGCCTCTGGACCTCCGGCCGAACGTAGTTCGCAACTTCGTCACCGAGCACTTTGAGTGGAACGTGGACAACGGCTCGCTCGCCCACACGTGGGGAAACATCCAGGGCGCGGCCGACGAGATGCTTGTCGACTCGGTCGGCGGAAGCCTGGCGGTCCCCGGTGGCGGCGCGCCGTGCACTTGTTTCGTCGCAGGGACCCCGGTCGCGACCGGCTCCGGCCTGGTGGCAATCGACGCGCTGAGGGTTGGCGACCGTGTTCTCGCGGCGGGCGAGGATGCGTCGCAGGTCCGCGCAACGTCTGTTGAGCCGCAGGCGTGGGTGGTCGCTCGGCTTGTGGCGCCCGTAGCGGATGACATTGGCTCGCTCTTGCGGGTCACCCTCCTCCGGCCGCGCGCGTGGTTCGAGGCCTTGGGCGCGCACGTGGCCGGGTGGATGCCGTTGGTCGTGCAGGAGTTCGGGATATCCACGCTCGCCTGGGTCGAGGGCCTCGACCCGGCTCCGGCCATCGCGACCGGCCCTGGACGGGTCGTCTTGATGACAACGCAGCGCGTTGCTGCGGACGTCATGCGCCTGCGAGTTCCTTCCGTGGGGGAGACCCTCGACGCGACGCGCGGACATCGGCTGTACTCCGCTGACCGCCATCAGTGGATCTCGCTGGCCGACCTCCGCGCTGGTGAAGCAATTCAAGCGGGGACATCGGGCGCCGCCGTCTCGGTGTATGGTGAGGAGGACCATCGCACTTCCGCGATGGTCTACAACATCGAGGTCGAGGGTGCGCACTCGTATCAGGTGGGCAGCGCTCGCCTCTGGAGTCACAATGCGGGTGCACCTTGCGCAAACGCGGGGCTCACCGTCAACGGTAGGGAGTACATAAATTCCAACAGGGTCGTCGCCCGCGCCTCCGGAGACCCAGGCCCGTTTCACAACTTCCCAGGTTCATTTGATCGCGAAATCTTGACGAATGGGGAACAGAAGCTGTCAGTGGCATTCTTTCAGCAGGTGAAGCCGGGGTATGGTGCTTCCGGCGTTCAGTACACGCTTCCAGGAACGGTCAACGGACAGGCTGGTCACTTCGAAATTGGGACAAGGCTCTCGAACTCCGGCAAGGTAGAACTCATCATGCATCGATTCTTTCGACCATTTCGCCCATGATCCGAGATTGCCCGTTTCCACACGACTACGACGCGGATGTCTTGGCAACGCCGCCGGCGCAGGCGGTGGTTCACGAGGCCCCTGGTCTTGGCCCTGGACTAGACGGTATGCTGGTGCGCTTCAGTCCGCAGCAGCATCCGTCGTGGATTGGACTCTTCCGCCTCGGTACGCTTTCCGTACACGGTGCCACTGGCGTCTTTCCCACGCCCAACCCCAACCGCGCGGTCGTAGTCGCGAAGGGCAGCGCGTACGAGGTAGAGGTGGCGGAGGCCGGGGGGATTCGGCTGCTTGTGCCGGACTTGGTTCTTCAGGTCAGTCCAGCTTCGGACGAATCCCTGTTGCTTCTGGCGGATCCCTGGGAGGTCTATGCGTACGGCGCGCACGGGATTCGGTGGCGCAGCGGGCGACTGGGGCCCGAAGGGCTGCGGATCGTAGATGCCACGAAGTCTGGCATCCGAGTTTCTATCGAGGACCAGGACGGCAAAGAAGACGTCGCTACTCTCGACCTCGCAACAGGGCGGCGGCTCTGACCTGGCTGTGACCAATCGCGGTTTTCGAAAGGCAGGAGAGATGTCAAGCTGCGGTATTGCCTGGAAGTGCATGTTTATCACCCTGACAGGGGCGGTCATAGGCTGCAGCTCCGCCGGCACCTCGAGCACGCCCGGGGACGCCGGCGCGGACGTCGCGCAGACCATAAGCTGCGCGGCATTCAATCCGGATGGGCCGGAGGACCCCAATGCCGACTACGGCGGGGACACGGAGCAGGCGCGCGCGTACTTGAAGGGCGTTGCGCACGAGACCTACCAGTGGATTCAGTGGGTCAAGAAGCACCGCATCGAGGTCGTGCGGTCGTGCAAGGCCGTGGCGGCGGCTTTCGGATCGCCGCCGCAGGAGGCCGATGTCCTCGAGGCCGGCGCGCTCAGGGGGCCGCAACAAAACCGATTTCGTGAGTTCCAACAGTTGTGCGGGGTCGCCGGCCAGCTCGCCCGGAAGAACGGTGAGGCCCCTGAGTGGGCACCGCAGAACGGCGGCTGCGTGGACGCGCGGGCCCCGCGCGAGGCGTGCGATCTACGCTGCCTGCTCCCAAAGGGAACGACCTGCGACTTTGCGAAGGATCCGATGCTGTGTGGCGGCATGACGGTGCCCGGGGATTGCACGAACGCTCTCTTCTCCGGCGGCTGCGCCGAGAAGGAGGACATCTGCGACGGCAAGTGCGGCGCATGTCAGAGCAGTTGCGTCGTCGTCGCAGCCATGAGCCAGGTTTGCACGAAGGCCACTGCCTTTTACCAGCCCGTCAAGAACCCAGTATTGGCGGCGGAGCTTCCGCTCTTGTACGAATGGTACAAGTGGCGCATGGCTGGCGAAGGAACGGTGCCGTCCCCGCGGTCCGTGATTGGAAGCGACGATGTCACCTTCCCTCCGGACTTGCGCAATAAGGGCGCCGGGTGCCTTGCCATCATGAGCCAGGCCTTTCGTGATGCCGCCGTGGAAGTGCCGAATACCACCGTGTTCTTTCAGACCTGAGCTCCCTGAGCCCGAAAGGAGTTGCCATGACGCGTCGTTGGATAGTTCTGGGGGTCATCGTCGTGGGCGCATTGCATTGCAGCGCAGGGACGAGCCCCGGCACGGGTACGTGCGATGCTGATGCGGGCGGCTGCGATGCGGGCTCGGACGCCCGGAAGATGTGCGGCCCCAACGCGTACGTATTCTGTCGATGCCCCGACGTGAGCGAGGGCGTCCGCCTGTGCAACGGCGACGGCACCGGATACGTGGGCGGCTGCATGACGAACGAGACGACGCCGTGCCCGTCCGCGGACGGCGGCAGGTAGGCGGGGGGCTTCGGCCCCACACGCGGAGCTGCTCCACCCTGTACTTGGGGGCACGGCGCTCCTCCCGTCACGATTGGTGAGCGCTCGCGGAGACGCGCTTCGCACCCCTTTACTCAACGTGCCGACGTAACCCGTGGCGCCGTACGCAACCCATCCAAGAACATCGCCACCAGCCGATGTACGCGTCGGGAATCCTCTGCCGTCGCAAGGGATATCGCGGTCGCCATGCAAACCACGTCGTCGAAGTCCACGTCGCGCCGCACCTCGCCCGCGTCCTGCGCCTGCGCGAGAAGGCGCTCCCCGGCGGTCGTAGCGGCGTGACAGCCGGGCGAACCGTTCTTGAGGACGACGCCCAGCGAAGTCGCCAGGCCGCGGTACATGCCGGCATGCCGCACCAGCGATTCTAGGAAGGTCTGAAGGGCGTCCGCTGCCTTCCCGTGCGGCGCAGCGCGCCCTTCGGCGAGCGCCAGCAGGCGATCGTCGCAGGTCGCCGCGAGCAGCGCCTCGCGCGTGGGAAAGTGCCGGTAGAGCGTGCCGATACCCACCTGCGCTTCGCGCGCGATGTCGTCGAGGGATACGTCGGCACCGCGCGCGCCGAAGAGCTCGTGCGCGACCGTCAGCAGGCGCTCGCGGTTCCGGCGGGCATCGGCCCGAAGGCCGCGCGCGGGCGTCGGCGTCGTTGCCAGTTGGGCAGCCTTTTTTTTTGCGAGGCGTCTGCTCACGTTTGACAAACGGAGGATGCCTCCGTATTGAAAACGGAGCAAGTCTCCGTTTATCATTCGAGGTGATCATGAGGTCGACCAAAGGACCGATTCTCGTGACAGGCGCGACTGGACAGCAGGGCGGGGGCACCGCGCGTGCGCTCGCGAAGGACGGGTGGGCGGTGCGTGCCTTCGTGCGCGACCCGGAAAAGCCGGCGGCCCAGGCCCTCGCGGCAGCGGGCGCGGAGCTGGTGCGCGGAGACTTTCGCGATCGCGCGTCCATGGCGCGCGCGGTCGAGGGGGCCTACGGCGTCTTCAGCGTGCAACCGAGCTCCGGCCAGCCCGAGTACGGCGTGAGCGACGGTGACGAAGAGCGCTTCGGCGTGGAGCTGGCAGACGTCGCCGCCGCCGCCGGCGTCTCGCACTTCGTGTACACCTCCATGGCGGGCCTCGTGCGCGGCAGCGGCGTCGGCCACTTCGAGAGCAAGTGGCGCATCGAGGAGCACGTGCGCTCGAGCGGCCTGCCCGCCACCATCGTGCGGCCCGGCGCGTTCATGGAGATCCTCCTCCAGCCGCATTTCGCGCTGAACCAGGGCAAGCTCGTGTTCTTCGTGAAGCCGGACCGCACCATGCGCTTCATCGCCGGAGGCGACATCGGTCGCGTCGTGGCGCGGGTCTTCGCCGACCCCGACGAGCACGTGGGCCGCACGGTGGAGATCGCCGGCGACGCGCTCACCGGAAGCGATCTGGCGACGAAGATCTCCGTCGCCACCGGCCGCACCGTTGGCTACGCGCAGTTTGCCCCGGAAGTGCTGGCCCAGAGCCCGCTACTGAAGCGTCTGGTCGAGCTGGTCGACGAGGGTACCGCCGTGGGCGACGCCGACACCGACGTGCTTCGCCGCCGCTACCCCGGCCTCAGAACCTTCGACACTTGGCTCGCCGACGAAGGAGCTGCCGCCATCTCCAAGCTCCTCCCGCGAGACCCATGACCGCGTGCCGGCATCATGCCTGGGCGAGAGGTTCGCAGGCGCCTGCACGGCGGCGCGAGGCAGACCCGCCCCTCGCGCGAGCGGCTACCTCAGTGTCGCCCCGAAATACAGGTCGATCGAATGGATGCGCAGCCTTCCGCGCGCTTTTGCTGCAGCTCCTCGCTCTGGAAGACCTCATTGGCGCCGCCCTCTCCCTTGATGGCGACTCGGTCGACAAGGGCTTAATCGCCATTCGGCTCGGGCCGGACCTGCCCATCGCCGTCGTCGGCGCACCCGCGTACTTCGCGCTGCATCCGCCGCCGCGTACACCCGACGACCTCTCCGCCCACCGTTGCGTCAACGACCGACTGGCGCGCGGCGGAGGGTTCTATCCTTGGGAGCACCGGCGCGACGGCCGCTGATGCGCATGATCCGAGCCTCGGAGCGCGGTGCGGGCCGGGCGATGGTCAATTCGTTGCTGGGGTGACAAGGACCGCCCAGAGGCGCGCCTCGGGCGGTGGTCCCCGAAGGTCCTATCTTGCGGAGGTGCCTTCGCTTGGCCCGCTGTCCTTCATCAACCAGGCGCGGGCTGCCTCTTCCAGCTCGACCACGTGGCGAGCTCCGATATGCGCCGTGATGCTGGCGGTCTCGCGACGGAAGCTGCGTCCTGCGAGGGCTTCGATCGCGTCGATGGCCTCGGGAATCGACTCCAACGTCGCTGCGATCACCTGGCTGCGTCCCTTGCGAATCGGCGTCGGACTCGCCTCTGCGAAGGTTCCGCGCACCTCGCCGGTCTTGCTCGCGAGCTGACGCAGGTCGCCACTCCAGGCGCAGGGCGCGAAGTCGTGCTTGGGCTCGCCGCGACCACCACGCAGCACGAGCGCCCAACTTTCGTCGAGATCGGGTCCACGTACGCGCGCGCTGGTGATCCTCAGGTCGAGCGACGATATCTGCTCCCGAAGATGACGCAGCTTGGGATGGCTCGCGGGGAGGTCTTGCAGCCGGATGCTCACGGCAAACGCCTCGTTGGCGCTGAAGCCGCGCTGCCGAAGCCAACACGTTGCATCGTCCTCTTGCGCTCGTTGGGCGTCGAGACGAGCTCGGCGCGCAGTCGAGCACTGCTCGGCGACTGCCTGCAGCACGCCGGTGTGAGCCTCGGCGCTGAACCAGTCGAGCAGCGCCCAGGTTGCCTCGACATCCTTCGTACGCGTCAGCTCTGCGGCCAACTCCGCGGAGGAAGCAAGCCCTCCACGCTGCTCCAGAGCGATGAGAACCGCGAGCGCGAGCACACGGTGCTCCCCGAACTGCCCACTGGAGGCAATCAACCATTGGCTTGCTTGCGCATCCAGAGGAAGGGAAACCAGCGTTTGAAAACGTCGGAGCACCAGGGGATTGTCGAGCTCGGGCACATCGGTCTGCTGCGACGCGAGCGACCACGCGGCCACTTCATCGGAGAGCTCGAAGAATCCGTCTAGCCAAGCGCCGAGCAACTCCTGCGTCTGCGGCGCTCGATCGACGAGCAACGCTTTCCGGGTGGCCCGATGAATTGGCGCAAACTCACGCTGGATCGCGTCGAAGGCTTGGCGCAGCTCGCCCTGTTGCTCCGAACTAAGCTCGATCGTCATACCACCTTTGTGGCATGCGATAGACGGCCCGGCAAAGGCATCTTTGCTCACCAAACACCCTGGGGACCCTCGAGCGCACTGCCGGCGGGCTCGCCAGGCTCACTCCTTGTTACTCCGTGGTCGCGATGCGCGGATTGAGCGCCCGCGCCTTCGCCTCGAAGGAGGTCGCCTCAGCGGCGTCGGCCTGCGCTCGCTTCACCCGCGCCGCCGTCCAGAACAGCGCTGCCGACCTCACGGGCATCGCCAAGGCCTTGTCGATCGCCTCCGCGGCCTCTGCGATGCGGCCCAGCGAAAGAAGCACCTTGGCCAGCGCCACGTAGCTGCCGCTG